>NZ_VSJK01000005.1 GCF_008085915.1 Oceaniovalibus sp. ACAM 378 | reverse complement strand
GTCGTCCGACGCGACACATCCAAAGGCTCTCTCAGCATCAAACTCAAGCGAGCTGGCTGGGATGAGGCATTCTTATGCAGCGTTCTCAATGGGCTGTAAGACGCGTGAGCCAAACGCGATTGCCCTGCATCAGAAGGTGGGGAACTGTTGTCGGCAGTAAATCAAGTAGGTTGTCTATTTGATCGAAAACAAGCGTAAATTCATCGTTCGATCTTACCGAATACACGCCTCGCATAATCTTGGACCAAGAAGCGCGAAACGAATTGAGATTTTTTGGTTCAAGCAGCGTGGCACATAGTTGTGCTGCAACCTTTGGTTCTTGAAATTTTAAGGCGCGCCCAATCTGCGCAAGCACAAAACTGTCCGGCTGCGATTTCTCTTTTTCGAGGTTCAATAAAAACTGGACGTCAATATCTTTAAACGATTTCTTTAGCTGTTCATATTCACCATGTGCTGCATCAGAG
The DNA here is from genome assembly GCF_008085915.1 of Oceaniovalibus sp. ACAM 378. Taxonomy (GTDB): domain Bacteria; phylum Pseudomonadota; class Alphaproteobacteria; order Rhodobacterales; family Rhodobacteraceae; genus Oceaniglobus. Next base: position 328,373 of record NZ_VSJK01000005.1, on the reverse strand, counting down.
TAGGGATCGAAGTGCAAATCCAGCTCTCGCAGTGCCATGCTGGCGTCTTCACCGTCACCCAATTGAGCAGCGACGTACTCTATGTAGTGTTTAGCACTCAAAGTAGTCGTTTTAGTTCGATTGAGTGAAAGTCCATAGTCTGCAAGAGAGTGAGAAAGCACTGAAAGTGCCTTGTATGCTTCTTGTTGCGAGTTGCAGATCAGGGTGAAATCATCGACGAAGCGATGCCATACGATGCCTGCATCTGATAGTGACCTGTCGATGGGAGTCATCATTACTTCTGCAAGGACCCGTGCGCACTGACCGCCGACCGGTAGTCCAAAGGAACGGCCAGCCGCCAGTTTACTTAAAATACGGTCAACTTGCGCGGCTACAGTTGAATTTGAATCACCCAAATCTTTAATGACGTTCTCAAGCCGATGATGGTATATATGCTCATAGAAGCTGGAAATGTCAGTTTGTACGACTACGGAACCTACTTCGTTTAATGCAGGTTCCTTGAGAGTGGCCTCTTTATAGGTACGCCAAGACTTGGACCGATCGAAGAAGGATGGAGCTTCACCGCCAAGCCTATAGGAATGGACCCTCGCGCTGCGATTCCCCTCGTTGGCTTCGGCGATAGCAATTCCAAGCCCGTTCAAATATAGATTCCAGAGCGGGTGAATCTTTGTTGTAATCCTAAATCCATTAGACCCAGAAGGAGCCAGTAGCCTCTCCGACCCTACAGTTAGTTCATTTACATATCCCGCAGCGTTTTTGGGGGTTCTCTGATTTATGTCCTGAAACAGGTTGAAGCAGACATCGGAAAGCTCATCAGCCATATCTCGAATAAAGCCTGCATCAATATCATATGGGAGAGTGTCGTTTTCACCGCTTTGACCAATTTCTCTAGCGGCCTGCAAAAAATGGTCTCGTGAAACCTGCATGGTTTGTCCTTTAATATTTATTTTGGAGACGCTCCCCTTCTTACAAGGACATGTCCTCCGAAAAATACTGCAAGCCCGCACAGCACAAGTCCAGCGCTTGAGCTGACCCAGCAAAAAATCGAAATTATGAATGAAGCTGCGGACACTCATTTCTCAGGTATTATCATTTTTGTTGGCCCACGTTGCAATTAGGAACGTTGACATTGTTCCTGCAAGGTTCACGGCCAACTCAGCATGTCGGGCAGCGGGGCGCACGCGCTTCGGACCAATGCTGTGCGCATCACCTAGCTTATTGCGTAGCGCGCCTAGCGCACTGACAACCGATTGGCAGCTACCCAATATTTGCTTAAAAATTTGCTCTGTATGATCGTCTGGGGCAAGGTTCAAAACCTTCGCTGTTTTTTTGTAAAGGGCTGGCAAGTCATCAGCTTCGTCCCAACCATCCCCAGCTTCGTGCAATATCCATTTGCAGACGTCCTCAAGCAAAGTGCGTGCTAGGGTGATCGAACGCTCGGGGTTAGAAGATCTGCTTTCAAGCGCAGCTTGCCAGCGCGGGCTTACCTGACTTGTTTCAAAGTTCTTGATCGCTATCGATATTTCATTGTCCGACGGGCTTCCATCCGGGATATGGCGCACTTTGAATAAAGGTGACCCAGAAATAGTTCCCGATTTGACCAATGCATATCCGTCGTGACGTAAAAGTTGATCTATCGCTTTGGCCAACTCGCTCTGCCTTTTAACAGCTTGATACTCAGCTGAAGTGACCGCTTCGAGAAACCTGAAGAGTCGGGACGTGGAGCACTCCAGTAGGCCGAGGTATTCCATCAACTCCTGCTGGGTCAGATCATCGTTTCTGAGGGTGTGCTGCACCAAAAAAGATTCAAGGTTATCATATTGAATGCCGTTGCCCACTGGCATGTCTTCGATAGGCCAAACGGAGCGGATAAAATCCATCTGTTCAACCTCGGTTGCCAGTGGTTGGCCATCAAAGAGCTTGATAAGACGCCGCCTTGTCAGTTTTGTAATTGGGCGGCCTTTTAAATCATCCAATTTTGCAAGCACTTCTCCGAGTGCGTATCCGCCTTGTTCAGCATGAAGCAACCGCGCGCTCTTGAGAAGCTCATCGGCTGACTGAGCTGCAATCCGTTTCTGCGCATATTTGTGCTTACTTTGGAAAGCTTCTTCTTCTGAACCCTCAGACAACCCAATTCGCACGCATATTGCCGGAACATCATATGCTTTAAAATTAGCAATTTCTGATGCCAATTCGGTACGAAGCGTTTTGAGAGTTAAAGTGCAAATTTCGTCTTCCATCGCGTCCTGCTGGCTTGGTCAAAAAATTAGCTGCCGACTGAGACTGATGCATTATCTAGAACTCAAGATGAGCCTACCGGGAAAGTGGAGGGATTGGAAGTAACGGCGGCACATCAAATTGACGTTCGGAAGACATCTGGCAGACATCGTTGCTGGTCACAAGCAAAGCTAAATCGACGATCTGCTACCATGGAACTACATCAAATAGGTGTGACCGGCGCACCGCTTACAATGGTGTATTTGACGAACGGGAGCAACGTCCGCGTTGCAGTCCTTCACCTTCTCAAAATGCTGCGCTGCGCACGAATGGCTGCACTGACGGGCCGCACCGCAGCATTGCCAAGGGAGGGTGAAAGGCCGGTTCGGGCCGAACATGCCGCTCGTGCCATGACGCCAACCAAGACTTCGGAAAGCACGCTTCCTGCGCATACCGGCCACTCGGACTTTCGTATAAACGTCGGAGGCGCGCCTGAAGCAGGCTGGGAAACTTGCGTCAGGTGCGGACCACTAGGTGACCAGGTAAAGTCCGAGACGGCAAACAACCCGAGGAATTGTCTGATCATTTGGATTGTAACCTGGTCTTGGTCCTGGGAATTTAATCAGGCCACTGGCGATCCCGGCCATCTCAGAGATGTGAAAATGGCGCAAGCCTTCATCTTTGCGTCCTGGCAGTTGCCAGGCGCTGAGCGTCAGGTTGCCCTTAACGTCGTATCCCAGAAGGTGGGGCTCCACCCGACAACGAACTCCTTTGTACATGAAGGAGATCCGCGTACGTCGCTGGATGGCTTTGCAGATCAAGTCTTCCATGTCGCACTCCGTAAGGTGATGAAGGGACTGCCTCAACAATTCTCATGCCCTTTGCCGGCCATGTAAGGCTTTCCATCACCATTTCCATTGGGCAGCAGCGAGCCGAAACATGTGGCCAATCTCTGCTGATGCCCCGCCGGGAATAAGACTGTTTCCGCCGAAGTCCGATTCCGGGTGTACATCGCCCAAGTGTCGTCATGATTGCCCCTCATTTGGCAGTCAGTCCACACGGAAAGGTGGTTAGATGAGCGGCGTATCAAGGAACGAAAAGGCCATCCGGATATCGCGGCTTCGTAATGAAGCGGGGACAACCGGCAAGCGGGAAATATTTCCGCCGTTACTGGATCAAGAAGAGATCGATGACGCAGATCGATCGGGTCTTCTCAGAGCGATCGAGCGGTGGATACGGGGCCGATGACCGGCGTCGGGCCATCGGTATAGCTGTGTTTCGGCTTTCCCACTGTCCATTCCACAAAAATCTCTTCGAGTTCTGTCCGTGACGCGGCGGTGAGAACGTCAACGATATCACCATTCCTTCGCACAGCGCCGACCCAAAGATTTCGCCGACGATCCGTCGTCATCTCGCAGGTGAAGCCTTCAACCTCAAAGAACGGGCGAGCCTCAATGCTGACTTTGGTGGAAGTTGTCCAAGCCGCGAATAGGTTGCTCAGTTCTAAAGACGAAGATGCCGCGATAGTTTGGACTGATTCATCATCCTTCAAAACTGCGCCGATCCAGAAATTTCTCTTTTGGTTGGTGCGCACCTCAAGGGTATAGCCCCGGACCTCAAATGTCGTAACTTTTTCAAAGTCCATCGTTCTATCCCCTTAAAACAGTCCGACGCATATTCTGTCTCGGACGCTTCCCCAACCAGATCGCAGCATTATGAGCGTCAGGCCATCATCTTCGCATGCTTTGAAAAAGACGCACATATAGACAGGGATGTCGCCAATTATTGTCAATACGGATACAGTTCTCGAATACTGTTCTAATTATGTGTCTGTGACGTTCGCGGGGATGGTACAGAAAATTGAGCGCGCGTCCGCGCGATATCGCTTTGTGCAGGGCGGGTAAGTGAGGGACCGCGCTCCGTTCGACGATCGGGTTGCTCATGCGCCTGGCGGTGAATCTGTGTGAACCTGCGCTCTATGCATCACACGCGTCGAGTGGCAATCGCTCATGTCGATCTCCTATGTATCGAATGTGGGACGCTCTTTGGGTTGGTGAAACTGCTGTTTCAAAATTCACGCTTTGTATTCGGTTTGTCTTTGAAATAATTGAGTTCAACGCGTTGATTTTGCGCATTTATAATGACATTCTGAACCATCTTTACGGCGGCATGGATGAGCCTGAGCTGAAGATCATCGATGTCTTTATCTGCAAATTGCGCAAGAAACTTAGCCAGGCGACAGTTGGCGATAACTATATCGAGACGGTCTGGGGCCGTGGATATGTTCTGCGCGATCCCGAAGTGAAGGAACACCCATCGGCCTTGGTCGCGAACGCCTGAACGCATGCGGGCAAGGCGGAATTTGCCCCTGCCACTGGACCGCGGGCCCATGCGAACCTATCACAAGGTCGCAGAGTCGGTGGAGCGGAAAATGGCACAAACGCGGGTGGAAGACCTGACGAAAGACGCGGCAAGGGAAGAATTGTCCCGACTGGCCGGTCTGATTGACGCGGCAAACGCCGCCTATCACGGCAAGGATGCGCCCGAAATCGGCGACGCGGAGTTTGACAGCCTGAAACGCCGGAATGCGGCGATTGAAGCGCAATTTCCAGAGCTGAAACGTGATGACAGCCCCAGTGACCGGGTGGGGGCCGCCCCTGGCGATGGCTTTGCCAAGGTCGCGCACGAGGTTCGGATGTTGTCGCTGGGCAATGCGTTCGATGCCGGTGACGTGGTTGAATTCGACCGCTCGATTCGCAAATATCTGGGCCTGTCCGCCGACGCGCGACTAAAGTTTACTGCCGAGCCAAAGATTGACGGCCTGTCCCTGTCGCTGCGGTATGAACAGGGTCGGCTGGTGCAGGCGGCAACGCGCGGCGACGGCGCGGTGGGTGAAAACGTCACCGCAAACGCCCGGACCATTGATGACATCCCGCAGAACCTGACGGACGCCCCCGATGTGATTGAGGTGCGCGGCGAGGTTTACATGTCACATGCTGATTTTGCGTCACTGAACTCGCGTCAAACAGCGGCCGGGGGCAAAATCTTTGCCAATCCCCGCAACGCCGCTGCGGGATCCCTGCGGCAGCTGGACCCTGCCATCACCCAATCCCGACCGTTGCGCTTTTTCGCCTATGCCTGGGGTGCGCTCAGCGCTCCATTGGCTGATACTCAGTCTGGCGCCCTGCGGCGGCTGGCGGAAATGGGGTTCGTGACCAACGATCAAACCGCACTGTGCGACGGGCCTGACGCGATGCTAGCGCAATATGAACAGATCGAGCAACGGCGCGCGACGCTGGGCTACGACATCGACGGGGTGGTTTACAAGGTCGATGATCTGGCCTTGCAGGCACGACTCGGCTTTCGCTCGACGACGCCCCGCTGGGCGATTGCGCACAAGTTTTTCGCCGAGACCGCCTGGACGCTGCTTGACCGGATCGAAATTCAGGTTGGGCGCACGGGGGCCCTGTCGCCGGTGGCCCGGTTGGTGCCGGTCACGGTGGGCGGTGTGGTCGTGTCCAATGCAACGCTGCACAACGAGGATTATATCGCAGGGCGCGATTCCCAAGGGGGCGAGATTCGCGGTGGCAAGGACATCCGTGCGGGCGACTGGGTCGAGGTCTATCGCGCGGGCGATGTGATTCCCAAGGTGTCGGATGTCGACCTGTCGCGCCGCCCGAAAGATTCTGTGCCGTATGCTTTTCCTGACCGCTGTCCCGAATGTGGGTCCGAGGCACCGCGCGAACCGGGTGACGCGATTCGCCGATGCATCGGCGGGTTGATCTGTCCGGCGCAGGCGGTGGAAAAGCTGAAACATTTCGTCAGCCGCGCCGCCTTCGACATCGAAGGGCTGGGAGCGAAACAGGTCGAACAATTTTATCGCGACGGCTGGATTGCCGAACCCGCTGACATTTTCACCCTGAAAGACCGGTTTGGCAGCGGCATGCAGCAGTTGAAGAACCGCGAAGGCTGGGGCGAAAAAAGTGCCGACAACCTATTTGCCGCGATCGAAGAAAAGCGGACGATCCCACTGAACCGCCTGCTGTTCGCCCTTGGCATTCGCCATGTCGGGGAAAGCAGTGCTGCGCTGATCGCGGGGCATTATGCCAGTTGGGCGAATCTCTCGGCGGCACTGGGCACCGCTGTGCCCGAAACAGAAGCCTGGGACGATCTGAACGGCATCGATGGTGTCGGTGCGGTGATGGCCGGATCGCTGACGGCCGCATTTCGCCCGGGTGCCGAGCGTGACGCCATTGACCGGTTGGTCGCGCATCTGACGGTCACCGATGCGGCGCGGCGCGGTGCGGTGGACAGCCCTGTCGCTGGCAAGACGGTCGTGTTCAGCGGAACGTTGGAAAAAATGACACGGGCCGAGGCAAAGGCCAAGGCCGAGTCGCTGGGTGCCAAGGTAGCGGGCAGCATTTCCGCCAGAACCGACCTGTTGATCGCCGGACCGGGGGCGGGATCAAAGGCAACCAAGGCGGCCGAACTTGGGGTGACCACGCTGGACGAAGACGGCTGGCTTGCGTTGATTGCAGGCCAATGACCACCGGCCGCCCCGAAGGATTGTTTCCGCTGTTCGCCGATCTGACCGGGCTTGATGGCATCGGCCCGAAAACTGCGCTGATCTTTGGCCAGATGGGTGTCGAAAAGCCACGCGATCTGCTGTTCACGCTGCCACATTCCGGCATCGATCGACAACGTCGCGATTCGATCCGCGACGTCGATCCGCCCGCCGTCGTAACGGTCGAGGTTGAGGTGGGGCGGCATTTCCCACCGGCGTCACGGGGCCGCCCCTACCGGATCGAGGTGACGGATTCCCAGACCACGTTTCATCTGGTGTTCTTTCATGCGCGTGAGGATTACCTGACCCGACTGTTGCCCACCGGTCAGCGGCGCATAGTTTCCGGGCGGGTCGAACTTTTCGATGGCATAGCGCAGATGGTGCACCCCGATCACGTTCTTGCTCCGGACGAGGCAGAGGAAATTGCGCCCTACGAACCGGTCTATCCCCTGACATCCGGATTGACCCAGAAAATCATGGCGCGTGCCGTCGCCGCTGCGCTGGAACGGACGACCTCCATGGGCGAATGGATCGATCCCGGCGTCATGCAGCGCGAGGGATGGCCCGATTGGCAAGCGGCGCTGAAAACTGCCCACGCGCCCGGCACAGCCGCCGATCTGTCAACCGACGCCCCGGCGCGCAGGCGGCTTGCCTATGACGAACTTCTGGCACACCAACTGACCCTTGCGCTGGCCCGTGTCGAACGCAAACGCAAACGCGGGATCGTGTCGCGCGCAACCGGCACGTTGCAGCGCAAGGTGTTGAATGCGTTGCCGTATCATCCGACCGCAGCGCAGGAGCGGGCAATCGGTGAAATCACCGACGACATGGCCCGACCGGAACGGATGAACCGGCTGTTGCAAGGCGATGTCGGCTCGGGGAAGACTGTGGTCGCCTTTATGGCGCTGCTTGTCGCGGTTGAGGCGGGCGGGCAGGGCGTGATGATGGCCCCGACTGAAATCCTTGCCCGTCAGCATCTTGAGGGGTTGCAGCCGCTGGCCGAACAGGCCGGTGTGGTGCTGGAACTGCTCACCGGACGCGACAAGGGGAGCGAACGCGCGGCCAAACTGGCGGCGCTGGCGGCGGGTGACATTCAGGTTCTGGTCGGCACTCATGCGGTGTTTCAAAAAGACGTCGTATTCTGCGATCTGCGCCTGGCGGTCGTGGATGAACAGCACCGGTTCGGTGTGCGCCAACGGCTGGAATTGGGTGCCAAGGGGCAGGGTGCCGACGTTCTTGTCATGACTGCGACGCCGATTCCACGATCTTTGGCGCTGGCTCAGTATGGCGATATGGATGTGTCGGTGCTGGATGAAAAACCGCCGGGTCGCAAGCCGGTCAAGACCGCGCTGATCGGTACCACCCGGATTGACGAAGTGGTCGCATCGCTGCGCCGGGCCGTGGGCGAGGGGCGGCAGGCCTATTGGGTGTGCCCCCTGGTCGAAGAGAGCGAATCCGTCGATCTGACCAGCGCCGAAGACCGTTTCCGACGCCTGCGCGCGGCCTTGGGCGATGATGTCGTCGGACTGGTGCATGGCCAGATGCCCCCAGCCGACAAAGACGCCGCAATGTCGCGGTTCGTCGCGGGCCAAACCAGCGTATTGGTGGCGACCACGGTGATCGAGGTCGGGGTGAACGTCCCAAATGCCTCGATCATGGTGATTGAACGGGCCGAAAGCTTTGGTCTGGCGCAGTTGCACCAGTTGCGGGGAAGGGTCGGGCGGGGCACAGCGGAATCGACCTGCCTGCTGCTGTATCAAGCGCCACTGGGTGAATCCGGGCGGCGGCGGCTGGAGATCCTGCGTCAGACCGAAGATGGATTCCGTATTGCCGAAGAAGACCTTGCCATGCGGGGTGCGGGCGATCTGATCGGTCATGCCCAATCGGGCTTGCCGCGATTCCGCGTCGCGGATCTGGAAAGGCAGGGCGCCCTGATGAATCTGGCGCAAAGCGATGCACGCAAACTGCTGCACGACGACCCCGGTCTGACCACACCGCGCGGGTGCGCTGCGCGGCATCTTCTTTGGTTGATGGAGCAGGACAAAGCGATCCGTCTGATTTCAGTAGGTTAGCACTTTGTTCCGTTTTGTTCTCATAAAGTTCTTTACAGGCTTTCTGTGATATGAGAACAAAGGTGCAACAAAGAGAAGCAACCGGAAAGGAAACCGACGATGATCCGACAGATCAAAACGGTGATGACAAGGTCCACCACCTTGGTTCAAGATTTCGTAGGCGCCTTTGCTCTGGTTGTTTTGCTGTTTGCCGGGCTGTATTTGCCCGGCCTTACATAGAGGGATTTGATTTCACGACTGCCTGCTGTTCGTCGCGCCGGGTCTGCATCCCACTGTCCCCACTGAAGATGCTGTTCTGACTGCCTGTTCCCGGTTCTGCCTCTTGATCCGGGTTGCCCCGCGCCTATGACGAACGCTTACTTGCGCCGCCATCCCGACCGGGATGTGCGGCGCTTTTTTTATCTTTCGGGCAAAGAGTGTCGGACGATGCCGTGGCGCACTCTTGATCGCCCACAGTCCTGCAATTCAGATCCGGAGGCGGGTACATCGCGGGTCGAAAGGCCATCAAACCCGCCGATTGCCGATCTCTCAGGCGCAAACGGTTTTTTCGACCGCGTCCAACGCTTCGATCGTCGCGTCCAGTGCCAACATGATCGAGGCATGGCGGTTCTTGAAATCCTTGGCTGGTTCCAACACGGCCAACCCTTCGAATGGCGGTGCGGGCACCGGTCCTGCGGATTTCAACATCGCCTTCAATTCGTCCCGCGCCTGTTCAACCTCGGCCCTGTTGCGCCCGATGATGTTGCTGCCGACAACCGATGCCGCCGCCTGACCCAAAGCGCATGCTTTGACGTCTTGCGAATAGGCCGCGATCCGGTCGTTTTCCATGCGCAGCTGCACCGAAACCGTCGATCCGCACAATGGCGAGCGTTTGCGCGCCGATCCGTCTGCATGATCCAGCGGTTCGGTCAGCGGCATATCGGCAGCTAGCGCCAAAATACGCCCGGAATAAAGTTTGATCAGATCGCTGTCGGACATTCGTTCGCTTTCGCTTGGCGCCATCATGTCCTAGATAGTCCGCATCCCCTTAAAGGAAAAGGTGCGCCATGCCATTCGATCCCGCCTCGCTCAGCTTTAACGCCGACGGCCTGTTGCCGGTCATCGCGCAGGACGCGACCAGTGGCGAGGTGTTGATGCTCGCCTGGATGAACGCCGCTGCGGTAGAGAAAACCCTGGAAACCGGGCGTGTCACCTATTGGTCGCGCTCGCGCCAATCCTACTGGATCAAGGGTGAAAGCAGCGGCCATGTGCAGCACCTGGTCGAATTGCGCATTGATTGCGACCGGGATTGCCTTTTGGCATTGGTGGATCAGACTGGACCGGCCTGCCACACCAATCGCCGAAGCTGTTTTTACACCGCTCTGCGCGAGGGCGACGAGGTGGAATTGTCGGCTCCCATGCCGACCTGAACATCAGGCGCCAAGACCCACCATATGGCGGATATCGGCAGGGCTGGCGCCCTCTGCGCGGAATTTGCAAAGTGCGCGATCGTCGTCTCGCTTTGCCAGACGCCGGCCTGTTGCGTCGCGGATCAGGTGATGATGATGATAGACCGGCGTCGGCAGTCCCAGAAGGTGTTGTAGGACCACATGAATTTTCGTCGCCTCGAAAAGATCATTGCCGCGCACGACATGGGTGATGCCCTGTGCCGCATCGTCCAGAACGACCGACAGGTGGTATGACGTGCCCATATCGCGCCGGGCCAGAACAATATCGCCGATGCTGCTGCGAATCTCTTTCCCGAACCGAATATTTCCGGTTTCGCTATCTGGCCCGGCTCCGGTTTCGGTGAACCGGAGGGAGGAGGTCAAATTGTCGCCGGTCGCTTCTTCCATTCTCAGCCGCAGTGCTTGGTCGGGAAGCGGAGCGCCCGTGATATGCGCTCCTGCCGTGCGACAGGTGCCCGGATAGACAACGCCATCGGGCCCGGTGACCGGATGCGCGCCTTCCTGTGGTGCACCCGCAGCTTCGAGAATGTCGCGCCGGTTGCAGGTACAGGCGTATATCGCGTTGCGCGTCCACAAAGAGTTAAGACTGTCACGATATATCTTCAGCCGATCGGACTGCCGCATCACCGGTTCTGGCCAGGTCAGGCCGAGCCAGGCGAGATCGTCGAAGATCTGCGCCTCCCATTCCGGGCGGGCGCGGCTTTGATCGATGTCCTCGATACGCAAGAGGAACCTACCGCCGGCCGCAACGGCCATATCATGCGCCAAAATGGCGGAAAAAGCATGGCCAAGGTGCAGAGGCCCGGTAGGTGACGGGGCGAAACGGGTGATCAGGCGGGCACCCGATCCGATGCAAGCCAGTCCAGCCAATCGGCTTTGGCCCGGTCGGTATAGGCTTTGTAACGGTCGCGACGCCCGCGGCGTCCTGATTTCAGCCCTTCAACCGGCGGAAACAGCCCGAAATTTACGTTCATCGGTTGGAATGTCTTCGCATCAGCTCCGCCGGTGATATGCGTCATCAGCGCACCTGTGGCAGTGGTCGCAGGCACTGGGGGCAACGCCTGACCGGTCAGTTCGGCCACTGCCAGCCGCGCCGCAAGCAAACCCATGGCGGCGGATTCGACATAGCCTTCGACGCCAGTGATCTGTCCGGCAAAGCGGATATTCGGGCGCGATTTCAATCGCAACTGATCATCAAGAAGCGTCGGCGCGTTGAGAAAGGTATTTCGGTGGATGCCGCCCAACCGGGCGAAACTGGCATCCTGCAAGCCGGGAATCATCTTGAAAACAGCAGTTTGCGCGCCATACTTCATCTTGGTTTGAAAGCCGACGATATTGTAAAGTGTTCCCAACTTGTTGTCGCGGCGCAGTTGTACGACGGCATAGGGTTTGGCGTCGGGACGATGGGCGTTGGTCAATCCAATGGGCTTCATCGGACCAAATCGCAATGTCTCGCGGCCACGTTCTGCCATCACTTCGATCGGCAGGCATCCGTCGAAATAACCCGCAGTTTCGCCCGCGTGAAATTCGGTCTTTTCAGAGGCGAGAAGAGCGTCGATGAAGGCTTCGTAGGTCGCTTTGTCCATCGGGCAATTAAGATAGGCAGTCCGCTCGTCCTCTGTATCGCCTTTGTCATAGCGGGACTGCCGCCATGCCACTGACATATCTACGCTTTCGGCGTGGACGATGGGTGCGATGGCGTCGAAAAATGCCAGAGCATCGGCTCCGGTTTCGGTACGGATCGATTCAGCCAAAGCGCCTGAGGTCAGCGGCCCGGTGGCGATAATCCAATGTCCTTCGGTGGGAAGCGAAGTAATTTCAGACCCTTGCAGGGTGATCTTCGGGTGATCTGTCAAGCGTCGAGTGACCGTTTCTGCAAACGGATCGCGATCCACCGCCAGCGCGCCTCCTGCTGGCAAGCGATGATCGTTCGCGACGTCCATGATCAGCCCGCCCGCCGCGCGCATCTCCCAATGTAGCAATCCCACCGCATTCTGTTCGTCATCGTCCGAGCGAAACGAATTGGAACAGACCATTTCGGCCAGATGTCCGGTTCGGTGGGCGAAAGTTCCGACAGAAGGGCGCATTTCGTGAAGCACCACGTTGAGGCCTGCGTTTGCAGCCTGCCACGCGGCCTCGGATCCGGCCATGCCGCCGCCGATGATGTTGAGTGTATCCATGCCTGCGATCTAGCCTTGCGCGGGCGAAAAGGAAAGGCCCGCGAAATCTGTCGATGGTACCGATTGCTCAGGATGGTCCGGCACCAGCCCCAAAGGGCGTTGGCGCCGGATTATCATGCAATCATTCCAGTGCGACGTCAGAGCCGTCGGCCTCGACCTCGGCTTCTTCACCTTGGTCGGCGATTCTGGCGACGCTGACCACTTCTTCTTCGGGGCCGGTGTTGAACACTTTGACACCGCCAGCGCCGCGCGACCGGAATGAGATACCTTCAACGGGCACGCGGATCGACTGTCCGTTTGAAGTCGCCAGCATGATCTGATCGTCCAGATCGACCGGGAATGTCGCAACCAGATTGCCACCGCGCATCGCCCGGTCCATTGCCGAAACCCCTTGGCCCCCGCGACCGCGAACAGGATAATCGTGGCTGGAGCTAAGCTTGCCTGACCCTCTTGAAGTGATTGTCAGGATCAGATCCTCGGCCGCAGACATTTCAGCATAGCGCTCGTTGGTGAAATCGGTCGCTTCTGCGGTTTGATCCTCATCTTCGTTCTCGGCATCGTCGGCCAGACCGGCCATGGCGCGGCGCATCTTCAGATAGGTTGTCCGCTCTTCCGGTGTCGCCTTGAAGTGGCGGATCACCGCCATGGAAACGACGCGGTCGTCTTCGGCAAGACGGATCCCGCGCACGCCGGTTGAATCGCGGCCCTTGAACACTCTGACAGCGGTTGTGGCAAATCGGATCGCCCGTCCCAATGCCGTCACCAACATCATATCGTCATTTTCGTTGGCGATGCGGGCATTCACAAGTTCAACGTTTTCAGGGAGTTTCATGGCGATCTTGCCATTCGACCTGACGTTGGTGAAATCCGACAGAGCGTTTCGACGCACGCTGCCATCCGAAGTTGCAAATACGATTTGCAATTCGCTCCAATCGGCCTCGTCCCGGTCGACCGGCATGATTGCGGCCACCGATACACCGGTCGGGATCGGCAAGATATTGACGATCGCCTTGCCTTTCGACGTGCGTCCACCCAGCGGCAGGCGCCATGTCTTGAGCTTGTAAGCCATTCCGTCTGTTGTGAAAAACAACAACTGCGTATGGGTGTTGGCGACGAACAGAGTGGTGACGACATCGTCATCCTTCAGGCTGCCGCCTGACATCCCCTTGCCGCCACGACGTTGACTGCGGAAGTCGACCAACGGCGTACGCTTGATATATCCAGTCTGGGTAATCGTCACGACCATGTCTTCACGTTCGATCAGATCTTCGTCGTCCAGGTCGCCGGCCCAATCGACGATTTCGGTGCGGCGGGGCACAGCGAACAGATCCCTGATCTCTTGCAGCTCGGTCGAGATGATCTCCATAATCCGCTCGCGGGATCTGAGGATGTCGAGGTAATCCCTTATTTTCGCGGCCAATTCCTCAAGCTCGTCGGTCACTTCCTTGACGCCGATCTGGGTCAGACGCTGCAACCGCAACTCAAGGATGGCACGGGCCTGAATTTCCGACAGATGATAGGTTCCGTCCTCGTTCACCGTGTGGCTTGGATCATCGATCAGGCGGATATAGGACGCGATTTCATGGGCAGGCCAGGCGCGTTCCATCAATTTGTGCCGGGCTTCCGGCGCGTCGGCGCTTGCGCGGATGGTCGCGACCACCTCATCGACGTTTGACACGGCGACAGCCAGACCGCACAGGATATGGCTGCGTTCGCGCGCTTTGCGCAATTCATAAGCGGTGCGGCGCGCCACGACTTCTTCGCGGAAGGTGATAAAGCTTGTCAGGAAGTCGCGCAGCGTCAATTGCTCTGGGCGCCCGCCGTTCAGGGCCAGCATGTTGCAGCCAAAGTGAGTCTGCATCTGGGTGAAACGGAACAGCTGGTTCAGGACCACTTCGGGCGTGGCATCGCGTTTCAACTCGATCACCACACGTATGCCGATCCGATCAGATTCGTCCTGGACGCTTGAAATGCCCTCAAGCCGTTTGTCACGTACCAGTTCGGCAATCTTCTCGATCATGGAGGCCTTGTTCACCTGATAAGGAATCTCATCGAGAACAATGGCATAGCGGTCTTTCCTGATCTCCTCGATCCGCGTTTTCGCACGGATGATGACGCTGCCGCGCCCCTCGAGATAGGCTTTGCGCGCGCCAGAGCGACCGAGGATAAGACCGCCGGTGGGAAAATCGGGCGCGGGCACGATCTCCATCAACTGCTCGGACGTCATGTCGGGGTCGCCGATCAGCGCAAGCGTCGCATCGATCACTTCGCCCAGATTGTGCGGCGGGATGTTGGTGGCCATGCCGACGGCGATGCCGCCCGCGCCATTGACCAGCATGTTGGGAAACCGTGCGGGAAGGACGGTGGGCTCACGGTCCTTGCCATCATAGTTGTCCTGAAAATCGACCGTGTCTTTTTCGATGTCCGCCAGCAGGTAATGCGCCGGGCGGTCCATCCTGACTTCGGTATATCGCATCGCGGCGGCCGGATCGCCGTCCATCGAGCCAAAGTTGCCCTGTCCGTCGAGCAAAGGCAGGGACATGGAAAAGTCTTGGGCCATACGCACGAGCGCTTCATAGATCGCCGAGTCGCCATGGGGGTGGAATTTACCCATCACATCCCCAACCGGGCGCGCCGATTTGCGATAAGACTTCTCGTGGGTGTTGCCGGTTTCGTGCATGGCATAAAGGATCCGCCGGTGCACAGGTTTCAATCCGTCACGCAGGTCAGGGATCGCGCGGGACACGATGACCGACATGGCATAGTCGAGAAACGATTTCCGCATCTCGTCGGCGATCGAAATGACCTCGCCATGATAGACAGGGCGTTCCGGCGGAATTTCGTCTTCGTTTTCGGGGGTTTGCGGTGTATCGTTCACGTTGCCCGCTGCTCCTCGGGATAACCTAATTTGGCGTTATGAAGGGTATACCAGAGCGTTCACGTGGCGTGCAATGGCTGCCCGGCGATTGTACCGGCAGCCAGCAGTGTTGAGTGATAACACATTGTTTTTATTGCAAAGTAATTCAGGTCTGTCATAATTTCTTTATGAGGCAATCGAAAGGCATGACCATGGCGATGTCTGAAACCGAAATGATGCTCAAGGGATACGGGCTGACGACGGCTGAAATGTTCTACCGGATGCCGGATTTTCATAGTGTTCTCAACACTTTCGTCTGGCAAGACTATGACGTCGCACCGGACCATCCGCGTCTGTTCAAGTTCATTGAATTCTGGCAGGAAGAGATCGAGGGAAAATTGCATTCGGTGCGGTTCACCCATCGCAAGATGATTGCGTCGGGTGAGTGGCGCAATGTCACCGGCGAATTCACCCTGCACTAACACCGGCGGGTAAATCGCACGGCCCGGGAGATCAGGGCAGCAGCCGCGCGACATAGCCGGGCAGGGCAAAGGCGCCTTTGTGCACCTCGGGCGTATAGTAATCGGTGGCGATCTCGGCCGCTTGGAAGCGTTGGGCCAGCGTCTCCACCGTGACCTGCCGCGCCGTGCCATCGGTGCCCCAGCCGAATGCCATCGGTCCCCCCGCATAGGTCGGCACCGTCGCCAGATAGCAGGTGCTGTCGGCGAACAACGCTTTGAAGGCGCGCATCGTGTTGGTCAGCTCTGCCCCCTGCAGGAAGGGCACACCGTTCTGCGTCACAAGGATGCCACCGGGATTGAGTGCGCGGTGGGCATGGCCATAGAAGGTGTCGGTGAAAAGAACCTCGCCCGGGCCGACGGGGTCGGTGGAATCCACGATAATTACATCGAACCTGTCGGAGGTGGACCGCATAAAGGCGGCGCCATCGTCGATTGTCAGATGCAGGCGCGGATCGTCAAAGGCACCAGCAGAAATATCGGGCAGATATTCACGGCAGAATTCCACCACACCTGCATCGATTTCAACCATCGTGACATGTTCGACGCTGGTATGGCGCAGCACTTCGCGTGCCATGCCGCCGTCACCGCCGCCGATGATCAGCACCCGTTTCGCTTCGCCATGAGCGAGAAGCGGCACATGGGTCAGCATTTCGTGATAGATGAAATTGTCGCGCGTCGTCACCTGCACCACATTGTCCAGCGTCAGAATGCGTCCGAAAGTTGGGTTTTCGAACACCCGAAGACGCTGATGCTCGGTCTGGCTGTCATAGAGCACGCGGGATTCGCGCAATGCCTGCGCATGGTCGTCATGCAGACGCTCAAGGGTCCAGCCGGGCAGGGTGGTCATGGCGGTGTTCCTTCGCTTTGACAGTTTTCCGGTCGCGTCTCGCACGGGTTCAGGCGTGAGACGCGACCGGAAGATCGGCAGGTCAGGCGGCGACCGTGTCGGTAACCAATCCGTCGCCGCGCAACAGTTCGCGCACCCGCACGTCATCTGTCGCAAATGCGGATTTCAACACATCGACAGCGCGCCATGGGTTGGCGTCGCCGCACATGAACACGTCGAACGCGCCATAGCCGATTTCGGGCCATGTGTGCACCGAGATGTGCGATTCAGCCAAAACAGCCACGCCGCTTACGCCCTGAGGCGAAAACTTGTGAGTGTGGATATGCAGCAGGGTCGCGCCGCACAATTCGACGGAATCGCGAAACGCCTGTTGGATGCGCGCTTCATCATCCAGTCCGTGACCGTTCACGACTTCGATAATCAGATGCGTGCCGGCAAAAACCTTGCCGTCGCGGCGAATGAAGTGATCGTCGCGGTCCGTGTCAAGCACGTCACGCATGTTGTCGGTTTGCGCAGCGGTGTTGCTGCGTTTTTCTTCCTCTTGGGCGCCAGTCTCCAGACCGATCCCCAGTTGAAAGAGGTTGGAGCCATTCATGGCCTATCCCCTTTGTTCCAGCAGATTGAAATCCGTGGTCCCTTAGCGCCCCCCCGGTTTGTCGAGGTTAGGATCGGTCCCGCACGAACGCTCCACCTATGATCCCCGGCCCCCTGTTGCAAGCCCTTTGTCTGCGCAGTGGCAAAAAGATCCGCCACCGGGGTGCGAAAATGCCGGTTGATTGGAGGTATTCTAATACCTTAATTGTAAGACATTGAAACAGCTATGTAAATCCGGTGACTTGCCGATTGACTGTGCCGCGCGATGGGTTAGAACTCCGACATCCCGAGGTGGCGCTATCGCCACACGCATTCTCGACAGGACGAACAAATGAAAACCTTTACCGCGACACCGGCGGATATCGACAAGCAGTGGATCATTATCGACGCCGAAGGCGTTGTCCTTGGTCGCCTTGCATCGATCATTGCCATGCGTCTGCGCGGCAAGCACAAGCCGAGCTTCACGCCTCACATGGACATGGGTGACAATGTCATCGTGATCAACGCCGACAAGTTGCAGATCACCGGCAACAAGCGCGAAGAGCGCCATTACTGGCACACCGGATATCCCGGCGGCATCAAATCGCGCAGCATCGGCCAGATCATGGACGGCAAGCACCCCGAGCGCGTGCTGACCCTGGCCATCAAGCGCATGCTGCCCGGTGGCAAGCTGAGCCGCCAGCAGATGACCAACCTGCGCATCTATGCCAGCGCCGAGCATCCGCACGAAGCGCAGAACCCCACGGTTCTGGACGTCGCAGCGATGAACAAGAAAAACACCCGGAGCGCATGAGCATGGCCGACGAAATCAAATCTCTCGACGATCTGAACGAGATCGTGTCGGGCACCCCCGCCGCGATCGAAACCAAGCCGCTGCACGAAGCGGTGCGCGATGAGCTGGGCCGGTCCTATGCCACGGGCAAGCGCAAGGATGCGGTCGCGCGGGTCTGGATCCGTCCGGGTTCGGGCAAGGTGACGATCAACGGCAAAGCGCAGGACGATTATTTCGCCCGTCCGGTGTTGCAGATGATCCTGCGCCAGCCGTTCCAGATCACCAATACCGAAGGTCAGTTCGACGTGATCGCAACCGTCAAGGGTGGCGGACTGTCCGGACAGGCGGGCGCGGTAAAGCATGGCGTTTCCAAAGCGTTGCAACTTTACGAACCGACCCTGCGCACCGCTCTGAAGGCCGCCGGTTTCCTCACCCGTGACAGCCGCGTGGTCGAGCGTAAGAAATACGGCAAGGCAAAAGCGCGTAAGAGCTTCCAGTTCTCCAAGCGCTGATTGGCGGGTTATCCTCCATTCGCACGATGTTTCGGGCCGCCCTCAGGGGCGGCCCTTTTCGTTTCTGCAATGGGGAAATGTTGACGCCGGGTGGATGAATTTTCAGCTCAGCCGTCGCGGATCGCACGAAAAAGATGCAGGCGGATCGCGGTGGCCAGACCGGTGTCGGGGTGGCGGGCGGCGTCGATTTCGGCGGCCAGATCGTTGATCGGGCGTCCCTGAGCGGCAGCCTGCGCCCGCAGGGCCTGCCAGAAATCCTCTTCGAGCGAGACTGAAGTGCGATGCCCGCGCAGGGTGAGAGAATGTTTGCGCGGGCGGTCGTTCATTCGTCTTCGGACAGGTGACTGTCCAACGCTCGGGCGGCGCGGGCGTTTCGCGTCGCCTCCAGGATCTTCTGCGCCTTGGAGCGCGCAAATTTCACCGCATTTGCATCAGCGTCGGACTTTGCTTCGGCGCGGGCGCGATCCTTGCGGGCGCGGTTGAGGTTGATCGGTTCGCTCATTTCGGACCGATCATGGTTTCGGGGCGGACGACCCGGTCAAAGGTTTCCTCGTCCACAAAACCAAGGCCGATCGCCTCTTGCTTCAGCGTGGTGCCGTTCTTGTGGGCGGTCTTGGCGACCATCGTGGCATTGTCATAGCCGATGGTCGGGGCCAGCGCGGTGACCAGCATCAGCGATTCATTCATGATTTTCGCGATCCGGTCACGGTTCGCTTCGATCCCGACGACGCAATTGTCGGTAAATGCAGCCGAAGCATCGCCCAAGAGCTGCATGGATTGCAAAACGTTATAGGCCATCATCGGCTTGAATACGTTCAGTTCGAAATGCCCCTGTGATCCGGCGAAACCGACCGCTGCATCATTGCCAAAGACATGGGCGCAAACCTGGGTCAGCGCCTCGCACTGGGTCGGGTTGACCTTGCCTGGCATGATCGACGATCCGGGTTCATTTTCCGGCAGCATCAACTCGCCCAGACCACAGCGCGGGCCTGAGCCCAGCAGACGGATGTCGTTGGCAATCTTGAACAGCGATGCGGCAACGGTTTTCAGCGCGCCGGACATTTCCACAAGCGCGTCATGGGCAGCGAGTGCTTCGAACTTGTTGGGCGCGGTGACAAAGGGAATGCCGGTGATTTCGGCCATATTGCCCGCCACTTCCTCGCCCCAACCTTTGGGCGCGTTCAGCCCGGTGCCGACTGCGGTTCCGCCCTGGGCCAATTCGTGAATGTGGGGCAGGGCGGCCTTGACCCGCTTGATCGACATGGCAACCTGATGGGCATAGCCGGAAAATTCCTGTGCCAGCGTCAGGGGCGTCGCGTCCATCATGTGGGTGCGGCCGATTTTTATGATCCCGTCGAATTCCGCGACCTTGGCGACCAATGCGCGGTGCAGTTTCTCCAGCCCCGGCAATGTGACATCGCGCGCCGTCATCGCCACGGCGATATGCATGGCGGTGGGGAAGGTGTCGTTCGAGGACTGGCCCATGTTGACGTGGTCATTGGGGTGGACCGGGTCTTTCGATCCGATGGTTCCGCCCAGAATTTCGATCGCGCGGTTCGAGATCACCTCGTTCGCGTTCATGTTCGACTGGGTGCCCGATCCGGTTTGCCAGACGACCAGCGGAAAGTTGTCATCAAACTTGCCCTCGGCCACTTCGGATGCGGCCCGGATTATCGCGTCGGCCTTTGTGGCGTCGAGCTTGCCCGAGGCCTTGTTCGCCGTGGCGCAGGCCTGTTTGATCACCCCGAGAGCGCGCACAATGGCCACGGGCTGTTTTTCCCAGCCAATGGGGAAATTCAGAAGCGAACGCTGAGTCTGTGCGCCCCAATATCTATCGGCGGGCACCTCAAGCGGTCCAAAGCTGTCGGTTTCTGTGCGGGTGTTCGCCATCTCGGCCTCCTGAGCGTCGTTTGCGCCGTCTTAGGCGTGCAGGGCGGGGAAATCAATTCGGATGACCCATGGCAAATGCCGCAATTTCCGTCGAGGCGGGCGCAACCGTGCAAGGGATGAAGGGCAACCCGGCGCAAAGCAGATCGCGGTTCAGGATTTGCGGAAGCTGTCGAGACTCACGACCTGCGCCGCCGGGGCTTTATTCTCTTTGGTTCCGGGGTCTGCGTCGTCGGGATCCGTGTCATCGTCGGTGTCGTCGTCTTCGCGGGTCTGGGTTTCAAACCGCAGCCCGAATTCGACCGAAGGGTCCACAAAAGTGCGGATCGCATCATAGGGGATATACAGCGGTTCGGGATCTTCGCCAAAGTTCAGGGTGACCGAAAAACCATCATTCGTGACGTCAAGATTGTCGAACCAATGTTGCATGACCACGGTCATTTCGTCGGGATACCGGTCGGAAAGCCAGTCGGCAATCTCCACATCGGGATGCATTGTGTCGAAGGTTATGAAAAAATGGTGGTCGCCCGGCAGGCCGCGCACCGACACATCGTTCAGCACTTCCTGTATCAGCCCGCGCATGGCGCGATGCATCAAGTTTCCATAGTCGATCTTGCGCGACATTTCCGGCCCTCTTTAAGTGGTCCCACCATAGTGCATTCCCGGGTGATGGAAAGGGCGGGTGGGCGAATTTCACCCCTGATGGAGGCGACGGGGTTCAGTCCGGCCGCCGACAGGGCGACGCCCGCCACCGCGGTCAGCGCCAGTACTGCCATCAGTGGCCAGTGCCGCATCAGTAACAGAACCGCAGCCAGAAGGGCCAGAGCCACAGCGGCAAGGTTCAGCGTGGCGGGATCGGGGCGGACAATGGACAAAGGGCCAAGGTGGAAGGTGCCGACCGTGCCAAAGAAGACATGGACCGCAAACCAGATCGACAGGTTCAGGATCACCCCGACAACGGCGGCGGTGATCGCGGTCAACGCGCCGCTCAGACGCGGGCGACCCGAAATCCAGTCGAGCCAGGGCGCCCCGGCCAGAATCCACAGGAAACAGGGCACGAAGGTGACCCAAAGCGTGACCATCCCCGCAACAAATGCCAGCAAAATCCCCCCCGAACCAAAGCCCGCCATGAACCCGACGAATTGCGTCACCAGAATCAGAGGGCCCGGCGTGGTTTCGGCCAGACCCAGCGCATCCATCATCTGCGCTGTGGTCAGCCAGCCCTTTTGTGTAACCACCTCCTGCGTCATATAGGCAAGGACGGCGTAGGCGCCGCCAAATGTGACAATCGCAAGCGTGGAAAAGAATGTCGCGATCTCGAACAGCAGCGGCTGATTCGCGATGGCCAGAACACCAACAGGCGCGGCCCAGAGCGCCAGCCAGATCGCAACAGTACGCGCGGTGCGTGGGCGGGCCGGGGGTGCCACAGGGATTGCTCCGGTGCCCTGCGCGGTCATCGCGCCGAACAGACCCGCGGCGGCAATGATCAGCGGAAACGGCAATTGCAGCGCAAAGATCGCCAGAAATGACAGCCCGGCGATGACGACGCCCTGAACACCCTTCAGCGCCCGTTTGGATACTCGCAGCAACGCCTCGATCACGATGATCACCACGGTTGCCTTGACCCCGAGAAACAGCGACTGCACCAGCGGCACACCGCCAAAATGGGCATAGATCAGCGCCAGCACAAATATCACCAGCGCGCCCGGCACAACGAACAGCAGCCCGGCGATCAGCCCGCCAGACGTGCCGCGCAGCCGCCAGCCGGCATAGGTTGCCAGTTGCATCGCCTCGGGGCCGGGCAGCAGCATGCAGAAGGACAGGGCGTTCAGGAATTGGGTTTCCGTCAGCCATGGACGCCGCTCAACCAGCTCGCGGTGCATCAGCGCGATCTGGGCCGCGGGACCGCCAAAGGACAGCAGGCCGATGCGTCCGAATATGGCCAGAAATTCGTTCAGCGTCGGTTTCGGAATCAAGGGGTCGCTCCGGTCAGCAGGGCGCCACAGGCAGCGTCGAGCACGGCAATAGTCCGTTGCCAATCCTGAGTGCAGGGCGGCAGATCGGCCAGAACAGTGAAGGACGGGGTGAAATGCATGTGGGGCATCTTTTCGGCAAAAGCCTGCGGATGCGAACCTGAAGCATATGCCTGACGGGGCGGTCGCATGGCCCCGTCTGGATTCGTATACCGAAGGTGGCGCCCTTGGCAAGTCAGCCAAGCGGTTCGCCTGAAAGACACAGTGTCACCGCCTCGTGCGGGATAAGTCCAAGCTGTTGAAAAAGTCCGAGGAAATCGAAGTGGTTATAAACTTCGACGATCTTGCCATCCTTAAACCGCGCCATGATCTGGCCGGTTGCGCTGATCTGGTCAGGGCCGATCTGTGACTGCGCACGCACCCGCATCATCATCGCAACCCAATCTTCGTCTTCCAACATCTTGACCAGACTGATTTCCGGTTCCTGAACAAGATTAAGCAGCGCCATGACCATGGTTTTAAAGTCTTCGGGCGTCAGCGTCATGTCGGGCAACAGCCCGTCTGCACCGGCATCTGGCGCAAACAGCTGATCGACGGCGCCAAGATCGCCGTTGATCCAGACCGCTTGAATAAAATTCTGGAGCAATTCGGAATTGGTCATCGGGGCACCTTGCGTGAGAGCTTTGTCCCAACGCTAGGCGCAGATGCTTACGAAAGTCTGAACTGGTCTGAACTGAGAGGAGAAAGCGGCAAGGCCGGACCGACCAGCAGCGCCCTTTGGCTCAGGAGGTGGTTACCCTGCCGGATGTTGGCGGGTCTTGTCGTCCAGATGTTTTTCCGAACGGCGCAGCATATAGATACCGCCCCCGGCCACAGCCAGCGCGATCACCGGAACAATGAATTCAAACAGGGTCATGTTTCATCTCCTTGCGCAGTCTCCCTAATATATAGTGCGAGACCGCATGCATTGCGAGTCCGATGACGCCCCACCACACCACCGCCCAGGTCGGATTGCTGGGTGTTTCTGTCAATGGCCGCAGCACCGCAAAGCCGATCAGACCGAGACCGATGGCATTCAGAAACCCGGCAAACAGCTTTACCCGCTCGTTGAAAGCAACCAGTTTATCGCGTTCGGTTTGCATGGGGTTAGTCTGTCTCCGGTGCATAACTCCGAGAGGGGCAATCAAGCGGAAAATGATTAGATATCAGATACCTGCCGCATGAAGTGAAAGTGCAGGCTTCTGTTGCCAGGTGCCTGCGGACCCCGCCCTACGCGGCTAGGCGTAAGGACTTAAGTATCGGTCTAGTGACAGCTTACGCTGCGACTGCGACCGGAGCATGGTTGTTGTTGGCAACTATACTATATTGCACCGATATCGGTGGTAGCTCACCGAGTAAAAGCAAACAGCTTTAGACGTTTGTCGATCCTATTTCGGCCCCATGTTCCCCCAACAAGGGATGTTTGGTGGAGCCGCCGGGTACCGCCCCCGGGTCCAATCCGCTTATTACCTGCGCGTTTATCACCATATTCGGGTTGCCCCGACAGGATGAATGTAGGACGGGACGGATCATCGTGCAAGGGGTGGTGTGGCGGGTTTATCGCCGGATTCATTTCCCTGCGGTTGGGTCCGTGCCGGTAGGGCCGCCGGGTGCGATGCGGGCAATCCCGGCCGAAATCGCCATGCGCAATCGCCGGGCGGTGGCACGGCTGGCAAGTGCAGCCGTCATGTTCAGCACCTGTTCCGCGCGCATGTTGCGCCCATGCGTCATATAGTGGTCGGTATCGATGGAGCCATCCGGGCGACGCTGAATTCCTTTATCGGGTTTCATCTGCTTTCCTCGCGGCCATGTTTTCAGGTCACGATCATTTCAGCACAGCCGCATCCCCGACGCTTTGTGATCAGCGTGTGGGACGCTTGTGATTCACTTGTCATTCCGGTCGTGGTCCGATTTTCCTTGAGAAATGCGTCCCTCTGACCGTTGAATGGGGCATGATCTTTCGCTTTGGCACCTGCCTGCTGGATTCGGACCGTTACGAATTCTTTCGCTGCGGCGATCCTGTTCATCTGGAGCCGCAGGTTTTTACGCTGCTTCAGGTGCTGGTGACCCGGCCGGGTGATGTGATCACGAAAGAGCATCTTGTCGAAACGGTCTGGCAAGGGCTGAACGTCTCGGATTCGACAATCAACGCCCGGATCAATGCCGCGCGAAAAGCGGTGGGTGACAATGGCCGGGATCAGCGGATCATCCGCACCATCCACGGGCGCGGGTTTCAATTGGCGGTTGATGTCGAGACAGATGGACAGGGCGTGCGTGATGTGTCGCCAGGCATCGGCGTCGTTCAGCAGGACGTCAGATTTGCGAAATCCTCGGGCGGGGCGCGAATTGCCCACGCCACATGCGGCAGCGGCCCGCCGCTGGTGCGTATGGGGCATTGGCTGTCGCATCTGGAACTGGATTGGGACAGCCCGGTCTGGCGGCCGTTGATTACCGCCTTGTCGCACCATCATACGTTGTATCGGTACGATCAGCGGGGCACCGGCCTGTCCGGTCGGGCTCTGGACAACGTAACGTTGGATGATTTTGTCGATGATCTGGCGGCGGTGGCGGATGCGTGCGGGCTTGACCGGTTTCCGATCTTTGCGGCCTCTCAGGCCGTGCCGGTGGCGGTCCGGTTTGCAACCCGGTTTCCCGAGCGGCTGAGTGCCATGGTCCTGTACGGCGGATTTGCACAGGGCCGTGCGCTGCGCGATCCGTTGAGCGGTGACATTGACGAGGATACGGTGCTCAGTCTTATCCGAGCGGGATGGGGACGCGAAAACAGCCCCTTTGTGCGCGCCTTCGCAACGCTTTTCGTGCCGGACGCGACACAAGAACAGCTCGACAGCCTTGTGCGGATGCAGATGCAATCGGTATCACCCGAAAACGCGGCGACCCTGCGTCAGATTATCGATCGGTTCTCGGTAGTGGATGAGCTTTCAATGGTCACCACCCCGACATTGGTGATCCATGCCGATGCGGATGCGATCCAGCCTGTCGATCAAGGCAGGCTTCTGGCCGCGGAAATACCGGGGGCAAAGTTCGTCATGCTGGAAAGTCGCAACCATATTCCGCTGCCACAAGAAGCAAGTTGGGACCGGTTGGTGTTGGAAACTCTGACGTTCATCGGCGGGCAGGGGTACAGAATGCGGGGGCCTGCAGGTTGAGCCATCAGGCACAGTGTGATTTGGCCCCGCGGGCGGAACGCCGAGACTATCTCTCAGGGCGGCGAGCTGATTCCACTGCCTGATTCGGCGGGTTTACTCGGCCGATTTTTTCGCAGGGTCGGGAATTGACGCCGGACGGCCGGCGTCAATCTGGTTGCGTTGATCCAGGCGTCAGAAGCCTGCCTTGATCTTCTCGAAGGCTTCGGACTGCTTTGTGCGCAACTCGTTGCTCATCGGCAGTTGTGCCAGCACCGGCGCGTCGATCTGGCCAAGGCCAACGGCGGTCAGCGCCTCGTCGCCCACATCGGCCATCGCCTTGGCGTTCGACTGGCCATACCCTGCATCCAGCAGCGCCTGTGTCGACGAAGGGTCGAGCATCGCGTTGAGGAAATCATAGGCTTTGTCCTCGGACCCCTGACCGTCCTTCAGGTTGACGTAACCGCACAGCCACAAGGATGAACCTTCGGTTGTTTCGCGGGCAAACCCGACGGGAAATCCCTCTTCGGTCATGGTCGGCAGGGTTTCGTTCCACGCCCAGGCCACCAGCACCTCTTGCCCCGCCAAAAGCTGCGCCAGCTCGGCCGGATCGGTCCAGTATGTGCGCAGGTTCGGATGCACGTCGCGCAGCCATTGTGCCGCGGCCTCAAACTGTTCGTCGGTCGCATTGGTCCAGTCGTCGGTGCCCGTGGCAAGATACGCCAGCGCAAAGGAGTCGTCGACATTGTCGGGCAGGGTCATCCGCCCGGCGTATTTCGGGTTCAAAAACACATCCAGCGACGCGACATCCTCGGCCGGAACCTCTTCGGTGTTGAATGCGATGGCGGTCGAGCCGAAATCGGTCGGGACGAAATAGGTGTCGGATGCGGCGGCTGCCACGTCCTGCCCCGTCAGGTTGGCATCCAGATCGCCAAAGGCCGTGATCTTGGCCGTGTCCCAAGGCTGCAAAATTCCGGATTCGACCCATTTGGTCACCGAACCGGCGCAGACATGGCTGACATCGGCGCGAAACCCGGAACGCAGTTTCTGGAACGCTTCCTCTTCATCGCCAAAAAACGCGAATTCGGGGCTGGCGCCGTTCTTTTCGACATAGGCCGAATGGAACGCCGGATCCTCGAACCCGGGATAATCGAACACCAGAAGGTCGGTGTCCTGCGCCAGAGCAGGCAGGGCAGCGGCCATCGCGATGACAGAAACCAGAGTGGGGGTGAATGTGAAGAGCTTTGGCATGGCTTCCTTCCCGTGAAAGCATCGGTGACGTTTCAGGAACGCTAGTCGGGCAGGTTCGCTGCGACAAGCAAAAACACCTGTTGGCCCCATGCCGGGCCGATCCCGGGGCAGGCCGGAGGACGAAGTGTTTGACTCGCCGGTCCATGGGCGGAAAGACTGTGGCCATCCGGATCGGAGCCTGCCATGCGCCTGACCTCCCCCGCTTTGCGCAGCCTGCTGTGGCTTGGCTTTTTCGCGGCGATCCTTGCCGCCTGGTGGGTGATGTACGCCATGGCACGCATGTCTGGCGTCGATATTTTCGGTCGGATGACGGGCATGAACATGATGCCGATGGTTCGTTTCGGCACCCTGTTTCCCATGTGGGCAATCATGATGGCGGCAATGATGCTGCCCACCATGGTGCCGACCCTGCGCGCCTATGAGGATCTGATGGTATCGGCCAACGGCACCCGCGCGGGTTGGCTGGGTGTTGTTCTGGGCTATTTCGCGGTTTGGGTGGTCTTTGCTCTGCTGATCGCATTCGTACAGGTGGCTCTGATGCGGGCAGGGGTGCTCAACATCATGGGGGCAGCCACATCCACAGCGGTGGCCGGGCTGTTGCTGATCGTTGTCGGCGCGTTCCAGTTCACCCGGCTGAAAGAGATGTGCCACGGCGTCTGCCACGCGCCTGCCGTGTATTTCCTTCGCCATTGGCGGCTGGGATTTGGCGGCGGGCTGCGCATGGGGCTTGGGCTGGGCGTGTTCTGTGTCGGCTGTTGCTGGGGGTTCATGGTTCTGGGCTTTGTCGGCGGGGTGATGAGTCTGCTATGGATGGGGCTGGCCACCCTGTTCATGGTGCTGGAAAAACTGCCCGATGTCGGGCGGCGGGTGATGCGCCCGGGTGGCGTGGTCTTGATGCTGGGCGGGGCGGTCGTGACGGCCCGCGCGATGATTTGATGGAGGATGACATGGCGACAGAACGCGAAACGTCCGACGGGGTCGCAACGCGCGACCGAAACGTACAAGAGGTGAATAATCCGGCGCGCCGCAAGATGCAGTCGACCGAATGGCGCATGCAGGGCGAATTATTCCTGAACTGTTCCTGTGCCGTATTCTGCCCCTGCGTCGTGTCACTGGGCGCCCATCCTCCGACCGAAGGCCACTGCCACACCTGGATGGCAATCGCCGTGGACAAGGGCCATTTCGAGGGCGAGCCTCTGGACGGTCTCAACATCGGTCTGCTGGTCGACATTCCGGGCCGCATGGCCGAAGGCAACTGGAAGGTCGCCGCGTACATCGATGAAAACGCATCACAAAAGGCATATGACGGGCTGCTGAAAATTCTGTCCGGCGCGGCAGGCGGTACAACCGGACTGTTCACCATGCTGGTCAGCGAGATCATTGGCGCCGAACGTGAAAACGTCCTGATCGAGCGTGAGGGCAAGCGGCGCAGCATTACGATCGGACGCAAGATTCAGGGCGAGATCGAAATGTTGACCGGCAAGTCGCCCGATCATCCGGTGATGATCAGCAACTCGAAATACTGGATGGGCCCCGACATCATCGCGGCGACCGGGCTGAAAAGCCGGGTCCGTGACTATGGCCGGGTGTGGGATTTCGGCGGCAAATCTGCCGAGATCTGCGCCATCGACTGGTCCGGCCCGGGCAAATGAACGGCACATGATGCGGCCGGAACCTGCCGCATGATGGCGCGCACTGCCCGCTGGCAGCAGGCCACACCAATACGCAAAGCAATATCGAAAGCGGTGCCCAGCGCCGCCGGTAATATCCGCCGACATGATCCGATAAACTGAAGGGAATCAAGATGTTCAAGGCACTGCTTGTTGAAAAGGACGCTGACGGCAAGACCACAGCCTCGGTACAACGGCTGGAGGATACCCGTCTGCCCGACGGCGATGTGACTGTGGCCGTCGAATATTCCACGGTGAACTATAAGGATGGGCTGTGCATCGGCCCGGGGGGCGGATTGGTCCGCACCTATCCCCATGTGCCGGGCATCGATTTTGCCGGCACGGTCGAGACATCGGACGACCCGCGTTATACCCCCGGTGACAAGGTGGTGCTGACCGGTTGGCGGGTCGGCGAGGCCCATTGGGGCGGCCACGCAACGCGGGCGCGCGTCAAGGCCGATTGGCTTGTCCCTCTGCCCGACGGGTTGGACAGCCGCATGGCTATGGCAGTGGGCACGGCCGGGTTCACAGCAATGCTGGCGGTGATGGCGCTTGAGGATCACGGGCTGCAATCCGGCAAGGGCGAGGTTCTGGTGACCGGTGCTGCGGGGGGTGTTGGATCGGTGGCGGTCGCGCTGCTGGCCGCATTGGGGCACCGGGTCGCGGCAGTCACCGGGCGGCCCGAGACGGCGGAATATCTGACCGGGCTTGGCGCCGGGCGGATCGTGCCGCGCGAAGATCTGGCCGAAACGGTCAAACGCCCGCTTGAAGCTGAAACATGGGCTGGTTGCATCGATGCCGTGGGCGGCGCGATGCTGGCGCGGGTCCTGGGGCAGATGTGCTATGGTGGATCTGTTGCGGCGATCGGTCTGGCCGGGGGCGCTGCTCTGCCCGCCACGGTCATTCCTTTCCTGTTGCGCGGCGTCAACCTTCTGGGGATCGATTCCGTGATGCAGCCCTATGAAAACCGGGTCCGCGCCTGGGATAGGATCGCCCGCGATCTGCCGCTGGACAAGCTTGAAGCCATGATCGTACCCGCCTCCCTCGGCGACCTGCCTGCCCTCGGCGCGGCGATCCTGAAAGGCGAGGTCAAGGGCCGGGTGGTGGTGGATGTGAACGCCTGATCGCGGGCGTTCGGCCCCGGCCGGTTCTTCAAATCTGTGTGAACGGGTGACTCCTACAGTGTGATACACTATGGGTTGCGACCGTCGCAAATGTCGCAGCCTCTTCGGAAGAACCGCCGTTGGTCGCTCTCGCAGTCCTTGTGAGAGCAACTTGGTGGCGCAGGGAATGCATCCGCCCGAATCTCCGGCGCGGCATGAACCAGAATAAAAAAGGGGACACGCAAAGTGGCCGACACCACATCATCACCGGGCATTCCAGAGCCCGAGGGACAGACGACACTGATCGACACCGATTTCGAGATCGGTCAGAGCAACGTCGATGGGCGCGCATTGGGCGTGCCCTTCGACATTCATAACCCGGTCTTCGCGATCTCGGCTGCCTCGATCATCGCATTCGTCTTTTATACAATCGCGCTGCCGGAACAGGCCAGTTCGGTCTTTTCGGCGATGTTCAACTTTACCACCCACAATTTTGCCTGGTTCCTGATCGGCGCGGCCGATCTGGTCGTGGTCTTTATGCTTGTGTTGATCGTCACACCCTATGGTTCGGTCCGGCTGGGCGGGTCCGAGGCGACGCCTGATTACTCCTATACGGGCTGGTTCGCGATGCTTTTTGCCGCCGGAATGGGCATCGGTCTGATGTTCTATGGTGTGTCCGAACCGCTGACCCACTTCTCGACATCCCTGGGCGAGGTTACCTCCGAGAACGGAATTCGCACCGACTGGGCACCGCTGGGGGCCGCGTCAGGTGATCAGGCAGGGTCCGTGCGACTGGGAATGGCTGCGACGATTTACCATTGGGGGCTTCACCCTTGGGCGATCTATGCGACCGTCGGGCTTGCGCTTGCGCTGTTCACCTTCAACAAAGGCCTGCCGCTGACCATCCGCAGCGCTTTCTATCCGATCTTCGGCGAACGGGTCTGGGGTTGGTGGGGTCATGTCATCGACATCATTGCGGTCTTTGCCACGCTGTTCGGTCTGGCCACATCGCTGGGTCTTGGCGCGACACAGGCGAATGCCGGCCTGAACGAATTGTTCGGTGTCCCGATCGGCAACACCACCAAGGTCATTCTGATCACTGCAATCACCGCAGTGGCACTGATTTCGGTGCTGCGCGGGCTTGACGGAGGGGTCAAGATCCTGAGCGAGATCAACATGGGGCTGGCCGGGCTGCTGGCGCTGTTTACCCTGATCGTTGGGCCCACGGCCTTCCTGATCAACTTTTTCTGGGACAGCCTGGTCGCCTATTTCCAATACCTGCCGCAACTTGCGAACCCTTTCGGCCGTGAGGACGTGAACTTTTCCCAAGGCTGGACGGCCTTCTATTGGGCGTGGTGGATCAGCTGGTCACCTTTCGTCGGCATGTTCATCGCCCGCGTGTCGCGTGGCCGCACGGTGCGCGAATTCATCATCTGCGTGCTGCTGATCCCGTCGATGGTCTGTGTGATGTGGATGTCGATCTTTGGCGGAACTGCGATCCATCAGGTGATTGCCGACAACTTCCCCGGAGCACAGGAAGCCGAATTGTCGCTGCAACTGTTCAAGGTGCTGGGAGAACTGCCGCTGGCGTCGATCACCTCGTTCATCGGCATCTTGCTGGTGATCGTGTTCTTCGTGACCTCGTCGGACTCCGGTTCGCTGGTGATCGATACGATCACGGCAGGCGGCAAGGTGGACGCACCGGCACCCCAGCGGGTGTTCTGGTGTATCTTCGAGGGCGCCGTGGCGATTGCGCTGTTGATCGGCGGTGGCCTCGCGGCGCTCCAGTCGATGGTGATCTCAACCGGGCTGCTGTTCACCGTGGTCCTTCTGGCCATGTGTTATTGCATCTGGAAAGGTCTGGCGAGCGAACACGCCAAACGCTGAATTCCACCCGCGAAAACCGAAACGGCGCGCCTGATTGTGCGCCGTTTTCTTTGAGTATTTTTACAAAGAAGAAGCCGACGAAAGACGGACTGCCGCCGGGCTTCTCTTTTGCCTAAATACTCCCGCCGGAGGCGCCTTTACTCACCCCATTGACGCGGTCGGAGAATGTGGCACCCCCTTGCTCCATGACGCTCGACTGCCAATTCGTCCGGGCGCAATTCCGGGCGTTCGCCACTCCCGAGCTCGCCGGACTTGCGTTTTTTGAACACCTGACCGGAGCAACGCGCGGACGGCGGATGTTGCGATGGGCGACACTGCTCTGCATGGCCCTGCGTGCGAAACCCCGGGGGATTCCCCCGCGCGGGACACCGCTGGTTCGGGAAATATACGCATCTGGATGACGCCGCATCTTTTTGATCCAAACCGCAAAAGAAATGAGTATTCTGGCCAGGACGGGCGATTGCCGGTGCAGGGTGAGAGGGGCGAGGTGATGGAAATTCTGACAGGTGTCACGGGGCAGGAGAAATTGCCGCGCTATTTCGCGCAGGTGTTCCAAATGGCCAGTTCGATGCACAATGGACAGTTGGATTTCGTGCTGCCCGACGGGCGGCGGTTTCGCGCAACGGGGACAAAGACCGCCAATCCGGTGGCCGAATTGCGCATTCACAACCCGGATATATTTGCCCGCCTGATCCGCGAAGGCGATTTGGGATTTTGCGAGGCTTATCTGGATGAATGGTGGTCCACGCCCGACCTTCAGGGGTTTATGGATCTGGTACACGCCGACAATTGGGAAATGTACGACAGTTTTCCGGGCATGGGGCTGGTACGGTTTTACGAACGTTTGCGGTTCTGGTGGCTGGGCAATTCGCGCGCTCAGGCGCAGAAAAACATCGCAGCCCATTATGATCTGGGGAATGATTTCTATGGTCTGTGGCTGGACGATACGATGACCTATTCCAGCGCCAAGTTCACCACCGGGCAAGAACCGCTTGAGGCGGCGCAACTGGCGAAATACGCCAGCATGGTCGATGAGATGGGCGCGCGGCCCGGCGACCACGTTCTGGAAATCGGCTGTGGCTGGGGGGGATTCGCGGAATATGCCGCGCGCGAACGGGGGTTGCGGGTGACGTGTCTGACAATCAGCCGGGCGCAATATGCCTTTGCGGTTGAGCGGATCGCGCGGGCCGGGCTGGCCGACCGGGTGGAGATCAAGTTGCAGGATTATCGCGACGAACAAGGATTGTACGATGGCATCGCCAGCATCGAGATGTTCGAGGCCGTGGGCGAAAAATACTGGCCGGTCTATTTCAGCACCCTGCGCGCCCGCTTGAAACCCGGAGGCATGGCGACGCTGCAGATCATCACTGTGCAGGAAAAGCGATGGGAAGCATACCGTCAGACTATTGATTTCATACAGAAATACATATTTCCCGGCGGCATGTTGCCCAGCCCCGGTGCGTTGCGTGCAGAGGTGGAAAAGGCCGGGCTTGTCGTCAAGCACAGCATCGAATTCGGCGACAGTTATGCGCAGACCCTTAAGCGCTGGCACGAAACGTTCAACGACCGTTGGGAGGAAGTCCGGGCTCTGGGATTTGATGAAAGATTTCGGCGAATGTGGAATTTCTATCTTCTGTCTTGCGCGGCGACGTTTGACAGCGGAAACTGTGACGTGACGCAGATCACTGTGACAAGGCCCGCCTGAATTCATGTATCCCACCGCAGCAAAGATCATCGCCGGCATTCTGTTTGCAGGGCTGGCGTTTTTCGTCACCGGATTGGTGATTCCCAACATTCCTTATGGCGACAGTATTCCGATCACCTTTGGTGTGGTGAATGCGGCCGTCGCATTTTTGATGGGGTGGCGCCTTGTGGGCCGGCGGGCGGGCGAAGGCTATGGCTTTGGTGTCGCTTATGGCCTGACTGCGGCGGTGGCGACGCTGTTCTGGGTTCTGCTGTTTTGGGGCGGGCGGGAAATGATCAATCGCTCGCTTGATCTGTACTATGATGATCCGACCGAGGCGTTGGAGGCGATGGTCCGCCTGATGATTGATTTTGCGGCCTATATACCGGGCAACAATGCCGCGGCGTCGCTGGCGGTCGGGGCGGTGTTCTGTGGGCTGGTCACGGAATGGATCGGGCAGCGCACCAAATGGAAACCCATGTGAGCGATCTGTTTCTGTTCGGAACGCTGTTGGACGATGCTTTGCGCGGGCTGGTGGCGGGGTGCGATATTGCGGGCGAACCGGCGGTCTTGCCCGGCCATGGTATCTGGCGCGCCACGGGGGGCGATTTTCCGGTTCTGGGGCTCGGGGTGGCGGCGCATGGGGTGCTATTGCGCGATGTTCCCGACTCCGCTCTGGCGCGCCTGCATTTCTATGAACAGGGGTTCGGATATGTGCCGGGCCATGCAACGGTTGAGACCGATCGCGGCGCATTGGCTGCGACGGTCTATTTGCCCGGCGAACCGGTGGGGAGCAGCGACATTGCCTGGGACTTGTCCGACTGGCAGGCGCAATGGGGTCCGATGACCCGTGCCGCCGCCACCGAGGTGATGACGATGTTCGGAACGGTCTCCGGGGCCGAATTACGGTTTCGCATGCCGATGATCCGGGTGCGGGCGGATTCGGCCCTGCGCGCGGCGGCGCAGCCTTCGCCGGTGCTTGTGCGGCGGGGCTTCGGACGGGACGACGTGAGGATCGCCGACAGACGGCGACCCTATGTGCATTTCTTTGCGCTTGATGAAACCGATCTGACCCACACCCATTTCGATGGATCACAAAGCGGCACGATGACCCGTGCCGGGCTGCACAGTGGTGATGCGGTAACACTGCTGCCCTATGATCCGGTGCGCGACCGGGTTCTGCTGGTCGAACAATTCCGTTTTGGTCCGCTGATGCGCGGTGATCCATTGCCATGGTGTCTGGAGGCGGTTGCAGGCCGGATCGACCCCGGCGAAACTCCCGATGCGGCGGCGCGGCGCGAGGCAGAGGAAGAAGCGGGAATTATCCTGCAACAGTTGCTGCCGATTGCCTCGCATTATCCAAGTCCCGGCGCGCTGAGCGAATATCTGTTCAGTTTCATAGGCCTGTGCGACCTTCCTCATCTGACAATGGGGCAGGGCGGGCTGGCCGCAGAACACGAGGATATCCGCACCCACGTCCTGCCTTTTGCCGATCTCATGGCCCTGATCGACAGTGGCGAGGTCGAAAACTCGCCGCTGATCCTCTCGGCTTTGTGGCTGGACCGGCGGCGGGCGGCGGGCGGCTTTGCTTGAGTCCGGCGCGGCGCGGTACTAGTAAGGTCCGGCAACTGCCGAAGGATATCCCATGACCATCCACCGTGACCTGGCTGCCGCCATCGGCAACACCCCCCTTATCCGTCTGAACGGGCCGTCCGATGCGACGGGCTGCGAAATTCTGGGCAAGGCCGAATTCATGAATCCCGGCCAGTCGGTCAAGGATCGCGCGGCGCTGTTCATCATCCGCGATGCAGTGGCGCGCGGTACGTTAAAACCCGGCGGCACGATCGTCGAGGGCACGGCAGGCAATACCGGTATCGGGCTGGCGCTGGTCGGTGCTTCAATGGGGTTTCGCACGGTGATCGTGATCCCGGAAACCCAGAGTCAGGAAAAAAAGGACATGCTGCGCCTTGCCGGGGCCGAACTGGTGCAGGTGCCCGCCGCGCCATATCGCAACCCGAATAACTATATTCATTATTCCGAACGGTTGGCCGCGAAATTGGCAGAAACGGAACCCGCCGGCGCGATCTGGGCACAACAGTTCGACAATACGGCAAACCGTCAGGCGCATATCGAAACCACCGGCCCCGAAATCTGGGACCAGACCGGTGGCAAGGTGGATGGGTTCATCTGCGCGGTCGGGTCGGGTGGTACGCTGGCCGGGGTGGCACAAGTGTTGCAGCCCAAAGGCGTCAAGGTTGCGCTCGCCGATCCGGACGGCGCCGCGCTGCATTCCTTCTATACCACGGGTGAATTGAAATCCAACGGCGGGTCCATCACCGAAGGCATCGGGCAGGGGCGGATCACCGCCAACCTTGAGGGATTCACCCCCGACATGTCCTATAACATCCCCGACGCCGAGGCATTGCCGGTGGTGTTTGACCTTTTGACCGACGAAGGGCTGTGTGTTGGCGGATCGTCGGGCATCAACGTGGCCGGCGCGATGCGCATGGCCCGCGAGATGGGACCGGGGCACACGATTGTCACCATTCTGTGCGACTATGGCACCCGGTATCAAAGCAAACTGTTCAACCCCGATTTCCTGCGGGAAAAGGGGCTGCCGGTCCCCGATTGGCTGGATCAGGGCGGGCGGGTTCTTCCGGCCGCATTTGTCACGGAGTGATGAACGCGGGGTCGTCATGGCACGGATGAAGCGGCCCGCCATCCTCAGCGCCTTGTTGCGCACAGTTCTGTTGTGTCTGGCGCTTCTGGCCGGGCCGGGGGAGGCCGTGGCACAGGATGTCGCGGCTTGGGGCGCTTTGGCCGAGCGGGCCGAGGAGACGCTTGAAACCGGGCGGGCGTCGGATCGTGCGATGGATCAGCTGCGTGCGGAAATCGCGACCTTCCGCGAACGGTTTCTGTCGGCGCAGGGTGCCAACAAGACGCGTATCGACACGCTTCAGGCGCAGATCGACGGGTTGGGCCCATTGCCCGCCGAGGGCGAGCCGGCCGAACCCGAAGAGATCGCCATCCGTCGCGCCGAACTCATGGAGCAGTTGGCGCGCATCACTGTCCCCCGGCGCGAGGCCGAAGCGGCCTATAACCGCGCCGACGGTCTGATCCGCGAGATCGACTCGACCATGCGTCTGCGCCGAACCGACGAATGGATGACCCGGGGGCCCTGGCCATTGAACCCGGCGTTCTGGGGGCCGGCGCTTGGGGAACTGAATCAGAGCCTTGTCCAGCTGAAGAACGAAATCTCTGCCGGTTTGCGCCGCACTGATTCCCGGCCCGAGCCGCTGGAAAACCTGCCCTGGATGCTGTTCTTTCTGTTTGTCGCCGTTGCACTTGTGGTGCGCGGGCGGGCGTGGATGGAGCGACTGACGCTGTATCTGTATGAACGGCGCGGTGGCCGCAGGTTCGGCCATCCGGCCTTTGCGTTTGTCGTGTCGTTGATGCAGATTGTTGTGCCTGTCCTTGGCATGGTCGCACTGCGCGAAGCGGCCTTTGCCAGCGGATCTCTGGGCCTGCGCGGCCGGATCATTGCGGAGCTTCTGCCGTGGATCGGCGCACTGTTCTTTGGTGCGCTGTGGCTGGGCGCGCGGACATTTCCGCGCCGCGACAGCATTGCCGCACCACTGATCCTGTCCGCCGGTTTTCGCCGCAACGGGCGGCTGATGTTTCTGGGTCTGGGCGTATGCCTCAGCCTGAACGCGCTACTGACGCGGCTGGCGAATTTCGACCGATACGATCCCGCGACCGTCGTCGTGCTGGATTTTCCGATCCTTGTAACGGCCGGACTGATCCTGTGGCGCCTCGGGATGATCCTGACGGGATATAAAATCCCGCGCGACATGCGCGACGAAGACGGATTCGATGCTGGCTATTTCAACTGGCTGATACACCTGATCGGGCGGATCGTCATGGGGCTGGGGTTGATCGGGCCGCTGCTGGCGGTGGCGGGATATCACGTGGCCGCCAAGGGCCTGCTGTTTCCCACTGCACTTAGTTTGGCTCTGGTCACCACTCTGGCGGTGCTGTGGATCGTTGTGCGCGATGGCTATTCCCTGTTGACCGGACAGAGCGATGAACAGGCCGGCGACGCTTTGGTGCCGGTGTTGATCATCTTTGCGCTTTCACTGGCGGCGCTGCCATTGTTCGCGCTGATCTGGGGGGCACGGACCACCGATCTTTCGGAACTCTGGACCCGTTTCCGCGAAGGGTTTTCCATCGGCGAGATGCATCTTTCGCCGTCGGATTTTGTAACATTCCTGGTGATCTTTGCCATCGGTTTCGGGTTAACCCGGCTGGCGCAGGGCTTGCTTCGCTCGGCCGTTCTGCCGCGCACACGCATCGACACCGGCGGGCGCAATGCGATCCTTGCGGGGCTCGGATATCTTGGGGTTTTTCTGGCAATCGTGTTTGCCATTACCACTGCGGGGATCGACCTGTCATCGCTGGCCATCGTTGCTGGTGCGCTTTCTGTTGGTATCGGCTTTGGTTTGCAGAACATCGTGTCGAACTTTGTAGCGGGCATCATCCTTCTGATCGAGCGTCCGATTTCCGAGGGCGACTGGATCGAGGTCGGCGGTCAGATGGGCTTCGTCAAGGCGATCTCGGTCCGCGCAACCCGGATCGAGACCTTCGACAGGACCGACGTGATCGTGCCGAACGCTGATTTCGTCAGCGGCACCGTCACCAACTGGACCCGCGGCAACCTGACGGGGCGGGTCATCGTGCCCGTCGGCGTCGCCCATGGCACCGACACGCGCAGGGTCGAAACGGTGTTGCAATCCATCGCCGAGGCGCATCCTCTGGTCGTGCTGATCCCGCCGCCCGTTGTCCTGTTTCAGGGGTTCGGACCGGATTCGATGAATTTCGAGATCCGAGCAATTCTTCGGGATGTGAATTTTGTGATGACGGTCAAATCCGACATGAACCACGAAATTGCCGCAAGGTTCGCAGCGGAGGGTTTTGAAATTCCGGTGGCCCAACGCGTGATCCGATTGCGCAATCCCGATGCTTTGCCCGCCACCGGGCCTTCGTATCCGACCACCGACACCAATGCCCCCGAGGAGCAATTATCATGACTCAACCGCTGTTCCGCGACGACGCCTATCTGACAGAAGCGACCGCCAGAGTGTTCGCCCTGACCGACGAGGGCGGAATCGTTCTGGACCGCACGTTGTTTTACCCCACGGGCGGCGGGCAGCCAGGGGACAGCGGGTGGATCGACTGGCCGGGCGGGCAGATAGAGATCGCCACCTGCATCAAGGGCACCGAGGGCGCGTTGATCGCCGTGCCCGCTGCGCCCGGACCATTGCCCCCCGTGGGCGTCGAGGTGATCTTGCGGCTCGACTGGGGCAGGCGGCTGCGGCACATGCGGATCCACACCGCGCTGCATCTTCTGTCGGTGGTGATCCCGCTGCCGGTGACTGGCGGGTCGGTCTCGGCCGACAAGGGGCGGCTGGATTTCGACATGCCCGAATCGCCCGAGGACAAAACTGCGATCGAGGTCGCTCTGAACGATCTGGTGGCGCGAAACCTTGAGGTGACCGAGTCGTGGATCTCCGACGACGAGCTGCGTGCCAACCCCGGTCTGGTCAAGACAATGTCAGTGGCGCCGCCCATGGGCACCGGAAAAATCCGGCTGGTCATGATCGGCAGCGGGGCAAATCAGATTGATCTGCAACCCTGCGGCGGCACCCATGTGCGCCACACCGGCGAGATCGGCCGCCTGCGTCTGGGCAAGATTGAAAAGAAGGGCGCACAGAACCGCCGCGTCTATATTCACACGGTCTGAAACACACCCTTGCATCGCCGCTCGCTTTTGGCTAACTCACGCCCCACGGACAGGTGGCCGAGTGGTCGAAGGCGCACGCCTGGAAAGTGTGTAGGCGGGTGACCGTCTCCAGGGTTCGAATCCCTGTCTGTCCGCCACTTGCCATATAACCTGCTGCTTTCATTCATCCCTTGGCCATCACGGTATCGCGCTGGAGCCGGGACGTCTTGGCTGGTCAGCATCTCTCGACCCCGAGGTGATCGGGATGCCGACTGTGACATTCTCCTGATCTGTTATCTGGTCCGCGCGCCATCCGAACGGGACGCGCGCGGTCGGTACGGCTTTGCCAGGCCGGTCGCCGGGACCATGCCATCTGGCGGGTGCAGGCGGGACAACCGACCGCGCCGTCCGGCGCCCTCGCCGGGTCAGTGGGTTTCGGTTTGGCGCATTCGCATGCAGACGGCGGGAACCGCGCTCGACTGTCCAGTAATTTCTGTAGAGATCACGTATTCGCATTCGAACGGGCCGGCGGAGGCGCGGGAGAGCAGTTCGACAAGGTCCGCCGTTTCTTCGGCTGCGGCGGATGATGTCTTGTACAAAACGCAAAGCTGTCCGCCGGGCTTGAGTTGGCGCGCTGCGCCCGCGAAATAGTCAGGCAGGATGGCTTCGGGAATGCAATGCAGGCAACCGCGATCCAGTATCGTGTCAAATCGTCCGAGCCGGCCGCTGCTGCTGCAGATGTCAAAGACTCGCAAGACCGGGGCCTCCTCGCTGTCGTGAAAGGCGCGTTGTCCGCGCCGGATCGCGGAATGTGAACTGTCGATCCCGGTGACTTTGAAACCACGGCGCACTAGTGCGCCTGCAGTGCGGCCATCGCCGCATCCGACATCCAGCACGGTCTCTCCGGGCAGCAGCCAACCATCGTCGAGCATCGACTCGACCTCCGGTGGCAGTTCGCGATCCAGCCAGAAGGCCTCCATCCCGGGGCGCGCCCATCGCGCATCCCATTCGGATCTGTCCCGGCGTAGGATGGCGAGCTTTTCGTTCTGATGCATGCGGGGCCCGATTCGCGAAAGTAAACCATGGAAGAGTCATGGCGAACCTGCCACAACCCGAACCAAAATGGCAGTAGCGGAGAACCGAAATGCAGAACCGAGAACTCATATTGTTTGTCGGGCATGGCAAGACCGGGACGACCTATGCGCAGGGTCTGCTGGCCCATAACGCCGATCGACTGGCCGCCCGGGGGATCCACTATCCGCTTCCTCCCGCGCGGCCTGGGGAACCTCAGGACCCGCGTGAGCAAGCCCAGGATGTGCGGGGCAACCACGATATTCTGTCCCGGCAGGGCGATATGCCGATCGCGCCCGAGGCGCCGCGGATCGTCCTGCATTCGGAGCATTTCTTCGAGCCCCTGACCGAGCCGGATCACCCGATGTTCCGACAGCTTCAGAGGTTCTGCTCGGTGAATGCCATTACGCGGGTCCGGACGGTGATGATGGTCCGCGACCCGATTGATTTCGCCGTTTCCAGGGCGGCGCAAAACGTCGGTCGGTCAGATGGCAGCGTGGAAAGGCACTTTGCCGGAACGGGGCCGCAAGGCCGTTTTGCCCAGATCAGATTCTATCTGGAAGAGGGGCTGGACCTGCCGGGTTTCAGCATCGAGGCGTATAATTACAGCCGATGGTCGACCGTGCTCAAGCAGCTCCTGACCGACATCCTCGGCGTTGGCGAGGACGTCCTGGCCGACGCCGGGGGCCGTATGTCTAACCGTTCGCTTCGCGCGCCGGAATTCGCTTTCCTCAAGGCCATGAGCCCGGAGGGAAGCCAGTCCGCGACGCGCATGAAGCTGGGTCTCAAGACGTCGGTCCCGGTCCCTGCCGTCGGCTATCACGTGCAATCCCTCGACTGGCAACGGCAGTACATTGAGCGGAACGCTGCGGAGATCGAGGCGGTCAATGCGCGGCTGCCCGAGGCTGAAAAGCTGCGGATCGCCTATCGCGATCCAACTGAGGGCGCCGGCCCTTTTCTGATCGACGAGGAGTGGTTCGCGGCCACCGGTAGATTGGTAGGTAAACTGCTTGACGAGAACGCGTTTCACCTGATCGCCGCCCAGGTGCAGATCGCGCTGCTGACCGCCAGCCGTGCCATCTTGACCGATGACATGGACGAGGTGGCGCAGCAGTTGCCGGTGGCGGAACGTCACCTCGCCATTCTTGCGAGGCTGGACGCGAGGGGCAAGGCACAGGCGGAGGCCATGACACAGACTCTGGAGCAGATGAAGGCCCATCTGAAGGCGCGCAGCTTGACAAGTTAGGCTTTTGACTTTTTATCTCCAAGCCTGACACGCTACACCCTCGAACAGAGCGACCTGACGAGATATCCCGGTGTTCGCCGAAGCGATCTTGCCCGATTGGCGAGCAGTGTCCCATGCAAGGCAACGGACTATGGATGATGTGACCGAGCCGGATCCGGCACCCACCGTTCTTTCGGGAATCTGGTATTCCGACGGCTGGATCAGCCCCTTCATCAAGCTGCGTTGTACCCGTATCGACGATGCGGCCACGCATCTGCGGCTGGAACTGTTCCGCCCCGCCACGATGCCCCTGATCGGACCGACCCAGGAGGTGGTTGTGAGGGCCGGAACGACGCGGCTGGCCAGCCATGTCTTTATCTCGCCCGAGAACAGTTTCGAGAATATATTGCTGCCGCTGCCCGTCGACCGGGCGGCCGCGGACGGCTTTACCGTCTCGATCCGAAGTTCGCGGTCCCTGCGCGCGCCGGGGCCCGACAATCGTCGCCTCGGCCTGCTGCTGATCTCGCTGGAATCTGTCTGCCATGTATGATGTCTATCCCGATCTCGAGAGGCTGGAGCGACGTCTCGGTCTGAAGGACGGAGAGCGGCTCGAAACCGTCGAACGGCTGGAAGTGGACGGCGCATTCCTGCGCGGCGTGCTGGAGATGATCCTCTCTGATGTTGCGATCGACGAACGTGCCTATCTGCGCGACTACGATCTCAAGGCCGAGGTCGACTGGGGGCCGGCGGACTCGATCGCTGCGCATTTTGCCGGGACCGGTTATTTTGCCGGATTGGTTGCGGTGACGCGCAACTTTGACGAGTATTGGTATCTCGAAACCTATCCTGAGGCCCGCCTGGCCGTGGCCGAGCGCCGGTATCAGTCGGGCCTGGACCATTACCGCGCCGAGGGCCGGCGTCAGGGCCGTGCGCCGAATGCTGCCGCGGTGGCGACCATGGCCCGCTGGCGTCAAGTGCTGAGCGGGACGGTGCCGGACAGGGTGCCGATCGACATCGCACCGCAACAGCCGACGACGGAACCGGAAAAATGAAAACCAACGACGCTTGCGGCGATCTGAAGGTGCTTTTTGCTATGCTCGATGTGGCGCTCCATCGGAACCTGATCTGCCAGGAGGCGGCCAGAGAACATACCGGGGCGGAGATTTGCTATCCGGAAGAATTCGTCGATCTTTACGCGGACGTTTCTGCGGAAGGTCGGACGGCGCTTTTTCCGTTTGTCGATACAGAGCATTACGCCCGGCTTTACCGTATCGCCGATCCGGTAGAGCAATTGATGGATTTCGCCGTTGCAGGCCCAAGGGCGCGGCGCTGGCCACATCCGCTGATCGATTTCGGCTATGTGGAACGGATGCGGCCCGACCTGCGGCCGGAACTGGCTTCGACGCGGCAAACACTCGCCATCATCGCTGATTACCATGTAGCCCTCAGCCCCTGGCTGTCTGCCGACCCGATCGAGGCGTTCGCCCAGTTGCGTGCAGGGCGATTGGCCTCCGAGGTGGCGGAATGGGTCGATCCGGCCCATCTGCTGGGGCAGGACGAACCCTCGAGCGCCGCAGCCTGGCAGGCGATTCTGGACTTTGCGTCGTTCGGAGATGCGCAGGGGCAATCGCCCTCGCGCCGGTTTGATCCCGGTGCGTGGAACGCGCGACGACAGCGGACCGGCGTGGCAGCGGAACGGCCATTCTTCGACTTCCTGATCGAGGCCCGGATCAACGGGTTTTCGCAGGTTGCGCCAAGCTCCGGCGATCTGCCGACGCTCAACGACATGGTTGTCCTTGGCACGCTGCCGGCCCGGCAACCGACCCGCGCCACGGACTCGGATTCCGCGGCGCATAATGATTTGGGCAAACTTGTCGCTTTTCCGCGTAGCGCCCAACCAAAGCCTCTGGCCGTCTGTCTGCACGCCTTCTATCCCGACGTGGCGCGCCGGATCCTTGATCGTCTTGCGGCCTCTGCCTTGCCGATGAAGCTTTACGTCACCACGATGGCGGCCCAGGAAAACGAGGTGGCCGCGGACATGGCGCGCTCGGGGCTTGATCACGAGTTGTGCGTGGTCGAGAACCGCGGGCGGGATATCGCGCCCTTCCTCGCGCAACTCCCGAAGCTGGTCAGGGACGGTCACGACTGCGTTCTCAAACTGCATACGAAGAAATCGTTGCACCGCCCGGATGGCCGCGATTGGGCCGACGCGCTTTTACGGCCTCTGACCGACCCCGACAACCTTGAGTTTGCCACC
Source organism: Oceaniovalibus sp. ACAM 378 (assembly GCF_008085915.1). GTDB lineage: Bacteria > Pseudomonadota > Alphaproteobacteria > Rhodobacterales > Rhodobacteraceae > Oceaniglobus. The sequence goes on along the minus strand of NZ_VSJK01000005.1, from coordinate 284,820 downwards.
GAGATGCTTCGCCGTCACACCGATGTTGGCTTTGTCGGTCTTGCCGGCCATGTCCTGCCTCTGGCTCCATACATGTACAACAACGGCGGCATTGTGAGCACGCTGGTCCGGCGGCTGCAGCTCGATGTCCGTTTCTGCCGTCAGCAAGGGCACTTCATGGCCGGGTCAATGTTCATCGCCCGGTTGGCGGCGCTGGAGCTCCTCGCCGAGCTGAACCTGGTGGCTGATGATTTCGATGTCGAGGCCGGGCAACTGGATGGCACACTCGCCCATGGAATCGAACGGGTGGTCGCCTTATCGGGCTGGCGGCGCGGCCAAAAGTTGATGATCCTTGATACGCAGACGGATGAAACGACCGGTGTGAAGTCGTTCTACTGAAGTTGCCGGACCCGATTCAGAACCCGGCAGACTTCGACCCAAGCGCCGGGGGTAAGGTCCTCCCGGTGCAGGAAGTCTTCGTAATCAGGCATTTTGAAAGGCGCGACGAGCGTGTCGGGGCCGAGTTCCGCGCGCAGTTCATCCCGCCATTTCTGCAGGGCAGGCGCATAGTTTGCCAGTTCGGCCCGGGTGTAACAGGTCGTCCCGGAAAACTGCCCGTAATGCGCCTCCAGCGCCTCCTGAGCGAAGTTGATCAGGGCGTCGTCAACAAAATGCGGGCTGTCGGCGATGCAATGCGCCATGTAGGTCGGCAGCGGCAGGCCGGATCGGTTGCGCCAGTCTTGCTTGCCCTCGGGCAGGTCTTTACTGCTCAGCTCGGTTTCGGTCGCCGAAAGGACAAAGTCGAGCACTCCGTCCGGCTGCGCGGCCAGCGGCTCGTAAGAGGCGCATACAAGCTCGGCGCCAGGAAGCGTGCGCGTCAGTTCGCTCAACAACTCCGGTCCGAAAAATATGCTGGATGTCGGCGAGAACGCTCCCTTGAAGAAACCGGCGCAGGTGAGGGCGCGTGCGGCTGCGCTTTTCATGATAAAGGTCGACTGTATGTATTCGAATGGCTGGCGCAGAACCAGCACGACCGTGACCCGGTCAAATTTCTTCACGAACCCGCCCAGTGAGGTCCTTTCATCCGAGCCGTCGCGCAAACCGATGCTGAAATCCTCGCTGCTCAGCAGCACCACGTCGTCTGAATTGGCGTGCCGGTCGAGCAGGGACTGCCAGAGTTCGTCCCGACCTCCGGCTTCGAAGCAGATCTGCGGCAGTCCCGATCCGGTGCCTGCCATGACGTGATGCCCCGCCGTGCCGGGCGTCGGTGGATAGATGACGCCGTGCCGCGCCAAGGTGGCGCGATTTCGGGCAAGTCGGTGTTGCACCGATGTGGTGCCCGTCTTATGTTGCCCGGCATGAATAACGAGATGTGACATTCGTGTCTCCGAACATTGATCGGTTCCGCTTGTCAAATTGTCAAAGCACTACAGTCAACTCTGGTCAAGAGCACCGACTGCGGCGTGGTCCAAGAGAGCAGCATAAGGCGGGACAAATGACCGAAAACGACCATTTGATGGTCGAGGCGATTGCTGAATTCGTGGACGTTGGGTTTTATACCGCGCAGCTTGACGCCCCGTTGGCAATGGCGTCGGTGTTGCATTACGTAAGGATCGGCTGGAAGGCCGGGCTCGATCCCTCAGCCGAGTTCTCTACCGAAGGCTACCTGAGCGCGAACCCGGACGTCCGCAGGGCCGGAATCAACCCGCTTGTGCATTTTGTGCAGCACGGCAGGGCGGAAGGCCGGGACCCGGGTAAGGCACCCAAGATCGCGGCGGGCGCCGAGGACGGGCTTTCCGCTGAGATCGCCCTGATATCCAGCGGCTTTGACGCCAGATTCTATCTCCGCGCCAACCCGGACGTGGCGCGGGCGGGAGTGGATCCGCTTCGGCATTACAGCACGGTTGGCTGGCGCGAAGGGCGGCTGCCGAATGCCGAATTCAACAACGCCTCGTATTTTCGACTTCATCCTGAGCTGCGACAATCTGGAGAAAATCCCTTCTACCATTACTTGCGCACGCGCGGCGAGGAAGAGCTTCCGACTAACGCGGCGTACAAGCCGAAAATCGCGATGACGCAGAAGGCGCTTTTGCACAGGTATATTGATCGGGAGCAATATATCAGCCAGCTTGCGCCGGGGCAAACGCCGTTCGATCTGTCGGCTCACTATCTTGACGGGAAAGGTCCGCCGCATATCGAGCCGCATCCAGGCTTTTCGCGCAAATTCTATGTGCAGACCAATCCGGACATTTCCGAAGACGACGACTGCTTCCTGCATTATCTGGAACTGGGCCACCTCGAAGGCCGCGCGCCGAACAGCGCCGCCCATGCGCGCGCGGTGGGCGATTGTGATCCGCTGACAGATGACGACCCGGATCTCAGGACCGCGGGCGCGATTGCCGGCGAAGTAGATGGCGAATTTTATCGAGTCCGCTACGGGATCCCGGCTGACGATGCGGCGCGGCATTACGCATCGAAAGGCTGGCGAAAGGCCTGGGACCCCTCACCGGCGTTTTCCACCCAAGAATATCTCGCGGACAATCCCGATGTGGCGGCCGCCGACATCAATCCGCTTCTGCATCACGTCGTGAATCGCGATGTGCTCGGGACGGGCAAATCGGCTGACTTTGCAAATGCCGATTATTACCTCGCAAGTGCCGCGCGCAATGAGGGACTTTGCGACAGCGAACTCGGGCGGCTGGCGGACATGTCCTGGGAGGCGTCCTTCCGCGCGCTGGGACAGATCTCGCAGCAGTTGGCGAAGGGCCAACCGCACCCATTGGTTCCCGACCTGGACCTGGCACCCGCGTACAGGTTTCTTCAGGCACACAACCTTCGCGCGGTGCCCGAACAGGTCGCTTTCTCGGCGCTCTTTCAGTTCATGGGCATCCAAAACTTTGTCGCCAACAAGCTTGCGGACAGCCCGGCAGCAGAACTGCAGTCCCGGGTCCGGGTCATCAACCGCGAGTTGCTGGAGGCGGCGCTGCGGGGCGACCGGCCGGTGTTCCTGATCGGCAGCCATGTCGGCGTCGGCTGGATTAGTATTGCCGCCCTGTCGCACCTTGGCGTTCCGATGCTGAACGTCGGCCATGGCCCGCTCACGGCGCACATGGCCGTGCACTACCGGCACCTTGGCTCCAACCGGATGTTCCCGGCGGCGGTCTTCAAGGCCTGCGATGAAGCTTTGGCGGCGAAGACTCACCTGGTGCATATCCTCCCGGATGTCTGGAAGGGCACCGGGCGCAAGCTGCCTTTCTTGGGCCGCGATCATCATTTCGCCGAAGGCTTTTGCCATCTGGCGCACAAGCGCAATCCTGTGCTGCTGACCTATTCCAACAGGCTTGGGATGGACGGCACCTTGGAAATCGAATTCGGCCATGCCCTGGGCGAGGTGCCGCAGGGCGTCAGTCTGGCCTACACGACCACCGTGCTTCTCGACCGATATCGGGATTGGGTCGAGACGCTATGGCTGGACAGTGGCGGCGCCATCAACATCAAATATCTTGAAACCTTCTTCAACCGCCTGCCGCTGACCCCCTCGCGGGAGGGAGCCTGACCATGGATTTCGCCCCCAGCAAGCGACAGCGCGAGCTTCAGCGCAAGGCGGGAGAGGCGGCCGGGCAACTGCATCCGTTGCCCGACGTGCAGACGCGTGACTTCTGGACGCAGGCCGCCGACCAAGGCTGGCTGAGTTGTGTGGACGAGACCGGAGAGGGCGACGCGCTGACCGCGGTTCTGATCCACGAGGCCTTGGGCCGCGCCGGCGTGTCGCGTTCGGCTCTGTTCGCCATGGGCGCGCATCTTTTCGGGGTGGCGATGACCCTGCGCGCCTTTGGCAAGGCTCCCGCGGATGCTTACCTGGCCGACCTGACCGCGGGCAAGGCGGTGGGTGCCCTGGCCTTGACAGAGCCCAACGGGATGTCGGACGCGGCGAACCTCGGAACCTTGGCGAAAAAGACGGACGACGGATGGCTGCTGACCGGTCGCAAGACCTTCGTGAGCAACGGCAGCTTCGCGGATGTCCTGCTGGTCAATGCCCGCCACCCCGAGGCCCGCACTTCCGCATTTTCCACCTCGCTTTTCGCCGTTCCCTCCAAAACACCCGGCCTGCGCACCAGCGTGATCGACGGACCCATCGGGTTAAAAGGATCGCCGATGGCCGACGTGATGTTGGACGATGTCAGGGTTGGGCCAGAGGCCCTTGTGGGGCGTCGGGGGCAGGGGGTGGTCGCAACCTTGACCGCGATGCGGGCGGAACGTTCCTGCATCCTCGCCGGGTTCGTCGGCGCCGCAGAGCGCGACCTGCAGGCGGTTCTTCGGCATCTCAGCGGGACCGCGCGCGAGCATCAGGCGCTCGGGCTTGCTCTGGCCGAGGCTTCGGCCAAGCTGGAGATCGCGCGCTGGACGCTGTATCGCGGGGCGTGGAGTGTGGACCATGGGACCGACGGTATCCGCACGCCGGCGCTCACCAAGCTTGTCGTCGCGCGTACCTTGGCCGAACTCGCCCAGACCCTGCAAGAGCTGGCCGCCGGAGCCGGGTGGCGCGACCAAATGGGGTTGGCCACGGCGGTGGCCGACACAATGGGTATCCTGACGGCGTCCGGGACCGCCATGGTCCAATTGCGCGCCATTGCCACGTCTCTCGACCGATGACCGGCCCCGACCGTTTGTTCATCGACAGACTGCTTGCCCGACAGCCGGATGCGAGCCGCATCAGCCTGCGGTGGGGCACAGAGGGCGTTCTGGATCAGGGCCGCAGCGCAGCCATCCGCGACGGTTTCGCGGGCTGGCTTGCCCAGATCGGCATCAGGCGGGGTGACCGCATCGCCTTTGTCCTGCCGAAAGGGCCGGTGGCGGCCTTGGGAATTCTTGCGGCCTTTCGGGCAGGCGCGGTCGCGATTGTACTCGACTCCGAGGCGCCGGCGCCTCGGCTTGACCAGATGATCACGGATTTTGTGCCCCGGCTGGTCGTGACCACGCCCGATTTGACCGCCGCGCTTTCGTCTCGCGCAGAGCATTGGCTGAGCCTCGCCTCTGACGCGTACAGTGAAATGCCCTTTGCCGCGCCGCGCCAGCCCGCAGTGCTGCACGCCGACAGCCCGGCGCTGCTGCTCACCACGTCCGGCTCGACCGGACGGCCCAAGGGAGTACTCCTGTCACATGGCAACCTTTCGGCGTTCATCGACTGGGCCACGGCGACCTTCGATCTGACGGCTGCGGATCGCTTCGTTAGTCTCGCCCCGTTTCACTTCGATCTGTCGGTGCTCGACCTCTACGCCAGCCAGATGATCGGAGCCGAAGTGTACCTGGCCTCGGCCGCCGAAGCCCGAATGCCCGGCTCGGTTGCGCGGATCACCGCCGCGTCGCGCCCGACCGTGCTTTATGCGGTACCGACCCAACTCCAGATGCTGGCCACGCTTGGCTTTTTCGCGGGCAGCCCCGGGGCAGGGGCGCTCCGGTGGGTGCTGTCTGCCGGCGAAGTCCTGACAGGCAAGACCGCCCGCGCCATCCTGGGCGGCGAGGGTGCCCCCCGGCTGGCCAATCTTTACGGGCCCACCGAAACCAACGTGGTCGCCTGCCACATTGTCGATGTCGTGCCGGAGAGCGAAGATGAGCGTCTGCCCATCGGAACCCTGCGCGATCACGTAAAGGCCCAACCGGTCTCCGGCGCGGCCGACGCGACGTTGGTCGTTGACGGCCCGACCGTGATGCTGGGCTATGTCACCGGTCCGCAAGACCCCCCGTCAGAGCCGACACCACGGCGATACGACACCGGTGATCTGGTGCGACGCAGTGCGGATGGTCTGTTGCACTTTTGCGGCAGAAAAGACCGGCAGATCAAATTGCGCGGCTTCCGCATCGAGCTTGAAGAGATCGAAACAGTGGCCCTGGCACATCCGGGTGTTGCCGCTGCGGTGGCCGTCGTGATCAATGCTGCAGGACCAAGGCCGCAGCTTGTCCTGGCCGTGATCCGGGCTGACGGCAGCCTCGAGGCATCGGATCTTCTTGCCGTCCTGAAGGATGCGCTGCCACGCTCGGCCATACCGGACAGGATTGCATTTCGGGCGGAATTGCCGCAATCGTCAACTGGAAAAACCGATCGTGTTGCCCTGCGTGATCAGATCGAAGGAGACCACGGTGCAAAGAAATTCTGAGTTCACCACCTATTTCAACACGTGGGTCGCGACAGAACTCGGCTATCAAGGTGCCCCCCTTGAACCCGAAAGCCCGATTCTTGAGATGGGGTTGCTCGACAGCCTTCAGATCATGCAGTTGATCACCGCGCTGGAAGAGCGCGAAGGCCTGTCGATCCCGCTTGAGGAAGTGGTGGAGGAGAACTTCCAGACACCTGCAGCCGTGAACGCCATGGTGACCCGCATAAAGGCCCAACCATGACCGACGCCAGGAAGGTCGTGATCATTGGTGCGGGACCGGCCGGAAGCACGCTGGCGCTGCGTCTTGCCCGCAAGGGCATCCGGACCGTGATAATAGAAAAATCCGCCTTCCCACGCGAACATATCGGGGAATCCCTGAGCGGCGAATGCGGAGTCATGTTGCGCGAACTGGGCTTTCAGGACCAACTTGATCGCCTGGATTTTCCTGTCAAACGCGGCGTTTCGGTCTATGGGCCGAATGGTCGCGGCGCGTTCTGGGTGCCTGTGGGCGAGCCGGGGCCGGACGGAACCCTCATCGAAGGAACCACCTGGCAGGTGCGCCGTCCCGAATTCGACACCATGCTGCTGCGCGCAGCCCAGGACGCGGGTTGCGAGGTCATTCAGGCTGCGGCGCGGGCGGTGCTACGGGATGACGCCGGCCTGCCGACGGGCGTGACCCTGCGGTTCGACGACGGGCGCACAGACACTCTGGATGCGGATTTCCTTGTCGATGCTTCGGGTTTGGCGGGCTTTCTGTCAAAGGCCGGGGTCGCAGGACCGCGCGAACGCGGGTCGTACAGCAAACAGGTTGCGTTCTACGCGCAGTTCGAGAATGTGAGGCGCGATCCGGCGCCCCATGATGGCAATACGCACATTTTCTACCAACGCAAACACCACTGGGCCTGGATGATCCCGATTTCCCGAACCAAGACAAGCGTGGGGATCGTGGTTCCCGGCGCAAGCTACCGGGCCTCGGGACAGAATCCCGAGGATTTCCTGACCGCCAGACTTGCTGATCTCAATGACGAATTTTCGAGGCGAATGGCCGACGCCCGGCGCATCTCGGCGGTCTGGAGCACGTCGAACTATTCGCACAAGATCAGCGGTTTTACCGGGCCGCGCCATCTTTGTCTTGGCGATGCGCATCGCTTCTCTGATCCGATCTTTTCCTTTGGAGTCTCCAACGCGCTCAAGGAGGCCGCTCTGGCCGCCCCGGCGATCGAAGCGGCGCTCGCGCTTGACCCATCCGATGCGGCACCCGTCATGCGCGCGTTCGAAAGCCTCGTGACCGGTGGGCAGGACCGGGTGGAAACATTGATCAACACATTCTGGGAATACCCTCTCGCCTTCCTCAAACTTGCCCATTTTGATCGACCAAGCGATATCGCCGAACTCTTCTCGGGCCGGATATACGATCCGTCGGCGGATCAGCTTCCGGCAATGCAGATGATGTACGGACTGATGCACCATGCGGCAACTGCAGAACGGGCAAGCGCCTAGCAAGCCGGGTGCGCTTGGCGACGGGCGCCGCGCGGTCTGCCGCAGCCTATCTTGCGACAGGCGTGATCTGGAAGCGGTTGCAAATCATCGCGACGATCGCGGACGTCTTCCCAGTGCCGGGGGGGCTCATGCCCGGTTATCAGCCGACACAGTCGCCGCTCGTCCGTTTGACCGAGGCAGTCCCCGGGCGAAACGACGGTCGTGCGGTAACCAATCCACGCATCAACCGTCGTCTTAGTTCCGTCTCCTACATTGCGCGTCCACATACCGCTGCGCCCGGCGGTGGCGTATTATTCGTCATGGAAAGGGGCTTGACGGCGATCATGAGAACACGCTGCTGCAACACGATTTTGAGCAACCTGCCTCGTCGATCTGATCGATGTCTGCTACAATCTGTGTTTCTCAGCTGACGAGAGAGCCCGAAAAACCACACTGTTCAGGCACGAGCGTTACGATCTTCGAGTTTTTCAGCAGCTTGCTAGATCTTGGCCGCCGAATAAGTCAACAACGGTCAGACCGGACGGATACCGCAAACAAGCAGGCAGGCAATATGGAAAATTCTAATCGCATCCAGATGGTATTCGTCAAATGGGGCACAAAGTACGGCCCCGAATACGTCAACGGGCTGGTTCAGGCGACACTCGCACATACCAGCGTCCCTGTTGATTTTATCTGTTTCACCGATAAGGCTGCGGATATCGATCCTCGGGTCGACGTTCGCCCGTTCCCGGATTTCGGTGTCCCTGTTGAAACGATGACGGGCAGGGGGGGCTCTCTGCTCAAGATGTCGATGTTTCTGAAGGGGCAGTTGGCTGCCGGTGTGCCGACGCTCTATATCGACCTCGACAGTTCGATCATGGGGGATGTCGCTCGGCTTGTGGATTGTTTGAAGCAACGGCGCGGCATGTACATGCTGACACGCCATGCGATTCCCCATTGGCGGTTCCGTGGTTTCGTGCGGCGACTGATGCCGTCCCGCTATTATCTCGCCAACACCGCCGTAATGGCCTTCTTTGTAGAGGATTGGTTTGGGATTACCGACCGGTTCTTGGTCGATTTCCCCAAGTATCTGGCAGATCCGACGTCGCTTTCCCCCGAGACCCGTCGAATCTATGACGAAGGCAACGAGCGGCTAATCTCGCACGCAACGCAGGATGTATCGCGGGTTTTCCCCGCCGATGTGGCGGTCAAGTTCACACAGGAATACATGTCACACAGTCTTGCCATTGCCGAGTTGAAGAACCGGTTGCCCGGGGTGCGTGCCCGACGCAAGCGACAGGTGGTCATTTCCTATCAGGGCGAAGCGCTGAAACCCCAGCAGTTGGTGAGCGCGGAACAGGGCGATCTGATCCTGTACAAACGGTACAAGACCCGATGGGCCTATCCCGAGCTGACGCGTTATTGGCGCAACGTGCTGGGCCGTCAGCCCCGGCCCTGATGCGACGATAGCCTGTGTTCGACCTTTGCAAAGAACGGACCGCGGGCGATCACAACGCCCGTCAGGTCCTCACAGCCGCTTTTCATAGATCGATCATGCCGGGCGATTGATGGTCGGCAAAAGTGCGAAAGTTGCAGTGCAGCATCAGAATTGCCGGTGGCCGCTCGGGGCAGGCCGTGGGTGCCGGGGAAAAGCTGTTGTTGCGCGGCGCAGTTTCTCGCTACCATGGCGACTGATCAGCCTGGAGGCCAGACATGGAATTTATCGCAACGGCGACTGCAATGGTGGGCGGCGCATTGGCTTTCGTGCGCCGGATAGGGGCGCCTGCGCATCAGGCCATGGGCGCAAGCCCACAGATCCCCGAGGCGAAGAAACAAGGCATTATGACTCTGAAGATGCCGGTCGCCGAAGGGTGGAAGGACGGCCGTCTGCCGACCTGCGCACCCGGTCTCAAGGTCAACGCATTTGCATCCGGACTGGAGCATCCACGCTGGATCGAGGTTCTGCCCAACGGTGATGTCTTGGTGGCGGAGTCGAAAGAGCAGGCAGGACCGCCGAAAACGCTGATGGACCACGCGACTCAGGCGACGATGCGACGGGCCAGGGCAATCGGAGACAGCGCCAACCGCGTTTCACTTTGGCGAGACGCAGATGGCGACGGGGTGGCCGAAATACGCGAGGTCTTTGTCGAGAACCAGAACCAGCCGTTTGGCATGGCGTTGATCGGAACCAAGTTTTATCTCGGAAATACCGATGGAATCGTTGCTTTTGACTATGTCACGGATGCCACGTCATTGGTGGGGAGCGGGCAAAAGCTTGTGGATTTCAAACCGCATGGTCACTGGACACGCAGCCTGATCGTTTCGCCTGACGGTACCAAAATCTATGCTGGCGTCGGGTCTCTGACGAATATCGCGGATCAGGGCATGGACGTGGAACAGGGACGTGCGGCGATTTGGGAACTAGATGTCGAGACCGGCGAGGCGCGGATCTTTGCGTCTGGCCTGCGGAATGCTGTTGGCATGGCATGGGAGACAACAACCGGCGCGCTTTGGACCGTCGTGAACGAACGTGATGGTCTGGGCGATGAGACGCCTCCGGATTACCTGACTTCTGTGCAGGACGGCGGCTTTTACGGTTGGCCATATTCCTATTGGGGCGACACTGTGGATGACAGGGTTCCGCAAGACGCCGCACTGGTCGCACGCGCGATCACGCCGGATTATGCACTGGGCGGGCACACGGCGTCGCTTGGGCTTTGCTGGATGCCCGCAGGAACTTTACCGGGGTTCGGTGATGGCATGGTGATTGGACAGCATGGCTCATGGAATCGTTCAAAGCTGAGCGGTTACAAACTGATCTTCGTGCCCTTCGAAAACGGTGCGCCAAGCGGCCCGCCGCGTGACATTCTCAGTGGTTTTCTGTCCGAAGACGAAAAGATCGCCTATGGACGCCCTGTCGGCGTGGCGATTGGGGCAGACGAGAAATCCCTGTTGATGGCGGATGACGTGGGCGACATTATCTGGCGCGTCACGGGCGCTTAGAAACAGATTTGACTGAGCTTCGGGCTTCGTAACGACGGACGGGGCAGGACAAACCGGCTGAGCTGTGGCCGACAGGATGAAGGTCAGCTTCACCTCGCAGCCTGCCCAGCAGCCGGGCCGCCGAATTTGGACGGGACAGCAATACGCCAGCGCGTGTTGCCCCGACCACCAGATCAGGCGGTGCTGCGCTTCATGCCGCCCGTCGAAATGCCAAAACCAACGGCACGCATACGATACCGACCTCAGTCCTGCGTCGCCCAATCCGCCAGCCGGGACAGGAACGTGTCGCACGCATCGAGTTGAGTGGCCTCGATATATTCATCGGGCTTATGCGCCTGCACGATGGAACCGGGGCCGCAAATAACCGTCGGGACGCCCAGCATTTCGTGAAAGCGACCGCCTTCTGTTCCAAAGGCGACCTTGCCCTGAGCATTGCTGCCGGCAAACCGTTTTGCCAGTGGCACGATTTCAGCCGTCGGATCGGTGTCGAGACCCGGAAATTGTGCGTAAAGGTCAATCTCGATCCCGGCTTCGGGTGCGATGCGCTGCATTTCGGGTTCCAGCTCGTCCTTTGCATAAGCTCGGATTTCGGTCACCAGCGCATCGGCATCCTCGAAGGGCAAGACGCGGAACTCGCAGGTGAATGTGCAATGGTCGGGCACGATATTGAGGGCGGTTCCGCCGGAAACAATGCCGGTATGGGCCGTGCTATAGGGAACGTCGTAGGCAGGATCGCGGCCACCGGTTTGCGCAAGGCGCTTTGCGATTTCTTCGATGCGCACGATCATCCGCGCGGCGTAATTCACGGCGTTGACGCCTTGCGGCGCCAAGGAGGAATGACAGCTGCGCCCACGCACCGTAACCTGCATGGATCGTTTGGCCTTGTGGCCAGTGGTCACCGTCATCAGCGTCGGCTCGCCCACGATACAGAACGCGGGCCGCAGCGGTTCGGCTTGCAACGCCTCAAGAAGGCCGATGACGCCGACACAGCCCACCTCTTCGTCATACGAAAAGGCCAGATGGACAGGACGGGTAAGCGGGCGTTTGACAAGATCGGGCACCGCAGCAAGGACGCAGGCTAAGAAACCCTTCATGTCGCAGGCCCCACGTCCATAGAGCCGCCCGTCGCGGGCATCGAGGGTGAAGGGGTCGCTGGCCCAGTCCTGACCGTCGACGGGAACGGTGTCGGTATGCCCCGACAGGATAACCCCCGGCACGTCCGCAGGGCCGATCGTGGCCCAGAGATTGGCCTTCTGTCCGTCCGCGTCATACACACGGCGGCTTTGCACACCATAGCCGGCGAGATAGGTCTCGACATATTCGATCAAAGGCAGGTTCGAGTTTCGGCTGGTCGTATCAAACGCGACCAGTTGCGCAAGGATGTCGCGGCTGGAGAGATGGGTCATACGATGATCCTTTCGTGTGGATTCAGGTCATTACAGGGTATGCAGAACGGTCGAGGCTGGCCCGCGTAGCCTCGATGAAGGCCAGTGTCGCTGCCGAAGGCGCACGGCCTGATGCCAGCAGAAAGTTGGTATTATAGGCGATCGCGGGCATGAAAGGGCGCACGGCAACGTCGGGCCCGATCTGGTGGATGATCGGAAACGGGTTCACCAATGCGATGCCCAGACCGCCACGGACAAAATCCGCGGCCGACACGTTGGTCGACGCCTCGATTGTGATCCGTGGCGTCACGCCCGCACGCTCGAGAACGCGTTCAATAGCACCGCGGCTTGAATGACGCCGGGACAAGGCAACAAAAGGCTCGCCATCCAGATCCTCGGGACGGATCACATCGCGCTGTGTCAGGCGGTGGGTGCTCGGCAACAAACAGATCGCCTGTGTCGAGATCAGCGGCTTTGTCTGAATGCCGTCATGCGAGGGAGTCGAGTCGGACAGCGCAACGTCAAAGCGACCCTCGGCGGTGCCTGTCACCAGCGCATCATTGGCGATGACGTCGAAAACGATGTGCAGATCGGGATTTCGCGTCTTGAACTCGGCAATTCGGCTTGGAAGGAAGCGATGCGCGATCGTCGGCGGGGCGGCGATGGTCAGGGTGCCGGAATGGAGATCGTCGGACCGCTCCATGCGACTGGAAATCCGCGCAAGCGTCGCAAAGACGGGTTCCAGTTGTTCGTTGATCGAAAGCGCCTCAACCGTCGGGACGAGACGACCGCCAGAGCGCACGAAAAGCTGTGAGTTCAACCGGCTTTCCAACTGGGCAAGGCGGCGGCTGACCGTGGATTGCGAAATGCCAAGCTCGCGCGCAGCATTCATGGCAGTTCCGGCCCGCACAAGCGCCTGCAACACCTCAAGTTCCCGCAGGGTGATACCGGAGCGACCGTCTTCCTCGTTCTCGACGCGGTTCATTTACTATTCCCTAAACGCATAGTGTTTTATGTTTGACATTTGAATAATGCATAATACGATCATTGCAAGAACAGATCTTGCCCCAACGCAAAGCTTGGAGGCGAGGCGAGATACGTATGTAATCAACGGGAAGGACGGAATGTGAAGACAGTAAAGCTATCTCTCTTGGCAGGTCTGCTCGCGGCGGGTGCAATGCCAGCGTTCGCGCAGGATCTTGCGCTGGGGCTGAAATCCGAAGCGACATCAATGGACCCGCAATTCCATCAGCTTTCGACGAATATTCAGGTTCACAAGAATATTTTCGAGACCCTGACCACGCAGGATGCGGTGCAGAAAGTCGGCCCGGGTCTGGCGTCCGAATGGGAAGCAGTGGACGACACCACTTGGCGTTTCAAACTGCGCGAAGGTGTGAAATTTCACGACGGCACCGATTTTACGGCGCGCGATGTGATCTATTCGTTCTGCCGGGTGCCGCACGTCGAGAATTCGCCGTCGCCGTTCACGATCTATACTGCGACCGTCACTGATATCACGGCTGAGGATGATCACACCGTCATCTTCAAGACCGAGAATACCAACCCGCTTTTCCCGGCCGAGATCTGGAGCATCGCAATCGTTTCCGCCGATTCCCTGGGAGCCGAGGACGAGGTCGTGTTTGGGCCACAGGGCGCCTGCGAGGGCATGGGCGACATTCCGCAAGCACCGGCCTTCAATGACCCGGCCATCGCGGTTGGGACCGGCCCCTATAAGCTCGACACTTATACGCGCGGCTCTGAATTGGTGCTGACACGCTTTGACGATTACTGGGGCGGCACCCCCGATTGGGAACGGGTCGTCATGCGTCCGATCACCAGCGACGGTCCGCGTGTCGCGGCATTGCTCGCCGGTGACGTGGACATGATTGAATCTCCGCCGATTCAGGACATTGCCCGCTTGGAGGCTGCGGATTTCAAGATCGTCGATGCGCTCTCTAACCGCATCATCTATCTGGCCCTGCGTCAGGAAGAGGGCGCGCCAAGCATCGAAGGGACCGATGGCAAGAACCCGATGATGGATGTCCGCGTCAGGAAGGCGATCTCACTTGCGATCAATCGCGACGCCATTGCCGAGCGGATCATGGGCGGCTATGCGCAACCCGCTGGTGAATTGCTGCCGCCGCCGATGTTCGGATCGTCTGGTCGTCCGGTGGACAGCTATGATCCTGATGCCGCAAAAGAACTGCTGACTGAGGCGGGCTATCCCAATGGGTTCACCATGACCCTGGGCACACCCAACGACCGTTACATCAACGACGAGCAGGTCGCACAGGCCGTGGCTCAGATGTTGGCGCGGATCGGTATCCAGATCAATGTCGACGCCAGCACTGCAAGTCAGTTCTTCTCGCGCCGCAACGCGCTGGAATTCCCGATCTACATGGCGGGCTGGGGTGCGGCCTCGGGCGAGATGTCGTCACCGCTGAAGTCGTTGGTCGCGACCTTCGACGCGCAGACCGGGATGGGGCCGACCAATGCCGGCCGCTACGCCAACCCTGAAATGGACAAAGTGCTGTTGCAGGCGATGTCGACCATCGACGACACCGAGCGTGACCGTCTGTTGCAAGAGGCAGGAACCATGGTGCTGGACGATTACGGCATCATCCCGCTGCACTTTGAACAGACCGTATGGGCGATGAAGTCCGGGCTGGATTACGAACCGCGTGTGGATCAGTACACGATGGCTTCCGAGGTCAAACCGGCAAACTAAGGGCAGGGTGCAGACGTCGGTAACATACCGGCGTCTGTACCCTTTTCTCTCTTTGTCTCTCTCTCTCTCTCCATCGACCGGCTGCCCAAGGAGACCGAAATGATCGTCTATCTCGTCCGCCGTTTCGGACAAAGTCTTCTGGCAGTCGTTGCCATGGCGGTCCTCGTGTTCATGGGGGTCTATGCGATCGGCAATCCGGTCGATGTGCTGATCAGCCCCGAGGCGTCGCAGGCCGATATTGCCGCGGCGACCGCGCGGCTGGGTCTGGACAAGCCGCTCTGGCAGCAATTCGGCATTTTCGTCATCAACGCGTTTCAGGGCGATCTGGGGACATCCTTTGTCTACGGACGACCCGCTTTGGATATCATCCTCGAACGGTTGCCCGCGACGTTTGAGCTTGCGATGGTCGCGCTGTTCCTGTCGGTGGGCATCGGCGTGCCCTTGGGTGTCTGGGCCGGGATGCGCCCCGAGAGCATCGCCGGGCGCACGATCATGGCCGGCTCGATACTGGGCTTTTCGCTGCCTAATTTCTGGCAAGGTATGCTTTTGATCCTTGTCTTCGCTGTCTTGCTCGGCTGGCTGCCCGCCGGTGGACGTGGCCAGACCACCGAGTTTCTTGGCATGCAGGTCAGCTTTTTGACCCTGGACGGGCTGTCGCATCTGATCCTGCCCGCCATCAATCTGGCGCTGTTCAAGATGTCGCTCCTCATTCGGTTGACCCGGGCCAACACCCGCGAGGTTTGTTTGCAGGATTACGTCAAATTCGCCCGCGCCAAAGGCCTGTCGGGTCGCCGGGTCGTGCTGGTGCATATTCTCAAGAACATCATGATCCCGGTCGTCACCATCATCGGGCTGGAACTGGGTTCGATGCTGGCCTTCGCGATCGTGACTGAAACGGTATTCGCGTGGCCGGGCATGGGCAAACTCCTGATAGATTCGATCAATCTTCTCGATCGCCCGGTGATCGTCGCCTATCTGATGCTGACCGTCCTGATCATCGTCATGATCAATTTCATGGTCGACGTGATCTATTCCTTTCTCGATCCACGGATCCGCCTATCGGAGATGAAGGGATGACAAGCACGACAACCCCCGAACCACAGACGCCCGAACCGCAGACACCCGAAGCCTCTGACCCGGTCCGCATCGACAGCCCCGTCATGCGTGTGGTCAAGCAATTTGTTGAGGATCCGGTGGCGGTGTTCGGCCTTGTCCTTTTCATCGCCATCGCTTTCGTCGCGATCGCGGCCCCGTGGCTGGCACCGCAGAACCCGTATGATCTGGCGCAACTCGACATCATGGATGGAGGATTGCCGCCGGGTGGGACGAGCTTTAGCGGTCAGGTCTATTGGCTGGGCACCGACCAGCAGGGGCGCGACATGATCTCGGCGATCATGTATGGACTTCGGGTCAGTTTGCTCGTCGCCTCGGTGTCCCTGGGGCTCGCGATTACCATCGGCACCATCGTCGGCGTCACCGCCGCCTATTTCGGCGGAAGACTCGACTCGCTCATCATGCGGGTGGTTGACCTCCAACTTTCATTTCCGGCGATCCTTATCGCGTTGATCTTGCTGGCCCTGCTGGGGCGAGGGGTCGAAAAGGTAATTCTGGCGCTGGTGATCGTGCAATGGGCCTATTACGCCCGCACTGTGCGAAGCTCGGCCATTGTCGAGCGGCGCAAGGATTATATCGATGCCGCGAAATGTCTTGCGCTGACCAACCGGCGGATCATGTTCCGGCACCTTCTGCCCAATTGCGTGCCGCCGCTGATCGTGGTCGCCACCGTGCAGATCGCACAGGCCATCGCACTTGAGGCAACGCTGTCGTTTCTGGGCGTGGGCGTGCCGATTACCGAGCCGTCGCTGGGTCTGTTGATCGCCAATGGCTACGATTATCTGTTGTCAGGGCGATACTGGATCAGCATGTTTCCGGGCGTCGCGCTGGTGCTCACCATCATTGCCATCAATCTCGTCGGCGACCGGCTGCGCGATGTTCTCAATCCACGGCTGCAAAAATGACCAAACTTCTGGAAATCCGCGATCTGCACACGCATTTCTTTACCCGTGACGGAATCGCGAAGGCCGTCGATGGCGTGAGCTTGTCGCTTGAGCGGGGCCAGATCCTTGGGCTTGTCGGTGAATCCGGATCGGGCAAATCGGTGACGGGGTTCTCGATCCTCGGACTTGTCGATGCACCGGGCCGGGTCGTGTCGGGGCAGGTGCTGTTTGACGGTACCGATCTGATCGCCGGGGGTGAACGCCTGCTCAGAACGTTGCGCGGCAAGCGGATTGCGATGATCTTTCAGGATCCGATGATGACGCTGAACCCGGTTCTGCGGATCGACACCCAGATGATCGAAACGGTTCGCGCACATGAAGACGTCTCACGCGATGAAGCGCTGAGACGATCGCGCGAAGCGCTCGTTTCGGTCGGTATCTCGTCGCCCGACGAACGGCTTGAAACATATCCGCACCAGTTCTCGGGCGGAATGCGACAGCGCGTTGCGATCGCCATAGCCCTTTTGCACAAACCGGATCTGATCATCGCGGACGAGCCGACAACGGCGCTCGATGTGACCATTCAGGCGCAAATTCTGTCCGAAGTGCAGGCCCTGTGCGCGAATTCCGGCACCGCGCTGATCTGGATCACCCATGATCTCGCCGTGGTTTCGGGCCTCGCCGACCATCTGGCGGTGATGTATGCGGGCCGGATCATCGAGGAAGGGCCGACCCGCGACGTCATTGCGCAGCCGATGCATCCCTATACCAAAGGCCTGATCGAAAGTGTCCCGCGGGGCAAGAAACACGGTGCCCTGCTGTCACAAATCAAGGGAATGACGCCGTCGCTCTTGCGCCTGCCATCGGGGTGCAAGTTCCGGCCCCGCTGCCCCCGTGCCACCGCCGCTTGTGAAATCGAACCGGCATTGGATGTTATGGATCAAGGACGGCGGGTGCGCTGCGTCCATCCGCATACTGAAAATTACCCGGAGGTGCTCGCCAAGTGACCATCCCGCCGATCATCGAAATCGAAAACGTCTCGCGGCGTTTCGTCAAGGATCTGGACATCGCCGAATTGACCGCGCGCAAGCTTGGCGCGAAGGTCGAGCCGCAGACGGTTCATGCGGTCGATAGCGTTCAACTCGTCATCCAACCCGGAGAGGTTCTGGGCCTTGTCGGAGAATCCGGCTGCGGAAAATCGACGCTGGGCCGGATGGTGGCGGGTCTTCTGAACCCAAGCGACGGGCGCATCCTTTACCGCGGGCACGATGTTGCGGGGCTGAAGGGAGACAAGGCCCGCGAGGCGGCCCTGCGTATCCAGATGGTGTTTCAGGATCCGATGTCATCGCTTAACCCGCGGCTGCGCGTCCGCGATATCATCGGCGAGGCTCCGCGCGTTCACGGCATCGTGCCCAAGGCGGAAATTGCCGCTTATGTCGAGGATATCCTCGAGCAGGTCGGGCTCGACCCGTCCACGATCAAGCGCTATCCGCATCAGTTCTCGGGCGGGCAGCGGGCCCGGATTGGCATTGCGCGCGCGCTTGCGGTCAAGCCGGACTTTCTTGTCTGTGACGAATCCGTCGCATCGCTCGACGTGTCGATTCAGGCACAGGTCCTTAACCTCTTCATTCGGCTGCGGCAGGATTTCGACCTGACCTATCTTTTCATCAGCCATGACCTGGGCGTGGTCGAGCATATCTCGGACCGCATCGCAGTGATGTATCTGGGTCGTCTGGTCGAACTGGGCGAGGCCGAAGATCTGCTGGCCCGGCCAAACCATCCCTATACAACCGCACTGGTGGACGAGATCCCGACTTTCGAGACGGGCAAGAAAATTTATTCGGCGATCAAGGGTGAGATCGCGTCGCCTCTGCGGCCTCCGCCCGGTTGCCATTTCCATCCGCGCTGCCCACATGCCCATGACCGCTGCCGGGTTGAAGTGCCTGTGCTCAAGGAAGTCGCGCCGGGTCGTTATTCCGCCTGCCACCTGAACGACGACGTTGCGCGTCGCCAGACTTTTGCCGCCACTCCTGCCTGACGCCGGACCGGACCCTTAAGGAAACCATCACATGAAAAACGAAAACCCCATCTGGTCGCTGGTCGACGAAAAGCGCGCCGCCTTTACCGGGCTGGCCGACCGCGTATTCGACACACCCGAAGTTGCCTATACCGAGATCCGCTCCTGCGCAGCCCATACAGAGATGCTGCGTGAACAGGGGTTTCGCGTGCGCGAGAATATCGCCGGGATACCGACCGCGGTTATGGGTGAGGCGGGCGAGGGCGGTCCGATTATCGCCATTCTGGGCGAATACGATGCCCTGCCGGGATTGAGCCAGGAACCGGGTATTGCCCAACCCCGTCAGATCGGCACCGAAGGGTACGGCCATGGATGTGGCCACAACCTGCTTGGATCGGCGGCCCTGTCGGCGGCCACGGCGGTGAAGGACTGGCTCGAGGCGGAAGGCCTTGAAGGCCGCATTCGTTATTACGGTTGCCCGGCCGAAGAAGGTGGCGCCGCCAAAACCTATATGGTGCGGGATGGTCTCTTCGACGATGTGGATATCGCCATCACTTGGCACCCGGCCAGCTTCAATGCTGTGGATGACATGCGGTCTCTGGCGAATACGCGGATCGATTTCACCTTTACCGGAAAGGCAGCCCATGCCGCAGGCGCGCCCGAATTGGGCCGCTCAGCCCTGGATTCGGTCGAGTTGATGAATATCGGTGTCAATTACCTGCGCGAACACATGCCGGATGCCGCGCGGATCCATTACGCTTATCTTGATGCCGGCGGTGAGGCCCCCAATGTGGTGCAGGCCAAAGCGACGGTCCGTCACCTGATCCGCAGTCCCAGCCTCGAAGGGCTGCAATCTCTGGTCCAGCGCGTGCGCAATATCGCCGAAGGGGCCGCTCTCATGTCGGGCACCAGCGTTACCTCGAAAGTGTTTTCGGCGGTCTCGAACCTGACCTGCAACCGCCCGCTCTCAGAGGCGATGCAGGCCGAGTTCGACGCGCTTGGCCCGGTCTTGTTCGACGCCGACGACGTGGCCTTTGCGAAGGATATTCGCAGTTCATTAAGCCGTGACGACATTGCAGACACGTTCGATCGGCTTGCAATGAAGCCAGATTACGATCTGCCTTTGTGCGATTTCATCGCCCCGCTCGACCGTCCTTTCATGGGCGGAATGGGCTCCACCGATGTGGGTGATGTCAGCTGGGCGGTGCCGACAATTCAGGCCCGCGTCGCGACTTGCGCCGTGGGAACGGCACTTCACAGTTGGCAACAGACCGCACAGGGCAAAGTTCCTGCAGCCCATAAAGGCATGATTCATGCCGCCAAGTTGATGGCAGCAACCGCACGGGAAGCGATCCGGAACGACAAGCTGCGCGAGGCCGCCAAAAAGGCGCATGCCGAGCATCTGGCCGAACATCCCTATTCCTGTCCGATCCCAGCCGAAGCAACGCCGCCTGTTTAATAAGTTAGGAATGATGATTGCCACCGGCGGGTGCGGAAGTGCATTTCAAGCGCGCCGGTGCGCAGCGGCGTTGATGATGCGGCGCGTCTCGCAACGTGGACGCAAAAGGCGATCGAGGAGCTCGCCCCGGGAAGTGGTGCGGTGATGGTGGCCGAGGGGGTTGCCAATGACATGCAGCAGACCCGCCGCCCGGGGTCTGATGGGATTTAGCCGGGCCCACGCCCGGATTCAGCGCGAGAAAAGCACCGGCAGTTCGCACCAGGCGGCACACGGGGGTTGATCCAGATCAATCTGGATTCCGGCGCAATCGGGTATGATCCGCAGGATGAATGGGCCGATGCGATAGCGTGATGATCGCAACGAAAGGAACCGCTCTAGCAGCCGCCGCGTTCCCGATGTTCGACAGCAAGAGTTCGCGCGGCAAGACTGACGACGTCAAGGTTGGTTTGCCGCAGGCGATCCACGATATGTGACGCGTATAAAAGGACGACACGATGGAAACGGACAGCGCCAACGAAACGGAAAGCACCGACGAAACGGACAGCGTCACCGAACTGACGATTGATCCGGGGTATCTGCGCCGTTTGGTGTTCAAGATGCGGGCTGCGAGCCTTGGCGACGAGGATACGCCAAGAGACGCCCGCGACAATGCGCTGCGCGGCGGGCACCATGTCACCCTTGAGGAAGAGGTGGATCCGAGCTCGTTTCGCGATGAAGTGATGCAGGAAATCGACGGAATGGACCCGGAGCACCAGCAGGAACTGGTTGCGCTGATGTGGGTCGGACGCGGCGATTTTGGACGTGAGGATTGGTCAGACGCCCTCGGGTTGGCAGCCGAACGCGCGGACTCTAAGACGTCGCGCTATCTGCTCTCGCATCCGATGGTCGCTGACGAAATCGTCAGCGGTCTTGAGGAACTGGGCCACGATCATATTCTGGAAGACGGCACCTACTGAGAGCCGCAGCCCCGTGGTCGACCTGCAATACGTTGATTAATGTATTGGGGTTGGGCACGCAGAGCGGGTGTGAGCGGCGGGTCAACGTCGAGCTCCAAAGCGAGCATTTTGACCGCCATCGAAACCAGCGCCACCTGACCCGTCCGCGCACGCGCCCCTTTTTATCGACTTTTCGCGGAAATTGTGTATCAATTGACGTATTAGGTTTTTCACCTAAGGGAGAGATCGCTTGATCAAGGGGATGCGCGCCGGGCTCGTAGTCATCGGGATCGCCTTTCTCCCGACATTCGCTTTTTCTGAGTCGCCGACCGATCCGCCGTCGGAAACGGCTGTAACCAGTTCGCCCGACGCGCCTTTGATCCCTTCCGTAGATGAAGGCGCCGCTGCTGCTGGCGAACAGGACCGCCCTGAGGGGGGCACCGACCAATCCGCGTTAAAAGTCGCCGAAGAAAGGCTGAGCGCGTTGCAGTCCGAGATTGCCCAAGGCGCGCAGGATGTTTCGGATCAGTTGAATTTGCTGGAAACGCTCAACGCGGCGGTCGATGACTTGAATTCCGCGGTGACCGAGTTGGAAACCTCCAGAGCAGAGGCCCAATCGATCGACGCCAGCAACCGCCGATTGCGAGACGAAGCCGCGGCCCTGACATCCGAACGTGACGCCGTCGAGGCCGAGATCGACGCCATGCGCGCCGCGCTTCTTGAGTTACGTTCGGGGCAAGAGCAGGCAACGCAAGAGACAGAGGGCATGCGCGCCGATGCCGAAGCATTGTCTGCTGATCTGGCCGCCGCCCGGTTGGAGTTGGAGCGGCGTGAGGCGGAGATCGTGCAAGCGAAGGCCTTACAGGAGAAGACCGACGAATCCGATGCCACTGCGAAGGAGGCCGCGGCCAGAGAAGTGGAGGCCAACGCGAATCTGGCGAGGATCGAGTCCGAGTTGAGTGCGGCCACCGAGGCCCTGGAGGTCAGGCAGGCCGACAAGCTCCGGTTAGCAGGAGAGATCGACGCAGCGCAGGGCACCCTCCGGACGCTTGAGGCCGATATTGTGCAGAGCCGGGCCGCGGCAGATCAGGTCGAGACGATGAAATCGGAAGCGACCGAGGTCCGCGAGGCGCTGACCGAATTGGCCGCCGCACGATCTGCCGCCGAGGCCGCATTGAGCGAGACGCTTGCGAACGTGGAACAGGCGAATGCCGAGCGGGATGAAGCGGCCATGCGCGCGGAAGAGAATGCAAAGACGGCGGAGCAATCGGAAGTGCGCCTGAATGAGGCCAAGGCCCGTCTGGCTGCGATCGAGGCGGACACCGCGATTGCGCACGAAGAGGTTGAAACCCTGGATCAGACCCGGGCACAGCTGGAGGTCGCGCAGACCGATCTGGCGCGCGTCCTGGAGCGTCAGGAAGAAGCGTCGCGCGGAATCAGCGAAGCGGAAGCTGCGCTTGCGGATCTGCGTATGCAAGGCGAGCAGGCCGCCGAGCAGACTGCGGCGCGTCGCGCGGAACAGGCCGAAGCTGAAGAACAGCTGTCGGCGACAAAGACAGAGTTGGAGGTGGCGCGCGAGCGGACGGCCTCGGCGAGCAAGGCGGGGGCCGAACTCAGCGAGATCGAACGCAGGCGGGACATCGTGGCGGCAGAGTTGACGGGGCTCGATACCGAGCTTGCAGCGGCCAGCAAGGCGCTTGAAGATGCCGAAGCGAACCTGCGCGAGACGACGCAAAAATCGGAGGCGGCGCAAGCGGAACTGGCGGCCGTCACCGCGCGCGCTGTCACTCTGAGCGAGCAGGCCGATGGTGCCACGAAAGAGAATGAACAGCTTGCCGTAGACCTTGCCGAAGGCCAGGCGGCCCTTGCCGAGGTTCAGAAGCGTGTGGCAGAGACCCGGGTGACGGTGGATGCGGACAAGGCCGCGTTTGAGACCGCACAGGCCGAAAAAGCGGAAATGCTGCGCGACCTTGAAGCAAAGCGGGACGAAATCGCAGCCGTTGAGGGACGTCTTCAAAGTCTGCGCATTGACCAGACGACGCTTGTTGCGGACCTCGATGATATGTCTGGTCGCCGGAGTGCATTTCAACAAGATCTGGCTGCTCTTGAGGACGAGCTTGCCGCGTTGCGCGACGCGAGGGCGGCGGAACTTTCAAAGAGCGAACAAATGACCCAGACCTTGGCGGAGTCAGAGCGTCGGCTTGCGGCCGCACAAGCGGACTTGAGCGAAATTGAGGCTGCCAAGATGGCGAGCCTCGAAGAGATCGGCACGCTTCAAGCAGAGATCGAGACCATGCGAGCAAGCTCTGACAAGGCCCGCGCCGATCTCGAGAGTCAAACGGACACCCCGGCAATCGATGTTTCGGAGGCAGGCCCGGGTTCCGAGCCGAGTGGCGATGCGCCGCAGGTCGTGGCCACGGTCGAAACGCCCATCACCCCAGCGTCCGGGGCGGGCGATGCCGGAAGCGCGAGCCCCATGATTACACCGGGCGAAATTCGCGCTTTGATAGCTGCCGCTCCCGGGTTGGGCGGGGCACCGGCTTCGGACATCGCACGGCTGACGGGCGAACTTGAGCGCGGTGCCTGTGCGGTGGATGCGCTGCGTGCCGTCTTCGGGACGGTGAACCGACAGACCCTCGTGGTATTGGTACGGGGTTTGGGACCATGTCGATAGTTTTGATTAACAAGGGAGAATTATGCGGTGCAAAGATTTTCAAGCGTCATTTTAGCGGCAGCAGTCTGGTTGCTGGGCTTCGCCGCAACCGGCCCGGGTGCGTCTGCCCAGCAATTTGAAAAAAACATTCTGACCGGTGGACCGAGCGGGACCTATATCCAGATTGGACGCGACCTTGCCTCGGTGGCGAACGCTTGCGGCCTTGAATACACCATTCGCGAAAGCGCGGGTTCGCTGGAGAACTTTCTGGGGGTCCGCAAGCTGCCGCATACGCAATTCGGGATCGTTCAGAGCGATGTGCTCGAATATCTCAAGACGTTCTCGAGCGAAGATCCCGACATTGCCCGCGCGATCCTCGGTGTGCGGATCGCCTTGCCGCTTTACAATGAAGAAGTCCATATTCTGGCCCGCCGGGATATCACCTCGCTTTCCGATCTCAATGGTCGCCGGGTTGCGGTCGGAGTAGAGGACAGTGGCACGTTCCTGACCGCCTCGCTTGTCCTTGATCTTGCAGGTGTTCAGCCTGCCGCGCGTGTCACCATCAATCCGACCGCGTCACTGGAGCGATTGCTGGCCAATGAAATCGATGCGTTCTTTTACGTGGCAGGGGCACCGACAAAACTGTTCCAGTCGGCCGAAATCGACTCAACCAAGTTCCACCTGCTGCCAATCGACGACCCGACCCTGACGTCCGTCTATATCCCCACCTCGATCCCGGCCGGCACCTATCCCTTTCAAGCGGAAGAGACGCCTGTGGTTGCCGTCAAGGCCGTGCTGATGACCTATGAGTACACCCCGAAGAAGAACGCGTATCACCGTGATAGCTGCAAGGCGGTCTCTGACCTGTCCAAGCTGATCCTCACGAACTTTCGTCAACTTCAGGAGGTCGGGCATCCAAAGTGGCGCGAGGTCAATCTCGAAGATGTACCGCCGGGCTGGGAAGTCGGCAGTTGTTCCAGCGCGGGACTTGAGCAAGATTATGAGCTCCAGTGCGGCGCGCTGCCGGTGCAATCAGCCTTGCCGGAATCGCTGGAAAGCAAAGCGAACGCCGCTTACCGTGCGAAGATCTGCGCCGATATCGGCTGCTAGTAACGGATCTGATTGTCGGCTCATGATGTCGGACATCGGGTTTGGTTGCACAAATCGTAAGGGATTCATGTTGTGACGCCAGCGTGATCGCTGAAGGGCATGAGTACTGCCGATCCAGAACATCATGGACTGGCCAGCCAACACCAAAACGCCGAGGCCTCGCCGCTCGCTGACGATCCACGGGCGGCCGGTCGCTGCTTGGGGCAACCGATATCTCTTTTGGTAAAGCCGGGTCCTGTGTCTGTTTCGGATGCTCCGGTAAACAGGCGTTTGCGGTATCGATCAGCTTTCGCATGACGGCTGTGATTGCCATACTTGCACGCGGGCTGCCCTGCGAAGCCGC
This sequence comes from Oceaniovalibus sp. ACAM 378, assembly GCF_008085915.1. Taxonomy (GTDB): domain Bacteria; phylum Pseudomonadota; class Alphaproteobacteria; order Rhodobacterales; family Rhodobacteraceae; genus Oceaniglobus. Next base: position 259,577 of record NZ_VSJK01000005.1, on the reverse strand, counting down.
TTCCGGCCAACTCAACCTGGGGATGTGCCTGCTCAGAATTGTCGACGGATGCGCCCGGGTGCGGTATATTGATCCAATATTAAGGGGCCAGGGCGTGGGTTTCAGCGCCGTACTCGGGACATGATTTAATGCCCCGAGCGAAGAATTCAGACGACGATTTTTACAACGAGGCATTTTAAGTATGACCGACGAAACCAAGGGTCTGGCGCTGGTGACTGGTGCCACGGGGTTCACTGGGGGGCGATTGGCCGAAACACTTGTGGCGCGGGGTTACCGCGTGCGCGCTATGGTGCGCGACATGGACAGTGCCGCGGCGCAGGCGTTACGCGAACAGGGCATCGAGGTGACGCAGGGCGATCTGACCGACGCGGCCGCCATCGCGCGGGCGATGGAGGGGGTCACACACCTGTTCAATATCGCCGCCGCATACCGCGATGCCAGCCATGCGGATGACTATTATTTCCGGGTGAACCGCGACGCGGTGCGGGATCTGCTCGAGGCTGCCGAGACAGCGGGCGTCGCGCGGATCGTGCATTGCTCAACCTGTGGGGTGCATGGCGACGTCATGGAAATCCCCGCGAATGAAGAAACCGCCTTTCGGCCCGGTGACGTCTATCAACAATCCAAGCTCGAGGGCGAAGAGATCGCGCGCGCGGCCATGGCACGGGGTGCGCCGGTTTCGGTCATTCGCCCGACCGGTATCTATGGGCCCGGCGACACGCGTTTTCTCAAGCTGTTTCGCACCGTCGACAACGGGACGTTCCGCATGTTCGGTGACGGCAAGATTGCCTATCACATGACCTATATCGACGACATCGTCCAAGGGTTGATTCTGGCCGCCGAACATCCCGCCGCCGTGGGCGAGGTGTTTCTGATCGGCGACGAGAATTATACCACGCTCAACCTACTCGTGGCCGAAGTGGCGCGGGTTCTCGACGTCGCGCCGCCGCGCGGCCACCTACCGGTCGCGCCACTGATGGCTGCCGCAGTCATGTGCGAGGCGGTGTGCAAACCCTTCGGGATCGATCCGCCGCTGCACCGTCGCCGGGTGTCGTTCTTTACCAAGGCGCGCGCTTTTTCGGTGGACAAGGCCAAGCGCACCATCGGGTTTCAGCCACAGATCGGCCTTGCTGAAGGGCTGCGCCTGACCGCGGCATGGTATCGTGAAACCGGGCGGCTTGCGCCCGCCAAACCGAGGCAGGCGGCGTGAGCGATCTCTCCATCGCCGACATCGGCGCGCCCGACGCGGATCTCGACCCGTCCGGCGACCGCTATGCCGCGCGGTTCGCTGGCCCGGCGGGGGAATATCTGCTGAGCCGACAGACCGTTGCGTTGCAGGGTTTACTGCGTGATTTGCCGGCAGCTTCGATCCTTGATGTCGGGGGTGGACACGGGCAATCTGCGCGTCCGCTGCTTGCGGCGGGGCATCCGGTCACGGTCGTGTCGAGCAGCCGCGAGGCCTGGGGGCAGGTCGCGCATCTCGATCATCCAAGGTTCAAGCGGCATGTCGGACCGCTGTTGCGCCTGCCGTTTGAGGATCAAAGCTTTGACGTGGTGCTGGCCTTGCGGATGATGGCCCATGTCGGTGACTGGCAAACGCTTCTGGCCGAAATGACGCGCGTGGCGCGGCGTGCCGTGATCGTCGATTTCCCGCTACCCGGTGGGGCCAACCGGGCCAAGCCGCTGTTGCTCTGGGCCAAGAAGCGGGCCGAGGGCAACACCCGCGACTATGCCACGATGGCGCGTCGCGACGTGCATGCCTGTCTCGACCGTCTTGGGTTCGGCGTTACGGATGAGGTGGGGCAGTTCGTGCTGCCTATGGTCCTTCACCGGATGCTGAAGGCACCGCGCGTCTCGCACCGCTGCGAGGCGGCAATGCGGGCCATCGGGCTGGACCGCACCTTTGGCACGCCGGTGGTTCTGCGCGCGGACCGTGCCCGATGACGCGGGATGAGACCAACGGGCATGACGGACGCGCCTTGGCGCAGGATCCGGCACAAGGCGGGGCAGCGCCGCAAAAGGCACGAGGCGGGACGGCGCCGCAAAAGGATCGTGTGGTCGATGCCCTTTCAAGTGGCGACTCGGCGTTCAGAAAGTATCAGACATTCTTTGTCGGGCGTCCCGGCCTGCTCGCCTTTCTGCGGTATGAATTTGCCACGTCACTGGCCGGGGGCTTTCCCGGCGCTGCGGGCTATGCGCTGCGCAAGGTGCTGTATCCCGGCCTGTTCGGGCGGGTAGGGCGGGGGGTGAATTTCGGGCGCAACGTGATCCTGCGCTGCCCGTCGCGCATACATCTGGGCGCTGGCGTGGCGATTGACGACAATTGTACTCTGGACGCACGCGGCACAACGCAGGAGGGCGGTCTGTCGATTGGCGACGGCACACTTTTGGCGCGCGACGTGATCGCAGTGGTCAAGCAAAACCACCTGCATATCGGCAAGGGCGGCTCGATCGGCAGCCAGACGACCATGTCGGCGGTGTCGGGCATCCGCATCGGCGATCATGCCATCGTGGCCGGTCAGTGCTATATTGGCGGCGGGCGATATCGCACCGACCCAGAGGCAGGCCCGATGGTGCTTCAGGGGCTGGAAACGCGCGGCGAGGTGGTGATCGGCAACGACGTCTGGATCGGGGCCGGGGCGCGGATCCTTGACGGGGCGCGGATCGGTGACGGGGCGATTATTGCCGCAGGCGCCGTGGTCACCGGCGAGGTGGCACCCTACGAAATTCATGGGGGTGTTCCCGCGCGCCGTATTTCCAGCCGCAAACCCAACACGGACGTGACACGTTGACCGCGCGTTCCGCCATAGCAAACCGCGGGCCGGGCGCGTGCCTTTGCGCCGGACCGCAGGACGTCATGTTTTCGCTGCGTCATGGCCTGTGGTATTCTGAGCGCAGATCTTTTTGTGAGGGATCATCCCGATGACGCATCCTGATCCGGGGCCCGGCACGTTCGGCGACAGCGTTACCCGCAAACGCACAGGGCCGCTGCGCAAATACCTCTCCCGCGTCGTAGGCAGCGATCGGATCAGCCGTCTGTTTCTGCACGAGGCGATCATCACGTTCGCGGGGCCGATGCCCGGCGCGCTGGGGCTTGTAATGCGTCGCGCCCTCTATCCGCTGCTTCTTGGCCATTGCGGCCGGGGCGTGGCGTTTTCGCGTGGGGTGGTGTTGCGCTGTCCCGACCGTTTGTCGGTGGGTGACGGCACGATGATTGACGACCGGGTCTTCTTTGACATCAAAAGCCGCGACGCCCGGCTGGAACTGGGGGCCCGCAACCAGATCATGCACGCGGTGCATTTCGAAACCGGATATGAGGGCACCATCACCCTTGGCGATGATTGTTTTGTCGGCGCTTTTGCGATCCTCAACGGGCAGGGCGGGATTGAAATCGGCAACAACGTTCTGATTGCAGGCCATTGTCACATCGTCGCCGGCAACCACCGGTTCGAAGACCCCGACCGCCCGATCAACACCCAAGGGTTCGACAGCCGCGGCATCGTGATTGAAGACGACGTCTGGCTCGGGGCCGGGGTCAAGGTGCTCGACGGTGTGCGGATCGGGCGTGGCAGTATCGTTTCGGCGGGGGCCGTCGTGATCCGCGACGTGGCTCCGTTCAGCATCATGGCAGGGGTTCCGGCACGCTTCCTGAGAAAGCGCGGGGCGAAAGCCGAACCCGAACAGCAGACTGACCCTTTGCCCGCGGAGGCGACGCAATGACCGCGACCGTGAAAGGCCCGCTCCGGAGCCACCTGCCGCTGATGGTCAAGATCGCGGTCAGCCTCGGGTTGATCGGCTATCTGCTGTTCATCCAGATCGACAACATCGGCGATATCCGCGCGGCGGTGTCACAGGCTGATCCTGCTTTGCTGGCGCTGGCCTTTGCGCTGAACGTCATCGGCTATCTGATGTGTTCGTGGCGCTGGCAGCTCTTGTTGCGTGCACAGCAATTTGTGGTGCCCCTGATCGAGCTGATCCGCGCCTATACCATCGGCATCTTCTTCAACTCCTTCCTGCCCGGCGTCATGAGCGGTGATCTGATGCGCGCGATGGACATCTCGGATCGGGTGCCGTCCTACACCCGGTCGTTCCTGATCCTGTTCGTTGAACGGCTTACCGGCATGTTCGGCCTGCTGCTGCTGGCCGTCATCGCGCTGCCGACGATCGGCTGGGATGTGGTGTCCCGCACCGGGATCGGCTGGATGCTGCTTGTGGTCGCCGCTGTGCTGATCGCGCTGACGGCGATTTTCCTCAGTCGCTACATGCGTGCGATTGCATCGCGGCTGGGCCGGTTGCGCGGTCTGGGCTGGCTGAGCGGCATCATGGAGCGGATAAATGAAACCTCGATGGCCTTCGCCACGCGGATGCGCGTCGTCTATGGCTGCGTCGGCGTCTCGTTCGTCTTTCAGGCCAATGTGGTGCTTCACTATTGGCTGATCGGTCTGGCGCTGGGGATCGACCTACCGTTGATGATCTATTTTGCGATCATCCCCGTGTCGCTGTTTATTATGATGATCCCCGCTTCGGTGAACGGCATCGGCATCCGCGAACAGGCGTTCCTGTATCTGTTCGGACAATTCGGCGTGGCGGGGGAATTGGCCATCTCGCTGGCCTGGATCGCCTTTGCCATGGTGATGGTGCAGGCCGTGGTCGGCGGCGTCGTCTTTGCCCTGCGCCGAAAACGTTCGAAAACCGCCGTTGCCGGATCGTGACCTGCGCGGGGCTTATTGTCCGAGCTGGTGAGCGCAAGATGTCCGTATATATCGGTCGGCGAACCTCCGAGGTCGGCAATGCCGGGACATGATCGAAATTGGCACAGTGTGACCGACCACAGGTCCGGGCCGGGCGCGCATGCGGGCGGCGGGATCGCGACGGGTGTCCTGATCTCGGTCATGATCGTGGTGGCGGCGGTTCTGACCCGTTCCGGCCTGATGTCGGCACCGCCGGAATTCGACGAACTCTATCACTATCTCGCGGCACTGGGATGGCTCGAAACAGGTGAGCTTCGGATCCTCGATGGCAGCTATACGCGGGCTGCGGCCTATACGCTGACGGTGGCGCGGTTTCTTGATCTGACCGCACAGGACAGCCTTGCGGCGGCGCGGGTCGTTTCGTTGCTGCCGGGATTGGCGCTGCCGCTGGCGTTGTTCTGGTGGCTGCGCGGTCGGGCCGGGGGGCTGGTGGCGGGGATCGCGACGGGTTTCGCCGTGCTGTGGCCGCAAGGCATTCTGGAATCGCAAATGCTGCGGTTCTATTCGCTGCATGTTCTGCTGTTCTTTGCCGGTGCGGTTGCGGTCTATGCGGTGGCAAGCGGGCAGGGGCGGACGCGATGGGGCTGGGCCATCGCCGCGCTGGTGTTGCTGGGCGCGGCGACGCTTTTGCAGGTCACGACGGTGGTTGCTTGCGGCGGGCTGGCGATCTGGCTCGCGGGGCGGGCGCTTGTGACCGTGAACCCGGGTCGACGTTGGGCGTGGGGACTGGGGGGCGCGGTGCTGATCCTTGCGGCGCTGGCGCTTTTGTGGCCCACTGGCGCGCTTGAAAAAGCCTGGGCGCTGTACCGCTTTTCGCCCGGCAACGCTGTCGCCACGCGGGATTATGCCGCGTTCTATCACAATGGTCTGCGCAAGGTGTACGAGACATTCTGGCCGCTTTTCCCGGTCGCGGTGCTGCTTGCGCTGCGGGTCAATGCGCGGCTGACATGGTTCTGCGTCGCGATTTTCGGCACGGTCTTTGTGGTTCAGTCATTTGGCGCAATGAAGGCGGATCGCTATATCTCGGGCGCGATGCCGTTCTTCTTTGCGGTCTGGGGACTGGCAGGCGCTGAAATTCTGCAAATGGCGCGGCGGCGCCTGCCCGTTTCGCAGGTGATGACGGCATCGATCCTTGTGGGGTGCATCGGTTTCATGCTGGCCTCGAACGGTTTCCTCGTCTCGTCGGTAAAACTGGCGGCAGGAGGCGGTTACGACACCAAATTCCGGCCGGATTTCTCGGGCCTGACCGAGCTGCTGAAACCCTGGCGGGACGTGCCGTTCCTGGCCACCACGAATGAGCTGCATATGGTGGCCGAACTTGGTGACTACGACGTCGATCTGCGCCGGAGTGCGGGTTGGGAAGCGGAGTTCGATCCCGCCGCGCTGTTCGGCCGCGATCCCCGCACAGGTCGCTATGCCCTGCGCGGCGAGGAAGGGATGGTCCGGCTTCTGGCCTGCGTGCGCGCGGGCGTGCTGGTCAGCGTGGACGAGATTTGGAAAGGCAACCGGATCGGCGGCGCGTTCCGCAGCGCGGCAGCGGCGCAGGGCATCGCGTTGCAGGTGCGATCGGCGGGCGCGTTGGTGGCGGTCCGCTGGGACGAGGCCGACCCGAGCACCCCGCAATGCGACGGAGTGCCTGAATTTTGAACCCGAACAATGAGGCGGCGATATCGGCTGCGTGACAAGAGAGTGGAAATTTCCCGGTAAAGCGATAGCATCGCCAACAGGTTTACAGCGAACGGACCGAATTTTCCTGTCCGCTCGGTCTTTTCGAATATCGCGCGCGCCCCTCCGGCAGGTGGGAAGCCGTGATCAATTTAAGCTCTCAGATCAGGATCTGTCTGCCATGCTGTATTCTCCATCGCACCAATTTATCTTTGTTCACATATACAAAACCGGCGGCGAATCGGTCATGGCGGCGTTGCGAAAATACTGCCCGGTCTATTTGCGCAACCGCTATGTCCGCAAATCCGTACAGCTTTTGCCGGCGGTGGCACAGCCGATGATCGATTGGCGCGAGGCGCTGGTAAACCGCCAGCACATGACCGCCGAACAGATCCGCTATGCCATGCCGCCTGATCTGTTCGAGGCGGCCGTGAAGTTCGCCTTCGTGCGCAATCCCTGGGATTGGCAGGTTTCGGAATACGCCTATGCCTGCCAGTCCAAGGCGCATCCTTATCATGAACAGGTGCGGGGGTTCGGTAATTTTAAAACCTACATCCGCCACAAATGCGAAAACGACACCCGGCTGCAATGCTCCTTTGTCTACGACATGACAGGGGCACGGCTGGTGCAGCATGTCGGCAGGTTCGAGACGCTGAACGAAGATTTCGCCCGGATTTGTACCGCGCTAGGGCTCGACGAGACGCTGCCCCATGTCAATGCATCGAAACGCAAGCGCGACTGGCGCACTTACTATGACGATACGACCTTCGATTTGGTGCGCGAGGCCTATAAGCTCGACATTGAAACCTTCGGTTACGGCGAAGGAGGGATCGGGGACGTGGCAATCCCCGACCGTCTGGATGCGCCTGACGGGTGGTACAAGACGCAGAACGACGAAGTGACCTGACGCCCCCAAGGGCGAGACGGGGCAGGCCGGCGAACCACTTGGCCAACCCAACCGCGATTGCCGCCTGCGGCCCGGTGCGGTGCTTCCGGGCCGACGAAACGGGCCGCGTCCCTCTGACGCCGACCGAAGCCAAAGCGACCTATGTCGCCGGGCGCCGAGCCGCGAACCCCTATGCCGCCGGGCGGCGAGCCAAATAGATCGTATCGCCGCGGATCAACCCATACTTGGCCGCCTGCGCCCCGTCGGCCACCGCCTTTTCCAGATCGAAACCCGCCGCGCGGATCCGGTCGTCGATATCGCTGCCGAAGAAAACCACATGATCGGCCTGGCCGAAATGGCGATGCCGCGCTTCGGGCGTGGTGATCGACGGGTCTTCATAGCTGTGCTGCCACGCATGGGTCACCGGGGTCGTCAACAGCGCCAATCCCCCCGGACGCAGGATGCGGAACAGTTCGGGCAATGCCTTTCTGTCGTCCACATGTTCAAGGACGTGGTTGGCCATGATCGTGTCTACCGAGGCATCGGGCAGGTCGATCGATTCCATGTTGAGCACCAGATCCGCCCGACCCGGTGTGATGTCCGCCGTCCGATACTCCATGCAGCGCGAACGTATCTCGCGTTCCAGACTGGGCTCGGGGGCAAAGTGCAGAAAACTTCCCAACCCTTCCTCGGGCGCTTCTGAAACCAGCCAGAGCTTGATGAAACGGTGCCGCTCGCGCGATTGGCATGACGGACACTCGGCATCGAAACGCAGGGCATTTGATCCGAAAATGGGATCGAAAAGCCCTGAGTAGCCGCAGAGCGGGCAGGTGTACGGCTGCTGTTCGGCCACCGGCCGGGACATCGAGACAAAGAGCTTGGCAAGGCGCTCCCGGCGATGTTGCGACAGCCGGGGGGCCAGCAGTTCGACGGTTCGTATGCCGGCCTTATTCAACATTCCCAATTGATTGGTTCTCCCATGTTTTGTGATGCGGATCAGGGTGTTGGGGGATATCGTCGGGGCCCTGCGGATCAAGTGGCGGGGTGACGCCGATCCGGGGCATGATCTCGTGGCGCATGAATCGCTTCAGTTTCCGTTCGAATGCGGTCCGGCTGTATTCTGCCTGCACCCGTATCCGGGCCGCTTCGGCAAGCTTTGCGCACAACGCCGGATCACCGATCAAAGCCGCGATGCCGCGCGCCATGCCCGCCACATCCGGCTCCACCAGCATGGCTATGTCGTCGTCAAGCACCTGCGTATGAGTGGGAAGCCTTGTCGCCAGCAGCGGTCGGCCCGAATCGAGATAGCTGTAGACCTTCATCGGCGTGTTGCGCCCCTTTATGCGCGGCGACGCGACGATGGCGGCCTGTGCCAGATAACGCCCGATCTGCGACACCGGGCGCGGCCCCAGGATCGACACCCGCTGGTCGAGCCCCAGCGCATGGGCCCGCGCGCCCAAGGCGGCGACATGGTCCGGGGTGCCGCCGATGATGACCAGCTGTCCTTTGGTCCCCTCTGCCACCGTCGCCGCGAACCCGTCCAGCAGTAAATCCACCCCCTGATAGGGTTCGAGATTGCCCACATACATGATCACCGGCGCGTCGAAACGGCAATCCTCGGGCGGTGGCCCGGTCGGTGCATCGTCGGTCAGTGGAATATCCTCGAGCGTTTGCACAGGAAGGTCGGGCGCATGTGCGCGGGTCGTTTCCTCAAGGGCGCGACAGCAGGTGATGGCGCCCACGGCCCCGCGTGCCGCACGGCCTTCGGCCCATTGAAACATCCGTAGCAGCCAGTGTGGCAACGAGAATTTATCGTCCAGCTGTTCGGGGATCGAACTGTCGATATCGCAGATATAGGGCACACCGAAGACGCGCCTGAGCAGCAAGGCGATATAGGCCGCCTCTTCAACCGCGATGACAAGATCAGGGCGGCCGCGCCGGATCCGGGCGGCCGCCTTCGGCAGCATGACCAGATCGGCAAGGATCTTGCGGCCAGAAAATCCGGGGGCGATGTCCGACAGGATCCGCCAGTCCGGCAGCCGATGGATCGTGACGCCGACGATGTCGACCTCTGTGCCGCCGGGGAACACCATCAGGTCGATACGGTGCCCCTGAGCGGCCAGAGCAGTCGCCAGATTGCGCACGGCAATCGGCGTGCCACGTTCCACGAAAAACGGTTGGGGTGCGAGGATCAGCAGATGCAAACCCGATCCTCCGAAACGGTGAAGTCCGGTGCGGGGTCCCCAAAGCTCCAACCCCGGATTTCGCGGGCCGATGCGCGACGGCGCGGACGAGGGGGCCGGAAGGGCGGGTCCGGATCTGGTCGCATGGATGTCATGCCGGAAATACCTTAGCGAAAGAAATACAGGTCTAAAAATACGCGGCGGGCGCTGTTGCCCTTGCGTGATTGTCACGTCTCGGGGGCGATACGGCAAGAAAAATATGGCCACGCAAGGCGCGGGGTGGCGGCTGGGGCTGAGAAAACGGCCCGGCGGCGGGCACACACGGGGCGAAAACTGTGGGCCGAAATGACCCCGTTGGACGCTTTGCGTGAAAGCGATCATGCGATACATCTGCAGGCAGGCATTGCGCAGTCCGGGCATGTCGTTGATCTGGCGCGACGGTGCCGAACGGAGAGAGCAATGCTGAACACCCTCGCGAGAACGGCACTGGACCACGCCGGACCAGAACCGATCCCCGCATCTTTGGCACCCTGCGACAGGCGGCGCCACCGCGCCCCATATCCGACCCCGAATGCCGTCCCGTGTTCGGAGCCGCGGCTTTGAAACAGCCCACGCCGCCGCGCGTTCCGGGCGCTTCGTTCTTTCTCAACATCGGCGCCATGGCGGGGTCGCGGGTGCTGTCCGTCTTCGCGCAGGTGCTGGTTCTGCCGATCATCGCGCGCTATCTTACCATCGCCGATTTCGGTGCCGTCGCGCTGGCCATGAGCATCGTCGTCTTTGCCCAACTGCTGAGCGATTGCGGTCTTGGCCGGTCGCTCGTCCGCCAGTCCGAGGTGGTCCCCGAGGAATGGGACAGCGTGTTCTGGCTTCTCGCGGGGCTCGGATCCCTGCTCAGCCTGTCGCTGTTCCTCACCGCGCCGCTATGGGAGGCGTTGTTCGACTTTCCCGGGCTGTCGGGGTTGGTTCAGGCGCTCTCGGTCATCCCGCTGATGCAATCGCTATCGGCGGTGTCCAACGCCGCGCTGGAACGTGACGAACGTTTCGTGTGGCTGGGCGGGCTGCGCACCCTTGCTGTGATCCTGAGCCTCGCCGCCGCGATCGGGCTGGCGATTGCCGGCGCCGGGGCCTGGTGCCTGATCATCCAGCAGATCGTGCTGTTTGCGACGCTGGCGCTTGGTGCCGCTATCGCCAGCCCCTATCGTCCGCGGCTGCGGCTGGAGCCTGCATGGCTGACCGGGCATCTGCGCTTTGCCCGCGACACCGTCGGCACCTCGCTCGTCTTCACGCTCCAGCGACAGGCGCCGGTGATGATGCTGGGCTACGCCGTGGGGGCCGCACCGCTGGGGCTGTTTTCGATGGCGCTGCGGCTGTTGCGCTTGCCGGAATTGGGCCTGTCTGGCCCCGCGTCGCAGGTCGTCTTCGTGCGGATGGCGCGGCAAGCCTCGGACCCCGCAGCGATCGGCGCGCTGTATATTGCCGCGCTGCGCCTGCTCGCTTTGGTCATCCTGCCCGGGATGTTCTGCCTTGCGGGATTTGCGCCCGACCTGATCCCGCTTCTGCTCACGGATCGCTGGGGCGATGTGGCGCTGGTCTTCGCACTGGCGGCCCCGGCCTTCGCGCTCGAGGCGTCGACCTCGATGGCGGGCATGGCGTTTTATGCGGCAGGCCAGACCACGCTGCGGCTGCGGATGGCGACCGAGCGCGCGATCCTGCAAATCGTCTGCGTTGCGATCGCGGTGCCCTTCGGCATCAACGTGGTGGCAGTGGTCCTGTCGCTCTTTGCCGTGGCCTACACGCCGCGGCTCTGGTGGTATACCGGACGCGCCACGCCGTTCAGCCAACGCGAGGCGCTCGCGGCAGTTGTCTGGCCTACGATTGTCGGTGTTCTGGCCTGGCTGGTCAGTGCGCTGTTGATCGCGCCCGCCGTAGCGCAGGACGCGATTCTGCTGCTGTTTGCGGCATTTGGAACGGCGATGCTTACCTGGGGTCTTGCCGCGCTGCCGCAATTGGTCGCCCTGCGTCGGGCCGTCGCGTTATTGCGCACTGGCTGACGTGCCGGTCATGCCGCCCTGCAAACCACAACCTGAACGTGTAACTGCCTGAATTACCGCCCGCCGCGGCCAAGACGCTTGCCGTTTTGCCCGACGAGCATATGATAAAAATGCTGCATTATTGCGATTTTTTAAAATATAATTTTTCTTTTTATTTGTTTTCAGGAGGTTTGTTGTGCTGAACGACACACTTGATTCGCTGGATCCGACCATCTGGGCCGTTTCCGACTTCGCCGTTGGCGCGACTTGGAATCAGACCGCGTGGGATTCCGATTACCTGCAGTTGTCCCAAGGCGAGGTCAGGCTGACCTTCGACGGGGCGGATACCGGTGGCAAGACCTTCACCGGAGCGGAGCTGCAGTCGCGGCAATACTACGGTTACGGCTCCTACGAGGTCGAGATGGCGCCGTCAGGCACCTCGGGCGTGGTGTCGTCGTTCTTCCTCTACAACAACACCTTCTTTGGCGGCTCACAGCACAACGAGATCGACATCGAATTTCTGGGCGATGACACGACCCAGATCCACCTGAATTACTACCACGGCGACGATCGGCTTGGTGCGCACCAGACTGTCGTAATCGATCTGGGCTTTGACGCGGCCGATGCGCTGCACAGCTACCGCATCGACTGGCTGCCCGGCGGCATCTCCTGGTATGTGGACGACGCGCTGATCTTCGACATTTCCGCCGAAGATGCCCCTGTACCGATCCCCGACGAGGGGATGAAGATGTTCATGAACATCTGGACCGGCGGCGCGGCGCTTCAGGACTGGCACGGGCCGGTCGCGGCTGACGCCACCGGCACGGCGCGATACGATTCCGTCAGCTACACACCGGTGCTGGCACCGGTTGAGGGCACCGAGGGGCGCGACCGGCTGAAGGCCGTACCGTTCATGCCTTCGGTGGTGAACGGATACGATGGCGATGACGGGTTGCAGGGCGGGGACTCCGGCGACCTGATTCTTGGCGGCGCGGGGCGGGATTGGATCCGCGGCCATGGCGGCGATGACACCATCGACGGCGGCGCGGGCCAGGACGATCTGGGAGGCGGCACGGGGGCCGACACCTTTGTCTGGGATACTGATTCCCTTGGCCCCTGGCGTGACCGGGTCGACGACTTCACCCCCGGCGAGGGCGACGTGGTGGATATTTCGGCGATCTCTGCTGCCTATGGTTGGGACGCGGCAGCGGCAGAGGCGGCGATCTCGATTTCAGCAAGCTCGCGGGGCACCAACATCAACATCGAAGTGCCCGGGATGGGGTTGCTCGCGCTGGCCGAACTGCGCGGCGTGACGCCGGAGCAGATTTCGGTTGCGGCCGGTACGCTGCGGCTGGTGGCGGGACCGCCTCCGGGGTCGGCGGACGATGACGGCAACATGGCGCTGGCGCTGGGGATGGCGGATGCCTTGATCGAGGCCGGTGAGGAAGGCGCGGTCGCCCTGAGCTTGAGCGGTCTGGACGCCGATGCCACGGCAGTGGTGACAATTTTCGACGGCGCGGGCGGCTCGGTCTCGGTGCCGCTGGCGGCGGACGGCACGGCGCTTCTCGACGTCAGCACCCTGGCCGACGGCGCGGCCACCACCCGCGTCACTGCCACCGACGCCGCGGGCAACATCACCACGATCACCGGCCCGGGGCTGGTGCTCGACTTTGCGCCGGACCTGTCGGCGGATGAGGACGGCAATCTGGCGATTGCGGCGCCCGACACGATGATCGATGCCTCGGAGGCCGGCGCGGTCACGCTGAGCGCCACCGGTCTGGACGCCGACGCCACGGCGGTGATCACGGTGAGCGACGGCACCACAAGCGTTGTCTCGGGCGTGCTGACGCCGGGGGCTGCAACGGTGGTGCTCGATCTGTCGGGGTTGAGCGACGGGCCGCTGAGCACGTCGATCGTGGCCACGGATACCAGCGGCAACGTGACTCCAGCGATTGCGGGTCCGGGGCTGGTGCTCGACTTTGCGCCGGACCTGTCGGCGGATGAGGACGGCAATCTGGCGATTGCGGCGCCCGACACGATGATCGACGCCTCAGAAGCCGGCACGGTCACGTTGAGCGCCACCGGTCTGGACGACGACGCCACGGCGGTGATCACGGTGAGCGACGGCACCACGAGCGTTGTCTCGGGCGTGCTGACGCCGGGGGCTGCGACGGCGGTGCTGGATCTGTCGGGCTTGAGCGACGGGCCACTGAGCACGTCGATTGTGGCCACGGATACCAGCGGCAATGTGACGCCGGTGATTGCGGGTCCGGCGCTGACGCTGGACACGGTGTCCGAGCCTGTGCCGCCGAACGCGATCATCGGCACCAATGGCGATGACTGGCTGACCGGCACCTCCGGGGATGACCTGATGCTTGGCGGCGCGGGCCGTGACCGGCTGCGCGGCGAGGGTGGCAACGACACGCTTGAGGGCGGCGCGGGGCAGGACAACCTTGGCGGTGGAGCAGGGGCCGACACCTTTGTCTGGGGGCCGGATTCCCTTGTGGGTGGGCGCGACCGGGTCGAGGATTTCTCCCCCGGCGAGGGCGACGTGGCGGACCTGTCGGCGATCTCTGCGGCCTATGGCTGGGACGCGGCGGCGGCTGCGGCAGCGGTCTCGGTGATCGCCAGCTATCTGGGGTCGATCATTCTGGTCAACGTGCCGGGGACCGGGTCGGTGGCGGTGGCCGAACTGCGTGGCGTGACGCCGGAGCAGATTTCGGTTGCGGCCGGTACGCTGCGGCTGGTGGCGGGGCCGCCTCCTGGCTCGGCGGACGACGATGGCAACATGGCGCTGGCGCTGGGGATGGCGGATGCCTTGATCGAGGCCGGTGAGGAAGGTGCGGTCGCCCTGAGCCTGAGCGGTCTGGACGCCGATGCCACGGCGGTGGTGACAATCTCCGACGGCGCTGGCGGCTCGGTCTCGGTGCCGCTGGCGGCGGACGGCACGGCGCTTCTCGACGTCAGCACCCTGGCCGACGGCGCGGCCACCACCCGCGTCACCGCCACCGACGCCGCGGGCAACATCACCACCATAACCGGCCCGGGGCTGGTGCTGGACTTTGCGCCGGACCTGTCGGCGGATGAAGACGGCAATCTGGCGATTGCGGCGCCGGACACGATGATCGACGCCTCAGAGGCCGGCGCGGTCACGCTGAGCGCCACCGGTCTGGACGCCGACGCTACGGCGGTGATCACGGTAAGCGACGGCACCACGAGCGTTGTCTCGGGTGTGCTGACACCGGGGTCGGCGACGGCGGTGCTGGATCTGTCGGGGTTGAGCGACGGGCCACTGAGCACGTCGATCGTGGCCACGGATACCAGCGGCAACGTGACGCCAGCGATTGCGGGTCCGGCGTTGACGCTGGACTTTGCGCCGGACCTGTCGGCGGATGAGGACGGCAATCTGGCGATTGCGGCGTCCGACACGGTGATCGACGCCTCGGAGGCCGGTGCGGTCACGCTGAGCGCCACCGGTCTGGACGCCGATGCCACGGCGGTGATCACGGTAAGCGACGGCACCACGAGCGTTGTCTCGGGCGTGCTGACGCCGGGGGCTGCGACGGTGGTGCTCGATCTGTCGGGCTTGAGCGACGGGCCACTGAGCACGTCGATTGTGGCCACAGATACCAGCGGCAACGTGACGCCGGCGATTGCGGGTCCGGCGTTGACGCTCGACACGGTGTCCGCGCCTGTGCCGCCGAACGCGATCATCGGCACCGATGGCGATGACTGGCTGACCGGCACCTCCGGGGATGACCTGATGCTTGGCGGCGCGGGTCGTGACCGGCTGCGCGGCGAGGGTGGTAACGACACGCTGGAGGGCGGTGCGGGGCAAGACAACCTTGGCGGTGGAGCGGGGGCCGACACCTTTGTCTGGGGGCCGGATGCCCTTGTGGGCGGACGTGACCGGGTCGAGGATTTCTCCCCCGGCGAGGGCGACGTGGCCGACCTTTCGGCGATCTCTGCGGCCTATGGCTGGGACGCGGCGGCGGCAGCGGCTGCGGTTTCGGTGATCACCAGCTATCTGGGGTCGATCATCCTGGTCAACGTGCCGGGGACCGGGTCGGTGGCGGTGGCCGAGTTGCGCGGTGTTACGCCGGAGCAGATTTCGGTTGCGGCCGGTACGCTGCGGCTGGTGGCGGGGCCGCCTCCGGGGTCGGCGGACGACGATGGCAACATGGCGCTGGCGCTGGGGATGGCGGATGCCTTGATCGAGGCCGGTGAGGAAGCCGCGGTCGCCCTGAGCCTGAGCGGTCTGGACGCCGATGCCACGGCGGTGGTGACAATTTCCGACGGCGCGGGCGGCTCGGTCTCGGTGCCGCTGGCGGCGGACGGCACGGCGCTTCTCGACGTCAGCACCCTGGCCGACGGCGCGGCCACCACCCGCGTCACCGCAACCGACGCCGCGGGCAACATCACCACGATCACCGGCCCGGCGCTGACGCTGGACTTTGCGCCGGACCTTTCGGCGGATGAGGACGGCAACTTGGCGATTGCGGCGTCCGACACGATGATCGACGCCTCGGAGGCCGGCGCGGTCACGCTGAGCGCCACCGGTCTGGACGCCGACGCCACGGCGGTGATCACGGTGAGCGACGGCACCACAAGCGTTGTCTCGGGCGTGCTGACGCCGGGGGCTGCAACGGTGGTGCTCGATCTGTCGGGGTTGAGCGACGGGCCGCTGAGCACGTCGATCGTGGCCACGGATACCAGCGGCAACGTGACTCCAGCGATTGCGGGTCCGGGGCTGGTGCTCGACTTTGCGCCGGACCTGTCGGCGGATGAGGACGGCAATCTGGCGATTGCGGCGCCCGACACGATGATCGACGCCTCAGAAGCCGGCACGGTCACGTTGAGCGCCACCGGTCTGGACGACGACGCCACGGCGGTGATCACGGTGAGCGACGGCACCACGAGCGTTGTCTCGGGCGTGCTGACGCCGGGGGCTGCGACGGCGGTGCTGGATCTGTCGGGCTTGAGCGACGGGCCACTGAGCACGTCGATTGTGGCCACGGATACCAGCGGCAATGTGACGCCGGTGATTGCGGGTCCGGCGCTGACGCTGGACACGGTGTCCGAGCCTGTGCCGCCGAACGCGATCATCGGCACCAATGGCGATGACTGGCTGACCGGCACCTCCGGGGATGACCTGATGCTTGGCGGCGCGGGCCGTGACCGGCTGCGCGGCGAGGGTGGCAACGACACGCTTGAGGGCGGCGCGGGGCAGGACAACCTTGGCGGTGGAGCAGGGGCCGACACCTTTGTCTGGGGGCCGGATTCCCTTGTGGGTGGGCGCGACCGGGTCGAGGATTTCTCCCCCGGCGAGGGCGACGTGGCGGACCTGTCGGCGATCTCTGCGGCCTATGGCTGGGACGCGGCGGCGGCTGCGGCAGCGGTCTCGGTGATCGCCAGCTATCTGGGGTCGATCATTCTGGTCAACGTGCCGGGGACCGGGTCGGTGGCGGTGGCCGAACTGCGTGGCGTGACGCCGGAGCAGATTTCGGTTGCGGCCGGTACGCTGCGGCTGGTGGCGGGGCCGCCTCCTGGCTCGGCGGACGACGATGGCAACATGGCGCTGGCGCTGGGGATGGCGGATGCCTTGATCGAGGCCGGTGAGGAAGGTGCGGTCGCCCTGAGCCTGAGCGGTCTGGACGCCGATGCCACGGCGGTGGTGACAATCTCCGACGGCGCTGGCGGCTCGGTCTCGGTGCCGCTGGCGGCGGACGGCACGGCGCTTCTCGACGTCAGCACCCTGGCCGACGGCGCGGCCACCACCCGCGTCACCGCCACCGACGCTGCGGGCAACATCACCACGATCACCGGCCCGGCGCTGTTTATCGCGATCGATGGGCTTGCGGGGGCGCTTTTCGCACCCCGCACCGAGGGCTTGCTGATCGATCTTGAGGCGGACCGCTATGCCGAGGCGCCCAAGGTGTTGCCTATCGGCGATTCGCTGACCCAGGGGATCGTGGACGGCACGTCACCCGCCGCCGAGCATGATGGCTATCGTGGCGATCTGCTTGAGTTGATCATCAACGCGGGCGGCTGGGTCGATTACGTCGGCGCCTTCAGCAACGGTCCCTCTACCATGCTCGATCGCGATCACAGCGGCGAGCCGGGGATTCCGCTGCGCTTGATCGTGGGAAATGGACGCGATGCGGATCTGTCCGACAATCTGGGCCTGCACAGCCCCGACGTGACGCTGCTGATGGCGGGCACCAACGATTTCGAGTTCCAGTCGGGCAACTTCTTCACGGTGCATCTGCCGGGGATTCTTGATAATATCGACAAGGCCGTGACGCAGTTCTATCAGGAGCCCGGCTCTGACGGGAAATATCTGGTTGTCTCCACCCTCGCGCCGAAGCTCACAAATGGCGTGCCGGCGGAATACGCGTACTTTATCAACGAGGGTTATAGCGTTGTGGGGGGCGTGACCGTGGCGGGCGACGCCGGAAACGGGACCTATGTGTCGGGGTTGCGGGCGCTGGTCGAAGACCTGCAAGGCAGCCGCCCGACTTTGCTGTTGTTCGACAATCCCCACGGCCAGATCCCTGCGACCCCGGCCGAGGGCATTGACCATCTGTCGAGTGACAACGTCCATTATACCAACGCAGCATATAGCGAATACGCCGATGCCCTGTTCGCGCTGGTTGAGGCCGAAACCGGATTATTCAGCGGCTCGGGGCTTGACTGGCAAGCGATACCCGGCGGATTGGAGGACGTGATCGGTGGGCGTGCCGGAGACAGGATCACCGGTTCGGGGGGCGACAATGTGATCGATGGCGGCGGTGGCTCTGACGTCCTTGAGGGGAAGGGGGGCGCCGATACCTTCGTGTTCAGCTTCGACACGGTCGCGCCCGGCGTGACTGACCGGATCCTCGATTTCTCGGCACTTGAGGGTGACAAGCTGGATGTGAGCGGCATTTCGCAGCATTTCGGATGGACGACCGAAAGCACCGCTGCGCTTTCCTTCGGCCTGCACGCGATCAATATCGGGGTGGAGTTGCGTCTGACCGATCCGGAGGGGACAGAGTTTGCTCTGGCGCAGCTTTCCGGGCTGACATTGTCCGACATATCGGCTTCGGCGGACATCCTCTACGTCTGAGCACCCTCGGTCGCGTATCCGAGGGCGTGCATCACCTGCCAGAAATCGTCTGGCAGGGTGGACAGGTCCGCCGGTTTCAGCTGACCGCGCCAGCGGCCCGCCGAGGCGGCGGAAATTGGCCTGCGCACCTTTTCGTGGTGGCGGCGCTGTTCAACGTCGCCCATCGGACCGGGCAGGATGGTCAGCATGTCCGGGGCGAATTCAAGCCCGGCCCATTGGAAGAGATCGGCAAATGCCGTTTCTGGATCGGTGACGAGATTCTCGTAGCCTTGTTGCCGCACATCCAGACCGCGTCGGGCAAAGCTCAGGCAGGCGCGGTTGGCGCGGGTCCAGCGGTCGGCCGCGCCAAGCAGATCGGGATAGAGCCCGGCCTCGACATAGGACAGCGCCACGTCGCGGCCATCACGGACCAGCCAGAGATATTTTGCCTCGGGATAAAGCGTGCCGATCGCCGGCAGGTGATGGGTGTTGTATGGCGTCTTGTCGCCCCAGCGCCCGGTCGGGGCGTCCTGCGCCTTGGCGAGATGCAGATAGAAGGCGTCGATCAGCTGACGCAGGGTCCGCTCGGCGGCGGGCAGCGCGACGGCACGGGCAGCAAAGTCATCAAGGTTGGTCAGCCCGAAGGTCGAAAACTCGGAATGCTTTTCGAAATAGGCACAGAACAGCCAGACCTGTTCACGCCAGGGCAGCAGGGCGGTGCGGGGCCAGATCTCGATGATTTCGCCCAGGACATAGGTTTCCGGGGGGATGTAGATTTCGCCCGATGCCGTCAGCACACGGCGCACCAATGTATTGCCGGAACGCCCCGATCCGATGACAAAGATCGGCGGTGCGCCGTCCCCGCGATAGCGGCCCAGACGGAGCGCGGCGAGACTGGCGGCTTTCGCGATCCGCTGGCGTCGGCTCTTTTTTGGCATGGCGCGTGCTCCGTAAGTCTATCGGGTCAGATGGCATTCGGGGTCATCGCCTGAACACACAGTTTAGAATGGAAAGCGACGTGTTGTCAGATATTGCGCCGGTCGCGGCGATAGAGCCCCGCGAGCTTGCGCAGGGTGCGAAACACAGTGGTCTGTGCGCCACGGCGCGAAATGGTGCCGGGGTCGCGGGCGAGCCGTTCAAGTCGCGCGCCCACACTGTCCAGACCATAGCGTGCGCGCATCTCGCGTGCCGCGTCGTCGGCCCGTTGGCGCGCCGTGGCCGGATCCGCGCGCAACCGCGCCAGCGCATCGCCGACCCCGGCCGGGGGGCAATAGTCGAACACATCGCCAAAGGTCGCGCGCAGCCGCGGGTCAAGCAGGCAATATCGTCCGGTCAGCGCGGCCTCGGCGATGGTGCGGCCAAAAGCTTCGATCAGATCGCGATGGTAGTGGAAGATGAAGACGTCGAGGCTGTGCAGGAATGCCAAGGGCGTCTCGGCCCCGAAGGGCAGCACCTCCCATTGCGAAAGATCGGCGCCTCGGCGCTTCAGTTCCTCGTGCGGGCAGCCCAGAACGCGCACGCGCACCTCGGGGCTTGCGGGCAGCGTCGCCATGATCTCGGGGCCGGTGCCGGGCCATTTCAATCCGTCGACACGGCCGTGCCGCCCGATGGTGATGCCCGGACCCTTGAGGATTTCCGGCCCGCGCGGCCATGCTTCGGTATCAAAGACGTTCGGCCAATCCTCACCTGTAAGGCGCACGACCGGCGCGAAGCTTTGCAATTGCCGTCGCACCGTCCCCGACACCGGCGCGATCTGCGCCCGAAGCGACAGAGCTGCGCGAATCCGGCGCAGGGTGGCGACGGGGTCGTATTCCAGCGATCCATCTGCCCGGAACGGCGCGTGATGGGCAACAAGCATCGCGCGTTCGGCCGAAAGGGGCGAACGCTCTTCGATCCCGCGAAAAAACACCATGGGATGGTGCAGGAACGCAAGGCGCGCGTGTGCTGCGGCGCCGGGGGTCAGCCGTGTCACGCCCGGAAGATCGGCGAGCGCCAGCGCTGCGGGATTGGGCGGATCGCGGCTGTCATCGAGATAGGCAGAGCGCACGAACAACAGCCCGACCTTCAGCCCCAGGCCCGAGAAACCCGCCACATCCGCCGCCATCGCTGCCGTGGTCCCGCCTTGAAACCGGGCGTCGCCGACCACGAGGACATCAAATGTGTCTACTCCCATCGCTCAGTCGCTCCGGAACCGGCGGCCCAGCCGCTGCAGGCCTTCGGCACCAAGTTTGCGCGACAGGTCGAACGCCACAGGCATCGGCGCATGAAAGCATCCCAGAGCCGCAATCGGGCGGCGTTCGCGGACCGAATCGATCATCCGCCGCCAAACCCATTTCTTGTGATGTTCCAGCCGGTGATCGCGCAGCGCGCGGCGCGTCTCTTTGGTCAGTCCCGGCATGGCCAGCATCCGGTCATCGGCGGCCATCAGGTCGGCATGGACCCATGTCGGATGCGCCCCCGACAGGGAATCGTCGTGCACGATCGCAAGATATCCGCACGGATCGCACAGCCCGAAACGCGCGCCGAGGATCAGCGCCCGTGCATAAAGATCGTAATCCTCGCCCAACCGCAGTGGCCCATAGCGCAATGCGTGCCGATCAAGAAAGGCCCGGCGCATCACCGGCTTCAGGAACCCCATTTCGCGCCGCTCGCCCCGCCCGCTGGACAGGTTCGCGCGGATGAATGTGGTCGCGTCAATGGGGATCAGGCCGATTGGCGTGTCCGACCACAGGCGCGTGCGACTGCCCGGATCATCGTCCGGGTGGCCCTTTTCGATGTCGTCGGCCAAAAAATCCAGACCTTCGGCTTCTGCCCGCGCGATCAGCTGCGCAATCCGGTCCGGCTCCATGATGTCGTCGGCGTCGAGCACCGCGATCCAGGGCGCTGTGCTGTGTTCAATCGCGCGGTTACGCGCCGCCGCCGGGCCAGCGTTGCGATCCTGTCGCAAAAGCCGCAGGTTCGGGCGATCCTTGGCGGCCTCGACAATGTGGGCGGTTGCGTCTTTGGATGCGTCGTCAACCACCACGATTTCGACAGGCACAGTCTGCGCCAGCGCGCTGGCAAGCGCCGCGCCGATGGTCGCTTCGGCGTTGAAGGCGGCGATGACTATGGTGGCGACGAAAGGACGATCACTCACCGGTATAGGTGTCCGAACATTGCGGTGATTCGATGCCTGCGGGCCGAAACGAGACGCAGTAATATCGCGCCTCGGTCTGCGTATCGGCGGGCGCCACCCCCGACCAGTTACGCTGACTCGGTCCACCGGCCCAGATGTTCATATAGATTTTACCCGGAGTCTGCGGCACTGGCGGGGTTTGCGATTGCACCCGGAATACTTCGGTCCCGTCCACAAACCAGACGATGTCGTCGGCGGTCCATTCAAAGGCATAGAGATGCGGCGCATCGGCGGCATCGAACCCCAGTTCGAGAAATTCCCCCGGCAGTTTCTGTCCGTCCGAAAAGGCCAGAACCCACATCCGGGTGGTGTCCCGGCCCAGAAACTCGATGTCGATCTCGTCATGGGGGGCGTCAAAGTGCGGCCCGGTATAGGTGAAGAACGATGAGATGACACCATGGGCGCGCGCCGGGCGCATCACCACCTCATAACGGCCGAAGCCGTAATTGCCGGGGCTCTGGACCTCGGCGCCGAAGAAATCCTTGTCGGTGCTGGCGTCGGTGACTGGGGCCAGACGCAGCGCGAGGTGATCGTCGGCGAAGACCGCGCTATCGCGTCGCCACGCCGTGCCGATCCAGTCGCGCTCGATTTCGAAATCAGAGCGATACCAATCGGCGTCGGGATGGGCCGACGGGCCGGTTTCATCGGCTGCGGCAGCGGCCCCGTCGGGACGCCACAAAAATGCGCTGGAGTCCGTCATCGTCGCCGCATCGGCAACCTGAACCCAGATACTGCCGGCACAGGCCAGCAAAAGGCTTGCAACGAATTTCATGTCACCAATCCCGGCCTGAAGCACACGGACGTTTGCACGCTAATACTCAACCAGTGTATGGCTGGACCATGGTACAGGCAACCGTCATCATCGCCGCTTGGAACTGCGAAAACAGTCTGGGCGAGAGCGTTAAAAGCGCGCTTGCCCAATCCGGGGTGCGACTCGAGATCATCGTGGTCGATGATTGTTCGACGGATGGCACAGGCGCGCGGGCCGACGCCTTGGCCGCCGCACATCCGCAGGTCCGCGTGCTGTCGCAACCCCGCAATGGCGGCCCGGCGGCGGCCCGCAACGCTGCGCTGGCCGTGGCTACCGGAGAATGGGTGGCCGTGCTGGATGCCGACGACACATTCCGCCCCGGGCGGCTTGCCGCGCTGATTGATTTGGGCGATCGCACCGGCGCCGACATCGTCTGTGACGGGCTTGTCATGCACGATGCGGCGCGGCAGAGTCACAAGACCGCCGCGCTGGCATTCGACGGCGACCCTGAAGCGCGCGACTGGACGCTTGGGGATTACACAGCAGGTAATATGCACGGCACGAAAGGGTTGAGTCTCGGATACCTCAAGCCGATCTTTCGCCGCGCGTTTCTGGTGACGCACGGGCTGCGCTATGATGACCATCTGCGCAACGGCGAGGATTTCCATTTCGTTCTCGAAGCGCTGGCGCGGGGTGCGGTGATGCGGTTCCGGGCCGAACCGGGCTATGTTTATTCTGTCGGGCAGGCATCCGTCTCGCACCGTCTGAATCCCGATCACGCGGCGCGACTGGCCACCGCCGATCTGGCCTTCGTGGCGCGGCACGGGGCAGGGTTGGGGGCCGAAAATATCGCGATGATGCGGCACCGTGCGCGCAGCGTCCGTGACCTTGCAAGTGCCGAATTGGCGCTGGCGGCGCTGCGGCAGGGCGATCCGTTTGCTGCCCTCCAGACGCTTTGGCGGCGGCCCCGTGCAAGCGGGCGGTTTGTGCGCCAGCTGTCTCAGGCGATGGCGAACCGTCTGCGAAGACGCTGAGCGGGGCATCTCGGCGCAGGGATAGACGGTGGAATCACTGCGCAAGCCCGGGCGAACTTCTACGTAAAGTTGTTTCACCCACAGGCGGCACCCGTCCAATCGCGATGGATCGGCCCCGATGAGCAAAATTATGCTCGATAAATTGTCTCATTCAGCGGTAATTCTCCGTGTTCCCGCAGAGTCCGTGACAACGGCCCATTGTCCGTTGTCTAACTTTGGACGCTGGTCTAACTACGCCTCCGAACCTGAGGGAGGTTCAAAGCCAGTAGTAGAATTATCTTAAAGATTACACGCCAAACGGCTGGATACATGGCCGTGTCGTGGGATTGCCGAACGGCATAGATGGCCCGTGAACAGCGATGGCCAATGCTGCGGTGATGTCTGTTGCACCCGACCGAAAGACCTGATTCCGCCCATTCGGGGCGATCAAAAAGCTTTGTCTCGAGACAATGGTCAGCGCCGTCGCGGATCTGTCCCGACGTCACAAATTCAGCAGTCGCCGCTGCACCAGAGCGCGGCGATTCGATAGGAGAACGACAATATGAGTATGAACCATCAGGCAGAAGCGACGCAGGCGATGCACGCGACTCAGGCCAATGCCTTGCTTGCCCCGGAAAAAGCCACCCATACCGCCGTTCGCTCAGGCGATTGGACGGATCCTGCCACCTGGAGCGGCGGCGGCGTGCCCGGCGCAGAGGCGCGCGTGCATATCCCCGAGGACATGACGGTCACCTATGATGCCCGTTCCGACGTCGCGCTGGAAATCGTTCGCGTGGATGGCACGCTGTCCTGGGAGCAGAAGAAGGACACCAAGATGGTGGTCGAGACCATCGTCACCACCCACGGTTCGAACCTGGAAATCGGTACGGCGGACGCTCCGGTCCGCAGCAATGTCGATGCCGAGATCGTGTTTCGCGACACTCCGCTGGATACTGCCGTCGATCCGGGCCGGCTGGGCCATGGGATTGTCGCCTTTGGCGAAGTCGAGATCCAGGGCGCCACCAAAGAAAGCTTCCTGACAATGGACGGCGTTTCGGCAGGATCGACCACGGTCGACGTCTCTGGTGACACGACCAACTGGAATGTGGGCGACACGCTGCTTTTCGTCGGCACCGAATACGAGGGCCTGACAAGCTGGGAAGAGAAGATCCTGAAGACCCAGGACGAAGAGCGGGTGATCACCGGTATCAAAGGCGGCACGATTACCTTCGACAGCCCGCTGTCCTATGATCACACGCCGCCCGAGGGCTATGCCGAGCTTGATACCTATGTGGCCAACCTGTCGCGCAATGTCCTGTTGATGTCCGAGAACCCGGACGGCACCCGTGGCCATGTGATGATGCACCACGGTGAATCCGACGGTGCAGACGATCCTGCCAACACTGTCGCCTATGCCGAGTTCCGCGATCTGGGCCGCACCGATTTCACTCGCGACAATGACGACAGCAACCCGCTTGGACGCTATTCGATCCACCTGCACCAGACCGGCGCAGGGGGGGATAGCCCTGCCTCGAACATTATCGGCAACTCGGTCAACGGCGGTAAGGGTTGGGGCATCACCCAACACGAGAGCAATGCGATCGTCAGCGACAACGTGGTCTATGATCTGGTCGGCGCCGGCATCGTGTCCGAGACCGGCAACGAGCAGGGTGTCTGGTCGAACAACCTCGTGAGCAAGGTCACAGGCTTCGACGTTCGCGGCAAGTCGAGCCAGGACGGACTCGGCTATGAGAACAATTCGCGCGTCATCGAACAACACGATAACATCGCCGCGAACGTTAAAGTCGGCTGGAACTATATGGGCCGCGAGATCTTCGAGTTCCCAACCAGTTCTGGCGACGGGATTCACCGCAATATGTTCGACCGGGACGAGGTGCAATTCGACCCTGCGCCCTTCGATATCTCAATTGACCACCAGGAGCCGGCACTAACGAGCTTCAGTGGCAACACCGTCATCGCCGCGGAAACCGGGATCCGCATCTTCCACCGCGCATTCTCCGAGGACAGTGACCTGCAAAGTGTCATCGAAGACTACACCGCTTGGGAAATGGCCGGCACCGCCTTCGACATGATGAACTATTCATCGAACTATCTGGTGAAGGATTCGCTGCTCATCGGCAACGATCATGCCAAGACCGCCTTTGTGACCGGCGTGAAAACCTCGTCGGGTATCCTCAACAACGTCGAGGTGGTGAATTACGATTCCGTCTATGGTGTGCAGGGCCTCGCTCATGAAGGTCTGATGATCGACGTGACGACCAAGAACGTCGATACCCTCGTGTCTACTAGCGACAAAAGCGGGCTCGGCAACAAGTATCTGTCGCCCGAGATCATTGACAGCACTGGCATCAAGCCCGTTGACCACGTGACCTTCACGCCCGATGGCAACGCCGATCTGACCGTGACGCCGAGCGATCTCGGGATCCATATCAGCGGTACAACGCTCGACAGTGTTGGCACGCGGGTCTTCAACGAGTATTTCGAGACGCCGAACCATAGGCAGGTGTCCGGCCTCAGCGCCACACTCGACGGTGGCAACAAGACATACCACTCCGAGTTCACAATGGACGAGTTTCTGGACCTGCACGGCGCAGTCGAGCGGCCCGACGGCAGCTGGTTTTCCCCGGTGGTCCACTGGATCACCGACCGGCTGACCGCCGAACATCATCCCGTGGTCATCAATATCGAACTGCGTGAATTCGAGGAAAGCTTTCTCAAGCAGTATGAAATGACCGACTTCCAGCCGCCGAAGATCGGCAATCCGGATTATGATCTGGGGTTTGGGTCAGGAAGCGACAATGACACTGGCGGCGACACCGGCGGTGGTGACACTGGCGGTGGTGATACCGGCGGTGGCAATACTGGCGGCGACGACACTGGCGGCGGCGATACCGGCGGCGGCGACACCGGTGGCGGCGATACTGGCGGCGGCGACACTGACGGCGGCGACACTGGCGGCGGCGATACCGGCGGTGGTGATACTGGCGGCGGCGACACTGGCGGTGGTGATACCGGCGGCGGCGATACTGGCGGCGGTGATACCGGCGGTGGTGACACCGGCGGCGGCAATACTGGCGGTGGCGATACTGTGACGCCTCCGGTGCCGCAGAACGCGATCACCGGCACATCGCGCGCCGACTGGATGACCGGCACCTCGGGTGATGACCTGATGCTTGGCGGCGCAGACCGTGACCGGCTGCGCGGCGGGGACGGCGATGACACGCTGGATGGCGGCGCGGGTCAGGACAACCTTGGTGGCGGAGCGGGGGCGGATACTTTTGTCTTTGGACCTGATTCCCTGCAAACCGGTCGCGACCGGGTCGAGGATTTCACGCCGCTTGACGGCGACGTGGTGGATCTGACGGCGATCGCTAAATCCTTTGGCTGGGACGCGGCAGCGGCGGCGGCGGCGGTCTCGGTGGCTGACAGCTATCTGGGTGTGACCATCTCGGTCGATATTCCGGGGACAGGATCGGTATCCGTGGCCGAACTGCGGAACATGACACCCGAACAGATCTCGGTGGCGGCGGGAACGTTGCGGCTGGTGGCCGACGGGGCACCGACGGGCGGCACTCCGAATGGAGACGGCCCATCCGATGACACTGCAGGCGTACCGGTTGCAGGCGCGATAAACGGAACCAATCTCGACGATTCGTTGAGCGGTACAAAGCTTGCTGACCAAATCTATGGTCAGGCCGGTAATGACGGGATCAGGGGACTGGGCGGCGACGATCTGCTGGTCAGCGGCACCGGTTCGGATACCATGCACGGTGGAAATGGCGCCGACACCTTCGTCTTTCTGTCAAAGGATCTGCACACTGGGCGCGACGACATCAGGGACTTTTCCCTCAGCGACGGCGATATGCTCGATCTTTCCGACATTTTGCCCGTTGATGCGTTGGCCACGCCCGAAGACTATGTGCGTCTCACCGAAAGCGGATCGTCCACAAGGCTTTGGGTGGATGCCGATGGCGGTGGCGACACCTTCACAGAGATCGCCCTCCTTCGGAAAACCGATGGCTTGACGGTCGTCGACCTTGTCGAGGCTGACGCCATCCTGTTCTAGACCGCGCGCCACCTGATCGCGCCGGCCCCCAAAAGGGGCGCGGCGTGATCTTTGCGTCCAGCCCGGATGTTTTAGTTTGCCCGGTCCGCCGCAATGCGGCAGGCTGGGCAGCAACATGCTTACGCGAAACATCAATGCCCCTGCCGACCGAACCCCCCGGTCCCTTGCCACCAGTGCCTGCCCCTCAGGGGCGGCCAATGCGGGTATAGCTGCCGAAGACGTGCTCGTCGCGGTTCCCGCACTGAATGAGGGCGCCCATATCCGCGATTGCCTGAGGTCTCTTTTCGCCGACCCTTGGCTGGCCGGTGCGCGGGTCGTCGTGGCCGATGGCGGCAGCACCGATGACACATCCGCGATCGTCAGGGCGATGATCGCGGATCATCCCACGCTTTGCCTCGTGCACAATCCCGGACGTCTGCAATCGGCTGCCATCAACACCGTCGTGCGCGCCTGCGCCAATGATCGCACGCGGTTTGTGGTGCGCTGCGATGCCCATGCGACCTATCCGGCGCGCTATGTCGCCCGCGTGGCAGAAGCCCTGTCCGCCTGGCCCGACGCTGCGTCTGTCGTCACGCCGATGGATGCTGTTGGTGGCGGATGCTTTCAACGGGCGGCGGCCTGGGTTGTCGATACGCCACTTGGGTCGGGCGGGTCGGCCCACCGCGGGGGACGAAGCGGTGGTTGGGTCGATCATGGGCATCACGCGGGGTTTCGCATCGAGTGGTTCGACCGGATTGGCGGCTATGACGAAAGCTTCAGTCACAACGAAGATGCGGAGTTTGACCGTCGGTTGACGCTGGCTGGGGGGCGGATCCGGCTGGATGCTGACATTCGGGTTGATTATCGAATGCGTCCGACGGTGCGCGGGCTGGCCCGGCAATACTGGAATTACGGGCGGGGTCGCGCGCGGACCGTCCGCAAGCACCGGATGCGGCCAAGGCTCAGGCAGATGGTTCCGGCGCTGAACTTTGCGGTTCTGGCGCTGGCAGTCGCAATGGCGCCGGTCTGGCCGCCGCTTCTGGTGCTGCCTGCCGCCTATGGGGTTGTTCTTGCCGCAGTTTCGTGCGTTGCGGCGGTGCGGTTAAGATCCCTTTGCGGGCTTTGGGCCGGGGTCGCGCTTGGCGCTATGCATAATTTCTGGGGCGCGGGATTTTTGTGGCAGATGATCGCAGGGGAGCAAGCAGCGTGACTGCGCGCCGGGTTGATATCCTGATCTGCACCTTCCGCCGTCCCGAAGTGGTGCGCACGCTGGAATCGCTCGCCGCGATGGACGGGCCTGCGGATGTCGCAATCCGCGTTGTGATCGCCGACAACGACGACACCCCAAGTGCGCGGGACGTGGTGCAGGGCGCGGCGGCAGATCTTCCCTGGCCAATCCATTATATCCACGCCCCGGCGCGCAATATCTCTGTCGCGCGCAATGCCTGCCTTGATGCCGCCGACGCGGATTACATTGCCTTTCTGGATGATGACGAATGGGTCGCAGCGGATTGGCTGTCGCAGCTTCTTGCAACGGCCCGGTCGGGTGGCGCGGATGCCGTCTTTGGACCGGTCATCGCGGCCTATGACGACACCGCATCGGATTGGATCCGCGCGGGCGATTATCACTCCAGCTATCCGGTGCGGCGCAACGGGCAGGTTGAAACCGGGATCAGCGGCAACGCGCTTTTGCGGTGGGGGGATGATGTGCCCTGGACGGCAGAGCGGTTCGATTTGGCGCGGGGTCGGTCAGGCGGCGAGGACACCGAGTTTTTCTTTCGCCTGCGCCGCGCCGGAGCGCGTTTCGAAATCTGTGACGCCGCCCGCGCGTGGGAAAGCGTGCCGCAGGCCCGGCTGAGCCTGAGATGGCTGGCCCGGCGTCGGTATCGCATGGGGCAGAGCTATGCCGTGTCAGCCACAAGCAAGGCGCAGCGGATCAAGCTGGGAGTGGCCGCGTTCGGCAAGGCGGGCTATTGCGCGGCGGCGGCGCTGCTTTGTGCGCCCGCGCAGGCGCGGCGGAACCGCTGGATATTGCGCAGTCTATTGCATGTCGGGGTCTGTGCCGGATGCCTGTCGCTGCCCCAAAGCGAGCATTACGGCACGCCCTCTCAGTACACGGCATAGTCCTTGGACCAGTAGGTGCGAAAATTGCGTCGGCCGACCATCGTCAGCACGGCACAGGTGGGCGTGATGTTGGCGTGGCGCAGCTTGCGCATGCAGTCGTTCAGCGAGTCGACCGAGCTTTTCTTCCAGCGCACCGCAAGCACGATCTCGTCGGACTGGCGCAGGATCGGCAGAGCGTCGGACACCGACAGGATCGGAGCCGTGTCAAAAATGATGATGTCGAATTCGGACTCGAGCTGACGGATCACTCCAGCCATGCGTTCCGAGAGAAGCAATCCGCCGGGATCGTCGTTGCCCTTTTGCGCGGGCAGGATATAGGCGCCGGTCACGTCGTCCTTGTGCAATGGTTCGGTGACGATGCCGGACAGCAGGTCGTTCAGGCTCGGGTGTTGCGGCACCTTCAACAGACGCGTGATGGAAGCGCCGCGAAGATCGGTTTCTACCAGAATCACGCTCTTGCCTGTTTGCGCCACGGATTGGGCCAGCAGCAGGCTGGTCGTGGTTTTGCCTTCGTTGGGCAAGGCCGACATCACCGATATCTTCCACCCCGAGGTCGCGCGCCCGATCATCAGCATGTTGCGCAGGGTGCGGATTGATTCTTTCAGCGCTGCGTTGCGTGGCTGACCGATCGCCTTGATCGGGTCCATGCGGCGCAGGATGCCGCGGGCAACCGGGATTGTGGTGTAGACCGGCACGCCACCCAGCAGGCGGCGCAGCTTGGCGGGGCCATCCACCGAGGTGTCCAGAAAGGCGCGCAGAAATGCAACGCCCAGACCGGCGCAAAGACCGGCGATCAGGCCCAGCGCAACGCTTATTTTCTTGCGCGGGGCGGCAGGACTGAGCGGCGGTTCGGCATAATTGACCACCCGCGCATCTGCGGCCTGCAACGTGACCATCTCGGTGCTCTGGGTAAAGGTGGTCAGGAAGGTCTCATAAATCAGACGGTTGGCGTCACGTTCGCGTTCAAGTTCGGAAAGCTCGATCTGTTCGCGCGCCCAGCCCAGATAGGCCTGTTCCAGCTCTTTGAACTGGCGCCGGACCGACGCCTCGCGTGCGGCCGCTACGGCGACCTTGTTTTCCATCTCTGCGAGAATACGCCTGACCTCGTTTTCGACGGCCTTGTCGGTCTCGGCGATCTGATCGGTTATATCCTCAAGCCGACCGCTGGTGTCGCCGAACCGGTCGCGCAGCCGCACCTCGAGCAGTCGGGATTCCGCCTGTTCCTGTTGCAGACGGCGAATCAGGTCCGAGTCGAGAACACCGGCGGCCGCCACGGCACCCTGTTCCTTGATCAACGATGCTATCTGCGTCCTTTCGGCCTCCAGCTCGGAGCGTTGCGCGGTCGCGTTGACCAGACGGCTCGACAATTCGCCCAGTTGCTGGTCCATCCAATCCGTGCCGCCACTGTCACCGTCAAGGCTTTGACTGCGGAAGGCGATCACGCTGCGTTCCGAGGCTTCGAGGCGGCTACGCATGTCCGATATGCGTTTGTCCAACCCGTCGGTCAGGCGCTTGATCGATGCCAGCTTATCCTCAAGCTGAAAGGTTATGTACTGATCCGCGACGGTGTTCGCCACCGCCGCCGCAACCATCGGATCGGGAGACGTGAACCGGATATCAAGAACCGACGAGTTACCTTGTTGGCGCACGCTCAACCGTCTTGCGAGGGTATCGACATAGACCGCCTGATCGCCGCGCACCGACCGTTCGGCGGTGGCGGCCGAGCGGACCCGGTCGGCACCGCTGGCGGGCACCCCGGGAGCGATATCGCCGTCTTGCGGGGCGGCCGGTTCCGGATCTGCATCCTGTTTGCCGAGCAATTGTTTGATCGAGGACTTCAGGCTTTCAGTTGCGGTCGCAAACAGCGAGGGTGCCGGGGGCGCGGGCACGAGGGCAGGGTTGAATTCCGGCAGATCGGCAAGAGCCAGCGTTTCCGACACCCGAGACAGGAAGCGCCCCGAGGTCATGATTGAAATTTCGCCATAGATTTCGCCGTTGTCACGATCCGCACGTTTGAACAGCGATCCGAGCGCGTCATCCGCCCGGTTTTCCTGCCCCAGCAGGATCTGTGCCGTGGCCACATAGATCGGCGTGATCCGCAGCACCAGATAGGTGGCGATCGCACCGCCCAAGCCTGCGCAAAGCGCGATGATCCAGACGTTGCGCCACAGAATACGGGCTATGTCACCAAGGTTAAGGGTGAATGAATCGTCTCGCGGGGCATCGCTATATTCAAGATTGCGGCCAATGGCCGTTCGTCCGAGTCTGCCATTCGTCTCGTTGTTCATCCAAAACCCATCATTCCTTCACAATGCTGACCTCGCCGCCGATATGGTCTGCCTTGAGAAATGCAAAAATTAAGTACAATAATAAGACGTTCAATCACGCCTGTCGCCCGAATGCAGGTGTCGGAAATTCGACGTTCAGGCCATCATATGATAGCAGGCGCAAGACTTCGCCTCAAGCGGCACGGTGCGCAATGCCGAGGGAACGTTACGGAAAAAGTGGAAACTGTGTAGCAAATCGGCAGCGCGCAGGTCAGTTGCCGGACGGTTTACGCCGGATCAGCGCTTTCACCGAATATTGTCGTAATTTCCGGTTGTTGGCAAACACGATGATCTCTCCGACCAGCCCCAGCGCGATCACCTGGATGCCCAATACCATCATGAGAACCGCAAAGATCAGCCCCGGCCGGTCGGCCAATGCCACAGCGCCGAAGATTCGCGCCATGAGATAAACCATCGTGATGGCAAAGCCGACCAGCAGGATGGGCAGACCGATCGCCCCGAAGAATCGCAGCGGACGGCGGAGGAATTTCAACACCACATACAGCGTCAGCGCATCGAACAGCGCCCGGAAATGCGCGAACGGCTTGAACACGAAGGTCGCTGCCCCCGGCGCATCGCGGTCGGCCTGAGGGACGACGACTTCGGTCACCGAATAGCCCAGTTCGCTTGCGATGGCGGGCAGGAAATGCTGGCGCACACCGAAACCGCTGACTTCTTCCAGCACCACACGCCTGGTGATCCGCGTGCGGCAGAAAATATCGGAAACCGAATTGCCAAAATACCGTGCGAAAACCCATTGCAGTACGCGGTTGCGCAACGATCCCTGTCGCCCCTCGCGGGCGGCCACAACCATGTCGGCATCCTGTGCCGCCGCGATCAATCGGGGCAGGGCGGCGGGGTCGATCTCGGGCCAGCCGGCCAAGGTCAGCACATGGTCGCCGCGGCTTCGGTTGACTGCCTTCAGCAGGGCGGCATCCTCGTCTACCCAGGTGCGCTGGCCCATGATTATCAGCTCGTCCCACCCCTGGGACAGATCCTCGAGCGATCTTTGCAATTCGGTGTCGCGCTCGTTGATAACGCAAAACACTTCGTAGGATAGGCCCAACGCGTCCAGCGAAGGACGATAAGCGGCAAGCATGGCCGGCAGATCAGGTGCGCCGTCGACCGCAACGACAACCGACAGCCCGGGCGCCGGTTCGTGCGGCGAATCATTGTTGATGGCACGATTCATATCGTGAAAACCCCCGTTTTTTCGTTTTAAGTCCGCTCATCCTTGCCGCGGATCAGATTGGCGGCGTTGCGGAAGGCAAGCATGACCACCACGCCGCACAGAAAAAGAAACACTGCCGTGACGCCGAAAAGACCAGAGAGCGTCATGCGCACCACCTGTGATCCACCGCTTGTCGTCCCGATGAAGATCGCCGAGACGATGGCAAGGCCCGCCACGACCACAGCGGACATCGTGAAGGCCGAAAGCGGGCGGCGCCCGAAATACAGCAACGCCTTGATCGACAACAAATCCAGCAGCACCTTGAAAATCCGCGACAATCCGTAATTCGATTCCCCGAACTGGCGGGCATGGTGGCGCACGCCCACCTGAGCGATCCGCGCGCCCATCGGGATCGTCATCGCCGGGATGAACCGGTGCATGTCGGAATACAGCGGCACCGCCTTGATCACCTCGGCGCGGTACACCTTGAGCGAACAGCCGTTGTCGCGGATCGGCAGGCCGGTCACCTTGCCGATCAGCCAGTTGGCGACCTTGGACGGCAACTTGCGCGACAGCGCCTTGTCCTTGCGTTTGACCCGCCAGCCGACGACCAGATCGTACCCCTCGTGCAGCTTGTCCAGCATCATCGGGATGTCTGCCGGATCGTTT
This sequence comes from Oceaniovalibus sp. ACAM 378, assembly GCF_008085915.1. GTDB lineage: Bacteria > Pseudomonadota > Alphaproteobacteria > Rhodobacterales > Rhodobacteraceae > Oceaniglobus. Next base: position 225,679 of record NZ_VSJK01000005.1, on the reverse strand, counting down.
TGCAGATCGCCGTCCATCGTCACAAGATACTGGCCCCGCGCATATTCGATTCCGGCCCGCATCGCGGCGGTCTGGCCAAAGTTGCGCTGAAACTCCATGACCGCGACACGGGGATCCTCGGCGGCGATGGCTCCGGCCCGCGCACAGGTTTCGTCGCCGCTGCCGTCATCCACCAGCAAGAGTTCAAAGTCGATACCAGCGGGCTCCAGCGCGGCGACGATTGCATCGTAAAGTGGACGCACACTGTCCTCTTCGTTGTGCATCGGCACAACCACGGACACTTCGGGGCGAATCGACAATTCGTCGGAGGTCCAGAAGACGTTGGCATCAAGCATTATAACACGCCCCTTGATAGTTTGCGCATCGCATGGACCAGACGCATGCCACCGCGCCCATTGGCGCCACCGCATATCCGGCAACCGGGCCGGCGGGGATGGTGTCGTGCCATTAGTTCGATGGCGAAACCTCATTGTCGGTCAGACTGATTTCCAGCGTGTCGAGCGGCCGCAGTATGGCGTCGGGAGACACTGTTTCGCTCACGAAAGCCCCGCCCACGTCGCGTGCGATCCGGAAGACGGGCACTGGCGCGTCTGTGTCGGCAGTATCCATCAGCAGCGAGGCCTGCTGCGTGATGGACAGCAGGCCGCGCTGCGTCTCGCGGCGTGACAAAAGCTGGTCGATTTCGGTATTGATGGATTGCAGTTGCGTCAGATTCTCGCGGGTTTTTTTCTGGATCGTCTCGTTTAGGGTGCGCTCGACCTCTTGCAGCGACTGGGTGGCTCGGAATATCTGATTTTCGGCGTCAAGCTCGCGCGCCTCAAGATCGAACAGCGCGCGCTGGGAATTGAGCAGGGTGGGCGAACGTGTCAGCCCCCGGGCAAGCAAGGATTCAAGGTTCCCCACCGCCTCGGCCATGATATTGACCTGACGGGTGATCGCTTCAAGCTTTTGCGTCAGAACACTGACCTCACGCACAAGCAGCGCCCGGCTGGATTGCAGAGATTCAACCTGAAGCGCATGGGATTCAAGCTGGGTTTCGTAGATCTCGCGCTCACGGGCAAGGATCGCGTTCACGGAGTCGGGCCCGCCGGGATGTGTTACGCCATCGGGCAGGTCGAACGACGCGCGGTCGGCGGATTCCGCTTCCAGCCGCGCCTTGCGGACGTGCAATGTCGCAAGGTTGACTTCAAGCTCGCGCAGGTTGCCCGTGACGTTCAGGGTCTCCTGTTCAAGCCGCCCGCTACCTGCCTCCGACAGCCGGTAATAGCCGCCTGCCAGCGCGAGAAGCTGTATCGCGCGCATGCCGGGTCGAAAGGCGTATTCGCCGGGCCGCGCGACATCGCCCAGCACGAAGACCGGTCGGTAGCTGGCGATTTCAATGGCGACGCTGGGGGCTTCGCGCGATCCCATACGCTCTTTCAAGGCCTCGGCGATATCATCGGCCAGATCGTCGGCGCGTGTCCCTGCCGCCGCGACACCGCCGATAATCGGCAGCATGACCCGCCCGTCCGTGCCGATACCATAGGTTCCGCTGACCACCTCGAGATTGCGAAAGGTCAGGGCGTTGTTGTCCCATATGACCACGCGCAACTGGATTTGGTCCATCGGGCCAAATTCGTAAGCGTCGCCGTTGGTCCGGTCTGCCCCCGCTGGGGTTTCACCTGTCGGTGTGCCGACAGTCTGCGCGTATCCCGGCAATGCAAGCCCCTGAAACAGGGCAAGGCAAAGCACGACACATGTCGTGAAACGGAAAAACGGCGTCGGGTTTGCGTGTCCGAACATTGTTAGGTCCCGAAATAAATTTCACCGGGTGCAGAAAAGCTGACTTGCCTCTTCGGCTCCGATTATCAATTGTTTGAATAATTAGCACGTTCCAGCACCGTCCGTCGAAGGATAAATGCACCTAATGGCCCAAACAATCACGGCGATCGTGCCCACATACAACCGGGCGGTGTATCTGTCCGAAGCACTCGCCTCGATCGCCAGCCAAACGCGCCCGGTAGACGAGATTATTGTCTGGGATGACGGATCGACCGACGCGACCGAAACGGTGGCGCGGGCCGCCGCCGGGCCGGTACGCTATTTTCGATCCGCCAACGGTGGCAAGTCGCAGGCGCTGAACGCTGCGATGGCCAAGGCGACAGGCAGTCTGATCTGGATCTGCGACGACGACGACATTGCTCTGCCTGATGCTGCGCAAACGCTGGCCGGGCTTCTCGGGGCGCGATCCGACGCTGACGTCGCGGGCGGCAGCTATCGGCGTTTTCACACCGACCCCGGGACCGGGGCGCGGATCGAACGGGGGCCGGGCTATTGGCCCGACCTGTCGCAGGGATCGGTCCTGCGTCACCTGCTTGAGGATATCTTTCTGTTCCAGAATGCCACGCTGGTGCGTCGATCGGCCTATGAGGCGGTCGGTGGATTCCGCGAAGATCTGCCGCGCTCCATCGACTATGACATGATCGTCCGACTGGCAGTACGGGCGCCGGTGGTGATGACGGAAAAGGCAGTGTTCCTGCAACGCAAGCACGACGGCGCACGCGGCCCTGCGACAGCGCGGCACGCCGCAGCGCGCTCGGGCGAGGTCTGGCAGATTGCGGACCGTGACGTCTTTGCACCCTTCCGGAAGAGCGTTCCGTTGTCGCTTTATGAGGCGCTGTTTGAGGGCACGCCCGACGCCGTCCGCCGCGCCGGATTATTGCAGCGGGCGTGTGTCTATGCGCGCCGAACCGATTGGGCGGCGGCGTGCGAGGATTTCGGCGCCGCAGCCGAGGTGGCGCCGGAGCATCCGCTGAGTGAGCTTGAAGTCGCGATCTGCCGACGCGCCATGGGGGGCAAGCACGGCATCGTTCAGGCCATGATACCTGAGGTTCGGCACACATTGGCCCATCTGGCCCGGTCTGGCCCTCCCGGTGCCGCCATTGCACGCGCATTGAACCGGGGGCTGCGGTGGCGTCTGCGCGAAGCGGTTGCGGCACGGCGTTTCGGTGATATCGCCGGGATCGCGCGGTTGGGACTGGGCCTGTTCAGCGGGCGTGACAGCCCATCCGAAGCGCCGACGATGCCGTTAACCGAACGTGACGACCCATGCAAACCGCGGGGGTGACCGGGCTGCCGGGTTGGACGACCCCGCGACGCCATGCTAAATATCCACTGTTCAAACAGATAAGATGCCGCGACAATGCGCGCGGACCGTCCGATATCGCAAGGAAAGCGCCCTGATACCGTCTCCTGTCCGGCCCCTTGCTGTTGATGGCGCGCAGACACGGCGCACGCGCCTCCTGTTTTTCGGGTTCGATGCATCAGAGCCTTCGCACATCCGCAGAATCCGCGCCTATACCGACTGTGGCTTTGACGTGAGCGCCGCGACCATGCGGCGGGACGGGCAGGGGACGGGGCCCGACACTGGGGTTTTCTGGGATAATATCCACCTTGGCACGACCCGACATGCGGCAATGGGACAGCGTTTGAGTGCCATCGCGGGCGCGATTGCGGCATTGCCCCGGCACCGCAAACGGCTGTCGGGTTTCGATGTGATCGTGGCGCGCAACCTCGATATGCTGGCCATCGCGACAGCGGCCCGCGCCATGATGCGGCCCGCGCCGCCGCTGATCTATGAATGTCTCGACATTCACGGACTGATGACGAATCCGGGCCGCAAGGGGCGTGTGGCGCGCGCGTTCGAGCGGCGCTTATTGGCCCGCACATCGGCGTTGATCGTCTCGTCTCCGGCTTTCGTGGAGCGTTATTTCGCGCCTTTGCAGGGCTGGTCGGGGCCGGTGGCATTGCTGGAGAACAAGCTGTGGCTGGGGCCGGGCCCTGCCTTTCGCCCCGCGCCCGAGGCGGTAAAGCCCCGTGCGCAGGGTGATCCGTTGGTGCTGGGGTGGGTTGGTGCGCTGCGTTGTGCGCGCAGTCTTGCAATCCTGGCGGAAACGGCACGCCGTCTGGGCGACGGGATCGAGGTGCGGATGCACGGTATCGTGCACCGTCACGCCTTGCCGGACTTCGACGCAACGCTCGCTGCGAATCCCAACCTGCGATATCTTGGCCCCTATGCCTATCCCGACGGTCTGGCCCGGATCTATGCCGATTGCGATCTGGTCTGGAGTCAGGACCTTTGGCAATGGGGCACCAATTCAACTTGGCTGCTGCCCAACCGGATTTATGAGGCGGGCTATTATGGCTGTCCCTCGGTCGCAGTCGCCGGAACCGAAACCGGCCGCCGTGTGGGCGACGGGCTGGGCTGGACGATCCCGACACCATCGGTCGATGAGTTGTGTGCGCTGCTGACACGGCTGGACGCGCCGGATATCGCGGCGCGCCGCCAAATGTTGCTGTCGCGGCCCGATTCCCGCTTTCGCCAGACCTGCGCCGAGATCCGGGCCGCAGTGGAGCAGCCGCTGACCCGCTTATGAGAGGGCGCCGCCGCGATTGCGCGAACCGATGAGGGGATGCTAGGGTAAATCCATTAGCTTTATGTTTTTCGCTCCGGATATTATTGGATGCCCATAAAACTTCACCCGGCCCTGCCGTTCGCGGCCCTGGTTCTTCTCTGGGTGTTTGGCGCGTTGCAACGCTCGATCTGGTTTGACGAGGCGATCACGCTACAGACGCTTGCCGCCGATCAGTTCGTCCTGGCCCCCGACGGGTTGATCGTGCTGGGCGATATCGGGCGTTTCTTCAACGGCTCAACCAATCTGTCCGAGCTGGTCCGTCGCTACGCCGAGACCGACGTGCATCCACCGCTCTACTTTGTGTTGGTGCACCTTGCCGGGGTGATCTTCGGCGGTGGATTGATGGTGGCGCGGGGCGTGTCGGTCGCGCTGGTGGCGCTGTCGGTATGGCTTTTTTGGTGGGCGCTGGGGCGCACGGGCACTGCGCATCGGGGTGTGTATGCGGCGGTTTTCGCGCTGTCCTTTGCGGCGAGTTCCAGCGCGCAGGACGCGCGCGGCTATGCGCTGGCGATGCTCTGCGCAATCGCAGCCTGGTCCTTGTCTGCGCTGGCTGACGCCGCCCGCACCACCCCGAGCCGGTTGCGCCTTGAAGCAGGGGTCGGGCTGGCCTGCGCCGCGCTTCTTTATACGCATTATTTCGCGCTGTTTGTCGTCGTACCGATTCTTGGGTGGCGCGTTTTGCGGGCGATAAGCGATCGGCAGGGGCTCGCGCTGATCGGACCTGTGCTTTGCGCGTTGTTGTTCGCTCCGTGGGTGCCGGTCCTGATCGTGCAGATGACCACCCGGCCGGAGCAGATGACCGGGTTCGCCGGAATCCTGGACTGGATCAGGGGGGCGTCGAACCTTGTGCCTGCGCAGGTCTTTTCGATCGCTTGGCCAGATGCGCCGAACCTCCTTCAGGCGCGGGGCCGCGATATCGTCCTTTTGGCGATGATCGCGGGGGCCGTAACATGCCTGTGGAGGTGGCGGCGCACCGGGGCCTCTGGCGCGTTTGCCTGGCTTGCGCTCTGGGTGCCCGCGGTGGGGATTGCCTGTTTCCTTGCCGCCTCGATCCTTCTGGATCGCTGGTTCATGACCTTCCGGTATTTCCTGTTCTTTGCGCCGTTCCTCAGCTTTCTTGCGGCCAGCGGCGTGCTTTGGGCCGGGGCGGCGCTGGACCGCGCGACGGGCGGCGGGCGGGCATGGTTGCGCATGGCCCCGGCGGCAATCCTGATCATCGCCCAGATTGCCGCGCAGAATTTCGGATGGGAGGCGATCGGCACGCGGGGCGGCAACTACTTCCTGACAATGCGCGACCAGATCGAAGCCGCGGGCCCGCAGGACAGCCTGCTGATTATCGATTCGGGGAACGGGCGCGGCACGGTGCTGGCGGCGGCCTATTCGCTGCCACCGACGACCCCGGCTTACCTGCTGGCCCCGGATCCCGAAAGCTGGGGTGCGGCGGCTGTGGACATCCGCGCGCTCGCCCAGACCCGTTCGCTGATCCTGTTGGTCTATACCATCGAGCGCGGCGCGATGGAGAGCGACAAGGCAGCGCTGTATGGTCCGATCCTCGAAGCCCTGGCGGAGGCGGGATTTACCCGCACTGCCGCACCGCCGGGTGACAGGGGTGGCCGATATTATTCCAAATGGGTGCGGTCAGATGCAACATAATAGCATCAAAACCAAATCGCTGCCGTTACCGGCACCGGCACCGCTTTTGCCAACCCGACCGCGCGTGGCCGATCCGCTGATTTCGCTGGTGGTACCGTGTTACAAAGAGACTGAATCCATCGCTTTGTTCGTCGCGGCAGTCGACGCGCATCTGTCGAGCCACCGGATCGAGATGGTTTTCGTCAACGATGGCTCGCCCGATGCCACGCTTCAGACTTTGCTGGAGCTGAGTGCCCGCGATCCGCGCGTCGTTGTCATCAACCTGAGCCGCAACTTCGGCAAGGAAATCGCGATGACCGCCGGTCTGGAACATGCCACGGGCGATGTCATCGTGCCGATGGACGCCGACCTTCAGGACCCGCCAGAGGTGATTCTGGCGTTCCTTGAGCGCTGGCGCGCCGGCTATGACGTGGTCTATGGCCTGCGCTCGGACCGCGCCAGCGACACGATGGCCAAGCGGACGACCGCGGGGCTTTTCTATCGCTTTTTCAACCATCTGTCGCAGACCGAAGTGCCGCCGAATGCCGGGGATTTCCGCCTGATGGACCGCGTGGTGGTGGAGGCGATCAAGCGGCTGCCGGAACGCAGCCGTTTCATGAAGGGTCTGTTCGCCTGGGTCGGCTATCCGTCGGTCGGTGTGGATTACGTGCGACCCGAACGCGCGGCGGGTGAGACCAAGTTCAGTTACTGGAAGCTGTGGAATTTCGCGCTGGACGGCATCGTCAGTTTTTCGACCCTGCCATTGCGGATCTGGACATATGTCGGATGTCTCGTCGCGGTGATTTCGGTGTTCTATGCCTCGGCCATCGTGGTGCGCACGTTGATTTTCGGACGCGACGTTCCCGGCTATGCCTCGATCATGGTGGCGATCCTGTTTCTGGGGGGCATTCAGCTGATGTCGCTCGGGGTGATCGGTGAGTATCTCTCGAGGCTGTTCCTTGAGACGAAACGCCGCCCACTTTATCTGGCACAGGGGGTTTATCGCAATGGTCAAGACGTCACCGATACCATCGGCTCGGGTTGAGCTGTCCAAGGCGCTGCGGTTCGCCATCGTGGGCGGGATTGCCACACTTGTGCATCTTGGCGTGGCGATGGCCACCCTCGCCATGGGCGCGGGCGCTTTCCAAAGCAACGCCCTGGGGTTTGGAGTGGCTTTCGTCGCCGGTCTGGTCGGGCATTTCCATTTCACCTTCGGCCTGTCGGACGGTTTTGGGCGGTCGGCGTGGCGCTATGGCGTGATCGCACTTGCGGGGTTTGCGGTGAACAACGGGTTGCTGGCATTTCTGCGTGCAGCCAAGGCGATCCCGGAACCCGCAGCACTTGCCGTGGCGATCCTTGTGGTGCCGGCGGGCACCTTTCTGGCGGCGCGGTTCTGGGGCTTTGTGTCCCACGGTTGAACCGCCGTGCCGGGGGAAACCCATGCCGGGGTTCGGCGGAAAGGACAAATCGGACGGATCATGCCGAACACACTGGCCCATATCGCCGTTCAGACGCTTGCGACGCGGGGTTTCCTGCGTGATGCGGATTTCAAATGGATTCTTGCAGGCTGCGTGTTGCCGGACATCCCGTGGATCGTACAGCGGGCGGCGACCGTTCTCGTGCCCGAAATACCGGCGATCCCGTTACGCCTTTACGTCGCCGTGCAAAGCAGCCTGTTGGTGACGCTGATCCTTGGGGCGGCGCTGGCGCTTCTATCGCGGCGTCCGGGGCGGACCTTCGTGATTCTGGCCGTTGGTGTTGTGATGCACTTGCTGCTGGATGCGACACAGACGAAATGGGCCAATGGCGCGCTGTTTTTCGCACCATTTTCGTGGGATTTGGTGAATTTTGGACTGTATTGGCCTGAGAGCCCGATCAGCCTTGGGCTGTCGGTGGCAGGGGTTGCCGTCGCGCTCCATGCGTTTTGGGCCGTGCAGCCGGTGCGCGGTCGGCCGGTGCTGCGTCCCACGACACGGCCCGTGTTGGCCGGGGCGCTGATGCTTGTCTGGCTGTCGCTGCCCGTTGTGTTGATGCCCGGCGCGAAACGTGCCGATCTGCATTTTGCTGCGACGCTTGATGTCGGGACGCAAAGACTAGGTAAAGCGATTGAATTCGACCGCACCCCAATGCTGATCGGGCCGGACGGCGTGGCGCGCCTGCGGGCCTGGACGGGCGAAACCTTTGTCTTGCAGGGCGCCGTCCCGGCAGACGCAGAGGTTGTGTCGGTGCGGGGCCAATTTGTCGCCGCAGATACCGTGAAAATCGACGCCATTTTTGTCCATCGCCCGGCGTGGCGCGCGATCCTGTCGCAGCTCGGCCTGCTGTTCGTCGCTGGCTGGTGGCTGCGCTGCCTGCGGCGGCGAAAATAGAGCCATTCCTGCAAATGCATTCGCAGTCTTTCCCGAATCCGATTTGACGCAACAGGCTCTAGAATGCATCCCGATTGCGACCGCGCAGAAACATCCGTGCAGTGGCGAGGATGATCGCGAGATCGGTGACCATGCTGCGATTTGCAACATAGAAAGCATCCAGTTTCACGCGGTTCTCATAGGTTTCGTTTGACCGGTTTCCGATCTGCCATGGCCCCGTGAGACCCGGACGGACCGAAAGATACAGGCTCTTTCTCGAACCGTATTTCTCTAACTCGTCTTGAACCACCGGGCGCGGCCCCACGACACTCATGTCCCCCAGCAGTACGTTGACGAACTGCGGCAGCTCATCAAGGCTGGATTGGCGCAGGAAATGTCCGATCACCGGCAAAATGCGGGGATCGTTGCGAAGCTTGCGCTGCGCCTGCCATTCACGGGCTGCGTCGGGGCAGTTTTCAAGCAGATTTTGCAGGGCTTCGTCGGCGTTCGAAACCATCGAACGGAACTTCAGGCAGCCAAAGGTACGCCCGTCAAGACCGACGCGCTTGTGCGAATAGATCGGTGCGCCCCGGCTGACCAGAATGATGACAATTGCGATTAGCGCCAGCAAGGGCAGGGCAAAGATCAGTGCAAGACCCGCAAAGACAGCGTCAAAAACCCGTTTGAGCCGAGGGTCATCTATGAATGCGTTGAAGTCTATACTTTCAAAGATGTAGGAAAAGTGGTGCATATCCAATAGTCCCTTGCAGGAAAAAAGTCTTTATAAGCATTGGGTTGTAAAATTCCCCCTAAAGAAACGACAAAGCAAAAATCATGCCCTCGTGAAGATTATGTTAACCTTCGGTAAAGCGTTTTGTCGAGAAAAATGCCGCAATTACGCCTTAATCATTGCCAGTTTCACGCGGGGATTGCATTTCAAATGGCGCATTCTCCCTTAAGCCAGAACCATATCTGCGGCAGGGGCACCACTTTGCCTTTTGCGCGGTGTGTCAGGACATGAACGAATCACCCGGCAAACCAAGCGTCCGCGCGATCTTTTTCAGGCGTTCGCACCGGGCCGGTCCGTCCGGCCCCAAAAGGGCTCCCGTCTCGACAAGTGGCATCCGCCGCATTACCGCATCCTCTAGCGTCATCGCCATTTCCTGGCGCATTGCGTATTCCATACGGGCGGCCAACGCGGCGCAATCGTCCGGATCGACCAATGCAGAGGCAACTTGCGGCAGCTTTTCGGTCAGGCTGCGCCGCCGGACCCTTGCTGATACGTCGCCGCCCAGATGCCTTTCCGCGGTATCCATCGCGCGGGCAGCGATGGAACGTGCAGTGGTATATTTCACCCCGATCACGCTGACCAAACCTGCCGCTCCGTCGGACGCGTGATCCAGAAGCGTTCCCGCGGTCCGGCGGCGCACTGCGTGGTTCCGGTCATCGTCCACATCTGCCGGGATCATGCCGTCATAGACGTGCAACACGTCCTGCATCGTCAGGGCCAGATCCGGACAGGCGCGATTCAGGATGTCCAGGAAATCGGCGACAGCGGTGTCGGGATCAATATCGGGGCCGGGGAGGGGCGCCTCGTGGGTTCCGATCACCGTCAACCCGGCCCAAGGCGTGAGGAAATACATCCGACCGCCCCGGTCGATAACGGCATCGGACCCTTCGCAGCCAACGATCCCCAGCGCCCGGTTGCCGATCTGTCGGCGCACGACGATGTTGAGAGCGCGCGCAAAGGCCGGAAACCTGGCACGCGCATCGGATGTCAGCACCGGGGAGGCCAGCGATCCGGCCGCTTCGCCCGTGCAGGACAACACGACACGGGCCGAAATCTCGCCCGATTCGCCGGTGATACGGTCGGTCACGGCGGCACCTTCGATCCGACCGCGACGGTGCACAAACCCATCGACCGCCATGTGGTTGGCGATGTCCGTCCCCGTCCGCGCCGCTGCCGAAAGCACGGCGATCTGCAACCGCCCGGTGTCCTGGATCTGTCCGTCACGCCAGACGCCGCCGCCGGTCAACCCTTTGGGTGCAAAGCCGCCAAGATGTCGCTGCGCTGCCGCCGCGCTGATCACGCCCGTTCCGCCAAAGTCCGGCCCGCGCAATCCCGTGGACAGCGCAGTATAAAGCGCCGCCGCCGCCGCGAAGGCCACTGGCCCCTTGATCCCGAATCCGGTCAGCGGAACGGTGAAATCCAGCGGCTGCACCAGATCAGGCGCGACATGACGCCAGAACGCACGTTCCCGCGCCGAAGCCCGCAGCCGCATCACGTCGAGATGTTGCACATAGCGAATGCCACCGTGCACGATCTTGAGGGAATTGAACGAAGTGCCAGCGCCGAAATCGCCCCGCTCGACCAGGGCGGTGCGGTGGCCGCGCAAGCTCGACTCGCGCGCGGCCATGGCACCATAGATCCCGCCGCCGACGACAAGGACATCGTAGGGATGTGCCGAAAGCGTGGCCAGCGAGGCACGATTAAGTCCGCTCATGAAACGCGCAGCCGGATCTGGCGGGCGACAAACCCGGGCAGGGCGACGCGCCGCCCGATGATCGTCGGCTGATGCCGGAGGGCCAACAGCGCGGACAGGATCGACCGGGCCGGGCGCGCCGGATCGATTGCGTCCGAAAGGTGAAAACCATAGCGCCCGACATCCCGCCAGGCACCGAAAACCGGCAAAGGATCGCTGCCCGGCAGAACAAGACCGGCAGCGGCAAAGACCCCCGGCGCGGGCCAGCCCAAGGGACGCCCGCCGTTGTCGCCAAGAAACACTCCCGTCGGCAGGCCATCCGAGACCAGCGCGGCAATCCGCGCGCCGCGTGCGCCCAACCACTTTCCCGCACCCCAAGGTAGGATCGCGGGCCGTCCCTCGGCGCGAAGTGTCCGAAGTACGTCATCCAGCGGCTGACCATCCAGAGCAGCGCCGCGATATCCGATTGCCAGCACCTCAAGCCGTTCGGCGCTGACGATCTGCCGCCCTGCCACCAGCACCAGAGCTTGCGTGTCGGGGCCGTGCAGCCGGATCGCCAGCGGATCGTCGGGCAACAGTTCCACGCGCCAGCCCAGCGGTACATCACGCCCGGCAGTCAGATCGTCAAACCCGGTTTCGCGCGGCGTTTCGGTCAGCAAAAGCGCGAAAGGCTCCGTGTTCAGTCCCGCCCGCCGTCCGGCCGTCGCCAGATTGTGCGCAGCGGCGGATAAAAAAGCTCCGCGATCGACACCGGGATAAAGATGTACATGGCCATCAATCAGCATCGGCAGCACCGGCAGGTCGCGAAAGGGAAAGACAATTCGACCATCGTGTTGGAATGTCCTTCTGTAAAAGTTGTTTCGCGCCCGACCGAAAACGTCTCCACGCGACCGGATGGTAGAAATAGTATAAAGTCCTGTCTACGATATACAGCAGAAGACCGCCGCGTCGCCAACAACCTGCCGAAAGCCTGCCGAGCCCGACAAGCCGGAATTTCAAGACGGAAGAAGCGCATGACGATCACGCCCGACATTCAAACAGGGATTGGAGCGGCTCCCTCCGAGCCCCGTGGCTTGGTTCTGCGGATCGCCGTAAAGCAGTGTGACGCCGTTGCCGTGACACTATGGATCCTCGTGACCTTTGTGCAGTTTCGCGGTGACGAGCTTTTGCTGTATCCGCTGGCGCTCTATTTCGCGGTGCGCGCGTGGCAGCGCCGGACCGAGATGGCGTGGCTCATGGCCCGATCGCTGCCGATCATGTTGTTGCCGCTGTGGAGCATGATCTCACCGCTTTGGGCGGTAGAACCAATGATCGCGTTCAAGACCTCGGTGTATCTGATGCTGACCATGGTGATCTGTTATGTGATCGTGCTCTCGCTTGAACCACGCCAGATCCTCTATTCGGTTCTTGCGGCAACCGGCACCGTAGCGGTGCTCAACGTTCTTTATGGATTGGGTACGGGGCAGATGGTGCCGGGTCTGTTTCCGCACAAAAACATGCTGGGTACCAATATGGTGATCCTGTGGACTGCGGCCGTCGCCATCACACTGGACCGGGGTGCGCCGCGCAAGTTCCGCAGCATCGGCGCAGTGCTTGCCACGCTCAGCCTGTTTTTGATCTTTAAAAGCCAATCGGCGACCGCCATCGTCCTTGCCGCAGCGACGGCGGGCGGGGTTCTATTGGCGTCGCCGGTGCTGTTGGGCAAATGGTTGCGTCCGCTCCGGCTGGCCGCGATCTGCATCGCCTTGGCGGCAGTCACCGGGCTGGCCGCCTGGGTTCTCGCCAATCCGCTGGGTGATGTGGTCGGCTCGACGCTTGACGCGCTTGGCAAGGATCGGTCGATGACCGGACGCACCGTGCTCTGGACCTATGCCGAGGATCAGATCCGTGAAGAACCGCTTTTGGGCGTCGGGTCCGGCGGGTTCTGGCGCTATGACGAATCGCCGCTGATCCGAAAAATCCACGAGGATTTCTATAAGGGTTCGCGCACCACCTTCAACTTCCACAACAGTTTTTACGAGATTGCCGTGCACCAGGGGCTGATCGGGCTTGGGATGACGTTTGTGGCGATGGTCTGGGCCCTTGGCTGGACTCTGCGTGGTGCGATGACGCTGGGTACGATTCCGGCGATTTTCTTTCTGTGCCAAGCTGCCGCCGTCACGATCCGCATCTTTGCCGAGGCCGATTTCTACAAACCCTTCGTGCTGTTCCACATGTTGCTGTGGATCGGCGCGCTGACGGTAATGCGCCAGATCCGCGGGCTCCAGCGCGAGCGGATGCGGGCCGCAGAAAATCACGGTGTGTCCCAGGTTCGCTTTTTGCCAGAACCGGACTGAAAACGCGCACCCGCTTGCAGGGTGGGACCGGATTCATCCCCGGGTTGGCTGTCGGGCGGCGAAGCGCGGCAGTTCGGAAATTTGACGCTTGATCAAGGCCTTGTGCTGATAGTTGGCGAAAAGTTCGGGATACCCACGCGGCTGCCTTGATATCCATCTCGGATGTTATGCCAGAGTATAGGAACAGGGAAAACGTCGCCGATGTTCTGCGTGTCAGCTCAAACGGGGATGAGCGTAGCGACTAAACCAAGTCTATGCGCCCGCGGCTGGGCGCGATCACTGTGAGGCATACCGTGGGCCCGGCGTCACGCTCGCCACCACCATCCGTCAAGGGTTGATCCCAGGCTCAGTTGAACCCGATCGGTGCTCGGGAGCGTCCGATAGCTGTCATTTCTGTTGCTCTCACGATTGCGGTTGTTCTTTGGTCCCTGCTGAAACACCTTATGGGCAAATCCACTCTCCCTGAATGAAAGATGCCCTATGTCTGCTTCTCAAAACATCGCTGTTATTGGTCTTGGCTCCATGGGTTATGGCATGGCGCAGTCGGTTCTGCGCGCAGGGCATCACACCTATGGGGTGGATATCAACGCGGCGGCCATGGCCCGGTTTGCGGCAGAAGGGGGCAGCACCGGCAACCTGTCCGATGTCGTGGGCGAGCTGGACGCCGTTGCGATTGTCGTGCTGAACGCCCAGCAGACCGAAGCAGTGCTGTTTGGCGAGGCGGGCGTCGTGCCGGGGATGAAGCCGGGTACGGTGGTCATCGCTTGTGCGACGGTACCGCCCGAATTCGCAAGGGCGATGCAGGCGCGCTGCGGCGAACACGGGGTGCATTACCTTGACGCACCGATATCCGGCGGGGCACTCAAGGCCGCACAGGGTGCGCTGTCGATCATGGCATCCGGCACGCCCAAGGCGTTCAAGGCGGCGCGCGGCGTGCTGGATGCGACCGCTGAGACCGTATTTGAACTGGGCGACGCCGCCGGAGCAGGCTCGGCGATGAAGGCGGTCAATCAGCTTTTGGCGGGCGTGCATATCGCTGTCATGGCCGAAGCGCTGACCTTTGGTATGACCCAGGGCGTCACCCCCGACAAATTTGTCGAGGTGATTTCAAAGTGCGCCGGTACCAGCTGGATGCTGGAAAACCGCGCACCTCATATCGTGGATGGCGATTACACGCCGCGCAGTTCAATCAACATCTGGCCCAAAGACCTGAACATCGTTCTGGATATTGCCAAATCCGCCAAATTCAGCGCGCCGATCACGGCGGCCGCCCTACAGCAGTTCAAAGCCGCCGCCGATCAGGGGCTTGGCGGCGAAGACGATGCGGCGGTGGCCAAGGTTTATGCCCGCAATGTCGGTCTGAAGCTGCCGGGCGAGGTGTAAGCGCTGACTGTTCAGGGCTGCACTGGCGATAATTTCACCGGCGCGACCGATCTCGCCGGTTTGCTTGCATGCTCGGGGGGTGCTGCCGATCGCTCTGCCATCGGCAGCCTCTGAAACGACCCCATTCGGGGCATCACGTTGATTCGGGCACAGCTCCAAATGGCGATGCAATAGCTGAACCATTGGCCGCGCAGGAACTGTCCCGAGCGCCTAACCTTGAAGCTGCGGCGCCCGGTCCTGCGTAAGGCTTCGCCAGCGCGGGCTGCTCAGAGGCTGTCCTGCACCCTCTCCCAGGTGTTCACGAGGTGACGCTCCATGACGGATGAAAGCCGCGGACCGTCCCTTGATTTCAGGGCCGAGATCATTTCCTCATGTTCCGACACCGCATTTGCCCAATGTTCGGGCGTGGCGTTCCCCATGAACCGAATCCGTTTGAGACGCGCCTGAATGTTGGCCTGAATCTCGACCAGAGTCGGATTGCCGCTTAGGGCGGCCAGCCGGCTGTGGAACTCCTGATTGAGCTTGTAATAGGGAAGCCGATTGCGGGATTCGTAAAAGGCTATCATCCGGCGGTGCAGGTCCAGCATACCCTTGATTTCGGCATCCGAAGCCCGCTCGCAAGCCAGCCGCCCGATCAACCCCTCCAGATGCGCCAGAACCTCCAGCATGGAATGCACTTCCAACGGGCTGAGTTTGCGCACCTGACTGCCGCGTGAGGGCCGGATGACGATCAGGCCTTCGGCGGCAAGTGTGCGCAGGGATTCCCGGAAGGGCGTGCGCGAGACGCCAAGCTGGCTCAGCAGCGTGGTTTCATCGATCCGGCTTCCGGGTTCAAGCACACCCTCAATAATCAGGTCGCGCACCCGGCTGGCCACCTGATCGTGCAGCGTTTCCTTGCGAACGGCCAGTGGATGATCCGTGTCGGTCTGCATGTCAGGGTCAGTCATCAGGGTACTCCATGCTCAGATACTAGCGTTCGCTTCGAAGAATTCACATCTTTTACTTGAACGTTTCGATTTTGTATATAATATCCAGATCAGATAATCTGTTCTCGATATTCGTGAGGTCCTATGAAGATAGCGTTCGCCATCGGCGATGCAGCAGGTGTTTCACCTGAGCTGACTGCCAAGGTCCTTGCCGACCCTGCAATCGAAGCGGGGGAAATGATCGTGATCGGCGACGCTCGTGTGCTGGAGCTTGGCTGCGCGCAGGCTGGCATCGAACTGAATCTGCCCCGGGTTTCGGCGGATACTTTGGACGACCTTCCGCAAGGGTCGGTTCTGCTGGATATGGGCAACTGCGACCCTGCCGATGTGCCGATGGGCGAGGCGAGTGCTGCCGGGGGCCGCGGGTCGGTCCAGAATTTCCGCACGGCACTGGCGATTGCCCAAGCGGGCCTTGCCGATCTGGTGTTCTTTACGCCGTTCAACAAGCACGCAATGCGCCTTGCGCAGCCTGATTATGTCGACGAAATCGGCTTTATCAACGCGACCATCAGTGCGGAGCAGTCCGGGCGCGAATTCAATGTCCTTGACGAAGTTTGGAATGCCCGGGTGACCTCGCATATCCCGCTGCGTGAAGTGGCGGACGCGCTGAGCACGGATCGGATCTATGAAAGCCTGAAACTGACCACGCAGATCATGAAGGGCGCGGGATTCGAGCGGCCACGCATCGGCGTCGCCGCGTTGAACCCCCATGCCGGAGATGGGCGCAATTTCGGGACCGAGGATGACGATATCATCGCGCCCGCCGTTGAACGTGCGCGAAACGAACAGATGTCTGTGACGGGACCGGTGCCGTCCGATACGGTGTTCGTGCGGGCCATCAAGGGTGAGTTCGATGCGGTTTTGACGATGTTCCACGATCAGGGGCAGATCGCGATGAAGCTTCTCGGGTTCGATCGGGGCGTCACGCTGATCGCCGGATATCCGTTTCCGATCGTCACCCCGGCCCACGGCACCGCCTATGACATTGCGGGGCAGGGCAAGGCCGACACCGGCGCGACGTTCAACGCCGTGCGGCTGGGCCGTAAGCTGGCCTTGCTCGCGCACCAGAAAGAAACAACCGGGACCGAAGATCACGGCGAACTTCGCCGCGCCCTTCCTGCCCTGATCGGGCGGATACGCGCTGGCACGGACGACTGGAGCTAAAATTTCACAGGCTTCGAATATCTTTTGGGAGGAGATAACATGAAACTACGACATACTGTTTTTGCTCTGGCCACCCTCGCAGTCGCGGGACCGGCCATCGCACAGCAAGAGATCATCTTTGGTCTTTCCGCTGCGAATGGATCGCTTCAAGAGCAGACGGCGAGCGAATTCGCCCGTCGTGCCAATGAAAAGCTGGGCGACAAGGCCGTCGTCAAGGTCTTTGCCGACAGCCAGCTTGGCAAAGACAAGGACATGCTCCAGAAAATCAAGCTGGGGACGATGACCATCACCTTGCCGTCTTCGACCATGCCGGAAATCGCACCAGAATACGCGATCTTTGATCTGCCGTTCATGATCAAGGACCGCGCGCATCTGGCGCGGATCGACGAAACGCTGTTCAAGGACGTTCTGGTTCCGGCCGCCGAGGCACAGGGATACCGCCCGCTGGCGATCTGGGAAAACGGCTTTCGCCAGATAACCAACAATGAACGCCCCATCGTCACGCCCGCCGATCTGGACGGGCTGAAAATCCGCACGCCAAACTCCAGCTGGCGGGTTGCGATGTTCAAGGAATACGGCGCCAACCCGACGCCGATGTCATTTTCCGAAGTGTTCGTCGCCCTGCAGACCGGCGTCATCGACGGGCAGGAAAACCCGTTGACCAATATCGCCGGTGGCAAACTGAACGAAGTTCAGAAGTACCTGTCGATGTCGGGCCACGTCTATTCTCCGGCCTATCCCACTGTTGGGATCGCCGCGTTTGAAAAGCTGGACCCCGAGATCCAGACCGTGCTGGCCGAAACCGCTACCGAAGTCGCCCTGTGGGCGCGTGAGCAGGGCGAAGCGCAGGACAGCACGCTTCTGAAGACGCTGACGGACGGTGGCATGGAGGTCAACGAGACCGACCGCGCTGCATTTGTCGAAGCGTCCAAGCCGCTGTACGAAAAGTTCGCGGAAGAGGTCGAGAACGGTCAGGCAATGATCGATCAGGCCCTGTCGCTGGCTGACGGCTCATAATGGGCAGGGGCGGCGCCTTAAATGGCGTCGCTCCGTCCGTCCTAAACAGGCAACTGTAATGATTTCAATAGTTTCCCGCGCGCTCGACATGGTTTTGCAAGTCGTGACGCTTTCCCTGATTGTCGCCCTGACCTGCGTGATCCTTGCCGGGGTCGCCTTCCGATACTCGGGCGAATCGCTGATCTGGTATGACGAAGTTGCCGTGGTCCTGCTGGCCTGGATCACCTTTCTGGGGGCCGCACTGGCGACGCTGCGCAATGCGCACCTTGGGTTCAACGGATTGCTGTTCGGCCTGCCGACCGGCGGTCGCCTTGTCCTGTTCTGGACGGGCGAGACGATCTTTATCGCCATCTTTGCCATCGTCACATGGTCGGGCTGGCTGATCCTGGGTATTTTCGGCAACGAGATGATGACGACAGTGCGCTTCGTGCCGCGTTGGTTCGTGCAGGGAATCCTGCCAGTCAGCGCCGCGCTGATGGTTCTGGGGAGGCTGCTGACCATACCCGCGCGTTTGCGCGACGTGTATGCCGGGCTAGACCCCGAAGCGCAGGAAATCGCACATGAAATCGCGCGCGCTGAAGCTGAACTGAAGCAGGGGCGTCAGCCATGACCGAAGCGATGATCATTTTTTCGATGTTCCTGATGATTGCGATCGGCGTGCCCATCGCCGTTGCGATCCTTGGCTCGGCGCTGCTGGGGGTGTGGTTGCTGCACGGCTCCCTCGGGTTTCTGAACGGGGCGCTGTCGCTTTATGACGGCGCGACAAGTTTTCCGCTGATCGCGATCCCGCTGTTCGTTCTGGCAGGGGCACTGATGAACACCGGCGGAATCTCGACCCGCCTGATCGATTTCGTATCCTCGCTGATCGGTTTCGTGCGTGGCGGTCTGGCCATGGTGAATGTCGGCGTCTCGCTGTTCTTCGCCGAAATCTCGGGCTCGGCGGTGGCCGACGTGGCCGCAACAGGTTCGATCCTGATCCCGGCGATGAAGAAGCGGGGGTATTCGCCGCGTTTTGCTGCCGCGATCACCTCTTCCTCGGCCTCGCTGGCAATCATCATTCCACCGTCGATTCCGATGATCCTTTACGGTGCGCTTTCCGACACCTCGATCGTGCAGCTTTTCGTCGCCGGTATCATACCGGGCCTTCTGGGTGCGGCGGGCCTGATGGCGCTGAGCTGGTATTTCGCCGTCCGCTATGACCTGCCGCGGGAAGAGGCATTTAATCTGTGCCGGGTCTGGACGACCTTCAAAAGCGCCGGCTGGGCGCTGCTTTTGCCGATCATCATCCTTGGCGGTATCTTCGGCGGGATCGTCACCGCCACAGAAGGCGCCGGAATCGCGGTGCTGGCGGCCCTGCTGATCGGCACTTTCGCCTATCGCGAGTTGAACGCGCGCAAACTTTATGACGCGCTGGTGGACGGGGTAAGTCAGACTGCGGTTGTGATGCTTCTGGTCGCGGCCTCGGCTGTTCTCGGGCTCTACCTCACCGAGACCGAGTTGCCACAACGGCTGGCCGAGGGGATCACCACGATCACCACCAACAAGATCGCGGTGCTGCTGATCATCAACGTCTTCCTGCTTGGCGTCGGCATGGTCCTGCATGGGGCCGCGGCGATTATCCTCACGGTGCCGGTCTTCATGCCGCTGGTCCATGAGATGGGGATCGACCCGGTGCATTTCGGCATCCTGCTCACGTTGAACATCGCGCTGGGTCAGCAGACACCGCCGGTTGCCAGCGTGCTGATCACCGCCTGCTCGATTGCCAAGACGGACGTGTGGGCGACAACCCGCACCAACCTGCCGTTCATCGGAGTGCTGGTTGCGGTGCTGTTGCTCGTCACCTACGTTCCTGCGGTTCCGCTCTGGCTGGTGGGGATCTTCTATGGCCCGTGATGTCCGACGGGCACTGCTGCGACGGTGAAATGGTGGCAGGTGTGGCGCTCTGCCGCCGTTGTCAGGGGCAGAAACGAAGTTCTGTGAGCGTCTGAGTTTCCGCGTCAGGCACCTTGGCGGAATTGGCGCGTCCGGGCTGAATTCGGTCCGGGCGTCACTATGACGCTGGCTTGCAGCCGCAACCCTTTGACGAATTCAGCCGGTGCGATGGACAGATCCGGCAGGTGGTTGGGCGGCAGGGTTCTATTGGCTTTTTGAGAGCACTCTGGATCCAACGGCATCTCACAATTTTTTGCTAGAGCTTTGTCAACAATATTGATAACGATATTTCAAGCATATCGGTGGCCAAAGTGGGGGAGCAGGATGTGATTGCGAAACGTTCAGACGATTGTACAGATGCGACCCGGGCTTTTGCGCGTCGTTTTGGGCGGTTGCATTGGGTATGACCGCGCGTCCGCTTGTCCATGTGCTTGGCACGATTCATCCCAATGCGATTGAGTTATTGCGGCAATCGGCGGATATTCTGACGGAGGCGGACCCGTTCCCGTCGGCCTGTGATGCGGTGATCGTACGCATTCGCCCGCTGAGCGGTGCAGAAATCGCGGCCTGTCCGAACCTCAAGGTGATCGGCAAGCATGGCGTCGGGGTTGATGCCATTGATGTGGAAGCCGCTGCGGCACGGGGTATCGCGGTCGAAACAACGCCCGGGGCGAACGCGGAAGCCGTGGCTGACCTTGCAATTGGTTTTGCCCTGTCGCTCATTCGAAACATCCTGCCGATCACGCTTGCGATGCGTGAGGGCAGAGCGGTCGATCCGGCGCTTCGTGTCGGTTGGGATCTGGGCGAGTTGGAGGCCGGAATTGCGGGCTTCGGTGCCGTGGGGCAGGCGGTCGCCCGGCGCCTTGTGAATGGCTTCGGGACGTCGACGGCAACCTATACGCGAAACCTGACAGGTGATCTGCCGGTGCCGGGGGTGGCGCGCGTCGACAGTCTGGACGCTTTGCTGCGTCAAAGCGAGATTGTGTTTTTGCACATGCCGCTTTTGCCGGCCACGAGGAATATCATCAATGCCGATGCGCTGTCGTCGATGCCAAAGGGCGCGTATCTCGTGAATTGCGCGCGTGGCGGGATCGTCGATGAGGCTGCGCTGGCCGACGCTCTTGCCTCTGGGCATCTTGCCGGCGCGGCATCGGATGTCTTTGCGACAGAGCCACCTGAGCCGGACAATCCGCTTTTGCAACAGCCCGGTTTTCTCGCACTGCCGCACCTTGGCGCTTCGACGAATGGCGGGTTGGAACGGGTCGGGACTGAAATTGTCCGCAAGGTTCTTTTGAATCTGGGCGCAAGATCGTGACCGACGTCGCGACCGGGGTTGCGCGAAGCTTAACACCGGAGCGATCAAAAAGTGAAGGAATCTGCAATGCCGTCGCAAACTGAAGTTAATGAGGCATCGGCGCCCCGCTTTGAGCCCGCCGTATCCAAGCGGATGAAGGCATCAGCCCCCCGCAGGCTGCGCCGGGCCTTTTCACTGGATGATTTCGAGGCCGCCGCGCGGCGTCACCTGCCAAAGCCGATCTTTGACTATGTCGCGGGGACGGCCGAGTCGGGGCGAAGCCATTCCGCCAATCTCTCGGACTTCGCCGCGATTGGCTTTGTGCCCAATTCGCTGCGGGGTCATATCGGGCGGTCCCAGAAAACTGTCATCTTTGGCAAAGAATATGATCGGCCCTTCGGAATCGCGCCGATGGGTTTAAGCGCGCTGGCTGCCTATGACGGCGATGTCGTTCTGGCACAGGCCGCCGCCGATTGCGGAACCCTCGCAATGATGAGCGCGACCTCGCTGACATCGCTGGAACGGGTCGCCGAACAGGCGCAGAGCCGGTGGTTTCAGGCCTATTTTCCGGGCGACGAAGAACGCGTACTAGGCATGACCGACCGGATCGCCCGCGCCGGGTTCGACACATTGGTCATCACCGTGGACGTCGCAGTGAATGGCAACCGCGAAACCGACTTGCGAAATGGGTTCGCGACGCCGCTGAAACCGACACCAAAGCTTGCCTGGCAGGGGGCGACACATCCCGCCTGGCTTTTGGGCACCGCGTTCAAGACCCTGCGGACACATGGCATGCCGCATTTCGAAAATCTTGATGTGGATCGCGGCCCACCGATCCTTGCGCGTGATCTGGTGCGGTCATTCTCGGGGCGCGAACAGCTTCGCTGGGATCACGTGGAAGCCGCCCGTGCCCGCTGGAAAGGTAATTTTGTCCTGAAGGGTGTTCTGTCGCCAAAAGATGCCGAACGCGCCCGCGCTATTGGCTGCGACGGTATCATCGTCTCGAACCATGGCGGGCGGCAACTCGATGGCGCGGTCTCTGCGATCTCGGCTTTGCCAAAGGTTGTCGAAGCCGCGGGCGATATGACGGTGATGCTCGACAGTGGCGTGCGGCGTGGCACGGACGTTCTGAAGGCGCTGGCACTCGGGGCGCAGTTCGTCTTTGTCGGACGCCCGATGTTGTACGCCGCCGCAGTCGCCGGCAAACCCGGTGTACGGTATGCGATGGATATCCTGTCGGCCGAAATCGACCGGAACATGGCGCTTTTGGGTATCGGCGATCTGTCTGAAATGACCCGTGATCTTTTGGTAATGCCCGACACTTCACGCCGCTCGTTCTGAGTATCAGACTTCACCGGGAACGGGTGTCATTCGCTGGCGATCACCGCATTTGATTTGGTGATTTTACGGGGCGTTATCAGAGTTATGTCCTGCCACGCGACGAGCATGATGTCGTCGCGTGGCAGCGGGCACCACGCATGAAGCAATGCGTGGTGGGGTCGCTCAACCCTCCGTAACGGGAACTTTTCCGACAGCGACCGGCACGAGGAAATTGAAATCGCAGCCCTGGTCAGCCTGCAGCACCGAGTCGAGAAACAATTTCAGATGCCCGCGATCCGACCCTGCATGTTGGCGCGGTACGATCTCACCCCGGCGCCGCTCAAGTTCATCTTCGGCGACATCCAGCGTCAGGCTCCGCTTTGCAACGTCAAGTTCGATCATGTCGCCGTCGCGCACCAGCGCCAGCGGTCCGCCGTCACTGGCTTCGGGCGTGACGTGCAACACGATGGTGCCCGAAGCTGTACCGCTCATCCGCGCATCCGATATCCGCACCATATCCTTGATCCCGGCGCGGGCGAGCTTGCGCGGGATCGGCATATACCCGGCCTCGGGCATGCCCGGCGCGCCCTTCGGACCGGCATTTTGCAGCACCAGAATGTCATCGCCGGTCACGTCGAGGTCGGATGCGTCGACCCGTTCCGCCATATCCTCGACCGAGGTAAAGACGACGGCGCGACCGCGATGCCGCATGAGGTCTGGACTGGCCGCCGACTGTTTCACGATTGCGCCACCGGGGGCGAGGTTGCCGCGCACGACGGCCATACCGCCCTCTGGATAGATCGGCGCAGAGACCGGTGCGACGATTGCCTGCTCAAAGCTGGCAGGCGCGGCGTCGATCTCTTCGCCCAGCGTCCGTCCAGTGACTGTGACGCAATCCAGATGAAGATGCTCGCGGATCGCGCGCAGGATCGTCACCAACCCGCCCGCATTGTGAAGATCCTGCATATAGTGCTGGCCTGAGGGTTTGAGATCGACCAGCACCGGCACCTTGCGGCCAATGCGGTCAAAGGCATCAAGATCAAGCGACAGACCGGCCCGGCCCGCCATCGCGGCCAGATGCACGATACCGTTGGTCGACCCACCAGTGGCCAGAAGTACAGTCAGTGCATTCTCGAAGGCGTGTTGCGTCATGATCCCGCTAGGTTTGCGGTCGTCACGCGCCATCGCAACGGCGCAGGCACCTGTGGCTTCGGCAATCCGGCGCCGGTCGGACGAGACAGCTGGGGCAGTGGCGCCACCGGGCAACATCATTCCAAGTGCTTCGGTGACCAGTGCCATGGTCGAGGCTGTCCCCATCACGCCGCATGTGCCTGCTCCGGGCACCAGTTGATTGTTGACCTCGGCAATTTCCTGATCGTCGATTTCGTCGGCGCGGTAGCGACCCCAGAACCGGCGGCAATCGGTGCAGGCGCCGACGCGTTCGCCACGGTGGCTTCCGGTCAGCATCGGTCCCGTGACAAGCTGGATGGCCGGGATATTCGCGCTGAGTGCACCCATAAGCTGTGCCGGTACTGTCTTGTCGCAGCCGCCGATCAGAACGACAGCATCCATCGGCTGGGCGCGGATCATTTCTTCGGTGTCCATCGACATCAGGTTTCGCAAGTACATCGAGGTCGGGTGCGAGAAAGATTCGTGGATCGAAATCGTCGGAAACGGCACCGGCAGGGCACCTGCAAGCATCACACCGCGTTTCACCGCCTCGATCAGATCGGGAACGTTGGCGTGGCAGGCATTATAGCCGCTGAAAGTGTCGACGACGCCGATGATCGGCCGTTCCAGCGCATCGTCGGAATACCCCATGCCCTTGATGAACGCCTTGCGCAGAAAAAGCGAGAACCCCGCATCGCCGTAACTGGTCAATCCTTGCTTCAGGCCGCGATTTTCATCGGACATCGTAAATTCTCCTATTCTTGAGCGTCAGGATTCAGATGACACGAAATCGCCCAGTATTGTCAACAATATGTTTGACAGAATTGGTCTCGGTGTGAATAGTACAGCACGATGCGCTTGGAGGAGTGCTGGGAATTGAAATCGGGAGGTTCATTATGAGAATGACACTTATCACGGCGCTGGTCGCCACAACCGCCGTCGTAGGCGCGGTTCACGCTCAGGACAGCGGCTATAGTCAGAAAGAAGTCTCGGTCATGCAGGGCTTCAAGGCTGGCGGCGGGTCGGATGCTCTGGCCCAGTTGGTACAGCCTTTCCTGGCCGAACAGCTTGGTGTCAACTTCGTTAATCAATACATTCCCGGCGCGACGGGGGCCATCGCATGGACTCGTCTGGCCAAACAGGCGCCGAAGGACGGATCGACGATCAGCATCACCAATACGCCGATGCTGACGACGAACTACATCATGAATCCTTCCATCACCTATACGCTGGACGAGATCACACCGATCGCCAACATCGTTACAGACCCCGGCATCGCCGTGGTCGCAGCCGACAGCCCGTTCCAGACCTTCGCCGATTTCGTGGCGGCAGCCGAAGCAGCACCCTCGACGGTGACCGTGGGCAACTCGGGCGTTGGCGGAGACGATTACTTTACCTCACTGCAATTCGAAAAGGCGGCAGGGGTCCAGCTCCAGAAGGTTCCGTTCCAGGGTGACGGCCCGTCGTGGACTGCGGCCATGGGCGGCAAGATCGACGCCAGCTTTACCAATGTCGGCGTGACCTATCAGCAGATCAAAGAGGGCAATCTGCGCGCCTTGGCCGTCTTTTCCGAAGAGCGGCTGCCAGAGCTACCTGACGTGCCCACGGCCACCGAACTGGGCTATGATCTCGTCGCGGGTTCGTCGCGTGGCTATAGCGGCCCCGGCGATTTCCCAGAAAAAGACCGTGAGGCAATGATCGCCGCCATGCAGCGCGTGATGGATGACCCGGCGTTCCAGAAGGCGGCAAAAGAGCAGGCGCTGAACATCGATTTCGTGGCTGGCGATGATTATACCGCCATGCTGAAACGTCAGGAAGACGAATATCGCGTCATCTGGGCTGAGATCAAAGACGAGGTTCAGGCCAAGTAATCGAGACCAAATGACCGAGACCAAATGATCAGTACCGGTTCGGCGGGGGCGCGCTACCCCGCCGGACCGGCAATAACGATAGGAGGCGACAAGATGGGACAGATATTCGTTTCGCTATCCGCGATCCTGCTTGTCGCGGTGTTCCGCAGTCAGACGGTGAACTATCCCAAAACCGCCGCGCGGCTTCCCGATCTGATCGGATGGGTGGTTGTGTTGCTGGCCTGCCTTGCCATCGTGCAGGTGCTTTTCGACTGGCGCCGACAGCGCGCTGCCGGAACGCTGGTTGTCTTTCCCGCGCCGGACTGGCGGGCCGTCGGCATCGGAGGCGCCTTTCTCGCGCTGATCCTGATCTACGCGCTGAGCATCAACATGGTCGGTTATCTGATCGCGACGCCGCTGTTCATGCTGATCCCGTTTCTCATATTGCGCCCCATCGGACGAGTTGCTGCCATTGCGACGGCGGGCACGGTGACTGTGTTCATCTGGCTGGTCTTCTTCTGGTTTCTGAGATTGTCCATTCCGCTTTTTCCAGTTTTCTGAGGGCACCAGATGAACGAATCCTTGCTTATGGTGGGGCTCGCCAACGTCGTCGAGCCATCGAACCTTCTCGCGATATTGGCGGGAACGATGATCGGGATGTTCATCGGTGCGATGCCGGGGCTGTCGGCGACGATGGCCATCGCCCTGCTTTTACCGCTGACCTATTCGCTCAAGCCCGAAACCGGGTTGGCGATGCTTGCCTCGCTTTATCTCGCGGCAATGTATGGCGGATCGATTGCCGCGATCCTGCTGCGAACGCCCGGCACGCCAGCGGCCGCCGCCACCGTGATCGACGGCTATCCAATGGCGCAGAAAGGACAGGCGGGCAGGGCGCTCGGACTGTCGCTGACCGCGTCGCTGATCGGCGGCATCATGTCTTCTGTGGTGCTTCTGACTGTCGCGCCGCTTTTGGGACGGATCGTCTTGAATTTCGGCCCGGTCGAGATCTTCGCGGTCGCAGTGCTCGGGATCACGATAATCGGGTCGCTCTCGCAGGGTTCGCCCGTTCTGGGGCTTTTGTCCGGCGCCATCGGCCTGCTTCTGGCGATGGTGGGGATGGACCTGACAACCGGAACGCCGCGCTTCACCTTTGACCAGTTGAACCTTTTCGGCGGGATTGATTTCACCGTGGCCCTGATCGGGCTGTTCTCGATCCCCCAGGCGGTCCGGCTGATCGCCAAGGGCGATGCCAACGCCGCGGCCAGCGTATCGCAGGTAAGCGACCGAATGCTGCCGACCTTTAGCGAGTTCCGCACGCTGTTTCCCAATGGTGTGCGGTCCGGCTTGATCGGGATTTTCGTCGGCCTGATCCCGGGGACGGGCGGCGACACGGCGTCATGGTTTGCCTATAACGAGGCAAAGCGGTTCGCAAAGAACAAGGCCGAATTCGGCACCGGCTGCCCTGCTGGCATCGTTGCGCCCGAGGCGGCCAACAACGCCGTGGTGGGCGGCGCATTGATCCCGACCATCGCGCTTGGCATTCCCGGTTCGTCTTCGACAGCGGTGCTTATGGGCGGTCTGATGGTCCATGGTATCCTGCCGGGGCCATCGCTGATGACCGAGCATGGCGACGTCACCTATACGCTGCTCTGGGCGGTGCTGTTTGCCAATGTGGCGCTGTTCTTTGTCGGCCTGATGTTCACCCGGGTCTGCGTCATCGTCACCCGCGTGCCCAACCGAGTGGTGGGCCCGGTCATTGTGGTGCTGTCAGTCATCGGCTCTTACGCGATCAACAACTCGATCTTCGACATCGGGCTGATGATCACCTTTGGCATGATCGGACTGGCCTTCGACAGCTTCCGCATCCCGACGCCACCGCTGGTGATCGGCCTGATCCTGGGTCCGATCCTTGACACGACCTTGCAGCAGTCCCTGTTGATCGGCGGAGGCAGCTACGGCATCTTCCTGCAAAATCCGATTTCAGCGGTCCTTCTGATATTTGCACTCCTGTCGATGTTGCAGGCGACGCCGTTTTTCGGTTCGCTCTCAAAGTTGATCAGAAGGCCAAACCGCAACGCCAAAGCTGCGGATGATAACATCGGCGGCAGCACCGGTGAATGACATAGATCCCCGGGCACTGCGGCCCGGTCGATTGACAATCAGCACAGGGGGCCACAAGCGATGTGTCAGGCGTGATGGCGAAGACAAAGAGGAATGACATCGAAATGTTCGGCGAGGCAAAGCAATCCGAGATCAGGCTGACCGGTGAAGACGCCAGTTCCGCCGTCGCGGCCGCTCTCGAAGAGGACATCGTTCTTGGCCGGCTTCAACCGCGCGAACGACTGATAGAAGAGGACCTGGCCGCCCGTTTTAAGGTCAAACGTCATCTCGTACGGCAAGCGATCATGGATCTTGAGCGCCTCGGCCTGGTTGAGAGGGTTCGAAACCGCGGTGCGGTCGTCCGTTTCTACAGTGCGCAGGAAGTCGAGGACATCAACGCCGTGCGCGATGTGCTTGAAGGCCACGCGGCGTCACTGGTGGCGCTTCCGGTGCCGGACGACGAGCTCGCCAATCTTTCGGAAATCGAGGCACGGCATGTCGCCGCAATCGATGCAGGTCTGCATCGCGAAACATTCCGAACCAACCTTGAATTTCACCGCCACCTTTTCGGACTCTGCGGCAACCCGGCCCTGATTGCGGCGATCGATACGCATGCACAGAAGTCCCACGCATATCGTTCGATTCTGGCCAGTGACCGCAGCTATCAGGACTGGGCTGCCGGGGCGCATCTGGCGATGATCGACGCGATGCGGCGCGGAGATCGCGACACGCTGGTCCGGCTTTGCCGCGAACACCTGATCCCGGCTAAAAACCGCTATATCGAGACCTGGAACTCGCGCTTCATGTGACTGAATTGGATTGACTGGAGTGGTTCATCGTCAGGGTAAGGTCTATCCAGTTTTCGAGGTGACGACGAGATGGCTGGCGATTGAGAAAACCCGGAAGACTAGCTGTCCCACGCGACGTTGAAGGTTTTTACCAATGTCGTGACCTGATCGTCGGAAAGCCCACGGGGGTTCAGGCCGCGTGTCATCATGGCAAGCTGGGCCGAAGCCTCAAGCTCCTCGATCGCATTGACGGCCGCCTCCAGAGTTTTGCCCGCGACAACCGGCCCGTGATTGGCCAACATCACCGCCGCACGTTTGCCCGCCAAGCCGCGAATTGCGTCGCCGATCGCCTGATCACCCGGCATGAAATAGGGCAGCAGTTTTACCCGACCGAGCTGCATGATCGGATAGGGCGTCAATCGCGGCAGAAAGTCATCCTCGTCCGCGTCGGGCATCATCGAGAGCGCGACCGAGTGGCAGGAGTGCAGGTGAACGATCGCCCCGGTGGTCGAGCGAGACTCGTAGAACGCGCTGTGCAGCGGCATTTCCTTGGTGGGTGCGTCGCCTTCCACAAGGTTCATGTCAGCGTCGAAGCGGCTGAGCCTTGCCGGATCCAGCGTCATGAAGGATGTGCCCGTCGGCGTCACCAGCAGCCCGCCATCGGGTGTGCGGGCAGAGATGTTTCCGGTCGACCCATGGGTCAGCCCCCGCCCGTGGAGCGACCGCGCGAACATACAGACGGATTCGCGCAGCTTGTTGATCTCACTCACGACTTCCCCTCCAGAACGGCAAGCGCCTTCTCGAAGAAGTCTTCATCACCGAAATTGCCGGATTTCAACGCCAGCACCAGATCACGCCCTTGATCGGCGACTGCGGGAACGCCCGGTGCGATCTCAGGGCCGATGCGGAGCGCCTTGATCTTCAGGCCCTCGACCACTGCGCCGGATGTCTCGCCGCCTGCAGTGACAAGCCGCTTGACGCCACCGGCGACCAATTGCCGGGCGGTTTCTGCAAAAAATTCCTCCAGCTTGCCGGCGACTGCCTCGCGGCCAAATCTTTCTTGCGCCGCCTTGACGGTTTCAGGATCGGCAGATGAATAGATGAGCGCCGTGGATTGCGCGTCCAACGCAAAGCGGGCGGCGTCTTCGGGCGTGATCTGTTGCTCCATCACCTGTTCGGCCGTGATCTCGTAAGACGGGTGGTTTTCAGACCAGCGGGCAACCTGTGCCCGGGTCATCCGCGAGGCCGAACCGGCGATTATCGCACCCGGGCCCTGCAGCCCTGTCCAGTTTGTGTCGGGCGCTGCCAGTTCTGTTCTGGACATCAGGTTGGCCGGAAGACCCAAGGCAATGCCTGAACCTCCGGTAATAAGCGGCAGTTCCTTTACCGCCGCACCGATCTGGCGCAGATCCGCGTCGCGGATCGCATCCACAACGATGATCGGACGGCCCGCTGTCGTCTCGGCGGTGATTGCTTTTGCAATCGCTTCCGGACCCTCGAACACCACAGTGGCAGGCACATGGCCCACGCCGTGACCGGTCTGGTGCGCCAACCATCTGCGGATGTCGGGGTCCGTCATCGGGGTCAGGGGGTGATGCTCCATCCCGCTTTCCGACAGCAGCGTGTCGTTGACGAACAGGTGCCCCTGATAGACCGAGCGGCCCGCCGCGGGGAACGCCGGACATACGATGACCGAAGAGGCACCGAGCCTCTCCATCAACGCATCGATCACCGGGCCGATATTGCCTTCTTTGGTGGAATCGAAAGTGGAACAATATTTGAAAAAGAACTGCGTGCAGCCCTGCGCCTGCAACCATTCCAGCGCCTCAAGCGACAGGCGCACGGCCTGTTCCACCGGGATTGTGCGCGATTTCAAGGCGACAACACCCGCATCAACACTGTCAGGGGCGGGGCCGTCCGGCACGCCGGTGAACTGCGTCACCCGCATTCCCTCTTTCGCCAGCATATTCGCAAGATCCGAAGACCCGGTAAAATCGTCACCGATACAGCCAAGCTTCATGTTCTGTGACCCCGAGCATTCAACACGGTTTTCGATTTACGATTTGGCATCATGTCAAACATCCTCAGATCCGCTTACGCTGTTTCATCGCGCCGCGCACGTTTGCGGCGCAGAATTGGCGCCACTATTGTCACGGTGACCAACACGAAGGCAATCAAAAGCAGAACTGCGCTGATCGGGCGGGTCACGAAGATCGACAGATCGCCTTGTGACAGTGCCAGTGAGCGACGCAATTCGCTTTCCGCGATGGGGCCAAGAACGACGCCAAGGATGATCGCCACCAGCGGAAAACCGATCTTTTCCAACAAGAACCCCGCCACTCCGAACCCCAGCATAAGCCAGACGTCCATCATCGAATTCTGCACGGAATAGGTGCCCACCACGCAACAGATCACGATGATCGGGCCCAGCACCGAATAGGGCACATCCAAAAGCTTGGACAGGACGGCAATGAACGGTTTGGAGAACACCAGGATCATCACGTTGACCATCATAAGACCGACGAACACCGCATAGATCAGTTCATTATTGCCAGACATGAAGGTCGGCCCGGGGGTCAGACCATGGACGATGAAGGCCCCCAAGATCACCGCAGTGGTGCCCGAACCGGGAATCCCCAGCGCAAACAGAGGTACCAGCGCGCCCATGGCGGCGGCGTTATTGGCGGCCTCGGGCGCGGCAATTCCTTCGGGGGCGCCCTTGCCAAAGCGGCTGCGATCCTTTGACCAGCGCACTGTCTCGCTGTAGCTGACCATCGCTGCGGTCGATGCGCCGATGCCGGGCAGAATGCCGATCACCGTGCCGAGGATGGACGAGCGGACGATCGTCGTCCGGATCTGACGAATGACCGGCCAGTCGAATATCTTGATCTTGAAGGATTTGCTGGTCAGGTGGATATCCCCTTCCTGACAGCGTTTGAGCACTTCAGAGATGGCGAAAAGACCGATGATCACCGGGATCAGGTTGACCCCACCCATCAAGTGCAGACTGCCAAAGGTGAACCGGATCGTTCCGGTCAGCGGATCGATCCCAACGGATGCGATCATCAATCCGATGCAGACCCCGATCAGCCCCAACAACAGATTGCCGCCAAGCGATGCCACAACCGTCAGCCCCAGAACCGCCAGCGCGAAAAATTCGGGTGACGAGAACTGCAATGCCATGTCGGCCAGAAATGGCGTCGCCAATATCAACACAAGTGTGCCGAACATGCCGCCAATAGCCGACGACAGAATTCCGATCCCCAGCGCTTTGCCGGCCTCGCCTTTCTGGGTCATCGGATAGCCGTCAATTGCCGTCATCACCGCCTCGGGGGTGCCGGGTGCGCGATACAGGATCGCCGTGATCAGCCCCGAGAAAACGCTGGACGCATAGATCGCGGTTAGAAGCATGAAAGCCCCGGTTGGCTCCATCGAATAGGTCACCGGCAACAGGATCACGACAAGGATCACGCCGCTGATACCGGGCAGCGCGCCGCCGACGAACCCGATCAGAACCGCCGAGGTGAGGATCAAAAGGTTGATGGGCTGCAAAACAACCCAGAGGCCCCCGAGAAGATCTTGAAACATTGCGAACCCTTTCCAGCGGGTTTTCTATAACTGTCAGGGAAGCGGGATGCTCAACAGGCGGTCGAAGACCAGTGCAACCAGAACGATGGCGGCGGCAGTCGTCATCACAATATGAAGCGGCCTGCGTTCGCCCAAAACTATATTGACTGCGACGGCGAAGACTGCGGTCGCAATCAGATAGCCGGTGAACTCCATCGCAACGGTATAGGCTATGGTCAGGCCCAAAACTCCGACATGCCGCCAGGGGTGCACAGTCGCAACATTGGTATCAATCTCGCCGTTAACCGCATCCTCGGGCACCTCGGACGTTCCGAAATAGCTGGCACCCTTCCGGGCAAGCAACAGGAACATCACGGCGACAAGACCCAGCATGAGGATCAGGATCGCGAGGGGCCAGGTGCGTGGCCCGATCAGAGTGGTCACCTCGGCGCCACCCGGTAATTGCAGTGCCTGCCAGAGGAAATAAAGACCGATCACGGCGGTGCTGATGGCAAACGCATACAAACGTGCTGTCATCGCGTGATTCCTTTTTTGCCTTACGAATTCAGAATATCGCCCCTGATCCAAGGTGACGGGCGCCGCACGCCCCCCATGCCTTGGCAAAGCGGACGTGCGGCGCTTTCGGGGTCAGATCAGTTGTCTGCCATCAGCTCTTCGAAGAAGGCCAGGTCCTTTTCCAGAGCCTGACGATAATCCGCGCTTCCAAGCCAGCCGGCCCGCACGTCCAGATTGGAGCGCTTTGCATAGGTCTGGTATTCCTCGGAGTCGAAGATGTCCTTGAACGCGGCTTCGATGGCCGAGATGGTTGCAGGGTCGGTCTGGGCGTTGATGAAAACGCCACGTTCGTTGCCGAATGTCAGATCCCAGCCATTCTCGGCTGTCGTCGGGATATCAGGATAGGCGTCCAGACGTTCAGCAGAGAACGCCAGAATCGGCTTCATCCTGCCCGCTTCCATATAGCCTTGAATCGCGCTGATCTCATTCATCATCCCGTCGACATTACCGCTCAGCAGGCTGGCCGAGGCACTGCCTTCATTATCGTAGGGGATATAGCTGAGCTCGAGTTCCGCCTGCTTGTTCAGCCCCAGAAAGGCCATCCGGTCCACGCTGGCGGCATGGGTTCCGCCGATCACGACCTTCTGGCCATTCTCACGGGCGTTGGCCATGAATTCTTCAAGGTTGTCGTATTTTTCAGGATTGACGACCAGCATCATCACGTCCGACTGCATACGCGCAACCGGGGTCAGTTGGTCCAGACCCACCGGGTTCTGACCTGCCGCACGGCTGGTGATGAATGTCGTCGACGCGAAATCAAGCGATGTTCCGTCCGGCTCGCTGTTTGCCGTGCGCTGGTGCGCCAGAACGCCCGAAGCAGCAGGCAGATTGATGACCGTCATATTGGTTTTTAGACGCTCTTCCAGCATTGGCTGGATCGTGCGGACAAAATTGTCAGTTCCGCCACCGGCACCCGCCGCCACA
Source organism: Oceaniovalibus sp. ACAM 378 (assembly GCF_008085915.1). Lineage (GTDB taxonomy): Bacteria > Pseudomonadota > Alphaproteobacteria > Rhodobacterales > Rhodobacteraceae > Oceaniglobus. The sequence goes on along the minus strand of NZ_VSJK01000005.1, from coordinate 192,355 downwards.
AAAGCCGTCATTTTCGGCGGCTGAAAGCTGTCTTCGGCCCACGCGGGCGCGGTCAGCGCCATGGTGGCCATGACCGGTCCAATAACAAGTCTACGGATCGTATTATGCATGTTTTTCCTCCCTTGGATTTACTGCATCATCAACGGTTTTGGCGTATCTCTGATCCTGCTCTTGGCGCAGTTTCAGAAGGGCGCTGTTTTGGTCGAGGTTGAGATCGCACATTCTGATCGGCTGTCCGGCTTTCACCGCCTGCCGCAAGCTGCAATTGGCAGCAAGATAGAATGGCGCCGGACTCTGTGCGTCAAGCGGCGTTCCGGCGACGATCCGGGATGACACACCCTCAATCGAATGGTGGTGCCCGCCCATGGTAAGATGTGCGCCAGCCTCGAAATCGCGATCGGCGACGGCAATCAGGTCGGCATGGTGCTCAAGGATCTCGGCCCCGGAAGACACGCCTTTCAGGGCCACCTCAAAGATGCTGGTGGCGGCTTCCATCCCCAAAAGGTGCCGCGGCAGATAGATCATCGCAGTCCGGCCATTGCGGCTGACCACATGACCCTTGCCGCGCAGCATGTCCCATGTTTCTGCATGTTTGCAGCGTACGATGACGAACACACCGCCTGCAAAACTGATTTCATCGGGGCGGCGCAAGCAATGGAATACGTCCAGAACGCCAGCCTTTGACAGGATGCCGCCGTCGCTTTCTTCACAAAGGATTGCCGGCACTTCATCGATACGGGCGATCGGACAATGCAGGTCGGCGCGGTCAGGCAGCATCCGGCAAGAATTGGCAACGATGGTCATTTCGCACAGATCAGGCACGGCGCGCTGCGGCAGCGCTTTGGTTGCGGCAGTGCGGCGGGCAACCATATCGGCGCAATCGGCATCGCCCAATTGCTCCAGCCCTGCGAAATCGGGCACGTTGAATGCCACGCCGTCACAGGTCATCACGCCAGTGTCGCGGTCATAGACCATATCGTATTCGCTGGATTTGCCAGCCGCTACAATTTCGAAGCCCAGAACCTCGGCCCATGTGATAAGCCCGATCAAAAGACTGGGCTGGTCACCGTCCACCGGCGTCACGATCACGCCTGCGTCGCGCGCCATGGCGGCAAGTCCCGGGCCGACCACGCTGTCGACCTCTTTCGAAACCATCGCAACGTGGCGCCCGGCCTTGATTGCAAGGCGGGCGTGATGCGCTCCGACCTCTGGATTGCCGGTCGCCTCGACCACCACCTCGACAGGCAGGGCGGCGACGAACTCGTAACTGCCCGCCGCGATAAAGGCGCCGTCTTTCCATGCCTGCGTGGCCGTCTCGATATCGGTGCAAATGCGAATATTGCTCTGCTCGATACCCACGTTGTGCAGGCTCTCGGCGGCGATCTCTGCGTCAATGTCGACGGCCACCCGGACAGACAACCCCGGCACGACCAGCCCCTGAGCCAGAAAGCTGCGCCCGAATCCGCCGGTGCCGATGATGCAACACTCGACCGTGCGCCCCTGTCGGTTGAAATACGTGTGATAATTCATCCGTGCGTTCCGTTCGTATATCGCGACCCTGCCAAAGGTGGTCGTTTTCAGATTATTTGATCTAGTTGCATGCAATATGTGAAGGAATTACACACTATCCATGATACTTGATCAGTTAGCGAGCGTATTGCATGCAAAATAAAGTACGTCAAACGTTTGTTTGAGTTTCGTGCGGTGCAAGGGTAATTGCAGGAAATCGGAGGTATCCATGTCAGTTCCGTCCCCAATCATCGAACCGCGCCACGGGCAGCGTTCAGCCTTTGTGACGGAACACGTCCGCGACCTGATCGTCAGCGGAGAACTTAAACCCGGCAGCCGGATCAATGAGCGGATCCTCGTTGAGAAATTGAATATTTCGCGCACGCCCCTGCGCGAAGCCTTCAAGGTGCTCGAAGGCGAGGGGTTGGTGTCGATCCGGCCCAACGTCGGCGCGACCGTCGTGGCGCTTACGCTTGAAGCCGTGGAGGATTCGATCGAGATACTGATCGGCCTTGAAAGCATCGGCGCCGAACGCGCAGCACGACGCGCGACGCCCGAAGCGATCGAAGAAATCACCCAACTCCACGAGCGCATGGTCGAGGCCTTCCAAAGCCACGAGTTGATGTCATATTTTCATCTGAACCAGGAAATTCACCAGAAGATCATCGATGCAGCGCAAAATGCCGCCTTGTCCCGGGTTTACGCAGGAGAATCTGCGCGGATCAGACGCTTCCGCTTTGCCGGCAATAATGATCTGAACCGTTGGGATCGCGCCGTGCGCGAACACGAGCAGATCCTCGATGCCCTTGTCCGGCGGGAAGGCCCACTTCTGCGCGAAATCCTGCGCGCCCATCACTTGTCCGGCTGGCGCGCTGCACGGCTTGCCCTGGAACAGACCCCGAGTGGCGAACCATAACCCACGCCGTTCCCGTTGGCCGTCCGGCAATTGTAATGCAATCTGCCAAGAGCTGCGAGCCGGTTGCCTTTGCGAAAATAGTGCGTTGGCATAACGCCATGCCGGCCCAACCCTTGAAAAGTGCTGCATTTCGCGGGATCGCCGCGCCGCACTTCTCCTAGGGCATCATAGGGCGGACTTTCGTGTTTTTCCGCCCATATTCCCCTCGCATTTCCCGGAGAAAGTCATCAGGTCAGCGCCATCAGGGAATCGAGTCGCGCGCTGTCCTTGCCGAAGGGCGACAAGAGGGCCGTGCGGCGCGACGGACCCTTTGTGGCGTCCTGACCAAGGATCGCCGCAATCGTGCCTGTCGGGCTGAGGTCGATGTAATGGGCGCCGCCCTGCGCCTCGATCGCTGCCACGGTTTCGCGCAACCGCATCGGGCCGCGCACGATCTGCCAGAGGTGGGCGGGATCGGCCCGGTGCACCGGAGCAGCGAGGCGCGACGACCAGGCCGGCCAGAATGGCGTCTCCAGCCGCAGATCGGCAACCGAGGCCAAATATCGGTCTTTTGCCCCCTCGATCCAGCGGGAATGGAAGGCAAAGGGCACTGGCAGACGCTGGTGTGCGATCTTGGCTCGGTCGAGCGCTGCCGTGACATCGGCGCGCGCGGCTTCCAGGCAGGCCAGAACGCAATGGCGCGCGCCGTTCACACCCACAATCTCGGCAATCTTTTCGATCCCGGGCACGGCGGCAATTTCGGCAGGCGAGGCAAGCAGCGCGATCAGCGCGCCGGGGGCCACCGTACTGTCAAACACCCGTGGTTGGCGCGCTATGACCAGCAGGGCGGTTTCGAACGGAATCATGCCTGCCACGCTCATCGCGACGAATTCACCAAGACTCATCCCCAAAAGAAGATCGGGACGCAGGCCAAGCGCCTGAACCTGTTTGGCCAGCGCGAATTGCACCATGAACAGGGCAGGGTGAGAGTGTTCGAGTTGATCGAAAGCCTCGTGTTTGCCGCGGGCCTTGTCATAGATGATGGCAAGGGGCGAAAACCCTTCGGCGCGGTGAACGATGGCGTCGCCGATCTCCATCCATTGGCGGAACACCGGTTGTGATTGCATCATCCCGGCGGCCATATGAAAATACTGCGAACCCTGCCCGGAAAAGCAGAACGCAGTAGGAAGATCCGAAGGAATGGAAGCCATGAACATCGATCCGATTGACGAAGGCTTCTTGTCGCATGGGCCGGTGCAGGGTGGCAACGTGTTGGTGAGCCGGGATCGCGTTGCGCTGTGGTGGCTGGCAACCGAGTGTATCGCGCCGGGCGATTGGGAAGTGCTGGCCGGGCTGCTCAGTCCCGAAGAACGCACCCGCGCCGCCCGCTTTCATTTCGAACGTGACCGCCATTCCTACATTCTGGCGCATGCGCTTTGCCGCAGTCTTTTGGCCTTTTGCACCGGGCGCAGGCCCTGCGATTTTTCCTTCGAGACGGGTGATCACGGCAAGCCAGAAGTGATCGCCGGACCGGGCGGGACACGCCTGCGCATCAATATCTCGCACACGCGGGGGATGGCGGCGGCGGCGCTGACGGTGGATCACGATATCGGCGTCGATGTTGAATGGCTGGACCGCAACGTCGGGGCGATTGCTGTGGCGGAAAGCCATTTTGCCCCCTGCGAACAGGCTGTTCTGGCTGCTGCCCCCGAGATCCGGAAAGTCGCAACATTTCTGGCATTCTGGACCCTGAAAGAGGCCTATGTAAAGGCGATCGGCAAGGGGCTTTCGCAGCCGTTACAGGCGTTTTCCTTTCAGCTTGAAGACTGCACGATCCGGTTTGACGATGCTTTGGGCGATGACCCGGCGCTCTGGCGATTCGTGCGGCCCGATCCCGGGCGGGATCACACGCTGGCGTTGGCGATGCGCCACCCGCACCCCTTGACGCTGGAGATTTGCGGTGGACCGGCGCCGCTGGATCAGGTGCTGGCGCTCGCCATGGGTGGCGGCCAGATGTCGCGCAGATAGGGCGCGATACCCCGGCGCTGATCCCATTGGCGGGGATAGCCAAGCGATACTTCCTCAAAGCGCGTGCCATCACGCCAATCGGTGCGACGGGTGTGCAAGTGGCCCGAGATCACGACGCTGGCGTTAAAGCGGCGGTGCCAATCCTCGGTTTGCCGTGTGCCGCACCATGGGACAAAGCGTGGAATTCGTGGAATCGTGATCAGATCGGCGCGCAGCGGATAGTGATTGACCAGAATCGTCGGCAGATCCGGGGGTAGGGCGGTCAGCCGGGCCTCGCTGACGGCAATGCGATGGGCGCACCATGCCTCGCGGCTGGACCAGGGATCGGGGGCGAGAAAGGTTTCATCGGCGCAGACCGCATTGCCCTCACGCGCCCAGGCAATCATTTCGTCGCGCGACACATGATCGGGGCGAAAACTGTAATCGTATAAAAGAAACAGCGGCGCGATCAGGCGGGCCCCGCCAGCGCCGTCAAACACCGGATAGGGATCTTCCGGGGTGATCACGCCAAAGCTGCGTGCACAATCGACCAATGCGTTATAGCGTTCTTGCCCGGCCATCGGGCGCGCGCCCGGTTCCTCGGGGATTGCCCAGAGATCGTGATTGCCCGGCACCCAGATCACCCGCGCAAACCGCCGCGTCAGGGTTTCGAAGGCGAAACGCTGGTGTTCGAATTTCTCGCCCACATCGCCCGCCACGATCAGCCAGTCGTCGCCGTGGTCCGCCAGCGCCTCGAGTGCATCGCGGTTGACGGCACTCGCAAGGTGCAGATCGCTGATCGCCCTTACCTTCATGCAAAGCCTGCCATTCGAGTTGACGCCGTTGAACCGATGGGAAACAGTCGTGGCTCCGGGCGTGTGTGAGTTCCCGTATGTCTTCTTAATGTAAACGGAAAAAGATGCACATGGCCCAATCGACGACCTTGCCTGACAGAACCGGACTCTTTTGCATCAATCCTCATGGGGTGGATTTTTCGAGGCATGAGGCCTTCTCAGACGATCCTGCCGCCCATTGTGTGACGCGGCCGCGTGATGGCGCGGTCGACCTGCGGGATCTTGGCGCGCGATCCGGCGGCGAGGCTCGGACGGCCGAGGCGGAATTTGCCGAAGCTTTGTACAAGGTGGAAACGATCAGGGTCCCGGATGATCCGGCGTCAGCGCAGCCTCTGGCCGTTGGTGGTGCACCGGTCAGGCAGCTTGATACGCAGCGATTCGGCGCGGGGGGCGGCGATTTCCGGTGTTTAAATGGTTGAGGGCACCGCGCCCGACTGGTGGGCGATCTTGTCGGACAGGGAATTTCTGGAAAACCCCTATCCGACCCTTGCCAGGCTGCGCCAAGGCGGCGCGGTACAGCGTGACGCGGCGACCGGCATCTTCTTTGTGCTGGGTCACGCCGCCTTTGCGCGGATTGCGAAATCCACCGCAATGGGGCGCGACACCCGCAACTGGATCGGCGGGTGGAACGATCCGGCCTATGCCGCGGCGGACCCGAACGGATTCCGCCTGTTCTCGGAATTCCAGCCGCAGATGATCAACTGCGACGGGGCCGATCACCGGCGTATGCGTAAAGTGTATGAACCGGCGTTTCGGTCGCAGGCGATGGCAGCATTGGCCCCCGCGATTCAGCGGCGCGCAAATGAATTGCTGGCTGCGATGCCCGACTCGGGCGAGATCGACTTTATCGAGGATTTTGCAGCCCCCCTGCCGCTGCGCGTGCTGTGCGACCTGTTCGATATTCCCCAAAGCATGGACTCGCAGATCGCGGGTTGGAGCGCTTCGTTGATCCGGATCGGCGATATCCTGATCGGGCCGAATGAAAAGCTTGAGGCGCTGCAAGCGCTGGACGACTTCAAATCCTTCCTTCGCCTTCGTATTGCCGAACCCGGCGCACCCGGTAGCCTGATGCACATGGCCATGGCAGCCCATTCCGATGGTACGCTGGACGAAGAGGAAACGCTGACCAACCTCGTGTCGATGCTGGTGGCGGGCCATGAAACCACCGTCACATTGATCGGCAACGGAATGCTTTTGCTGCTGCGCGATCCCGACGCCATGGCCCGGCTGGCGGCAGACCGGGGGCTGATGCGCACCGCAATCGAAGAGTTTCTAAGGCTCGAGCCCGGCGGCAACATGATCCTGCGCGTCGCCCGCGAGGATTTCGAGGTTGAGGGCGTGACAATCCCGAAGGGCGCGCCGGTGATCGGCCTGATTGGTGCGATCAACCGCGATCCGGCGCGGTTCGATGCGCCCGACACGCTGGATCTTGGCCGCGCTGCCAACGCTCAGATGACGTTCGGCGGTGGACCGCATGTGTGCATCGGCGCGCCGCTTGCCCGGCTTGAGGCGCAGATCGCCTTTGGTGCGATGTTTGATCGCTTTGCCGTGATTGCCCCGGCGGGTGCGCCGCAATGGCGGCTGGATCGGATGAACGCGCGCGGCCTTGCCCACCTGCCGATTCGTCTGGAGGCGCGGGTATGAGCCGGGCCGTGGGTATCGAGGCGTTGAACCTCTTCGGCGGCACGGCCTGTCTTGACGTGCGCGCCTTGTGCGATCACCGGGGATTGGATCTGCCGCGGTTCGAAAACCTGTTGATGAGCGAAAAGGCCGTCGCCCTGCCATTCGAGGATCCGGTGACATTTGCCGTCAACGCCGCCAAACCTCTCATAGACGCGATGAGCGAGACCGAGCGCGCGCGGATCGAAATGGTGATCACCTGCACGGAATCGGGGCTGGATTTCGGCAAATCGCTTTCGACCTATTTGCACCGCCACCTCGGCCTTGCGCCGAACTGTCGGTTGTTCGAGATCAAGCAGGCCTGTTATTCCGGTGCTGCGGGTCTCCAGATGGCGGCAAATTTCGTGCTGTCGGCCACATCACCCGGCGCCAAGGCTCTTGTGGTGACGACCGACATTTCACGCTTTGCACTGGCTGACGGGAACGCGGTGCAGGAATGGGCCTATTCCGAACCGACGTCGGGCGCCGGGGCTGCCGCGATGGTGGTGTCGGACACGCCCCACATCCTGCGGCTGGATGCGGGTGCCTATGGCAACCACGCGTTCGAGGTGATGGACACCTGCCGCCCCGGCCCCGACACCGAGGCGGGGGATGCCGATCTTTCGCTGATGGCCTATCTCGACTGCTGCGCTGGCGCGTTTGACGATTATGCCCGCCGGGTGGAGGGGGCCGATTTTCGCGAGACCTTTGACCAGTTGTGTTTTCACACGCCGTTTGGCGGCATGGTCAAGGGAGCGCATCGCCACTTGATGCGCAAACACTACAAGGCGCCGCCAAATGACATCGCCGCCGATTTCAAAGCCCGGCTGACGCCCAGCCTGACCTATGGCAGACGGGTCGGCAATACGGCGGGCGGATCGGTGTTTTTCGCGCTGGCCGGGATGATTGACACCGTTGATCTGTCTGAACCGCTGCGCGTCGGGCTGTTTTCCTATGGCTCCGGTTGCTGTTCTGAGTTTTTCAGCGGTGTCGTTGATGCACAAGGGGCGGCGCGACTGGGCGCAATGAATATTTCCCGCGTTCTGGACGACCGCCACAGCCTGAGCATTGACGAATATGAAACGCTGTTGTCCGGCGCCTCGGCGGTGCGGTTTGGCACCCGCGACGCAAAGATCAACCGGCATCTGATTCCGGCGGCCTGGCGCGATACCGGGGGCGCGCGGCTTGTTCTTGATAGTATCGACAGTTACCACCGCAACTATATCTGGGCCTGACGCAGGGTCGCTTTGGAAAAGATAAATGGACAGCGAACGCATCTTTGGCCTTCTCGTCGCGCAGATCCGCGACACGGTGCCTGACCTTGAAACCCACCCGATCGCGCGGGGTGACGTTTTGGCCGATCTCGGAGTCGATTCCATGGAGCGCAGCGAGATCATCCTCGCCGCGTTGGAGGAGATTGGATTGAAGGTGCCGATGGTCGATCTGCATGGCCCGCGCAACATTGGCGAACTGGCCGATCTTCTTGCGGCCAAAAGCGGCGGTTGAGTGGATGGATATTGCCATCACCGGAATCGGCGTTGGCTGCGGGGCGGGGCACGGCAAACCGGCGTTCCGTCACGCCCTGTTCGATGCGCCCGATCTGTTCGGTGTGCTGCGGCGCGAAGGGCGCGAATCTCCCGCTGATACGCCGCCTTTCCTTGGTGTCGAGATGCCCGATCCACCCGACATTCTGCCCCCCCGGCAGGCACGCACTGCGTCGTTTTCGGCACGGGCTGCACTTTCATCGCTGGCTGAGGTCTGGGATCAGGCGGGGCTTGATGCCGTTGCGCCGGAGCGGATCGGGCTGATCGTCGGAGGCACGAACCTGATGGCGCGGGAACAGGCGCTGGCCCTGCGCGCTTACAGCGACCGGTTGGTCTATGTACCGCCGCGCCATGGGCATATGTTTCTCGATACCGACATTTGCGGGCTTTGCACGGCGGCGTTTGCGATCCGCGGTTTCGCGCGCACGGTCGGCGCCGCCTCGGCCAGCGGAGCGGTTGCGATCATTTCGGCGACCGAGGCGTTGCGGGCGGGCGCGGTGGATGCCTGTATCGTCATTGGCGCCATGCAGGATCCGGGCGCGCATGACCTTCAGGCGTTGCGCGCGATGGGGGCCATGGGCGCACCGCACTTTGCCGATAGCCCCGGACGGGCGTGTCGGCCGATGGATCGTGACCACGACGGTTTTCTGTATGGCGAGGCTTGCGCCGCCCTGGTGCTGCAACGCTCCGGCGATGTCGACGACGGCGCGATCCTCGGGCGTCTGCTTGGCGCGGGGCAGGTGGCCGACGGCACGCGCGGCCCCGAACCTTGCAGCGCGGCGCAGGTACAGGCGGCCGAACGCGCCTTGGCCGAGGCAGGATTGACCGCAGCCGATATCGATTATGTCAGCGGCCACGCCACTGGCACACCCGCAGGCGATGCAACCGAGATTGAGACTTATCGCAGTCTGGGTCTGGGCCATGCCCGGATCAACGCGACGAAATCGATCACCGGGCATCCCCTGTCGGCGGCGGGCGTTGTCGAGGTGGCAGCGGTGCTGATGCAGATGGCCGAGGGACGGTTGCACCCCACGCGCAACCTTGAAACGCCGCTGGACCCTGACTTTGGCTGGGTCGGGCCGGGCGGCGCAACCCATGCGATCAACCATGCGCTGAAGTTTTCCTTTGGCTTCGGCGGTATTTCGACCGCGCTGATAATCGGTGCGCCATGAGCCACGAAACGATCACAGTCACCACCGCCGAAGCTGTGTGCCGGATCCGGTTGAACCGGCCCGCTGCCGACAATGCCATCAATGCGCAAATGATCACCGAGATAGGCGAGGTTCTGGCCCGATGCACAAGCGATGCTGTGTCGGTGATTGTGCTTGAGGGCGGTGCCGAGGTGTTTTGCGCCGGCGGCGATTTTCAGGCGGTATCGTCCAGCGGTTCGGCGGGCGATCCCGCGCCGCTTTACGATCTATGGCTGACGCTGGCTCAGGGCCCGTTTGTGACCATCGCGCTGGTTCACGGGCGGGTCAATGCGGGCGGGGTCGGGTTCGTCGCCGCCTGCGACATTGCCATTGCCGGTCGCAGCGCGTCGTTTGGATTGTCCGAACTTTTGTTCGGGCTTTATCCGGCCTGCGTGCTGCCGTTCCTTGTGCAGCGGATCGGGCGGCAGCGCGCCCATTACCTGACGCTGATGACCCGGCCAATCGGTGCCGCCGCCGCCCATGCGGCGGGGCTGGTCGATATTGTGGCCGACGATCCCGAGACGGCGCTGCGCCAGCACCTGACGCGGCTGCGTCACCTGCGCAAACCGGCCATCGCGCAGTACAAGGCGTATCTCGGCGGGATCACCGGCGATCCTGTGGCCGACCGCGCCCGCGCGCTTGACGCAAACCGCGCGATTTTCGCCGACGCGGATGTGATTGCCGACATCCGCCGCTATGTCACCGAACTCAAACTCCCATGGGAGACGTGACGCGCCCCTTGGTCAGATCGATCGCGCGTTCAAGCGGCGGCAAGCAGGGTGTGGGCTGGCCTTCGCGCCGGACAAAGCTGCGATGCAGCAGCGTGATCGAAAGCAGATACATGAAGGTCTGATTTTCCTTGGTCGACACCTCGCCCGCTGGGCGGGAAAGCACCTTGTTCGCCAAGCGCCGGGCAAAGCGTGCGTCAAGGAACGGGATTTTCGCCAGTTCATCATCGCTCAGGATCAGATCAAGGTAATCGGGCCTGTGCGCCGCAAACGCGGCGGCATCGGGCGCGCGATAGGGAAACTTGCGCTTGTCGATGATCGAGTCCGGCACCTTGCCGCGAAATGCCTCGCGGAGCAGGCGTTTTTCGGTGTAGCCGTCATCAAATTTCAGATTGGTGGCATTGGCCAGCGCGAACACCGCCGGGTCAAGGAACGGGCAGCGGTTTTCGACCCCGTGCGCCAGGCTCATCCGGTCGCCTTGGGTCGACAGAAGATAGCCGGGCAAAAGCGTTTTATACTCCAGCCATTGCGCCTTTTGCACCGCCGAAAGCCCGGCAAATCCGTCTTCGTCGGCGACAAGGGCGGCGATTGACGCAAAGGGATCATCCTTGCCCGCCATCAACCGGGCCGAGAACCGCCCGTTCTGAAACCGCATTTCATGGGAGAACAGACCGGGCATCCGTTCGGTCGAGAACTGGCTGTAAAGGCCGGCGACGGCGGCGATATCTTCGGCGCCATAGTGCGACAGATGCGGGTAAAGCCGCGCCAGCCGGTCGCGGCGCATGGCATCGGACAAGCTGTGCCAATGCTCGCGAAGCATGGTTTCCTTGAACAGGTCATAGCCCAGAAATGCCTCGTCAGCGCCCTCACCGCTGAGGATCACCTTGATCCCTTCGTCGCGTGTGCGGCGCGACAACAGATACATCGGCACAAAGGCGCTGCGAAATGCGGGCATCTCGGCGTGGAACACCGCGTCGGGGGTGGCGTCGGCAATATCGGCATGGCTGATGCGCAGCGCGTGGTGATCGGTGCCAAGATGTGCGGCGACGCTGCGCTGATCGGCGGATTCGTCGAATTCGGCATCCTCAAACTCAACCGAGAATGTCGCAAGCCGCTTGTCGGTGATATCGCGCACAAGGGCGGCGATGATCGCGGAATCCACGCCACCGCTGAGATACACGCCGACCTCGACGTCGCTGCGCAACCGCAGGCGTACGCTGTCGGTCAGGGTGTCGCGTATCCGCTCCAGCGCCTCAGCCTCGGTTGTCACAGCGGGGCCGTGATCGAATCGCAGGTTGTCATAGGTGTGTACTGTGGCGATCCCGGCCTGCCATTTCATCCAACAGCCCATGGGCAGGGCGTCGATATCGCGGAATCCGGATTGGTGGGGCAGCGGCGTCCATTGCGCCAGAATCGCAGCCACCTGTGCCGGGTCCTGCTCAAACCTGAAGCCGTCAATGGCCAGAAACGCCTTCATCTCGGAGGCGAAATACAGCGCACCGTTCTGCCGCGCGATGAACAGCGGCCGCTTGCCAAACCGGTCACGCGCAAGAAACACCGCGCCGGTTTCGCTGTCATAGATCGCAAAGGCGAAACCACCGTTGAACCGGGCCAGACAGGCAGGCCCCCAGGCAAGCCAGGCCTGCAACACGACTTCGGTATCGCAACGGGTGCGAAAACGCCGCCCCTGCGCCACCAGTTCGGCGCGCAATTCGCGGTAGTTGTAGATTTCACCGTTGTAGCAGATCCAATAACGCCCGGTTTCATCGCTGATCGGTTGCGCACCCGCTGTCGGATCGATGATCGCCAGACGCACCGCCCCCATGGCAAACCCATTGTCCGCCACATAACCCGCCCCGTCCGGCCCGCGATGGCCAATCCGCGCCAGCATGCGCGTCACGTCCTGCGTCAGGGCAGGGGCGCCAATGGCGGGGGCACACAATCCGGCGATGCCGCACATCCGACGCTATCCGATCTTTGCCGGGACCGAAGTCTTGCGGGCGATGGCCTGTTCGATCTGCGTCAGGCTGACCATCACGTCGCCGGTCATTTCCTGTTCGCTGAACGTCACGCCGTATTCCTTTTCCAGAAAACGGATCATCTGGATATAGCCGAAAGAATCCATCACCCCCTCTTTGAACAGGTCGGAATCTGCGGGAAAGGATTCGTCAAATTCGATGAGAAACTGCTCTTCGATGAAATCGCGGATCTTTGTCATGGCACCCGTATGTCTGAGGGGGTCGGCAGTCACACTCCTAGTCACTCAAACGCCCTATGGGAAGCATGTCGATTGAAATAACCATGTAACATTAGGCAAATGCTTGAAAAATACACAGCGCCATTGACTGTGCGTCAGCTTTTAATAATACGGGAGAGGGGTCGTTTCCCGTAACTGCGACAAGATCGGCGCACGGAAGATCAACGCGGTCAGGGTGCGCCCTTGGCCCGTCGTTATCAAGGTTTGGGCGGGGGTTAATGTCGCATAACAACATTCTTCGTCTGTTGAACGAAGGGGAACCGGCCGACAGGCGGTTCGTCATCGCAATGACCGGAGTGGCGGGGCTGGCAAATGCCGGGCTTGTCGGGCTGATCAACCATGCGGCCGAGCGGCTGTGGTCGGGCGTTGATATCGGCCCAAGGCTGATCGTGGTTTATGCACTTGTTCTGACATTGTTCCTGCTGACCAACCGGGCCTCGCTGCTTTTTGCCAACCGATTTGTGCAGCGCAGGATTGAGGCAACGCGCCGGCGGCTGGTTCGCAAAGTGGCGCGCGCGGACCTGCGCACCCTCGAACGCCTGGGCGAGGCGGACATCCACGTCACCGTCTCACAGGAAACCGACCAGTTGGCGCAAACGCTGCCATTGCTGATCGGTGCGGCGCAGAGCGGTTTCCTTTTGTTGTTCCTGCTGCTGTACATCGCCACGCTGTCGCTGATTTCCTTCGTACTGGTGGCAGGGTTCACCCTGTTCGCGATGTATTTTTTCATCAACCGGCAGAACGCGTTGGCGGCTTCGATGGTCGACGTGCATCACCGCGAGGCTGACATGCTTGCCACGCTGTCGCATTTCACGCTGGGGTTTCAGGAAATCCGCCTGAACGCTGACAAGAACGACGCGTTGTTCGCGCATTTCGAGATCCGCGCGCGTCAGTTGCAGGATACTGTGATGGGACTTGGCGCGCGGTGGGTCGCGCTTTTGCAGTTCAGCAATGCGTTCATCTTTTTGCTGGTCGGGATGGTGGTGTTCGTCCTGCCGATCTTTTTCAGCGGGTACACCGACACAATTTACAAGATCGTCGGTGCCACCGTATTTGCCCTTGGCCCGTTTGCCGCGATGATGTCGGTGGTGCGGCTGATCGGCCGGGCCGAGGCGGGGCTGGGCCATCTTTACGCGCTGGAACGCCGACTGGTCGATCCTGCGCCCCGCGCTGCGCCGACGGCGGACTCGCCCGTCGCGTTTGGCGGTTTCACCACAATCGCGCTGGACGGTGTGGTGTTTCATTACGTCGACGAAACCGGCGCTGTGCCATTCACCGCCGGGCCGCTGGATCTGTCGCTGAACCGAGGTGAAATCCTGTTCCTGACCGGTGGGAATGGCACCGGAAAATCCACCGCGCTCAAGCTTTTGTGCGGGCTTTACCGGCCCGATGCAGGGCGTATCCTGTGCGATGACAAGCCGGTCACGCCAGATCAGATTGACGCCTATCGCGGGCTGTTTTCAGTTATCTTCACCGATTTTCACCTGTTCGACCGGCTTTACGGGCTGGAGGACGTCGACCCGACCGAGGTGAGCCGTCTGATCGCGCGTATGGAGCTGACCGACAAGGTAGAATACCGCGACGGACGGTTTACCACACGCGATCTGTCCACCGGTCAGCGCAAGCGTCTGGCCCTGATTGTCGCGCTTCTGGAGGACAGGGAAATCTATGTGCTGGATGAATGGGCCGCCGATCAGGATGCCCATTTCCGCCACCTGTTTTACACCGAACTTCTGCCCGGGCTGAAGGCGCGCGGCAAAACCGTGTTGGCCGTGACCCATGACGACCGGTACTGGGATTGTTGCGACAGGCGGCTGGAGCTTGATCTGGGAATGGTTCTGCCCGCGCCGGAGGTGAACGATGGCGCTGGTTGAATTCCTGCGCGGCGCCGAAAGGGCGCAGTTGCGGGCGATGTTGGGCTTTACCCTGATCGCCGGACTGGCGAATGCCGCGCTGATCGTGGTGATCACCCGTGTCGCCGAGGCGGTTTCGAACGGAGCACCGCCAAGCGCCCTTGCCTGGGGCGTGTTCACCGGTGCCTTTGTGATCTATTATGCCGCGAACCAGTTTTCGCTGCTGCGCTCCATGGCCATTGTCGAGGATCTTTTGACCCGCAAGCGCCTGACGATTGCCGATGACCTGCGCAAATCTGAGCTTTTGGTGGCCGACGGGTTGGGCCGGGGGCGGCTGTTTTCTCTCGTCGCAAAAGAGACGAACCATCTTTCCGTCACCTTCCCGCTGATTGTTCAGGCGCTGCAACAGATGATCCTGCTGGGGGTCTCACTGATCTATCTTCTGTATCTGTCGCCGCTGGCCTTCGTGATCTTTATTGCCACGGTGGGGCTGGGCGCGGTCGGCTATCGCGCGATCAACCGGCGGTTTGCCGATGTGCTGCGCCATGTGGAGCGGATGCAGGCGCGCACCATGGATACCATCCTCGATATCATCCACGGCGCCAAGGAACTGCGCCTGAACGCCCGCCGGGCCGCAGCAATCGACGCCGCCTATCGCAAACGGTCCTATGCGCTGGAACGGCTGTTGGTGAAATCGGTGGAGCACTGGGTCGCGTTGATCCTGTTGGGCAGTCTGGCGACCTTTGCGATGCTCGGGTTTGTGGTGTTTGTCTTTCCTGAATACGCCACGGGGCAAAAGGCAGTCATATTCCAACTGATCCCGATCCTGTTGTTCTGCATGGGCACCCTTTCGGTGACATTGGCCCAGTCGCCGATGTTTCTGCGGGCCGAGGCGGGGCTGCAATCAATCCTGACGGTCGAACGCGAACTGTCGCGCTCTCCGGGCATCACCCCCGATCAGGCCCGCGCAGCGGCGTCGCAGTTCAGCGGGTTTGAAGCCATATCGCTGAACGGGGCGAGGTTCAGTTATGATGCCACCGATCCGGGTGCCTATGCGGTCGGCCCTCTGGATCTGACGCTTGATCGCGGCGAGGTGGTGTTTTTCGTCGGCGGCAATGGCAGCGGTAAATCCACCGCACTGCGTATGCTGACCGGGCTTTATCCGCTGCGATCAGGGTGGATAAGCGCCGATCAAGTCGCAGTGACACCGGCCAACATGGCCGGTTACCGCGAGCTGTTTTCGTCGGTTTTTGTGGACTTTCACCTGTTCGACCGGCTTTACGGGCTTGAGCATATTGCGCCGGGACAGGTGAACCGACTGATTGACGAGATGGGTCTGACCGGAAAGGTGACATTCGCGGATGGAAAATTCGATCAGCTGCACCTGTCCACCGGCCAGCGCAAGCGCCTTGCGATGATCGCAGCACTGCTTGAGGATCGACCGGTTTACGTGTTCGATGAATGGTCTGCCGAGCAGGACGTCAATTTTCGTGACTATTTTTACCATTCCTTAATCCCTCTCCTGCGAGATCGGGGGAAACTTGTCATCGTGACAAGCCATGATGAAAAATATTGGGGGGTGGCCGACCGTGTGGTGAAGATGGATCTGGGAAAAGTCGAATGGGTGCGTCGCGGCAGCGATTTTAACGAAGAGCCAATGGG
The DNA here is from genome assembly GCF_008085915.1 of Oceaniovalibus sp. ACAM 378. GTDB lineage: Bacteria > Pseudomonadota > Alphaproteobacteria > Rhodobacterales > Rhodobacteraceae > Oceaniglobus. Next base: position 176,197 of record NZ_VSJK01000005.1, on the reverse strand, counting down.
TAAATGACGACAATTCTCTTTCCGGGCCAAGGCGCTCAGCGGCTCGGCATGGGCGCAGCACTTTTCGATCTTTTCCCGCAATATACTGCGGAAGCGGGTGATATCCTTGGCTATGACATCGCCGAATTGTGCCGCAGCGGCCCGATCGAAAAATTGAGCCAGACGCAATTCACCCAGCCAGCGCTATTCGTCGTCAACGCCCTGAAATACCTGCAATACCGCAAAGATGGCGGCGCGGTGCCCGATTTTGTCCTGGGGCACAGCGTTGCAGAATATGTCGCGCTGTTTGCTGCCGGCGCGTTGGCGTTCGGCCCAGCGCTACGGCTGGTCATGCGGCGCGGCGCGCTGATGGCGCAGGCGTCGGGCGGCGGGATGGCGGCGATTCTGGGGTTGGACGCCGGGGCGATCAACGATCTGATCGCGCGCGAAGGGCTGAGCGATATTTACCCAGCCAATTTCAACACACCACGCCAGATCGTCGTGTCAGGCCGCCGCGCAGCGGTCGAGGCGGGCGAAGCTGCGTTCTTGGCTGCGGGTGCGACCCATTATATCATGTTGCCGGTCAGCGGGGCCTTTCACACGCCTTTCATGCAGGACGCGGCTGACGCCTTTGCGCATGATATCGCCGCGACAGAATTTGCCCCGCTTCAGGTGCCGGTGATCTCGAACGTCACTGCGCGCCCGCACGACGATGCCAGTCTGCGCGCCCGGTTGATCGAACAGATCACGGCACCTGTCAGGTGGTCGGACAGTCTGCGCTATCTGATGGCGCAGGGGGTAAGGTTTGGCGATACGATCGAGCTCGGCCCGGACGGCCCGCCCGTCGTCAGACCGATGTTCAAGCGAACCGAGATCGAGGCCGGGCCGTTGCCCGCTGCTGAAATCAGCGCGCCGCGCGAAACGCTCTGTAATGCCGCATCGGACACACCGCGCGCCCGCCGGTTCACCGTCGAGAACTTGGGGTCGCGGGGGTTCTGCGATGCTTTCGGGCTGCGCCATGCCTATGTGAGCGGGGCAATGTACCAAGGGATCGCGTCGGTCGATCTTGTCGTTCGGATGGGACGCGCCGGGCTTTTGGGGTTCTTTGGGGCGGCGGGCCTGCCCGGCGATGAAATCCGCAGCGCGGTTCGTGACATCAAGGCTGCCCTCGGGGCTGACGATGCCTTCGGCGTCAATTTCATCGCCCATGTCAACCGCCCCCACCTTGAGGACGATTTGACCGATCTTCTGCTCGACGAAGGTGTGCGCATGGTTGAGGCTTCGGCCTTCATGGAGGTCACGCAGGCGCTTGTACGCTACCGCGCCAAGGGGTTGCGGCGCGACGGTGGCGTGACGCGGGCCACCAACCGGATCATCGCCAAAGTGTCGCGTCCCGATGTGGCGGCGCAATTCCTTGCCCCAGCGCCCGAAGCCATCGTCGCACGGCTGCTGCAATCGGGCGCGATCACCCGGGACGAGGCCGATCTGCTGGCCCAAGTGCCCATGGCCGATGCGATCTGCGTCGAATCCGATTCTGGCGGCCACACCGATCAGGGGATGCCCTTTGCGCTGCTACCGCCGATTCTGGGGTTGCGGGATGCGGCAATGCGGCGTTTCGCTGATTTCGGTCCGATCTTCGTGGGCTCAGGCGGCGGTATCGGCACGCCCGAGGCGGTGGCAGCCGTCTTGATGCTGGGCGCTGATTTCATCGTCACAGGCTCGATCAACCAATGCACGGCCGAGGCAGGCACCAGCGATGCGGTCAAGGATATGCTGCAGGGCATTGCGGTCTACGATACCGCCTATGCCCCCTCGGGTGAGATGTTCGAGCTTGGCTCGAAGGTGCAGGTGTTGAAGAAAGGTGTGTTCTTTCCGGCGCGGGCGGAACGCCTTGTGGGTCTGTATCGTCAGTATGACAGCATCGACGCTCTTGATGCGAAACTGCGCCGCCAGATCGAAGACCGGTATTTCGGACGCGATCTGGACGCTGTGTTCCAAGACGTCGCGCGCAGCTATCCGGCGGCCGAGATTGAGCGGGCCGAGCGTATGCCAAAGCATCGGATGGCGCTGATCTTTCGCAGGTATTTCAAGGATACGACGCAATGGGCCTTGCAGGGTGATTTGGATCACAAGGTGGATTTCCAGGTGCACTGCGGCCCGGCGCAAGGCGCGTTCAACGCCTTTGCCACGGGCACGGAAATCGAAGACTGGCGTGCCCGCCATGCTGATGAGATTGGATTGCGCCTGCTTGAAGGTGCGGCCGAGGTGCTGAACCGCCGGGTGTCTGCGATGCTGGGGCCGCTGGCGTGAGCGCGGACGATATTTCCCCGCGCCGTGCACCGGTCGCCATCGTCGGCATCGGCCTGAGGCTTCCGGGCGCCGAAACCATGGGCGCGTTCTGGGACGTGCTTGATGGCGAACGCTCGATGATTTCCGAGGTGCCCGCCGAACGCTGGGATGCCAGCGCCCTTCTGGGCGATCCGCGAAAGGGCAATTTCACCGCCAGCACCCGCGCTGGATTCATCGAAGGCGCCGACCGGTTCGATGCGGAATTCTTTGGCATTTCGCCGCGCGAAGCGGCGTGGATGGACCCGCAGCAGCGGATCGCGCTTGAGATGAGCTGGCACGCGTTGGAGGATGCGGGATACCGCGCCTCCGATCTGGCCGGAAGCCGCACGGGTGTCTTCATGGGCGTGTGCCATTGGGACTATGCCGAGCTGCTGGAAAAGCACCTGTCACAGCTTGACGCCTATACGCCCACCGGCATTTCCCTGTCGATCATCGCCAACCGGATTTCGCATTTCTTCGATTTCCGAGGCCCCAGCGTGACCAATGACACCGCTTGCGCCGCGTCGATGACGGCAGTGCATGATGCAGTGATCGCGGTGCAGGATGGCAGATGTGACATGGCGCTGGCGGGCGGGGTCAACCTCGTCTGGTCGCCCAACCATTTCATCGCTTTTTCCAAGGCGGGGATGCTGTCGAAAGACGGGCAGGCGCGCGTTTTCGACGAGGCGGCAGACGGCTATGTGCGCGGCGAAGGCGGCGCGGTTTTACTGCTGCGCCCGCTGGCTGCAGCGATCAAAGCGGGCGATCCGATCCATGGGGTGATCCGCGGTGTCGGGATCAACCATGGTGGGCGGACGAATTCTCTGACCGTGACGAACCCGGCTGCGCAGGCCGAACTGATCGTTCAGGTCCATAATGCGGCGGGGGTGGCACCCGACACCGTCGATTATATCGAGGCACATGGCACCGGCACACCCCTTGGCGATCCGATCGAGATTTCCGGCCTCAAACAAGCCTTCGCCACGCTGGCGCGGGATCATGGAGTCGCGATTGCCGCGGGGCGCTGCGGTATTGGTTCGGTCAAGACCAACATCGGCCATCTGGAAGGTGCGGCGGGTGTTGCCGGAATCGTCAAGGTGCTGGCGGCGCTGCACCATGAACGGCGGCCGGCCAATGTTGGATTCTCGCGGTTGAACCGGCTGATCGAACTTGATGGGTCGCCATTTCATATCCAAGGGACTCCAACGGATTGGCCGCGCCGTACGGACGCACCACGCCGCGCCTGCGTCAGCTCTTTTGGCTTTGGCGGCAGCAATGGGCATGTTGTGCTGGAAGAACCGCCCGCTCGCTCCGAGGCCGCTGCGCCCGGCGGGACGGTGGTCTTGCCTGTTTCGGCGCGCAGCACAGCGGCCCTGGCGCAGCGGGTTGCGCAGCTTGCGCAGCATTTGCGCGACGGCGGCGATGCCCTTGGCGACCTTGCCTTCACGCTGCAATCGGGGCGCGACCATATGGCGATGCGCTGTGTCGTTGTGGGCAACAGCGCTGACGATATTATTGCCACCGTTGAAGGCCACGGGCCCGATCTGCCTGCCGCAGTGATCGTCGGGGCCAGTGGCGCAGATTTCGATCTGACGGCGGCGCAGGACTGGGTGGCGGGGCAGGTGGACGATTGGCCAACCTCGCTGACCACACCGGGCCGCCGGATTCACGCGCCGCTCTATCCGTTCGAGCGGGAGCGGCACTGGATGGACCTGTCCTTGGGCGCCAAGGATCAGGCCGGACCGCTTCACCCGCTGTTGCAGCGCAATATCTCGACGCTTGGCGAATGTCGTTTCCGCAGCGTGCTGAGCGGCGATGAATTCGTGCTGTCTGATCATCATGTGGGCGGCGATCCGGTTTTGCCCGGGGTGGTGTCGTTGGAACTGGCCGCGGCAGCAGCGCGTCTGGCCGGTGCTTTGCCCGACGGCGCCTTTGCGCTGGATGATGTGGTCTGGCGTCGCCCGATCCGCAAAGCTGGCGCGCGGCCCGTCACGATTGAAACTTCGCTGGCGGGCGGCGCGGATGCGATCTCGTTCCGCGTCAGGGAAGAGGGGCAGGATAGTGCTGTACAGGGCGTGATCCGCCGCCTCGCTGACGCTGCGCCGCAGGTCGTTGATCTGGCGGGGCTGAAGTCTTCGCTGAGCGACAGGGTGGATGCGCAAACCTGCTATGACCGTCTGGTGCAAAGCGGTGTCGTGCATGGTCCAGCCTTCCGCGCATTGAAGCAGGCGATGCGCGGCGATGGTGCGGTGCTGGCGCAGATCCGGTTGCCGCGACGGCTGATCCCGACGCTTGATGCGATGCCGTTGCATCCGGTGATGCTGGACGCGGCAATTCAGGCTTGGGTGGCGCTGAACGGTGGAGCGCCGGGCAGTGCCGCAGTGCCCTTCGCCTGTCGCCGGATCGAGGTGCGCGGCCCCTGCGTGCCGGTGATGTGGGCGCATCTGCGGCAAATCCGACCAGCGATATCCGGCGCGCCTGTGCGCGAATTCGATATCGACCTCTGCGATGGATCCGGGGCCGTGGCGGTCGCGTTTCGCGGTCTTGTTCTCAAACTGGTGCAAGGTGGGCAGCTTGCCGCGCCGCCCAAGGATGACCTTGCGCACCTCCCCGACACCGTGACGCTTGCATCGGGTGTGTGGCAGGATTGCCGCGCCGAACCCGCGCCCGCTCCGCAAGTGGCCGGGGCACAGATATGGCTGATCGGCGCGGCAGCGGATTTGGCGGAAACGCTGCGCGCGCAAACCGGCCTGCCCATCAAGGCGCTGACCCTTCCGGACGGATGCGAGGGTGACGCCGCGCTTGCCCTGTTCCAACAGGCCCACGGGCTTTTGCGCGATGTTTTGCGCGACGGGGTGAAGGGGCCAGTGCGCATTCTGGCGCTGACCGGGGCGGATGTGGCGGACTGCATTACCGCGCCGCTGGTCGCGCTGTTCAAGACGATCACGCTTGAAAACCCCCGGATCGACGGGCGGCGCGTTACGCTGTTCGGCGAGATCACCGCACAAAGGCTGGCCACCGTCGCCGGGGTCGAGTCGCGCGTCGCCGACACCCATACCGACCTGCGCCACACGGTTGACGGCGCGCGAACAGTCTGGCGCCCGCGTGCCCTGACGCACACTGGCACCGCGCCGATCAAGATTGACAGTCAGGGCGTTTATTGGATCACCGGGGGGCTGGGCGGTCTTGGGATTATCTTCTGCCGTTGGCTGATCAACCGGGGTGCACGCCGGATTGTGCTGAGCGGGCGGCGCGCCGCCCTCGCTCCGGCACTGCGCGAAACGCTGGATGATCTGTGCGAGGGTGGGGCGCAGATCGAATATGTGCCCTGCGATGTTGCCGATGTGGGCGCGCTCGATTCCGCGATGGCGCGGATCGTCACGGACCACGGGCCGATCAAGGGCGTCATCCATGCGGCAGGTTGGTTGGATGACGGTTATGTCCTGACCCAAGACAGCGACCGGGCAGCGGCGGTCTTCGCCCCAAAGGTGGCGGGCACGATCAACCTTGATCGGGCGACACGCGATCAGCCGCTGGATTTCATGGTGCTGTGTTCTTCGGTCGCCTCGGTCTTTGGCATGGCGGGGCAGGCGATCTATGGCGGGGCGAATGCGTTTATGGATGCATTCGCCGAAACCCGTGCCGAAGCGGTGCGCACCGGTGCGCGGTCCGGTCGCACGGTGGCCATGGGCTGGCCGCTGTGGCGTGATGGCGGAATGTCGGCCGATCCGGCCACCCAAGAGGCGATGAACCGCCGCCTTGCCATCGATCCATTGCCGACAGAATCCGGCATCGCCGCGCTGGAGGCGGCATTGACCGGGGACGATCACCCCCGGCTGACGGTGATGCATGGCCAACCGGGGCGGATCGCGGATGTGCTGGAGCGCTTCGGCACCGCACCTCTCCCCGTGACGCCTCGGCCCACTGTGGCCGTGGTGAGCACGGGCGCGCTGAAACATGCGGCCATTGCCCACCTGCGCGATATCCTGGCCGACGTCCTGCAAACCGATGCCGGGCGGATCCGCACGAAGCGCAAGCTTGAGGAATACGGGCTTGATTCCATCGCAATTGTCGAGGCGACGACGCGACTGGAAGAGAGGCTTGGCCCGCTGTCCAAGACGCTGTTCTTTGAATTTGTCGATCTGGACGGGCTGGCCGATCATCTGGTGGCCGAATATTCCGCCGCCCTGAGCGCCCTTGTTCAGGACGCGGACGTGCCACCCGCCGCGCCGCTTGCCGCACCGGATGCGAAAATCACGCAGCGCCCAGCGCAACCTGCCAAGGCTAACGATGATCTGCACGATATCGCGATTGTCGGGCTGTCGCTGCACGTTTCGGGCGCCGATGATCGCGACGCTTTCTGGGAGATGCTGGCGCAGGGTCGAGACGGGTTTGAACCGGTCCCGCAAGACCGCTGGGACAACGCCGCGCTGCATCACCCCGAACGTGATGTGCTGGGCAAGACGGTGGTGGGCACGGGCGCTTTCCTGCGCGACATCGACCGGTTCGATCCGCGGTATTTCCGCATATCCCAGACCGAGGCCGAGCTGATGTCGCCCGAGGTGCGCCTGTTTCTTCAGGCCAGCGTCGAAGCCTTTGAGGACGCCGGATATTCGCGGGAAACCATCGCGCGCCAATACGGCGGCGACGTGGCCGTGATCATGGGGTCGATGACCAACGAATACGATCTTTACGGCTTTCAGAACATGCTGATGCGTCCATCGCTGGCCAGCGGCAGCTATACTGGCACGATTCCCAATATGGTGTCGTATTTTTACGGGCTGACCGGGCCGTCGTATTTCCTTGATACCATGTGTTCCGCCTCCTCCACCTGTATCCATGAGGCGGTGCATATGTTGCGCGCCGGGCGCTGCAAGATGGCGCTGGCCGGTGGCGTAAGCCTGCTGCTTCATCCGCAAAAGCTGATCGCGACATCGCAAGAGCATTTCACCTCAAAATCAGCCGAGGTGATCCGCGGCTATGGCCTGGGGGCCGAGGGGACGATTCTGGGCGAAGGGGTGGGCGCTGTCGTGCTGAAACCGCTGGCCGCCGCCCGCGCCGATGGCGATCGTATTCACGGCGTTATCATTGGCAGCGGTATCTCCAATGCCGGTGTGCGCAACGGCTTCACCGTTCCCAGCCCAGCGCAGCAGGCCCGCGCCATCGAGGACGCGTTCGACGATGCAAGGGTCGATCCGACAACCATCGGTTATGTCGAGGGGCATGGATCGGGCACCGCTCTGGGCGATCCGATCGAAATTCGCGCGCTGACCCAGGTGTTCCGCAAATATACCGATGACGTGGGGATCTGTCCCATCGGTACGGTGAAAAGCAACGTGGCGCATCTGTTGGCGGCGTCGGGGCTGGCGGGGGTCGCAAAGGTGCTGGCGCAGATGCGGCACGGCGAACTGGCGCCGTCGCTGCACGCCGAGACGCCGAACCCCGATATTCCCTTCGCCACCTCGCCGTTCCGAATCCAGACCACACGCGCGCCTTGGCCGCACCTGCGGGACGACACCGGCGCCGAGGTGCCGCGCCGCGCCGGTGTCACGTCGATCGGGGCGGGGGGGATGAATTCACACATCCTGATCGAGGAATATGTGCCATCCCCGCGCCCGGTCTCTGCGCGTGAACCACATCTGTTTGTCTTTTCAGCGATGAACCCGACACGCCTTGTCGCGGTTCTGGATCGGTTCACCGCCTTCCTGCAGGGTGCGGCCGAGGATCATATCGGCGACATTGCCCACACCCTGCAATCGGGAAAGAACGAACTGTCGTGCCGGATGGCCTTTGTGGCGTCGGACAAAGCCGAGGCGCTTGCCCGGATCGCGGCGTTCCAGCGTGAGGGTGCCACGGCGGATTGCCGGTACGCTGCGTCGATCCTCGATCATGATCCGCCCGACGATCCTGAGCGTCTGCGACAGGATTGCCACGCCGGACGGCTGGAGGCTGTGGCCGAGGCATGGTGCGCCGGTGCTGCTGTCGAGTGGCCGCTGCTGCACGAGGGGCGCGCGCGGCGCCGCGTCTGTCTGCCCGCCTATCCGTTTGAAAAGGTGCGCTGCTGGTACCCCGAGGCCCTTGATGCGCCCTCGGTCGTGCATCCAATGGGGGCGCGATCCAAGCTGCACCCGTTCATCGGCGAAAACCTGTCCGATGCCACCGGACTGCGATACAGCACCGCGATCCACCTGTCCGAGCTGCGCGATTATCTGTTCACTGAGGGCGGGCAGCCGACAATCGTTCCCTTGGTGGCCTTTGACATCGTCGCTGCGCTGGCGCGGATTGCTGGCTTGTCCACGTGCCCGTCGGTGTCCGATCTGACGGTTAGCGCGCCGCCCTACTGGCGTCAGGTGCGGCGTCTGGATCTGACGGTGATTTCCGGGGCGGCGCGCGTTGTGGCGGTGGATGAGGCGGGCGCGAAACATGATTGGATCGGCGCGCGGCTGGGTGAGGCACCGGCGCAAGGCGCACCGGTCAATCCTGTGGCTCTGCGCCTGTCGGCCATCGAAACGGTTGAGGGTGCGGCGTTCTACGATGTCCTTGCCCGTCAAAAGCTGAGGTTCGGCCCATTTCTGAACGTTATCACGGGCCTGCACCGGCTGAACGACGGCGGATTTTTTGCCGATTTGGCGCAATCTCCGGCGCAGCAGGATCGGTTCAAGAAAAACGTGACCTGCGACGCGCCGGTGCTGGGGGCCATGGTTCAGGTGCTGCTTTTTGCCGGGGTTGATCCGGCACGCATCGGACCGGTCGAGGCGGGATGGGCCACGGCGGGCGAGGTCGCCCATGTGTGGGTCCGCCCGAAGGCGGGAGGCGGATTTGATATCCGCCTGTTGGGCCAAACCGGCGAGGAACTGGGCACCGTCGTCGTGCCGGGCGGTGCCGCGCCTGTCGACGCGGACCGGGATCGCGTGCAAGAATCCACGGTCGCCGGCCCGGCCCATGTCCTGCGCGATATGGCGGCGGCAATCCTTGGCTTCGAGCCAACCGATCTGGGCCTGCGCGAAAGCTTTCACGATCTGGGGTTTGATTCCATTTCGCTGACCCGCTTTGCCGGTGAGATCAACGCCGCGTTCAAATCCAATCTGTCGCCCGCGATCTTTTTCGAATGTGAACATATCGCAGCGCTGAGCCAACATCTGAGCCGCCATCACGCCGCGCCTTCGACACCACGACCCGCCATGGCCCAACGCGCCACGTCCGTCATGACGTTGCGGGCACCGCCGCCGCTGCCGGATACGCGCGTGGCGATTATCGGCATGGCGGGGCGTTTTCCACAAAGCCCGGATGTTAACGCGTTCTTTGACAACTTGTTGGCCGGGCGCGACCTGACCGGTGCCTATCCCCAAAAGCGCTTTCCAAACGCCTATGGCGAAGAATTCAGCTCGGCCGGGTTCGCGATGCATGGCGGATTTCTTGAGGATATCGACAAGTTTGACGCGGCGTTCTTTCGCATGTCACCCACCGAGGCGGCGCGGCTTGATCCACAACAGCGGATCCTGCTGGAAACCGCATGGCGGATGCTGGAAAACGCGGGCTATACCCCGGCTGAACTGCCTCGCGACACCGGCGTTTTCGTGGGCATCACATCGCTTGATTACGCCGATCTGTGGCGTGCGTGCGGGCATCCTGCCGATGGCTATGGTGCCACCGGAAATTCGCTTGCCATGGCGGCGAACCGCCTGTCGCACCAATTCGATCTGCACGGACCCAGCCGCGCGGTCGATACGGCCTGTTCCAGCTCACTGATCGCGCTGCTGAATGCGCGCGACGCGGTGGCATCGGGGCAATGCGGCGCGGCGATTGTCGGGGGGGTCAACCTGTGCCTCTCGATCGATGGGTTCGCGGGACCGCACCGGGCGGGGATGCTGTCGCCCACAGGACGGTGCCACACCTTTGGCGCAGCGGCGAATGGCTATGCGCGGGGCGAGGGCTGTGCTGCGGTATTGCTGAAACGGGTGGATGTGGCGCTGCGCGATGGCGACCGGATTCTCGGGGTGATTGCCGGGGGCGCGGAAAACCACGGCGGGCGGGCAGGGGCGCTGACCGCGCCCAACGCCAAGGCCCACGCCCGCCTGATTGCCGCCGCGATGGAGGGGTTGGACCCGGCCAGTGTGTCGTGCATCGAGTGTCACGGCACCGGCACCGAACTGGGCGATCCGGTCGAGGTGAACGGCCTGCGTCTGGCCTTTGAGGGGACGGCGTCCGGGCCTGTCTGGCTTGGTTCCGTCAAATCGAACATCGGTCATCTTGAGGCGGCGGCCGGGCTCACCGGGGTGATCAAGATGCTGATGGCGATGGATCGCGGCGAATTGCCACCGACCCTGCATGCCGATCCGCAAAACCCGCATATCGATCTTACAGGAAGCCCGTTCCGTCTGTTGCACGCGCGCACGCCTTGGCCCCCGGGCGGCGCGCCGCGTCGCGCAGGGATCAGCAGCTTTGGCTTTGGCGGTGCGAATGCCCATGTCGTGCTGGAAAGTTATGAAGGGCCGCAGGGCAATCGCGCGCCGCTGCCACCGCATGATTTCGCGCCCACCCGGTTCTGGCTGCCTGATACGCGGGCCGATCCGCGGCCCGAAACGCTACCCGGTTCCGGGGGCGCACCCGCCCGCCTGATGTTCACACCCCGCTGGAGTGCGCGCGACGTGACCGCGCCGCCGAGTTCCTTGCGCCGGATTGCAATCGGGTGTGGCGTGGACATCGCGCCGGGGCAGGGTGCGACGGTCGTACCGCTCGATCCCGCGGGTGGTGACATGGCACAGCAATATGGCGAGGCCGCGCTCCGCCTTCTGGCGCTGTTGCGGGGCGAAATGCAGCCGGATCAAGAGGCACCCGTCGTGATCCAACTGGCCGTCCCGGCAGAGGGCGACGGCGCCCTGTTCGCCGGACTGGGCGGCATGTTGATGAGTGCCGCTGACGAGGATCCGCGCATTTGCGTTCATGTGGTGCAGGTCCCGCAAGAGGCGGGCGCGGATACCGTGGCCGATTGGCTTTGGCAGGGATCGGGCGCACCTTCGGGGACAGTCGCGCGATACGATCAGGGCCGCCGCATGGTGCAAGTCTGGGATGAAGTGCCAGACCGTGCTGTTTCACCACCTTGGCGGGACGATGGCGTGTATCTGATCACCGGTGGCATGGGCGGCCTTGGCCGATTGGTCGCGCAAGAGATCGCCCATTCGGCGCCGGGTGCCGTGCTGGTGCTGACCGGGCGGCGGGGCGCTGGCGATGCTGACGTGCTGGCCGACCTGCGCGCGGCGGGGGCCGTCGCCGTGTATCGTCAGGTGGACGCAGCCAATGCAGAGGCGGTGACGGATCTGATCGGCCATATCGTCGAGGTTCACGGCAGGCTGACCGGCGTTTTGCACTGCGCGGGCGTGCTGCGCGACGGATTCATCGGCACCAAGAGTGACACCGATCTGGACGCGGTTCTCGCGCCCAAAGTGGCAGGGGCATTGGCGCTCAAGGCGGCCAGCGCGCCCCATGCGCCCGAACTCTTCGTGCTGTTCTCATCGCTTGCCTCGCCCTTTGGCAACGCCGGACAGGCGGATTACGCGGCGGCAAATGGCTTTCTCGACGCATTGGCCGATCTGCCCGGGGGCACCGTCACCTCAATCGCCTGGCCACTCTGGGCCGCGGGCGGCATGCGCGTCGATGCCGCCACCTGCGCGGCCCTGTCGCGCCGCATGGGGCAGGAACCGATGCCGACCAATCTGGGGCTGTCTGCGTTAAATATCAACGCTATGCGTGGTGGGCAGATTGCTGTTGTGGCGGGTGATGCGGCTCGGATGCGACAGTTCTTTGGCGATTCGCCCACATCTGGACCCGCGCCACCGGAGCAAAGCGGCGACACCTCAGCGCCCGACGGGGTGTTGCAACGGCTGATCACCGTGTTCGCGCAGGTCAGTGGGTTGGAGGAGTCCACCCTCGACCCCCAGTGCCCGCTTGAGGATTACGGTATCGATTCGCTGATGATCACCGCGCTGAACAATGCGCTGGCCTCGGTGTTTGATGCGCTGCCCAAGACGCTGTTTTTCCACCATCTCACCTTGGCGTCCGTGGCCCGCCACCTGACCGAGGCACAGCCGGACGCCTGCCGCGTCTGGATCGGTCCCGCTCCGGCCCCTGCCGCTGCAAAGGCTCATCCCTCCCACGAGCCCATCGCCATCATCGGCATGAGCGGCAGCTATCCCGATGCCCCCGATCTGGACCGTTTCTGGCAAAACCTTTGTGACGGCCACGACGCGGTTCGCGAGATTCCGGCCGAGCGTTGGCCGCTTGACGGATTTTACGAACCCGACCCTGACGAGGCTGCCGCCCGGGGCCTCAGCTCTTCCAAATGGGGTGCGTTTCTCGACGGATTTGCCGATTTCGACCCGCTGTTCTTCCGCCTTTCCCCGCGCGAGGCGGCAGCGATGGACCCGCAAGAGCGGTTGTTCCTGATGGCGGCCTGGCAGGCGATGGAGGATGCCGGATATACCCGCCAGCGGCTTGGGGCTGTGGCGGGGGTTGAACATGGCGGCGCGCGCGTTGGCGTGTTCGTCGGTGTCACGAAAACCGGGTTCGCGCTGCATGGCCCGTTCCGTGGACAGGGTGGCGCACTGGTGCGGCCCGGCACATCGTTCGCCAGCATTGCCAATCGGGTGTCGCATATTCTGGGCCTTGCGGGGCCAAGCATGCCGATCGATACCATGTGTTCTTCGTCGCTGGTGGCAATCAATACCGCCTGCGCCGAGCTGCGCCGGGGCACCTGCGGCATGGCGTTTGTCGGTGGCGTTAACCTCTATCTCCATCCCTCCAATTATGTTGAGCTGAGTGCGGCGCATATGCTTAGCCCCACGGGACGCTGCGCCGCTTTTGGCATGGGGGCCGATGGCTTTGTTCCGGGCGAGGGTGTCGGCTGTATCGTCCTGAAACCGCTGTCAAAAGCGCGCGCCGACGGCGACCGGATCCACGCCTTGATCCGGGGCAGTGCGGTGAACCACGGCGGGCGCACCCATGGTTATACCGTCCCGAACCCCGCCGCGCAGCGCGACGTGATCCGCACGGCGCTGGCGGATGCGGGCGTAACGGCGGATGCTGTGGGCTATATCGAGGCGCATGGCACCGGCACCGATCTGGGCGATCCGATCGAACTTGACGGTCTGCGCGATGCATTCGCTGTGGATGCTGTCACGCAGGGTCGCTGCGCACTGGGTTCGGTCAAGTCGGGTATTGGCCATCTCGAGGCGGCGGCTGGAATTGCGGGTCTGACCAAAGTGGTGCTGCAGATGAAGCATGCCATGCTGGTGCCCACCCTGCATGCGGCGCGACCCAACCCCAACCTTGATCTTGCGACCACGCCGTTCGTGTTGCAGCGCGATCTGGCACCCTGGCCCGCCGTCAGGCCGCGTATTGCGGGGGTGTCGTCGTTCGGGGCCGGGGGCGCGAACGCCCATGTGGTGATCGAGGAATGGGTCGAGACCTTCCCTGTGCCCGACACCGCCGGGCCCGAATCAATCCTGTTGTCGGCGATGAACGATGCCCGCCTGCGCGATCAGGGGGTGCAGCTTTTGGCGTTCTTGCGTCGGCAAGGTTCCGGCGCACCCACGCAGCCGGTCAACGCTGCTGCAATCTGCACCGCGCTGGCTGGTCTGCTCGACGTGGCGGCGCATGATATCGACCCTGAGGAACGGTTCGACACCCTCGGGCTGGACTTGGCGCAGTTCACTGCGCTTGCCGGATGGATCGAACAGACTATTGGCCGTCGCCCGACCCGGCCAGAGATCGTCGAGGCGCAGACGCCCTCGGGCCTTGCAACGCTGCTGGGGGGAACGGGTGTTCCGGGTCCAAACCTGCGGGACATCGCCCACACGCTGCACATCGGGCGTGAGGCGATGGCGGCGCGGGTCGGCATCGTTGCCCGCGACACCGCAGATCTGGCGCGGTCGCTTGACGACTGGCTGTCGGGGCGCCCGACGCAGGCGGTAATCCTGCCCGGGGCGGGCGTGCGTGAGGAAAGCGTGCTGCATGCAGCGCTGCGCCGTTGGGTTTCGGACAGCTCCGTGGATTGGGTGCCGCTGCGGGATGGCGGGCCAAGGCGGATCGTCTCGCTGCCCACCTATCCGTTCGAGCGGCAGAGATTCTGGCTGGAAACGGCGCGTCCGACCCCGGATGAATCCCTGCGCGCCTTGCTGGATCAGCACCGGGGCGACGCCACGCTGACCGCGCAGGCCGACGCTTTGGAACAGTGTATCGCCGATGTTCTGTCGGCCAGTCTTGCCGATCTGTCCGACGCCGAAATCGCCGCGCCCTTCGCGCGCTGGACCAAGGCGGCCCGGGGGTTATTGCACACGCGCACTGGTCCATGCGCCGCATCGACAGCGGCAGCTTGGGCGCGTTGGGCCGCCCACCGTGCATCCGGGCAAACTGCGGCGCAGATGGATCTGGCCGAAGTGGCATTGCGCGCATTGCCCGACATCTTGACCGGGCGACTGGCCGCCACCACGGTGTTATTTCCCGAAGGCCGCCAATCTCTGGTCGAGGCGGTCTACAAGCAAAACGCCGTCGCCGCCCGGTTCAGCCACACGGCCGCCGGAGCGGTGAGCAATATCGTGGCGCGCAGCGCGACCCCGCTGCGGATCCTCGAGATCGGCGCGGGCACCGGCGGCACCAGCGAGCCGGTCTTCGACGCCCTGACCGCTCAGGCCGACAAGATCGCCGCCTATGTCTATTCTGACGTTTCGCGCGCTTTTCTGATCCATGCGGAACGGTCCTATCGCGACCGGATGCCGGGGCTGACAACCGCACTGTTCAATGTCGAGGTACCGTTGAACGGGCAGGATATCGCGCCGGGGGCCCATGATATCGTGATCGCCGCCAATGTTTTGCACGCGACCGCAGACATCCGCGAGACGTTGACGCGGGTGCGTGAAACCATGGTGCAAGGCGGGATGCTGGTGTTGAACGAAACCAGCGCGGCGAGTCTGTTCACCCATGTCACCTTTGGCCTGCTTGAGGGCTGGTGGCGGTTTACCGATCCCGAGGTGCGGATCGAAGGAACACCATCGCTTACCCCCGACGGCTGGCGCCGGGTGTTGGAGGAGACGGGTTTCGAATGGATCGCCGGATCGGATGCGGCTGAAACCCGGCTGGGTCAGCAGATCGTCGTTGCCCGAGCCGTGAACGCCCCTGCCGCGCGGGCGGCAGAACGGCGCGACGCCGTTGCGACACTCATTCGGCCCGAACAGGTCCAACCCGATGCGCTGGCGCATGACACTATCGGCGCGGCAGTGCTTCAGGCGCTTGGTGACACGCTTAACGTCGCGCCGGGGCAAATCGACCGGCACCGCAGCTTTGCCGATTACGGGCTGGATTCCATCCTCGGCGCAGAATTTGTGCATCGGCTGCGCAAGACGCTTGGGGTTTCTGTCGATCAGACGGCGCTGTTCGATTTCACCAGCGCCGCCAAGTTGATCCAACACCTGACAATCCAGCATCCCATCGCCAAACAGGCACCAGCCACACCGCCCAGCGCCACATGCGAACCCATCGCAATCATCGGCGCCAGCGGTCGATTTGCGCGCTCTGAAACCCTTGCCGCGCTCTGGGCGCATCTGGCTGCCGGGCGCGATCTGACTGAACCGGCCAGCCGGTTCGAAGTCACGGGACCGGGCGGCAATCACGGCAGTTTTCTGGACGCAATTGACCGGTTCGACGCGCCTTTCTTTGGCATTTCGGGGGCCGAGGCCACCTGCATGGACCCCCAGCAACGCTTGTTTCTAGAAGAGGCGTGGAAGGCACTGGAAAGCGCCGGGCACGGCGGCGCAGACATCATTGGCAGCCGCTGTGGCGTTTTTGCCGGATGCAGCCATGGCGACTATGCCGAGGTTCTGGGCGAGGGCGCGCCGGGGCAGGCGTTCTGGGGCAATACCGCGTCGCTTGTGCCTGCGCGCCTGTCATACTGGCTGGACCTGAAGGGACCGGCGGTGGCGGTGGATACGGCCTGTTCCAGTTCACTTGTCGCGTTGCACATGGCCTGTCAGAGCCTGCGCGCTGGCGAATGCGACTTGGCCATCGCCGGGGGCGTCTTTGTCCAATCCACGGCGCGATTCTTCCGCTCGGCAAATGCGGCGGGGATGCTGTCAACCTCGGGGCGCTGCGCGTCCTTCGGCGCCGATGCCGACGGGATCGTCCCCGGCGAGGCGGTGGGTGCCGTCCTGTTGCGCCCCCTGTCGGCGGCGCTGGCCGCGGGCGACACGATTTTGGCCGTGGTTGCCGCAAGCGGGATGAATCAGGACGGCACCACAAACGGAATCACCGCCCCCAGTGCCATGTCGCAGGAACGCCTGATCCGGCAGGTGATGGAAGATTTCGCAATCGCCCCCGACAGTATCGACTGGATCGAGGCGCATGGCACCGGCACGCCTCTGGGCGATCCGATCGAATTTGCCGCGCTGTCGCGGGTGTTTGCCGGGCGGGGGGCAGAGCATCCGCTGCACCTCGGCTCGGTCAAGTCGAACATCGGCCACGCAACGACGGCGGCGGGCATTTCAGGGCTGTGCAAGATACTGGAAAGCCTTCGCAATCAGGCCATCCCGCCGACGCTGCATATCGCTGGCGGCAACCCCGCCATCGATTTCACCACCAGCCCGCTGCGCCCGGTAACCGAGGCGCTGCCATGGCCCGCGCGGGCGGGGCAGATTCGCCGTGCGGGGCTCAGTTCGTTCGGTTTTAGTGGCACCAATGCCCACGCGGTGATCGAAGAGGCGCCCGTGCGCCCGGCCTTGCCTGACGATGGCAAGCCGCAGCTGATCCTGCTGTCGGCCCGCAGTGCTGAATCGCTGAGGGTGCAGGCGCAAAACCTGTCCGAGCATCTGACGGCGCAGTCTGAACAGGCGCTGGCCGATGTGGCTTTCACCCTGCTTGTTGGCCGGCGTCATCTGGCGCACCGGTTGGCGTTTGTGGCTGCGGATCGCGCGGAGGCCGCCGCCGCGCTCTTGGCTTGGTCCTCTGGTGTGGCGGCCGATGTTGCAAGCGCCGAGGTTGTGCCCGGCGATGGCATTTCGCCGCCCGAAACACCCGAGGGCGCAGACCGAACCGCATGGCTGAACGTCTGGGCGCAGGTTTTCCTGACCGGCGGAACACCCGACGCGGCGGCGTTGTTCGCCACCCCGCGCAGACGCGTTCCGATGCCCACAACGCCATTGGCCGACCGGCGCTATTGGGGTGGGGCCGGCATCTGCGAACCGGGACCAGAGCCTGCCCCATCCGAAACAGGGCGCATCCGCCTCGCCGCTGCGAAACAGGTCAGCGTCATGGCGCAACGGACCTCTGACACGAAAAGCGCCAAGGTCACGCTTGCCCCGTTGGGCAGGACCGCCCCGGCCCCGGCGGGAACGATCCATCGTGCCGAGGATCGCGGCGGTGTGCGTCTCATTACCCTGACCGGGCCGTGGGGCGTGCCTCTTTCACAGGCATTGCGCGATGAGATGACCAATGCGGGTACAAACAAGGATCTGCGCGTTGTCGTCCTTTGTTGTGACAAAGACGCGCTGGGCGGGTCGGGGGGCGATATCGCCGCCGTGGCCGAATGCGCGCTGCCGGTGATCTTTGCCGCGCCGACAGGGGCGTCGGGGGGCGGTGCGGGACTTGCCATGCTCGCCGATTTCCTGATTCTCGGGGAAGGTGCTGCGCTTGACGATGTTCCTGCACCACTGACGCCGCTGGCGCAGCGGCTTTACGCCGCCCGCTGCCCCACTGCCACGTCAGATTTTCCCGGTGTGCGGCGGGTGCCCGCAGCCGAGGTGAAAGATGCCGCACTGAGCCTTGCGCAAGAGATCGCTGACGCGCCGCGCGCCGCACTGGTGCTGCTCAAACGTCACATGCGCCATTCGGCACCCCTGACGGCAGGCGATCTGTCCCCGCCCGCCGCACCCCCAGTTGCCGATACGCGCGGGCCGGTCGGGACTGCGCGGCGGGTCGATGTGGATTCGCCGGTTGTGGAACTGACGCTGGAGGACAGCGGCGTTGCCATCCTGCGAATGGTCGAGCGGGCCGGGCGCAACATGTTCACACCGGCGCTGATGGACGGGCTGGAAAAGGCCTTCGCCGCGCTGGGCGGATTACCACAGGCAAAGGTTGTCGTCGTGACCGGCCACGACAGTTATTTCGCCTGTGGCGGCACCGCTGACGGGCTGGCCGATCTGCAACAAGGCGGCAGCCGGTTCACCGACCGGCGGATCTATTCCCTGCCGCTGGATTGCCCGCTGCCGGTGATTGGCGCGATACAGGGTCACGGGATCGGTGCGGGCTGGTCGCTGGGCATGTTCTGCGATCATGCGGTTCTGGCCGCCGAGGCGGTTTTCCACAGCAATTACCTATGGTTCGGCTTTACGCCCGGAGCCGGGGCGACGATGATCTTCCCGTATCGTTTGGGTGACGATCTGGGGCGCGAGGTGCTGTTTTCGGCCCGCGAATACCGTGGCCGCGATATCGGCGCGCGGGCAACCGGGATGGTGGTGAAACCCGGGCGCGCGGTGCTGGATCATGCGCTTGGGATGGCCCGCACCTTGGCGCGGGAAGACAGATCCGCGCTGATGGCGCAAAAAGCCGCCGCCGCCGCGCCATTGCGCATCCGGTTGAACGAGGTGCTGCCCCGTGAGCTTGCGATGCACGATGAAACCTTTGTCGGCAACGACCGGGTGCGCGCCCGGTTGATCGAACGGTTCGGAGATTTGCCCACAATGAAACAGCCAACCAGTGCCGCCGCGCTCGATGCCACACGCCTGCGCGATAAGGTCATCGCATCGCTGGCCGAAGACTTGATGATCGAGCCGGGCGATATTCGCGACACTGACACCTTTCTTGATCTCGGGCTGGATTCGATCCTTGCGGTGACCTGGGTTCGCAACCTGAATGCCCGGTTTGGCGTCGATCTGCCCGCCACCGTCGTCTATGCCCATCCGAGTGTCGGCGCCCTGACGGGCCATATCGCCACGCTTGTCGGCGACGGTGCGGCCCCGCGGCCGCGACCCGCCACGCCAAAGGCGGACACCCCCGAGATGCGCGATACGGTCATCGCATCGCTGGCCGAAGATCTGATGATCGAGCCGGGCGATATCCGCGACACTGACACCTTCCTTGATCTGGGGCTGGATTCAATCCTCGCGGTGACCTGGGTTCGCAACCTGAATACCCGGTTTGGCGTCGATCTGCCCGCCACCGTCGTCTATGGCCATCCGACCGTCGGCATGCTTGTTGCCCACCTTGGGTCGCTGCATCCGGCCGCGATTGAACTGACCTCCACTCCGGCCCCCAATCCGGCTCCCATTCCGGCTCCCATTTCGATCGCACCCGCACAGGAAAACACTGCCGCCGCACCGGATGGTGCTATGGATATTGCCATCATCGGTGCATCGGGGCGGTTTCCCAAAGCCGCGGATCTGGGCGAATACTGGGCCAATATCGCAGCCGGGCGCGATTGCATTTCTGAAATACCCGCCTCGCGCTGGGTGATCGGCGAGCATTATGATCCCGATCCACAGGCCCCGAACCGGACCTATTGCAAATGGATGGGGGCACTGGACGGGGTCGATGAATTTGACGCGCGGTTCTTCAACATTCTGCCGCGCGAAGCCGAGCTGACCGACCCGCAGCAGCGGTTGTTCCTGCAATCGGCCTGGCACGCCATCGAAGACGCCGCAATCGACCCGGCGGCACTGGCGGGCGGGCGTGTCGGGGTGTTTGCCGCCTCGGGGCCGAGCGGTTATGAAACCCTGATATCCGAGCGTAACAGCTATAGCCTGCTGGGTAATTCCGGCTCGATCCTTGCGGCGCGGATTTCGTATCTGCTGGATCTTCGAGGGCCCAGCGTTTCGATCGATACCGCCTGTTCCAGCTCTCTGGTTGCGATTGCGCAGGCCTGTGAGGCTTTGATCGCTGGCACCTGCGACATGGCATTGGCCGGGGGCGTGTCGGTGATGGTCGGGCCGAAAATCTTCATCGACACGGCCAAGGTCGGGATGCTCTCGCCCGACGGGCGGTGCCATTCCTTTGACGCGGGCGCCAACGGTTTCGTCCCGGGCGAAGGCGTGGGGGTGGTGATGTTGAAACCGCTGGCGCAGGCACGACGCGACGGCGATCCGATCCATGGGGTGATCAAGGGCTGGGGCGTCAATCAGGACGGGCGCACCAATGGCATCACCGCGCCCAATCCGGCGGCACAGACCGCGCTGATGCGCGATATTCACGCCCGGTTCGGGATTGATCCGGAGGGTATCGGCCTTGTCGAATGTCACGGCACAGGCACACCACTCGGCGACCCGATCGAGGTTGAGGGGCTGCGCGATGCGTTCCGGGACGTAGGCCCCGACCATCGCTGTGCCATCGGATCGGTCAAAAGCAATGTCGGCCATCTTTTGGCTGCGGCGGGGATTGCGGGGGCAATGAAGGCGATGCTGGCGCTGGAACACCGTCAGATCCCGCCGTCGATCCAGTTTGAGGTGCCAAACCCGCATATTCCCTTTGCCAAGATCCCGTTCGAGGTGGCGCGCACATTGCAGGACTGGCCCGCCGGGAGGCCGCGCCGCGCCGCCGTCAGTTCCTTTGGGTTCAGCGGGACGAACGCGCATCTGGTGCTGGAGGACTTCACCCGCGCCACGCGGCAGCCCGGCCAGGGCCCAGAAATCCTTGTTCTGTCGGCGCGCAATGACGCTCGGCTGCGCGACTATGCGGCGCGGATGGAACGGTTCGTCGCTGCCGATCCAGATCTGGACTGCGGCGCGTTGGCGCATACGCTTCAAACTGGGCGGGCCGTTATGGAAGACCGGATGGCGTTTGTGTTTTCCTCGCGGTCCGAAATGTTGCGCAAGCTGTCAGCGGTGGCCGAAGGCGTGCCTTTGGCCGGGGTGCACCGCACGTCCAAAAACGCCGCGCCCTTTGCGGATGATGCGGACACGCGCGCCCTGATCGCCGTCTGGCTGCAGGCCGGTGATGCTGCACGGCTGGACAAGGTTGCGGCGCTTTGGGCCTCGGGGATCAACGTGACATGGCCAAAGCGTGACACGGCGCGTCTGCATCTGCCCGGTTATCCGTTTGAGACGGTATCGTACTGGGCCACCCCCGAGGTCGCTGCCTCGCCCACGCCGCTCGCCCCCGCGACGCTGGGACAGGCGCCGGATTTTGCCGAAATCGGGCGGATGACCCGGCGCATTTCGCGCGACGAGCCGTTTTTGCTGTCCCGTGGGACCGAGGGAACATTTTCGGGGCTGTTCCTGCCCGAAATGGCACGGCGCGCGCTGGAACAGCTGTCGGATGCGCCGGTGCACGAGCTGTGCGATCTGATCTGGGGGCGGCCCATAGAGAGGGCCGGGGGGCCGCGCGATTTCACCGTGGTGGCTATGGCCGACGATGTGGGGCTTCTTTACCGGATCGAAACTGGCGCGCCGGGGACTGCGCCCTGTCATCTGGGTTCCGGTGTGCGCGGTCCGATTGACGCCGCGGCGCGCGAAAAGATTGAACCGGGCGGAGTGTTGCCGGGGCATGATATCAGTGATGCGTTCCGCGTTTTCGATGGAGGCCGCGGCCCGGTTCCGAAGGCCAGCGTAGGGATCAGCGCGTTGCACCGCGACGGTGACCGCCTGTTCGCACGGCTGGACAATGTGGCAAGCGGCGGACGACTGTTCTGTCCGATGGTTCTGGAATCCGTCTGGCGGTTGCTCGGCTTTTTCGCGCAGGGATGTGCGGGCGAAAATGGTGCCGCGCAACTGCCGGTACAGGCCCGCCGGATCGCCGCCTTTGCGGCTGTGGGGGATGGCGCCGTGGTTCGGATCGCCCGCGCACAGCAGGATCAAAGGGCCTTTGATGCGGTCGTGTTTGATCGGGCGGGGGCCGAGGTCTTGCGCCTTGAACAGGTGGGAATTGCACCTTCCGAACACTGCCGCGATATATTTATGGACGAGGAAACGCTGCCATGACCAGAGCACAGGCAAAGGTCGCCATCATCGGCGGCGGCCCCACCGGAATCGGCGTCGCGCGCGAGCTTGTTGAAGGCGGGATCGAGGTGGATATCTATGAGGCTGAGGCCGATTTTGGCGGCGTCTGGAACGGCGATGCTGCTTCGGGGCGCACTTACCGGTCGCTGCACCTGATTTCACCGCGATTCAACACGCAGGTCGCCGATTTTCCGATGCCCGAGGATTACCCGCATTACCCGGATCACCGACAGATGCTGGCCTATGTCCGATCCTATGCGCGGGCCTTCGGGCTGTATGAACGGACGCATTTCAACGCCCCGGTCACGCGTCTGACGCACGAAGGGCAGGGCTGGCGACTGATCAGCGGGGCGGGGCAGGATGCGTACTATCCGCTGGTTGTGGTGTGCAACGGACTGCAACGTGTGGCGCGGTTTCCCGATAGGACGGGCAAGGGCATTTTTGACGGGCAGACACTGCACGCCTGCGACTATAAGACCGCCGACCAGTTGCGTGATCAGCGGGTGCTGGTGGTGGGGGGCGGCAATTCGGGCTGTGATATTGCGGTTGATGCGATCCGCACCGCCCAATCGGTGCATCACAGCACGCGACGCGGCTATTACTATCAGCCGAAATTCATTGATGGCAAACCAACGCCGCAATGGATGATGGAGCTGGGCAACAAGTTCTCCACCAAGACCGAGACGCTGGCCTATATTCAGGAGGTGTTTCGATTTGCGGGTTTTGATGGCGCCGACTATGGGCTGCCGCGCCCCGATTATCCGCTGGACGGTGCCCATCCGGTGATGAATTCGCTGCTGCTCTATCATATCGGGCACGGCGATATCGCGCCTCGCCCCGATATCGCCCGGTTTGAAGGGCCCCGCGTGGTCTTTGCCGATGGCACCAGTGATACATTCGACGTGATCCTTTACGCCACCGGCTATAGTCGCGATTTTCCGTTTCTTGACGACGATCTGCTGGAGTGGAGCGGCGACATCCCCGATCTGTTTCTTCATTCAACCCCGCGAAATCACGACAACCTGTTGTTCATGGGCTTCATCAACGCCGCCGGTGGCTTGGGCGATGGGTTGAAAACACAGGGGCTTTTCGTGCGCAATTACGCAAACGCGCTGTTTGGGCGCACCGCGGGGCTGGATCGGTTTCTGGCCGCCAAAAAGACTGACACGCCCGATCTGGGGCAGGGGTATTTCATCGACAGTTATCGCCACCAATGGGAGGCGGACCTGTGGAAGCTGCTGGGCCATATGCGCCATTATCGCGACATGCTGGCCGAAGGCGCGCCAGTGCAGATCAGGGAGGCCGCAGAATGACAAACGATACCGAAACAGCGCTGCGGGCCCGGATGGCGCGACTGGTCGATGATGAGCTGATCGCCCGCGCCGGTGCACGGCTGGCGGATGCAATGCCCGAAGTCTCGCCGGGCGTGGCCATCGCCCCCACAGACCGCCTCGCCCATGACGTCCACCTGATTGCCGCGCGCGCATTGGGGCTTGCGCCCGCCGAGCTTGACCCGCGCGAAAACCTCGCAAACCTCGGGGTTGATTCCATCGCGATCACCGAAATCATGGCGCAGATTTCACGCAGTTTCGGTGTGTCCTGCCCACCGACGATGTTTTTCGAGGCCACCCATCTGGATGATCTCGCCAGTATCCTGCGCGATCGCAACGGCCGCGCCATAGCGACGCATTACGCCCAGCACTCACCCGAGCCGGCACGCCCGGTCCCCGCGCCACAACCACAGGATTGGGCGCGTGAGATGATCCACCGGCAAAGGGCTGCCGCCATTCCAAAGCAGACCACCGTCTTGCCCCCGGCCGCAACCATTCCCGCAAATGTACCCATCGCGATCCTGTCGATGGAGGGTCGTTTTCCCCAAAGCCCCGATATCGAGACCCTAGCCGCCCATCTGGCGGCAGGCGACGATTGCATCGAGGAAATCCCGCATCACCGCTGGGATTGGCGGGCCAGTTTCGGCGACCCGAAGAAGGGCGCGTTTTCCGATGTGAAATATGGCGGGTTTGTCCCCGATGTTGATGCTTTCGACGCGGCGTTCTTTAACATCTCGCCCCGCGAGGCCGAGCTGATGGACCCGCAGCACCGCCTGTTCCTTGAGGTCGTCTGGCACCTGATCGAACAGGCTGGCCTTGCCCCCGGATCGCTTGCCGGGCGCAAGGTGGCGCTGTTTCTGGGCATCAACCTTCTTGATTATACCGAAATGGTCAACCGCGCGGGTATCATGGAGGCGCAGCAACTGACCGGGATCGGCCACGCCTTCTGTCCGAACCGGCTCTCCTTCCTGCTCGACATCCATGGTCCAAGCGCGGTG
Organism: Oceaniovalibus sp. ACAM 378; assembly: GCF_008085915.1. Lineage (GTDB taxonomy): Bacteria > Pseudomonadota > Alphaproteobacteria > Rhodobacterales > Rhodobacteraceae > Oceaniglobus. Next base: position 151,588 of record NZ_VSJK01000005.1, on the reverse strand, counting down.
ATCGATACCGCCTGCTCCAGCGCGCTGGTGGCCGTCCACCGCGCCGTCAACGCGATTCGTCACGAAGGCTGCGAAATGGCCATTGCGGGCGGGGCGAACCTGATGCTTTCGCCGATGCAGCATATCATGTTCTCCAAGGTGGGGATGATCACCCCCGACGGGCGTTGCAAGACGTTTTCGGCCGATGCCAATGGATATGCCCGCGCCGATGGCGTGGGGGCTGTGCTGTTGAAACGTCTGGACGCGGCCGAGCGGGATGGCGATCCGATCATCGGTGTGATCCGGGGATCGGCGGAAAATCACGGCGGTGCCGCTACTTCGCTGACCGCGCCGAACCCCAAAGCGCAGGCGCGACTGATCGTCGAGGCGCATCGGCAGGCGGGCGTCGATCCGCGCAGCATCGGCATGATTGAATGTCACGGGACCGGCACGCCGCTTGGCGATCCGGTCGAGGTTGAGGGGCTGAAACAGGCGTTCACCACCCTTTACGATGACGCCGGGATCGACATGCCACAGACGCCGGGTATCGCACTCGGGTCGGTGAAATCGAACATCGGTCATACCGAGGCGACGGCGGGACTGGCCGGGCTGATCAAGGTGCTGCTGGCGATGCGGGACGGGCAGGTGTACCGGACGTTGCACTGCGACACGCCCAACCCGCTGATCGATCTGACGAATTCACCGTTTTGTCTGGCGCAGGCGTCGGCACCATGGGTGCGCCCGGTGATCGACGGGGTCGAAGCCCCGCGCCGCGCCGGGCTCAGCTCGTTCGGGGCCGGGGGCGCCAATGTGCATCTGGTGATCGAGGAATATCGCGTCAGCGCCACGGCAAAGGGTGCCGCCGGGGGGCCGGTGATCGTGCCGATCTCGGCCCGCACCGAAGCCGCCTTGCGCGAAGCTGCTGCACGTTTGGGCGAAGCCGTGCCCGCTGCACCGCTCGCCGCGTTGGCCCATACGTTACAGGTGGGCCGCGATGCGATGCGCCACCGCGCAGTCTTTTTGGCAAACGATCGGGACGAACTCGCGCGGCGGATGCGGGACTTCGGTGCGGGCGATACCGGCAGTGCATTCGTGGGGCAGGCCCCCAAAGCCTCGGCGCCCGCCGCATCGCTGGATCCCGCAGGAAAAGCGCCCGAGGACATTGCGCACCACTGGTCAAAGGGTGGCGCGGTGAATTGGGCGGCGCTGTATCCCCAAGGGTCACCGCGCCGGATCGCCCTTCCGGGCTATGCGTTTCAGCGCAAGCGTTTCTGGTTACCGCAAGGGGCGACGCGAGTCGCGTTGGAACCTGTGGCGCAGGGCGCGGGTGACTATACGCTCACGCTGAGCGGTGCGGAATCCTTTCTCACCGATCACCGGGTCGGCGGTGTTCCTGTCCTGCCCGGAGTTGCCTATCTGGAACTGGCCCGCGCGGCGGCGGTGCTGCATGGCATCACCAATCCGGCGTTGCGACAGGTCGTTTGGATGGCCCCCCTGCGGGTGGAAAACCGTGTCACGGTGACCTGCCGGATTACGGTGGAGAATGGCAAGGCGCGGGCCGAAATCCTGACCGGGGCCGATGGGGATAGCCCGCTGTTACATGCGCAGATGCGGATCGAAAGCGGTGCATTTACACGTCCGCAGGTTGATCTGAGCGCCCTGCGCATCGCCACGCCGCAACGCCGCGAAAGCGCGTCGATCTACGCATCGTTTGACGCGATGGGCCTTGGCTATGGTCCGGCGCACCGGGTGATTGACGACATGCGCGTCGGACCGGGGCAGGTTCTGACGCGGCTTAAACGATTGCGCGCAGACCTGGAGCTGGACAGCTGCGCATTACACCCCGGGCTTTTGGACGGCGCGCTGCAATCGGCCATTGGGCTTGTCGCGGCTGACGCTGCGGCGACGGGCGCGGCGCTGCCCTTTGCGATGGATTCGGTCGATATTTTCGGCCCGATGGAGGGCGTGATGTGGGCGCATGTGCGTGCGGCCGGCGATGTGGCGGCGGGAACGCGGCGGATGAACATTGACCTGATCGCCGAAGACGGCAGCGTCCGGGTGGCCCTTGGCGGCTTTGCCACACGGGAACAAGAGCGTGCGAAACCGGCTGATCTGCTGACTTTCAAGCCTGTCTGGCGCCCCTTCACCGCGCATAGGATCGTGGCTGAAGCACGGCGGATCGTGCTGAACTGCGGTGTTGCCATTGCGGTTACGGGTGCCGATTGCCGCAGGCTTGATGATGATCCACAGGACAGCGCGGGCGCGCGTTTGAGCCGTCTCTCACGCCAAATTTTGGCGCTGCTTCAGTCAGAATTGCCCCATGGCCCGCTGCTTGTGCAGGTGCTGCTGTCGGGTGCTGAAACTCTTCCGCTTGGCTGTGGACTGGGTGCGATGCTGCGTAGTATCAACCGCGAGCATCCGGGTTTTCAGGGGCAGACCCTGATGGTTGAGACGCCGGATGCCCCGACGGTCACCCACCTTGACGCGTTGCGCACCGCCCCTGCCGGGGCCATCGCGCAGATCATCGACGGGCGGCTTTGCGTGCAGACGTGGGAGGAGCAGATCCTGCCGTCTGCCCCCGCACCATGGCAGCACGGCGGTATTTATCTGATCACCGGCGGCACCGGTGCATTGGGGAAGATGCTGGCGCGCGACATTGTCGAATCCGCGCCGGACGCCACGGTTATTCTGGCCGCGCGCAGCGCGCCGGATGCCGAAACCGCCCGCTGGATTGATCGCCACCCGGGCCTGTATTTCCGGCGCGCCGATCTTTGCGATCCGGCTGATGCGGCGCAGCTGATCGCGGATATCCGGCGCAATCACGGCCAGTTGACCGGGGTGATCCATGCGGCGGGCGTGCTGCGGGATGCGGCATTCCTGCGCAAGACCGAGGCGGAGTTGGTCGAGGTTCTCGCGCCCAAGGTCGCCGGGATCGAGGCGCTCGACCGTGCGATTGCGGACGAACCGCTTGATTTCATGGTGCTGTTCAGCTCGATTTCCGGCGTGATGGGCAATGCCGGACAGGCCGATTATGCGGCGGCAAATGGATTTCTCGACGGGTTTGCCCAAAGGCGCGAAACGCGGCGCGCGGCGGGGCAGTGCCACGGGCGCACGGTGTCCATCGCCTGGCCGCTCTGGCGCGACGGCGGCATGGGGATGGACGCGGCGCAGGAACGATTGATGCGCCGCACCACGGGGCTTATCCCGCTTGCGGCGGATGCTGGGCGGGCCGCCTTGGCCGCTGCACTGGCTGCGAGCGAACCTTGCGTCATGGCGGCCCAAGGCGCCGGAGACACAATTCGCCGATTCGTCAGCGGCACGTCTGAAGTCGTACCCGAGCCCGCCGCGTCCCACCCACCCAGCACCGCGCGACTGCAACGCGCCCTGCTGACGTGTCTACTGCACGAGGCGGCGGAACAGCTGAAGGTTGCGCCCGACGATCTGGAGCCTGACGAGGAGCTTACCGAGTATGGCTTTGATTCCATCGCGTTCACGCAGTTTTCCAACCGGCTGAACGACAGGCTGAACCTTGATCTGACGCCGACAGTCTTTTTCGAATTTCCCACGCTTGAAGGGTTGGCGGGGCATCTGGCGAACCATTACGGGGTGCAGATCAGCTCTGCCCTCGGGATCAAGGCGGAACAAATGCAACCCCGCGCCGTATCGCAGGCGCCCGCGCGGATCGAAACACCGACCGATGCCGCGGATGCTGTGGCGATCATCGGGATGAGCGGGCAATTCCCCGGTGCGCCCGATATCGATGCCTTTTGGTCCGTGTTGCACGAGGGGCGCGATTGCATCCGCGAGATTCCGGCCGAGCGTTGGGATTGGCGCGATATCTGGGGTGATCCCCTGTCAGAGCCGGGAAAGTGCAACGTCAAATGGGGCGGTTTTATTGATGATATCGGCGCCTTTGACGCGCCGTTCTTTGGCCTCTCTACCCCCGAGGCGCGGATGATGGACCCGCAACAACGCCTCTTGCTGACGCAGGCGTGGCGGGTGATGGAGGATGCGGGATATGCCCCGCGCACTCTGGCCGGATCGCAGACCGGCGTGTTCATCGGCACCGCAGATACCGGGTACAGCCGCCTGATTGCTGCGGCGGGCACCGCTGTCGAGGGTTATGCGATGACGGGCCTTGCGCCTTCGCTTGGGCCGAACCGGATCAGTTATCATTTCGATTTTCATGGCCCCAGCGTGGCGGTGGAAACCGCTTGTTCCAGCGCACTGATTGCCGTTCATCGCGCGATCGAGGCGCTGGCGGCAGGGCACTGCACGGCAGCGATCGCCGGGGGGATAAATGCTCTGCTGCTGCCCGATGCTTTTGTCGGATTCTCCAAGGCCGGGATGCTGTCGCCCGAGGGGCGGTGCAAGCCGTTTTCAGCGGGGGCCGATGGTTACGCGCGGGGTGAAGGCGTGGGGCTTGTCATGCTCAAACCACTGGCCGCGGCGCAGCGGGACGGCGACAGAATTCACGCGGTCATCCGGGCCAGCGGTGAAAACCACGGCGGGCGGGCGGCATCTCTGACAGCGCCCAACCCCCGCGCTCAGGCGGCGCTGTTGCGCGATGTCTATCGGCGGGCCGGGTTCGATCCGCGCACCGTCAGCTATATCGAGGCGCATGGCACCGGCACGCCGCTGGGTGATCCGATCGAGGTTGAGGCGTTGCAAAGCGCGTTTGGCGATCTGAACGCCGAGGCCGAGGCGCGCCATGGCCCGGCACCGGCGCAGAACTGTGCCATCGGTTCGGTGAAATCGAATATCGGCCATCTGGAATTGGCCGCCGGAATCGCCGGGCTGATCAAGGTCGTGTTACAGATGCGACACGGCGAAATCGCCCGTTCGCTTGGCTGTGACACGCTCAACCCCTATCTCAAGCTTGAGGGTGGGCCGTTCCGGATTGCCAGCGAAGGCGGTGAATGGGCACGTCCCGTGGACGCCGCGGGAAACCCGCTTTTGCGCCGCGCCGGGGTCAGCAGTTTCGGCTTTGGTGGCAGCAACGCGCATGTGGTGGTCGAGGAATATATCGCCCCGGCGCGTTCGGACTCGGTGGATGTCGAATCCGATGCCCCGATAGCGCCGGAGATCGTCATCCTCTCGGCGCGAAGTGAGACACAGCTTGACGAAATGGCACACGCTCTGGCGGCGCATCTGAACGGTCCGGGCCGCGATGACCGACTGTGCGACATCGCGCAGACGCTGCAATGCACGCGCGAGCCGATGGACTGGCGGCTGGGCCTAGTTGCCCGCGATACCGGTGATCTGGCGGCGCGGCTGAACGGCTATCTGGCCGGCGAGTGCGGGCATCAGGTGCAATCGGGACGCGCAAAAGATGGGCGGCGAATGACGTCGCTGCTGGAACGTGATGACATAATGCGCGTCGCCGCCAACGGGCTGGCCGAGCGTGGCCACCCCGAGGACCTGCTGGCGCTGTGGGTGGGTGGCTTTGATCTTGATTGGCACGCGGTTCGGGGTGGACGTGTCGGGGGGCGCATCACGTTGCCCGGCTATCCCTTTGCCAAGACGCGCCTGTGGATCGACGGTGCGGCGCGACCCGTCGCCTTAGAGCCGCAGACGCGACAGCATTCGGTGGATTTGGACGGCAGCGAAAGTTTCCTGCGCGATCATCTGGTTGCCGGGCGACGCGTGCTGCCCGGTGTCATCGCGTTTGATCTGTTGCGCAATGCGCTGGCGACGCAGGAAACCCCCGATCCGGCGTTTGAGCTGATCGGCCATACCTGGACTCGGCCGATTGATCTGGAGGATGGCGCGCAGCGGGTTTGCGTGACTGTCATGCCCGACCAGCGCTATGAGGTCACCGCGCATGGCGCAAACGGCGATCACCGTCACGCCGAGGGCACTTGGCGCCACCTGCCGCTTGGTGAGGCGCGCCAGATCGACCTTGCGGCTGAGCGTGCCGCCACCCCCGAGCGGGGCGATCCCGACGCGCTTTATGCGCGGTTCGATGCGATGGGCCTGTGTTATGGCCCTGCACAGCGGGCAATTCGCGAGTTTCGGACCGGGCCGGGCCGGGTGCTGGCGCGGCTGGAACACCCCGATGCGGCGGATCACGGGCGGGCGCTTGATCCGGCAATTCTGGATGGCGCGCTTCAGGCGCTGCTGGCGACGCAGGACGGCGATACCGGGCTGAGCCTGCCTTATACCGTGCGCCGCGTTTCCGTGTACGGCCCGACCACGGCGCGCATGTGGGCGGTGATCCGGCCGGGCGTGCAAGGTGAGCAGATCGAGATCTGTGATGACGCTGGCCGCGTGATGGTTGCGCTGGAGGACTTCAGCAGTCGGCCCGTGCAATCGAAACCCCAGCCCCGCGCAGCACTTGCTGTCAGCGCGCCCTCGGCCATTGTCAGCACCGCGCCCTTGGGTGCGGCACGGCAAGCGGCGGCGTTGGCCTGTATAACAGCGATTGCGGGTCGGACGCTCGAAGTCGAACCCGACATGCTTGACCCCGAGGATGAACTGGGTGAATTCGGGTTTGATTCCATCACCATGACTGCCTTTGCCGCACGGTTGAACAGCGAGTTGTCATTGTCACTGACGCCCGCCGATTTCTTTGAGTTTGCAACGCTTTCAAGGCTGGCCGCCCATGTCTGCGACGATCTGAGCGATGGGCAACTGGGCCTGTCGACCATACCGGTGCCAGAGTCGGCGCCTATTCCCGAACAATCTGTGTCCCAAGCCGATAACGCCACTGTTCCACCCAAAGCGATGGCGGAACGCACCGCTTTCGCGCCGCCGCCCCGCACCGATGACGATCCGATTGTGATTGTCGGGCAAAGCGGGATGTTCCCGATGGCCGAAGATATCGATGCCTTCTGGGAAAACCTGCAGACCGGGCGCGATTGTATCTCGCGTATTCCGGCCGATCGTTGGGATTGGCAGGCGATGGATGGCGATCCGCGCAGCCAGCCGGATAAGACCGATATCCACTGGGGCGGATTTTGCGACGGTATCTTTGCGTTTGATCCGCTGTTTTTCAACATTTCCCCGCGCGAGGCGCGGTTGATGGATCCGCAGCAGCGGTTGATGCTGATGCATGCGTGGAAAGCGATCGAGGATGCGGGCCATTCGCCGCGCGCGCTGGCCGGTGGCCGGGTGGGTGTATTCGTCGCCACGTCGTCCAGCGGGTATCGCGACATGATCGGCGGCGCGACGGGGGGCGAAGGGTATGTCGCCACTGGCGCGGTTCCCTCGATTGGTCCCAACAGGATCAGTTACTTCCTCGATTTTCGCGGACCCAGCGAACCTGTGGAAACCGCTTGTTCCAGCTCTTTGGTTGCGCTGCACCGCGCGGTTCAGGCGATCGCGGCGGGCGATTGCGACATGGCTTTGGTGGGGGGGGTGAACACCATCGTCACACCCGAGGCGCATATCAATTTTGCCAAAGTCGGCATGTTGTCACGCGATGGGCGGTGCAAGACGTTCTCGGCTGATGCGAACGGGTATGTGCGCGGCGAAGGGGCAGGGATGATCCTGATCCGCCGCCGGTCAGACGCCGAACGCAGCGGCGATCCGATACTGGCGGTGATCCGTGCCACAGGCATCAACCACGGCGGTCATGCCAATTCGCTGACCGCGCCCAACACCCAAGCCCAGACCGAACTGATCACACGCGTTTATAACAACGCCGGGATTGATCCGCGCAGCGTCGGCTATATCGAGGCGCATGGCACCGGCACGGCGCTTGGCGATCCGGTCGAGATCAACGCGCTGAAATCGGCCTTTGCCGCGCTGCCGCGAAACGCCGGCGATCTCACCGGCACGGGCTGCCGGATCGGCGCTTTAAAGACCAACATCGGCCATCTTGAACTGGCCGCAGGCGTCGCCGGGGTGATCAAGGTGCTGGCGCAATTTCGGCATCGCCGCCTTGCCCCCAGCCTGCATTGCGACATGGTGAATCCCTATATTGATTTGGACGACACGCCGTTCAGTCTGATCGACCAAGCTCAGGACTGGCTGCCGGTATGTGACGCGATGGGGCGCGCGCTGCCCCTGCGCGCCGGAATCAGCAGCTTTGGCTTTGGCGGGGTCAACGCCCATGTCGTGCTTGAGGAATATCGCCCTCGACCGGATGCCATTGCGCCGCCCGCACCGGGTCACGGGCCTGTATTGATCGTGCTTTCGGCACAAAATACCGATCGTCTGGCCGAGGCGGTAAAAGCGCTGGCCGGCTCGGTTTCGGGCGATATGGACCTCTATGATCTGGCGCACACCCTTCAGGTGGGGCGGCATGGGATGGCGCAACGGCTGGCCATCACCTGTGACACGATTGCGGCACTTGTTCGCGCGTTGGCCTTGTACACTGCCGATGGGAGTGGGCCGGGGATCGTGACGGGGCGCGCGCAGGCACGGTCCACAGTCGCTTCCCCGGGCAAGGACGCGCCGCTGGACGAGGTGGCGCGCCTCTGGGTTGGCGGGGCGGTGGTCGATTGGGCGGCCCGCTGGAACACACCGCGCCCGCGCTTGCGCCTGCCAACCTATCCCTTTGCGCGCGACGAATATCGCATCGACGGTCGCATTGAAAAACGAACGGAACACGCCACCAGTCCCGCCAAGAATATCACCCAACTGGACCCGGCGGCGTTCTATCTGCGCGATCACGTGGTACAGGGCCGCGCGATCCTGCCCGGCGCGATGAGCGTTGAGTTGATCCGCCGCGCCGCTGCGCAGGATGGCGGGGCTTATCCCGTGGCGCTGAGCAATCTGGTCTGGCGTCGCCCGATCAGCCCGCCTGCCACCCTGCACGTGACACTGGAACCGAAAGAAGGCGGGCACATCTGCAAAATTATCGCAGAAGGGGCGCCCGCCGCGCCTTATGTGCAGGCTGAGATTTGCGCCACACCGCCCGGGCCTGCGGTAACGCTGGATATCGAAACGCTGTGGCAGAGGTGTGTGACGCCTCACGATCCCGACTGGCTTTATGCGCGGTATGCTGCGCTTGGCATCACCTATGGGCCGGGGATGCGGGCGGTGCGTGCGCTGGCTTCGGGCGGCGATACAGTGATGGCACGGTTGAGCGTTCCGGGTGCCGCTGAAACCGACGAAGCCTTTGGCGTTCACCCGGCGATCCTTGACGGCGCGTTTCAGGCGGTTCTGGCGGCGTTTGACGCCGAGGGGGGCGACGCTCTGGCGCTGCCGTTCGGGATTGACCGGATCGAGATTCACCGCCCCACCAGCCCCGAGATGGTTGCATATCTGCGCAAGCGCCCCGGCGGCGATGGGGTTCTTCGGCTCGACATAGATCTGGTCGACGGGCGGGGCGAAGTGGCGGTGCGGATCTCCGGGTTTTCCCTGCGGCTGCTGAAAGCCACCCCTGCCGCGGCGCCCACCGCCACCGAAGCGCCGCCCGTGCACGCCGCCACCTCGGCGCGCTGGGTGATCGACGCCTGGCTCGTCGATCTGGTGGCCCGTGAGGCCGAAATTGCGATGGATGACATCGCAATGGACGCGCCGCTTGAGGAATACGGGATCGATTCCATCATGATCACCCGGCTCACCGATGTGATGGAGTCCCGCTGCGGCCCGCTGCCCGGAAGCCTGTTCTTTGAACATCGCACGCTTGCGGCCTTGGCCGGATATCTGGCGCAGGATCATGCTGCTGTCTTTGCCGAAACGCCAATCGCACCAATCACCACGCCGATCCCGGTGCGCACCGCGCCCACAGCGATACCCGCCAATGAACCGATCGCAATCATCGGCATTGCCGGGCGATACCCCGGTGCGCGCGATCTGGTCCAGTTCTGGGATAATCTGGCAGCAGGGCGCGACAGCGTGACCGAAGTGCCGCCATCGCGTTGGGATCACAGCGAATATTACGACCCCAAGCGACAGCCGGGCAAGACCACCGGAAAATGGGGTGGGTTCGTCGATGGGCACGACAGGTTCGATCCGATGTTTTTCAACATCGCCCCCCGGGAAGCTGCGTTCATCGATCCCCAAGAGCGGCTGTTCTTGCAATGCGCCTGGGAAACTCTGGAGGATGCCGGATACACCCGTGCGCGTTTGGCCACTCAGGGCGAGACCGGCGTATTCGTTGGTGTGATGTATGAGGAATATCAGCTTTACGGCCCCGAACGCACGGCCGCAGGACAGCCCACCGCTCTGACCGGCAGTGCCGCCTCGATCGCCAACCGGGTCTCGTATTTCTGTGATTTCCACGGGCCGAGCATTGCGCTTGATACCATGTGTTCCTCATCGCTCAGTGCGATCCACCTTGCCTGCGATTCACTGCGCGCGGGCAGTTGTGCGACCGCACTGGCCGGGGGGGTCAATCTGACGGTGCATCCCAACAAATACATTGCCTTGGCGCAGGCACGTTTCTTGTCCAGCAACGGGCGGTGCGAAAGCTTTGGTCAAGGCGGCGACGGCTATGTCCCGGCCGAAGGGGTGGGCGCAGTGCTGCTAAAGCCATTGGCGCAGGCGATGCGCGACGGCGACCGGGTGCATGGCGTGATCCTTGGCTCGGCGTTGAACCACGGCGGTAAAACAAACGGTTATACCGTTCCCAATCCGCAGGCACAGGGCGCGGTGATCACCGCCGCCTTGGCGCGGGCCGGTGTCGCACCCGAACAGATCAGCTATGTCGAGGCACATGGCACCGGCACCAAACTGGGTGATCCGATCGAGATTGCAGCGCTGAGCCGCGCCTTTGGCGTCGGCGCAACACCCGGCGGCTGTGCCATCGGGTCGGTCAAATCTAACATTGGCCATGGCGAAAGCGCGGCAGGGGTCGCCGGGCTGACAAAAGTTCTGTTGCAGATGCGGCACGGTCAGCTTGCGCCGTCGCTGCATGCCGAAACGCTGAACCCCAAGATTGATTTTGCCGCCACACCCTTTTTGGTCCAGCGCAGTCTCGAGGCTTGGGACACCGGGGCGCGGCGCATTGCCGGATTGTCGTCGTTCGGGGCAGGCGGGTCGAATGCGCATTTCATTCTGGCCGAACATCGGGCGCCGACCCGGCATGCCTCTAAATCCGTGCCGGAAATCTATCCGTTCTCAGCCCGCGATCCTGAACGGCTGGACGCGCTGCTTGCCCGGTTCCGTGTCGCGCTTGCATCGCTGGATGAGGCTGATTTGCCGTCGGTCGCCTTCACCCTGCAAGAGGGGCGCGAAGGGTTCGAGGCACGGCTTGCCATTGTCGCCAACGGACGGGCGGAATTGATCGCCGCGCTGGATGATGCCAATGGCGGGGCAGACAGCGATAGGGTGCTCCGGGGCCGCGCTGCCCGTGGGGCCGGGGTGGGCGATCTGTCTGCACCCCTGCCGCAGATCGCCCACCAGTGGACCATCGGCCAGACGGTGGATTGGGCAGCGTTGCGGCGCGGGGCGCAACCCCAGCCGATCAGTCTGCCCACCTATCCCTTTGCCGAAGATCACTGCTGGCTGCATGATATCGCTGCCACCCCGGGACCGCAGGCCGAGCCCCTGCCGCTGCTGTTCGCGCCGACGTGGCGCGAGCAGCCGAGCAAGGCCAACCAACAGAGCGCCGCGCGGCGCATCGTTGTGATCTGTGGGTCCGATGTGGGTCTTGATGGCGGTCCAGACGCGCCCGAAATCGAACGTCTGATCCCGCCGCAGGGGCCGGCGGATGAACGCTTTGGCTTCTGCGCGGCGGGGCTGTTGCGCCTTGTCCAGCGTGTTGCGACAGCACCGCAGGTCTTGATTCAGGTCGTCGTGCCCGCCACCGGCCCCGACGCAGGACTGGAAGGAATGGCCGGGCTGCTGCGCTGTGCCGTGCTGGAGCATTCGGGCCTGCGTTGCCAACTGGTCGCCATGGACTTTGATCTTCCCGATCCGGCGCGGGTCTTGGCGCAGGATGCCGCAGACGGGGCGGAATGGGGCATGATCCGGCACCTGCGCAACCGTCGTCTGATCCGCCATTGGCAAGAGATCGCAGCGCCCGAACCGGCCACACCCTGGCGGCAGGGCGGCGTCTATCTGTTGACGGGCGGGGCAGGCGGGATCGGTCTGCATGTGGCGCAGGAAATCGCCACCGCCGGCGTTTCCCCAACCCTGTGGCTGACCGGCCGTTCGGCGCTGGATGCGGCGGGCGAAGTGCGGCTTGAAGAAATCCGCAGCCTTGGCGCTACGGTTCACCACGCTCGCGTAGATATCACTGACCGGCTGGCCGTCGCTGACCTTGTGCAGCGGATTGAAGATCTCTCGGGTCCGATAACCGGCGTGTTCCACGGCGCGGGCATCACCCGTGATGGTCTCTTGGCGGGTAAATCCGAACAGACGCTGCATTCGGTTCTTGCGCCAAAAGTGGCCGGAGTACTGGCGTTGGACGATGCCTTGGGTGATAGGGCGCTGGATTTCATGGTGCTTTTCGGCTCGGTGGCTGGCGCGCTGGGCAATCCGGGGCAGGGGGATTACGGCGCCGCCAACGCATTTCTCGACCGGTTCGCCGAACTGCGAAATGCGCGCGGTTCACGGCAGGGGCATTGCGTTGCCATCGACTGGCCGTATTGGCGCGACGGGGGTATGCGGATGGACGCACGCGCCATCGCCGGGGTCGAACGTGCGGTGGGTGTGCGCCCGCTGGAAACCGGCCCGGCCCTTGAGGGCCTGCGCGCCATCCTCACGCGCCGCTCTGACAATCAGGTGCTGGTGCTGGACGGCGATCATGAGCGTCTGCGCGCATTGATGCAGCCCCCCGTAAAGGCAGCGCAACCTGCCCGTGCAACCCTTGATGCCACCGTGACAAAATCCCGCGATGATGTCGTGGCGGTGATCAAGCGGGCGTTTTGCACCATCCTTGGCGTAAAGCCCGACCATCTGAAACCGGATGAAACCATAGACCGGTTTGGCGTCGATTCCGTCTCGGCGCTTGATATCATCGCCGCGCTGGAACCCGATTTTGGCGCCTTGTCACCGACGCTGCTGTTCGAATTCCAGACAATCGCACGGCTCGCCGACGAACTGGCGGGACGCAGCCTGCCCGAAGCGACGCCACCGGCCACGGCCCGCGCTGCGGCCAACGTGACCCGCTCCGGCGACGTGGCAATCATTGCGGTCGCCGGGCGCTATCCGGGCGCTGACACCATTGAGGCCTTTGCAGAGGCCCTGCGCACGGGGCGCGATTGCATCACCGAACTGCCGCTCGAGCGGCAGGCGCTTATCCCACGATTTTCCACCAAGAAGGGTGAGCCGGGGGCAAGCCATTGCAAATGGGGCGGTTTCTTAAGCGATATCGACAGGTTCGACGCGGAATTCTTTGGCTATACCCCGCGTGCCGCCGATCTGGCCGATCCACAGGAGCGGTTGTTTTTGCAGACCGTCTGGCACTTGTTCGAGCGCGCCGGGTTGACCCGGGCCGCGCTTGGCGAACGTTATGACCGGCGCGTCGGCCTGTTCGTCGGCGCGATGTATAACCAGTATCCCGGGCTGGCCGGTGATCTGGAAACGCGCAACCTGCTGGCGCTGTCGTCCTATGCGGGCATCGCCAACCGGGCCTCGTTCTTCTTTGATCTGCAAGGGCCGAGCGTGGCCGTCGACAGCATGTGTTCGGCGGGGCTTCAGGCGGTTCATCAGGCCTGCCAAAGCCTTGCCTCGGGGGAATCGCGGCTGGCTGTGGCGGGGGGCGTGAACCTGTCGATCCACCCGGCCAAGTTCGAAATGCTCAGCCGCGGCGGGCTGGCAGGCAGCGGACCGGACAGTCGCGCCTTTGCGCCGGATGGCGATGGGTATTTGCCATCCGAGGGCGTGGGCGCGGTGCTGTTGAAACCGATGACCGACGCTCTGCGCGACGGGGATCGCGTGCTCGGGGTGATCCGGGCCAGCCGGGCCAACCACGCGGGCCACTCGGCAGGATTTGCGGTGCCCGACGCCGGGGTGCAGGCGCAACTTATTGGTGAAACACTGGACGCGGCGGGCATCAATGCCAGCGACATCGGATATGTCGAGGCGGCGGCGACCGGCGCGCGGCTTGGCGATGCGATCGAACTGCGCGCCTTGGCGCAAGTGTTCGCCGATTCTGGCGATGCGCCGCCGGCGCTTGGCTCAGTCAAGGCGAGTATCGGCCATGCCGAGGCGGCATCGGGGTTGGCGCAACTGACCAAGGTGCTGTTGCAATTGCAGGATCGTCGCCTCTTTCCGTCCTGCGGCTTTGCCCGGGCCGCAGAGGCCGGGCGGTTCGACGGCCTGCCGCTGACACCGCAGATCGTGGGTGCGCATTGGCCCGCCCGGATGATTGACGGGGTCGAACAGCCGCGCCGCGCGCTGATTCAATCGTTCGGAGCGGGCGGTTCCAACGTCGCGCTGATCCTGGAACAAGCACCGCCCGGACCTGTCTTGGCACGGACCGAACCGGCGATCCGGGCTTTCCCCCTGTCGGCCCGCACGCCCGAACGGTTGGATGTCCTGCGCCAGACACTCGCCGCCCATCTGCGCAAACACCCCGATCTCTGCCCCGAGTCCTTGGCCCGCACCCTGCAATATGGGCGTGAGAATTTTGAATGTCGCGCCAATTTCACCGCCCGCAACCTGCCCGATCTGATTGCCGCGCTGGCGGGTGACACGCCGCTACAATCGACGGCACATCCCGTAGCGTCAGAGGGCGCGATGGTTGTCCTGCCCGGCTATCCCTTTGCGCGGGATCGTCATTGGTTGCCCGAACCGGGCGAGGCGCCATCGGCGGATGCAAAAATCTCGCCGCTTGCGCTGATCCGACGAACCCTCGCCGCCGAACTGGGCATAAAAGCCGAGATCATCGATACATCACAGCGTTTGGAGCATCTGGGGGCCGATTCCATGGTGCGCACCCGCCTGTTTCACGAGATTGAGGGGGCCTTTGGTCTGGCCCTGACCCCAGCGGACGTCGATCTTTACCCAACCCCCGATGCGCTTGCCGCGCATGTGTCGGCTCAGGCTCCGGCCGATCCGCCCGAAAGTCTTGCACCCCCCGCCCGCCAACGGCTGAGCGCCGCGCAGGAGGGGCTTTGGGTGAATCAGACGCTTTTTCCAGACAGTGCCGAATACAACGTTCCGCTGGCGTTTCGCGGTCGCGGCCTGAGCCACGAGGCACTTGGGCTGGCGATGGCATGGCTGATCGAACGGCACCCGATCCTTGGCGCGCGCGTCGACGATACGGAATGCGGGTTGATCATGGCGCCTGTGGTGCAGGCTCCCACGCTATGCCCGGTCGCGATCCCCAAAGAGATGGATCTTGCTGTTTTGATCGCCCGTCGCGTCGCGGCCCCCTTTGATCTGAGCGCAGGTGTGCTGCGCATCGAACATCTGATCGGCGGATCGTTGGACCCTGATGAAAGCATCGTCCTGATCGTCGTCCATCACATCGCCACCGACGGCACATCTTCGGCAGTGATCACCGCCGATTTCTGGACAGCCTATGAGCATTTTGCCGCCGGTGGCCCCCTGCCTGAACCCACCGTGGGCGCGGATTACGCGGAATTCGCCGGATGGGAGGCGGAATTCATCACATCCGAACGGGGAAGGGCGCAGCGCCGCCATTGGTTGAACCGTCTCGATTCCCCCGCGCCGACGCTGCACCTGCCGTTCGAGCGGGTTGTGGGGGCCGATATTTCCGCCGATAGCCGCATCGTCACAGGTACCCTGCCGCCGGACGTCGGAACACGACTGATCGCGGCGGCGCAGGATCTGGGGATCAGCCCGGCCTCTCTGGCCCTTGCGGCGCTCGCGGTTGTTCTGCACCGCTATAGCGGCGAAACTGACATCGTGGTGGGCGTGCCAACCCTGCGCCGTCCGGCGCGCCGGTTTGCCCGGACGGTGGGATATTGCGCCAACACGATCACTCCACGCCTGTCCATCGCCCCCGAGACGCTATTTGCCACTCTGGCTCAGTCGATCCACGGAGAAATGAACACCGGGCTTGCCAATGCAGACTACCCCTTCGCCGAAATCGCCCGCGTCCGGGGCGGAACCAGCGCGGGCGCGCCGCCGTGGCGGGTGAGCTTTGCCTACCAGAACTTTGGTTTCGATCCGGCGGATCTGGCAGTCATGGCGCGGGGCGATCTATGCTATATGCCCGACATTCGCCAATCTGGCGGGACGGGTATTGATATCGAGGTGGTGAACGGAACGGGTGGGCTGCGCATTTCTGCAGCATACGATGCCAACCGGTACGAGGCGCGGGGTGTCGAACGTTTCGTCACCCATCTGCAAGAGGTATTGCGCTGTGGTCCTGACGCCGGTCACACCGCCGTAGGCAGCATGCCGCTGCTCACTGCGCCCGAGCTTGAGCGTGCGCTTGCCTTTGCCCCGGTCGCAGGGGGCAAGACCGCACCGCCAGTCCATACCACCATCTTCGCGCAGATGAAAAAGACGCCCGGCGCGGTGGCGATGGTCGACGGTGACACGACCATCAGCTTTCGCACGCTGGAATTACGGGTGAAACATCTTGCACGTCTTCTTACGCGGCGCGGGATCAAAGCTGGCGATCGTGTCGGGGTCCTGTTGCCGCGGGGCAGGGATGCCATTGCGACACTGCTGGCAACCTTGGGCATCGGAGCGGTTTGGGTGCCGCTTGATCCTGAATTCCCGAATGCGCGGCTGTCGTTCATCCTGCGCGATGCCGATCTGGCTTGTGTGATGTCGCAGGGTGATCTGGTGGCGCGGATCGCCCCGCTTATGCCCGATGGCCGGGCCGTGATCGACATTGCGGGTGAACGGCCCGGCCTTGCGGCCCGGTTTGCGCGACTGCCAAGGGCGAGGGTGGCTGCTCAGGATCCGGCCTATATTATCTATACGTCCGGCTCGACCGGCACGCCCAAGGGCGTGGTGATCGGGCATGGTGCACTGGCGCACCATTGTGCCGTTGTCGCCAAGGCTTATGGGTTGGGGTCGGGGGATCGGGTGCTGCAATTCGCCCCGCTGGCCGTCGATACGGCAATCGAACAGATCCTGCCGCCGCTGAGCGTTGGAGCCAGTCTGATCCTGCGGCCAGCAGAGCTGCCCACGGGTGAGGCATTCTTGACCTTTCTGCGCGATCGCCGGGTTTCGGTTGCCGATTTGCCGCCGGTCTATCTGCATGAGTTGTTGCGCAGCTGGACACGCAACGGTGCGGATATCAGCGCGACGCAGCTGCGGCTGATGATTGTCGGCGGCGAAACATTGCCGCCCGAGGTGGCCGCCGCTTTCATCCGCATGGCACCTGAAAACCTGCGCCTGATCAATGCCTATGGCCCGACCGAGGCGACGGTGACCGCCCTGATCCACACGGTCACCCGGCGCGATGACGGGCGTTCGGTGCCGATTGGTCGTCCACTTCCGGGCACCGAAGTGCATATCCTTGATCCGCACGGCAACCCGGTGCCCGATGGCATAGCAGGAGAGCTGTTCCTTGGCGGTCCCCGGCTTGCCATAGGCTATCACGGACGCGAGGAATTGACGCGCGAGCGGTTTGCCATCCAGCGGATCGGCGGGCGTGATGTGGTTCTGTACCGGACCGGTGATTTGGCCTCGTTTGGCCCGGATACGGCGGGAACTGTGTTTTTTCATGGCCGCAGCGACGATCAGGTGAAAATCCGTGGACACCGAATTGAGACAGGCGAGATTGAAGCGGCGATCCTTGCGTGCGGTATCGCCGACGCCGCCGTCATCGTCACGGCGAACCGCGCGGGTGATGCGCAGATCGTCGCCCACATCGCCACCGGCGGCGCGGCGTTCGATATGCCTGCCTTGCGCAAACGACTGGCGGCGCGGCTGCCGCGCCACATGCTGCCCTCGGACTGGGTGACACAGGACGCGCTCCCGAAGATGGTCAGCGGCAAGACCGACCGTGGCGCATTGACTCGTCCACGGAACGCACAGGAAACGGCACAGGAAACGGCTGTGCCGACTGCAAAGGATGACCGGATCGAACGCGACCTTGCCGCGCTCTGGGCCGAGGTTCTGGGTCGCGACAGCGTAGATCCTGATGAAACCTTTGAAGAGGCGGGGGGCCACAGTCTGCTGACCGTGCGCCTGATCGAAGCCATCGCCGACAGGTTCGGCCAGCGTCTGTCGGTGTTCGATCTGGCCGAAGCGCCGCGCATCCCCGCTCAGGCGGCGTTGTTGCGGATCAGGGGCGGCGCGCGGACTGGCGGCGGATCGCTGATCGTGCCGCTTCGTCACGGCGATGGCGCCCTGCCGCCGGTTTTTCTTGTGCATCCGGTGGGCGGCTCTGTGTCGCAATATGCCCCGCTGGCTGAAGCGCTGGACGATGGGCGTGCGATCCACGGCATTCGTGCGCGCGGGCTGGAGCGGGGGGAGGAAACCGCGCCCGCATCGATCGAAGGCATGGCGCGGCTGTACTTGAGCGAGATTCGCAATGTTCAACCGCACGGGCCCTATACGCTTATCGGCTGGTCAATCGGGGGGATCATCGCCCATGAGATTGCCCGGCAATCTGTCGAGGCGGGCGAAAGCATCGCCTTTTTGGGAATGATCGACAGCTATACGCCCGCAGCATTGGCCCGGATGGATCGCAGCATAGCGCAGGACAAAGATGCGTCGCCCCACGTTCTGGGCCGGGCGTTCCTGCGCGATCTGTTTGGCGAGGATGTGGAATTGTTTGACGGAGAAGACCCGGTTGCCGCTGCTCTGACCTTACCACGCGTGAAGAGTGTCCTGCCCGGTGCCGATGGCGCAATGATCGCGCGGCTCTACCGCGTCTTTGCCACCAACGTGCAAGCCGTTTCGCGCCACGAGATCACAGCGCGTGCCGTTCCCGCGACCCTGTTCTGTGCAACGCAAAACGGCGGGGAATTGTCCCAGACCGGTTGGCGCGCGCTGCCCGGTGCGCCTTTGTCGGTGCATCCGGTCGAGGCGGACCATTATTCGATCATCGCCAAACCCTGTCTTGTTAAATGGTCCTCCGCAATTCATGGTGTGCTGCGACAAACCACAGACCGAAACCTTTTGCGAAGCGCCGGTGAAACATGATGAACACCGCGCAGTACGATTGGCCCAGGCGCACCCGTCGCACCGTATCGTTTGGGAGATTTGAGACAGAGATGAAGTATGACAACGCGCCCCAGTGCCGTTTTCCAGCGGTGTGTGAAGGGCGTCTTGCCCGATGACCTATGACGACGAATACGAGGATGATCTTGTCGACCGGAAAGCAACCTTCGGGGGGCGGATGCGCCTGTATCTTCTGGTCCTGTTGATCGGCATCGGCATCGGGCTTGGGCTGTTCTGGAACCGCATCGTCATAACCGTTCACTCGGGCGAGGCCGGCGTTCTTTATCGCTGGTCCAACGGCACCGAGATGGACGAGATCTATGGCGAGGGGCTTCATGTCATCTGGCCCTGGAACGTCATGACGGTGTATAATGTGCGCCTGCAAACCCGCGAACGTGGCTATACCATGTTGACCAAGGGTGGTCTGCCGATCGAGCTGGAAATCGCCGTGCGCTATCAGCCCGATCTGCGCATGTTGCCGCTGTTGCACGTTACGGTGGGGCCTGATTACCTGAACAAGATCCTTTTCCCCGAGACCGAAGCCGTGCTGCGCCGCGCGGTGGGGCAGTACACGCCGGAACAAGTGTACACGAGCGACCGTGGGTTTCTTGAAACCATCGTCGTGAGCAGCCTTACCAACACCGAAGACCGCTATGTCATCGTCGATGACGTGCTGGTGCGCAGCGTGAAACTGCCCCCCACAGTGCGCGACGCGGTCGAGCGCAAGCTGACCCTTTCTGAAGAGCAAAAGGCCTATGAGTACCGCATCGGGATCGAACGTAAGGAAGCAGAGCGCAAGGCAATCGAGGCCGACGGGATCAGAAGCTATCAAAACATCATAAAACAAAGCCTCACCGCCGATCTGCTGCGTTGGCAGGGGATACAGGCGACACGCGATCTGGCGGCTTCGCCCAATTCCAAGACCGTGGTGATCGGCAGCGGCCCTGATGGATTGCCTTTGATCCTTGGCGGCGACAGGTGATTGCATGACGCTTGAACATGCGCCCGCCGCACCGGCGTTGTCACCCGCGGGGTTTCACTGGCGCCGTATCGCGGTTCTGTTCGCAGCGATCTTTGTTGCCGTGGCGGCGGTTTTGGCCGTGGTGGGAAGCGGTAGCATTGGCCGCGGTGCTTCGGTTGCTCAAGTTTGGTTGATCGGCCCGCAGGATGACACCTATCGCATCGTCGCCGTCCACGACCGAGACGATGACGACAGCAGTTTCTTCAACGGAGCGATGATGGCCATCGACCGGATCAATGGCGAACTCGGCGGTATTTTGGGCCGTCCGGTTGTTCTGGAACTGGCTGTCGAGCCCTTGGTGACACAGCGAAAGCCACTTGAGCGGGTGGTCAAGGAAACTTTGACGCTGGCAGACGGAATTGTTGTGAAGAAGGATCTGCTGGCAGTGATCGGGCACACCGGATCAAACGCCGCAATCACCGCCAGCGCCGTTTATGACCGCAATCAAGTGCTGTATCTTTCGACCCATGCGACCGAAACCTCATTCACCAACCACAGCCTCGACACGGTGTTTGCGCTGGTGCCGAACAACGCCGCGAATGCGCAGATGCTGGCGCAATACGCGCATCTCAACGGGTTGAAACGTTTCGTCCTATTGTCGGATAAATCTGAATACGGGCGCGAAACCACCAAATTCTTCAAAGAGGCGGCGGCCTATTTGGATGGGGATATCGTCTATCGCAGCCATCTGGGCGACAGCAGCCGCTCCATCGGGCAGCTTTTGTTGTATATCCTCGACAACACGGGCTTTGGCCCTGAGGATTTCGACGCGTTCTTTGTTGTCACATCCGATCCGCTCGAGACTGCCCGCTTTATCCGGCAGGCGCGCGATCTGGGGTTGAAGATGCCGATTCTTGGTATGGAATACCTCTACTCTGATCTTATGGTCACCGCTGTGGGCAATGAGGCAATGAATGACGTTATCGGGGTGTCGGTTTTCGATGCCGAACCTGCGTCGGACGCGGCAAAGGAATTCGCCGCAGCATATCAAACGATAAATCGCCGGCTGCCCGATTTGGAAGCGGCGCTTGGGTATGACGCCGTGATGTTGGTGCATGACGCCATTGCGCGCAATGGCAACATCAACGGGCGCGACCTTGCCGATACGATAAAGGTTTCGCGTTTCAAAGACCCGTTCGTTGGCGTGACCGGACCGCTTCTATTCGATATTAACGGAGCGATTGTGGACACCGACGCCTATATCGTGCGCCATGACGGCCGCAATTTCCACACCGTGAAATCCTTTTCGATACCGCTTCCCGATGATATGGTTCCCCAGATCGGTCGCCGCTAGGCCGAGCTGGATATCACGCAACCTGATGAAAGTCGCGCCATGCCCTTTTTTATAAACCCCTGGATATTCCTGTTTTGGGCCGTTGGAAGCTGGATCATCGGAATGTTGGGGCGCGACACTCGGTTCGGATTCGGCGGGAATTTCCTTATCGCGTTTCTGTTCAGCCCTCTCGTGGGGGTAATTGCACTGCTCGCGGCGCAACCGCCCAAGCGGATGGTGCGCCGGCGGGAAGATAAACGGTCCTCAGAGTCGGAATTGCGAAATCGCCACTGAATTTACTGCAAAAATGTCTTTGCGCAGCCCGGTCACGAAGCTAGGGTGGCGAGGCCTCGATCAGGGCGGGATGATCACGCCTTACTCCAGGTCCTTCACGGCTTTGGAGCCAGTTTAAGTCCAGGAGAACTCTATGACAGTCAATATCGAAGAAACCGCGACGGAACATGCCACCGAAGCGCTCGTGCAGCATGAGTTCGCCCAGAACATCATCGCCGAGAACCTGATCAAGGATTACGTGATTGCCTCGGTCGCGGCCAGCATTGTGCCGGTTGCCTTTTTCGACATCGCCGCTGTGGTCGCGATTCAGCTGCGGATGATCCAGAAATTGTCCGAACAATACGACAAGCCGTTCTCGGACAATCTGGGCCGCAAGGTGATTTTCGCTTTGGCCGGGGGCGTGTTCGGCTATGGCGCGGGCTATATCGTCGCCGCCAGCGCGACCAAGATGATCCCGGGCATCGGCTGGATGATCGGCATGGTATCCCTGCCCGTTGTGGCCGGCGCGTCAACATACGCCGTCGGGAAATCCATCGCCAACCATTATGAAGAGGGCGGCACGCTGCTGGATTTCAACGCCACCAAGATGCGCCGTTTCTATGACGAACAGTACGAAAAAGGCAAAACCGTCGCCCGCCGCGCCAAGAGCGCCGTCAAGGCCGACGAGGAAGAGCCCGCCAAGACAGCGAGCTGATTTGTACAGTCTGCTCTGACACATCAACTGCGCAAAAGAACGCAGGTGTCGCGCCAGATTGCCGAGAGCGCAGGGTGCCAACCCTTGCGACAAAATCAAGCCTTGTCGATTGTAAGCGTGGTTTTCGGTTTAGGAACACGTCACAAGATATTGATTGTATTGTCTTGTGACGTGTGCCCGCGCGCCAGCGCTTAATCCGGGAGAATGACTCCGGTCTGCTCAACGATCCGGGTGTAATGTTCGGGGCGTCTGTGGCGGGCGAAATCAAAGATTGTCTGCTTGTAGAATATCGTATCGTCCAGATCGCAGACCGCGGTGATCAGTTCGTCTTCTTCCGTCTCGGCCCGGGCGAGGACCCGGCCACTGGGATGCACGATGATCGAGCCGCCGATCAGCGGATTTCCGTCCTCATTTCCGGCCTTGGCAATGGCGGCGACAAAGGTTGCATTCTGATAGGCGCCCGCCTGTACGGTTAGATCGCTGTGGAAAATCCGCTCATCTCCGCGCTCTTCGGGTCTTTGCGAGTTGACGGAAGGGGTGTTGTAACCAAGCGCGATGAATTCCACACCCTGAAGCGCCATGACGCGGTAAGTTTCCGGCCAGCGGCGGTCGTTGCAAAGGCACATTCCGAAAATCCCGTCCATGCTGCGCCAGACTGGAAACCCATAGTCACCCGGTTCGAAATAGTATTTCTCAAGGTGCTGGAAGCTGCGTTCTGGATCGAATTCACCATGTCCGGGCAGATGGACCTTGCGGTATTTTCCAACGACCCGACCGCTTTGATCGACCAGAACCGAGCTGTTGAAATGCCGCGTCTTGCCGTCTTCCTCGGCCAGTTCTGCAAAGCCCAGATAAAAGCCGATGCCGTATTCGGCCGATTTCTCGAACAGCGGGCGAGTGACCGGATTGGGCATTTCGCGCTCATAGAACTTCGCGAACTCGGTGGGATCTTCGACGTAATATCTCGGAAAGAACGTCGTCAGCGCCAGCTCGGGAAACACGACAAAAGTGCAGCCTTCCCGATGTGCCTGCTCCATCAATGCGACCATCCGGGCGACTGCGGATTCCTTGCTTTCGGCACGTTGAATCGGCCCCAGTTGCGCACCACCCACCTTGATTACACGGCTCATTTCACGTCTCTCCACCAAATTCACTTTGGCACAATATCAGATATTTCAACGGCATTTGGAACCCGGTGTCTGCCATTTCGATCCGTTGCAGAAAAACTGGTGCCATACGGCGATTCGACTGGTCTTGCGTTGATCGAGATGTTTTATCGGCCGCTCAGCAGATAGGACAGCTTGGTGACAGAAAACACATTGACGATCGAACTCCTTGAAAAGCTCATCGGGTTTGCGACCGTAAGCCGCGACAGCAATCTGGCATTGATCGACTGGGTCCAGACCTATCTGGAGGAGCGCGGCTTTGACTGCCACCGGGTGCTCGATTCGACCGGCACCAAGGCCGGATTATTCGCGAGCATCGGGCCAGGGACGGGTGGGGTGATGCTTTCTGGGCATTCCGACGTGGTGCCGATCGACGGTCAGGACTGGAGCAGTGATCCGTTTTCGCTGACGCAAAGGGACGGGCGCCTGTACGGGCGTGGCACCTGTGACATGAAGGGGTTTCTGGCCTGCGCCTTATCTGCGGCGGACCGGGCCTCGCGACTCGAGTTGCGCGAACCGTTCAAGCTGGCGATCTCTTACGACGAGGAAGTCGGCTGCCTTGGCATCGCCCATATGATTGACCAGTTGCAGCCGACCATCGGCTTGCCAAGGGTTTGCATCATCGGCGAACCGACAGAAATGAAGCTGATCACCGAACATAAGGGCAAGGTAACACTGCAAGCGCGTTGCACGGGCATGGCGGGGCATTCCTCCCTGGCTCCAAAGTTTATCAATGCGCTGCATCTGGCCACGGATCTGATCCAGACGATCCGCACGATGCAGGACGATCTGCGTCAAAATGGTGCGCACGACGACGAATTTCCGATGCCCTATTCGACTCTCCATGTCGGAAAGTTAAGCGGTGGCAGTGCGTTGAACATCGTTCCGGACAGTGCCGTGATTGATTTTGAACTGCGCCACCTGCCACAGGACGCACCCGGTCCGATCATCGAGGAATTGCGCAAGAGCGCAGACAAGATTGTCGGTGAGGCGCGCGAAAATCACACACAGGCTGACATCGAGATCGAACAGAGCAACGCTTATCCGGCACTGCAAACGCCCGCGGATTCTGAAATTGTCGGCTGGATCAGCGGCTTCCTTGATCAAAAGGGCAATGCGGGCAAAGTGGATTTTGGCACCGAAGCAGGCCATTTTTCCAAGGCTGGCGTGCAAACCGTCGTCTGTGGCCCCGGTTCGATTGACCAGGCCCACAAGCCCGATGAATTCATCGAGGCGTCAGAGCTGCGTCGCTGCGACGAGATGCTGTCGCGGATTCTTGCCTCGATTGCAGGCAAGTAGGCCGGACCACACTGAAAATTAAAATTAGTAAAAGTATTGACGACAAGCCGAAGAGTCGGTTCGGTGCGGGCGAGGGAAGCAACACGCATTTTCAGGTCCGGTTCCGGGCCGACATCCATCTGAGCAGTCCGAGGCTTTTTACGGGGCATCCGACTATCTTCCCAGAATTGTGCGGACGAGATGTCCGCCACCAAGGAGGAAACTTCACATGAACTTTATTTCAACGGCGCGTTTTGCCGTGCCACTGCTGGCGTTTGGCCTGACCACAGCAACCGCCGCCATGGCGCAGGACGTCACACTCAGCTTTGCCACCAATACTCCGCCCAACAACATGCGCGGCGAGGCAGAGTCGATCTTTCTTGAAGAACTGACCAAAGCCTCGAACGGCGAAATCGGTATTGTGCCTTATTGGGGCTCGTCGCTGCTGGAAGGCTCGGAAATTCTGGGCGGTGTGCGCGACGGTGTGGCCGATATGGGCTTTATCAACGCAAACTACTATCCGAACCAGCTTTTGATCAACAGCGCGTACAACCTGTTTCCACAGGGTCCGTCGAACTATGAAAGCATCGCGTGGGCCTTCGACCAGATGTTCGAGCGCGTGCCCGAACTCAACGAGGAATATGCAAATCAGGGCCAGCGCATCGTCTATGCCTATGGTGTGACGCCCTTTGCCGGCGCGTTCAAATCGCCGGTGAACAGCGTTGAGGACATGAAAAATCTGCGGGTGCGTGCCGCCAGCCGTTGGTATCTGAACCTGCTGCAAGGTGCAGGCGCAACGCCGGTTTCAATGCCTTGGGGCGATGTCTATCAGGGGCTGCAAACCGGAGCCATCGACGGTGTCTTTACCAACATCGACGGAATTCACCGCTCCAGCCTGGACGAAGCCGCCCAGAACATTTTCTTTATGCCTGACCTGTGGCTGGGCCTGCCGTTTATCATCACGATCAACGAAGATAAATTTCAGGCACTGTCTCCTGAACAGCAAGCGGCGTTTGCCACAGCCGCCAAAGCGGCGCGTGAGAGGTTCTCCTCGGTCTGGGATACAGAGATCGAAGACATCCTCGCAGCGCAAAAAGAGGCTGGTTATTCGATCGTGATGGCGTCAGACGCTGACGTCGAAACCATGGCAAATCTGCCCGAAGTCCAGACCAATCGCGAGACCTGGGCCAAGGAAGCCAAGGCCGCAGGCGTCGCTGATCCGGAAGCAATTCTTGAGCAGTTCCAAACGGTTGTTGGTGAAGCGATCAATCGCTGATCGGACCGGCTAACGTAGTTTTTGAATGATTGTCCCGCGCCGGATCCTGACGATCCGGCGCGGGATTTCCCCACCCTGAACGGAGAGCCCGATGCTCGGCAAAGTCATAGATTTTTTCACCAACATTCTGGCCGAACTTTGCGGCTGGATGCTGCTGATCGTGATGGGATTGATCCTTGTCGATCTGATCAGTCGCGCCACGGGAACGCCGATCTATGGTGTGTCGGAAAGTGCGATGTTCGTGATGATCGCCATCGTCTATCTGGGCGTGCCCTATGCCGAAAAGATGAAGGCCCACGTTCGGGTCGAGCTGATCCTTGACAAGCTGTCGCCCCGCTCTGCCGCAATCGTCGATCTGGCAATGTATCTGCTGGTTGTCGGGACAATGGCGGTGGTGCTCTATGCGGTCTATATCAACGCCGGGGTGTCCTTTTCCAAACGGCAGGCAATCGCCGGGCCAACGCCCTTGCTGGTCTGGCCCGTCAAGTTCGTGATGGTTGTCGGGCTTTCGCTTTATCTAGTTCAAATTATTATCAATGTCGGTCAAGGGGTTCGCACCGTTGTCCGCGCCGGGTCAGATGATCCCACAACCAAAACCGGGGACGCCTGAACATGGATTTTTTTACGATTGTCGGTATTGGCGCCATTGTCGCCTTTCTGGCGCTGCTGCTTTTGGGCATGCATCTGGCGGTGACTTTTTTGCTCGTTGGCTTTGGCGGTGTCGCAATTCTGCTGAACTCAAAGGCGGCGCTGTCACTGGTCGGCGAGACGATGTATTCGGCCATCGCGACGCCAACCTATACGGTGCTGCCGCTGTTCGTGTTGATGGGTGCCTTCGCGGCGGCCAGCGGGTTTGCTGAACAGGCCTACAAGTCGATCCACAAGGTCGCGGCGGGGATTCCCGGATCGCTCGCCATCGCCACCTCGTTCGGGAGTGCCGCCTTTGCCACAATCTGCGGCTCGTCACTGGCCACAGCCAGTGTCTTTGGCCGCATCGCCTATCCTGAAATGCGCCGCTATGGCTATGATCGCAGCTTTGCTCTGGGGTCCATTGCTTGTTCGGGCACTTTCGCCAGCATGATCCCGCCCAGCGGCATGTTCATCCTGTTCGCGATCTTTACCGAGACCTCCGTCGGCCGCCTGTTCATGGCCGGGATCGTCCCCGGCGTCATCACCGCCACCGTCTATGCGATTTCGATGTACTGGCGGGCCAAGACGAACCCCGCACTTGCGCCTATGCTGGACGAAGAGAAATCCGTGACACCAGTCCAGCGGGTGCGCGCACTTGGCGGGTTGTGGCAGATTGCACTGCTGGGAACGATTGTCATCGGCGGCATGTATGCCGGGTTTTTCACCGCGACAGAAGCCGGGGCCATCGGCGCAATCGGCACGCTGGTTTTCGGTCTGGCCAACGGTCCGCTGCGCCACTTTGAAACCTTTCGCGGCGCTCTGCGCGAATCCGCTGAAATCACCGCGATGCTGTTTTTCATCATTGTCGGTGCGTTGTTTTTCAGCCGCTTTCTGGGTCTGTCGCGGATCCCATACCACCTGACCCTGTTCCTTGAGAGCTGGGAGGTTCACCGCCACTTCATTCTCGCCCTGATCCTTTTGACATGGTTCGTGTTGGGCATGCTGATCGTGCAGACGGCGGTTTTTGCGCTGACCTTGCCGATCCTGTTCCCCATCGTCGTCAACCTTGGCTATGATCCGATCTGGTTCTGCGTCATCGCGATGAAGATGAACGAGATTGCGGGGGTGACGCCGCCGGTCGGGCTCAACGCCTTCAGTCTGGCGGGGTCGGCCGGCAAAGATGTCAGGGTGGAGCATGTTTACAAAGGGGTTATGCCCTTCATCCTCTGTGACCTTGTTGTCCTGATCCTGCTGATCGCGGTGCCGGGGATCGTGACCTTCCTGCCCAACATGATGTTCAACTGACGACGGAGCTTAGCCATGCCAATGGAATATGATGTCATTCTGCGGGGCGGCCTGATCGTTGACCCGGCCAATGGTGTGAACCGGGTGGCCGATCTGGCGATTGCCGATGGCAAGGTGGCGCAGGTCGGCGATGTGACCGGGCGCGCAAAGATCGAGCGGGATGTTACAGGCATGGTGGTCATGCCGGGCATCATCGATTCCCACGTGCATTTGTCGCCATGGCTGGGCGGCGCGGCGGGGCACCGGATGCTGGCGCTCGCCGGCGTGACCTGCGCGTTGGACATGGCCGGACCGATTGACGGTGTGACCCGATTTGCCGCCGAACAGGGCTGCGGTCTGACCATCGCCTGCATCGATTATGTGCGGCCGGGTCATACTGTGGAATCCGTCAATCCCGGCATGGCAGAGTTGCGCGATACGCTGGCCCGCGCCCGCGCTTCAGGCGCCATCGGCCTGAAAATCCTCGGCGGGCACTTCCCGCTCAGTGCCGAGGCCTCGGGCCGGGTCATGCAGGTGACGGCGGACGAGGGCGCCTATGTTGCCTTCCATTCCGGTACTGTCGACACGCCTCAGAATGTCGACGGGATGCGCCAGTCCTGTGAATTGGCGGCGGGCAATCCGCTGCATCTGCCGCATATCAACAGCTATACGCGCGGGCTTGACGGTTCGGCGCTGATCGAGGCGGAAGACGCCATCGAAATGCTTGGCCGTCATCCCAACATCTGGTCAGAATCCTATCTCGCGCCGATCAACGGCAATTCGGGCAAATGCGCCAATGGCGTGCCCGAAGCGGTTGCCACCCAGCGCAATCTGGAACGCGGCGGCTTCGAGGCAAGCAAGGAAGGTCTGGCGCAGGCGATCCGCGATGGTTGGGCCATGGTGCATGTGCTGAAGGACGGTATCAACCACTTGCAAGGTGGCCCCGAAGGGCTGCTTGCATGGCAGGCTGCCGAATCCGATATCGGCATCAGCTTTTACGCCAACCCGCCCGAGCCGCGCCTGCATCTGGCGACGGCCCGGCGCGCGGATGGCAGCTATGCGATTGATGGACTGGCAACCGATGGCGGGGGTATTCCCCGGAATGACCTGTGTTCGCGCGGTCTGGGCCTTGTGCATCTGGACGCGCTGAGCATGGAGGGTTTCGTCATCAAGACCAGCATGAACCCGGCGCGGGTTCTGGGCCTGTCGGCACGCAAGGGGCATCTTGGCGTGGGTGCTGATGGCGATGTGACGGTGATTGATCTGGCGCGGCTGACGCCGGTGGCAAGCTTTGCCCATGGCAAACCGATTCTTGCGGATGGGCAGGTGCTGGGCCGGAGCAGTCGGATGCTGGTCCCACCCGAAGGCGCCGAACACGTGCGCGCCATGGGCATGGATGTGCTGATCGCCGAGCCCGGTTCAATGATCCCCGGGAGAGCAGCATGACCGCGCAAACGCACGGAATCTTTCACCGCTTGTCGGGAGAAGGGCGCAAGGTTCTGATGGTTTCAGGGCTGAACGGACAGGCGCGATTCTGGGATGGCATCACCACCACACTGTCTGCGCAATTCTCCGTGCTGGTCTTCGATCAGAAGGCGTGCGGCGCGACGCCGGATGATGGTGCAGAGTGGACTATCGAAACGCTCGCCGCCGATGCCTTTGCCGTGGCGCAAAGCGTGTTCGGCGATGAACCCTTTGCGGTTGTTGGCCATTCGACCGGCGGCGCCATTGCGCAACACATGGCGGCGGCACATCCGCAACAGGTCGACTCGGTCGTTCTGTCAGGCACATGGATGCGGGCAGATGATTATATGCGCGCGGTGTTTGATCTGCGGCATGAACTTTTGACCCGCGCCCCGGATCTTGACCCGGTGCTCGGTAATCTTCTGCGCGTTCCGCTTGATGATTTCAAACCGCCCGTACCGGCTGTCGCACTGGACCCGAGCGTCACACTCAGGCGGATCAATGCGCTGAAGGGCCACGACGGCACGCCGTTGATGGAACGGATCAATCAACCGGTGATGGTGATCGGCGCGCAGGACGATCGGATCGTCCCGATTCATCTGGCGCGCGAATTGCATGAGCGGCTGGCGGGAAGCACATTGACCGTGCTGCCCGATGGTGGTCATTTCTTCCCGCAGACACGGGCGACAGATTTCGCGCAGAAGATCACGGATTGGCTCAGCCGCTGAACCTGTTCATGACGGCTGGATGACCAGCTTTGGCGCCGCCGATTCCGAACAGGGCTACAAAAATCCCCGGTCGGCCTAATCCGTATATTGACACTCACAGTCACATAGACGCAATATGTAGTTGCTTTGGTTCCTGCGACTCGTATCGCAGGCTAAGAGGGAAACCGGTGCAACACCGGTGCTGCCCCCGCAACTGTAAGCGGCAAGCGATGGTCCGATAACCACTGGTGCAAATGCGCCGGGAAGGCGGGCCAGCGCGATCGAGCCGTGAGCCAGGAGACCTGCCCAAGTGCGATACGACTACCACGGGCGGAGGGCCCGGGGACGTGTTTGAGTTTGTGCCCCTGTCAGGGTCAGGAACCTGCGCGCCCCTGTTTCCTTTGCTACAATACAAAAGGACAAGGGCATGACGATCACCGTCTATTCGAAACCAAGCTGCGTGCAGTGCACCGCGACCACCCGTGCTTTGGACATGCGGGGGCTGAATTACCGCGTCATCGACCTGACGATGGATGCAGAGGCCATGCAGGAAGTGTCTGACATGGGCTATCGGCAGGTTCCTGTGGTGGTGGCGGGCGATGCGCATTGGGCGGGATTTCGCCCGGATATGATCGGCCAACTGGTCTGAACGAAGATGAGCGGGCTGGTCTATTTCTCGTCGCTTTCGGGCAATACGGCGCGTTTCGTTGCGGCGCTGGGGCTGAAGGCCGATCGTATTCCGGTCCGGCCTGCCGATCCGATGCCACAGCCGGTTAAACCTTTCGTGCTGATCTGCCCGACCTTTGCCGATGGCGAGGGTCGCGGCGCAGTGCCGAAACAGGTGATCCGCTTTCTCAACGATCCAGCCCGACGCCGACTTTTGCGCGGGGTGATCGGGGCGGGGAACCGCAACTTTGGCGCGACCTTCGCGCTGTCTGGCGATGTGATCGCCGCCAAATGCAACGTGCCGGTGCTGTATCGTTTCGAGATGGTCGGAACAGAAACCGACATTGCCCGCATTCGTGTCGGGCTGGATAAATTATGGAGGGCAGAATGCTCGACAATGGTGTGAATGCGTCGCTGGATTATCACGCTCTGAACGCGATGCTGAACCTCTATGACGACGAGGGCCGCATCCGTTTTGACGCTGATAAAATGGCGGCCCGGCAATATTTCCTGCAACATGTGAACCAGAACACCGTGTTCTTTCACTCGCTGGATGAAAAACTGGGCTATCTGGTCGAAGAAGGATATTACGAGGGGGCGGTTCTTGACGCCTATCCACGGCCCTTCCTGCATCAGATCTGGGCCGCCGCCTTTGCATATAAATTCCGCTTTCCCACATTTCTGGGCGCGTTCAAATATTACACCTCCTACACGTTGAAAACCCGCGACGGAAAACGGTTTCTCGAACGCTATGAGGATCGCGTGGTCATGGTCGCGCTGACGCTTGCGCGGGGCGACTGCGATCAGGCGCTGGGTTTCATGGAAGAGATCCTCTCGGGCCGGTTTCAGCCCGCGACGCCGACCTTCCTTAACGCCGGCAAGCAAAGCCGGGGCGAGTTGATTTCCTGTTTCCTGCTGCGGCTGGAAGACAACATGGAGAGCATCGGACGCAGCATCAATTCTGCACTGCAACTGTCGAAACGCGGCGGCGGCGTGGCCTTGATGCTGACCAACCTGCGCGAACATGGCGCGCCGATCAAGGGCATCGAGAACCAGTCGTCGGGCGTGATTCCGGTGATGAAACTGCTTGAGGATTCATTCTCCTATGCCAACCAGCTTGGTGCGCGACAGGGGGCGGGCGCGGTTTATCTGAACGCGCATCACCCTGACATCCTGCGGTTTCTTGATACCAAACGCGAAAATGCCGACGAGAAAATTCGCATCAAGACGCTGAGCCTTGGCGTGGTGATTCCCGATATCACCTTTGAGTTGGCCAAGAATAACGACGATATGTATCTGTTCTCGCCCCATGACGTCGAACGTGTCTATGGGCTGCCGTTTTCGGAAGTTCCGGTGTCTGAGAAATACGCCGAGATGGTCGACGACAAGCGGATCCGCAAAAAGAAGATCAACGCGCGCGAGTTCTTCCAGACGCTGGCCGAGATCCAGTTCGAGTCGGGCTATCCCTATATCATGTTCGAGGACACGGTGAACCGCGCCAACCCGATCGCGGGGCGCATTTCCATGTCCAATCTCTGTTCTGAAATCCTGCAGGTGAACGAGGCCAGCACGTTCCATGAGGATCTGAGCTATGATCACATGGGCACCGATATTTCCTGCAACCTTGGCTCGCTCAATATCGCCAAGACGATGGACGGACCGGATTTCGGCGCAACCGTCGAAACCGCCATTCGTGTGCTGACGGCGGTGTCGGAAATGTCCGCCATCGACTCGGTTCCGTCGATCCGCAAAGGCAACGATGAAAGCCATGCCATCGGCCTGGGACAGATGAACCTGCACGGCTATCTGGCGCGGGAACGCATCCATTACGGCAGCCCCGAGGGGGTCGAATTCACCTCGGTCTATTTCGCCACTGTGACGTTTCACGCGATCCGCGCGTCGAACATTCTGGCGCGCGAAAAGGGCGCAAGCTTTAAAGGGTTCGAGGCGTCGACATATGCCGATGGCAGTTTCTTCGACAGATACACAAGCCGCGACTGGCTGCCGGAAAGCGACGCGGTAACGGCGCTTTTTGCCGGTAAGGATCTTCCGACACGCGCGGATTGGGAAAAGCTGCGGGTATCGGTGATGGAACACGGGCTTTACAACCGTAACCTGCAGGCAGTGCCGCCCACCGGCTCGATCAGTTACATCAACAACTCGACCTCTTCGATCCACCCCATCGTGTCGAAGATCGAGATCCGCAAAGAGGGCAAGATCGGCCGCGTCTATTACCCCGCGCCCTTCATGAACAACGACAACCTTGAATTCTACCGCGATGCCTATGAGATCGGCCCCGAGGCGATCATCGACACCTATGCAGCCGCGACGGTACATGTGGATCAGGGCCTGTCCCTGACGCTGTTCTTTCCCGCCGAGGCCAGCACACGCGACATCAACCGCGCCCAGATCTATGCGTGGAAAAAAGGGATCAAGACGATCTATTACATCCGCCTGCGACAGACCGCCCTTGAAGGGACCGAGGTCGAAGGCTGCGTTTCCTGTTCATTGTGAGTTCCGACATGAAAGACTTGACCCATACCACCACCGTGCCCCGCGCGATCAACTGGAACCGCATTCAGGATGACAAGGATCTTGAGGTCTGGAACCGTCTGACCGTCAATTTTTGGCTGCCCGAAAAGGTGCCGCTGTCCAATGACGTGCAAAGCTGGGCGACCCTGACCGAAGACGAACGCACTCTGACGATCCGCGTTCTGACCGGGCTGACACTGCTTGATACGATCCAGAATACCGTTGGCGCGCCGTCGCTGCTCCCTGATGCGCAGACACCGCACGAAGAGGCGGTGCTGACCAATATCGCTTTCATGGAGGCGGTACACGCACGGTCATACTCCTCGATCTTCTCGACGCTTTGTTCGACCAAAGAGGTGGACGAGGCGTTTCGCTGGTCCGAGGAAAACCAGTATCTTCAGGCGAAATCCCGGCTGATCCTTCAGGAATACAATGCCACTGCCGATCCGTACAAGCGCAAGATCGCATCGGTGTTTCTGGAGAGTTTCCTTTTCTATTCCGGCTTTTATCTGCCGATGTACTGGTCCAGCCGCGCCAAGCTGACCAACACAGCCGACCTGATCCGCCTGATTATTCGCGACGAGGCGATTCATGGCTATTACATCGGCTATAAGTTTCAGCGCGCGACCGAACGCCTGCCCGAGGCGGAACGCGCCGCGCTCAAGGATTTTGCTTTTGCGCTGATGTTCGATCTCTACGAAATCGAGGCGCATTACACCGCCGAACTTTATGACGGGTTGGGTCTGACCGAGGATGTGAAGGCGTTTCTGCATTACAACGCCAACAAGGCGCTGCAAAATCTGGGCTATGAGGCGCTGTTCCCGGCGCAGGCCTGCGAGGTCAATCCTGCGATCCTTGCCGCCCTGTCGCCCGACAGTGAAAATCACGATTTCTTTTCCGGCAGTGGGTCGTCCTATGTCATCGGCAAGGCGGTCGCGACCGAGGACGAGGATTGGGATTTTTGATCACGCAGCGTTACAGCGCGGTTGCGCGGGCGGTCGTGATGAACCCGGCCAAATAATCTGGCGACGGTTCATTGCCGCGGGTGCCCAGATGGATGCTTTTGAAAATACCTTTTTCGCCGATATGCAGCGGAACGATCCCGTCGGGCGCTGCATTTTCGGCCAAAAGCCAATCGGGGATGGCGCTGACGCCGCGCCCCGCCGCAACAAGTCGCAGCATCATATCCGTCGTCTCGACAGTGCGGTGCCGGCGGGGCAGACATCCGGCGGGCACCAGAAACCCGGTGAAAATATCCAGCCGTTCGGGCGCGACAGGATAGGTGATCAGCGTTTCAGTCGCCAGATCCGCCGGTGACAGCACATCCCGCCCGGCCAGCGGATGCGTCTCGGCCACGGCAACGACAAGTTCATAGCCGAACACCGGGACATAGCTCAGCCCCGATCTCTCGATTGGATCGGGCGTGATCAGAACGTCAATTTCGTGCCCGAGCAGGGCTGCAAGGCCGCCGAATTGAAAGGCGGTTGAGACGTCAAGATCGACGTCCGGCCACATGGCCAGAAACGGATCGACAACCCGCATCAGCCATTGCTGACAGGGGTGGCACTCCATCCCGATGCGCAATGTTCCGCGACGCCCCTTGGCAAATGCATCGAGAACGGTCTCAGCGTGATCCAACTGTGGCAGGACACGCACCGCCAGCGCCAGCAGATATTCGCCCGCCTGCGTCAACCGGATACCGCGCCCGTCACGCTGCCAAAGCGCGACCCCATGGCGCGCCTCGAAACGGCGGATGGCGTGGCTGACAGCCGACTGGCTGAGACACAAACGGTCGGCAGCCAGCGTCAGGCTGCCGGTTCGGTCGATCTCGCGCAGGATGGCAAGGGGCTGTGTGTCGATCATTTGGCATGACTCCGGTTCATCAACCGGTGACATATCATCATTTCACGTCATGGGACAATGCAGCTAACCATACATCCATACCCTTTCGAACAGGAGACGGAACATGGTCACGGCAGCCAATCTGGGTTTTCCCCGCATCGGGGCAAAGCGCGAATTGAAACACGCAATCGAGTCATTCTGGCGCGAAGAGACGTCACAGACCGAGTTGCAGCGATCTGCAAGCGATCTGCGGGCGCAAAATTGGAAGGTCCAGCAAGACGCCGGGATCGATGCGATTCCGTCCAACGACTTTTCGCTCTACGATCAGGTGCTTGACACCACTCTGATGCTTGGCGCGGTGCCTGCGCGGTTCGGCACTGGCGCGGATCTGAGCACCTATTTCGCCATGGCACGGGGAACCAAAGACGCCCCGGCGATGGAAATGACCAAGTGGTTCGACACGAATTATCACTACATCGTACCCGAATTCACCGAAGGCATGACCCTTCAACTTGCCTCAACCAAGCCGCTGGACGAGTTCCTGGAGGCGAAGGCTCTGGGCATCGAGACACGCCCGGTGCTGGTCGGTCCGGTCACCTGGCTGGCGCTTGGCAAGGCCAAGACACCGGGCTTCGACCCGCTGACATTGTTGCCACAGGTCATTGCCGCCTACGGCGATCTGCTGCGTCAGCTTGCCGGTGCCGGTGCGTCCTGGGTGCAGATCGACGAACCGATCCTTGCGCGGGATCTGTCCGAGGCTGAGGTGGATGCTCTCAAATCAACCTATGGCGCGCTGAGCGATGCTGGCCCGAAGATCATGCTGACCAGCTATTTCGATGCGCTGCGCGACAACCTCGCGCTTGCCGCCGCGCTGCCGGTGGCGGGGCTGCATGTGGATCTGGTGCGCGCGCCGGATCAGTTGGACGATGTTCTGGCGGCGATTGGCGATAAACATCTGTCGCTTGGTCTGATCGACGGGCGCAACGTCTGGCGCGCCGATCTGACCGCTTGTCTCGCCATCGCCGAACGGGCGGTTGCGGCGATCGGAGCCGACCGCGTGCAGATCGCACCGTCCTGTTCGATGCTGCATGTGCCGGTCGATCTGGATCATGAAACCGGGCTTGATGCTGAACTGCGCGGCTGGCTTGCCTTCGCCCAACAGAAACTGACCGAGATCGTGGCCGTGACGCGCGCTTTGAACGGTCAGAAATCCGATGTCGCCGCTGCCTTCGCCGCGTCCGATACGGCGGCTGCCACGCGTCGTGCCTCGCCCCGGATTCACGCGCCTGCGGTCAAGGAACGTGCCGCCGGTGTAACCCAAGCCGACAGCCGCCGCGCAACACCATTTGCCAAGCGCATCCTGCAACAACAGGCGCAGCTTGGCCTGCCGGATTTTCCGACGACAACAATCGGCTCTTTCCCGCAGACGGCTGAAATCCGGCAGGCGCGGGCGCTCCACCGCAAAGGCGAATTGTCCGATGTCGAATACGACAGGTTTCTCAAGGACCGGACGCGTGAATGTGTGGCATGGCAGGAAGAGGCCGGGTTGGATGTGCTGGTCCACGGCGAATTCGAGCGCAACGATATGGTCGAGTATTTCGGCGAACAGTTGGCCGGTTTTGCTTTTACCAAAAACGGCTGGGTGCAGTCCTATGGCACGCGCTGTGTCAAGCCGCCGTTGATCTATGGCGATGTTTCTCGCCCCAAGGCGATGACCGTCGAATGGGCGCGCTTTGCCCAATCTCTGACGCCCAGACCAATGAAAGGCATGTTGACCGGTCCGGTGACGATCCTGCAATGGTCTTTCGTGCGTGACGATCAGCCCCGCGTTCAGACCTGCCAACAGATCGCGCTGGCGATCCGCGATGAAGTGACGGATCTGGAGGCTGCCGGCATCAAGGTGATCCAGATCGACGAACCCGCCCTGCGTGAAGGGCTGCCTTTACGCCACGCAGACTGGCAGGACTATCTTGACTGGGCGGTTGCCACTTTCCGACTTTCGGCCAGCGGTGTGCAGGACGCGACGCAGATCCACACCCATATGTGCTATTCCGAATTCAACGACATCATGCCGGCCATCGCCGCCATGGATGCCGATGTGATCTCGATCGAGACATCGCGTTCGGACATGGAGCTGCTCAAGGTCTTCGCTGACTTCAATTACCCCAACCAGATCGGGCCGGGGGTCTGGGACATCCATTCGCCACGGGTGCCCGCACAGGGGGAAATGGAAACCCTGCTGCGCAAGGCGGCCGAGGTGATCGATCCGGCCAAGCTCTGGGTCAATCCCGACTGCGGCCTGAAAACCCGGCAATGGGATGAGGTCAGACGCTCAACAGCCTATCTCGTCGGCGCCGCGCGGGTGTTGCGGGAAAAGAGAGCTGTGGCGGCTGAGTAATTGGTGCGAATGCCGGATGCCTGAGATGTTGATCGCAACCACCTGATCTATCCGGTCGCCGCTGTTGCTGCCCCGTCGCCGTTCCTAATCAGGACCGGTATAGGGGCAGCATAACCGCGTTTTCTTGCCCGCTGATCCCCGCCGTATTCATGGTCTCACGCGTTACATTCAGCGGGAACAGCCGGGCAATCAATATTGAAGGATCTTCGAAAGAAAATCGCGCAAACGCGGGCTCTCGGGGTCCGAAAAGAAGTCTTCGGTTTTCCGGTCCTCGACGATCCGGCCCTCGTCCATGAACACCACGCGATCCGCGACTTTTCGGGCAAACCCCATCTCGTGGGTCACGACCATCATCGTCATACCATCGGTGGCAAGTTGAACCATCACGTCCAGAACTTCGTTGATCATCTCGGGATCAAGCGCGGATGTCGGCTCGTCGAATAGCATCGCGATCGGGTCCATCGCCAATGATCGGGCAATCGCCACGCGCTGTTGCTGGCCGCCGGACAGCTGGCCGGGATGTTTGTGGATATGGTCGGACAATCCGACGCGCTCAATCAGGGCTTCGGCCTTGGCGACTGCTTCTGACCGCGTTCGATTCAGCACCTTTTCCTGTGCGAGACAGAGATTTTCCAGAACGTTCATATGCGGGTAAAGTTCGAAATGCTGGAAGACCATGCCGATGCGCGCGCGCAACTGGGTAAGGTTGGTTTTTTTGTCGGTGACGTTCATACCATCGACGGTGATGCGCCCTTGCTGCACCGGTTCCAGCCCGTTAACACACTGAATCAGCGTGGATTTGCCCGAGCCGGAGGGGCCGCATATCACCACCACCTCGCCCTTTGCCACGGATGTCGAACAATCACGCAGGACCTGAAACGTCCCGTATTTTTTTGAGATGTTGTCAATTTCGATCATGTGGCAACCTTGGATTGGAG
The DNA here is from genome assembly GCF_008085915.1 of Oceaniovalibus sp. ACAM 378. GTDB lineage: Bacteria > Pseudomonadota > Alphaproteobacteria > Rhodobacterales > Rhodobacteraceae > Oceaniglobus. The sequence goes on along the minus strand of NZ_VSJK01000005.1, from coordinate 113,207 downwards.
ACGGCGGACAGTCAGTGAGCCGGCAAAGCAGATGACAAAATATACAACCGCAGCAAAGAGATACATCTCGACCAGCCGACCCTCGGTGCGGGCGACAATCGAGCTTGCGGTCATGAAGTCCCGCAGACTGACAACGAAGACAAGCGATGTGTCCTGAAACAGGATGATCGCCTGCGTTACCAGAACCGGGATCATATTACGAAAGGCTTGCGGCAGCACGATGTGGCGCTGGATCCGCCAATAGCCAAGCCCGGTGGATTTTCCGGCCTGAACCTGGCCTTTTGCCACGCTTTTGATACCGGCCCGCATGATCTCGGAATAATAGGCCGCCTCGAACATCACAAAGGCGATCAGTGCCGAATAAAAGCCCCCCACAGGGCGGCCAAGAACCAGCGGCACCAGAAAATAGAACCAGAAGATGACAAGGATCAGCGGCACAGAGCGGATCAGGTTTACATAGGTCGCTGCAACAAGGGACAGCAGTCGGAACCCCGACATCCGTGCCAGTGCCAGCAAGACGCCAAAGCCCAAGCCCCCGATGATGGCCAGAATTGTCAGCAGAAAGCTGAGTTGTAACCCTTCCCAGAGGAAGGGCAGGGCGCTCACGATAACGCTGAAGTCGAAGCCGGACATCAGGCACCCTTTCCTGACTGGCCGGGAATGGCCGTGCGCGTTTCGACGATCTGCATCAGCCCTGTCACCACAAGTGCTATGAAGATATAGATCACTGTCGCGGCGGTGAACGCTTCGAAACTGTTATAGGTATAATCGGCGATTTGCTGACTTTGTGCCGTCAGTTCCAGCAGCCCGATGGTCAGCGCAAGCGACGAATTCTTGAAAACGGTCAGGAATTCCGAGGTGAGCGGCGGCACGATGATCCGGAACGAGATCGGCAAAAGAATATAGCGGTAGACCTGAGTGCCCGATAGCCCATTGGCCTTTGCCGCAGCTTTCAGACCCTTTGGGATCGAGTCGATACCGGCGCGCACCTGCTCGGCCACGCGGGACGCAGTGTACAGCCCCAGAGCGATGACCGTCGTGGTGAACTCGGGCATCGGCATCTCGCGCTTCATCCAGTGACCCACCCCGTCAGGCACCATTTCCGGGATAGCGAAATACCAGACGAAAAGCTGGACCAGCAAAGGCACATTGCGGAAAAGTTCAACATAGGCGGTGCAAAGACCGGATATAAGCCGATTGTTCACGGTCCGTCCGACACCGATCAGCGCACCGATCACAAAGGCGACGACCCAGGCGCACAGCGAAACGGACACGGTCCAGCCAAGCCCGCTGATCAGCCAGCCAAGATAGGGATCCTGGAAGAGGACGGCCCAGTTCCAATTATAGTTCATCGCCTACCCCCGGCGTCGTCAGAAAAGGCCGGGCCGGGATTTGCCCGGACCGGCCTGTGATGAAACCTTGGCGGATTATTCCGGCAGGGTGGCAAGCTGGAAAGCAGCCTGCAGCAGGGGCGTCTGTTCGATCCCCATCGGGTCGAACCATTTGGCATAGATGTCGTTGATCTCGCCCGTGCGGAACAGATTGGCGAGTGCGCGTTTGCCGATCAGCTCAAAGGCGCTGTCGTCGCGCGGAACCATCAGGGCATAGGGGTCATAGGACAGGAAGTCGCCGACCACCGCGAAATCATCGGGGCTTTTCGACGTCTCAATCAGGCCGAACAAAAGGATGTGGTCCGTCGAATAAGCGTCGGCGCGACCGGTCTCAAGCGCCAGCATGCCCTCGGCGTGGTCGTTCACCACCAGAAAATCGACATCGATGCCGCGTTTCTCGGCTTCTTCGCGGATCACGCGATCATTTGTCGTGCCCGGTGCAAGGCCGATGATCTTGCCACCCAGATCATCGATGGAGTTGATGCCGCTGTCGGTCTTGGTCAGGATCTTCGTGCCGGTGATGAATGTGGTCGGCAGATATTCGACCTGTTGCTGACGGGTCAGCGTGTTGGTGGTCGATCCGCATTCCATATTGATTGTGCCGTTGGCCAGCAGGGGAATACGCGTCTTGGGATTGATCGGCACGTAACGGACGGAAATTTCCTTGCCAAGCTCGGTCGAAATCTCATCGACGATCCGGGCGCAGATGTCGATCGAATAGCCGATCGGTTTCTGGTCTGAATCGAGATAAGAGAACGGCACAGAGGATTCCCGGTGACCGATGACGATCTCGCCACTGTCGGAAATCTTCTTCAGCGTGCCGGTAAGGTCCTGCGCAAAGGCCGGCAGCCCGACGCCCAGCCCCAGACCGGCGGCGAACGCAATCGCCGCGAGCTTTTTCCCGATCAACATAAACTTCTCCCTTGTCGATTGTTTTTTCTGCATGGCCTTTTGCGGGCCATTTTGCAGTGAATATCTTGCCACCCCGAAAAGGCGGCACATCGATGTTGGCTGACTTTGATACCGAGTGCAAGGGTGCGCTCTTGACTGGCGGTCTGACTCAGCATCCGGCATTAATGCAGGACCTGCATGAGATTAACATGCAGCAAACCAATCCAGAAAGGTGGCGCGGCGATGTTTTTTGACACCACGGTTCATTCCAGCGAAGACGCCCGCCGGATCGCCCGGCGACGTCTGCCATGGATGGTGTTCGACTATATCGACGGTGCGGCAGGCAGCGGCCACGGCGAGCGGCTGAACCGCGAGACACTGCGCGCCATCCGTCTGCAACCCCGGGTGCTGAACGGCGTAGAGCACCGAAGCATCGAGATGCCACTGTTTGGCCGAACCGCCCGGCTGCCCTTTGGGGTCAGTCCGATGGGGATGTGCAATCTTGCAAACCCTTCCGCCGATACCTTGCTCGCAAAATTCGCGGCGCAGCATGATGTGCCGGTCGGTGTGTCCACTGTGGCCTCCACCTCGCTGGAAAAAATGATTGAACTGGCCGAGGGGAATGCATGGTTTCAGCTTTACCTGAGCGGCGCACGGGAATCGTCGGACGGGCTGATCAACCGGGCCGAGGCGGCCGGGTATGACGTGCTGGTCCTGACGGTCGATGTTCCCGAGGTGGGGCGTCGCCCGCGTGAGTTGCGCCACGGGTTCACCATGCCGTTTCGCATCGGGCCACGTCAGTTCGTGGATTTCGCCTGTCATCCCGGCTGGTCGCTGCCACAACTGCTGCGTGGCGCGCCGACGATGGCCAATTTCGGCGGTGCTTTCGGCGAATTTGACCGAACCGGCAGCCGGGCCGCAGCGAACTGGGCGGTGTTGGATGCAATCCGCGAGCGTTGGAAGGGCAGGCTGGTGGTCAAGGGCGTGCTTGACCCGCAGGATGCGCTGCGGCTGAAAAGTGCAGGTGTCGATGCGATTCAGGTGTCCAGCCATGGCGGTCGGCAGCTTGACAGTGCGCCTGCGCCGATCCTGGCCCTGCGCGCAATCCGCACGGCGGTCGGGCCGGAATTTCCGCTGTTCTATGACAGCGGCATCCGCAGCGGCGAGGATATCGTCAAAGCCTATGCGATGGGAGCCGATTTCGTGTTTCTCGGGCGACCGTTCTCATTTGCGATTGCAGCGGGCGGCGCACGGGGGCTTGCGCAGCTTGCGACGCTTCTGGCCGAGGAGACAAGCATCACACTGGCCCAGTTGGGCCTGCGCGATCTTGGCACGGTCACGGCTGATGTCATGGCGGACACCGCGCAGCGCTGACCTTCGGCTGCGCCGCGATCAATGCTGCCTGGGCTTGGGGCTGCGGGTTCAATTTGATCTCATTCAAGCGCTAGACCATTGGTGACGTTTCTGCTTAACTTCGCCCAGCATGTTAGCTAGAACTTGCAACTATATGAATTCTGGGAGGAAATCATGAGATTCTTAAAGACAACCATTTTGGCAGCGGCGACGCTGGCCATGACCACTGCTATGCCGGTTTCGGCACAGTCAGCGGCGGACTTTCCGACAAAATCGATGACCTATATCCTTCCATTCAATGCAGGCGGCGAATCCGACATCTCGGCGCGGTTCCAGCAGGCCCATTGGAAAGAAGTGACCGGGCAGGACGTTGTGGTCCAGTATCAGCCGGGCGGCGGCGGCGCGCAGGCGTGGTCGCAGTTGAACGGGATCGCGGGCGATGGCTATACCATCATGGGGGTCAACCTGCCGCACATCATCCTCCAGCCGATGGCGAGTGAGGTGGGCTACAAGACCGACGATCTGGTTCCCGTGCATATGTTCCATTACACGCCGGATGCGCTCCTTGTGGCCAAGGACAGCCCCTATGAGACGCTGGCCGACCTTGTGGAATACGCCAAGGCGAACCCCGGGATGACCACCTTTGCGGGCTCGGCTGTGAACTCGGCCAACCATGTGGCACAGGTGACCTTTGACGGGCTTGCCGGGATTCAGTCCACTTATATTCCGTTCTCGGGAACCGGCACTGCCACGCCTGCGCTTTTGGGCGGCCAGACAGTGGGCTATTGGGGTTATTCCACCGTACTGGCGTCGCAAGGCGATCAGGTGCGGATGCTTGCCGTCGCAACCGAAGAGCGGATGCCAGCCTTTCCGGATGTTCCGACCTTCAAGGAGCTTGGCTATGATCTGGTAAGTGGTGCCTATCGCGGTGTCGGGGTTCCGGCCTCCACGCCCGAAGAACTGCGCACCCGGGTTTCCGACATCATCGAAGAGATCAACCAGAACCCTGACTTCCGGAAACAGATGGAAGACGCGGCCTTTGTTCTGACCGACATCACCTATGACAAAATGGGTGACTTCATGGCAAAGCAGAAGGCGGCCTATGAAGGCGCGGCCGAAGTGCTTGGCATTGGCAAGTAATCGACGTCCGTGATGGAGCTGTTTGACTATTTCCTGAACGCGCTCACCCCGTTCAACCTGATGCTCGCCGTTGTTGGCGTGGTGCTGGGCACGGTGGTGGGCGCTTTGCCGGGACTTTCGGCCACGATGGCAGTGGCCGTGCTGGTTCCCTTTACCTTCACAATGGACCCCGCCGCGGGATTGATCGCGCTGGGAGCGATTTATACCGGCGCGATCTATGGCGGAGCTTTTGCGGCGATTCTGGTGAACACGCCGGGAACGCCGTCATCCATTGCCACCACTTTCGACGGTTATCCGATGGCGCGGCGCGGCGATGGCGGGCTGGCGGTCACGCTGGCGACGCTGGCGTCGGTCGTCGGTGGATTGATCGGCGGGTTCAGCCTGCTTTTCCTTGCTCCGCCGCTGGCGCGCGTGGCGCTGGCCTTTGGGCCGCCGGAATATTTCTGGCTGGCCCTATTCGGACTGACTCTGATCTCGGCGTTGTCGGTCGGCAACACGCTGAAGGGGCTGATCGGCGCCTGTATCGGGCTGCTGCTGTCGATGGTCGGGGTCGCAGTTGTCGGTGGCGATGTGCGCTTTACCGCAGGATTCCCGGCGTTTCTGGGCGGTATCGACATCGTTTCGGCACTGATCGGGCTGTATTGTGTACCGGTCATTATTGACCTTGTGGCGACCCGCGATCCGCATCTGAAAGTCGAGCATGGCCATGAGGGCATGCGCCTGCGCGAAGCGTTCGGCATTGCCTGGCGCGATAAATTCAACGTCGTCCGCTCGTCCATTATCGGCACTGTCATCGGCATTCTGCCCGGGGCAGGCGGCTCGATTGCCGGGCTGGTCAGCTATTCCGAGGCCCGTCGGTCGTCGCCCCGCTCATCCGAGTTCGGCAAGGGCGAACCCGGCGGCGTGATCGCGACCGAAGCGGCGAACAACGCGACCGTCGGCGGCGGTTTCATTCCGACGCTGGTGCTGGGCATCCCCGGCACGCCGCCCGACGCGATCATCCTTGGCGCGCTTTTGGTGCAGGGCATCAAGATCGGGCCGACGCTGTTTTCGTCCGAAGGGCATGTGGTCTATACCTTCATCTTCGGACTGCTGATTGCGACCGCGATCATGTTGCCGGTTGGGCTGCTGATCGGGCGCTATGCGTATAAATCGGTCGTGGCAGTGCCCAAGGCGATGTTGGTGCCCACGGTGGCGCTGCTGACGGTGATCGGCTCATTTGCCATCCACTCCAACCTGCAGGACGCCCAGATCATGTTCGGTCTTGGCGTGATATCCTGGATTTTGGGGCGCAATGGATATGACGCGTCGCCGATCGTGTTGGGCATTGTACTTGGTGCGATTGCCGAACAGGGGTTCGTGCAGACCTATCTGATCGGCAATGCGACGAACAATCTTGGCGGCATGTTCTTTGGTCGGCCAATCAGTATCGGCATCATCGTGGCGGCGACGCTCACGCTGGCCTATCCATTCTATGCAGAGTGGCGGGCAAAGCGGCGCGGGCAGGTGCCCTTGGGCGCGGTTGCAGCACAGGCCGAAGGCCATCCGGCCAACATCCAGACCGCGCCGGTTCAACCGACAGTTCGCGCCCGCAGCCATGACTGGTCCGGCGTCATCATCGCGGCCGTGCTGGTGGTCATTGCCGCGGTGATGTTTCGCGAGGCGCGCGGCATGTCGGTCATGGGGTCGGTCTTTCCGACCGCGATTACGCTCGGGCTTGGTGGGTTGAGCTTGGTGCTGATCCTGCTGGGCGTTTTAGGCCGCGGACATCCGGCAACCACGCCGGATGCACAGGGCGCATCCTCGATCAGACGGGTTCTGGTCGTCGTGACCTTTGGCCTTTGGGTCTGGCTGATCCCCGTGTTGGGCTTTGCCACGACCAGCCTGATCGCATTCATCGCCATGGCCTTTATCGCAGAACATGATCCGGTCCCAGCCAAGACCCTGATGATACGCGGCATCGTCGCCATGGTCACCGTCGGGGTGTTCTGGTGGATCATGAACGACGTGCTGCTTTTGCGGATCCCCGGCGGGTTCCTGATCTGACAGAAAATCCCCGGACGGCATCGCCATTCCGGTTGAAGGAGATAAGACAATGACAGACAAACCGCATCGCATCGCCGTCATCGCCGGTGACGGGATTGGCGTCGAGACCGTGCCCGAAGGGCTGCGGGTTCTGAAAGCTGCCGCCACGAAATACGATATACCGCTTGAATTCGATACCTTCGATTTTGCCAACTGCGACTACTACAGCCGCCACGGCCGAATGATGCCCGAAGATTGGAAGGCGCAGATCGGCGGCCATGACGCGATCTTTTTCGGCGCTGTCGGCTGGCCCGAAACAGTGCCGGATCACGTTTCGCTCTGGGGCTCGCTTTTGCTGTTTCGGCGCGAGTTCGATCAATACGTCAACCTGCGCCCGGCGCGGTTGATGCCGGGTGTTACCTCGCCGCTGGCCGGGCGAGGGCCGGGCGACATCGACATGATGATCGTGCGCGAAAATACCGAGGGCGAATATTCCTCGATCGGTGGGCGCATGTTTGAGGGCACGGACCGCGAGATGGTCATGCAGGAAACCGTGATGACCCGCACCGGCATCGACCGGATCCTGCGCTATGCCTTTGATCTGGCGCAAAAGCGCGAAGGGCGGCTGACGTCAGCGACCAAGTCGAACGGTATTTCGATCACCATGCCCTATTGGGATGAACGGGTGGCCGAGATGGCGAAAACCTATCCCGACATTGCGGTCGAGAAATACCATATCGATATTCTCGTCGCGCTGTTCGTGCTGCACCCTGACCGTTTTGATGTGGTGGTGGCGTCGAACCTGTTCGGCGATATCCTGTCCGATCTTGGCCCCGCCTGTACCGGCACCATCGGTATTGCGCCCTCGGGCAACATCAACCCCGACCGCAAATTTCCGTCATTGTTCGAGCCGGTACATGGCTCGGCGCCCGATATCGCGGGCAAGGGTATCGCCAACCCGATCGGGCAGATCTGGGCCGGGGCGATGATGCTGGACCACCTTGGTCATCCCGAGGCCGCAGCGGGTATCGTCACTGCGATTGAGCAGGTGCTGACCGATCCGAAATTGCGCACTGCCGATCTGGGTGGCAAGGCCGATACGGTGACCTGTGGACAGGCGATTGCCGATGCGCTGGAGTGAAATAGACCGACTATGAAAATCGTTGAGATCCGCGAAAAGACTGTCTCCATCGCCTCGCCGATGGCCAATGCCTATATCGATTTCTCGAAAATGACCTGTTCGGTCGTGGCGGTGATTACGGACGTGATCCGCGACGGCAAGCCGGTGATCGGCTATGGTTTCAACTCCAATGGTCGTTACGGGCAGGGCGCACTGATGCGCGAGCGGTTTTTTGACCGTATTGCCGAGGCGGACCCCGACAGCCTGATCGACGAAGCGGGGGACAACCTTGATCCGTTCGCGATCTGGGACGTGATGATGCGCAACGAAAAGCCGGGTGGGCACGGCGAACGGTCGGTCGCGGTGGGCACCATCGACATGGCAATCTGGGATGCCGTGGCCAAGATCGCCGGTGTGCCGCTGTGGCGATTGCTCGCCGACCGGTATCGCGGTGGCGTGGCGGATGAAACGGTCTGGGTCTATGCGGCGGGGGGGTATTACTATCCCGGTAAGGACCACTCGCGGCTGCAGGACGAAATGCGCGGCTATCTGGATCTGGGCTATGCCGATGTAAAGATGAAAATCGGTGGCGCGAGTTTGGCCGAAGATATCGCCCGGATCGAGGCGGTGATCAAGGTCGTGGGCGACGGCGCGCATCTCGCGGTCGACGCCAACGGGCGGTTCGATCTGCCGACCTCTATAGCCTATGCCAAGGCGTTGGCCCCTTACGGGCTGCTTTGGTATGAAGAGGCGGGCGATCCGCTGGACTATGCGTTGCAAGCCGAATTGGCCGAGCATTACGCACCGCCGATGGCCACGGGTGAGAACCTGTTTTCGCATCAGGACGCCCGAAATCTGCTGCGCTATGGCGGTATGCGTCCCGACCGCGATTGGCTGCAATTTGACTGTGCGCTGTCCTATGGGCTGGTCGAATACCTGCGGACGCTGGATGTGATGCAGGATCTTGGCTGGTCATCCCGGCGCGTGGTTCCCCATGGCGGGCATCAGATGTCGCTGAACATCGCCGCCGGTCTGCATCTGGGCGGCAACGAAAGCTACCCCGATGTGTTCCAGCCGTTCGGCGGTTTTGCCGATGATACCGCGGTTGAAAATGGCCGGGTCGCGCTGCCGCAGATCCCCGGTGTCGGGTTCGAGGCGAAATCAGCGCTTTACCGGGTGATGAAAGAGATCGCGCAATAGGGCGGTGGGTCTTTCCCGGTCGGTTATTTCAAAACCGCACCGGGATTAAGGATGCCATTCGGGTCAAGCGCCTGTTTGATCGCCTGCATCGCGTTCAGCTTTGCCTTGCTGGCATAGTGTTGCAGATCGTCGGCCTTTAACCGCCCGATACCATGTTCGGCACTGATTGAACCGCCGCATTTGACCGTGGCTTCGCTGATCGCGATGCGGACCGCATCGACGATACCGGGATTGGCGGCGATGAACGCGGGTTTTGCGACACCTTCGGGCGGAAAGACGTTGTGGTGGATGTTGCCGTCGCCGATATGCCCATAGCTGTTGATCCGCAGGCCGGGGTGAACCTTTGTCACGGCGTCGGTGGCTTCGGTAATGAACGACTCGACACGGGAAATCGCGACCGATGTGTCGCTGCTGCAAATTGCACCCGTCAGGCGGTTGGCCTCGGGCGTGTTTTCGCGCAGCGCCCAGAGGTTCATGCGCTGCGCTTCGGATTCGGCCAGCACCGCATCGCTTAACAGATCATCCTCCATACAGCCCGCCAGCGCTTCTTCGACATCATTCCGCAGACCGATACGCCCGCTGGCCTCGATCAGCAAATACCAGGGCTGGCGTTCGGCAAAGGGCAGGCTGAGGGTCGGGAAATGGCCGGTGACCAGACCGATGCCAAAATCGCTCATCAATTCCAGCCCTGAAATGCTGGCTCCAAGCGCGCGGGAAAGCCGGTGATACAACCCCAGCGCATCAGCGGGCGAGGCGATGGCGCAGAGCGCGGTGACGGTTTCGGGATCAACCGGTTTGACGATCAGCGTCGCCGCCGTGATCACGGCAAGCGTGCCTTCGCTGCCGATCAGCAGATGGCGCAGGTTATAGCCGGTGTTGTCCTTGCGCAGCGGTTCAAGGTCTTCGATCACTTCGCCGTTGGCCAGCACCGCCTCAATCCCAAGGCAGAGATCGCGGGCATTGCCGTGCCGCACCACCTGAATCCCGCCCGCATTGGTCGCGAGATTGCCGCCGATGGTGCAACTGCCCTCGGAGGCCATGCCCAGTGGAAACATCAGCCCCTGTTCGCGCGCGGTATTGTGGACATCGTACAGGATGCAACCCGCCTCGACGATCATCACGCCGTCTTCGGGCGAAACGCTTCGGACGCGGTTCATCCGTTCCAGCGACAGGATGATCGCATTGTCACTGTCGATTGAAAGCTGCCCCGCCACGACGCCGGTGCCGCCGCCATAGGGGATCACACCCGCGCCAGCCGCATTGCAAAGCCGCAGGATCGCCGCAACTTCGTCGGTCGAGCGGGGCAGGGCGACAAGGCAACCGGCGCCAGAGAACCTGTCGCGCGGATCGCTGAAATAACGCTCGGCGTCCGCGCCGATCTTCCATCCCGCATCGCCGACAACCGCCTTGATTGCGTCGATAAGGGCGGCGGTGGGCTGACTGAAATCCCTGCTCATTGTTTCCATGCTCCCATTCTTTTCGTTGCAGCCGCACGCAATCAGAGCGTCGCGGCGAAGTCTGTGTTGCCAAAAGCGAAGGCCGCGATTGCGTCCACCAGAACATCGAGCGTGTCGATCACCGGAATGGCCCCTTCCGCCGCATCTGCGATCAGCGAGAACTCTGTACAGGCCACCAGCTGCACCGAAGTCCCCTTTGCCGCCAGTTTCTCGGCCGCCGTCGCAAGGATGTCGCGCGCCATGTCGACAGAACCACCCCTTTTTATCTCGCGGATCGCTGCCAGCATCGCATCCGGGTTGTCGGGATAGACGGCGGTAAGGCCATGTCGGGCAAGCACCCGGTCAAACAGCCCGGTCAGTTGCAATGCAGGCGAGCCAAGCACGCCGACGCGACAGCCGGGTGCGGCGCGTGTGGCCGCCTCGGTCGCCGACAATTCCACCATATCCAGCAGCGGAATACTTACGGCATCCCGGATCGCAGACGCGTAATTATGCGCGGTGTTGCAGGGCATGGCGAGCGCCTTTGCCCCGGCTGCCTCTAACCCCTGTGCCATCGCAGCGAGTACCGGCGCAGGGTCGTCGCCTTTGCCCTCGATCAGCCGCGCAATGCGTGACGGCACCTGCGGATTCATGTCGACGCTGAGCGGGATATGATCCGAGTCATCCGTCGCCGGTGTCGCAGCAATAAGCCGCGACATCAGCAAGACGGTTGCCTCGGGCCCCATCCCGCCCAGAATTCCGATGCGACGGGGCGCGCTCATGATGCAGCCCGGCGCAGCGAGATTTCGCGGGGCCGGTTCATCCGACCTGCGCAACTTGCCGTGCGCCGTGATCGAAAGATCCGGTATATCCGAAGAGACCCACAGAGCCGCCCGTATGCAAAAAGACGATCCTCTCGCCCTTCTTGAAGTGCCCCTTGCGGATCAGGTCGATCAATCCTGCGGCACCCTTGGCCGAATAGACGGGATCAAGCAGAATGCCCTCAAGCTCGGCGAACATCGCGATCGCCTCCAGTCCGGATTCTGTCGGGATGCCGTAACCATCGCCGACATAATCGGTGTTGGCGACGACATCTTCCCGCGTGACCACGCCCGGCGCACCCAGCTTTTCAGCCGTCAACTGCGCCAGTTTGAATACGTTTTCCTCTTGTTTGGCCTTGGGCGACCGGGTGCCGATGCCCAGCAGCGAAATGCCCGCGTTGGCCGCCTTGATCCCGGTGATCAGGCCCGCCTGCGTGCCCGCGCTGCCTGTGGCATGGACCAGATGGTCAATGACCATTCCGCGATCGTTCAACTGTCCGATCAACTCGAACGCACAGTTGACATAACCCAGTGCCCCGGTCGGATTCGACGCGCCGCCGGGGATGGTGGCGACCTTGTGCCCCTTGGCCCGCAGACGTTCTGCCGCTGCTTCCATCTCGGCGGGCATGTCTGTGCCCCCGGCAAATTTCGTTGTGGTCGCGCCGTGCAGATGATCAAGCAAGACGTTGCCGCTGTTGTTATAGTCGTCGGCGTTGCTGCCGGTGCGATCTTCCAGCAGGATATGGCATTGCAACCCAAGCTTGGCCGCAAACGCCGCCGTCTGCCGCGCGTGGTTCGATTGCGTCGCGCCCTGCGTGATCACCGTGTCGCATCCCGCCGCCAGCGCTTCGCCAAAGACAAATTCCAGCTTGCGGGTCTTGTTGCCGCCCGTGGAAACGCCGGTGCAATCGTCGCGCTTGATCCAGACTTCCGGTCCGCCCAATTCTTTCGACAGCCGATCCATCTTTTCGAGAGGGGTCGGCAGATGGGCCAGAAAAACACGTGGAAAATGGGCGAGAAGCATGGCAGAATTTCCTTTAGAGATGATACGCGTAACTGCGGCCACCATCGGCCAATCATGCCGCGGTTGCAAACGCGAATGCTGCACCCTGCGCCGTGAAAAACCCGCCCGGAACTCGCACCAAATCCGCGATCTTGTCATGTCTTCCGGCGAAATATACCGATCAGATGAAGTGTTGCACCGTTCAAAAATCCGTCTTTCCATGTCTTGAGCCAAGCCAGATCGATCACCTTGACCGACTGTGAGCAACTCAAAAGGCACGCCCTCCCGCGATCAGAATGCAGATCACACATCCCCCGGTAGTTTAGTTCGAGCTTACCGAACTAAAGTTCGAAACATCGGGGTTACAGAACCTGAATGAATGTAACAGTGTTGGCGGGAAGAATGGGCTTGGGTCAGGCGCGCCTGTGCCCGGACGCCACAGACCAAGGGGGCCGGTCCTTTAACAAGATGCATGAATCGCAAACAACACCGACCGCCCAAGATTCGCACAAGGGACCCGAAGAAATCCCATGTCATATCGTCCGACTTACACACCAACAGCGGGGAAAACGACCATGAACCTATTTACCACGATACCAGGGGCCATCGCGCTGGCGATTCTTGCGCTTCCGGCCATGGCCGAGGCCGAATTCAAGCTTAAGATGCAAAGCTATTATCCCTCGGCGATGTTGAATGCCGAGACGACCTTTGCCGAAACGATCAATCGCGAAAGCGACGGGCGAATCGAGATTCAGACGTTTTCCGGCGGCGAACTTGTGCCGACCAGTCAGATCCTGAATGCGGTCAGGACCGGCACCATCGATCTTGGGCGCGGCATCGGGCAACTCTTTACCGAAACCCCCATCGGCGCGATCGAAGCGGGCATGCCGATGGCGTGGACCTCGGTGGAGGAGGCAAACCGGGTTTTCTTTGACCTTGGGCTCCGGGATATTGTGGCCGAGGAATATAGCAAGCACGGCGTGAATTATCTTGGTCCGGTCTGGGCCGCGCCATATCATTTCCTGAGCAAGCGTCCGATCAAAAGCATCGAAGACATGCGCAGCATGAAAATTCGCGCTGTCGGGGCAAGCGCCAAGATGTTGGCCGAAGTTGGTGTCCAGACGGTTTCGATGCCACCCGAAGACATCTATCTGGCCCTCACAACCGGTCAGATAGACGGTGTGCTTTACGGTTCTGCATTCGAATACAAGGAAACCAAGTATTATGAGGGCGGGCGTTTTTTCAACACCACGCCGGTGCTTGATCCGATTACCGACGCGCTGGTGATCAATCCCGATGTTTGGAATTCCCTGCCTGCGGACCTGCAAACAATTGTTCAGAATGCCGCCGACGAGATGCGCAGCGGTTACTATGACTGGATCACCGAGCGGGACGCCGAAGCCATTCAGGAGTTGTTCAAGAACACTTCGACGTCCTTTTCCGAAGAAGACATGCGCATCATGACCGAGGCCGCAGTCAAGGTCTGGGAAGAAGAGGCAAAAAGATCGCCAGCCAACGCCAAGGCGGTCGAGATCATCATGGAAAATGCCAAGGCCGCCGGACGGCTCTGATATTATTAGTGTTCTAACCGGACCGGCGCGGGGGCTCATCCTTCGCGCCGGTCGATTTCAACGGGAGCGTTATGGTGCAACGGTTTAAGCCTGCCCTGAGTTTTACAGCCAACACCATTTCGGCGCTCAACCGTTATATCGGATACGGCGTTTCGCTGCTGGTTCTGGTGTTCGGCGGGATCATGCTCTGGGAGGCGATTTCCCGGCACTTTTTCGACAATCCGACGACCTGGGCCTTTGAAACCAGCAAGATGGTTTTCGGATTCTATATGATCTGGGCCGGCGGCTATACGCTGGTGTGCAATGAACATGTCAGCATGGACCTGTTTTACGACAAATGGCCACCGCGCATGCAGGCGGCGATGGATGTGTTCACCTACATCTTCTTTCTCATCCTGTTCCTCACGCTTCTCAAACTTATCGGTCTGGACGCGCTGAGTGCGATCGACGGCGGCGAGAAATCGAATTCTACAATGTCGCAACCGCTGTATCACTGGCGCGCCCTTTTGGTTCTTGGGGTGTTTCTGGTGTTTTTGCAGGGCACCGCGGCCTTCATTCGAAACCTCTGGTTTGCCATTTACGGAGAAAAACTCTGATGGGATCGATTCTCAATAACAGGTCTGTTCTGACGCTCGGGCTGGTCATTGTCGGCTATGGGATGTTGATTTCGATCCTTACAGGGCTTGGAATGTTGAATGCTGACAGCCCCGCTGGCGTGACGATTTTCATGTTTTCAAGCATGCTGGTCATGATGGCCACCGGCTTTCCGATTGCTTTTTGTCTTGCGTCGGTCGCGATCATCACGGCTTGGGTCTTTCAGCCTGCGCTCGCGAACATGCTGTTGTTCCAGTTCAAGGAATTCTCCCTCGAATCCGGCAAGACCCTGATCGCCATCCCGCTGTTCATTTTCATGGGGTTTGTTCTGCACAACTCCGGGATCGCCAAGGATCTGTTTGACGCTGTCTATCTGTGGTCGGGTCGCTTGAAGGGCGGCCTTGGCATGGGAACGGTCCTGATCTGCGCGGTCATGGCGGCGATGATCGGTGTCAGCAGTGCGGCCACCCTGTCGATGGGAATCATTGCGGTCCCGGCAATGCTGGCGCGAAACTATGACAAGCGGATGGCGACGGGAATCGTGCAGGCAGGTGGGGCGCTTGGGTTTCTGATTCCGCCCAGCATCATGATGATCATGTATGCTTTTGTGGCGCAGGAATCTGTGGGCCGATTGTTCGCCGCCGGGTTGATGCCGGGGCTGATGCTGGCCACGATGTATATCATCTATATCGGCATCCGCGCTCATCTCGATCCTACTCTGGCGCCGCCGATCCCGGAGGATCAGCGCGGCGATCTGAAGGAGAAACTGGCCGCGCTGAAGTTTCTCATCCTGCCATTCCTGATTATCTTCAGTGTGCTGTTTTGCATCTTCACGGGCATCACCTCGCCGACCGAGGCCGCAGCGCTTGGTGCCAGCAGTGCGTTGGTCAGTGCGGTCATCCGTGGCAAGTTCACCCGGCAAGGGTTCAAAGACAGCCTTTTGCGCACCCTGAGCCTGTCGGGGTTCAACGCCTATATCATCATCGGCGCGGTGACGTTCAGTGCGGTCTACAGCGGGCTTGGCGCCTCGGCGATCATCCGCGATACCGTCACCGGGCTGGATGTGAACCCTTGGGTTGTTATCATCATCATGCAGCTCAGCTTTTTCCTGCTGGGCATGTTCCTTGATGATATCGCGATCCTGTTTCTGTGCATGCCGATCTATGTGCCGATCATCAAGGCGCTTGGCTTTGATCCGGTCTGGTTTGCTGTGCTTTATGTGGTGAACATGCAGATGGCCTATATCACGCCGCCATACGGGCTGAATCTATTTTATATGAAGGCGGTCGCACCCAAGGAAATCACTCTGTCCGACATCTATCGTTCGATTGTCCCGTTTCTGGGCATTCAGGCGCTGGCGCTTGTGTTGCTGCTGGTATTTCCGATCATCGCGCTCTGGCTGCCCGGGCTGATCTTTGACTATTACCAGTTGATCCTGAACCCCGACCTGCTGATGTCAAAGCTTGGGGCGGTGTTGGACTATCCGGATCTGTACAAGGTGTTTATCGACAACCCGGCGATGTTGTTCGATGCTGGTAATATGGCAAGCATCCTGAGCAACACCGAGGTTGCCAATCAACTGCTCGCAACTCCGGATTTTTCGGGGTTCCTGCTGAACAATGCGGATTTTGCCCAGATGCTGAAAAGCGATGACTGGTTGGTCAGCATCCCGCCGATGGACAGTTTCCTGCTCGGGAATCCGCAATTTCTTGCGGCGCATCCAGAGATTGGCGCGCTGCTGCAATAAAGGGGCCGGACATGTACAAGAAGATCATCGTTCCCATGGCGCTGGATCATGGCGTCGGCAACAAAGGGATGGATATTGCAAGGGGGCTGCGCAGCGCAGGTGGTGAAATCATCGCCTTTCATGCGCTTGAGCCGATCCCCCGCGCTGTGCGCCATTATATCAGCGCGCAGCAGACCCAAGAGACCGAGGACCGTGCCAAGGCTGTTCTGGAAGAGCGTATCGCGAACATGGACAATGCGCGGGCCGTTGTGCTTTCCGGCCACGCAGGTTGGGCGATCACCGAACTCGCTGAAAATATCGGCGCGGATTGCATCGTGATCTCATCGCACAAACCCGGCTTGCAGCATCTTTTGCTTGGCTCGACGGCGGCCCGCGTCGTGCGTCATGCAAATTGCGCGGTTCATGTGGTGCGTTAATCGTCGCTTTGATGGGCCTCTATGATCAAGTCATAGACATGCCTTGCGGCAAGGGAATGTTCGGCGGTTTCGTCACGTGCGATACAGATCGGCACCTCAAAGCGGTGCTGTTCTTCCATCAGAACCCGCATTTCGCCGCGCTCCACCCAATAACGCGCAAAATCCTCAGGCAGGAACCCCAGGCATTTGCCGCTCAAAACGAAATGCGCCAGCCCCTCCATCTGGTGCGAAACGGCAATCGCCGGGCGCTGAAAGATTGCCGAGTAAGGCGTCAATGTCGAGACATAGCCACGCCTGACGAAATCCTGGCTGGCGATCAATTCAGGTGTGATCGCATCATCACTGGTTTCAAACAGGGGGTGACGTCGCCCGCAATACAGGCGCTGCGTTTCGCTGAACAGCGGCGTCTGCGAGACGTGTTTGAGCGTCAGTGATCCGGGAATGATCGCCATTTGCAACTGGCCCCGGATCAACAATTCCTGCACCTGATCAGGTGGCGCAACCCGCAGAATGATCCGCAGATCCTGCGACGTGTCATAGCTGCGTTCAACCGCATGCGGCAAACGGCACAGGTGGTTGGTGATGATATTATCCAGAACGCCCACCGTGATTTCGCCGACGATCTGCTCGCGCAACTGGGTGATCCGGGCGTGATAGCCTTCGACGGATGCCAGCAGCCCGCGGGATGCCTCATAAACCACCCGCCCGCGCGAGGTCAGCGAGAAACCACCGCGCCCGCGTCGACACAACCGGAATCCCAAACGGGTTTCGAGGTTCGACATATGCGTGCTGACTGTTGATCGCGCGAGGTTCAGCTCGATCTGCGCTTGGGTGAAGCCACCGCATTCGACGATCGAACAGAAAATTCTGAGCAACTTGATATCAATATCAGAGAGACGGGGAAGGGGGCTGGCCATTACGTCCGATTATCCAGAACTGAAGTACGATGTTCCCGAGTTTATAGGTCTAACGCTTCAATGCAAGACTTCTCGAAACGCCTTGAAATCAAACCATATCGAGAACCGCACATGGCTCCCAAAGATACCCGCTTTCAGCCTATTTCCGGCATGACGACCCCGCGCTTTGCAGGAATGCCGACGTTCATGCGGCTGCCCTATCTCGCACCGGGTGACCGTATGATTGACGATACCGATATTGCCATTGTCGGCGTGCCGTTTGACGGCGGAACATCAAACCGGCCGGGACCGCGTCATGGACCGCGCCAGTTGCGCGATCTGTCGACGATGATCCGCACGACCCACCCGCGCAGCGGTGTGAATCCTTTCGAATTGATGAACTGTGCTGACCTCGGCGATTCACCGGTGAACCCCATCGATCTGATGGAATCGCTGGATCTGATCACTGAATTTTATGCCGGTCTGGTCTCGAAAAACATCATGCCGATGACGGCAGGGGGCGATCATCTGATCTCGTTTCCCATTCTGCGGGCGGTCGGAGCGAAACGGCCGGTTGGGATGATCCATTTCGACGCCCATACGGACATGAACGACACCTATTTCGGCGACAGCCGGTTTACCCATGGTACACCGTTCCGGCGCGCGATCGAAGGCGGTTTTCTCGACCCTGCGCGCACGATCCAGATTGGCATTCGGGGCGTGAAATATGACGTCACCGATTTTGACTGGGCGCTGGATCAGGGCGTGCGGATCATCGAAATCGAGGAGTTCTATGACCGCGGCATAGCCTCGGTGATGGACGAGGCGCGTTCGATTGTCGGCGATCAACCGACATATGTGAGTTTCGACATCGACTGCATCGATCCCGCTTTCGCTCCAGGTACTGGCACCCCGGAAATTGGCGGCTTCACCACATTTGAGGCGCAACAGCTTGTGCGCGCTCTGGACGGGCTCAATCTGATCGGTGCCGATCTGGTCGAGGTTTCTCCGCCCTTCGATCCGTCCGGGGGCACGGCCTGGGTCGGGGTTTCGATCATGTTCGAACTGCTTTGCGTGCTGGCGAAATCCAGAAGCGCCAACCACCCCTGAACCTCGCCCAGCGATAATCTTATACGAACACGGGGGTCGGATCGCGCTTGCTTGCGCCATGAGCGGCCCGACCGCCCTTCCGCTGGCCGGAAGGCAGGGTGCGCTTGAACGGGTCAGGCGGGACATCCGGGTTTCGCGGCTATGGGATCGAGGGCATGACGCTTGTCGCCAGCATGTTTATCGCAACTGTCACCGTGATCACGTCCATGGTGAGCGAACCCTATGACACCGTCAGGCGCTTTTCCGATGACCGTATGGCACCACAGCCCGTGGCATCCACCGAGGTCGAAGACGGTGAAGGGTCGTCCTAGGGGCGGACAGGTGCGGAGCAACGGCATTTGGCACAGATGACGCCGGAAAACGTGGCCAGTCTGCAGGTCGCATGGCAATATCACGCCGGAGAAGTCCATGTGGATCTGCCCGGCCCCGGGTTGTAATCCACCCCGCTGATTGGTGACGACACGATGTCTCAGTGTACCCCGAAAAATGCGGTCATTGCGCTTGATCCCGTCACCCGAGAGGAACGCTGACAGTTCGCGCCTCCCGGCTGTCGTCCGAGAAAAATGAGTTGTTCCTGGCCCTTGATAAGAGCATCGCGCCCGACTCATGTTACCGTCTGCAGATCAAGTGACCTTTTTTATCGAAAGGAATTTGCAATGCGGTTTGTTTCCCGTGCAGCCGTTGTCGGCGCACTCGCGTTACTGGTTTCCCCCACCTCGGCTATGGCGCAGATGTTGGACGTACCGTTCAGCACCTACTGCCCCCCCGATGCCCAGGCTGCCTGTTTCGGTGCGGCCCGGGTGATGGGGCTTGACCCGAACGGCGATGGATTTCTTGCGGTGAGATCCGGTCCGGGGTCCAACTATTCCAAGATCGGCGAGGTCTATAACGGCGATCGCGTCGAAACTTTCGGGGGGCAAGGAAACTGGTACGCGATCAGTTTCGGGCCGAACAATCGGCTTGGCTGGGCGCATGGTAATTGGCTGGGCGACCACATTCCGTGAAACCCTTTCGCGATTGGTGCCCGCGCGATGCAAGCGGAAAGCCCGCTGGCCTTAACCGCATTCGTTGGTCCACCTTGGCCGAATGGGTGACATAGGCGGTTGATAACACTCTCGTCTATCGGGGTCAGCTGCGGCGGGTTGAACTGCGCGAGGGCAGAGTGGGGCTTGACGGGACGGGTATCACTCATCCGGACGCCCGGCACTTTCACCGGTTGCAGCCATAACTTCAGAAGACTTTTCAGGCTCATGCCGCATCGCTGCCAACCCGGATGGGGATTGGCAGCGTGCGAACCAAAGCGATCCGGCGTTACACGATCATGGAAGCGGCGAACGTGCCGGAGCGGCGCACCAAGCGGAACCATATCGCCCGATTGGTTCTTTAGTTTGGCGGGCTGTCAAAGTCCTGAGGGTGCCTCTCCCGGCCCAACAGGATTGACCAGCCAGTGATACGGCCCGGACAAGAAGTTAACCATTATTCAATGCTCAGGAGAGCTGCCATGAAGACCCTGGAAGAAGCTTTTCACCACACGCTGAAAGACGTCTATTACGCCGAGAAGGCACTGACCAAGGCCCTCCCGAATGTCGCAAAGGCCGCTGGATCGTCGGCCCTGAAAAAGACCGTTGAACATCATCTTGACGAAACCAAGCAACAGATCAAACTGCTGGAAAAGGTGTTTGCCTCGATCGACCAAAAGCCCGAAGGCGAAAAATGCGACGCCATCGAAGGTTTGATCAAGGAAACTGACGGCATCATCAAGGAAGCAAGCGGTGTCGCGCTTGACGCCGCGCTGATCGCGTCCTCACAGGCCATCGAACACTATGAGATCGCACGTTACGGCACGTTGCGTGAATGGGCCAAAGTGCTTGGACATGACGAAGCCCATGACCTGTTGACCCAGATCCTGGACATGGAAAAGGGTGCAAATGCCAAACTGACAAGTCTGGCGGTCGAGACGGTGAACAAGAAGAAATAGGCCATCGGCACGCTCCGGTCCGGGCCCGCGCGGTATTGTGCGGGCCCGGCTGGCCTCGCCCATGCGACCCTCGTTTTTCTTGATTGTCGATTGGCGGGTTTTGGGCGGATCCGTCTTCCTTGGCCCCCAAGTCGACGCGCCATGGATCGGCTAATTGCCAGACTCACAACGCAAAATTGCGTTACCCCCCTTATGGATCGCACTTTGAGCGGTGATAATATCCACGCTCCCCACCAGATTTGAGGTCAGATGCACGATCCGTTCAAGCGCCTGCGCGCAAGGTCGACACGACAGATCAGGCGCTCCACGCTTTCGGCAATCACCGATGTTTGGGGGGCCATGATCTCGCCTGCCAAACCGGCAAGGCGCAAGTCCGTCAAAGCTGTGAAACCCGTCACAAAGGCCCCGGCAAAGGCCCGTAAGGTGACAGCTAAGGGAACGGTCAGAACCGCCGCCAAGCCAAGGATCCCGGCCACATCGCGTGCGAAATCAACCATTCCGCGGGGCGCTTTGTTTGCCAACGGATCGCATGCAAGCGAGTTTGGCACGCGCTCCTACAAGCTCTATGTGCCGGCGGTTGCCAAGACGGCGACCGATCCGCTGCCATTGATCGTGATGCTGCACGGGTGTGGACAAACCCCCGAGGATTTCGCCCATGGCACCGGGATGAACACACTGGCCGAGGAGTTCGGATTTTTGGTGCTTTATCCGGCGCAGGCGCGCAAGGTGCAGCTCAATCGGTGCTGGAACTGGTTCAAACGCGCAGATCAGGTGCGCGGTGCAGGAGAGCCGGCGCTGATCGCCAGCCTGACGCGCCATGTCATCGCCGAACAGAACATCGATCCAGCCAAGGTTTATGCGGCGGGATTGTCTGCCGGTGGCTCGGCCGCGTTGATCCTGGCCACGGGGTATCCGGATATATTTGCTGCGGTTGGCGTCCACTCTGGTCTGGCGGTCGGCTCTGCCCATGATGCAGCCTCGGCTGCGCGCGCTATGCAGGGCGGTGATCCTGGCCAGCGTCACGATGCCCGGATGCCGACGATCATCTTCCATGGCGAGGCTGACAAAGTGGTAAATCCACGCAACGGCCGGTTTGTCGCCATGCGGGCGCTGGAACCTTTTGATAGTCTTGAGCAGACGGAGAAAACCGGGCGAACCTCTGACGGCCGACAGTTTACCCGCAAGATCTATCGCGTCGGCAAGGGGCGTTCTTATGCCGAACATTGGGTTGTTCACGGCCTTGGCCACGCCTGGTCAGGCGGGAATGCGGCCGGAAGTTTCACCGACGCGAACGGCCCCGATGCCTCGCGAGAAATGGTTCGCTTTCTTCTGCGTCATCGCACCACCAAGAAACGCCGCTCTGAGCCGATGATCTGAACCCGGAAGAGGGCTTCTTGCTATCCGGGGGTCCTGATTGAACAAATCATCCCGTATGTGCGTCAAGATGTTCTGAGAATATCAATGCCTTACGTGACGCGCCGGGGCAGGGGGCAGATGGCTTGAATCACGACGGGTTCTATCTGGCGATCTATGCCAATGCTGCGCGAAGATCGACATGTTAACAGTGGACAAATGTCGTCAGAACCCGTCCACTGCACAGGCGCGAGGTTCCGGGTTGCCTGAAGATGTAAATCGTCCAAATTTTGTAGAGGTGCTAGCCGATGCCGGTTACCAAGGTTGGCAACCCTATAGTCGGCGACGTGCCCCCCAAGACTGAGCACCTCCCTTTTGAGGAAATTTTTGATGCGGCACCGGCGCTTATCGCCGTATACCGCGGGCCCGATCACCTCTGCATCTATACCAACCCCGCCCACAACAGGGCCTTCGGCAACAGAGATCTCATTGGGCGCAAATTGCGGGATGCATGTCCCGCGCATGAAGATCAGGGCCTGTCCGAAAGACTGGACCATGTGTTCGAACTTGGCACGACACTTGAGATTCCCGAGTTTGAGGTCACGCTGAAAGTTGGACGTACCCAGCCAACGCGGAGTTTTTATCGTCAGACCCTTCAGCCATGGCGTGACGCGGGGGGTGCCATCGCGGGTGTGATGAGCTTTGCCTTCGATGTCACCGAACAGGTTGAAGCGCGGCTTCGTGCCGAGGCAAGTGAGCGTCACCTGTCCTTCGCGTTGGAGGTTGGCGAGGGGGTTGGGATTTTCGACTGGGATGTCGACCGGGATGCCATGAAGGTCGATGCGCGCTTTTTAAGTGCTTTTGGACTAAATCCCGCCCAATCGCATAATGATTTGCCACTAAAGGATTTCCTTAACGCCATTCACGAGGACGACAGGACGCGGGTTGCGGCGGCAGTGCAACGCGCCATCGATACAGGCGAAGACTATGAAGAAGAATACCGGGTAAATGGCAAAGGTGGCGCCGATCGTCATCTGCTGGCCCGGGGCGCCTGCCTGCGTGACGCGCAAGGAAAACCCAACCGTTTCACGGGTATCGTGGTCGATATTTCGAAACAGCACCGGGACAAACACGCCCTGCGCGAAAGCGAGACAAGGCTGAGAACCGTCCTTACCTCTCTCGATCAGGGCTACTGCGTTGCAGAAATGATCCGCGACGCCGCCGGAGAGCCGGTGGACTATCGCTATATCGAGGTGAATCCGCAGTTCGAGCAGATGACAGGGCTGAAGAATGCCACCGGTCGCAGGATGCTCGATCTTGTGCCCAACCTTGAAGACAAGTGGGCGAAAATATACGGGCGTGTGGCGTTTGACGGCAAGACAGTGCGCTTTGAAGATCAATCCGAGGCCATGGGCAGGTGGTTCGACGTGTTTGCGACCCCGGTTTTGCCGTATGGGCGGTTTGCGGTCGTTTTTCGTGACGTGACCGCAGAAAAACTGACCCGGGAATCGCTTCGCAAGAGCGAGGCAGAGTTCCGCACGATCACCGAGGCGATGCCACAGATCGTCTGGGCCACCCGCCCGGACGGCCATCACGATTTCTATAATGCGCGCTGGTACGAGTTTACCGGCGTGCCGGAAGGATCGACCGACGGCGAGGGCTGGAGCGATATCTTTCACTTGGACGATCAACGTGGGGCAAGGCAGCGTTGGCTTCATTCCTTGAAAACCGGCGACCCATACGAGGTCGAATACCGGCTGCGCCATCACTCCGGACAATTTCGGTGGGCTCTTGGCAGGGCGCAGGCCGTGCGCAACCGCGACGGGGAGATCGTTCGCTGGCTGGGCACCTGCACCGACATCCATGATCTCAAGGTCGCGGAAGAACAGCGTCAACTGATGCTCGCCGAGATGAACCACCGGGTGAAAAACACGCTTGCCATGGTGCATGCTATGGTGTCGCAGACCTTGCGACAGGCCGACAATCTGAAGGACGCGAGCGCGTCGATCCAGTCACGGATTGGCATGATGGCCAAGGCGCATGACCAGTTGATTAATTCCACATGGGCCGAAACCCGTATCATTGAGGTTGTCGAGACGACGCTGACTCCGCACCGCTCGGGCGAGGGCCGGTTTTCGCTTGCCGGGCCTGATATCGCGATCGGTTCGAAGCAGGCGCTGGCCCTGACGATGGCCCTGCACGAGCTTGCGACGAACGCCGTCAAATACGGCGCTTTGTCGGTCGAGGGCGGAAAGGTCGCAATCATCTGGTCGGTCGAACGGATCGACGGCGACGACGTGTTCAGCTTTTCATGGACCGAACGCCATGGACCGCCGGTGCAGCCCCCGGTACGCCGGGGGTTCGGAAGCCGCATGGTGGAAAATGCGCTTGCCGGATATTTCGACGGCAACGCGGAACTATCCTATGATCCTAGCGGTTTGTCTTTTAACCTTACAGCGCCGCTTGCCGGTTTGACGGCCTAGGGTTTCGATTTGCAGCAGAATCAAGAACCGGGGGAACCCTCTGCAATGGACACTGCGTCACAGCCTGCCGTTCTTGTCGTCGAAGATGAACCGCTCATTCGCATGGACGCGGTCGCCATGATCGAGGATGCCGGATTTCGGGCTTATGAGGCAAGTGCCGCAGACAAAGCCATCGCTATATTGGAAGCCCACGGCGACATCGGCATTCTGTTTACCGACATCGAACTGCCGGGTTCAATGGACGGTCTCGGGCTCGCGCTCTATGTTCGGGATCATCGACCCTCTGTTTTCATCATCTTCGCCTCTGGTGCGGTCGGGGTGGACGAGACGGCACTTCCAGTTGGGTCGTTGTTTTTTCCAAAGCCCTATCCGGCGCAGACAATTATCGATGCCCTGCAGAAAATGGCTGGCAATTCGGCGCGTCAATCGTAGGGACGCAATCCATTGACCGGAATGCGATTTAATCTGGTCGATGGTGGCGTTTCTTTGCGGCTCTGTAATCACTGGGTCAAGATCGCGATACCCGCGTTTGTATGAGCCAGAGTTTGCTTGGCGGAACGTCAGTGACCGGTGCGGGGCGACGGGCATGACGCCCCTCCCGCCATTTGCGCTTCCCCGCTCATCCCTCAGCTGTCGTGCCTTATGCAGGCTTGAGAGGCGGATATCTGCGCCGTCTCATCCGGAGCCTCGCAAGACAAAATTCTAACTGGGAACCTCCGGCTTGCTGAATGGTTAAAGAGTGGGATCTGAAAGAGCCCGTTTCAAACTTTAAAGTTCCATGACCACCCAAGAGGTGAACGATGTCGGCTGTGCTTTTATTGGCGTTCGGGGTCTTGTGTGCCCTGCTTGTTCCGGGCGTCGGGGTGGCCTTTTGTATCCTTTTGCTTGTCATCCAAATTGCCTTCATGGCGGTCCGCGCGGCGGTGGCGCGCAATGATGCGCCGCGCCTGATGCAACCCGGTGAAGTCGTCGCACCCGTCTTTTCCGTTCATGTGGCCACCCATGAGGAACCGCCTTTGATGGTGGCGCGAACTTTGCAGGCGCTGGCGGTGCAGGACTGGCCCGCCGAGAGTTATGAAGTCATCGTGATCGACAACAACACGGCAGATCCCGCGCTGTGGCAACCGGTTCGCGATCTGTGCACCCGGCTTGGGCCGCAGTTTCGATTTGTGCACCGGATGGGGGTCACGGGGGCCAAGGCAGGTGCGCTGAACATCGCGCTGGAGCAGACCCGCGAGGATGTGACCCATATTGTAACAGTGGACGCCGACTATGTCGTTGCGCCACGATTCCTTGGCTTTGCCGCACAGGCGCTGCGCAAGACGGGGGCTGACTATGTGCAGTTCCCGCAGGCTTACGCCGGATGCGCAAGGGTCGCCGCCGGAGTCGATGCCGAGCTTGAGGAGTATTTCCGCACGAACGCACAGATGGCCGACGGGTCCGAAGCGGTCCTGTTGACCGGTACGCTCTGCGTGATCTCACGAAAGGCGCTGACGGCTGTGGGCGGCTGGTCTGGACGGACCACGACAGAAGACGCCGAGATCGGCGTGCGGCTGTGCCGCAAGGGATACAGCGGACGTTTCATCGACAGGATCGTCGGACGCGGCTACCTGCCATTCTCGCTGCGCGATCTTGAGCAGCAGCGCCATCGTTGGGCCAGTGGCAACCTGCAAACCCTCATCCTCCATTCGCCCGCGATCCTGTTTGGCCGGGATGATATGGGCTGGCACCGGCGCGGCGCGATCCTGACACAGCTTACCGCCTGGCTGAACCTGTCGCTGATCCCTGCGCTCTTGCTTCTGGGTGGGCTTCTGACCGGGTGGGGTGGGAATATGCTGCTGATGCTGGCTGCCGGTTCCGTCTTGCTGAGCTTTGCCGATATCGTTGGCCGTCTTGTCTGGCGTGGGCTGCGCGATGAAACGCCTTGGGCCGTCTTCGCCGCCGCCATCGCTCACCGTCTCGCCCTCGCTCCGATCTCGGCGCTTGCCACGATTGAGGTTCTGGCGGGGCGACAGATGCGGTTCGTCGTGACCGATAAAACAGGCACCGTGCGGGGCCGTCTCTACGGATTTCCGATTATCAGCTTTGTGCTTTTCACGGTCGCCGCCTTCGCGCTGCCGGTGGCGCTGCAAGACGGCTGGCTGACCAGTGCGGCCATCCTTGCCCTGATGACGCCGTTTCCGGCCGCCTTGGCAACGGCGCGGACGCTTGACCGATATCGTGTAATCCTGACCCGCGCCGGAGCAACAGCATGACCGACCTTGCCGTAGATATCATCATCCCGACCCACAATCGCGCGCATCTGATCGGGACCGCCGTGCGCACCGCGCTTGAGCAGTCATGGTGGAATTGCCACGTCACGGTGGTGGATGACGGCAGCAGTGACCGCACACAGGACACGCTTTCGCGGTATTTCGACGATCCGGCGTTCACCTATATCCGGCTTGCGATGAATGTCGGCACGGCACAGGCGAAGAACGCAGGGCTTCTGCTGACCGGGGGCGATGCTGTCACCTTCCACGATTCCGATGACATTCCGCACCGCGATAAGATCCTGCAGCAGGTCCGCATCCTTAGCCAGCCGGGGATCGGGGCGCATGAATGCCTGAACTGGCGGATGGTCGGACAGGAGCCGAATTCTGTACTTCAGGTGGGTGCGGCGCTCGTGCACCACGAATTGATCCTGCCCGATGGACGCCGCGTGGCGATCCGGCGCGACCTGTCGCTGTTTGACGACGTGTTTCCAAACCTGCAGATGGGCGGGCAGGTGCCGGGCGAATGGACCCATATCAATTCAGGGCTTTTCCGCCACGAGGTGCTGGCCCGCAACGGCGGTTTCGCGCCCTGCATCGAGGAAGATCGCGAGTTTCGCAACCGGCTGATGTTCAACGGTGAAATCATCTGGGTCGTACCTGAACTGCTGCTGACCAAGATCGAGACAGCTGACAGTCTGACCCAATCGCAGTCTACAGATTACGACAGCCAACAGCGCAAGGCAGACCGGGCGATGGTCTGGGACAAGGTGGCGCAATGGCGCACGACCGGACGGGTGGATCCCGTCCCTATCGATCTGCCGGAGCTTGATGTCGCCTTCGTCAGCAACCCCGCCCACCTGCGCGCCCGGGACATGCCGATGACCGGCGCAACGCGCGATGCGGTGATGGCCTGTCTGACCCGTTGGCAGGGTCTCGAGGCATCGCGCTGGGTTGCGGCAGAATGACCGCCGCGCCGTCCCTTACGTCTTTCGCCACGGTCGCCATCGTCGATCCCTGCTGCGCCAGCGGTTATACCCCTGCGTGTCTTTCGGCGGGCGGGCTTGGCGGGACCGAGGCGACCGTGCTGCGGATCGCCGGTGCGCTCGCGCAGCACGCAGAGATTACCCACTTTCAGAACGGGCGTGACCACGCAGAGAGAACCGAGGTGGGACACATGCTGCCGCTGACCGATGCCTTCGCGCCGCGGGGCGACATGACATTCGTGGTGATCAATTCCTGGAAGGTCGCGTGCAAGCTGCGCAAGGTGCATCCGCAGGCACGGATCCTGCTCTGGCTGCACATCCATCCGGGCCGCCACAACCGGCCGATGGCCAAGGCGTTGAATGCGGCGGATATCGGCGTCATTTGCGTCTCGCAAAGCCACGCATCGCACTTGCGGGCGTTTCTGGCCGATCACCCGTCGCCGCGGATAGATCATATCTACAACCCCATCGCCGATGATCTTGGTCCGGATGCAACGCCGCGCGATCCCGACCGGCTGCTGTTCGCCAGTTCGCCGCACAAAGGGCTGGCGCAAGTGTTTGCTCAGTTCCGGGATGCACGTTCGATGATGCCCGGTCTGACGCTTGCGGTCGCCGATCCCGGATATCTTGCCTGGGACACTGGACCGGTGCCCGAGGGCGTGACGTTTCTTGGTACATTGTCGCATGATGCCCTCATCTGCGAGATGCGCCGTTCGCTGTGCCTGTTCTATCCGCAGACCACATTTGCAGAAACCTTCGGTCTGGTACTGGCCGATTCCAACGCGGTGGGAACTCCGGTTCTGGTCCATCGCGATCTCGGGGCGAACGCTGAGGTGGCAGGCGATCCCGCGCAACTTGTCGACGGAAATGATCCGGCACAAATCCTTGAACGTCTGCGGCAATGGCGCGAGACGCCGCCGGTGGTTCGGGCAAATCACGCGTTTCGCCTTTCCACAGTCGCGCAGCGATGGGTCGAAATGCTCGCGCTCGACAAGGAATTCTCCGTTCAATCCCGAAAGGTGGCATAGATGAGCCGACCGCAGAACATCCGAAAAATCCGACCGACGAGTGCGGAAAACCCATTGAAGGACCGTACACCGCTTGACCAAATCGCGGCAGAACTCGACGCCGCCGCCGATGCGGAAGAGACCGGGGCTGCCGATATTGCCGTCTCTGTCGCGCTGCTGCGGCAGGCGGGATGGCTGAGCGATGATGGCGCATCGGACCCGGCCCTGACTGCCGTTCGCCTGCGCCGTGTGGGCGCGGCCAACCTGTCGGTCGGGCGTCTGTGGGAGGGGCACATCAACGCCCTCTATCTTGCACGCGTTCATGGCGACGCAACCGCGAGGGCACGGGTCGAGTCGCTGGTGGGCGGGGGTGCGCTTCTGGGCGTCTGGGGGGCCGACGGCGCGACACCGGTGGAGCAAACTGAGGACGAGGCCACACTGACGGGGCACAAGCTGTTCGCGTCCGGGCTCGGCACGGTGAGCCATGCTGTCGTGACGGTCTCATCCGGTCCGCAGGTGCGCCTTGGTCTTGTCGACGTGCGTGACGCAGGGCGCGCGGATGCCTCGGGCTGGCAGATGCAGGGAATGCGCGCGACAGCCTCGGGGCGCTATGAGTTCGAGGGGATTGCCAAGCGCGACATCCTCTGGTTGGGCGGTCCCGGCGATTATCTCAAAGAACCGCATTTCGTTGGCGGTGTCTGGCGGATCGGTGCGTTGCAGATCGGTGGCGCATTGGGTCTGCTTGACGCGGCGGCGGCAGATTTGCGGGGGCGTGACCGGCTTGAGGCACCCGCACAGATGGCGCGGCTTTCCTCGGTCGCCATCCGCGCCCTCGGCGCCTCTGCCCTTGTGACCCGTGCAGCCCTTGCTGCGGCCCCCGGCGCGGTGCAATCGCCCGAGGAATCCGCCGCCCTGTCTGCCGCGGCCCGGCTGTTGACCGAGGAAATCGGGCTTGAGGCGATCCGCGCGGTCGAGCAATGTCTTGGCCTTGCGCATTTCGCGGAAGGATCGCCAACGGGGCGCAAGGCACGTGATCTGTCGGTTTATTTGCGGCAGGCGGCGCGCGATGCGTTCCAGACCCGCGTTGGCGAGGTTTGTTTCAAACGAGAGGGTGATTTGTGGGCCATGTTCTGACACCGCCCGTCCTTACGACGGTCGCGGCTGACGCCCTGACTGGCGGCGCACCAATCGTGGTTCTGGCGCCGCATCCCGACGACGAAAGTCTGGGGTGCGGTGCGCTTCTTGCCCATGCCTTTGCGCAGGATGGCGCACAGGTGATCTGCATGACTGACGGTTCAGCCTCGCATCCCGGCTCGCGGGATTGGCCCCCGGCACGGCTTGCGGCGGCACGGCGACAGGAATTGTTGTGCGCGGTCGCCTGTCTGGGTGGAGCGTCAAAGGATGTGACCTGGCTCGGCCATCCCGACGGCTGGCTCGGCGCACAGGATCAGGGCGCCATCGTTGCCAGCATCGCAGAAATCTGCCGGGCGCGGGGCGCGCGGCACCTTTTCGCCCCCGCGCCGCAGGATCATCACGAAGACCACAGATCGACCGACCGTATCGCCGGATGGGTTGCTCCCAAAGTGCCCGGTGTCACCGTGTTCAGCTATCCGCTTTGGAGCCGTTGGGACGATCCAGACCTGATGTCGCGGATCCTGTGTCATGGGCCGCTCGCACTCGATCCCGGGCGGTGGCGCGATGCCAAACGCGCCGCCATCGACGCCCATGCGACACAGTTGGGCCGGGTTGTGCGAGACGATCCAACGGGGTTCACCATGTCAGCGGAGTTTGTCGACGCCTTCGTTGAGGCGCCCGAAATCTATTGGCGGGCACCGGTATGACCGCAACCCTCGATCATCTTCACCAGCTTTATGCCCAGACGGACGATCCATGGGGTTTTGACGACAGCCCCTATGAACAGGGCAAGTTCATCGCTACACGCAACGCGTTGACGAAAGATCGATACCACGCGGCATTGGAGATCGGGTGCGGCAACGGCGCGCTCGCGCGTCACCTTGCGCCGCATTGCGCGCGCTATACCGGGATCGACGCCGTGGACCGGGCAGTGATCGCTGCGCGCACAAAGGTGCCCGGCGGCGACTTCCTTGTCGGCTGTTATCCCTGTCCGTTGCCGCAGGGTAATTTTGACCTCGTGATCCTGTCAGAGTTCCTGTATTTTCTGACCCCCGGAGAGATCGCGCACCTTGGCCGGGACATTGCCGACTGCGCACCCCGTGCCGAAATCATCTGCATCACGTACCTTGGGGATACTGAACAGACCTTGCAGGGCGCGGATGCACTGGACCTTTTCAGGGCCGGGATACGCGGACTAATCAACCTTGAGCCGGTCATCAATACGGGCCTCTACCGTATTGATCGCGGCGAAATGGGCCGGGTCGCATGAGGCGCGCCGCAGATCCCGTCACGACAGTGGTGATTGTGCCCGCCCGCAATGAAGAGTTGCGCGTCGCCGACTGCCTTGGGGCCTTAGCCGCGCAGCCGGTTGACGGAACCGCGGTCGTTCTGGTCGCCAACAATTGCGACGACCGGACAGTGCCGATGGCCCGCGATCTGGCCAATACAGCGGGATTGCGGCTTGATGTCTTGGAATGCACGCTCAATTCCGGGGCAGGGGTCGGCACCGCCCGCCGGCTTGGCTGTGACCACGCGCTCGCGCTCTGGCCGGAGGCCGCTTATCTGCTCTCGACCGACGCAGATTGTCTTGTCGCGCCCGATTGGATTACCCGAAATCGGTTTCATCTCGCGCAGTTCCCCGCGGTCTGCGGCAGGGTCGAGCCGATGGCGGGCGAACTGTCGGTCCTGAGCGATATCGAGATCTTGCCTGCCGAAATGGAGGGGCTATATGAGAGGCTGGTGATCGAATTTTACCGCCATTTCCGGCCCGGCCCCTGCGGGCTGGACGGCGATCACGGGGGCGCTGCGGGGGCGAGCCTTGCGGTTCACGCCTCGGCCTATCGGGCTGTGGGCGGATTTGCCGATGTCGCCACGGGCGAGGACCGCGATCTGGTGCGGCGCCTGAAGACCGGCGGGTTCGGCGTCTTCCATGCAGGCGATGTTCGCGTCGCTGCGTCCTGCCGTCTTGATGGCCGGGCCGGGGGCGGGATGTCGGACGCGCTGCGTGCCCGGGCCGAGCGCCGGGATTACCTGATCGACGACGCGTTGCCGCCGGCACAGGCCCTTGTCGACGCCGCCACCAACGGCAATCTCGGTCCTTGGCCGTTGCAGGTAGCGGCGCAGGACCGCCTGCGCGCGCGCGATCTGGCGCCGCATATCGCCTGCCTTGAAAACGCGCTGCATGCTGTTCGTTTGCGACAGGGCTTAGGGGTTTGCTGATACGTCAGACCCGATCCGGGTCGACGCTATCTTGGACAGGGAACAAGGCGGAGCAGTGCTCCTTACCGTGGCGGGTGACACGCTCTGCACTAACCGGACCGCCCTGAATCGAAATTCCCGGACGCGCAACAGGCGTCCGGGATGGGGCAAATCAGCGTGCAATTCACCCATGGGGTGCCCGCCTCTGGACTGGCCCCTGCGCTCAGCCGCCCAGAACTGTCTTCAGGGCACCCACGGTCGTAGAGACAACTGTATCCGCTTCCTCTCGCGTCAGGCAGAACGGCGGCGCATAGCCGATGATATCGCCCTGTGGCATGGCGCGGGCAATAACGCCCTGTTTCGCCATTTCGGCAGAGATGGCAGGACCGACTTTGCGCGACGGATCAAAGGATATCCGACCGCCTTTGTTCTCGACCAGTTCGACGGCGCAGAGCATACCCTCGCCACGCACTTCGCCCACGTGGGGGTGATCACCGACGGCGGCATGCATCTGTTCGTTCAGATAGGCACCAACCTCTTTCACATTGCCGATCAGGTTCAGATCGTCAATCAGCTTGAGGTTGGCAACACCCGCAGCCGCGCCGATGGGATGGGCCGAATAGGTCCAGCCGTGGCCGATCGGGCCATTTTCGTCGGTGCCGTGTTCCAGCACTTTCCACATCTTGTCCCCCACGATCGACCCCGACAGAGGCGCATAGGCCGAGGTCAGCCCCTTGGCGATGGTGATAAGATCCGGGCGCATACCATAGTGCTCAGAGCCGAACATCGTCCCCAGACGTCCGAAACCGGTTACCACCTCATCCGCGACCAGCAGGATATCATTCTTGTCCAGCACCTTTTGGATGGCAGGCCAATAACCCGGCGGCGGCGGTACGATCCCACCTGTCCCGAGCACCGGCTCGCCGATGAAGGCGGCGATATTGTCCGCACCCTCGCGCTCGATCAGCGCCTCAAGCTCGGCCACCAGATGGTCGGTGAATTGTTCAGGGCTCATGTCGTCATTTTCGCGACGATAGTAATAGGGTGCGTCGGTGTGGATGACATAGGGGAGCGGCAAATCAAACTTGCGGTGGAAGGTTTCCAATCCCGTCAGCGACCCGGTCATCAGGCCCGAGCCGTGGTAGCCACGCCAGCGGCTGATGATCTTTTTCTTCTCGGGACGGTTCAGGATGTTGTTGTAATACCAGATCAATTTGACGTTGGTTTCATTCGCATCCGAGCCGGATTGCCCAAAATAAACCTTGCTCATCCCCTTGGGGGCGCGGTCGAGGATCATCTTGGACAGGGTGATCGACGCTTCGGTGCCGTGGCCGACATAGGCGTGGTAATAGGCCAGTTCATGGGCCTGTGCGGCAATCGCATCGGCGATCTCGCTGCGGCCATAGCCTGCGTTGACGCAATACAGCCCGGCAAAGGCATCGAGCGAGCGGTTGCCATCGCGGTCGGTGATGTGGCAGCCCTTGGCGGTCTTGATGACGCGTGTGGGGGTATCACCGCGGGCGTGCTGCGCAAGGTGGGTGGAGGGATGAAAGAAATTCTCGCGGTCCCATTGTTCCAGCAGGTCATTCTTCAGCATCGTTGTTCCTTTCGTCTGGCGGTCGCGTCCGCCTTTTCACATTTCAAGCGTCAGGCCCAGTCGCGGCAAACGTATTTCACTTCGGTAAAGGCTTCCATCCCAAGCCGCGATCCTTCGCGCCCAAGACCCGATTGCTTCATCCCGCCAAAGGGGATTGGCGCGCCGGTCACCTTGGTGCGGTTCACCGCAACCATACCAAATTGCAACGCCCGGCTGGCGCGATAAATCCGCCGCGGATCCTGCGTGTGCAGATAGGCAATAAGCCCGTATTCCGTATCGTTGGCGCGGGTAATGGCCTGTTCTTCGGTATCAAAGGCGGCGATGGCGGCGACCGGACCAAAGGTTTCTTCGTTCATGATCTTTGCGTCCGGCGCCACATCGGCCAGAACCGTGGGCTGAAAGAACAGTGGACCGGCGTCGTCGCGTTTGCCACCGCACAGCAGTCGTGCACCGCCTGACAGGGCGTCCGCAATGTGCTCTTCTTGCTTGGCGACAGCCCTTTCATTCATCAGTGGTCCGATGTCGGGGTCGGTGATGCCCGGACCGATGGTGAGCGCTTTGGCCGCTTCGGCAAAGCGGGTGCAAAAGGTTTCGTACACATCGCGAGCCACGAAAAACCGGTTGGCACCAAGGCAATCCTGACCCGAGGTGGCGAATTTCGCCTTGATCGCCTCTTCCACCGCGCGGTCCATGTCGGCATCACCGAACACTAGAAACGGCGCGTGACCGCCCAGCTCCAACACCAGCCGTTTGATCGTATCGGCGCCCTGAGCATAGAGCAGGCGGCCAATTTCGGTCGATCCGGTGAATGACACAGCGCGCACGCGGGCATCCTTCATCCATGCCCCGACAACTTCGGGGGCATCGCCCGTCACCACATTGAACACGCCCGCAGGCAGCCCGGCCCGTTCGCCCAACTCGGCCAGTGCCAATGCCGAACATGGGGTTTCCGACGACGGATGCGCCACCACGGTACAGCCAGCCGCCAGCGCTGCGCCCGCCTTGCGGGTCAGCATGGCCGCGGGAAAATTCCACGGTGTGATCAGCGCGGCAACGCCAACGGGCTCACGCCAGACCTCGACCTCGGCATCGGGCAGGTGCGATGTGACACCCTCGATATTCGGGCGGCGTGCCTCTTCTGCGTAAAATTCAAGAAACGCCGCAGCATAGTCAATTTCGCCCCGAGATTCCGAGATCGGTTTGCCCTGTTCTGCGGTCATGATGCGGGCCAGATCCTCGCGATTTTCGATCATCAACTCGAACCAGCGGCGCAGGATCACCGAGCGTTCCTGTGGCAACAGGCCGGCCCATCCCGCCCAGGCATCCTGCGCGGCATCGACCGCTCGGCGGCTGTCTGCGGCGTTCAACCTGGCAACCTCGGCCAGCGTCGCGCCGGTTGCCGGATCGGTCACCTTCACCGTGGTATTTTCGGTGCCGGCCACCCATGCACCGCCGACATAGGCAAAACTGCGCGCCAATTCCGGACGTTGCAAAACCGGCAGGCCATTGGCAGGGGGCGGGGTTGGTTTGCTCATTTTTCGGACGTCCTCCTTGGTCTGATCGCTGTCTGCCGGGACAGGCTAACGCCGATCCTGCGCAGAAACGCCGGAATACGCGGGAATTGTCGCGAGGATCTGCGCCAATGAGAAAGGTTTGACGGGAAAACTCCGCCGTCTCAGTCCGTGGCGCTGGGGTGCAATATGTCGAAGGGCGGCGGGCTGTCCTTGATCGCCTTGGTCACGACATAGGTAAAGTATCGTGCCAACCCGACCCGTTCGGCCAAAATCACATCTATCAGCCGTTGATAACTGTCGATGTCGCGGGTGATGATTTGCAACAGATAATCATAGCCGCCGCCCAGTGCCCAACAGCCGGTAATCTCAGTGTGCCGTTCGATTGCCGCTTCGAAAATCTGGAACGCCGCTGCCTTGTGGCTGCTGAGTTCGGCCATAACAAATACAGTGACATGGGGGGCCAAACGGCGCAACGCGACCTCGGCGCGATACCCCGCTATGACCCCCGCACTTTCAAGGCGGGCAAGGCGATCACCGCAGGCACTGGCGCCCAGATTGACCCGATCGGCCAGCGCGGATTTCGAGATCCGCCCATCGGTGGACAGCACCCTGAGGATCGCGATATCGCGTGCGTCAAGTTTCAAAAAGCTCATGGCGAAGTGATGCGCAGGGGCAGCAGGGTTGTCAATTGTCATGATTTTGGCAATGGTGCCAATCATGACAAGTTGGCCACCAGACCCCGGCACGCTGAAACGTCCCGCCTATCGGTCGCTGGTCAAGGCAATCGAGGCGGCGATCCAGAACGGCGCCCTGAAAGCGGGGGAGCGACTGCCAACGCAGCGCAAGCTTGCCTATGATCTGAAGCTCAGTGTGCAGACTGTCAGCCGCGCCTATGGCAAGCTGATCGAGACAGGTCAGATCGCGGGCGAGGTCGGGCGCGGTACCTTCGTTCGCGCCGCCCACGATGAACTCAGGATGCCGTTTGTCACCCGCAAAACGTCGCGCGAGCTGTGGGACATGTCGATCCTGAAACCAGTGATCGACCATGCCCACGAAGAAGCCCTGCAGGACGTGTTGCGCAAAGTGGCCCGGTCATTGCCACGCTCGGTGCTTGATGGGTTCAGGACAGACTTTCGGACCGCCGCGGAACTGGCGCCGCTGAAGCGTTGGCTTGGGCTGTGCGGGTTGGACATGGGCGATGTCGCGGTGATTGCGACCAACGGCAGTACCAGTGCGATGACCGTCGCGCTGATGACAGCGGCGCAGCCCGGCGACCTGATCGTGACCGAAGATATCGGTCACCACACCCTGCGGCCTTTGACACGGTTCCTGGGGCTCAGGTTGCAGGGCGTCACCGTTGATGAAGGTGGGATTTGTCCGCAGGCCTTGGAGGAGGCGTGTCGCAATCAAGGCGTCAAGGCGGTTTACATCATGCCGAACGGTGCCAATCCACTGGCCTTCAACATGACCGAAAGGCGGCGCGCAGAGGTGGTGGATATTGCCCGGCGGCACGATCTTTTGATCATCGAGAATCAGGCCTGGGGCCCGCTTCAGGATGCGCCGCCGCCGCCTCTCGCGGCGCTTGCACCGGAACGGACACTGTTCTTCACCAGCCTGACGAAATGCCTGATGCCCGGACTGCGGGTTGGGTATCTGATTGTGCCGGATCATCTGGGCTCGGCTGCCGCGAACCGCCATCTGGTGTCCAACTGGATGACCACCGGCCTGATGACGGAAATTGCCGACCGTTGGTTGGCCGACGGTACGGCGGAAAAACTGCTGAACCGTCAGCGGTTGGCGCTGGGCGATCGGTCGGATTACGCGATGCGGACCCTCGAGGGGTTAAGCCACCGCACAAGCCCGAATGGCCTGCATGTCTGGATTGATTGCCGCGATGCACAAGAGGAAAACGACCTGATCGCGGCGACGCGCAGGGAAGGCGTCGCGGTTGCGCCTGCGGCCAGCTTTTCCATCGGCCCACATTTCCTTCACACGGGTATTCGGGTCGCACTTGGGGGGCAATCTTTCCCCGATTTTGCGCGCGGGATGCGGGTTATCGAGCGCGCAGCGCGACAATTGGCCGATCGCCCGATAAGTGCGTTAGGATTAAGGGCTTGAATTTTAATGCTAATATTGTTATGATCCAATTATCGCATTGACATGATTGCCCCAGCTTTAAATGATCCGGCAATCAGGACAATCCACAGGCCGCGGCCACCTGACCGTGTGCATTGGATATAAATGAGAGAGAAAGGGAGAACGATGGCTGCTTATAACACCGTTCTGGCAGGGAGCATCCTTGCCGTCGCAACCACAATCGCAGGGGTAAGCACGGTTCACGCCGACACCTGGCGCTATGCCTTTGAAGAGGCGAAAGACGAGGTTCAGGGCAAGTTTGCCCAGAAGTTCAAGGAAGAGGTCGAGGCCAATTCCGATCACGAAATTCAACTCTTCCCCTATGGCACTCTGGGTGAATCCGCCGACATAATGGAGCAGGCGCAGGCCGGCATCCTTCAGTTCGTTGACCAGTCACCGGGCTTTACCGGCGCGCTGATCCCCGAGGCACAGGTTTTCTTTGTGCCCTATCTGCTGCCGCAGGACGATCAGGAACTGTTCGATTTCTTCCGCACCTCGAAAGCGATCACCGAGATGTTCCCCAAGCTTTATGCCGAGCAAGGGCTGGAGCTTTTGACCATGTTCCCCGAGGGCGACGTGGCGATCACCACGCGCGAGCCGGTGAAATCGCCCGCCGATTTCAATGAGGTCAAAGTGCGGGTCATGACCAACCCGCTGCTGGTCGAAAGCTATAAGGCGTTTGGCGCCACACCGACTCCGCTGCCTTGGGGCGAGGTTTACGGCGCGCTTCAGACTGGCATCATTCAGGGGCAGGAAAATCCGACCTTCTATATCCTGTCCAACAAGCTCTACGAAGTCAGCGATTACATGACCTATATCGGTCACAACAACTTCACGACCGCGGTGATGGCCAATCAGGATTTCTTTTCGGGACTGTCGGATGAGGACAAGACGATGGTCGGTGATGCCATCGACGTCGCCTTCGAATATATCCTCGACTACCAGCAGGGTCAGACCGAGGAATCGATCAAGGGCATCATGGAAGCCAAACCCGGCTATACCGTCACAACCCTGACCGAAGAAGAGCGTCAGCCGTTCAAGGATGCATCGGCACAGGTCGAAGCAGCCTTTATCGAAATGACCGGCGACAGTGGCAAGGCGCTGCTGGAGCAATTCAAGGCCGACCTCGACGCCGTCAAGAAGTAAAAAGCACAGAACAGGGCCCCCGGCGCAGAGCTGTCGGGGGCCTTGTCGCGCAACCATTGCGACGGGACAACGCCGGTGACAAACGAAAAACAGGGCTCGCAACTGAAATCGCAAACCGACACCACCGGCACGGACGACGCGTCACTCGAAGTCTATAAATCCAGCCTGCCGGGGTTTCTGGGCACGATCGACACCTGGATCAGTAAGGTTGAATCAGTGATGCTCGCCTTTGGCGTGTTGCTGATGGCGGCAAATACCAGCGCAAATGTCGTCGGGCGGTTCGTCTTTCAAAGTTCGCTGTTCTTCTCGGAAGAACTGAACCGCATTCTGATAATCCTTATCACATTCGCCGGGATCTCTTATGCGGCGCGGCACGGACGGCACATCCGCATGTCGGCGATTTTCGACGCGCTGCCGGGCAGGGCGCGCAAATTCCTGATGATCGTGATTTCGTTGGTGACCGCAGTCTTCATGCTGGGGCTGGCATGGTATTCATTGCAATACATCCTGACTCAGGCGGGTCGCGGCCGCGTCCTTCCCTCGTTGCAGATTCCGGTCTGGCTCACGCTGGTCTGGGTGCCGGTCGGATTTTTCATGACCGGGCTGCAATATCTTCTGACCGCCATCAAGAACATGATCGAAAAGGACATCTATCTCTCGACCAATGTTCTGGAAGGTTACGACGACAACGAGATGGAGGTCTGAGACATGGCAATTTCGATATTCTCCATCATGATCGCCCTGCTTTTGCTGGGTTTTCCGATGATGATCCCGCTGATCGTCGGCGCCTTCGTGGGATTTTATACGCTGTTTGGCGGGTTCGGGCAGCTTGAAACCATGGTGCAGCAGATGATGGCGGGCATTCGGCCCGCATCGCTGATCGCGGTGCCGATGTTCATATTCGCCGCCGATATCATGACCCGCGGGCAATCGGCGGGGCGGTTGATTGATATGGTCATGTCTTTCGTCGGCCACATTAAGGGTGGGCTGGCGGTGTCGACCGCGGCGGCCTGTACGATGTTCGGTGCGGTGTCGGGATCAACTCAGGCGACCGTCGTTGCCATCGGATCGCCGATGCGGCCCCGGATGCTGAAGGCCGGATATAAGGACAGCTTCGTGCTGGCCCTGATCGTCAATTCATCCGACATCGCCTTCCTGATTCCGCCCTCTATCGGCATGATCATCTATGGCGTGGTCTCCAATACCTCGATTGCCGAGCTGTTCATCGCCGGGATCGGGCCGGGTCTGCTGATCCTTGTGATGTTTTCGATCTATTCGGTGATCTATGCGATCCGCAACAATGTCCCGACCGAAGAAAAGACCACATGGGGCCAGCGGATGAGGGCAGTTCAACAGGCGCTCTGGCCGCTGGGTTTTCCGGCGATCATCATCGGCGGCATCTATGGCGGCATCTTTTCCCCGACCGAGGCGGCAGCCGCCTGTGTGCTCTATGCGATCTTCCTCGAATTGATCGTGTTCCGCTCGCTGAACCTGCGCGGGTTGTATGAAACCGCGAAATCCACCGGCCTGATCACCGCCGTGGTTTTCATCCTTGTTGCGGCGGGGGCTGCATTTTCCTGGGTCATTTCATTCGCCCAGATCCCGCAGGCAATTCTTGGTGGCATCGGCATCGATCAGATGGGACCGACCGGCGTGTTGTTCGTCATCTCGATCGCATTCTTCATCGGCTGCATGTTCGTCGATCCGATCGTCGTCATTCTTGTCTTCGTGCCGATCTTTGCCCCGGTCGTTGAATCCGTCGGGCTTGACCCGGTTTTGGTGGGGACGGTGATCACGCTTCAGGTGGCCATCGGATCGGCCACGCCACCCTTCGGCTGTGACATCTTCACCGCCATAGCAGTGTTCAAACGCCCGTATTTCGAAGTGATCCGCGGGACACCCCCGTTTATCGTGATGCTGCTGAGTGTTTCGGTCGCGCTGATCTACTTTCCGCAGATCGCTCTGTTTCTGCGCGATCTGGCGTTCCCCAAGTAATCCGTCGAGGAGCCTCGAATGTTCACCCATATCCTTGCGCCCTATGACGGATCAAAGAACGCGGACCGTGCGTTGCAAAAGGCTGCGCAACTGGCAAAGCTAACCGATGCCCGCATCACCCTGCTGACGGTCTATCGGCATCATTCCATGCTTGAGGCTTCGCTTTCGATGGTGCGGGTCCACGATCCGGGCAGCATTGACGATGCCATGCGGGAACACGCCACCGAGGTCATTGTGCATGGAAAGAACCTGCTTCACGAGGCCGGCGCGCAGAATGTGCGCGCCTTCGTCCGCTCGGGCGGTCCGGCGCGTGCGATCAACGAATTTGCGGTGAAACATGGCGTCGACCTGATCATCCTGGGCAGTCGGGGACTTGGCGCATCCGGTGACGGATATTTGCTGGGCAGTGTGTCGCATAAGGTGACGGGCCTGTCGAAATGCCCGGTTCTTGTAGTATGATGGGCGATGACACCATGACCAGATCACCGCAGACCGAAATCATCGACTGCAGGCTTCGGGATCACTCCGAAGGTCCGCGACGATTGGGGGCGATCCTTCTTTCAACCGATCAGGTGTTCGAGACGGACGCGGCCCGTTTGCTTGACCGGGATCGGACCGCTCTGCATGTCGCGCGGATCGGGTTTGAAAATCCGACAACGCCCGAAAGGCTGCGCGCCATGGCGCCGGACCTGTCGCGCACTGCCGGATTGCTGGTGCCCGGAGCGGAACTTTCCGCGGTGGCCTTTGCCTGCACATCCGCTTCGGTCACCATTGGCAACGTGGCGGTCGCCGATGCCATCCATACCAGCCTGCCGGGCGTTCCCGTCGTGACGCCGTCGTTTGCCGCACTGGCCGGCCTGGCGGCGCTTGGCACGGGGCGTGTCGCGCTTCTTACCCCCTATCTGCCGGAAACGACCGAGCCGATGGCGGACTATCTTGCAGGGCAGGGCCTCGATATCATCAGAAGCGCGTGTTTCGCCCTGGAAGATGATCGCGACATGGCCCGCATCGATGACCACAGCATGATCGAGGCCGCCTGTGCGCTGGACGGTCCCGAGGTCGACGCGCTGTTCCTGTCCTGCACGGCCATGCGCGGCGTCGACGTGATCGACCGGATCGAGGCGCGGCTGGGCAAGCCTGTCGTCACCTCAAATCAGGCACTGTGCTGGGCGCTTGGCCGGATGGCCGGTCTGGACGGTCGACCCAAAGGTTTCGGGCGTTTGTTCGATTGCGCCCTGCCGACAGATTTTGCGCGTGGGATCGGCCCGTAACGAAGCAGGCGGAATGGCGAAAGTGACAGGGGGCAGGACATGACAACCTTCGAGGCGAATTTCACCAAGGGAGAATACCAGCGCCGTATCGTAAAGACCCGAAAGGCGATGTCACACAA
Organism: Oceaniovalibus sp. ACAM 378; assembly: GCF_008085915.1. Lineage (GTDB taxonomy): Bacteria > Pseudomonadota > Alphaproteobacteria > Rhodobacterales > Rhodobacteraceae > Oceaniglobus. Next base: position 71,323 of record NZ_VSJK01000005.1, on the reverse strand, counting down.
GGGGTTGGATGCAATCGTGGTGTGCGATCCGTCCAACATTTCCTGGCTCTCAGGCTATGACGGCTGGTCGTTTTACGTCTATCAGGCGGTGATCCTGACCCATGAGGGCGATCCGGTCTGGTGGGGGCGCGCCATGGATACGCTGGGGGCAAGGCGCACGGTGTTCATGGATGATGATGCCTGCATTCGCGGTTATGACGATACATTCGTGCAGAACCCCGAAAAGCATCCAATGACCAATCTCGCCGGGTTGTTGAAAGAACTGGGGCTGGAAAAGGCGCGGATCGGCGTCGAGATGGACAACTATTACTATTCCGCTGCCGCCCACGCGACCCTTGTGCGCGAACTGCCCGACGCGCGTATTGCCGATGCGACGGCGTTGGTGAACTGGCAACGTGCGGTGAAATCCGAACGCGAGATCGAATATATGCAGCGCGCGGCACGCATCGTCGAGGTGATGCACGAACGTATCCTTGAAGTGGCCGAACCGGGGATGCGCAAGAACGATCTTGTCGCCGAAATCTATGCGGCGGGCATTCGGGGCGCCCACGGGTACTGGGGCGACTATCCTGCCATCGTGCCCATGGCGCCCTCTGGTCTGGACGCGACCGCGCCTCATCTGACATGGGACGACCGGCCGATGGAAACCGGTGAATCCACCTTCTTCGAGATCGCCGGCGCGCACCGTCGTTATCAATGCCCGCAGTCGCGCACTTTGTTTCTGGGCGAGGTGCCGCAGAAATACCGCGATGCCGAGTCCGCCGTTCTTGACGCCATCGAAGCAGGATTGGAGCAGGCCCAGCCCGGCAACCGGGCCGAAGATATCGCCAATGCCTTCAACGCCGTGCTGAACAAGGCCGGGTTCGAAAAGGACAGCCGTTGTGGTTACGCCATCGGCATCAGCTATCCCCCGGACTGGGGCGAGCGTACCATTTCATTCCGGCGCGGCGATATGACCGTTCTGGAACCCGACATGACGTTTCATTTCATGCCCGCACTCTGGCTTGATGACGGCGGGCTGGAGATCACCGAACCGATCCGCATTACCGAAACCGGGCATGAGTGTTTCTGCACCACGCCCCGCAAACTGTTCGTGAAAACATGACCGTCAGCCCCGTTTCCCCGACGATTCCGCTGGATGCCAAAGGCGCACACCACGGTTTTCTTCGTCTGCCCCACAGCCGCGACGACAGCGCATGGGGGTCGGTGATGATCCCGATCAGCGTGATTTCGGGCGGGCAGGGTCCGACCGCGCTGTTGACCGGCGGCAACCACGGCGATGAATACGAGGGGCCGATCGCCCTGCAGGACCTTGCCTCGACGCTGGATCCGGCGATGATCAACGGCCGGGTGATCATCCTGCCGATGATGAACCTGCCTGCCTTTGCCGTTGGGCGGCGCTGCTCGCCGATTGACGGCGGCAATATGAACCGCTGCTTTCCGGGCCGCCCCGATGGCACTGTAACCCAGAAGATCGCGCATTTTATCGCCACCGAACTGGTCCCGATGGCCGATATCGTGCTCGACTATCATTCGGGCGGGCGCACTTTGGATTTTCTGCCCTTTGCTGCGGCCCATATCCTGCCTGACAAGGGACAAGAGGCCAAATGCGTGGCGGCAATGAAGGCTTTTGACGCGCCCTATTCCATGCAGATGCTGGAAATCGACAATGTCGGCATGTTCGACACCGAAGTCGAATCCCAAGGTAAGGTTTTCGTCACCACCGAACTGGGCGGAGGCGGCACATCAACCGCCGCAAGCGTCGCTGTTGCCCGAAAGGGTGCGCGCAACCTTTTGATCCACGCCGGAATTCTGGAGGGCGCGCCGGAAACCGCGGGATCGGTCATGCTCGACATGCCCGATGCGCGTTGTTTCGTATTCAGTGAACACCCCGGCCTGCTGGAACCCATGGTCGATCTGGGCGCCACTGTCGAAGAAGGCCAGCCCATCGCCCGCCTTTGGCCCGCCGACCGCAGCGGCGCGCCGCCCCGGCAGCTTTGCGCGCGCCTGTCGGGGCTGCTGACCGCACGGCATTTTCCGGGGCTCGTCGCGATGGGCGATTGCGTCGGTGTCATCGCTCAGCCCAGGGCGTGACGAAATATCCTGCGTGATGACGAAATCCGCCCGACCTAAGTGTCGGGCGCGATCAGGCCCAGCCCGCGCAGATAGATGCCGATCCCGGTTTCCAGCAGATCCTCGGGCGGGAAAGGTGATTTCGTTCCCGGATTTCCGCGGGCAAACAGTTCGACCACCCCATGGGACAAGGCCCAGATGTGGGCAGAAAACATCTGCGGCGGCGGGCGTTTTTCGGGTGGGATATGTTCGGACAGCTTGACGGCAGCCTTTTCCAGCACCCCCATGGCCCGCGCCGCGACACGGGCGAGTTCCGGTGTGCGGTTGACTGAAATACCGGATTCAAACATCGCCACATAATGCCCGGGATGGCGGCGCGCGAAGGCCAGATAGGCGCGACCGGTCGCCTCGAATGAGGCAAGATCCGAAGGCTGCCCGCTGTCATAGGCGAAATCCATCAGATCGGCAAAGATTTCAAACCCCTGAGCGGCGGCCTCGGCGATCAGATCTTCTCGGCCCTCGAAATGGCGATAGACGGCGGCGGGGGTGACGCCGGCATTCTTGGCCGCCTCGGACAGCGTGAAACCGGTCGGCCCGCGGACGCGGATCAGCTCCAGCGCGGCTTCGACAAGCGCCTGTTTCAGGTTGCCGTGATGATACCCGCGTTTAACCATGCCAAAGGCCAGGGCCTCCGGCGATCTTCGGGTCGGGAGCTTCGACGGCATCGGATTTTCCGGCGAAATCAACGCGGTTCAGAACGCTTTGAATGCCGGCGATCCGGGCGCGTTTCTTGTCGTCCGACCGGATCACCGTCCAGGGCGCGGTTTCGGTATGGCTGCGATCAAGGGTTTCGCTGATGGCTTCGGAATAGGCATCCCAACGCTTCAGCCCTTCGACATCGATCCACGACAGTTTCCACTGTTTCAGCGGGTCGCGTTCGCGTTTCAGGAACCGGCGCAACTGTTCGGCCCGCCCGGCGTTCAGCCAGAGTTTGACCAGCGTGATCCCGTCATTCACCAGCATCTCCTCGAACTTGGGAACCTGAGCAAAGAACCGCTCCCGCTGATCGGGGGTGCAAAAGCCGAACACATGTTCGACCACGCCCCTGTTGTACCAAGACCGGTCGAACAGGACGATTTCGCCGCTGCTGGGCAAGTGATCGACGAAGCGCTGGAAATACCATTCGCCGGATTCCCGTGTGGTCGGCTTCGACAGGGCGACGACATGGGCAACGCGGGGGTTCAGGTTTTCGCGGAACCGCTGGATCGTACCACCCTTGCCGGCGGCATCGCGACCTTCGAACACCACGGCGATGCGTTTGCCCGTCAGTTTTACATCGGCCTGAAGCCGGACGAGGTTGAGTTGCAGGGCTTGCATCTGCGCCTCATAATCGTCGCTGTCCATCTCGCGCTTGTAGGGAAACGACGGATCGAGAACATCCTTCTTGCGGGCGTCGCGGATCGCCTCGCGCACGTCTTCGGGTGCTTCGTTGTCGTGGAACGCGCTGATTGCGCCGTCAAAGGGCAGGGACATGGCGGGCCTTTCGTTTCCTTTCGCGACCCTAGGACGCGACGCGGGTCAGCGCAATCCGGCCCTTTGTGCAGCGCGGTCGATGGCGGCGATCACCGCCTCGGGCGCGACGTGGTGCGGCATGTGTCCGACACCGTCAAGCCGGGTCAGAACCGCGCCGGGCACCTGTTTAACCAGCACATCCGAATGGATGTCGATCGGCACGATATCGTCCGCCGTGCCGTGCAAAATTTCAACCGGCAGCGTCAGTCCTGAATACCGTTTCGACATCTCGACCACATGGGGACGCAGCGAATTGACCTGCCGGGCGTTGGCGCGAAAACTGTCGCGGCGCAGCGTAAGACCCGGGCCGAGATGCTGCGCATAACCTTTGGGGGCCTGCTGGGGCGCAAAGACCGATTCAATCGTGTCGGTCACCCGGTCCTCGGGGGCGAACGCGGTGATCAGCGGGACGATACCCGCGCCGCCAAGGGGTGAGGCGGCGATGCCGTAGAGCAGACCCAATCCCCCCGGCCAAGGTTCGGATGCGGCGGAAACAGTCACCAGCGCGGCCGGATCATGGTTCAGCGCCCAAGCCAAGGCCACCGCACCACCATAGGAATGGCCCAACACCACAGGACGCGTCACGCCCAGCTGATATGCGGCGGATTTCAGAAACGCCGCCTGCTGGGCGGGACTTTCGGCGGCGGTGTTGGTTGCACCTTCGAACGCGGGCGAAATGTGGTCCGTGTATCCCAGACCGGGGCGGTCGAAGACCCAGACGCGGTAGCGGTCTTTGACCCGGTCGACGAAATCAAAGGTGAAATCCCGGGTGTTGCCGCTGGCGCCATGGATCAGGATCAGGTTTGGCCCGCGGGTGCCGGCGCTTACGTAATGCACGCGCCGTCCGTTCACCGTCAGGAACTTGCCCTCGGGGGGGAATGCCGCCTCGGACACGGCTTCGCGCCGGTCAGCGCGACCGTCGACGAGTACCCCGCACCCGGCAAGGGCAACAGCGGCGAACAGAAGGCTAGCGGCCGATTTCAGCAATGTCATAGGGTGTCGTCTGATAAATCCGGTTGATCCAGTTGCCATATAGAAGGTGCGCGTGGGATCTCCAGCGATTCAGCGGTTTTTGTGTTGGATCGTCACCGGGATAGTAATTTTTCGGCACGTTGATCGGGACATCCTGCGCGACATCGCGGTCATATTCCTGCTTCAGCGTGTCGCTGTCATATTCGAAATGATTAAAGATATAGAGCGCCCGATGGTCCGGATCCTCGACCAGACATGGTCCGGAATCCTCGCTCCCGAGAAGGGTTGTCAGGCCCGGTGCAGCATCGATTTCCGCCTGCTTCATTTCCGTCCAACGCGATACCGGGATCACGCATTCATCGGAAAACCCGTTCAGCAGCGGCGAGTTCGGGGCAAGATTGCGCTGGCGGTAACAGCCAAACGTCTTGGCCGGCAGCATGTGTTTGTCGACACCATGGAAATGGTTGATCATCGCCATTCCCCCCCAGCAGACGCCAAAGGTGGATTGCACGTTGGTCTGGGTCCAGTCCATCACCTGCTTCAGCTCGTCCCAATAGGTCACCTCGGTGAACGGCAGGTGTTCGATTGGCGCGCCGGTGATGATCAGACCGTCGAATTTCTCATCGCGCACGTCCTGAAACGGGCGATAGAATGTCTCCATATGTTCGGCGGCGGTGTTTTTCGTCTGATGTTCCGACATGCGGATCAGGTGCAGGTCAATCTGCAACGGCGTCGCACCGATCAGACGGGCAAACTGATTTTCGGTCTGGATCTTTTTCGGCATCAAATTCAGCAAGCCGATCTTCAGGGGGCGGATATCCTGACGGTCGGCTTCGGTTTCGTCCATCACCATGACGCCTTCTTTGCGCAGCACGGTAAAGGCGGGCAGGTCGGATGGCAGTTTTATCGGCATGATGACGGTCCTCGGGGCAGAGGTTTGACATAGGTGGTTGCGGCGCAACGCTCAACCCGCGCTGCGGTCACGATGGGGTCAGGCGGTACGCCGGTCGATGGCGGCTGCAATCATTGCGTCGAAATCTGCGGTGTCGCGCACCTGACTCACCTCTTCGGCGGTGACGCTGACGCCCCATGTGCGGGCCATGGCGGCATAGCGCGGTTGCCGGTGCGCCATCGCCCGCGCATAGGTCCAACGCACGAAGGCATCAGGATCAACTTCGGCATCTGACACATTGTTAACGCTCAGATATTCCTGCCAGGCAGGAATCAGAAAGTCAGGGTGATAGTACATCGGTTTTGGCGCGCGATCGAACCGACGGATCAGTTCGGCGGTATGCGCATCGGACCCTTCGATCCAGACCGGCAGCAGATGGGACGACAAAATCCCCATCACCGGGTCCTCAGGATCTTTCGGATCGACCACCTCACAAATCGACCCGCCGGTATCGCAGACAAAGTTGTCATAGCCATAAAGATCGGCGGCACGGACGATGAACGGCACACTGTCCATCAGCGCCTGTGTCTCTGCCTCGCGGTGCTGGCCCTGCCGGTGCAGGTATTCATCGAACGACAGACCACCCTTTTCAGGATTGCCCGGTTTACCAAGATAGGTCGACAGCGGCGCGAGATTGTCGAAGGTGATGTTCGATGCAACATAAATGCTGTCGGTCATCAGCAGGTCGCGCAGCAGTGGAACCTTCATTGCCTCACGCTTGAAATTGTCGGCGATGTGTTCGCCCATGTAGCGGGTGCCGATGCGGTAATCGATGGAATAGTGAAACCACCCCTGTGATCCGCGCAGCATGTTGGACAGATAGGTCTTGCCCAGCCCCGACATGCCGAACAGCATCACTCGTTTCGCTGGCGCGTCCCGCCATGCCGCCGCCGTTGGATAGATCATCGTCGCCCCCGCTTTACTGAGCATCCTCTAGCGTGGCTGTGGCGCCTTGGACAGGGGGGTCATGGGCGGACGGGTCTTCCGTCGACCGCCATTCAGGATAACCAGCCCCAGCGCCAACAGACCAAACCCGACATAGGCCGAGGCATGCAGCGTCTCGCCCAGCACGACGGCACCCAGAATTATCGCCACAGGCGCAACCAGCAGGGTGCACAGCATCAGGTTGCCTGCGCCCGCCATCGCCAGCACCCGGTAATACAACAGATAGGCCAGAGCGGTCGCCACCACTGCGTAATATCCGATCGCCAGAATCGTGTCGGTTTGCAGCGCAAGCGTGAACGGCCCGTCGATGATCCTTGCAGCTGGTATCATGATCAGACTGGCCCCGGTCAGCATGCCCGCGGCGGCGAGTTCGGGGCGCAGACCGCTCAGTCTCCGCCGCGCCCATGCCCCGGCAAACGCATAGGACAAAGTGCCCGCCAGCACCGCCAATTGTGCCAGCGACCGCAGATCAAAACCGCTGAGCGCATCCAGCCCGATCGCGGTGGCCACCCCGAAGAACCCCAGTCCCACACCGACAGCCCGACGCAGGGTCAGTTTTTCATCAGCAAACAATGCGGCAGCCACCAGAACGCCGAAAATCGCCGTCGACGCGTTCAGAATCGATGTCAGACCGGTCTCGATGGTCAATTGCCCCCAGGCCATCAGTGAAAACGGGATCACGTTGTTCAGCAGACCCATGACCAGAAACGCGCCCCAGATACGCGGATCGCGCGGCAGGGCGATGCGACGCAGGGCCACAACACCCCAGAGGATCAGCGCGGCCCAGCCGACCCGGTGGGCCACTGCCGTCGCCACCCCTACCTCGTCCAGCGCGATGCGGATCGCGAGGAACGAACCGCCCCAGATCAGCGACAACGCGAACAGCTCGGCCCCGGCGCGGGGTGATATGGTTTTCTGGATATTCATGCTGCAGAGCTATCAAGATGTGGCGCGCGGAACGATCCGATTCCTGCGCGAACGGACATAAAAAAAAGGCCCCGGTGCGAAACCGGGGCCATGGAACTGGTTAAAGAAGTAAAATCAAAACTTGTAGGCAACTTTGACACCAACCCCGAGAGCGTGGTTGTTCGTGAAACTGGAGAAAGTCGTGCCAGGGGGGAAGGGCAGCGGGGCTTCGGTGCTTGTGCCGCCCAGATCGACATAGCGCAGGCCGCCTGTGATCTCGAAGCTGTCCTGTTCATATGTCACGGCCAGGCCGATGGATTTCTGACCGTCCGTCGGCCCGAGGTTGCCCGAGAACCCACCCACTGGCTCTTCATAGCCAAGGATGACGGCGCCCGACCAGTTTTCATTGAACCGCCGACCCAGCCCGAGGGTGAAGGTGGTCGTGTCGCCGTTGTAATCCACCAGCGGCCGCCCACCGGTTGCAACCATATAGCCGGCCGGTGCGATTTCGAACGCCGTCCAGTCGACCCAGCGCGCCGAGCCGAACAACAGCGTGTCTTTCGCGATGCCGGTTTGAAATTCGAGGTTCACCGATTGCGGAATCTCAACGTTCAGTGGCAGCGACGGCACGCTGTTCTCGGTGATCGCGAATTTGTGCTTGATGGCGGAGATATAGGTCAGCGAGACCCGCAAAGCGATATCCGGCTTTTCATAGGCGACGCCCAACAGATAGCCGTAATCGGTCTCTGTGCTGGTCCGCAACTGATAGCCATTGAACAGAGACACATTGCCCTTGGTCCGCATGGCCCGCAATCCGCCGATCAGGCTGACGTTGGAGGGCAGGGTGTATTTCGCCATTGCGGTCACGGCGTTTGAATCCAGCGTCGCTGTCGACCCGCCATAGAGATAGCCGGTGGCAGCCGGGTAATTCACGTCCGCACCGATCGGTTGATCCAGAACGACGGCCAGTGAAAAACGATCGTCCAACTGGGTTTTAACGCCGAGGTTGAAGGTCGTGTAATCACCGGTCATATCGCCTGACGACGCGCCGATAAGCGATCCCGGTCCGGCGTTGACACTCTGGGTGCCGCTGACTTTGGGGGCCACATGTCCGAAGGTCAGTTCAGCATAACCGCCCTCTTCGAACAGGATGGCGGTGGATTGCGTCGAGCGTTCGACACCTGCGGCATCGGCGCTGGGAACCTGACCGGCCACGGTGAAAAGCAGACTGCCGATTGCGACCGCTGCGAATTTACTCATCAAAACTCCCCCCATGCATCCGTCTACTCATACAACCTTGACGAAAGTTAAAATCGGGTCAATTCTTGACGCGCCGTCATGATATTTTTATCAGTATAGCGTCATTTGCGCCGCGATTTGGTGTCGGTCCAGATGTTGAGATAGTTGGCGCCAAAAATAATCGCCGCGCCGATCAGAACATAAATATTCAGCGGCTCGCCATATGCGAGCATTCCGATGATGGCGATGACCGGCAGGCGCAAGAAATCGAACGGCATCACCATCGTCGCAGGTGCAAGGGTCAGCGCCTTGGTCAGGCACAAATGGCCGACCAATCCGGCGATTGCCACCAGCACCACCCAAGGCCAGAGCGGCGCAGAGGGCAGGGCGAGATCCCCATCACCCGCGGCGGTTATCAGCCCGAATACCAACTGCATCCCAGTCAGCCAGAACAGGATACAGGTGATCGACTGATCTCTGGTCAGCATTTTGGTAAAGATCGCAGATCCGGCGAAACCGATAGCGGCCAGCGCCGCAGCGATCAGACCGGGATCAAGGCTTGAGAGATCCGGGCGGGCGACGACCATGATTCCACCGAATCCCACCAAGGCACAGAACAGTTTTGTCGCCGTAAGCCGTTCACCCAGAAACAGCGGCGCCGCCAGCGTGACCCAGAGCGGCGAAGAAAACTCCAGCGCGAAGACCTGCGCCAGCGGAATCGTGGCGATCGCGAAGAACCACAGATTCTGGCCAAAAAAATGGCACAGGTTACGGATGAAATGCAGGCCCAGCCGATCGGTCCGGATCTGATTGATCGTCCCACCGGCAGAGGCGATAGCGATCACCAGCGCGAATCCGATCAAGGACCGGTAAAACATGATCTCGAAGGTATCGAGTTCGCCGGACAGGCTGCGCCCGCCCACGGCCATGGACGAAAACGCCACAATGGCGCCGATCATCCAGATGGCAGCTTTCAGCGGGTGGTATTGAGTCGGATCAGGGGTACCAATACCCCGGATTATTCCCACTCGATCGTGCCCGGAGGCTTTGACGTGATGTCATAGGTGACGCGGTTGATCCCCGGCACCTCATTGATGATCCGCGTGGCGGTTTCACCAAGGAATTCATGGGTGAACGGGTAATAGTCCGCCGTCATCCCATCGACGGATGTGACCGCGCGCAGGGCACAGGCGAAATCATAGGTCCGCCCGTCGCCCATCACGCCAACGGTCCGCACCGGCAGAATTGCAACGAATGCCTGCCAGATCTCGTCGTACAAGCCGTGTTTGCGAATCTGATCGATATAGACGGCATCGGCGCGACGCAGGATCACCAGCTTTTCGCGGGTAATCTCACCCGGGCACCGGATCGCAAGGCCGGGTCCGGGGAAGGGATGGCGGCCGATAAAGCTGTCGGGCAGGCCCAATTCCCGGCCCAATGCGCGCACCTCATCCTTGAACAACTCGCGCAGGGGTTCGACCAGTTTCATGCCCATCTTCTCGGGCAGACCGCCGACATTATGGTGACTCTTGATCGTCACCGACGGCCCGCCGCTGAAGCTGACGGATTCGATCACGTCGGGGTACAGTGTTCCCTGGGCCAGAAACTTGGCGCCGCCAATCGCATCAGCATGTTTCTGGAACACGTCGATGAACAGGCGGCCAATGATTTTTCTTTTGGTTTCCGGATCACTTACACCGTCAAGTTCACCCAAAAACAACGCGGATTCATCGGCGTGGATCAGCGGCAGGTTATAGTGTTCGCGGAACATACCCACGACCTGCTCGCTCTCGCCTTCGCGCATCAAACCGTGATCGACATAGACACAGGTCAGTTGATCGCCAATCGCCTCGTGGATCAGCACTGCGGCGACGGACGAATCGACGCCGCCAGACAGGGCGCAGATCACCTTTTCACTGCCCACCTGATCGCGGATCGCCTGCACCGCCTGTTCGCGGTACGAGCGCATGGTCCAGTCACCGGTGAAACCGGCAATCTTGATGAAATTCTCGAGCAGCGTCTTGCCGTTCGGGGTGTGGTGGACCTCGGGATGGAACTGCACCGCATAAAACCGCCGGTCAGTGTCAGAGATCACCGCGAAGGGCGCGTTCGGCGACGTGGCTGAAACCTCGAATCCCGGCGCAATCTTTGCCACATGGTCGCCGTGGCTCATCCAGACCTGTTCGCGATTCTCCAGGAACCAGCCTGTAAGCAGGTCGGTCTTGTGATCCGTCGTCGTCACCCAGGCGCGGCCAAATTCTGCAGTGCCATGGCCGCGCAGAACCTCGCCGCCCAGCATTTGCATCATCACCTGCTGACCATAACAAATACCCAGAACCGGCACGCCGAGTTCAAAAACCTGTTTCGGCGGGCGCGGCGAATCCTTGTCGATCACCGAGGCCGGGCCGCCCGACAGAATCACCGCCCGCGGCGCGAATTCAGCCAGCAGGGCTTCGGTCACGTTCTGGAACGGGTGAATTTCACAATACACGTTCAATTCGCGCAGGCGGCGCGCGATCAGTTGGGTCACCTGACTGCCGAAGTCGATGATCAAAAGGCGTTCGTGTTCGGGTGCTGTTGCGATATCGTTCATGTCCGGGGGGATAGGGCAGGGCGCGCAACCTTGCAAGATGGTGCGGGTTGCCAGGCCGGAATTTGAGTATTTTTGCAAAGAAGAAGCAGCGGCGTCGTTTCTGTCGCTTAAGTGGCGCAATCCGGCGACGGCGGAAGGCGCGCCGCGGCTAGGCAGGGATAAGGGATCGAGGAGATATGTGATGAGCGAGACACAGGCGCCCCGGCGGGTTCGGGGAGGCGGCGGTGCCGCGCGGCGGGCAGAACGCACAGCGGTGCGGATCGAAACCGCACGATTCATCGAACGGCAGATCCCGAACCTTGAGATTCTCAACGCCGAGGCGATCGAGATCATTGAAGCGAATGCGGAACGGCTGCTCGCCGAGATCGGCGTCAATTTTCCCGAGAACCCCGGCGCGTTGGAGCTCTGGCGGGCTGCAGGGGCCGAGGTTGACGGAGAGCGTGTGCGCATTCCGCCGGGATTGGCCCGTGCCCTTTGTGCCACCGCGCCGTCGAAGTTCACGCAGCATGCCCGCAACCCGGAGCGCAACGTCGAGATCGGCGGGAACAGTCTGGTGCTGGCGCCGGTTTATGGACCGCCGTTTGTGCGGGATGCGGCGGGGGGGCGTCGCTATGCCACCATGGGCGATTTCCGCAATTTCGTGAAGCTGGGCTATATGTCGAAGTGGCTGCACCATTCGGGTGGCACGGTGTGCGAACCCACGGATGTGGCGGTGAACAAGCGGCATCTGGATATGATCCACGCCCATATGACTCTCAGCGACAAACCCTTCATGGGGTCGGTCACCGAACCGTCACGCGCACAGGATTCGGTGGATATGTGCAGTCTGCTGTTCGGGGCGGATTTTGTGCAGGCCAATACGGTCATGACTTCGCTGATCAACATAAACTCGCCGCTGACCTTTGATGCGACGATGATGGGTGCGCTTGAGGTTTACGCCGCGAACAATCAGGCGGCGATCATTTCGCCGTTTATCGTCGGCGGTGCGATGGCGCCGGTATCGGTGGCGGGTACGCTGACGCAAGTTCTGGCCGAGATCATGGCCGGCGTCGCCTATTCGCAACTTGTGCGCAAAGGCGCGCCGGTGATTGCCGGGGCTTTTGTCACCTCGATCGATATGAACAGCGGCGCGCCCACCTTTGGCACACCTGAGGCGGCACAGATCACTTATGGCACCGGACAGTTGGTGCGCCGTCTTGGTCTGCCGTATCGCAGCGCGGGCGCGTTCTGCGGATCGAAACTGCCCGACGCGCAGGCGGCCTATGAATCTGCCAACAGCTTGAATTTAGGATTGCTGTCAGGTGTCAATTTCATGCTGCACGCCTGTGGCTGGCTTGAGGGTGGGCTGGTGTCATCTTATGAGAAATTCGTGATGGATGCCGATCAACTGGGCGTGCTGCACGGCTTGGCGCGTGGCGTGGATATCACTGAGAACGGCCAGGCGATGGATGCGCTGGCCGAAGTCGGGCCGGGGGGGCATTTCCTCGGCTGTGCGCATACCCAGGCGAATTTCAAATCCGCGTTCTGGCGCAGCGATCTTCTGGACTATAAGCCGTTCGAGACCTGGGACGAGGAAGGCGCCCGTGACACCCAGGCGCTGGCGACCGTGCGGGTGGAAAAGCTGCTGAACGATTATCAGCAGCCTGCGATGGACCCAGGCACCGCTGAATCGCTGGAAGATTTCGTGACCCGCAAGAAGGAATCGATGGAAGACGCATTCGGTTGAATGCGTCCATTGTTGGATTTTTTATGAACCGTCGGGAACCCCATCGGTAACCGCGCGTTTGAAATATAGGATCAAGGCGCACCAAAACGAAAAGCGGCCCCGAAGGACCGCCTGATCAGAATGGGATGCTGAGCAAATAAAGGACTAACGCCCCCAGTTGCGAACCTGACCGCAATCCATATGCACGAAGTCCGATCGCGAATATGTGCCGACCCCGCCAGCGGCACAGGCCGTAGCAGCGCGCGCCATTTGACCCACAGAGCGTGACTGCAGCCTGAGATCTGCTGCCTGTCCCCGGAGATGCAGAGAATTTTTCGCCACGCCGGACGAGCGGCTGCGCAACATCGCATTCGTTTCGGGTGAGCGATAGCCGGACAGGAGCATATAGGGTTCGTTCACATCCATCAGGTTGTGGGCGGCGGTCATAATATCGACGGTGCGGGCATCGATCCCGATCATCTTGTTGTTGCGCCAGTCGCGCATGAAGACGGTGATTTCGTCCAACGCGTCCTTGATGTATTTGCCTTCGATCCAATAAATCATATCGAGGCTTTCACCCGTCCGACCAGAATACATCCGCAGACGCCTGACATCGCCGGCGCCACGCAGAATCCCGAATGCGTTCGCATATGTCGGCGCCGCGACAACAGTGGTCGCTGCAAAAGCGCCGAGCAAGGCGCGTCGGCTCAGCCCGCCAGGGCGTGCATTTGTCATGATATTTGCGTCCCGTCTTGATTCCTGTAGCCGCTTTTCGCGGCATTGCTACCTCGTCCCCAGGTGCCCGGTTTGTATTGCACGAACAACCGGAACGACCAAGGGCCGAGATCGCCACTGTGTGCTGTTTGCGCCAGATCGGCAAAAATTTGCTTAACGGCGCTGGCAAGAGTGGCAAAATAATTCCTTTATTACGGGTCGGCTGCCCGGGACTGCCTTCTGTATCTGTCTGTTTTGTGACTGGACGCAGGAGCGTGCCGCGGCAACGCTGTGTTGACTGTATTCTGCGCGTAAAACCGCCACTTTATTGATTCGGAGGAATTTTGTGACCAAGTCTGCCTGCCGTCCCTCGCCCTTCATGCCGCGCAACTTTCTGGTCGCCGCTTTTTTATCCGTGGCCACACTGGCGTCGGGAGCAGGAACGGCGCTGGCGCAGGTCACCGCCTTCAAGCAGGCGATTGCCGAAAACGCGGCGCAAGACGAATCGCTTTCCGCATTTTACCGGGGCAACGGGTTCGAACCGATCTGGGTCGGTGATGGGGACGATGATCTGAAACGCCGCGCCGCATTTTTGCAAATCATCGAAATGTCCGGCGACCACGGGTTGCCCGCCGACCGGTATCGTGTGGAAGATGTGCGTGCGCTTTTGGCCTCGGCCCGCAGCAGCCGTGACAGGGGCCGGATCGAGGTCGAGATGAGCCGGATGTTTCTGGCCTATGCCCACGACATACAGACCGGAATTCTGACGCCTTCGCGGGTCGACAGTAACATCAAGCGCGAGGTGCCGCTGCGCGACGGGCTGGAGACACTGAAGACCTTTGAAAACAGCCTGCCGCTGGCCTTCTTGCGCAACCTGACGCCGAAATCACCGGAGTACACCCGGCTGATCCGCGAAAAGCTGAAGATCGAACAGCAGATCGGGCAGGGCGGCTGGGGTGCGCGTGTCGCCGCCGGGTCACTGCGCCCCGGCGATTCCGGCGATCAGGTCGTCGCGCTGCGCAACCGTTTGACGACACAGGGATATCTGCGGCGCGGCGCGACAAGCCTTTATGACGCCGAGATGCAGAATGCCGTTGCCGAGTTCCAGCGTGACAACGGCCTGACGGACGACGGTGTGGCCGGTGAGACCACGATCACCGCGCTGAACACGGCGCCAGAAGATCGGCTTGGCCTGATCTTTGTTGCACTGGAGCGTGAACGCTGGATGAATATCGAGCGGGGAAAGCGCCATATTTGGGTCAACCTGACCGATTTCAAGACCAAGCTTATCGACGACGACGAAGTGACTTTCGAAACCCGTTCGGTGATCGGCAAGAATGTCAGCGACCGCGAGACGCCGGAATTCTCGGACGTGATGAACCACATGGTCATCAACCCGAGCTGGTATATCCCGCGTTCGATCATCGTGAACGAATATCTGCCGGTGCTACAACGCAACCCGAACGCATTGTCCTATCTTGAAATCACCGACCGTCAGGGTCGTCGTGTGGCGCGTCACAATTTCAATCAGTACTCCGCCAGAAGCTTTCCGTTTTCCATGCGCCAACCGCCCAGCCCGCGCAATGCGCTGGGACTGGTCAAGTTCATGTTCCCCAACAAGTACAACATCTATCTGCATGATACGCCTGCGAAAGATCTGTTCAACCGCGAGCGGCGCGCGTTCAGCCATGGTTGTATCCGGCTGAGCGATCCTTTCGATTTCGCCTATGCGCTTCTGGCGAAACAGACAGATGATCCCGAGGGCCTGTTCCAACGGTATCTGCGCACCGGAGCAGAAACCCGGGTGAATTTGGATACTCCGGTGCCGATCCATCTGGTCTATCGCACCGCCTATACGAAACCCACGGGCGGGATGGAGTATCGCGGCGATGTCTATGGCCGTGACGCGCGGATTCTGTCGGCTCTGCGTTCCGCCGGGGTGGCCATCCCAGCCGTCGGAAGCTAATCTCGGCTCCGGAATTGCCGGAGGCCGACATGTCGCACACAATCGCAGAAATCGCAGCGGCGCTGGGGGCTCAGGTCTTTGGCGCCGCTGATCTTTTGATCACCGGAGCGGCCGAGCCCTCGATGGCCGGGCCGGACGACATCGCACTGGCGATGCAGCCGGAATATGCCGATGGGCTGGCGCAGGGCCGCGCGCGTGCTGCGATCCTGTGGGAAGGGGCCGATTGGCAGGCTCTGGGGCTTGAGGCGGCGCTGGTTGTGCAGCGCCCGCGTTACGCCATGGCGCATCTGACGGCACTGCTTGATCCCGGGCCACGGATTGCGCCGGGCATCCATCCGTCGTCCGTGATCGATCCATCCGCCGTGATTGGCCCGGACGCGGCAATCGGGCCGCTGGTCGTCATTGGCGCGGATGTGCGGATTGGCGCGCGGGCGCGGATTGCATCCCATGTCAGCATCGGCGAAAATTCACAGATCGGTGACGATGCGCTGATCATGGCTGGGGTGCGGATCGGGCATGCGGTGGTGATCGGCGACCGGTTCATCGCACAACCCGCGGCGGTTCTCGGGGCGGATGGATTGTCCTTTGTCACGCCCCAGACTTCGGGCGTTGAGCGGGCGCGCAAATCGCTGGGCGATCAGGGCGAAATCCTGCACCAAAGCTGGACGCGGATCCATTCGCTTGGCTCGGTCGTGATCGGTGACGACGTCGAGGTCGGCGCAAACTCATGTATCGACCGGGGCACGATCCGCGACACGCGCATCGGATCGGGATGCAAGATCGACAATCTGGTCCACCTTGCGCACAACGTCGTGCTGGGCCGTGATTGTCTGTTGGCCGCGCAGACCGGCATCGCCGGATCGACGACCGTGGGCGACCGTTGCATCTTTGGCGGTCAAAGCGGCGCGGTGGACAACATCTCCATCGGGGATGATGTGATCTGCACCGGCGCCACCAAGCTTTTGTCGAACGTACCCTCGGGGCGGGTGATGATGGGCTATCCGGCGGTCAGGATGGATCAGCATGTCGAGATGTATAAGGCAGCCCGTCGATTGCCCCGGTTGATGCGCGATATGGCAGCGGCACGCAAAGATAGCGGTTCCAAACCCGAAGCGGAGTGACTACATCACCATCGAATGCGCAACAGGCAGCGAGGCCGGGATGACCGACAGTATCCAGGACGCGGTGATACGCATCATCGCCGAACAGGCGGTCGTCGAACGCTCTGACGTCAGTCTGGACCAGACATTGGCCGACCTTGGCATCGACAGTCTGGGGCTGGTCGAATCGATCTTCGCGATCGAAGAGACATTCGATATCGAAGTGCCGTTTAACGCGAATGATCCCAGTGAAAGCGATTTCGACATCTCCTCGGTGGCGGCGATCATCGCGGCGGTGCGACGGCTGGTCGCGGACCAGAAACCCGGATGATCCGATGACGCGGATGACCCAATGAAGCGGGTGGTGATTACCGGCGCGGGCACGATCAACGCGCTGGGGCATTCGGTTCCCGCCACGCTTGAGGCGATGCGCGAGGGGCGCTGTGGCATTGGTCCGCTTGCGTTTCGCGATGTCGAACGGCTTTCGATCCGGATCGGCGGGCAGGTTTTGGGATATGATCCCGAAACTGAATTCAATCGCCAGCAGATCGCGCTCTATGACCGGTTCACCCAATTCACCCTTTTGGCGGCCCGCGAGGCGGTGGCGCAATCCGGGTTGGAATTTCATGGGGAACTGTCGGCGCGCGCCGGTGTCGTTCTGGGCACCGCGGGTGGCGGTGTACAGACCTGGGACGAAAATTACCGCGCTGTATATGAAGAGGGTAAGAACCGCGTTCACCCCTTTGTCGTGCCCAAACTGATGAACAACGCCGCCGCGTCCCACGTCAGCATGGAGTACAATCTGAAGGGCCCGTCGTTCACTGTGGCCACGGCTTGTGCGTCGTCCAATCACGCCATGGGACAGGCGTTCACCATGGTGCGCAGCGGTATGGCCGAGGTCATGGTGACGGGTGGTTCGGAATCCATGCTGTGTTTCGGTGGGGTCAAGGCATGGGAAGGGCTGCGGGTGATGTCCAAGGACGCGTGCCGGCCATTCTCGCTGGGTCGCAACGGTATGGTTCAGGGTGAAGGCGCCGGGATCTTCGTATTCGAGGATATGGACCATGCCCGCGCCCGTGGTGCCGAAATGTTGGCCGAGGTTGTCGGTTTCGCGATGACTTCGGACGCTTCCGACATCGTGATGCCCAGCAAACAGGGCGCCGCACGGGCGATTGCCGGAGCGATGCGCGACGCCGGCGTAAACCGCGAGGATGTGGGATATATCAACGCCCATGGCACCGGCACGGCAGCCAACGACAAGACGGAATGTGCGGCAGTGGCGGATGTCTTCGGGCCACATGCGAACGATCTGATGATTTCATCCACCAAATCCATGCATGGCCACCTGATCGGCGGCACCGGCGCGGTAGAATTACTTGCCTGTATCATGGCGCTGCGCGATGGCGTGATTGCGCCGACCATCGGCTATGAAGAGCCAGATCCCGAATGTGCGCTGGATGTGGTGCCGAACGTCGCCCGCGATGCGGATGTCCAGGTGGTTTTGTCGAACGCATTCGCCTTTGGTGGGCTGAACGCGGTTCTGGCGCTGAAAAAAATATAGGCGCCGCGCCTTTTCGGGGCACGGCGCCTATTGTGTCTCGGATTTAACCCGAAACGTTTTCAGATCAGTTGCCGTTGGCGGCGTTCACTGCATCGTATCCGGCGGTAAACCCCTTGAGAGACAGGTTCAGAACCACCTTTTCATCAGGGGCTGCCGCTGGAACGATTGTCAGCGCCGCCTTGGCGCCCGCTTTGAAACCGGCAACGTCCGGTGCGGTAAAACCGATTCGCGCAAAACAACCTGCCGCGGCGCAGAAGGTATAGGGATAGCGTTTCGCCTTGGCCGTATCCACGGCAATGGTCAGCTGCGCGGTCAGCAGAGTTTCCAGCGGGGTGATGACGGTGGCCCCGGCAGCGGCCTGCTGGCCAGCGGGCAGACCGAAAATGCTGATTTCGGCCACGGCATTACCGGCTTCGTCAGACAAAAGCTGATACAGCTGGCAAGGATCCTTGCCCTCTTCAGCGCGTACACAGCGCACTTCCCAATCGCCATGTTCTGCTTGAACATAGGTTGATCCGACGCCGCCTTCGGACGCCTCTGCGCCCACTTCTTCACCGAGGTTAAGGCCGTTGGTGCCGACTCCATCCGCCGCAACGGCGGGTTCGGTCGGGGTGGCAGCCGGGGTTTCCGTTGCAGTTTCGGCTGGTGTTTCCGCCGCTGGTGTCTGTGCCTGTGCGGCAAGGGCACCAAAGGCGACAAGCGCCGCAACGGACAAGGTTTTCATAAGATCAGACATGTCGTTCCCATCACTCAGATCGTGGTCTGACGACGCTCTAACATGCCGCGCCGTTGCTGTCAGGCCCGATTTCAAACAGCTTCAAACAGGCCCCGGGACGGAAAAAAGGGCCTGCAAGAACAGGCCCCTTTTCTAACTCGTCTCTCCCTGCCGGACTGACCGGCTTGTAATTAGGGAAAGATTATGAAACTTGCCACAATCCGTCAACAGTGAATATTTTCGCAGTTGCAAGCGGGCTAAACGGTCTCACACCTTTGCCAAAAAGGGACCGCGCCATAGCGGCGCGGCCAGTCTGGCAGGGAGAATACCGCGCCCCGTCCCGATTAGGGGACGCCCGACCAAGACCCGCCCAAAGCCCGGTCAAATAATGAACGCGGTGAATGGACTCTGGCACACAGGCATTAATTTTGTATCCTCACCCCAACCAAATCAGGGGCGGTCGTGTGGCGGGCAAAGTGAATGACAGTGTGGCTGACAGAATTTTCATCGGCGGCGGCGGCGAAGCCTATGGCGACGCGCAATCGCTTTTGCTTGGCTATGCGAACCGTCATGGGCTGATTGCCGGGGCCACGGGCACCGGCAAGACGGTGACGTTGCAGATTCTGGCCGAGGGGTTTTCGGCAGCCGGCGTGCCGGTGTTCCTGTCCGACGTTAAGGGCGATCTTGCCGGGCTGGCGCGGGCAGGTTCGGTGGATTTCAAGCTGCATCAGGCGTTCTCTGACCGGGCGACGACCATCGGATTGACCGACTATGCCTATCACGCCTGTCCGGTGACATTCTGGGATCTGTTCGGCGAAAAGGGCCATCCGGTTCGCACCACGGTGGCGGAAATGGGGCCCCTGTTGCTGTCGCGCCTGCTCGACCTGACCGAGGCGCAGGAAGGCATCGTCAACATCTGTTTCCGCGTCGCCGACGAAGAGAATATGGCGCTGTTCGATCTGAAGGACCTTCAGGCGATGCTGGTCTGGGCGGGCGAGAATGCAAAAACACTGTCGCTGCGGTATGGCAATGTGTCAGGCGCCTCGATCGGTGCGATCCAGCGCCGTCTGCTGGTGCTGGAAAATCAGGGTGGCGCGGAACTGTTTGGCGAACCGGCGCTGGAACTGGCCGATATCATTGCTACGGATGACGCTGGGCAGGGGCGGATCAACATTCTGGCTGCCGACCGTCTGATGCAATCGCCCCGGCTTTATGCCACGTTTTTGCTGTGGCTGCTGAGCGAGTTGTTCGAGACGCTGCCCGAGGTCGGCGATCCGGACAAGCCAAAGCTGGTGTTCTTTTTTGACGAGGCGCATTTGCTGTTCGACGATGCCCCAAAGGCCTTGGTGAACAAGGTGGAACAGGTGGCGCGGCTGATCCGCTCGAAGGGGGTCGGGGTCTATTTCGTCACCCAGAACCCCGCCGATGTGCCTGACGACATTCTGGGCCAGCTTGGCAACCGGGTGCAGCACGCCCTGCGCGCCTTTACCGCCCGCGACCAGAGCGATCTGCGCAAGGCCGCACAAACCTATCGCGACAACCCGACGTTTTCGACCGAACAGGCAATCCGCGAGGTGGGCGTGGGCGAAGCGGTGACGTCGATGCTCGAACGTAAGGGCGTGCCCGGTGTGGTGCAGCGCACGCTGATCCGCCCGCCCTCGACCCAGCTTGGCCCGATTACGGACATGCAACGCGCCGAAATCATCGCGGCCTCACCTGTAAAGGGAAAATACGAAACCCGGATCGACCGCGAAAGCGCGTTTGAAATCCTTGCCCTTCGTGCGGGTCATGCCGCGCGGGACGCGCAACAGGCCGGGGCCGAGCAGGTCAAGGACCGCGAGTTCAGCAGCGGCCGCCGCTATTCCCCCGGTGGCGCCGCGCCAAAGCCGCGCGGTGACAGTTTCGGCGAGGCGATGAGCAAGATGGTGGTGAAGGAATTGACCGGAACCACCGGGCGGCGGATTGTGCGCGGAATTTTCGGCACGCTGTTCAAAGGGCGGTAAGCGTCACTTTGCAAAGGCGATCAGCGCGCGTTCATCCCATGAAATGCGTGCAGTTTCCCCCCGTTCAAGCACCCGGCGCCCAACAAGGTTTTTCATCGACAGGGTGACAGGTTTTTCCACGCCATCCAGCGCGATGTCGTAATAGGTCATATCGCCGTAATAGGCGAGTTCGTGCACCTGACCCGAGGTTTCGCGTGCCGGGGCGGGTTCACCATCAAACAGGATCGACATGGTTTCGGGGCGGATTCCGATCGTGCAATCGCCCGTCGGCATACCTGCGGGGCATTGTTCCGGCGTGATTGCCGCACGTCCCAGCCCGGCGATTTCCACACTGGCCGCAGTACTGCCCGCAGTCAGACTGGCTGGAAGAAAGTTCATCACACCAATGAAATCCGCCACTTGGCGCGATGTCGGACGGCGATACAGCGTCTGAGGATCGGCCAGTTGCGCGATCTCGCCCTCAAACATCACGGCGATCCGGTCGGACATGATCAGCGCCTCTTCCTGATCATGGGTAACCAGAACAAAGGTGATTCCCACGTGGCGTTGCAGGCGGCGCAGCTCGTTCTGCATCTGCTCGCGCAGCTTCTTGTCCAGCGCCGACAGCGGTTCGTCCAGCAACAACACTTTGGGTTTAAGGATTAGCGCACGGGCCAGTGCCACCCGCTGTCTTTGACCGCCGGAAAGCGCATGCGCCGCCCGCGCGCCGAAACCGTCAAGCCCGACCATATCGAGCGCATCTTCGACCAGAGCGGCTTTTGCCTGCCGGTTCAGATCGGACCGGCGGCGCAACCCGAAAGCAACGTTTTCCGCCACGCTGAGATGCGGAAAGATCGCATAGGACTGGAACACCATATTTGTCGGGCGCCGGTTCGCCGGAACGCCTGCCATGTCCTGACCCGACAGCAACAAGGTGCCCGACGAGAGATCCTCGAACCCGGCGATGGTGCGCAGCAGGGTCGTCTTGCCACACCCCGATGGCCCAAGCAGCGAAAAGAACTCGCCCGCGCCGATGTCGAGGTCGATGCCGCGCAGGGCGTGATAGGTGCCATAGTATTTGTGCACGTCGCGCAGGGAAACGATGGGCGGGGTTGTTGTCATAACTACAGGAATCCTCCGGTATCCTTGCCACCCGCACGGGCAATGCCGCGGCGGCGGGCGATTTCCGCGATGGTCAGCAGAACCACCGACAGCGCCACTAAAATCGTGCCAAGCGCCATCACCACGGGAATCTTCTGCGGAAACCGCAACTGCCCCCACAGGTAAACCGGCAGAGTCGGTTCGGTGCCGGTCAGAAAGAACGCGATGATGAATTCATCAAGCGATATGGTGAACGAAATCAGCAGCGCCGAAATGATCCCCGGCATCACCAGTGGCAGGGTGATCAGCCGAAAGGTCGACCAGCGCGATTCACCCAGATCGAACGCCGCCTCCTCAAGCGAAACATCCAGATTACCGAAGGCCGAATTCAGGATCGCGATGCAGAACGGCGTACAGATCAGAGTATGCCCCAGAACCACCGTCCAACTGCCCAATGGCAGATCCAGCGCCATCAGAACCACCAGCATCGACACCGCGACGATGATTTCAGGCAGCACCAGTGGCAGCATGATGAACCCCATCACCGGCGTCTTGAACGGAAACGAATACCGCGCCCCGGCCCGGGCGGCGCAGATCCCCAGTAATGTTGAAAGCACCGCCGTCGTCACCGCCACAATCAACGAGGTCTGGACCGACCGAACCAGTGCAGGCGTGTTGGGAATCTCGGTGAACCATTTTGTCGTGAAGTCGGACAAGGGAAAAGCGATGATCGTGCTGTCGTTGAACGCAAAGATCGGCAAAAGAATGATCGGCGCGTATAGAAACAACAGATACAAAACCGCATAGCCGCGCAGCCAGCCTCCGCGCCCCGTCATGACCGGGCCTTTAGCCAGCGGCGGTTGAGAAAGATGAACACAAGCGCGATCACCGTGACGATTGCCATCGCGATCACTGCCAGCGTTGCCCCCATGGGTGCGTTGTTCAGCTTTAAAAACTGCGTCTGGATCATGTTCGCAATCATCAGCCCGCCGGGCCCGCCGACGAGACGCGGTGTCACATAATCGCCGATGGTCGGGATGAACACGATCAGCGTCGCAGCAACGACTCCCGGCACCGCCAGTGGCAGGGTCACGCGCAAAAACGTCATCACATGATTCTCGCCCAGATCCCGTGATGCCTCAAGCAGCGAACGGTCGATCTTTTCCAGACTGACAAAGATCGGCAGGATCGCAAAGGGCGCAAAGGCATGGGCCAGGGTGATGACCACTGCATTGGCATTGTAGAGGATGAAAGTCAGTGGTTCGTCGATGATACCAACGCCGATCAGCGTTGAATTCAGCACGCCATTGTATCCCAGTATGACCTTCCACAGGAAGACGCGGATCAGATAGGACGTCCAGAACGGAATGGTGATCATGAAGATCCACAGGGATTTCCGGTTCGCCGGAACGTGGAAGGATACGAAATAGGCGATGGGAAAGGCCAGAACCACAGTGGTCAGCGTCACCGCTCCGGCAATCAATACCGAACGCAGGATAAGCTGACCATAAAGCGGCTCGCTCAGCGCCTCACGGTAATTTTTCAGCGTCGGGGTATAATCGATCGTCAGGAAATCCTGCGACCAGAAACTGAACGCAAAGATTGCCACCAGCGGCACCGCCAAGAGCAAAAGCGCAAAAAGAGCGGGCGGCGCGATCAGCGTCAGCCCGCGGGCGGTGTCGGACGTTCCGAATCCTTTTAATTTCATGATGCCGTCCCGGGCTTGCCTGCGGCGGCGATGCTTGAACGTCCCGGCGCAAATGGCAACAGGAAATTCGCCCGGGACAGGCCATTGCTATGGTTCAGACCATAGTTTGCGGCACCTGAACGCGCCGTGCCTCATCCATCAGCGCGACCAGAATTTCGACGTGCCGCGCAATGCTGTATCCCGAGTCGCCCGCCCTGCGCCGCGCATCGCATTCGGCCTCTTTTTCTAACAGCGGCGTCAGGGCGGGACCGGTGGTCGGTTCGCCAAAGATGCGGCGCAATGTGCGGGTGCGGTCATAATCAGCCAGCCCAAAGCGGGCGGCGCGGATCAAAAGACGCGGGCGGCGCAGGGTCGAAAAGGCGGCGGCAGCAGCAGAGGCGGATGTGTCGAACATTTCAGACCTTCCAATTGTGTCAGACCAATCGTGGCAAAATCGTGGCGACACATTGGCACAACCGCGGCGTGTGTTGCGCGAAGTCGGCATTCGCCGTTCGCACCCAAATGGCATTGTTCACGTTTAAGCATCAGAGTTTGGAAATGCGGAGGATTGTTAACGAACCGCTAACCAATACAATCAAGGGTTGATTTCTGTTGGGGATAAGACTGTGGATAAACAGTCCCGACAGCCGTCAGAACGAGGGGACATCAGTATGTTATCACGACCGTCCGGAGCGGTTTCGCCCGCTTGGGTTCCGTCCGCCGCGAAAGTCTATCTCGCTCATACCGAACAAGGCACGTCGATCCGGGCTCTGGCCCGTGCAGCCGGATGTCACGCATCGACCGTGCTGCGACAGATCCGAAAGGTTGAACAGCGGCGCGACGATCCGCTGATCGATCTGGCCTTGCGCAGACTGGGGAAACAGGTGGCACCCTTGCCCCCGAAGGAACCCCCTACATCAAAGGAAACCGTCAGAGGCACAGCCATGAAACATACCTCCACGCTTTGCCCAGCCGCCCCGGATGACGCATTGATCGAACGTGAAGCGCGGCGGATCCTGCGGCGTCTGGCCGAACCGGGCGCCTGTCTGGCGGTGGCAGCGGGGATGGAAAACGCTGTGGTGGTGCGGGACGGAACCGATGGCCAGACCCTGCGCACCGGCGTGGTTCTGACCAAAGTGGCCGAAGCCATGGCGCTGCGCGGCTGGATCGCATCCGCCTCAGGCGGGCGCGTAGCACGGTATCAACTGACCCCGGCCGGACGTCAGGCGCTGAAACATCTTCTGGACGACGCCGCCCACGGACCGGAAGATAAGGCCGACCGCCCCGGCAGGATGCGATATGGCATCGCCGAAAGCCCGCTGATCGCATTGGCGCGGCGGCGCGACCGGGACGGCACGCCATTTCTGGCGGATGTACTTGTCAGTGCGGGGGAACGCCTGCGCGAGGATTTCGAGCTGGCGCAGATGGCCCCGGATGGTCCGCAAAGCTGGAGCGCGGTGGTGGCCGGTGACGGGGCTGACACCGGCGGCGATCCGGGTGGAACGACCTCTGAAGCAGCGCGCGCCCGCGTCGCACTTGCGTTGCGCGAACTCGGGCCCGGCCTGGGCGATGTTGTGCTGCGCTGCTGTTGTCAGCTGGAAGGCATGGAAGCGGTAGAGCGTCGCATGGGCTGGGCCGCGCGGTCGGGCAAGATCGTGCTGCGTATCGCGCTGCAACGTCTGCGCCGTCACTATGACGAAGCCGGCGACCGCTGGTCGCAGATGATCGGCTGACCAGCAATATCGATGATAAACGGCGGGCCGTTCCGCTGTTTTCGTGGCACCAGTGAACCCGGCCAATTCGCGGGGCCAAACTGCTGGGCGCAAGGCAGTTATGCGATGCGGCCCGGTGGCGGACATCCCGTTGGACAGCACCGCGCCGCTGCACTATACCCCCGGGGCAAGCGTCACAGAGGATGTCATGGCACGAGATCTGAAAATCCCCGAACAACGCCACCCTGAAAAGGCCCGCCGCCCTGATAACATCCAGCCGAAGAAACCGGCGTGGATCCGTGTCAAAGCACCCTCGGGCGAAGGGTATAACGCCACCAAATCGATCATCCGCGAACACCGCCTCGTCACCGTATGCGAAGAGGCACGGTGCCCCAACGTCGGTGAATGCTGGTCCCAGGGCCACGCCACCATGATGATCATGGGCGAGGTCTGTACCCGCGCCTGCACCTTCTGCAACATCGCCACCGGCAAACCGACCGAAGCGCTTGACGTGTTCGAACCCGGGCGCGTGGCCGATGCGGTCAAGAAGCTTGGGTTGAACCATGTGGTGATCACATCGGTCGATCGTGACGATGTCGAAGACGGCGGGGCAGAACATTTCGCCCAGACGATCCGCGCCATCCGCCGCCAGTCGCCCGGCACCACGATCGAAATCCTGACGCCCGATTTCATTCGCTGCGACAATTCGGCGCTGGAAAGCGTCGTGGCGGCAAGGCCGGATGTGTTCAACCACAACCTGGAAACCGTGCCCGGACTTTACCCTGCGGTGCGTCCCGGTGCGCGCTATTTCCACTCTCTACGGTTGTTGCAGCGGGTCAAGGAGCTGGACCCGTCGATGTTCACCAAGTCGGGCATCATGGTCGGACTTGGCGAAGACCGGCAAGCTGTCCTTCAGGTGATGGACGACATGCGTGCCGCCGACATCGATTTCCTGACCATCGGCCAATATCTGCAACCGACGCCAAAACATCACCGGATCGACCGTTTTGTGACCCCCGAAGAGTTCGCCGGGTATGAAAAAGCGGCGCATGGCAAAGGATTCTTGATGGTGTCGGCCTCGCCGTTGACGCGGTCGTCCTATCATGCGGGCGACGATTTTCAGCGTCTGCGCGCTGCACGTCAGGCCCGGCTGGCCTGACGCGTTCCCTGATCGCGCAGTCGTCCGGGTTTCTTCTTTGCCGGAAATACTCCGGGGGTGAATGGTCCGGAACGGGCCAGAGGGGGCAGGGCCCCCTCTTTTCCTATCTCAGCCTCATTTGACCGCCGGAACCACCTTCAGATAGGCGGCGATTGCGGCACGGTCTTCGGGCTGCAATTTGGATGTCTTGTCGATCACCGCCACCATCTGTCCGCCGGCCGAGTCGAACTCGGGCGTGAACCCCGTCGCCAGATATGCGGCGATATCCACCTCGCTCCAGGTCAACGCGCCGGGGGTAATATTGGGGATGCGCCCCTTTCCTTCGGGGTTTGGCGCGCCCGCCAGCCATGCACCGGTGTTCGGTCCGCCCAAAAGGTTGCGCGGCGTGTGACAGGCGCCGCAGTGTCCCAGTGCTTCGACCAGATACCGACCACGGGCCTGCGTTTCGGTCAATTCTCCGTCGACCACCCAGTCATCACTGACAAACAACGTCTTCCAACCGCCAAGGTTGCGCCGGATATCGAACGGAAACGACACCTCGTGCGGCTGACTGGCCTGTTCGGATTCGGGCAGTGTGCGCAGATAGGCGATCAGGTTGACGATATCTCCGGTGTCCGCTTTGCCATAGGCGTCATAGGGAAAGGCGGGATAATAATGATATCCCTCGGGTGACACGCCGCGTTGGATTGCGCTGGCCAGCTCCCGGTCGGTCCAGCTGCCCACTCCGGCCATAACCGAGGGCGAGATGTTGGGTGCGAGGAATGTGCCGAAATCCGATGGAAACTTCTGCCCGCCGGCCAGCACAGGCGCGCCCTCGGGCTGGTCTCCCGGGGCGACGTGGCAGGATGCGCATCCGGCAGCCAGAAACACCTGCTCGCCTGCCGTCGCATCGCCACTCAACCCGGCCAGATCGCCGTCGCTCAGGGGGTCGGGGCGTGTCACGACCCAATACACAGCCGAGCCGACAAGGCCGAGGGCGATCAGCCAGCGTAGAAAAGGGGGCATGAATATTCCTTCGGTCAATATCGGTCCGGCGCAACCTATCGCAGAGGCAGCGGAGCTTCACGGGTTATTTTTGCCGCATCCCGTGCCACTTTACGGACGAAAGCGGCGGCCCGGTTCGACCGACAGCATGTCGGGCCAGCCGATGAAGTGCTCGATTCCCAGCAGGATCAGGCACAGCACCACCACGCCAATCACCAGTTTGACCCGTCCGGGCGACGGCGGATTGCGCGCCCAGCGTGACATGCGGAGCAGCCAGTGAAAATT
The DNA here is from genome assembly GCF_008085915.1 of Oceaniovalibus sp. ACAM 378. Taxonomy (GTDB): domain Bacteria; phylum Pseudomonadota; class Alphaproteobacteria; order Rhodobacterales; family Rhodobacteraceae; genus Oceaniglobus. Next base: position 43,400 of record NZ_VSJK01000005.1, on the reverse strand, counting down.
CATCTGTGCGGCTTTTCGATTGCACCGGTCGCCCATGCGGTTAGGCTGGCGGCACATGCGGACTCCGGGAAGGGTACCATGACTTCGATCCTTCGATTATGCGCCTTTTCGGCGTGGCTGTTTCTGTGTGGCGTTCCCTCGGCCTTCGCGCAAGGGGACGATGCGGCATTTGAAGCCGCACGCGCCACCTATTTGGCCGGTCAACATGCCGCCGCTCTGGAGATTCTCGACCCGATGGCGCGGGCCGGGCATCCGGGCGCGCGCAATATCCTTGCCGATGCCTATGACGCGGGTAACGGCGTGGATCGCGATCCGCAGCGCGCGCTTGATCTTTACCGCGCGGCGGCGGCACAGGGGCTGGCGCGTGCATCCTATAACCTCGGCGTGCTGCTGACCGAGGGACGACCCGGCATCCCGGCGGATGTGGCGCAGGCGATCGTGCATTACGAAGATGCGATGGCTCAGGACTATGCAGCGGCCTTCAACAACCGCGGTGTGCTGTACACAAAGGGTCAGGGCGGTGCGGCCGATCCGGTCAAGGCAGTCGAAATGTTTCGCCGGGCCCATGAGTTGGGCGATCTGAACGGCACCGACAATCTGGCCGACATGCTGCGTCGTGGCGAAGGTGTGGCGGCTGATGTTCCCCGGGCGCTGGAGTTGTGGCGCGGGGCGGCCGCGCGCGGACATGGGCCGTCGATCAATAATCTCGGCGCGATGTACGCCAATGGAATCGGCGTCGCGACCGATGCGCAGGCGGCCTTTGCACTGTATCTTCTTGCTGCGCGCAAGGGTGCGTTGCAGGCGGGGCTGAACCTTGCCGCCGCCTTTGCCGATGACGTGGCCCCCCGTCACGACGACCTGCGCGCGCTGGCCTGGTGCCTGTGGTCGCAAGATCGCGCTCCGGCCCATCAAACGGCGGAAATCGCGGCCACCTGCGCCGTTTACTCTGAAATCCTAAGCGCCGAGGACACAGCCGCCGCACGCGCGCTGGCCGATACACTCAATCAGTAAAGCGCACCTTGCCGATATAGGGCAGATTGCGGTTCCTCTGGGCATAGTCGATGCCGTACCCCACGACAAATTCGTCGGGGATCTCGAACCCCGTCCATGTGGCGCGAATGTCCACCTCGCGCCGCGACGGTTTGTCGAGCAGGGCAATCGTTTCCAGCCGCTTGGGATTGCGGCTCAGCAGCATCCGGGTGACATGGCTCAGGGTGAATCCGGTGTCGACGATATCTTCCACCACCAGCACATCGCGACCGCCGATCTGGCCGCGCAGATCCTTCAGGATCCGCACCTCGCGGCTGCTGACCGTGCTGTCGCCATAGCTTGTCGCCTCAAGAAAATCGACCTCGACGTTCATGTTCAGCTCGCGCACCAGATCGGCGATGAAGACAAAGCTGCCGCGTAACAGGCCCACAACAATCAGCTTTTCGGTGCCGCCGAAATGCGTCTCGATCTCGCGTGCCAGCGCTTCGATTCGCGCGGCAATCGCTTTGGCCGAGATCAACTGATCGATGACATAATCGCGTTGCGCCATGACGTCCCCTTGATTTTCCTGCGCCGATGCCCGACATCGGCCCGGTCCGGAAAAATGCTCCGGGCCAGTGACCTGACCGGACTGATACGCCATGACGACACATCAAGAAACCCGTAAGCTGCCATATACCGCGCAACAGATGTACGATCTGGTGGCCGACGTGGAATCCTATCCGCAGTTTCTGCCCTGGTGCGCGGCGGCCCGTGTGCGCGGCTCCAGTCCTGTTGAAGACGGGAACCGAACCGGCGAGCTCATGGATGCGGAAATGGTCATTTCTTTCAAGGTGTTCCGGGAAAAGTTCGGATCAAGCGTCACGCTTTGGCCTGACGACATGAAGATCGATACCGAATATCTGGACGGCCCGTTCAAGCGAATGATCAGCAACTGGACCTTCCGCGAGGCGGAAGGGGGATGCGAAGTTGATTTCTTCGTGGATTTCGAGTTTCGCAACCGAATCCTGCAAACCGCGGCGGGGGTATTTTTCAACGAGGCGATGCAACGGATTGTGCGCGCCTTTGAACGCCGGGCGGCTACACTGTATAGCTGATGTACCACTTCAGGTTGCTGGCCTAGAGCCCTGTAAGTGCTGAGCACTATGGATTCGTTCCGTTTCATTCTTCCTTGAACATACCCGGATCGGCATGAAACTTTCGCAGTCCGGGCTTTGGCTAAGCACTGCGTCCTTACGAGGCTGACCTAACCGATCCGCCTGCCGGTTGTGTCCGGTGCACGACTGGACAACGCTGGATTATCGTGGCCCTGTCGTGCGGATATTCCCACCGGCGGAGACACGAAAATGACGTTCGAATCCGACTTCTTGCAGCCGATTATCTCGGGTGGATCCGTCCCGGATGAAACCACGCTTGAAATGATGCGCCTGTCATTGTTCGACTGGGCCGCCTGTGGGCGCGCCGGGGCCGATGAACCTGTGTCGCGGATTGTACGGGCCATGATTCTGGCCGAAGGCGGGCGCGGCGAATGTGCGCTGTTCGGCGGCGGGGCGGCCCCCATGCGCGGCGCCGCTCTGGTCAATGGCACCGTGTCCCATGCGCTGGATTATGACGACACGCATTTCGCCCATATCGGCCACCCCTCGGTCGCCGTCTGCTCCGCCGCGCTGGCCGTCGGGCAGAGCGTGGGTGCGTCGTTCGATGATATCCTCATGGCGGCGCTGATCGGGGCCGAGGTTTCGGTGCGTGTCGGCGTCTGGCTTGGGCGGGCGCACTATCAGACCGGATTTCACCAAACGGCAACCGCCGGTTGTTTCGGCGCGGCTGCTGCGGCGGCACGGTTGCTCGGTTGCGACGCGGATCAAAGCGGTCATGCCATCGGTTTGGCGGCAACACGGGCATCCGGGCTGAAGGCGCAATTCGGCACCATGGGAAAACCCTATAACGCGGGAATTGCGGCGTCGAATGGGGTTGAGGTGGCGCTTTTGGCGCGGGCTGGATTTCAGGCGCGCACCGATGCCTTATCCTGCGCCTTGGGCTTTGGCGAAACCCACGCAGGCGTGGCAACGCAGGTGCCCGGTGGATGGTTGTTTCCTGACATCAGTCACAAATTCCATGCCTGCTGTCACGGCTTACACGCGATGCTCGAGGCATTGGGGCACATCAGGGTCGACCCGGACAATGTTGAAAAGGTAGAGATCTTTACGCACTCCAGATGGCTGACGGTTTGCAACCAGCCGGCCCCGTCAACCGGTCTTGGCGCCAAGTTCAGTTACCGCATGACGGCTGCGATGTGTCTGGCAGGGGTGTCGACCGCCGCGCTGGACAGCTACAGCGATGCGACCTGCGCCGACCCACGCCTGACCGCCCTGCGCGAAAAAGTGACGGTGATTGCCGACGATACGCTGGCGGAAACCGCAGCGCGGGTAAAGGTGACGGCGGGGGGCAAAATCCAGCTTGGCGAGCACGATCTGTCGACGCCGATTCCTATGGACAAGCGGGCCGACAAACTGCGCGCCAAGGCGGCAGCGATGCTCGGCGACCGGGCCGCAGAAAGCCTGTGGCAGGCGGTGCGGCAGGGCGACACGGCGGCGTTGCTTACAGTGTGATCGCAGCACGGTCGGGCAGGGCGCCCATCGCTTCGATCAGCCGCTCCAGCCCATAGGTGACGGCGGCGGCGCGCACCCGCGCCCGGCCGATCGCGCCAAATTCCATTGTGTGGGTGATTGCCGTATCGCCAAACGCAACAGCGAAACACACACGCCCCTCAGGTTTGAATTCCGATCCGCCGGGGCCAGCGATGCCGGTGACAGACACCGCCATCTGCGCCTCGGAATGGGCCAGCGCACCCAAGGCCATTTCTGACGCCACCGGTTCGCTGACTGCGCCATGTTCGACCAGTGTCATTGGCGAAACGCCCAACATCGCCTGTTTGGCGGCGTTGGAATAGGTGACAAAGCCGCGCTCCAACACCGCCGACGAACCCGCAACATCCGTGATTGCACCCGCCAGCAAGCCACCCGTGCAGCTTTCGGCGCAGGCGACCATGACGCCGGTGCGCAGCGACTCACTCAACAGGGTGCGGGCCAGCGCAACCGTCACATCAGCACCCCATGGGCAAACCCGGCAGCCAGAGCGACGACCACGGCAGCCATCAGCCCCGCGATGACATCGTCAAGCATCACACCCAGAGGGCTGTGGAGGCGATCGGCCCAGCCGACGGGGCCCGGTTTCCAGATATCGAACAGACGGAACATCACGAATGCACCGACCCAACCCGGCCATGGGAACACATGCGCCTCGGCCCCGGCGTGCCAAAGCCCGGCAGAAAGCGGCCAAAGCGCGATCCACTGGCCCACGACCTCGTCCACGACAATTTCGGACGGATCATCGCCGGTGTCCGCCGTTTCGCGCAGAGTCGCCCACCAGCCGAGCACAAACACCAGCGCAGTCGCCACCACCAGCAGGGGAAAACCGCCCGACCAGTGCAGCAGCCAGGCCAGAGGAATCGCAACCGCCGACCCCCAGGTGCCCGGCGCCGGGCGCAGCAAACCGACATAGGCAAAGGTCGCGATGAAACGTGTCATGGTGCCACCAGTGTCACTGTGGCGATTGCGGCAATGCCTTCGCCGCGTCCGGTAAAGCCCAGACGTTCGGATGTCGTCGCTTTTATGCTGACCCGGTCGGGCGCGATACCCAGAAGATCGGCCATGATCGCGGTCATTTCTCCGGCGTGGGGGCCGATCTTCGGCAGTTCGCAAATCAGCGTACAGTCGATGTTGGAAATCGCAAACCCCCGTTCATCGGCCAGTCCGACCGCGTGGCGCAGAAAGATCTCTGAAGCGGCGCCTTTCCATTGCGGATCAGAGGGCGGGAAATGCCGCCCGATATCACCCGCCGCGAGCGCGCCATAAATCGCATCCGTCACTGCATGCATCCCCACATCGGCGTCCGAATGGCCCAGCAACCCATGGGTGTGCGGGATCGCAAGACCGCAGAGGATCACCTCGGACCCATCGCAGAACGCGTGCACGTCAAACCCGTTGCCGGTGCGGATATCCATCTTCTGTCCCATCAGTTTTTCGGCGCGGTCGAAATCCGCCGCGGTGGTGATTTTAAGGTTCCGTTCATCCCCGGCGACGATCCGCACCGCGATACCGGCAGCGCGCGCCACCTCGACATCATCGGCAGCCTCGCCAATAAAAGCGCGGTGCGCGGCAAGGATCGCGGTAAAGTGGAACCCCTGCGGCGTCTGGGCGCGAAACAGACCGGCGCGATCACGGGTGCCGGTGACCGCATCATCGGCGCCGGACCACAATGCATCGGTGACTGGCAGGGCAGGGGCCGCGCCCGGAGACGTATCGAGTGCGCGGCAGACCCGCGCAATCAGCGCACTGTCAACCAGTGGTCTGGCCACGTCATGAATCAGCACACGATCGATTCCCAATGGCTCCAGCGCGTCAAGCCCCGCCAGAACGCTTGCGCTGCGGCTGGCACCGCCACCGGCGACGATCACATCGTCATGGGAAGCGTATCCATGGGCCATGTCCATGTCCGACGGATGCAGCACCAGTACCACAAGATCAATCTCGGGCGAGGCGCGAAAAGCATCCAGCGTCCAGGCCAGAACGGCACGCCCGCGCAGCATCTGCCATTGCTTGGGCATCGCCCCCCCGGCGCGTGTTCCGCGCCCGGCGGCCACTATGACGGCGGCTGTCGACATGATTATCCCCGTAAGACGCCGCTTGATCTAGGGCATGGGGCACCGCAAGACAATGTTAACCGAGGCACAGCATGATCCAAGGCACCGCAACGGGCGACATTCCCGCTGGATTGCGGGAAAATGCAGCCAAAACCGAATTCGTCATGCAGGCACATTATTTCCGCTCCATCCGTTTGCCTTGGAACCGACTGCGCGTTAGTTCCTTCGACAGATGCCCAACAACAGGCCAGATCCGGTGACAACGCTGACCCTTGATCCTCCGGTGCTTCTGGCACCCATGGCCGGAATTACCGACCTGCCGTTTCGCCAGCTTGTTGCGTCATTCGGCGCGGGTCTGGTGGTGAGCGAGATGGTGGCAAGTCAGGAAATGGTGCAGGCTGCGCCCGGGATGCGGGCCAAGGCCGAACTGGGCTTCGGCGTTGCCAACACGGCGGTGCAACTGGCAGGCCGCGAGGCATATTGGATGGCCGAGGCGGCGCGTATGGTCGCCGACAACGGTGCGCGGATCATCGACATCAACATGGGATGCCCGGCCAAACGGGTGACCTCGGGGCTGTCAGGGTCGGCGCTGATGCGCGATCTGGATCACGCGCTGACGCTGATTGATGCGGTGGTGGCCGCAGTTGATGTGCCGGTGACACTGAAAACCCGGTTGGGCTGGGACGATTGCAGGCTGAACGCGCCCGAACTGGCCCGGCGGGCACAGGATGCGGGGATTCAAATGATCACGATCCACGGGCGTACCCGCTGCCAGTTCTATAAGGGCGCGGCGGATTGGGCGGCAATTGCGGCAGTGAAACGGGCGGTGACAATCCCGGTGATCGCGAATGGTGACATCTGCACGCCAATTGATGCGGGCCGCGCGCTGGCGCTTTCGGGCTGTGATGGCGTGATGGTCGGGCGTGGTGCGCGGGGGCGGCCATGGCTGTTGGCGCAGGTGGCGGCAAAGCTCTATGGCAGGCCGGAACAAAAGGTGCCGCAAGGTGCGGCCCTGACCGATATGATATCGGCACATTACGAGGCAATGGTGTCGTTCTATGGCACGGTCCTTGGATCAAAGGTGGCGCGCAAGCATTTGGGATGGTTCATGGATCACGCCGAAACGCCCGCCGATCTGCGGCGCCGCGTTCTGACCGCTGACACCCCCAAGCGGGTCATCGCATTGCTGCCCGATGCGATGGATATGGCGCCGGTGCTGGCCGCATGACCGCTCTTTTTGAAACGCTCTGGGCCTCGTTGCCGGTCCCTGCGGTGCTTCTCGGCCCCGATGATGTGATCACGCAGGTCAATCCGGCGGCCGAACAGTTTCTCAACGCCTCGTCCCGGTCTTTGGTGGGCGCACTGGTGTTTGACCGGCTGGTCATCGACACCCCCGTCAAGCAGGCATTCAGCCGAGTTCGCCAGAATCACGCCGCGCTGTTTATCAACAATGTGGACGCGGGCTCTGAAAAACGTCCGCCGGTGCAGTGCAACATGCAGATCGCTCCGGTGACCGGTATGCCGGATTATATTCTTATCCTGATCGAGCCCCGCCAGATGGCCGACCGGTTAGGCCGCTCGCACCTTACGAAATCCTCTGCCCGGTCGGCCATTGGCATGGCTGAAATGCTGGCCCATGAGATCAAGAACCCGCTGGCCGGGATCACGGGCGCGGCGCAACTGCTGTCGATGGGCATGTCGGGTGGCGATCTGGAGCTGACCGAGTTGATCGTTGCAGAAAGCCGCCGCATTGTCGCCTTGCTGGATCAGGTCGAACAGTTCGGCAATCTGCGCCCACCGGTTGCGCACGCGATCAATGTGCATGATCTGTTGGACCGGGCGCGTAAATCCGCAATGGTGGGGTTTGCCGCGCATATGCATATCGCACAGGATTACGACCCGTCGCTGCCGCTTACTTTTGTCGATGAAGACCAGATGTTGCAGGTGTTCCTGAACCTGATCCGCAACGCGACCGAGGCCGCGGGGGTCAAGGGCGGGCGGATCACACTGCGCACCTTTTTCGATCTGTCGCTGCGCCTGCGCCGCAAGGACGGCAGTGACGGGGCATTGCCGTTGCAGGTTGAAATCATCGATGATGGCCCCGGTCTGCCACCCGACCTGGAAGCCGATATCTTCGAACCCTTCGTTTCGGGGCGCGAGAACGGCACCGGCTTGGGTCTGGCGCTGGTGTCCAAGATCGTCAACGACCACAACGGCTGGATCAGCGTCGACTCGGAGCCCGGGCGCACGGTGTTCCGCATATCTCTGCCCGTCGCGCCTTGTCAGTCGCGGCGCGCGAAGATCCCGTGATATGATCCGCTTTTTCCGGCACCTCGACAGACTGTCAAAGGACTGAACCATGGATGGCACCGTACTTGTCGCCGATGACGACCGCACGATCCGCACAGTCCTGACCCAGGCGCTGACCCGGGCAGGCTGCAAGGTGCATGCCACATCCTCGATGGTGACGCTGATGCGCTGGGTCGAAGAGGGAAAGGGTGATCTGGTGATTTCGGATGTCATCATGCCCGACGGCAACGGGCTTGAGGCGCTGCCGAGGATCGCGCTTGAACGTCCCGGCCTGCCGGTGATCGTGATTTCCGCTCAGAACACGATCATGACAGCGATCAAGGCCGCCGAGGCGGACGCCTTTGATTACCTTCCCAAACCTTTCGACCTGCCCGATCTGTTGAAACGCGCGGCGCGGGCGCTGGACATCAAGCGACGCGTCAAGGCTCCGGAATCGAAAGGCCCGGCCAAACCCGCCGACGATCTGCCGCTGGTCGGACGCACCCCGGCCATGCAGGAATTGTACCGGCTGGTCGCGCGCGTGCTGAACGCCGATCTTTCGGTGCTGATCACGGGCGAATCGGGCACCGGCAAATCGCTGATCGCGCGAGCAATTCACGATTTCTCTGACCGCCGTTCGCTGCCCTTCGTGGTGGCCGGTGCCACCGATCTGTCGGCCACGGATGGGCCGGCGACAATGATCGCCCGGGCGCGCGGCGGATCGATCCTGTTCGATGAAGTCGGCGATCTGAATGAGGAAACCCAAGGCAATGTCGTGCGGATGCTGGACCGGCTGGGCGATAATGCGCCGCGCATCCTGGCCGCCACGCAAACCGATCTGGCGGCGCGCATGGACGCCGGGGCGTTTCGCCGGGATCTTTTCTATCGCATTGGCGGGGTGACGGTCGCCGTGCCGACGCTGCGCGAACGGGTCGATGACATTCCTCTGCTGGCGGCCTATTTCCTGCAACGCGCCGAAAGTGACGGCCTGCCCGCGCGGCAGTTTTCCGACCGGGCGCAACACCTGATTCGCAGCTATAGCTGGCCGGGCAACGTGCGACAGCTGGAAAATACCGTGCGCAGCATCGCGATCACCGGCAGTCAGGCGACCATCGGCGACGACGAGGCGCAGGCGGCGCTGGCCAATCAGCCCGCAATGGTCAGTGCGCCCGTCACCCCGGGCGAAAAACTGTCAGGGGCGGTCGCCAAGCACTTGAAACGATACTTTGATCTGCACGGTGGCAGCCTGCCGCCATCGGGTCTGCACCAGCGGATTCTGAAAGAGGTCGAAGGGCCGTTAATCGAAATTGCACTGGATGCGACGGGCGGAAATCAGGCTAAATGCGCCGAACTTCTGGGCATCAACCGAAATACATTGCGCAAAAAGATCACCGACCTTGAAATCCGCGTGACACGGCGCCGCAAATTGATGTAAAACCGCAACATAATGGTGGCCGTTCGGTATCAGGCCGAACAGAGACCACCAGATAGAGCGGTACGTCGCGCAAAGCGACACATGATTTGGGAGTATGCCCGTGAGCCTGCCCGTTACGGGGCGCGTCCGCATGGCCACCTGGGAACGCCTTGTGCGTCTCAGGCGACAAAAGCGGCTGCAGAACCTCGCGACCTTCGGTCTGGTGGTTCTGGGGCCGGTGCTGACGCTTGCCACTTTTCTGGTTCTCGGCCCGCTGGATGGCGGCGGATCGGCGCTGTCGCTGCGGTTGGTGCTGCTGGCCGATCTTGTCTATGTGATTGTGGTTGCCGCTCTGGTGCTTGGAGCACTGGCGCGAATGGTGGCGGCACGGCGGGCGCAATCGGCGGGATCGCGGCTGCACCTGCGGCTGACCGGAGTGTTTGCGCTGATCGCGCTGGTGCCGACAGTGACGGTGGCGATCTTTGCCGGGCTGACGGTGAATGTCGGGCTTGAGGGCTGGTTTTCCGAACGGGTGCGCGATGTGGTCGGGGCCTCGCTTTCGGCAGCCGAGGCCTATGAGGACGAACAGCGGCAGGATTTGCGCACCGATACCGATGTGCTGGCCGAATTCCTGTCGTCGCTGCAACGCGAGAGTTTTCAGGTGTCGGACGGCGAAATGCGTCAGGTGCTGGCGCAGGCACAGGTCCGGATTCAACGCGGGTTGCGCGAAGCCTTTGTGATCGACAGTAACGGTGAAATTCGCGCCCGGGGTGAGGGGTCATATCTTTTCGACTTTGAAAAACCCGACGCTCGTGACATTGAACGTGCGGCCAAGGGTGAAACGGTGGTCATCGAGGATTGGGCGCAGAACGAATTCCGCGCTCTGAAACGGCTGGGTGGGATCGGCAACCGATATCTGTACGTCAGTCGCGATGTTGACGGAGAAATTCTGGCCCTGTTGGACGACACGCAGGAAACCGTGCGTCTTTACAATCAGTTGGAAAGCGAACGCGGCCGAATCCTGTTCGAGTTCGGACTGTTGTACCTTGGGTTCGCCGTGATCCTGATTCTCGCGGCGATCTGGCTGGGGCTTTGGTTTGCCGAACGTCTTTCAGGGCCGATCGGACGGCTGGCGGGCGCGGCACAGCGGGTCGGGGCCGGAGATATGGATGTGCGCGTGCGCGAAGAAGATGGCGACGACGAAATCGCCGTTCTGGGCCGCATGTTCAACCAGATGACGAAACAGCTCAAAGGTCAGCGCGATACGTTGCTGGCCACCAATGAGCAGATCGACCGACGCAGGCGGTTGTTCGATTCGGTACTGTCTTCGGTGACGGCGGGGCTGGTGGGGCTGGATTCCAAGGGCTGTGTGACCTTTGTGAACCGGTCTGCCGAGCGGTTGTTGAATCTGGACGGGAGCGAGGGACAGAAGGTGGCGCTGGCGGTTGCTGTGCCCGAATTCGGCCCGCTGTTCGAACGGTTGCGCAATGCACGCCGCACCGAGGTGGCACAGGAGGAAATCAAGGTCAGCCGGGGTGGCGCACTGGAAAGCCTGCTGGTGCGCGTGTCCACCCGCCGATCGGAATCGGGCAAGCTCGAGGGGTATGTCGTGGCCTTTGACGACGTGACTGATCTGGTTGCGGCACAACGGATGGCGGCCTGGGGCGACGTGGCCCGGCGCATCGCCCATGAAATCAAGAACCCGCTGACCCCGATTCAGCTCTCTGCTGAACGCATCAAGCGCAAATTCTCCCGTCAGATGAACGAAGAAGACGCGGCCTCGCTCGCCAATTACACCGATGTGATCGTGCGTCAGACCAACGATCTGCGCCGCATCGTTGATGAATTTTCCAAGTTCGCGCGTATGCCCGAACCGGAACGCCGCACCCATGACATCGCCCGGTTGCTGCGCGATGCCGTCACGTTGCAAGAGGCGGGACAAGAGGCGGACCGGACGGGTATCAAATTTACCTCGGACATCCCGCAAGGGGCGGTAATGGCCGATTTCGACGCGACAATGATCAGTCAGGCCGTGACGAATCTGATCAAGAACGCCGGTGAAGCGATTGAAAGCCTTAACGAAAAAGGCAAGCCAGAAGGCCACGTGCCCGAAGTGCGGGTGACAATGACGTTCGATCCGGGTGACATTCACATCACCATCGAAGACAACGGGATCGGCCTGCCCGAAGATCGCACGCGGCTGTTCGAACCCTATGTGACGACACGCGCCCAGGGCACCGGCCTTGGCCTGCCGATCGTCAAGAAGATCATCGAAGAACATGGCGGCACTCTGATTTTGAGTGACGCCCAACCGTTCGGAAACGACCCCCATCGCGGGGCTCGGGCCGACATAAGATTGCCCCGTCTGGTCGATCAGGACACGGGCAAGCAACACGAGGTGGCAGTATGACGAAAGGAGATTCCAAATGGGCGACATTCTGATCGTAGACGACGAAAGGGACATTCGAGAATTGATCTCGGACATCCTGAAAGACGAAGGCTATACGACCCGGATGGCCGGAAATTCGGACGATTGTCTGGCCGAGATCGCGAAAGAACTCCCTTCGCTGATGATCCTCGATATCTGGCTGAAAGACAGCCAGATGGACGGGATCGACATCCTGAAGGCGACCAAGCGCGATCATCCCGGCGTGCCTATCATCATTATCTCGGGCCATGGCAACGTGGAAATTGCCGTCGCGGCGATCAAGCAGGGCGCCTATGACTTCATCGAAAAGCCGTTCAACATCGATCAGTTGACCATGGTTATCGGCCGCGCGATGGAGACTAGCCGCCTGCGCCGGGAAAACACCGAGCTGAAGCGGCGCGATGGCACGGTTTCCGAAATGATTGGTGCAAGTTCGGCGTTCAAGACGTTGAAATCAAACCTCGACAAGGTGACGAAAAGCAACGGCCGCGTGATGTTGACCGGTCCGGCGGGCAGCGGCAAAGAAGTCGCCGCGCGCTATATCCACGCAAATTCGAACCGCGCCGCGGCACCCTTTGTCACCGTTTCCTCGGCGACGATCGAACCTGATCGCATGGAAGACGTGCTGTTTGGCCGGGAAAGCGCCGAGCGGGGCATAGAACCCGGGCTGCTGGAACAGGCCGACGGCGGCATTTTGTTCTTTGACGAGGTGGCCGACATGCCGCCCGGCACCCAGAGCAAGATCCTGCGCGTGCTGGTCGATCAGTCCTTTGCCCGCGTCGGCGGGGCCGAAAAGATCCGCGTGGACATGCGGGTGATTTCGTCGACCAACCGTGATCTGGCGTCCGAGATCAAGGCCGGGCGTTTCCGCCAAGAGCTGTTTCACCGTCTGGCGGTGGTGCCGATCGCCGTTCCGTCGATGGATGACCGGCGCGAGGATATTCCCGAACTGGCCGAACATTTCATCGCGGGCTTCAACAAGACCCAAGGCTTGCCCCTGCGTCGGCTCAGCGACGAAGCGGTTGCCCTGCTGCAAACAATGCTGTGGCCGGGCAATGTGCGACAGTTGAAGAACGTGATTGAACGGGTGCTGATCCTTGGTGCCGACAAGGGCGATATCGCGGCGTCCGAACTGCCCGGAACCGAATCCTCGCCCGATGAAGACGGTCGTGTGGTTCTGTCGGGGTCGCTGGCCACGCTGCCGCTGCGCGAGGCGCGCGAACTGTTCGAAAGGGAGTATCTGCTGACCCAGATCAATCGGTTCGGCGGCAACATCAGCCGCACGGCGACCTTCGTGGGGATGGAGCGCAGCGCGCTGCACCGCAAGCTGAAGTCGCTGAATGTGGTCACATCGTCAAAGATGGGCAACCGGATCGCCCATATCGAGGACGCAGAGGCGGACGGCTGAACCATGCCCTTTGCCGACCGGTTCGCCACCGTGCAGGGTCGGCGCACCGGCTATGTCGATGAGGGGCCGCGCGATGGATTCCCGGTCCTGCTGCTCCATGGCGGCGGGTTCGATCATGCGGAACTGACCTGGCGGTTGACGGTGCGCGATTTGCGGCACCGGCTGCGCATGGTGGTGCCCGATCTGCCAGGATACGGCGAAAGCGAAGGGTTCGATGGACCCCATTCGCTGGCCGATCTTGGAGCGTGGCTGGTCGATTTCATGGATATCGTGGGGATTGCACAGGCTGATGTGGCGGGGGTGTCCATGGGCGGTGGCATGGCGCTGTGGGTGGCGCTGGAACACCCCGACCGTATCAGGCGGGTTGTGCCCGTGGGGGCTTACGGGCTGACGGATCGGCTGCCGTTTCACGCAATCAGCGCGCGGGCGGCCCGCGCCGGAGTCCTTGGGTTGGTCTATGCCGCGGCAAAGAACAGCACGTTGGCGCGGATCGGTCTGGGCGCCAGCTATGGCAACCGGCTGCGGGTTACGGACACGGCGGTGGCCGAACTGCGCGCGGTGGCGCGCGATCAGGCGCGGCGGCGGACATTCGATGGGTTTCTGGCGGCAGAACTGACGCCTGAGGGGCTGCGCGGTGATTTGACGGCACGTCTGCCGGGGTTGCAGCAGCCGGTGCTGTTCATCCATGGCAGTGCCGACCGGGTGGTCCCCCTGCGCCACGCCCGGAGCGCGGCGGCGCTGATTCCGAATGCGCGGCTTGAGGTGATGGAGACCGGCCACTGGCCGATGCGCGAACGCGCCGACCTGTTCAATCCGATGCTTCTGCGGTTCCTGACCGTTCAGGGTGTTCCCGCGCGGGACGCGGGCACTGTGGCGACAAAGACGTAACCCTGATCGGGCGAACGCGCCGCACAGACATTGCCGGTCAGCGGCGGCAGAACCTGCGGCGCCCGGGCCACGGCCTCTTTCGCCACAGCGGGTGTGCAGGCGGGCACCGAAACCTTGCGATATCCCTTGTCGATCATGCATTGCGCCGCAACCCGTTTGCGCAACCCGGCATTGGCATCGACGGTATAGATCTCGCCGCCGAACACCTGAGGCGCCGACGTGACGCAGACCTGTTCGCTGTTGCAGACCGTTTCTCCGGGTACCACCCTAAGGGGCGTCGTGCGCACCCTTTTGTCGGGCGGGACTGAATTCACCGCCAGCACGTCGCAACCGGTCTGGTCGGCATTCAGCCGCGCCACGCTTTGGCCATCGCGGTAATATCCCGAATAGGGCGCGCAGGCCGATATCAGCACCGGCGCAAGGAGAAGCAGGGACAGCGGCGTTCGGTTTTGCATTGCTTCCTCGGTTTTCTGTTGCCATGACTGCGCTTCAACGGCGCAGGGTGATCCAGGTTGCACTCTGATGGTGCGAGGGTCACACCGAACCCGGCAATTGTCCACACGGCATGCCCTTTGGCAATCCGACAGGAGAACGACATGAAGGTCATCATCTGCGGTGCGGGGCAGGTCGGCTGGCAGATCGCGCGCCACCTTGCGGGCGAAAAGAACGACGTGACCGTGGTCGACAACAACGCCGATCTGGTGCGCCGCGCCACCGACACGCTGGATGTGCAGGGGGTCGCGGGTTTCGCCTCCTATCCCGATGTGCTGGACCGGGCGGGGGCGCGGGACGCCGACATGCTGATTGCCGCGACCCATTCGGACGAGGTGAACATGGTGACCTGTCAGGTCGCCCATTCCGTGTTTTCGGTGCCGCGCAAGATCGCGCGCCTGCGCTCGCAAAGCTATCTCGACGCACTGTATTCCGATCTTTACCGGCGCGATCACATGCCCATCGATGTGGTGATCAGCCCCGAACGTGAAGTGGCCGATGCCGCGCTGCGCCGGCTGGCGGCACCCGTTGCCTTTGACACTCAGGCGTTTCTGGGCGGCATGACCCAACTTGTCGGCATCGCGCTGGACGCGGATTGCCCGGTTCTGAACACGCCGCTGCGCCAGCTGACCGACCTGTTTTCGACCCTGCGCGCCCTTGTCGTGGGGGTGCGGCGCAACGGAGTGCTGTTCGCGCCGGATGCCGGTGACCAACTGTTCGCCGAGGATCAGATCTATGTGCTGGCGCACCGCGACGATGTAAAACGCACGCTGGAGATCTTTGGTAAATCCTTTGCCCAACAGCGCCGCGTTGTCATCATCGGAGGGGGCAACGTCGGGCTGGCGGTTGCCACTGCTCTGGAAAAACGCACCGACCGGGTGCGCGTCAAGATCATCGAGCGCTCGCGCCCGATCGCCGAACGCGCGGCAGACATGCTGGAGCGTACCATTGTTCTGCACGGCGACGGGCTGAACATGGAACTGCTGACCGAGGCCAGCATCAGCAAGGCCGATGCGGTGCTCTGCGTGACCGACGACGATAAGGTCAACGTTCTGGCCGGGGTCCGGGCGAAATCGGCGGGGTGCAAGATGGCGATCTGTCTGGTGAACGATCCGACGCTGCAATCCCTGATGGGGCCGCTGAACATCGACGCTTTCGTCAATCCGCGATCCACCACGGTGTCGTCAATCCTGCGCCATATCCGTCAGGGGCGGGTGCGCGGCGTTTATTCCATCGGGGATGCCGAGGCCGAGGTGATCGAGGCGCAGGTGCTTTCAACCTCGCCGATCTCGGGGCAACTGATCCGCGACATCGCGTTCCCGGAAGGTGTACTTGTGGGCGCGGTGCAAAAGGGCGATCAGGTGATCACTCCAAACGGCAAGACGCGGGTTGAAGAGGGCGACCTGATCGTGCTGTTCGCCATGTCCGGCGACGTGCCCGAGGTCGAGCGGCTGTTTCAGGTCAGCATCGACTTTTTCTGAGTCACGGAAAGGGAAACGGCGATGGAACGCCTGCTGATCCGCCTGCCGTTCATCGTGATCCTTCTGGGGATCGCGACTCTGGCCATGGTCGTGCCCGCGATACACGCCTATATCCTGCGCGACCTGTCCGTGGCGCGGGCGTTCTTTTATTCCTTTGTGCTGTTCTCGATCATGGTTGTGCTGATCGCCATTGCAACGAATGGCATGGTCGTGCGCCGCCGGGCGCGGGGATATCTCATCGCGATCGTCGTCGCGTTTACCGTCGTGCCCGCGCTTATGGCCGTGCCGTTCTACGAGGCCTTGGGCACCACGGCCTTCACCAGCGCATGGTTCGAGATGATTTCATCGATGACCACGACCGGCACCACCCTGTACGAACCTGCGCGCCTGCCCGACACTCTTCACCTGTGGCGCGCCATGGTCGGCTGGCTTGGCGGGTTTCTGGTCTGGGTGACGGCGGTGGCGATCATCGCGCCGATGAACCTCGGCGGATTCGAGGTGCTGTCAGGCGAACAGATCGGCGAAGGAACCGGTGTCGGCGCCGCGCAGATCACCCGCGTCGCCGATGGCTCGGAACGGCTGGTCCGGTTCACCGCCCGGTTGGCGCCTGTCTATGCCGGGCTTACGGCGCTGCTGTGGATCGGGCTGTATATCGCGGGCGAAACACCGCTGGCCGCCGTCTGCCGCGCCATGTCGACGCTGGCAACCAGTGGAATCACCACCGGGCAGGGCGGTGAAGGTGGCATTCCGGCGGAAATGCTGGTCTTTGTGTTCCTGTTCTTTGCCGTCTCGCGCCTGACCTTTTCCTCCGAGGGCACGATCCGTGGCAACCGCAACCTGCTGCGCGATCCGGAAATGCAGATGGGACTGATCTGTGTCACCATCCTGCCGCTTTTCCTGTTTCTGCGCCACTGGATTGGCGCGTTTGAGGTCGAAGACCAGATGACCGGCTCCGCTGCCTTGCGGGCGCTGTGGGGGGCGGTGTTCACCACGATGTCGTTTCTGACGACCACAGGATATGAGAGCGCCGACTGGGACACGGCGCGCAATTGGTCAGGGTTGGAGACGCCCGGTCTGGTACTGATGGCGCTGGCGCTGATCGGCGGCGGGGTGGCGACCACGGCGGGCGGCGTCAAACTTCTCAGGATCTATGCACTTTATAAACATGGTGTGCGCGAGTTGGAAAAGCTGGTGCACCCCACATCGGTCGGCGGTGCCGGATCGGCGGCGCGGCGGATCCGGCGCGAGGGCGCTTATGTCGCCTGGGTGTTCTTCATGCTGTTCGCGCTGTCGATCGCTTTGGTGATGGTGGCATTCTCGCTGACCGGTCTGCCGTTCGAAACGGTGACGGTGCTGACCCTGGCCGCCCTGACAACCACCGGGCCACTGGTCGATCTGGCAGCCTCAAGCCCGATTATGATGATCGAGCTCAGCGGGGTGGCCAAGACGATCTTTGCCGCCGCCATGGTGCTGGGCCGGATGGAGACACTGGCCCTGATTGCGCTGTTGAATCCCGATTTCTGGCGTCGATAGGCACAATCAACCCTAAGTGGCGGCTTTGATCCTATTTTCACTGGAATAATCCGCCGCGCCGCTCCATATAGGACGGGTTTGAAACATGCCGGACACAAAGGTCTGGCCAATAAGAACAGGATGGACTGGACAATGGCTGGCGACAGACAAAACCTGCAGGATGCGTTTCTCAATCATGTTCGCAAGACCAAGGTTCCGGTCACGATATTTCTGATCAACGGTGTGAAACTTCAGGGCGTTATCACATGGTTCGACAACTTCTGCGTGCTTCTGCGCCGTGACGGGCAATCGCAACTGGTGTACAAACATGCAATTTCCACCATCATGCCGTCGACGCCGATCAGTCTTTATGACGGTGAAGACTGATCATGGATGAAACCCATGCTCAGGCGATGCGCGCCTGGGTTCTGCATCCCGAGCTGAAATCCGACCGTGATCGGCGCGATCCGGATATCGCGCTGGCCGAAGGGCTGGCGCTGGCCGCCGCTCTGCCCGGTCTGGAGGTGATCGGTGGTGACGTGGTGCGTCTGCCCAAATTGCAACCCGGCAAGCTGTTCGGCAAAGGCAAGATCGCCGAGATCAAGGCCATGCTCGAGGCGAACGAGATCGGACTGGTGCTGATCGACGGACCGGTCACCCCGGTTCAGCAGCGCAATCTGGAAAAGGAATGGCAGGTCAAACTGCTGGACCGCACCGGGCTGATTCTCGAGATTTTCTCGGATCGCGCCCGCACGCGCGAAGGTGTGCTGCAGGTGGAAATGGCCGCCTTGTCCTATCAACGCACACGCCTTGTGCGAGCCTGGACTCACCTGGAGCGGCAACGCGGCGGGGTCGGATTTGTCGGCGGGCCGGGGGAGACCCAGATCGAGTCCGACCGGCGTGCCATCGACGATCATATCGTCCGGCTGAAGAAACAACTGGCCAAGGTGGTCAAGACCCGCAAACTGCACCGCGCATCCCGCGCCAAGGTGCCGTTTCCGGTCGTCGCGCTGGTCGGCTATACCAACGCCGGAAAATCGACGCTGTTCAACCGCATGACCGGGGCCGATGTGATGGCCGAGGACATGTTGTTCGCGACGCTGGACCCCACGATGCGCGGTGTCGAGCTGCCATCGGGGAAAAAGGTAATCCTGTCGGACACTGTCGGATTCATCTCGAGCCTGCCGACGCAACTGGTTGCCGCCTTCCGCGCCACGCTGGAAGAAGTGTTGAGCGCCGACCTGATCCTGCACGTTCGCGACATCAGCCATCCGAACACGGAAGAACAGGCTCGTGATGTGGCGACGATCCTCAAGGACCTTGGCGTCGGCGAGGAAACCCCACTTCTGGAACTGCTGAACAAGACCGACGCGCTTTCGGATGATGCGCGCGCGGCGCTTGATACCCGGGTAGAACGGCATGACGGCGTGCTGGCAATCTCTGCGCTGACCGGGGCCGGTCTCGATGAACTCTATGCCGCCATCGCGGCCAACCTCGACGATGTGCGCACTCACCGCGATCTGAGGCTTACCTTCGCCGATGGACGCAAGCGCGCCTGGCTGCACGATCAGGGCGTGGTCGAGTCTGAAACCCAGACCGACGAAGGTTTCACCCTAGCCGTACACTGGACGGCCCGTCAGGAGCATCGCTTCAGAGCCATGTGATCTGGATCAGCGTCGGAGCCTCCGGCGGGAGTATTTGGACAAAGAAGAAGCCGGTTTCTTCTTTGTATAAATACTCACAACGCAATGGCCGCAGACAGATACACCGATCATTGCTGCCACTCCGGTGGCCGCTTTGCCAGAAAAGCCGCGATGCCTTCGGCGGTGTCGTCGCGCTGCATGTTGGTCACCATGGTCTGAGCGGTGTGCGCATAGGCGCCGGCGAGGTCGAGTTCCAGTTGTTCATAGAACGCCCGCTTGCCGACCCTGACGGCGCTGCCCAGTTTTGCCGCAACGATTTCGGCCAGGGCGGCGGTCTCGCTTGCCAGAGTGTCGGCGGGTACCGCGCGGTTGATCAGCCCCAGTTCGGCGGCGCGGGCGGCGGTTATGAACGCGCCTGTCGTCAGCATCTCGAAAGCTTGTTTCCGGGGGATATTGCGCGACAGGGCAACCATGGGTGTCGAGCAGAATAAACCGATGTTCACACCGTTCACGCCGAACCGGCAATCCTCGGCTGCCAGCGCCATGTCGCAACTCGCAACCAGTTGGCATCCGGCTGCGGTGGCGATGCCGTGCACCTGGGCGATCACCGGCTGAGGCAGGCGGGGAATCGACTGCATCACCGCAGAACAGCGCGCGAACAGGTCCGCCCAGGCTTCGGCGCCGCCGTCGGGCATCTGGCGGGCGCGGGTCATTTCTTTCAGGTCATGCCCGGCGCAGAAAGCCTTGCCTGTCCCTTTCAACACGATCACCCGAATAGCGGTATCTGTCTCCAGCGCGGCAAAAGCCGCTGCCAGCGCTGCCAGCATCGCATCGGACAGCGCGTTCAGGTTGTCAGGTGAATTCATCGTCAGATGTGCCACCGCCCCGATGTCATGTCTTTCAAGGATCGTCATCTTGCCCTCCGGCCGGTTTTAACGGACCTTACCGAGGAACGGGCCGGGGAAAAAGCATGTTGAAGATGGATCGCGCGGCGCTGGAGGCATTTCTGGCCACCGAGTTCCGACAGGTGGCCGCAGATTTCACCATCGAAACCCTCTCGCCCGATGGGTTGAGTGTGCGCCTGAATGTTGGCGACCGACACCTGCGCCCGGGCGGCACCGTGTCGGGGCCTGCGATGTTCGCGCTTGCCGATGTGGCGGTTTACCTTGCCATCCTCAGCCGTGTGGGGCCCAGGGCGCTGGCCGTGACGACCAGCTGTTCCATCGATTTCATGCGCAAACCTGTCGCAGGTGTCGATCTGATCGCCGATGTGCGGTTGCTGAAACTGGGCCGTGTTCTGGCTGTGGGCGACGTTCTGATCCGCTCGGATGGCAGCGAGGTGCCGGTTGCACGCGCCTCGCTTACCTATTCCCTGCCGCCGGGCTGACCGGGGGCTGCGCGCTGGACCATGCCGAACAGATCGCGCGGATCGTCCGGGTCAGCCAGCAGGTCAAGTCGCTGGAACAGGCCGGTGCGCTGCAATTGACCAAGGATATAGCGCAGGGCGCTGAAGTCCTCGGTGGCGAACCCGACCGAATCAAATAGCGTGATCTGATCGCCATTGGTACGCCCGGGCACGGCACCGGTGATCACCTGCCAGAGTTCGGTCACCGGATGATCCGGGGCCAGTTGTTGGATTTCGCCTTCGATCCGGGTTTGGGGCGGATATTCCACGAATATCCGGGACCGCAGCAGGATATCGCGGTGCAGTTCCGTCTTGCCCGGGCAATCGCCGCCCACGGCGTTCAGATGCACGCCGGTGCCGACCATATTGTCAGTCAGGATCGTCGCATATTGCTTGTCCGCCGTGACCGTCGTGATGATTTGCGCGCCCTCGATCGCCTGCTCGGGACTGTCGCAGGGGATCAGAGCGAGCCCCTGTCCGGCAAGGTTGCGCATCGCCTTTTCCGTCGCGGCCCGGTCGATGTCATAAAGCCGCACCGTATCGATGCCGCAGATCGCCTTGAACGCCAGCGCTTGAAATTCCGACTGTGCGCCATTGCCGATTATTGCCATGCAACGCGCGCCTCTGGGGACAAGGTGGCGGGCGGCAAGCGCACTTGTCGCAGCCGTGCGCAGGGCGGTCAGGATCGTCATTTCTGACAGCAAAAGCGGATACCCCGTCGCCACATCCGCCAGCATGCCAAAGGCGGTGACCGTCTGAAGCCCTGATTTCGTGTTCTTCGGGTGGCCGTTTACATATTTGAACCCATAGATGTCGCCGTCCGAAGTGGGCATCAGCTCGATCACGCCGTCGGCGGAATGGGAGGCGACACGCGGCGTCTTGTCGAAAGACTCCCACCGTTTGAAATCATCCTCGATTGCGGCGGCCAGTTCGATCAGCATCCGTTCCAACCCGATGTGATGGATCAACTGCATCATGTTATCGACGGATACGAAGGGAACAAAGGCCAGGTGGCCGGGCAGGGTGGTCATGTTTTGTCTCCGGTCAGATTTGGATGGGCCAGTCCGCTTGCGCGGCAGTTGTCTGGCAAGGCGGGTCGGTATTGGTTACGCAAAGCTTGGCGTCGGACGGTCGAACACCCTGCGCCCCAGAAGGGATGCGGTCAGGTCGACCATCAGAGCGGCGGTGCGCCCACGGTCGTCAAGGAATGGGTTCAGCTCGACCAGATCCAGCGATGTGACCAGCGCGCTTTCATGCAGCATTTCCATCACCAGATGCGCCTCGCGGAAGGTCGCGCCGCCGGGCACGGTGGTGCCGACAGCGGGCGCGATGGCGGGGTCGAGGAAATCAACATCCAGCGACACATGCAGCATGCCGCCTGCCGCTGCCACCCGGTCAAGGAACCTGCGCAGCGGCGCACCGATACCGGTCTCGTCGATCTGGCGCATGTCGTGCACCGCCACATCGCTGTCGATCAGCGCGGCGTGTTCGGCCGCGTCGACGGACCGGATGCCGATCATGCAGACATTTGCGTCGGGCACCGGAGTGGCGATGGGCGGGAAGGTATCAAAGCCCGGGCGCCCGGTGACATAGGCCACAGGCGTTCCGTGCAGATGGCCGCTGGATGTGGTCAGCGGCGTGTGGAAATCACTGTGCGCGTCCAGCCACAGCACGAACTGTGGCCGCCCGATCGCTTCGGCATGGGCCATCACCCCCGAAACCGTGCCGAGCGACAGCGCGTGATCGCCGCCCATAAACACCGGCAGGCTGTCTGCCATCGCCGCTTGCGCAGCCTCGCGCAGGGCGATGGTCCAGGCCAGGGTTTCGCCCGGCTGGTGCAGGTGGGCGGGCAGGCCGGATGCCGCCACGGCTGCGCCCGGTACCAGATTGCCAAGATCGGATACTTGATGGCCCAGACTGGCCAGCGCTTCGATCAGACCAGCGACGCGCAATGCGTCCGGGCCCATCAGGCAACCGCGCGTGGTCTTGCCGCTGTCTACCGGTGCGCCGATCAGGGATATGTGGGTCATCTGGCCTCCTTGGCTTTGGCAAGGTTTATCCGACCGGATTGGGCCAGCATAAAGCCGATAGAATGTACATTCCGGGCTGACTTTGTCCAAAATGGAAGATAATACCGCCGATATGGACGATACAGATCGCGCCCTTCTGGCGGCCCTGCGCCGCGACGCTCGCCTGCCGCTTGCCGAACTGGCCAAACGGCTGGGTCGTTCCCGCGCCACTTTGCGCGCTCGGATCGAACGGATGCAGACCGACGGCACGATCCGCGGCTTTACCGTGCTGACCGGAGAGGGCGACCGCGCCCCGGTGCGCAGTTTGATGATGCTGGGGATTGAGGGCGCCGGAACCGCGCGGATCGTGCATCGTCTGCGCGGTCTGGCTCAGGTCGAGGCGGTGCATTCCACCAATGGAAAATGGGATCTGATCGTCGAACTGGACGCCCGCACACTTGAGGAGCTGGACCGCACCCTGACCGAAATCCGCGAACTGCCCGGCATCACATCAAGCGAAACCAACCTGCTGCTGAGCACGCGCCGGGCTTTGCCTTCTCCTTGAACAAATACTCAAAACTGCACCGTCAGCCAGCCCTACCGCGCCCGGATTGCGGCCAGCCAGATCACAACCAGCACCAGCGACAGCGCCGCGTTCCAGCCCGCCATGGACAGGCCGAGAAGCGACCAGACGATCTCGTCACACATGACCAGAGTTTCGGGAATGTCGGTGGCCAACAGATCGGCCCCGGACAGGCCGGATAATCCGCCGGTGCCGGTGCACGAGCTTGGGCCTTCCCACAGCTTCCACTCGACACCCGCATGGTACACGCCGATCAACCCGGTGGTCAGTGCCGCCAATGCCCCTGCTGCGGCGATGATGGCGCGGGGAAACACCGCTCCGAGCGCGCCCAGCAAAATCGCCGCCGCGTGGGGCCAGCGTTGCCACAGGCACATCTGACAGGGCGCATAACCCATCGCCTGAAAGATGAATGCGCCCGCCAGCAGGGCGAAAGATCCGGCCGCAGCAATCAGGATCAATGTTCGTCTGGTCACAGGGGTTCGCTCCGTCACATGTACCTCACCAGATAAAAGCCACCCGCCAGAATTACGACGAAGGCAATAAAGAGCAACCCGAGCCGCCGTTCGATGAAATCGCGGATCGGCGCGCCGAATTTCCACAAAAGCGCCGCAACCAGAAAGAAACGCAAGCCCCGCGCGACGATGCTGGCAACGATGAACACCGGCAGCGACAGACCCGTGCTGCCCGACAGAATCGTGATCACCTTATACGGGAACGGCGTGACACCGGCGATCAGGACCGCCCAGGCGCCCCATTCATTGTAACGCGTGGCGAAGTCGGAGAAATACGCATCCTTGCCGTAAAACTCCAGAATCGGCCGGCCCACAGATTCGAACAGCCCCGCGCCGATCCAATAGCCCAGCATCCCCCCCAGAACCGAGGCCACCAGTGCAACGCCGGCGATCAGCCAGGCACGGGAGGGTCGCGCCAAAATCATCGGAATCATCAAAACATCGGGCGGAATCG
Organism: Oceaniovalibus sp. ACAM 378; assembly: GCF_008085915.1. GTDB lineage: Bacteria > Pseudomonadota > Alphaproteobacteria > Rhodobacterales > Rhodobacteraceae > Oceaniglobus. The sequence goes on along the minus strand of NZ_VSJK01000005.1, from coordinate 19,190 downwards.
GAAAGATCGAACTTTCCACAAACGCGACAATTCCCAGCGCCCAAAGGGCGTGGGGAGATTGCGCCAGCCCAAGGACACGATCATAAAGTTTTCGCAGCATCTTTTCCGCCTGTTCCCGCGTTAGCCCCTTGCACCACGCGCCCTGACCAAGGTCAACGCAAAGGTCGCAGGGGCGGGACGTGGCAGATTGTCATGATGGTCCGATCAGTTAGGGTGATTCAAACCGGAGGGTAGCGAATGCAGTGGCGTGGACGGCGGGGCAGCCGCAATATTGAGGATCGGCGCAGCCTTTCAGGCGGCGCTGTGGGGGGGATCGGCGGCGTGGGTCTGGTCGCCGTGTTGTTGATCGGTTGGGTCCTTGGCATCGACGTGACGCCTTTGTTGCAAGGCGGCGCTCCGGGCGGTGGCGGTCAACAGACCGAGTTGACCCGCGAAGACGAAGAGGCGGCGCAATTCGTCAGCGTCACCCTTGCCGACACCGAAGAGGTCTGGGCCGAGTTGTTTCGCACACAGGTGGGTGAAACCTATCAGCCCGCGACCATGGTGCTGTTCAAGGATGTGACCCAAAGCCCCTGCGGCGGTGCCTCGGGTGCAAGTGGACCGTTCTATTGCCCGTCGGACAAAAAGGCGTATCTCGACACCAGTTTCTTTGTCACCATGTCGCAAAGGCTGGGGGCCGGGGGCGATTTTGCCGCCGCCTATGTGGTCGCGCATGAAATCGCCCACCATGTGCAGAACGAACTCGGAATTCTCGGTCAAGCCAATAGCATGCGCCAGCAGTCCAACGAAGAACAGTCGAACGCCATATCGGTGCGGATCGAACTTCAGGCCGATTGCTATGCCGGGATCTGGGCGCGCAGTGCCGATGCACGATTCGGCTCGCTCGAGCCCGGCGATATGGAAGAAGCGCTGAACGCCGCGCGGCAAATCGGTGACGACACGCTGCAACGCAATGCCGGGCGGGTGCCCGCACCGCACACCTTTACCCATGGCACATCTGCCCAGCGACAGCGGTGGTTCGCGCAGGGGTTCGAGTCGGGCGATCTGCGCAGTTGCGACACGTTTTCGGCCAACCGGCTGTGACAGCGCTTTTTTCGCTTTTCCCCCGTGCAATCCCGGGTTAGACGCAGATACGTTCGGCGCGATTCACTGCGCCCGGGCCCGAGTGGCGGAATGGTAGACGCAGGGGATTCAAAATCCCCCGCCGCAAGGCTTGCCGGTTCGAGTCCGGCCTCGGGTACCACCTTTTTTTCCGAATTATTCCGGAATGTGCGATTTATCGCACCTTCCCGTTGTCCGGATTTTTTTTCTCAATCTCTTTTCCTTGTCACACTGCCATTTAAATTAATGGCAGAGCGGAACAATCTGATTTCGACCGTCATCCAATCCTTCTAAAGAAATACGGTCCTCTGGCTCTCTGACAAGCGACGGTTATCCCCGCAGACCGAACGAATTTGACTCTGATTCGATCAGATCGTTCGCTGAACGCGATCAATACCGCGATTACGTCGGGATTGACCCGGCCCCCTCCGAAGATTGCGGCAACTTGATGGCCCCGCAACACCGGCCAGTATTGGGCCGCAAAAACTGCCGGATTGTTTCAATCAAAAATACAAATGAGGCTTTTCGTTTCGGTGTCGAACTCGGCTCGGTAGGGCGGGAAACGGTATATAACATATATAACAACATGTTAGACGATATCCTTAAGGGACTCACCTATCCGAGACGCCTGGCAGAGCCTCCCAAATCAGCAACAATCTCACCCTGAAAACAACCAGCGTCAGTCTAGCTCGCGACACCGCGACGCAGCGTTTTTCGACCCGATGTCAATTTTCAGACAATTTTCCCCTTGGACCCGCCGCTTGGTAGGGTAACTTGAGGTGCGAACTGGGTTTCGAGTGTCGTTGGGGGGCGACCGGGCCAAGGCGTTGCATATTATTGCATCGCAGGGGCCGAATGATTGTCTGCAGGGGCTGCCAACGGCCCAAGCCTTTCATTATATATGCTCCGCAGAACAGCGGGGCGGTCGGAATGGGAGTGTCCGCATCGTCAAGCGATGGGACATTTCGAATTTGATTGCTCGACGGCGCGCCAAACCGGTGCAGTGTCGCGCGTCGCTTAAAGATGGAGCCGAACGATGTCGGATAGTACTAAAGACCCGTCAAATACTGCTGCTGCAAATTCCAATGCCCAGACTGGCGCTCTGCCGCCGGGTAGCGGAGTCGTTCAGGGCGACCAGAATCCTGCGGACCAGAACGATTTGATCGACATCGATTACGGTGCCGATCCCGAAGGTGACCGGGTTGACAACAACGATGCGATTCGCGGACCGAATCCGGGATCGAACGACGACATCATCAAGGCGGGTCAAGGCAACGACACGGTCTTTGCCGGCGAAGGCAACGACGATGTCTATGGCGAAGCCGGCGACGACTATCTCGAAGGCGGCACCGGGGATGACACTCTGCGCGGCGGTGATGGCGACGACACGCTGGTCGGCGGGTCGGGCCAGAACTTTCTTGAAGGCGGCGCAGGCGATGACGTGTTCATCGGCGGCGAGGGTGCCGACAGTTTCTTCGGTGGCGAAGGCCATGACATCATCGACTATTCCGCATCCGCGGCACCGGTGAACGTCAACCTCGACACCAACACCCTATCGGGTGGCGACGCCGGGGATGACAGCATCGACGGCGGATCGCGCATTGAAGGTGCGATCGGGTCGGCCGGGGACGACGTCCTTATCGGCGGCGAGGGTCACAACGACTTCTACGGCGGTGCGGGTAATGATACCCTGACTGGAGGCGCCGGCGATGATTACCTCGACGGCGGCTCTGACGCTGACTACATTCACGGGCTGAACGGTGGCGACACCGTGCTTGGTGGTTCTGGAAATGGACCCAGCGGTATCGACTTTGACACCATGGATCTGACAGGCTCAGTCGCGGCCACGCCGGGCGCCGTCCGGTTCGAGGTTCAGGACACCGTGACCGACAGCGACGGCAATGGGATCGATGGCTCGGTGGTGTATTTCGACGCTAACGACAACCAAGTGGGTCAGATCGATTTCACCAATATCGAGGAAATCATCCCCTGCTTCACCCCCGGCACCCTGATCGCAACCCCAAAGGGCGAGCGTCTGGTCGAAACTCTGGAAATCGGTGACCGGGTGATCACCCGCGACAACGGCATCCAGGAAATTCGCTGGGTGGGCCACAAAGTTCTGGAAGCCCGCGATCTGCATGTCGCGCCGCATTTGCAGCCGGTTCTGATCAAGTCAGGGGCGCTTGGCAACGGTTTGCCCGAGCGTGACATGCTGGTGTCGCCCAACCACCGTGTTCTGGTGGCCAACGACAAGACCGCGCTGTACTTTGAAGAACGCGAAGTGCTGGTCGCGGCCAAACATCTGGTCGACAATGAAGGGATCATGCAGGTCGAAGCGACTGCAACGACATACATCCACTTCATGTTCGACCGTCACGAGGTCGTCCTGTCGGACGGTGCCTGGACCGAGAGCTTTCAGCCCGGCGACTGGTCGCTCAAGGGTCTGGCAGATGCTCAGCGCGCCGAGATCTTCGAACTGTTCCCCGAATTGGAACATGCCGATGGTCTGGCCGATTATCCAGCGGCCCGCCGCACCTTGAAAAAGCACGAAGCCGCGCTTCTGCTCAAGTAACCCAACAAGTTAAGCAGCTGTCAGCGCCGAGGAAATGTCCCCGGCGCTGTCGCATCGTGACCGGAGGGTGGGCTGCTCTCCGGTCATTTTTACGTCTCATCGCCTGATGTCCGGCAACCCGCCGCGCCCGCCTCTGGCGGGTTTTGACGTTCCGGACGCCTTGTGGATTTTAACGCCGAGCCCGCCAGACGGCCCAGTCTTCGGGTGTGTCCAGATCGGTGATCGCGTGCTGGCCGGGCAGGGGGATCAGCCGCGTGTCCTGCCCCGCCAGCACCGATCGTCCGCCCGCGTCTCCCGTCAGTTCGGCAAGTGCGGGAAACAGCGATGCCGGGAAAATCACCGGCTGACCGGGGATGCCCTCGGCGCTGGCACCACGCACAGGCCGGTGCGGGCTTTCGCGCCATGCGGACAGGACTGCCGCGATATCCGTTGCGTCAAGGTCCGGCATGTCGCCCAAAACTGTCATCAACGCCGGCGCATCCCATGCCGCGCGGACCCCGGCGCGAAATGACGCTGCCATCCCGCTGGCTGCGTCGGAAACGATCAGCGTTTCGACTGCTGCACCGTCCTGCGCGACCATCGCGCCTTGCAATGCGGCCAGACGGGCAGGGCGATCAGGGGGGAGGGTAACGATCACCCGCAGCCCGGTTTCAAGAGCAAGTCGCGCCACATGGACAATCAATGGCACGCCGGACACCGGTTCAAGCAGCTTGTCACGCCCCGGCCCCATGCGCGACGATGCGCCCGCCGCCAGAACCAGAACAACCGGTTCTCCGTTCATCTTGTTGACCGATCCCATATGCCCGTTCCCTGTTTCCTGCGGTCAGACGGTTTGCATCGCCGTGCCCTTGGCAAGGGCGATCCTGCGCACCGCAATCAACCCATCTCTGGCGGTACGGTCCTTGGTGCGGGGTCCGCCTCACGCGATTTGCGCATCAGCCACCAAGCCAGCGCGGAACAGACCAGCGTGCCCGCCATCAGCGGCAGCGGTGTGCCGTCAAAGGCCAGACCGATAGGCACGGCAATCAACACTGCCAGAACGGTTGAAATGGCTCCGACGACCGAGGCCGCCATACCCGCGATATGACCCATCGGCTCCAGCGCCAGCGCGTTCAGATTGCCGAATGTCATTCCCACCATGAAGAACACCGACACCGCCCAGAACAGGAACGCCGGAAACGCCAGCGCGGCAGGCATCAGCCCCGACACCCCGGCAATCAGAAACAGCGCGGACAGCAGGGTCTGTGTGCCATAGGCGGAAATCGCAAGCCGCCGCATCCCGATTCGCATCACCAAGCGGGCGTTCAGGATCGTGCTGGTTCCCGAAATCAGAGCCATCCCCATGAACCACAACGGAAAATTCTCGGCGCGGCCGAAGGTTTCGCCAAACAACTGCTGAATCGAACTGAGCAGTGCGAACATCTGCCCCGCGCCCAGTGTCAGCACGGCGATATAGATCCGCACCGTCCGGTGACCCATAACCTCGGACATTGCACTGCGCAGCGCCCCGACAGCCAATGGCCGGCGCGCGGCGGGTGCGAGTGTTTCGGGTTGGCGCAGGGACATCCAGACTGCGCCGATCAGGGCAAAGATCACGAAGGCGACGAAGATCGCCCGCCAGCCGAACGCATTGATCACCAGCGATCCGATAAACGGTGCAACGGCAGGAACCAGAATGAAAATCGTCATTACAAATGACATGATCTGCGCCATTCGCCGGCCTTCAAACCGGTCGCGGATCATCGCTGTCGATACGATTCTCGGGCCTGCCGCGCCCAAGCCCTGCAACAGCCGCGCGGCCAGCAGGGTTTCCAGCGTCGGCGCAAAGATCGCCAGAATCGCGCCGACGATATAGATGGCAACGCCACCCAGAATCACCACCTTGCGCCCTGTCGCATCGGAGATCGGCCCGGCGAACAGGGTGCCGATCCCCATACCCATGACGAATGAGGTCAGGATCAGCTGTGCATTGTTCGGCGATCCCGGGCTCAGCTCTTGCGCAATTTGGGGCAGGACGGGCAGCATGGCATCGATGGAAAATGACACGGTGGCGATCAGCGCTGCCATCAGCGCGATGAATTCGCCCTGCGACAGGGGTGTTGTCGGCCTCATTGCGGATTCTGTTTTTCGGCAAGGTCATCCATGATGTTCAGCCACATGTCGGTCTGCTGCGCACCGGTCAGAACATGGGCATTTGCCAGTATGAATGTCGGAACGCCACTCACGCCCCGCTCGCGCGCATGGGCGTCGCGGGCTCGGATATTGTCGGAGTCGGCGTCGCCCGCCAGCAGGCGTTCGGTCATTTCACGGTCCATCTCGATGGCTTCGGCGATATCGGCCAGAACTGCGGCATTGCCGATATCGCGCCCTTCGAAGAAATAGGCCCGCATCAATGCACTTTTTGCCGCCGTCTGCCGCCCTTCCAGCCCGGCCCAATGGATCAGGCGGTGTGCGTCTAGCGTGTTGGGGGTGCGGGTGATACCTTCCCAATTCACGTTGATCCCGGCACTTTTCGCCGCCTGTTCGATCCTGCCATAAACCTCGATCGCCGCTTTCTTGCCACCGAATTTGGCCTCCAGATAGGCGCGGCGCTCCATTCCTTCGCGGGGCATGTCAGGGTTCAACTGAAACGGGTGCCATTCGATGATAAACGGATGGTCGGGACGCTGTTCCAACGCGCGGTCCAGCCATGTCTTGCCGATCAGGCACCAGGGGCAGATCGGATCGGAGATGATGTCGAGCTTGAGCATTGCGGTGCCTTTCGGGAGTGTGGTCACGTCTGCGGCCATGTCTGGCGCAGGGTGCGGCGCAGGATCTTGCCGTTTGCGCCTTTGGGCAGGGTCTCGGCCCGCATGAACAGGCGGGGACATTTGTACCGGGCGAGCCGTGCGGCGCAATGGGCCGCCAGCGCGGTTTCATCGATGGCATCCTGCGCGACGTAGACCGCTGCAATCACCGTGGTGTCGGATTTCACCGCAACCTCGATCGCTGCCGCTTCGGTCACGCCGGGAAAGGCCGTCAGCGCGTCCTCGACCTCGACCGGCGAGACGCGGTATCCGCCGGCGTTCATCATGTCGTCGTCGCGGCCCATATAGGTAATCGATCCATCCGCCGCCATCGCGCCTGTGTCGCCGGTCAGAAACCAGCCGTCGCGCAGCTTTTCCGCCGTGGCATCGGGCGCGTCGAGGTATCCGAGCATCAGCCCCGCATCGTTGGTGGCGACCGAGATGATGCCGGGGGTATCGGCGGGCAGCGGGCCGTCGGGCCCGAGGATCGCCACTCGCCGCCCGGGTTGCGGACGGCCCAGAGTGCCGGGCCGCGCCGGATGATCGGGACTGCCTGATATGAAGGTCGAACATTCGGACATGCCGTAGGCTTCGAATATCGGCTTGCCGGTTGCGGTTTCCCACGCGGCGCGGGTTGCATCGGGCAACTTCTCGCCCGCCGACAGCCCATGCCGCAAGGCGGGCAGGGGCGCGATGCCATGGCGCAACATCTGGCGATAAACCCCGGGCGCGGCGGCGAAGATCGTCGCGCGATGGTCCGCCAGAACGCGCGGCAGATCGGCGGGTGCAATGCCCGCGGGGATCAGCGCAGTTGCGCCCACGCTCCACGGATCCATCAGCCCGGTGCCAAGAGTATAGGTCCAGTTGAACGCACCCGCATGCAGCATGCGATCATCGCCGGTCATCCCATACCAGCCTGAAATCATCCGCTCGCGCGCCAGAATCGCGCGGTGGGCATGAACGACGCCCCGCGCCATCCCCGAGGTGCCTGACGAAAATACGATATATCCCGGACGCTCTGGATCGCCCATGACGGGCGTGGCCGGGGGATTGTCGCGCAGTGCCCGCAAGTCATCCAGTGTCATCACCGGCACCTGCGCATCCGGCATCGCAACCCCCGGCGCCCCGGCGATCAGCGCGGGACGGATCAGCCCGGTCAGCGCGGTGATCTCGGGCACGGTCAGTTGCGCCGAGGTCGGCACCGGCACCATGTCGGCGGCCATCGCGGCCAGATACAGGATCGGAAAGTCGACCGTATTACCCAAACGCATCAGGATGCGCGAACGCGGCGCAAGACCCATCGCCAAAAGGCCCGTGGCAGTGCCCAGAACCGCCGCTTGCAAGGCGCGAAAGCTCCAGCTTTCCACATCTTCGCCGATCACCTGCAAGGCAGGCGCATCGCCCAGCCGGTCGGCATGGCGCAGGATATGCGCGGTCAGGTTAAATGCACTCATTGTGCACCGCTACCCCCCGGACAAAGCAAGTTCAAGCGCGCGCAGATGCACAGGCCAGTCTGCATCTTTGGGGTTCAGGTTGTCGGGTCAATCCTCCCACCACCAGATATCGGGCAGAAACCCCTGCCAGTCGCCATAGACCGGCAGGCGATCAGAATACTTCAGCTGTTTCGCATGGGCCAGATAGGACACAGGGTTGTGCCAGATCGGAATCACATATCGCCCCGTGGTCAGCACCCGGTCCAGCGCGCGGGTCGCGGCGATGAAATCCTCACCGTCGGCGGCATTCAGCATCTCGTTGATCAGCGCGTCGATGGCGGGGTTTTTCGCGCCCATCCAGTTGCGCGAGCCTTCCTGATCGGCGGCCTCTGTGCCCCAGTAGAGTTTCTGTTCGTTGCCGGGGCTGAGCGACAATCCGCGAACATAAAACGCCATCCCGAAGTCAAAGGTGTTCGTGCGCTGCTTGTACTGTGCGCCGTCGATCGCGGTTATCTTTGGCGTGATGCTCATCCGTGACAGCGCCGAGAGATAGAGATCAACGATCTGTTGAGTTTCATTCGAGCCTTGATCCAGCAGGATTTCAAAGCTGAAGGGCCTGCCGTTCGCATCCTGCATCTGGCCGTTCTTTACGGTCCAACCGGCCTCGGCCATCAAATCGACCGCGCTTACGATGTTCTTTCGATTGCGGGCAGATCCATCACCCCGGGGCATGTCATAGCCTTCAAGTGCGCCGGGCAGCAGATCGGCAGTGAAGGGTTCGAGATAGTCCAGAACCTTGCCCGTCGCCGGTCCGGGTTGCATCCCCAGAACCGAGTTCGAGAAATACGAGGTGATGCGCGGGTTCACCCCGCCGTTCATCGTCTGGTTGGTGAATTCGAAGTTGAAGGCGCGGATCATCGCCTCGCGCACACGCCAGTCGGAAAACTGCGGCAGGCGGGTGTTCATCACCAGCCCCTGAATGCCGCTGGGACGCTGGTGCGGGATTTCGGATTTCACCACCTCGCCGGACTGCACGGCGGGAAAATCGTATTGCTCGGCCCATTTGGCGGCGTTGGTTTCGCGCATGGTGTTCAGAATGCCGCTCTTGAACGCTTCGAACATGACCGAACCGTCGCCGAAGAACTCCATGCGGATCTCGTCAAGATTCATCGTGCCCTTGCGGAACGGCAGGTCGGCGCCCCAGTAATTTGGATCGCGCTGCAGCGTCACGAACCGGCCCGGCTGATAATCCGCGATGGTATAGGGGGCGCTGCCGATGGGGATGTCATCGATGCCGCTGGCGGTGAAATCGCGGCCCTCCCACTGGGCCTTTTGCAGGATCGGGCGCATCCCCATGATCAGTGCCAGTTCTCGGTCAGCCACGTTGAAGGTGAAACGCACGGAACGCTCACCCGTCTGCTCCATCTTTTCAACCTTGGCCCAGGTGTCGTGATATCGCGGATGCCCGATAGTCCCGAGCGTTTCATAGGACCACATGACATCGGCAACAGTAACCGGCGATCCATCCGAAAATTTAGCCGCCGGATTCAGAGTGTATTCCACCCAAGACCGTTCAGGATCAGTTTCTACAGTTTCGGCCAAAAGACCATAAAGCGTAAAAGGCTCATCGTAATTGCGCCCCATAAGCGATTCAAATGCAAGGAATTGCAGCTGCCACGGAGCCGTTCCCTTAAGGATGAACGGGTTTAGCGAATCATAGCTCCCGACCTCGCCCTGGACGATTCGCCCCCCCTTTGGCGCGTCTTGATTCGCCTGAGGCAGGGATGTGAAATCGGCGGGCAGGGCCGGGTCGCCGTACATAGCGATACCATGACTGGGTTCGGCAAGGGCAGGAGTGGCAAAAAGCGTCGAAACGGCCAGAAGCCCTGCTTTCCATAGCTGAGTGAAGCGCCGTAGGGTCATCAAAGGTTCCGCTCCCGGGATCAAGAAGAATTGAACCCGATCCTAAGGGGAGACTTGTGCACAATCAAACTTTTAGGTTGGACAGTTGATCAAGAACGAGTATAAGTAAGTCACTGCTCGATAGGTTTCTTGCCTGTATGAAACCTGCCTCAATAACTTGACGCCCGCCTTGTGCGGGCGTTTTTTTTGGCTGACGAGATTTTATCCCCCTCCTGCGAAGTCCGCTAATTATTCGTCACAGCGTGCGGATTCATCATCGCAGTCAAATCGAATCTGGTCACTTCTGAATGAAATGAATTCAGTCAACTTTGTTTCCCGATGCGATCCCCGCCTAGATGTTGCCGCGATTCGATACCACGCCCAAGACCATCGAACGCGGTTCTACGCCAGAGGAGATTCGAGCTTCAGCGATCTGGGGGACACCAACGCCGGATCTGCCGGAAAAACAGCTTTGGAGGCTGGTCGATTCATCGGACTTCATGTTTTGCTGAGCCGCTTCGTGGCGGCTTCTCAATCCTGCTGTGCCTGTTATGCTGCGAGCGCACAAAACAGGAGCTGCCACCATGTCCCTTGCCGGAAAGACCGCCATCATCACCGGATCAAACTCGGGTATCGGGCTTGGCATTGCCCGCGAACTGGCCAAGGCTGGCGCGGATGTGGTGCTGAATTCCTTTACCGACAGCACAGAAGATCACGCACTGGCCAAAGAAATCGCGGCTGAATTTGGGGTCAAGGCGCGCTATATCAAGGCCGACATGACAAAGGGTGATGAGGCGCGGGCGCTGATCGAACAGGCCGGGGTCTGTGATATTCTGGTGAACAACGCCGGGATTCAGCATGTGGCACCGATCAACGAATTCCCCGCCGCGAAGTGGGATGCAATCATCGCGATCAACCTGACCAGCGCGTTTCACACCACCGCAGTCGCGTTGCCGATGATGCGCAAGGCGGGATGGGGCAGGGTGCTGAACATCGCTTCAGCGCACGGTCTGACCGCATCACCGTTCAAGTCCGCATATGTCGCGGCAAAGCACGGGATTGTCGGGTTGACCAAGACCGTCGCGCTTGAGACTGCCGAACAGCCGATCACCTGCAATGCGATCTGCCCGGGATACGTCCTGACGCCGCTGGTCGAGACTCAGATTCCCGATCAGATGAAGACCCACGGCATGGACCGAGACACCGTGGTGCGCGATGTGATGCTGGCGCGTCAGCCGTCGAGGGAATTCGTGACCGTCGAGCAACTGGGTGGCACGGCGGTGTTCCTGTGCTCGGACGCAGCGGCGCAGATCACCGGAACGACGATCTCGGTCGACGGCGGTTGGACGGCGTTGTAAAAATTGCCGGACTGCGCGGCGCGCTCTTCGGTCCTGCGGGCCCTCATCGCGAGGAGCGTTCGCCGGGGTGAAACGCATCAATCTTGCCCTGCAAGGCGTCGGCGTGCACGGCGCATCTACCTGGGGCGTGCTGGACCGGCTGCTTGACGACGAACGGATCGAGATCGCAGCCATCTCGGACACCTCGGACACCTCGGACACCTCGGACACCTCGGCGGCGGCGCTGAACGGCGCGGAACTCAAGGTCGGTCTTGTATCACAGGGGCCAGACAGCGCCAGGGCCACGCTTGACGCGTTGAGGGGCGAGGTCGGTGGCATGACCCCGCCGCTGTTCGCCGGATGGCTGGCCGCATCGTCCCCGCCTTCATCCTTTATCAGCGCCACGCTTGAAGCATCGCCGGCCTATCTGGCGTTGGATGCGGTCACCCGGATTTCCAGCCCCTATGCCTTTGGCGATTTGATCGACAATCCGCTGCGCCGGGCCGTCCGGCAGTTCCGTTTCGACAAGGTCTGCGCCACCGAGGGTCCAGCGCTCTCCATTGGCGCGACCAATGTGCGCACCGGCAAGATCCGCGTGTTCAGTGGCGACGCGATCAGCACCGACGCGATCCCTGCGATCCGCTTCGTTCAAGACCTACTGGCCACCGGCAAAATTCCGCAAGGGGCGATGAAATGGGTTCTGGTGCATATGATCGCCGATAATGCGCTGATGAACGACCTTGGTGTGGCGACCAAGAAGATTCCGACCACCGTAATCCTGTCGCAGCTGAAATCGGCGGGCCGGGCGGCAGCGGGCCGCTTTCTTGACGCTCATTTCGACGATCTGGGCCGCGAAAGCACCGTTGATCTTGCCGAGATCTTCGGCTGAACCGTTACTCGACTCTATCGCTCTGGCCAATGGGTTGTGCGATCTCCTGATCCGGAGTCAACACCTTAATACTGCCCGGTTTTTTCGGGTTAGGATAGACAAGTCCGGCGGATATCACCAGCTTCGCCGCATCCTCGACGGTCATGTCCAACTCGATGATTTCGGAGCGTGGCACAAACAGCAGGAATCCAGACGTGGGATTGGGTGTGGTCGGCAGAAAAACCGACACCTTGGCATCGTCGGCCGGAATGCTTTGGGCGATTTCCCCTTTGGCGGCGGTCGAGACAAAGGCGATCGCCCAAATTCCCTTGCGCGGATATTCAATCAGGCAGGCGGTGTCGAAGGATGTATCGGTCTGGGCGAAAACGGTTTCTGCAATCTGTTTCAAACCATTATAGACTGATCTTACCACCGGCATCCGGTCGACCAGCCCTTCGCCCCAACGCAAAAGCGACCGCCCGATCAGCCCTTTGGCCAGCCAGCCGACGATCACCGTAAACACCAAAAAGATGATGACGCCGACTCCGCGCAGGTTGATGCCGATATATTGTTCCGGGCGGAATTTTCCCGGGACGAATGGCAGGACCCAGCCATCGATCCAGCCGATCACCGACCACATCAGCCAGATGGTCAGCCAGATCGGTGCGATCACCACCAGACCGGTCAGAAAGCTGCTTCGCAGGCTGCCGAACAGGGTCCGGCGCCGCTTGATTTCGTGGTCGTCCTTGGTGGGGCGTGTCATTGTCTGGTGGGCTTTCAGAAGTAGGACACATATTTAGGGGCTGAAATGGCCGCGTGCAACGTCGCTCATCCGTTCAGAGAGGCGATTGCGACGCGCCGATGCGCATTTCGCTGATTTCCCGGGCGATCGCGGCCGCCAGGCGCGCATTGTTCAGAACCAGCGCTATGTTGGCGCGCAGCGAACGGCCATGGGTCAGTTCAAATATCCGCGCCAGCAGGAAAGGAGTGACCGCCTTGGCCGCGATCCCTTGCTCTGTCGCCTCGGACAGGGCGCGGGCGATAACCGGGGCAAGATCGGCGGGGGGAATTTCTTCCGCCTCGGGGATCGGATTTGCGATCAACTGTCCACCCGGAATGCCCATGCGCCCCCGGATCACATGGGACGCCGCGATGTCGGCGGGGCTGTCCATCCGCAGCGGCGCAGCCAGCCCAGAGTCCCGCGACCAGAACGCCGGAAAAGCGTCTTGTCCGAAGGCGATGACCGGAACGCCAAGAGTTTCAAGCACTTCCAGCGTCTTTGGAATGTCAAGAATGGCCTTTGCCCCCGCCGCGACGACGTTGACCGGAGTCTGTGCCAGTTCGCGCAGGTCTGCCGAGATGTCAAAGCTGAGTTCGCCACCGCGATGCACCCCGCCGATGCCACCTGTGGCAAAGACCTCGATCCCGGCGAGCCGGGCGGCGATCATCGTTGCGGCGACCGTGGTCGCCCCGGTGCCCCGGGTTGCAATACAGGCGGCAATATCGGCGCGGGACAATTTGGCGACATCCTGTGCCCGCCCCAGCGCCTGCAGCTCGCCCTCGCTCAGACCGATGTGCAGGGCGCCGTCGATCACCGCGATGGTTGCCGGCACAGCACCGTTGTCGCGCACCGTGCGTTCGACCAGCATCGCGGTTTCGACATTCTGCGGATAAGGCATGCCGTGGGTGATGATCGTGCTTTCCAACGCGACGATGGGAAAGCGCGCGGCGCGCGCCTCGATCATTTCAGGCGAAAACTTCAGGGGCAAGGCCATCAGGCAATATCTCCAGATACATAGTCTGCGGCGGCGCGCAGGGCATCGCGCAGCGCCTGTTGGGGCGGGGCGCCCGTGATCTCGGCGGCGATATGGGCCGCCATGAAAGTGTCACCGGCACCGGTGACACGGGTCACAAGCACCGCAGGGGGTGTCGCCTCGTTGGTCCCGTCCGGGCCCGCCTCGGCCACGGGGCGGCCGCCATCGGTCACCAGAACCCGGTGCGCGCCCCGTTCATGCAGCGCGCAGGCCGCCGTCAGCGCAGTGTCAAAACGGGTATGCATCAACAATCCGGCTTCCTCGAGGTTGACGTAGATCGTCGCGCGCGGATGGGCCAGCAGCGCCAGCAGGCGTTCGGCCTTGCCCGGCGACGCAGGCGCGACACGCAGGTCGGCGGCGGCAAACAGCGGACTGGCGGCGATTTCCGACAGCAGCGCTGTGGTCAGGTTTCCGTCAAGCGCGATGGGCCCCGCCCAGGGGTTTGCGGCGCTGCCCAGACGTCCGTCGACCAGCGGGCGCAGGATCTTGTCGCCCGCTGCCTCAAGGGAGTGGGCGTCGGCAATGGCGGCAATCAGGCCGTTGGCACCTTCGACGGCCATGTAACGGTCGGTGGGCAAATCGTCCGAGCGATAGATATGGTCGGTAATCATGCCACGCCGCGCCGCGTCGGCCACCAGATCGTCGCCCTCGGCGTCACGTCCGATGGCGGTCAGCAAGCCGGGGGTCATCCCAAAGCGGCGTAGGGTCATCGCAATATTCATCGCCACGCCGCCGGGCAGGCGGGTGATCCGTCCGGGCACATCGCTGCCCACCCGCAGTGTGGCAGGCGCGCGGCCGATGATGTCCCAGAGGACCGAGCCGATACAAAGGACGTCTGGCGGTGTCATGGCAATGTTGTGCGCGAGGTCCATCGCCGCGACAAGCCGATATCCGACGTGGCGCTGCAGCATTGGCTGTCAAACAGGGGCCGTAATGCGCACCGTCAAGCACGGATGGCAATTCGGCTGCCAATCGGGCAATATATATGACATCGATTCCGCGCCGCCTGCTTCGACACATTGGTTAACCTTCGGCGCAACCGGATCGCTCCGTTGACTTTGGCCTTGCGCCCGGACGCGTTTCGGCATATCCCGCGTGCACTTCACAGGTGGGGCATGGGCTGTAACGGGGAGAAATCCTGTTCGGTCCGCCGGTTGAGCGTAAGCTCTGTTCGTCCCGCCGAGGCATGAAACCGGAAAAGGATTATGGACATGGCGCTCCCCGATTTCTCTATGCGTCAGCTTCTTGAAGCTGGCGTTCACTATGGTCACCAGACGCAGCGCTGGAACCCGCGGATGCAGGAATACATCTACGGCGACCGCAACGGCATCCACATCATGGATCTGACGCAAACCGTTCCAATGCTGGATCAGGCGCTGAAAGTCATCCGTGACACGGTCGCCAAGAACGGCCGCATCCTGTTCGTCGGCACCAAGCGTCAGGCACAAAAGCCCATCGCTGACGCCGCAGAAAAATGCGCGCAATACTACATGAACCACCGTTGGTTGGGTGGCACGCTCACCAACTGGAAGACCGTCTCGCAGTCGATTTCACGGCTCAAGATGATCGACCAGAAGATGGAGCAGGGCGCCGAGGGTCTGACCAAGCGCGAACGTCTGAGCATGGAGCGTGACCAGTACAAGCTGAACGCATCGCTGGGCGGGATCCGCGAAATGGGCGGCGTTCCCGATCTGTTGTTCGTCATCGACGTCAACAAGGAAGATCTGGCGATCCTCGAGGCGCGTAAACTGGGTATTCCGGTTGTCGCCATCGTCGACTCGAACTGTTCGCCCGATGGCATCGATTATATCATCCCCGGAAACGACGATGCGGCCCGTGCCATCGCGCTGTATTGCGATCTGGCCGCCCGTGCTGCCCTTGACGGCATGTCGGCCCAGATGAGCGCCGCCGGAATCGACATGGGTGCCATGGAAGAAGCCGCCGTAGAAGAAGTGCTTGCTGAACAGCAGGCCGGAGAAAAGGCCAGCGAACCGGTCGTAGAGCCCGCCGCCTCTTGATCCGATGGTCGGTTCCGGGACCAGACAGGGTATCACGGAACCGCCATCCGGCGCGGCCATGCCGCGCCGGTATCGACCGACATACATTCGAGGAGCCAAAGATATGGCAATCACTGCTGCACAAGTGAAAGAACTGCGCGAGTCAACCGGCGCAGGCATGATGGACGCCAAGAAGGCACTGACCGAAAACGATGGCGACATGGAAGCAGCCGTCGATTGGCTGCGCACCAAGGGTCTGGCAAAGGCCGCCAAGAAATCGGGCCGCACCGCCGCCGAAGGTCTTGTGGCCGTCAACGTGTCGGGTGGCCGGGGCGTGGCCGTCGAAGTGAACTCGGAAACTGATTTCGTCGGCAAGAACGCCGAATTTCAGGGAATGGTTGCCAAGATCGCCGAAGCGGCGACGACAGTCGACGACGTTGAGGCTCTGAAGGCCTCGAATGTCGACGGCAAGCCGGTTGAAACCATGATCACCGATGCCATCGCCAAAATCGGCGAAAACATGTCGGTGCGCCGGATGGCCGTACTGAAGGGTGACAGCGTCGTGTCCTATGTGCACAACGCGACTGCCCCCGGCATGGGCAAGATCGGCGTGCTGGTTGCATTGACCGGCGGTGACGAAGCGTTCGGCAAACAGGTCGCGATGCATATCGCCGCCACCGGCCCCGCATCCTTGTCCGAAGCCGATCTTGACCCCGCAGTGGTCGAGAAGGAAAAGCAGGTCCAGATGGACATCGCCCGCGAAAGCGGCAAACCCGAAGCGGTGATCGAAAAGATGATCGTCGGGCGGATGGCCAAGTTCATGTCCGAAGTCACGCTTCTTGGGCAGGCTTTCGTGGTCAACCCTGACCTGACTGTCGCCGCCGCCGCCATAGAGGCCGGCGCGACCATCACCGGTTTCGTGCGGATGGAAGTTGGCGAAGGCATTGAAGTGGTGAAAGAAGATTTCGCCGCCGAGGTCGCAAAAGCCGCCATGGGCTGATCGACGGACCTACCGTTAAAGAAAAAGGCGCCAGCGATGGCGCCTTTTTTTGTCGGTCGGGCATTTTTCGGTCGGGCGGGGACCCATAAATCCGAAATAAGTGGTTCGGTTGCCCCCTGATCGAAACCGATATCGCGGACAGGTCAGGGGGCGGTTCCAAGGCGGTAATGCCACAGGTGCGGAACATTTAAATCATGAGCGCCTGCCCGGCTGAATGAAAGTACTGGATTCCCTACCCTTCGAATCGGTCGATATTCAACGCTCAAGCACGAATATCTGGTTTTGAAACGACGCTTTCAGGACGGCCTGCGCGGTGGTTTCGACGTCCAACGCCTCACGCGCGAGACGCAGGTGCTTTTCCACAGTCGCAGGGGTCAAACCCATGATTTCGGCCGCATCCTGGGTGTTTTTGCCGTCACGCATCCACTCCAGCGCCTCGCGTTGGCGCGGCGTCAACTGCCGGTTCGGGCTGGAGAACGGAAGCTGGATAAGCTTCAGATGCGTCACATTGTTCATCACCACAATATCGCGTCCGTGTTCGACCCACATTTCATCGACAGTTTTCTGCGACATACCGGGCTTTGCGGTCAGAGCAATGGCACCCTTGTTGCGAATTGACGCGTCGCGAAAGCTGATCGAATAACCGGCAACGACGCCCTTGGAGCGATTGAACTTCGCCACTTTGCGTTCGCTTGCGCTCATGCTTTCGGCATTTTCTGCCCACCAACTCCAACTGCAAGCCCCATTGTTGTGCAGCGCCCATTGCACCATCGGAGCGTGAAAAAACAGACCGCCGTTGATGAATTCATCCGTATAATCATTGGTGTGGTTCGTCATGATCAGAAAATCTTCGCGGTCACCGAACCCGCTGGCGGTCCTAAAGCGGGTAAACCCGTACAAAAGCCGGTCAAAACCATAGGTTTCCATCTTGTCGCAATGCAGCTGCCAGACGTCCTCGACACTTGCGGCATCGACAATCCGTTCAAGATACTCGATCATGATCTGTCCTCCAGAAGATGTGCCGCCATCGCTTCCAGAGCCAAGACATAGCCCCGCGGCCCGAAGCCGCAGATCACGCCAAGCGCGACCTTTGCGATGTACGATCTGTGGCGAAAATCCTCGCGCGCATGAACGTTCGACAGATGCAGTTCGATCGTCGGAACTTCGGACGAACTGATCGCATCCATCAGCGCGATCGAGGTGTGGGTATAGGCACCGGCGTTCAGGATCAGGCCCTGATGGCGACCGCGGGTGGCATGGATCAGATCGATCATCGTGCCTTCGTGGTTGGATTGTTCAAACACAATGTCGACGCCCAGGCGCTCGGCGGCTGTGCGGCACATGCCGGCAACCTCGTCCAGGGTGGTGCGGCCATAGACCTGCGGCTGGCGTTGACCCAACAAATTGAGGTTGGGTCCGTTCAGTATCAGAACAGACGTCATATAAATTTTCCTGTTTTCCCACCCACGAAATAGCCGGGCAGGTACGTCAATGTCGAGCGATTTACGCAACGGCACCTTTGGTCGGCCCGGTGCAGTCCCCGTAGCCGATGTCAGAATATCGGGGTTGCGGGGCTTTGGGGATAGCACGAGCGCATCAGTGTCGCGTCAAACCATCGTCAATCTGCGAAATGGGCGGGTCTGGCTCTTGATGGCGCAAGAGTGGTTGCGACAATTTCCGCGATCTCAGTTTTATCATCTCTTCTATTGTGAACTCACGGCGAAGCGCAATTTCCACAGCCTTACCGTATCAGGAAGAGTCCTGTTGCTCCATCAATTGGCCCGAAAGACTTCCGCCGGTGTCTGCGGTCTGCAATCTGTTCCGGGGACCAGCCAGCATCCAGACCATCGCGGACCGCTGTCATGACCTGGGGATGCTGGATCGACTTGCGATGTACAGCCCGGCGACTTTCGGACCGGTCTTGCGCCGTCACGGCATGATCGCCGTTGAGCTCCGGCAATTCGACATCACGATAGAAGTTCCGCCGGATCTCGCGGTAGATCGTGCAGGGCGCACGGCTCAGAAGATCGGCAATCGTTCATCCATGTCCAGCTGAAGGTAGCAGCGTCCCATTGTTGCAAGGTTTTGTTATGACACAGAAATTGCACTTAATTGTGAATCAACCCGTGGAATCTCAAGACACGTTGCGACTTGTTCCGCTATCTCAGTTTCATCAGTTCTTCCCTGAAGGCCTCAGTCGGTGCGCGCCATCCCAGGCACTTTCTGGGGGTGCCGTTCAAGCGGTCGCAAATGGACTTCATATCTCGATTTGAGAGTGCGGCCACAGGCGCGTCCCGTGGTAAATATCGCCTTGCGCGCTTGTTCAGATTCTCGACTGAACCCTTTTGCTACGGTGCTTGCGGATCGCAGAACCACGCCT
>NZ_VSJK01000059.1 GCF_008085915.1 Oceaniovalibus sp. ACAM 378 | reverse complement strand
CTTCTGGGCAGCAAACCTATGCCGCAGCCAATTTGGGATTTCCTTTTTGAATCGATCCACATCACCCCGCCACGAGGCCGCATCTTCCAGCAGTTTCCGGGCGTTTTTGTCGTTCTTGCCAAGCTTGTCTTTCGGCCAGAATTTTGAGTTCCCTTCCCAGTCCGTCAAATACCCATCTGCCCAGATCGATGCCAAGGGCTCATTTTCGGGGATTAGGGTAACCCCAACCGGAGCGCGAAGCTTCGTCAGCGTACTGTTGTAGCGCAGCATGAGAAGTTCAAGGATCCGGTCGAGCTTCTTGTCGCTATCGATCTCGGGCCCGATGACATTCATCAAGATTTGTATCCATGATCCGGGGATAACGAACTCGGGCGCGGTGCAAACCCCTATCATATAGCCATCGACCCACCATTCGGTCAGCCCCGCAGGTCTCAACAGATTGCCAAGCTCTTCCGATTTTTCGGGCCGGATCTCCGGCATTTTCATACCCGCTGGTGCGGGCCCGCTGGTAACTTCAAACGGAACGAACACATCCTCACCCGGAGCGGCGTCTCCCAGCACATTTTCATGCAACCAAACCTCGAAGGACTGCTCAAAGACAATCTCCATGATCGGGGTTTTCTTCAAGTCCCGGCCCTCTTCCAGCGCCTTGGCGACGGCGGCAAACTGGGGGGCGGAATCATCACCAGCGGCTTGAAGCAGGTGACCCATCCGCGCGATCACGCTGGTCCAATGGCAACGCCGATCTTCCAAGGCTTGCCAAAGAGCGCGTTTCAAGCCGGCAGGTGTTTTGGCGCATTCGATCGCACCTGTAAAGTTGTCGCTATCCTCATACCAGCTTTCGGAAATCATCGGAAACTGCGATTCCCAATCGGAACTCGCGGTAATCAAACGTCCCCGGGCCTGCACAGACATGGCGTCAAGCCGGCCATCCGGATCAGCCAAAACAACGATGTTCGATATAAAGGCGGGACGCGGTCGAAGCTCGGAAAGTCCAAGAGATTGGACCACACCGACCAGCCCTGCAGCGGGCGGGTGACCGTGCTGCAAGCCGTCTGACAGGCCGAGTGCAATTGCAGTGGCGACGTATTCGACTGGGACGTCCCGTGTTTCCACCTGAGACGCGATCATGTCGATCAGCCGCCGCTGTTCGCTGGCGCTCGCACAGGGGACTACATAGGCGTCCTTGATCCCAAACCCCTGTTTGATGAGCACCACGGCGACGCTTCGCGAACCACCGGCCTGAATGGCAACCGTCATACTTTGGGCCCCGGTGCCGTCAATCAGACTGGTCAGCGCGCGATGGACCTTTGGCGCGACCTTTATGGCCTGCGGGTCGACCCCTTGGCGCAGGGCCTTCCGTACAATTGTGTCGATCCCGGATCGTGTATCGGCGTCTTCAATCCAACTGCGTATAACTGTCAGCCGCCCGATCATATCCGATAACACTGCATTAGCATCCAACCGATCAGTCAGACCGTCGATCGCGCCTTGACGGATCTCCGGCCTGCCATCGAGCAACAAAGCGCATCCAAGTTCACCCATGATCGGTCTCAGACGACCCACCACCTGCCGAACCACGGCTTTCCGGATCGGCGCAGGGAGGGTCGCGATCAACTCTGCAAAACCGGCGTGAAGCGCGGAAAGACTGTCGACCTCCCCGCCGGACACCTCGTCCAGCAAGGTGTCGATGACCGGGCCGAGGTCAGGCGCATCCGACAGATCAAAATCACCCAGCATGTTGTCGGGTATGGTCAAGTCTTTGGCCAAAGACTCCGGTGCATCAAGGCCCGCCCTAATCCAACAGGACGCCAGGAAGAAACGTCCCCGATCGGTCAAGGCACCTTTATCCTTGAGGGCCAGAAGACTGCTTTCGAGGTGATTGATGAAGGCGCTGCCGAGCGTCTTGCCGTTCTCCCGTGCCATACGGGCTTCATCCAATGTGGATGACAGAAACGAGATCAGGCGTTCGTCTTCCGAATTGGGGTCTTCTAGCTGACCTATAATCTCGACGACCGTTACCGCCCAATCCGGCTGCGCAATCAAGGTCAGTGTAGCGCGCTTGAACGCCTCGCGGGCCCCATGTGCCTCAGGGTTTCGCGGCAACCCGTCCAACAAGGTCTGGATTGATTGTGGCAGCATGAGTTTCCTCCATGAGTTGGCCCGCCGAAGAGTGATCGCCTCTGGCACTGTTGCAGCAAACTTTGCTCGGACGCAATTCGAGCTCGCCGCAAGAAAACCCTGATAGTGGTTCCGAGGATGGGGAGGTCACAAAGTGAAAGGCACCTGACCGCTAACGGGTCAGTTCCCAGTGGCACTTAACAATACATTCCAGCAAATCCTGATAGAGCCAGAACGACCTGCGATGTTGCGCGGGACCATGGCGTGAACTCCTGTCGGGTTTAATGACATTTACGCGTCCGCGCCGGGGTCTGGTCAATCGGATGCGATCGGGA
>NZ_VSJK01000058.1 GCF_008085915.1 Oceaniovalibus sp. ACAM 378 | reverse complement strand
TGCGCATTTCGCGGAATGTGGGCATTGATTTCGCGCGATGTCGGGCACGCGTTTCACGCCATTGTGGGCAGCCATTTTACGATCGTGGGCAGGCTGGCCGACACTTTGATAGATTCAGGCTGGAGCGGTTTGGTCAAGCGCTTTCATGACCGCTCCGCGTCGTCGGAGGCTATCGCCTGAGAGGGTGAGACGATGGGCGTTGTGAACCAGTCGATCAAGAATGGCATCTGCAAGTGTCGGGTCGCCGATGGCCTCGTGCCAGTGGTCGACGGGTAGCTGGCTGGTAACGATGGTCGAGCCGCGCCCGTGGCGGTCTTCGAGAATTTCCAGCAAATCACGGCGTTCCGTGGCAGTCAGGACGGCAAGCCCCCAATCATCCAGGATCAGCACCTCGACCTTGGCGATAGCCTTGAGCATGCGGGCATGGCGCCCGTCTCCCCTTGCGAGGGCCAGTGCCTCGAAGAGGCGTGAGACACGGTGATAGGCGACGGCGCGACCGTCACGACAGGCCTTATGGCCAAGTGCGCAAGCGATCCAGCTTTTGCCGAGGCCGGTCGGGCCAGTGATCAACAAGTTCTCATGGCGGCCGATCCAGCCGCCGTCGACCAGATGAGCCAGGACGGTGCGATCGATGCCGCGCGGGCTGCGCAGATCGAGGTCCTCCACGCAGGCGGCTTGCCGCAGCGCGGCGAACTTGAGGCGAGCTGTCAGGCGTTTGGCGTCACGTTCGGCAGCTTCTCGATCGACCATCAAGCCAAGCCTGTCTTCAAACCCCAAGGGTTCAAAGGTGGTGTCGGCGCGGCGCTGTTCGTCCAGCGCCTTTGCCATGCCAGTGAGGCCGAGGGCGGTCAGCCGCTCGGAGGTTGGGTGTATCAGCAAGGGTTTTCTCCTTTCAATGATAGTAGCCTTGGCCACGGATATTGTTGTGTTGCAGGGGAAGTTCCTCGGCCGTCTCTTCGAGGAAGGCGCGGTCCAGACCTGATTTAAGGATCGATCTGATCGAGGCGACGGAGCGGGCCCGGATCGACAGCCCGCGCTGACAGGCGGCATCAATGCGCACGGCATCGTAGCTTTTGGCGAGGCTTAATACGCCGAGGCAGGTGCGGAAGCCCTGTTCGGGGTGAGGGCGATCCGCCATTACGACTTCACAGAAAGCAGCAACAGCAGGGCCGATCTTTCTCGCATGCGCCAGCATCCGCGCCGGGGTCCATTCCGCGTAGCGACGGTGAGCCGAGGGCATGTGCTCGGGCACCGTGACGTGACTGCGCCGTCCTGGACAGCGCGGGTGGCTGGCAACCCTCTGCCCCTTATGGAATATCTCGACGACAGCGCCGCAAATGCGGACATCAACCTCTTGGCGGATCAACCCGAACGGCACGGAATACCAGGAGCTGTCTGCCTCGACGTGGTAATCCGGGGCAACGCGCGCGCGTTTCCAGCGGGCAAACGCATAGGGCGCATCGGGCAATGGTTGCAGCTGCGACCGGTCAAGCGTGGCAAAAAGGTCGGCTCGGCTGGCGCCATACCCACGCATGATGCGCATGTTCAGTTCATCCAGCAGACGACGGATCGCGGCATTCAGATCAGCCAGCGAGAAGAACTGGTGATTGCGCAACCGCGCGAGGATCCAGCGCTGCGCGACTTGCACTGCAACCTCGACCTTGGCTTTGTCCCGGGGTTTACGCGGTCTGGCAGGAAGAATGGCCGTGCCATAATGCGCTGCCATCTCGGCATAGCTGCGGTTCAGGCCCGGGTCGAATCGATCCGCCTTGATGACCGCGGACTTCAAGTTGTCGGGCACCACGACCAAGGGCACGCCTCCAAGAAAGGTGAACATCCGGACGTGGGCACCGATCCAGTCCTCCAGTCCCTCAGAGGCAACCGCCTCGGCGTAAATGAAGTTTGACGCCCCCATGGCCGCGACGAACAGCTTCTGTGCAAGGACCTCTCCGGTCGCAGGATCAATCACGTCGATCGTATCGCCGGCGAAGTCTACAAAGACCTTCTCGCCGCCAACATGCGTCTGGCGCATTGTCGGTCGGACACGTCCTTTCCAAGCTTCATAGTGGGTGCAGAACCACGTGTAGGCAAAACCCTCGGGATGGGCGGCGCGGTATTCTTCCCACAGTAGCATCCGCGTCACCCCAGGCCGACGCAACTCACGGTCGATCATGAGCCAATCAGGAACAGGGCGATCCGGGTCCGGCACCGTGGGGGAGGCTGGAAAGAGTAAAAGCTCGAGGCTGTCGTCATCCAGCCCCTCCGGCAGTGGCCAGGTTAACTCAGCCCTCCGTGCGCGGGCGATATAGGCCCCGACACTGCCCTTGCCGAGCCCGAGCGATACGGCAATATCCCGTTCGCTCAATTCTTGGCCAAACTTCAATCGCAAAACATCTCTAATGCGGCGCATGTTCAATCGTCCCGTTGGCATATTGCCCTCCTTCATTCCTGAAGGGGCATCTATCCTCAGTTTACCGACCAGACCTGCCCACCATCACGCGAAATCACTGCCCACCTTCGCGTGAAATACGTGCCCATCATCACCCGAAATCGCTGCCCATCATCACGCGAAACACGCA
>NZ_VSJK01000057.1 GCF_008085915.1 Oceaniovalibus sp. ACAM 378 | reverse complement strand
GATGTAGGTTTCTCGGACGCCCCGCGCGACGTTTGAGTGACGCGGGACGTTGCCTGGCGTCGGAGAAGCGCTCAAGCGGGAAATCGCGGGGTTGGGCTTGGTGGGTGGTTTGTTGCTATGGGGATTGGGGCGGTTTGCTTGCCTTGGATCTGATCTGACGGACAAGTTGAACGGGGTCTGTAGGGCTAAGCTCTGTGCTGGCGTTGCCAGCATCTAGCCGATCAGCGCCGTATCTTGTCGGTGTTATCAACTTTTGCGACGTCGTTAGTCTGATCTGCGCATGACGCTTGGTCCGCAGGCGGTGTGCCGGACGGCTGAGGTTGCAATTATCGATCTTTGGTTCGGGCTTCATGCGGCGGCCCTCGCGGTTGCTGGAGGGGCTCTGGGATACTGTGCTGGTGCGATTGTCTCGACGATGATCAACTGCCCGCCACAACATGGGCAAGGCAGTGCGAGGACACGGGGAGGCTCATCAGAATTTCCGTGGTTGTCGTCATCATCGCGACTCTGGTCTGGCGTTTTTGCCCCAAGCAGGTGTCTGATCCTGGCAATATTGGCGGCCCGGTTGCCATTCCCGAAGAACCCGTAGTGACGGATGCGGTGCTGGCCTTTGGGCAGGACGTGGATCAGGAACCGGCGGATGAACTCTGACGTTGCCAGCGTCATGGTGGTGTGGCGGCCCGTGCCTTTAAGACGGTAGTCTTTGACGCGGAAGGTGACACTGCGCGCGTCGAAACGGATCAGGCGGCTGTTGGAAATGGCAATCCGGTGGGTGTAGCGCGACAGATACGCCAGCACGGCTTTGGGACCGGCGAAGGGTTCTTTGGCGTAGACGACCCAGTCGATTTTGCGCAGCGGTTGCAGGAAAGTGTCGAAGGCCGCGCGATCATCAAGTTCAGCATGGTCTCCAAAGAAGTGCAGCTTCCCGGCCTTGTGTAGCTTGGCCAGCCCTTCCAGAATGAGCCGCCGATACAGACGGGACAGGACCCTGACGGACAGGAAGAAGTTCCTGCGGCAGGCGATCCATTCTGAACCATCCGCCGACAAACCTCCGCCCGGCACGATCATGTGGACATGCGGGTGGTGCGTCATCGCGGAACCCCAAGTATGGAGAACCGACGTTATACCAACCCGCGCACCGAGATGCTTGGGATCGGCGGCGATCTTGATCACCGTGTCGGCACTCGCCCGCATCAGCAGATTGTAGAGCGCGCGTTTGTTTTGATGCGCGATGTCGGCGATGGGTTTGGGCAAGGTGAAGACGAGATGGAAATACCGCACCGGTAGCAGCTCGGCCTCACGTGCCGCCAGCCATGCTTTTGCGGCCGAGGATTGGCATTTGGGGCAATGGCGGTTGCGACAAGAATTGTAGGCAATGTGCTCATGTG
This sequence comes from Oceaniovalibus sp. ACAM 378, assembly GCF_008085915.1. GTDB lineage: Bacteria > Pseudomonadota > Alphaproteobacteria > Rhodobacterales > Rhodobacteraceae > Oceaniglobus. Next base: position 1,219 of record NZ_VSJK01000057.1, on the reverse strand, counting down.
CGCAGTCTTCACATCGCGCGACATGGCCGCCAAGGGCCGCCGTCCGGCAACGCTCGATTGCCGACATCACCTTCATCTGATTGAGGCTGATATGGCCCACATTGGCCGCCCGCCAGGCAGCGCCATGGGCGCGGAAGATATCCGCGACCTCCAATGTTGGACGAGGCAACGTGGGTTATGAAGGCCTTGCCTTCTTCTTGCGCTTGGCTGGTGTCAAATCGTCCAACGGGCTGTCCACCGCCGCGATCATACCGGTGGCCACGCTCGCATAGCGCGCTGTCGTCGTGAGTTTGGTATGTCCCAGAAGGGCCTGGATCACCCGGATATCGACACCGCGTTCCAGCAGATGGGTCGCGAAAGAATGGCGAAGTGTATGCAACGTAACAGGTTTGGTGATCCCAGCTTCACGCGCGGTCTCTTTAAACAGCCGCGATATCTGCCGGGCAGACAGGTGCTTGCCGCGATAACCGGGAAAGAGGACCCTCTCGGACGCTGGCACATCCTTATCCTGACCGGTGGGTCGCTCTTTCCACCAGTCGCGCAACAAGCCCAGAATGTCCGCGGGCAGCATCACGTTGCGGTCCTTACGGCCCTTTGCCTGCACGATCCGGATGATCTGCTGAGCGCTGTCGATATCGCCGACCTTCAGCCGGACGACCTCACCCGCGCGCATCCCGCAGCCATAGGCCAGTGACAACATGACATGAGCTTTTGTGCTTGGGGCCATCGCCAAGATGCGCTTGATCTCCTTTTTGCTCAGCACCAGCGGCACCTTGACTGGCTCTTTGAGACTGAAGATCTCGGCTACCAGATCATGCCGTCGAAGCGTCACGCGGAACAGGAACTTGACGCCAGTCATGGTTTGATTGCGCGTGCAGATACTGGTTCCGGTCTCGACAAGATGCCGCTGGAAGTCCCGGACATCATCCGCCGTCGCCGTCTGTGGTGACCGCCCGAGCCAAGCCGCAAAACGTTTGCAGGCGCGCAGATGACTGGTCAGCGATGCTGGGCCGAGAGTGCGGGCTGTCATATCCGCGATCATGCGCGCACGAAGCGGCGTCATCGGTGTGGAAGGCTGAATGTTCATCGGAATGTCCTCTGTCAATCGAGGCAAAATCACCTCGATCAACAGCACACACCCAACATCACAAAACGCGAAACAAATCCCAGCTCAGCACATAGGCAGAAACAAGCGCCCTATCGCGGAGCGATTTAGTGC
>NZ_VSJK01000056.1 GCF_008085915.1 Oceaniovalibus sp. ACAM 378 | reverse complement strand
CTGCGGGTTTCGCAAATTCCCGGACACGGATTTCAGTAATTCCCGGACACGCGTTTCGGTAATTCCCGGACAGTCCCGGGGGGCCTTTGGCCCGGTTGGTCATCGCCTGCGCCGTCGCGGCATTCTCCCGGTCTTGAACAAGACCGGGAGAGAACATGCCAAGACGGAAGCAAGCGAGGCGCACAACCGTGCAAGATATACGAACTATATTGCGACTGACGCATGAACAGGGCCTTTCGGTGCGTGAGGTTGGCCTGCGCCTGAAGCTCAGCAAGACGACCGTGGCGACCTATCTGCTTCGCGCCCGGGAGGCGGGGCTGAACTGCTGGCCATTGCCATCGGGTCGCGATGACGATGCGACGCTGCGGCGGGTCCTTTTCCAGCAGGTTGGACGTCCATCCCGGGATCTGACCAAACCCGACTGGCCGAAGATGGCGGCCGAGATGAAGCGCAAGGGCGTGACGCTGGTGCTGCTCTGGGAGGAATACCGGGCGGCACATCCCGACGGCTATGGCTACACTTGGTTCTGCGAACGCTATAGGGAGTTCGAGAGCCGGGTCAGCCCCCGGTATCGCAATCGCCACGAGGCTGGCGCGGTGATGCAGACCGATTATGCCGGTCATACCATCCCAGTGATCGACCCGGGCACGGGTGCTGAGCATCGCGCCCAGATCTTCGTCGCCGTGCTGGGCGCGTCGAACTACACCTTCGTCTGGGCGAGCCTCAGCCAGAAGCTGCCCGACTGGATCGAGGCGCAGGTCCGGGCCCTGAAGTTTTTCGGCGGGGTGCCCAAGGCGATCGTTTGCGACAATCTCAAGGCCGCCGTGGCCAAGCCGCTCTGGTTCGAGCCGTCGCTGACCAAGACCTTCTCCGACATGGCCACGCATTACGACACGACGGTGCTGCCCGCCCGTCCGCGCAAACCCCGCGACAAGGGCAAGGTCGAAGGCGCCGTGCTGATCGTGGAACGCTGGATTCTGGCCCGCCTGCGCAACCGGCAGTTCTTTTCCATCGAGGCGCTGAACGTCGCCATCGCCGAGCTGCTCGATGATCTCAATGCCCGGACCATGCGGCGGGTCGGGCGCTCGCGGCGTGAGCTCTTTGAAGAGATCGAACGCCCCGCACTCAGTCGGTTGCCCGAGGTGCCCTTCGAGTATGCCGAATGGAAACGCGCCAAGGTGCATCCTGACTACCATATCGAGGTCCTGCACGGCTTCTATTCCGTGCCGCACCGGCTGATCGGCCGGCAGGTTGATGTCCGCCTGACGCACCGCATGATCGAGATTTTCAATAACCATGAACGGGTTGCGGTCCATCACCGCCGCGGCCAGCGCGGCGGCCACACCACCATCAAGGAACACATGCCAAAGGCGCATCAGCGCTACGGCAGCATGACGCCGGAAAGCCTCATCACCCGGGCCGCCCGCACCGGCTATCATGCCGCCGCGCTCGTCGAACGCCTGATGCGCGACAGGCCCCATCCGGAACAGGGCTATCGCTCTGCCCTCGGTGTGCTCAGCCTGCAACGGCAGTTCGGGGCGGACAGGCTGGAAGCGGCCTGCGAACGCGCCCTGACAGTCGGCACGGTCAACTATGTCTCGGTTCGCTCCATTTTGATCACCGGTCTGGATCGGGCGCCCAGCCCGCCAGACCCTGTCACCGCCACACCGGTCCACGACAATATCCGTGGCCCCGGCTACTACCAGTAACCCAAGGAAGGAAGAACCAGATGCTGACACACCCCACACTTAACCAAATGGCCGCGCTTGGCCTGACAGGCATGGCAGACGCCTGGAAGGCATTGGCCGAACAGGATCCAGACCAAGCGCTCGAGCGCAATGAATGGCTGGGGCTCATGCTCGACCGGGAAGCCGCAGCCCGGGCCGACAAGCGCTTCGCCAACAGGCTCCGTAACGCGAAGATGCGCTTTCCCAACGCCTGCATCGAAGATGTCGACTTCGCCGCCAGCCGGGGGCTCGATCGACGGCAGGTCCTCGCGCTGGCACAAGGCGACTGGATCAAGGCCAAGGAACAGATCATCCTCACCGGCCAAACCGGCACCGGCAAGACTTGGCTGGCCTGCGCCTTCGGCCATCAAGCCGCACGGCTCGACCATTCCGTCCTCTATGTCAGAATGCCACGCCTGTTCGAGGATATGGCCATGGCGCGCCTCGACGGGCGCTTCCCCCGCCTCGTCGACAAGCTGGCCCGCGTCCAGCTGCTGGTGCTTGATGACTGGGGCACGCATGGACTGACCGACCAGCAGCGGCTCGATCTGCTCGAGCTCTTCGAGGAGCGCTATCAGCGTCGATCAACCATCATCACCGCCCAGCTGCCGGTCTCGGGTTGGCATGACATGATCGGCGAGCCCACCATTGCCGACGCCATCCTCGACCGGATCGTTCACAACGCCCACCGCATCGAACTCAAGGGAGACAGCATGAGAAGAAAGGACCGAAACGCGAACTTGACCTCCGCCGAAAACACCGAAACTATCCAAACTGAAACATGATCGCAGGCAGATGATCAGCCGGGCCCGAGCTGTCCGGGAATTACTGAAACGGCTGTCCGGGAATTAGCATAATCGCTGTCCGGTATTTCTGAAATCCGCA
>NZ_VSJK01000055.1 GCF_008085915.1 Oceaniovalibus sp. ACAM 378 | reverse complement strand
CAATCCCCATAGCAACAAACCACCCACCAAGCCCAACCCCGCGATTTCCCGCTTGAGCGCTTCTCCGACGCCAGGCAACGTCCCGCGTCACTCAAACGTCGCGCGGGGCGTCCGAGAAACCTACATCGAAGCTGACTTTCTCTAACGCGCAGCATTGCGCAGATGCGGTAGGAGCGTCCGTCAATCACGGCCCTTACCGGACATAGTTGGCTCCCGTAACGAATGGCCGTTTTCAGGCCAGCCAAGACATTTATCGGTTCGTCGAAATGCCTGCGCCCCGTCATAGTGCACGACCTTTTGCAAAGGCGCTGGATTAGCTGAATTACCTGTCACAACAACTGGGAAAGCCGCGATCTTTTTGCCGAGATCGCTGGATGTTTGACCACCATCACCGTCAGCTTTCGCTGTGGTCCTTGTCATAGGCAACGCGTGCCGCTTCGACCGCGTCCATGTTGCTGTTCGCCCAAAGATAGATCGCCTGAAACGGCGGCAACAAGGTCAGACCCAGCGGCGTCATCTCGTAAAGCACACCCGGCGGCGTGCTCGCGACGACAGTTCGGGCGATGATCCCATTCCGCTCTAGACGTTTAAGGGTCATTGATAGCGACTTCTGCGAGACCCCTTCCAACCGCCGCTTCAGATCATTAAACCGTGTGCCGCCGCCGTTCAGCACCGTCATGATCATCATCGACCACTTGTCGGCGACCTGATCGAACAGCAGACGTGATGGGCAATCGACCGAAAAACGGGATCCGTTGCAGTGCGTGTCATGCGGCATGGCTTCCTCCGGGTTACTTAGTGCATCTTAGGTGCGCTCTGGACACTTGGTATAAGAAGTATACCTAAGCCGTCGAAACGAAAATAGCTAATCAGGATACGACATGAAAACCGACACACTCTTCCGCCCCTTCTCCCTTAAAGGGATGGAACTGCGCAACCGCATCGTCATGGCCCCCATGACCCGCAGCATGGCCCCTGAAGGCATCCCCGGACAGCCGCAGGTGGACTATTATGAACGCCGTGCGGCCGCCGACGTCGGCCTGATCCTGACCGAAGGCACCGTGATCGACCGTCCCGCGTCGCGCAACACGCCCGGTATTCCGTTCTTTCACGGAGACAAGGCGATGGCCGGTTGGACCGATGTTGCCGCTGCCGTGCATGCGGCAGGCGGCAAAATTGCGCCGCAGATCTGGCACACCGGCTCCACGCGCGCCGGTAAGTGGGAGCCTGAGGCCGAAGTCGAAAGCCCGTCTGGTCTTGTCGGTCCGAACAATCCCCGCGGCCGTGCCATGTCCGAAGCGGACATTGCAGACACCATCGCGGCCTTCGCATCCTCGGCCAAGCTGGCCCGCGACGCAGGCTTTGACGCGGTCGAGGTGCACGGCGCACACGGCTACCTGATCGACCAGTTTTTCTGGTCCGGCACGAACCAGCGCGACGACCGCTGGAACGGCCCCACGATCAAAGAGCGCTCGCGCTTTGCCGCAGAAATCGTGAAAGCGATCCGCGCCTCCGTCGGCCCGGACTTTCCGCTGATCCTGCGCGTTAGCCAATGGAAACAGCAGGACTACACCGCGCGGCTGGCCACGACCCCGGACGAGATGACGGACTGGCTTATGCCGTTGGTCGAGGCAGGCGTCGATATGCTGCACTGCTCTCAGCGTCGGTTTTGGGAGCCTGAATTTCCCGAACTCGACGGCGCGGACGGTCTGAACTTTGCCGGATGGGCGAAAAAGCTGACCGGCGCTGCGACGATCAGCGTTGGATCGGTCGGCCTGAATTCCGACTTCGGCGGCGCCTTCGCGGGTGAAGGGTCGCAGACCACACCGCTCGACCGGCTGGTCAACCGGATGGAGCGTGATGAATTCGACCTGATCGCGGTCGGCCGCGCCATCCTGTCAGATGCGCAGTGGGTGCAAAAAGTTCATAACGGCCAGATGGACGCGCTGCATGGCTTCAAGGCCGAAGACCTCCAGGCCCTCGCATAACTTCTTCGGCGGGTCAGCACGCCTGGCCCGTCGCTCGAATGGCTCGAAATCGCACATGTCATGCTCAGCAACGTGCTGGGCATTACATGTGCAGCCGGACCAATTCGCCATCTATCACGGCTGTAAACAGGCCAAAATGAGCGCTTCCGTGTATACAGATACGTGCCGAGGCAGTTTTTTGGGCCTTGTTGCGCAAAGCCTGCTTGGGATTCACCGCGGGAATCCAATGTGGTAGCTGAGCGGCATGAGGATATCTGCAAAGACAGTCTACAAGACCACGAACTGGCATGACTACAACCTCGCGCTGAAACAGCGTGGATCGCTGAGCGTCTGATTCGATCCGGATATGGTGTGGGAGGCTGCACCGACGAGCAAACGCGGCCGGCAACCGATCTATACGGCGGCCATTCAGGCCTGCCTCACGCTCAAGGTCCTCTTCGGCATGGCGCTTCGGCAAACGACTGGGTTTGTCGCGAGCCTGCTGAAGCTCGCCGGGTTCGACTGGTCCGTGCCAAATTTCAGCACGCTGCGCCGCCGGCAAAAGACCTTGAACGTGGCTGTCCCGTATCGTGGATCGAAGGGGCCATTGCACCTCTTGATCCCCTCTCGTCGCTGCAAGCAGCGACGGCCGGGCAGTGGACAGCACCGGCATCAAGGTTGAAGGTGAAGGCGAGTGGCACGCGCGCAAGCATCCCTCTCATCGAAACTTCGTTTCGACTGCCGGGCAATGCGCGGCCCGAAGCGGCGGGAGACAATCGAGACGGGTTCGAGTTAATTTGGAGCCACCCGGTGATCATCCGGGATTGACCAGGTGGAGTTCAATTTTCGGAAATATCTGCGCGTAATGGATAGATTAAAGTTTCGTTATACTGTTCATTCGAACGGGAATCATACAAAAAGAGACCCCAAATGAAAGCTAGTAGGAATACTGAGACGCGGCGTCAGGCGATGCTTCAATTTTTGAAAGAGAACGGACGGGTGAGCGTTGAGCAGCTTTCCGAACGCTTTCAGACAACACCACGGCTCTGTTGATGGCGTGGATGCCCCTCCCGACGGCATCGCAATGTGCCATTGTGGTGAGTGTTAAAGCCATCACAAAAGGAAGGAGCATCCATGTCCGAAGTTACTATTATCGGTGTCGACTTGGCAA
>NZ_VSJK01000054.1 GCF_008085915.1 Oceaniovalibus sp. ACAM 378 | reverse complement strand
CACGCCCGCATGGCTGTTCAGGGCTGCGATATATGAGGTCTCCGCCCTGCCCACCCATGATAGCGGACCACCAAGTGGGACATTTCTACTTTGCGGGCCGACGGACATTTCTACTTGGTTGCAACAGATTTCGGTGTGGTTCTGGATAAGGTTGATGTTGCTTCCGACCCGCTAGACTGTCGGTATGGACCTGTCACGGTTTGATGCCGCTCCTTTGATAGCATTTACTGCAGCAAAGGAGATGAACTATGGGACTGAAACGGACGGACGAATTCCGTCGGGATGCAGTGCGTATCGCGCTGACCAGCGGACTGACGCGCAAGCAGGTTGCTGATGACTTGGGTGTCGGAATGTCGACGCTGAACAAGTGGATCACTTCGCATCGAGACACGGACGTGGTGTCGAAAGAGGAATTGGGGCTTGCCCAAGAGAATGACCGGCTTCGGCGCGAGGTTCGCATCCTCAAGGAGGAGCGGGACATCCTAAAAAACTGTCCCGGGTCGCAGCCCGCCTGTGCGCGGTAGAAACAGCCTGTGCTATCATCGGCGTCGGAGGGCAGTTGCCGATCGCTTATTGGAGGGACTGACCCCGTTAAAAAACGTGGCACATGGGCTGATGCGCACTTGAGAGTGGTGACGCCGCTTTGGCGGTGATCCCGGTTAGGAAGATGACGAACTTGCACGGCCCACGCTCTCTAGCCTGAATGGAGGAGACATCATGGGCAAGACGACATGCGGAGGCCACCCGGAGCTGAAGATGGTCAATCCCGGCGCTGCCGCGATCGATATCGGATCGACCATGCACATGGCCGCAGTCAACCCTGACAGCACGGATATGCCCGTGCGCGCGTTCGGGACATTCACGCGGGATTTGCATGATCTGGCCGCTTGGTTCCGATCCTGCGGCGTGACCAGCGTGGCGATGGAATCCACCGGAGTCTACTGGATACCGGCCTTCGAAATCCTCGAGCAGCACGGCTTCTATGTGATCCTCGTCAACGCGCGGTACGCCAAGAACGTGCCGGGCCGGAAGACGGATGTCAGCGACGCCGGATGGCTGCGGCAGCTGCATGCCTACGGCCTGCTACGCGGGAGTTTCCGCCCCGAGGCCGAGATCGCCACCCTGCGCGCCTACATGCGCCAACGTGAGCGGTTGGTCGAATATGCTGCCGCCCATATCCAGCACATGCAGAAGGCGCTGATGGAGATGAACCTTCAACTGCACCATGTCGTCTCGGATATCACCGGTGTGACAGGCATGCGGATCATCCGTGCTATCGTGGCGGGCGAGCGGGACCCGGACGTGTTGGCGTCTTTCCGCGATGTTCGCTGCCACTCATCAGTTGACACAATCCGCGCTGCGCTGGTGGGCAATGACCGCGACGAACATATCTTCGCGCTGACGCAGTCCTTGGAATTATACGATACCTATCAGGCCAAGATGGTCGCCTGCGACGGCAAGCTGGAGGTGGCCATCGCGGCGCTGACGGTCAAGTCGTCGGGAACCCCAACCCCACTTCCAAAGGCTCGGATTAAGCGAAAGCAGGTCAATGCGCCGTCTTTCGATGTTCGAGCGGCTCTCCACGGCGTCGTCGGTATCGACTTGACGCAGATCCATGGCCTTGGGCCTTCCCTGGCGCTCAAGCTGGTCGCCGAGTGCGGAACCGACCTGAAAGCATGGCCAAGCGCCAAGCACTTCACGTCCTGGCTCTGCCTCGCACCAGGCAACAAGATATCCGGCGGCAAGCTGCTGTCATCGCGGACTCGGCGGTCCTCAAGCCGGGCAGCGGCCCTGTTGCGACTGGCGGCGGTCACGATTGGGCGCAGCGATACAGCGCTTGGGGCATTCTACCGCCGCCTCTCGTCGCGGGTGGGCAAGCAGAAGGCCGTCACCGCCACGGCGCGGAAGATCGCCGTCCTGTTCTACAATACTTTGCGCTTCGGGATGACGTATCAAGATCTTGGTGCCGCCGCCTACGACGAGCGCCATCGGACACGAGTCATCGCCAATCTTCACCGGCGTGCACGGTCCCTCGGATACATGCTCGCCCCCAAACCAGATGCGGAGGCTGTTTCTTAGGAAGCAACGCAGTTCTTCGCGAGCCAAAAGCCGTGAGGTTTAGGTTCATCGAAGAACACCGGGATGCGTTTCCGGCAGCGCGCCTATGTCAGGTGATGGATGTCAGCATGCGCGGTTTGCGTGCGTTCCGAAGTCGGCCAGCCAACCTCAGGCAGCGATCTGATATGGTGACGTTGGCGCACATCAAAGAACAATCCCGTCTCAGCCTGGGCAGCTATGGCAGGCCACGGATGACCGAAGAGCTGAAAGAGATCGGATTGGATATCGGTCACCGCCGTGTCGGGCGTTTGATGCGCCAGAATGGCATATCAGTGGTCAGAACACGCAAACACAAGGTCACAACTGATAGCGACCATAAGTTCAACATTGCGCCAAACCTGCTGGATCGCGACTTTGTGGCTGAGCACCCGAACCAGAAGTGGGCTGGTGACATCAGCTACGTTTGGACCCGTGAGGGCTGGTTGTACTTGGCTGTGATCCTGGACCTGCATTCACGGCGCGTGATCGGTTGGGCGGTCAGCAATCGGATGAAACGGGACCTGGCGATCCGGGCGCTGAACATGGCCATCGCATTCAGGACACCGCCCAAGGGCTGCATTCACCACACGGATCGCGGCAGCCAATACTGTTCTCACGACTATCAGAAGATCCTGCGCCAACATGGCTTCCAGGTCTCGATGAGCGGCAAGGGCAATTGTTATGACAATGCCGCCGTCGAGACGTTCTTCAAAACCATCAAGGCAGAGCTGATCTGGCGACGGTCATGGGAAACACGGCGGCAGGCCGAGATGGCAATCTTCGAATACATCAACGGCTTCTACAATCCGCGCCGCCGCCATTCAGCACTAGGTTGGAAAAGCCCAGTCGCTTTCGAACGGAAGGTGGCTTAAACGAGCACCGGGGGCGGCACGAAAGCGCGACAGGTCCAGTACTCTGTCGGTACTCTGTCGGTACTCTGTCAGCGAATAGCGGATCTCCCCCTACTCAGCCGGCGATGCGTTGCGGAGACCCTTTAGCAGTCGTTGGCATAAGTGCACAGCATCGCCAGTCGCCTCAACGATGTCAGTCCGGACTTAGCGCGTATCTACTGCGGCAGTATAATTCTCTTTTGATGACCCAAAGGACAAACCGTTGCGGCGCAGCTCTGCCGTTTTGACCATCTGCAGCGTTGATCCTTCACATGGATAAGGTACCCTTCGCCAAATTTGCTTCCTCCATTTCGAACTGGGAGGGTAATCTCCCCCTTTTTAACGGGGTGCATCCGTAGAACTTACGCGGCCATTTTCAGTTTCATGGCGGGTGTGATGCCGCCGATGCCCATGTTCGGGCGGTCGTTGTTATATGTCCAGAGCCATTGT
>NZ_VSJK01000053.1 GCF_008085915.1 Oceaniovalibus sp. ACAM 378 | reverse complement strand
TCGTGCGGCGTCAGGCGGGCGAGAAATCGACCGAACTCGGCGGGATAGAAGCGGGGCATGGCGGGACTCCTGAGATGCCGGGAGCCTCAGAGCATACACACCTGACGAGAAAGAACAAAGCCGGAACCAACACGTTTTGCTGACACCGCCCTTCATCTTGATAATTTCAGTTTGATACTGGACAAAACATCGCGGTTCACAGATCTTGAGATTCACCCGACGAATGCTGACGTTTTGATCTATCTGCTTTTCAGCATTCAAGCAGGACCTGCAAAATGATCATCTATGCAATGACCGCCGTCTTTTTTCTCGTCATCGATGCGATCATGCTGACTCTCGTGATGAAGCCGCTGTTCACGCGCCACTTGGGCGATGCGATGCGGGACCGTCCGATGTCGGCACCTGCGGGGCCTGTTCTATCTCGCCTATGTGGGCGGGCTTGTTTTTCTGGTCTCGGTCCCCGCCTTGCGCGATGCGGACCCGGGACGTGCAGCGCTGCATGGGGCTGTCATCGGTGCGATGGCCTCCGGGACCTACGTGTCCACCTCGACGTCGATCTTGAAAGACTGGTCTTGGCAGATGGTCGCAACGGATACGATCTGGGGCGCGGTGCTGACGAGATTTTGTGCCTGGGCCGTCGTCGCTCTGATTTTGCGCTTCCAAGACTGACTTTGCTGGGATCGTCTTTGGTCCAGTTTGATTTTACTGCATCAGGTGCAAATCCGGAGACCCGACATGTCGCGGAGACGGCGGTCGCTGGAACTGAGCAGGTCAGACCGCGTCATTACTCGATTAGGCAGAGTCATCGCCTCTACTGCGCAACATGTCCTTCCCACACGGGAAATCGTGCGACGCGGAAATTAAGCTATGATTGGCCGTTCACTGAAGGGACGTAGAGGAGCCAGCCGCTGGAGAGCTTGTGAAAAAAGACGATAAAATAAATTATTTCAATTGACGCTTTATCTTATTGATTGGCAACTACGGCGCACCGCTTTCAAATGACAACAAAACAAGGAACATAAAATGGCAGACATCGATCTGAACAGCATGTCGCTGGATGACCTCAAGACCCTCCAGAAGAACGTGAATAAGGCCGTCGACGGCTATCACGACAAACAGCGCAAAGCGGCACTTGCGGCGGCTGATACTGCTGCACGGGAAATGGGCTTCACATTGGCCGAATTGACTGGCGGACCAGTTAAGAAGACGAAAGCTGTTTCGCTGTCAAAATATCGCCATCCGGAAAATTCTGAGCAAACCTGGACCGGCCGCGGTCGTCAGCCGGACTGGCTGAAGGACGCATTGGAAAAAGGGCAGTCGAAAGAAGAATTCCTGATCGCCTGATCCGTCTCAGGATACGTCTACCCGGCGGCAGTCATGCCGCCGCGGTCAGGCTTCAGCGCCTCTCCGCTTTGATGGATCACCATGCGTTCTGCGGGGAAAGGTTTGATCAGCGCAAAGGCTTCGTCAGGCGTACCGGTCAGCCACTGCGCATAATCCTCGGGGGCGAGGATCATCGGCATCCTGTCCGGGTGGGTATCCTTCACCAACGCGTTCGGTGTTGTCGTGACCATTGAACGGGTAATCTTCTCGTGCAGATCGCCACTCCCGTAGTTGCCCTTGTAGGACCGCCAGACGCCCGCAAGGGCAAAGGGTGGCCGCTCCTCTCCGCCCGTTACAACAAACCAGACGTATGTTGCGGGATTGTGGCCCTTCGCCTCGCAAAGGCTTGTTGCAGGGATCAGGCAGCGCCGCTCCTCGAAGCTCTTCCTCCAGAAACCTGACGTGCGCAGTTTGTCGTCGCGCGCATTGTTCACAGCCTTCGGCTGGATCGGCTTGCCGGTCTGCTTTGAGGCCTGCGACATCACGAAGCTCCAGCAGGCGGTTCGGAGCGCAGCCAGCGGCTGCCGTCATCGTTCATGCCAACAATCGGCGCCATGCCCTTCGGAAAAATGGCGGTCAGCGGCTCAGCGTTTCCAAGATCGTCATGGGACGCGTCGATCGCGAAAAGCCTTCGCATCGCGTCCTTGGCCATCGTGTTGGAGTAACGGTTGCACATGATGAAATTAAACAACTTCTGCATGGGCATGTCTACAGAGGCAATCGGCCTGGGCGCTCGGCACCTGCGCGGCTTTGGCTCACGCACTGATCATGCTCTAGGCGAGAAACAGCTTGATTGCACAAAATCGGTAAGCAGGTCAGGAACAGCGGGTCCGATCCATTGGTTATATCTACAATTGGAAACAGCAACAGAAATGAGACTGACTATGGACCATTCCAAGCATACACCGCTCCGCTCTGACGAACTGACCGAAGTCAACCTTGATGGTGCGGCTGTCTATGGACCGGACGACAGCAAAATCGGAAGTGTGGCTCACCTGCACGGTATGGGAGACAACGCGCAGGTAATCGTCGATGTCGGTGGCTTTCTGGGCATGGGGGCCAAGCCTGTCGCACTCGACGTATCACGCCTGAGCTTCATGCGCGACGAAAGTGGCGACATCCATGCAACATCTCCGATGACCAAGGATCAGCTGAAAGAGCTGCCTGAGCATCACCAGTAACAATAACGCGGCCGGTCCATCCGGTAGCGTTCACGGGCTTCGCCTATTCGTTCGATGCAACCATTATGGAGGCGGCATGGGCAACAACCCCGGTGGCCGCCTTCAGCGCTCCGGAAAGCTCTGGCAGGGTAATATCCCCATCCTGCGCCACCATCTCTTCAAGAAAGGCCTGATGAGCTGCAAGTTTGCCATGGCCCGGAGGGAGACCCCGCGCCTCCATCGCGACTGACCCCGTCTCGCGCAAATTGAGCTGCAATCGCACACCTGTGGCCGCCGATAACCTCAACCGGGCCGCAGCGGCGCGACCACTCAAATCATCTTCGATATATGCTTTAAACCGCGCCCTGAGCGCATTCGGCAGTGCTACTGACAGGAAACATTTTCCTGCAAAAGGATAAAACACAGATCAAACCAAAGGAATATCCAGGGATTCAAGTTTTAAGTTTGCAGCTTTATTCGCATAAATCAGTGTTTTTGATGTGCCAGTGAGTTCAAGCGACCTCAAGCGATTTAACCGCTGCGGCCAAGCGCATCGATAGAACGTTAACATCGAACGGTTTGATTATATAATCAGTGGCACCGGCCTCATAGGCCTGCGCCACATATGACTTGTCGGCCATGGCCGTGACCATAATGATCGGGCAAGCAGCGAAGTCAGGTAGGCGCCGCAGAAGATCGCAAAACTCGATGCCATCCATGACCGGCATGCGGATATCGAGTAGAATGCACTGGAAAGGTTCCCTGGCTGCAGTGATGAGTTCCAAGGCGTGTCCTGCACTCGCGGCTGTATAGATCTCTTTATATCCAATCGTGGGAACAAGTATGCTCAGCATTTCAAGGACGAACTCGTCGTCGTCGACGGCAAGTATTCTCATGAACCTCTTTCTCCTTGATAAGGGGCTGGACGGATGATGAGTGACCGCAGTGCCCCTTTACTGTTTGACCTGATCCTCGTGAACCTGTTTGTCGCAACCCAATGCCTCAAATTACAGCAATTGCAATATTAGGCAGCCCGAGGGCGTCCATGATCTGCCGCGAAAGGGTCATCGGGTCGAATGGTTTAACAATAACCTCTATCCCACCGGCCTTTAGCAGGGCCGCCCTTTCAGAATTGTGTGCTTTGCCTGTCATGAAAATCGCCGGAACGTCACGATAATTCGGGAGTTCACGTAGCCTTTTCAGCAGGAGGTCACCACTCATGTCCGGCATCATCACATCCAGCAGAATAACGTCTGCGGTAAAGCTTGCCGCGCAAACCAAGGCTTCTTCTCCCCCGGCGCACTGCTGGAGATCGAACTCACCAGAAAGTTCGATCGACATTCTGCAGATTAGTAAAACATCGGCGTCGTCTTCGACATGAAGGATTTTGAGTTTCTTGTTCAACGGTCGTCACCTTTTGACCTCATCTGCTCCGCTGTTAGCCTTATTGAACCATTAATCCAACCCGACGACGGGCTTTCTCCCAAACTGAACCGGTAGTAAAGTCGTGAACCGAACCGCGCCGGGTTTACTGGAAGCTTTGAATCCTGAGAAAACCGAGACCCCGGGATAAAAGCGAGATGGCGAACCCCTGTTCACCGGAAGACCGTTGCCGCGCGGTGCCGGTGTTTGAGTCAAAGGAGTTGTCCGCCGATTTCATGCAGCGTCGCTGATTTCAGGGGGGCTGATTTCGTTCTCCGGGCTGAGCCAGACGGGTCCGGCAGGTTGCCAGGTCCGGGTTTTGCCTTACCAGCGTTGCGGGTCTGTGCGCGGACATTTGCATAGGGTATGGCGCGGCTGGCCAACGTTGCGTGATCATGCCTAGCATGCCTAGCATGGCGCGCATTTGGCGTGATGAAGCGGATGGCGCTGTGCAGATGCCCACCATTATACCAACTGGCGAAGGATTTCACCCAAGCCTGAGCGTCCGCTGTTGTGGCGAACCCCTTGCCCGGCCAGTCCGGTCGGTATTTGCAGGTGCGGAACAGAACTTCGGAGAACGGATTGTGGTTACTGAGCGGGCGACTGTAGGACGCGGTGACGCCCAGCTTTTCCATCGTCACCTTCATGGTCGCACCTTTCATTGGGCTGCCGTTTTCGGCGGCAGAACCAGCGGGCGGGCGAGACAACCCTCGGCCAGAACCGCCCGCCGGATCAGCGCGGCAGCCAGATCCGCACTCTCGCCGGAGAACGCTGCACGCGTCCGGAGCCGACTTGACAAGGCCGAATCCCGCGCGCTGGTTGTACTTGTTCAAAATGAGCCCCTTTTGCGTCAGATGGCCGATGCCCTGAACCAGGCGCGTATGCTCG
>NZ_VSJK01000052.1 GCF_008085915.1 Oceaniovalibus sp. ACAM 378 | reverse complement strand
CAAAGCTGAACAGGACGAAGCGGCCCCAAAGAAACGGCGCGCCGGCAAACAAGCGACACGCTATCATCCAAATGGCCGCCGTAATACCGAAGGTTGGAACTCTAAGCTGGCCAAACGTGCAAAGAAAAAAGCCGAAGCTGCCCCGTCTCACGCCGCCGAATGACCACGCCCGCATGGCTGTTCAGGGCTGCGATATATGAGGTCTCCGCCCTGCCCACCCATGATAGCGGACCACCAAGTGGGACATTTCTACTTTGCGGGCCGACGGACATTTCTACTTGGTTGCAACAGTGTGTGACGGTATCGCAGCCTACTCCTCCATAAATAGGTGTCTCCTTTAAAAATGATTAAAGTGACTAGGAAATAAACGTTTAAAATATTTGCAATTAGGTGTCATCTGAGTATATAACTATTAAGGCAAACAACACAGCAAAGGATGACACATTATGACTAAGACTATGACTGGCGAAATTGAAATAACATTGCTAAACAACGGCGCTGATGGCGCTAGTGTACAGTTTCATTATGACCTTAAGGATATGTTTCGCCGGGTATTCAAAAACGCCAAATGGGATAGCAGGAATGAGTGCTGGACAGTCGGGAATCGCTCAATAAAACGCTTAGAGACCTGGGTTGCCGAAATGAATGCGTCTGGACTGCCACAGAAGATTGCCATGAGCGATCAAGTTGACTTGACCGACGCGCAAGTCGAGAAAGTCCGCGCAATGATCAAATCCCGGCTAAATGACATTGAGAGTGAGCAATCTGCATGTGAGGCTATAAAACAAGCCATCTCCGATCTGGCAGAGACAAAAAGCGAACTCAGCGCATTAGATGCCAAGCTCCAAAAAGCTAAGGCTGAGCGCCAAAAACTGGAAGCCGAAGAGCGTGAGTTGAGGGACGATATCAACGCAACTGTTAATGATGTCGTCAGCATCTCCGAAATTAACGAACTCCGCACAAGCATGCAGCGAGCTTGGCGTAGCCAAACATCCAAAAATCGGGATCTGTTTAGCGAAAGTCAGGATCGTTTAAGGGAGATCCGAGATGAGCTCTCCGAGAATGATATTGAGAGCGATACTTTGGATCTGGCGGTTGGGGCTAACTACAATCGACGTGACCGCGATCTCGATGACCTCAAAGTCAAGTTGGAATTCGCAGTTTCAGATACTGAATAAATCAAGGTGCCAACAACCGCACACTGGCAACCGGCGGTGTCAGCAAACCGTGTTGGCGCGAGGGCCTGAAGCGAGCAGCAGCCTGAGCGCATCAAGGTAGGAGCGGTCCGCGTTGTTTCGGGCGGCATGCCATCGGCCGTAGGCGGCGAGGTTCCTAGATGACGGCCCGCAGAAGGGCTGCATGAAGGCGCGGAAACGGCTGATCAGGGCATTCACGGTGTTGATGTGGTGGCTGCGCGGGGTGCGCTTCGATCGCCTTACGGCGTTGAGCGCGAAGTTCGGGATGTGCTCGTCCTTCGCGATCCGCTCGTAGGTGACGAACCCGTCCGTGCAGAGCACCGCATCCGGCGCCATCACGGGCAACAGGGCACCGGAGATCGCCGCCTGGCCCGCGTCGGCAATAGCCTCGAAGGCTCGGTGACCAGCGCGATCGGTTGCCGCGAGGAGCTTCTTCTCCCAGGCCCGCCAGCCTCCCGGAGGCGCTACCGCCGAACCGCCCCTACGCCGATAGGCGCGCCATCCCAGGCGGGGCGGCACCGGGTGGTTCACGGGGTCACGCCGGTGCCTGACCCATTCCCTCGACCCCTTTCGGCTCTCACGTTGGTGGCCTTCATCGGCTTCGACGATGCCAGTAAGGGTGGCGTCGGGCTCCGGTTTCAGAGCGCCGATGATCGCCATTCGCCAGCGCCAGATGCTGTGACGCGACGCACCCAGAACCTCGGCCCCGCGGCGGCAGGACATCGGCTGCGGCGCCTCGATCATATCACGCGCTAGCGCGACAACGAGGTCGGGGCGGTGAACCCGGGCCAGCGGCGTGCCGCTGCGGCCTGACCACGTTACTCCGCACCCCGAGCAGTTCCATCGCTGTGTGCCTGTTCTGGTCCGACCCCACCGGGTGCGCGCGTCACCCCCACAGCGGGGACAGGACGCCGCCGGGCCGCCAGCATCGGCACGCGCGTCGATCTCCAGGACCGCCTCGGCACGCTTGCGCGCATCTGCAACGAGCCCTTCGGCTTGGCGCAACTCCTGCGGGGTCAGGCGGGCAAGCAGACGGCCGAATTCAGCTGGTTCGAAGCGGCGCATGGCGGGTCTCCTGGAACTTCGGAAGCCTCAGCATACCTCACTAACATGTCAGAACAAAGCGCGAACCAACACGCTTTGCTGACACCGCCCTGGCAACCCGTTTACTAATCAGGCGGGTTGCCAAAAAGGTACTGTAAGGGAGGGCCAATCTAATGCAGGATCACGACACCACAAAAGCCGACCATGCAGGGGTCTGGGCCAGCCATCGTAGACAGTTAGATAGAGGAATCTTGGGCAACGTTAAGGCCGCGTGGAGGTCGTACAATCGCAAACAGATGGCTTTTGAGGCGGGAACGCCGCTGCAATCGCCTACACGCTCATGGAAACCTGCAAGCTGAACGGCGCGGACCCCGAGGCGTGGGTCACATGGGTCCTCCAGCGCCTACCCGATCACAAGATCAATCGCATCGACGAACTCATGCCCTAGAACTGGCACCCCGAAAAAGCCTGAAACCGCCCCGGCACCGGACGGATACCCCCGGCGCCATGCGCCTAAAATACGTTCCTGGCTAAATCCAAGCCGATGACGCTAACCTCGTTTATGGACGCTCTCCTCGTATCAGTGTTTCAACACCTCGTTACCTTGGCACATTCGATGCCGCCGGGGGCGTTCACCCCGTCGCTTACGAACCAAGGCAGGCTGACCTTCGTCGAGTCGCTCTCGGTCGGCGAAGCCGCGATTTCTGAACCGTTGGTGGAGTGCCTTCACCCGGTTGCCCGATTGTGACCGACCGCTCCAATGCGAGGAAGCCTACAATCTTTACCGTGAGGTTCAACCAGCCGCTATTCTCTCGATCCGAGCATTGCGAAACTTTTCGACACAACTGACAATCTCTGTCTGCATCTGGAACAGACAAGCGGCTGAAAGGGTGTGTCGGCGCGGCCGGAAGATGTTTTGGACCTGATCATGGGCGGACAAGAACCGCTGTGCCTAGCGGAGTGATTTGAAACGACCGATGATCTTTTCTCCCCGCCGTGTCGGCCTGTGTGACCCTTCGCATCGATTGTTCAGACCTTTGTGGCTGCGATGCTCTATTTCCGCAGAAAGATCTTTCAAGGCAGCCCCGTAGCTTCGGGGTTTATTAGTGACGATCACCCGCGGCGCACCAAATGCCTTGAATAACCAGCGGAAAAAGTGACTTGCGGTCCGTTTGTGGCTGCACGAAGATGTCGAGCACATCGACACGGCTATCGACGGCGCGCCAGAGCCAATATTTCTTGCCGTTTATCGGAACAACGACTTCGTCCAAGTGCCATTTGTCCGCCGTTGCCGGACGATCACGGCGGATTACTTGGGCATATTTCAGGCCGAATTTCGCAACCCAAGAGCGGATTGACTCATAGCTGACCACACTTCTGCGCGCGGCCAACAGGTCCTCGACATCGCGCAAGCTCATGGGGAATCGGTGATAGGCCCAGACAGCGTATGCGATAATCTCAGGTGGGAAACGGTGGCCTAAGAAGGCACCAGGTTGCTTGGGTTTGGTCATAAGAAGACCTACCGCCACGTGCGTCCCCCCGCAACTTGACGATGCCCCCTCACATACTCATGATAGTGGCATTTTCTAATTCTTAACGGTATCGTACCGATACGCAAATACGAAAATGGGAGTAAGATGAGTTCTGATATCCAGCCCGCCCCTCCCTCTCAGGATCTGACGGCCGATGAGGCGCATGCAGCAGCCCGCGCCATCGTTAACCTGTTTGATCGCTGGAAACTATCAGATGAAGACGCGTGCCAGCTACTGGGCGGGATGACACAGCGCACATTGACCCGTTGGAGGCAGGGGGAAATCGGTCGTATTAATCGCGACTTAGGGACACGGTTGTCGCTGCTCTTAGGTATCCACACAGGCACACGGTATATGTTCGGCCAGGACACGTCTCGCGCGCACCAATGGATCAAGGCAAAAAACAGCGCATTTGGCGGACGCTCTGGGCTCGAGATTATGCTTAGCGGCCAAATCATCGACCTCTACGGTGTTCGCCGATACCTCGATGCAGAGTGCTCCGGTTGGTGACCTAACTTTGGCCAAACAGAGCCTGCAGGTGACTTCGCATCAGCGACTGACGGCAGCATTTTTCTTTCATGATCGCTCCGCCCTGAACCCATGCAAGTGCCAATTTGACGAGTTCATAATATCCGCAGCGACCTTCGCGCCAGAACCGTGTTTAAAGGTCCAGATTACAGCACTGCGCCGGGCTCCACAGTTGCCCAGATCGGGTTAATCGGAAGGGTTGCTGCACGCTTCTCGATTTCAGAAAACTGAACAGGTTTGAAGTCCCAGAGATCGACACCCACATTCACCGAATTTCTAGAGCCTGGCCAGTTATTATGGACGTGACCGAAGAGATTTAGTGAGCCCCGACGGGCATTGTTCCAGGTGATCAAAGGGTAATGGTACAGCGTATGCCACTTTTTTTCCGAGCCATCCTGGACGGCGGCGGTGTCGGTGATCGACGTCCACGGGAGCTCCAGCACGCTGTCTTTATCATGATTTCCGACAACCAGGTGCTTTTCAGCGCCGGGTAGCTGATCAAAAATCGAGCGCACCCATTCCTTGTTTTTTGCTTTCCGACCAAACGCAAAATCACCAATAATCCAAAGTTGGTCCTCCGGCCCGACAGCTTCCCGAAGGTTTTTGAGCAGCACGGCATCCATCTCATCAGCGCTCTCAAACGGACGGTTGCAGTGATTAATGATGTTTTTGTGGCCAAAATGGGTATCAGCAGTATACCATTTTTTCATTTCGTTACTTTCTCACTTCCTTCTGAAAGCGAGCGATCGCGAATTAATGGCTGAAAAATCTGAAAATCTTACGGGCTCATGTCGAGACCGCCGCTGGATACGGGACGCTATCTATCGACGGCTATTATCGATTGTGCGTGCATAAATAAAAATTTATGTCAGATGAGGGGGGAGGTCAAGACTAATACACATATCAGATGTGAGGGGGCGGTGTCAGCAAATCGTGTTGGTGTGAGCGCCTGACACGAGCAGCAGGCTGAGCACGTCCCGATGGCTGCGCCCCACATTGTCGCGGGCGGCGTGCCATCGGCCGTAGGCTGCGAGGTTCCTGGAGGCCGGACCGCAGAACGGCTGCATGAAGCCGCGGAATCGCCCGATGAGGGCATTTACGGTATTTATGTGATGGCTGCGCGGGGTGCGCTTCGAGCGCCGTCCTGCGTTGAGCGCAAAGTG
>NZ_VSJK01000051.1 GCF_008085915.1 Oceaniovalibus sp. ACAM 378 | reverse complement strand
CAATCCCCATAGCAACAAACCACCCACCAAGCCCAACCCCGCGATTTCCCGCTTGAGCGCTTCTCCGACGCCAGGCAACGTCCCGCGTCACTCAAACGTCGCGCGGGGCGTCCGAGAAACCTACATCGAAGCGTACCTTCGCCACGACGGTTCGGACCGTTCCAAAAACGAGGATTTGCTGCCCAGAGCCGATCTGCAACCTGGAACCGTGGTCATCTGCGACAACCTCGCAACGCATCGCAACGCATCGCAACAAAGACGCTGCCACCGCGCTCAAGACGCAAGGCTGCTGGTTCCTATACCTGCCGCCGTACTCGCCTGATCTCAACCCGATCGAAATGGCCTTGTCGAAACTGAAGGCCCATTTTGCGACGGATCGGAACCAGAACCTTCCACCAAATGTTCAATGCTCTCGTTGAAATCTGCGATCTGTTTACACCACAGGAATGATGGAACGACTTCTGTGAGGCCGGATATGGTTCAATTTAAAGGCTCGATGCTTAAATCGCCGTCTATCACCCCTGGCTGGTTAACGTGATAACTTCCTAGTGAGGGACTTCTGTACGCGGCGAGTCTCAGAGCAGCGCCGCGACCAGCACCCACAGGACCATGACGATCACCACAACCGAACCTACCGAGAAAAAGATGGCCCGTAACTCATGGTTTTGTGCGGTGGCGTAGGCGAAGGTGTGGGCGAGACGCGCCAACACGAAGCTGGCGAAAAGCGGTACCGCCACCCAGAGGGACGGCTCCGTGGCCACGAAGATAAGCCCTGCGGCCAAGAAGGCCGGAATACTCTCGAGGTCGTTGCGCTGTATGCGGCGGGACCGCTCAACCTTAGGGTCCAAGTCGAGCTGCTCTGGTCGGGGGTTACGATTAGCCACGGTAGTCCGAAGATCCTCGGGATTGAGAAGGCCCCCGTCGGTCCTCAACATCAGAGCCACAGTTACCCATCCCTGTCCCATCAGCTTGAGAAGCATGAGCGCGGACGCGACCGCATATGCTGCAAAAACGGGGTTCTCCATCGTGAGCGTCGAGGGCATTTAGAACATCCTCCTGCGGGCCAATCTGCAAGATCAGCTTATCACCAAAGCGTGCAAGAAGTCTTCGTGAATTGTCGTCACCTTTGTCGCGGTCCGGGGGCACCTCTCAAAATTGCCCCACCCCCTGCACTGCGGTATCAAGAGACAATGAACCAGCAAGCGGGATACAACGATGGCACAGATGGGTCGTGTTGCACGGATCGATTCCAATTCGGAACGCGCCCTACCCGAGATGGAATTCAGGCGGTGCGTTCGAAACTGGGGCGACCAAGTTCGGTCATCCGGTTCAGCACGCGGACACCAATCCTGGCCGGTTGTGTCGCAAATATATCAGCAGGCTAAACGCAAGCGTTTTGCTGGACACAGTTATTCTGCCAGCGCCGCGAACTGCTGAAAGGCGGTGCCACCGTTGCCGGCAAGCTGACCCTTTCGGATCATATGCGCGGTCTCGATCCCGGCGAGGGTCGCCTGCGCAGCAGCGAAGGATTTGAAGCCCTGCATCGGCCGGGTCAGCTTCTTGATGAAGCGGTGGTCCTGCTCCAGGATGTTGTTGAGGTATTTGACCTGCAGAACCTCGATCAGCCAGAACCAGCTCCTCAGGATCAGCCGGATGTTCATGTTCTCCAAGCCGGCGAGGTTGGCGCCGCTCTTGTCGATCACGACCTTGTCCGGCCAGCCGTTGCTCCGGATCGTTCGGGTGAAGTACACGGTTGCCGCAGCCTCGTCGCGGCGCTCCGAAAGCATGAAATCAAGGGTATTGCCCTCCTTGTCGACCGCTCGGTACAGGTAAGTCCACCGGCCTTTCACTTTGACGTAGGTTTCATCCATACGCCACGACCTACCGGTTGCCGACTTCCGCTTCTGCGCCTCGGCCGCGATGAGCGGGGCGTATTTCACCACCCAGCGGTTCAGGGTAGCGTGGTCAATATGCACCCCACGCTCGGCCAGGATTTCTTCGAGATCGCGGTAGGAGACGGCGTACCGGACATAGAAAAACACCGCGTAGAGGATGACATGCTTCGGATAATGGCTGCCCTTGAATCTGATCACTCCGTCCTCCGACAATCTGCTACCGTGCCGCAGCGGGCATAGCGAAAAGGTCGACACGGCGAAAGTTAGACAGAAAGTTTGCGACACACCCGCCCGCCTCCGGGCGTTCCCGCAACCGCGGAGACCCTCAGAGGCAAAAGATACTTGATCTGCGGGCCTGATCAGGCGATCTTGACGTCAAAAGGCAGTCCACTTGGAGAATGTCGGCTTGGGGGGATCGACGATGCGCTATCTCATTGGGGCCGTGGCCCTTGCCTATTGCGGCTTGGCGCTGCCAGCCGCGGCGCAGCAGGAGATCGGGTCCTATAATACTTGGATCAGTCCGCAGGACGCGCGCAATTCCGACGGCAAGGCACTGACCAGCGTCTGCGCTATGGTGCAGCAGGACCGGGCGAATTATCACCGCTTCGATCGACCCGATCGCTACGACGGGCACGACCTGTTTTTCGGCAGCGTCGAGGCTCGGGCAGTAATTTCGTCAAATTGCCGGGTGCGCGAAGGACTCTCGGACTATATTCTCCGATCAGTCGCGCGGGGCGAGGCAGCCTACATTCATGTGACGATATTTGGCCAAGGTAACAGGGTCACAGGTGTCGACATTCGCGAAGGGGCGGGCTGAGCCAGTCGCAACCCGAGTTGTCCAATTTCCTCGAACTCGCTGAATCAATGCTGAAGGGTCGATCAGCGCACGCGGGGTTTTCGCGTTTAACGTTCGCATTCAAATGATCCCCGCGAGCTTCT
Source organism: Oceaniovalibus sp. ACAM 378 (assembly GCF_008085915.1). Taxonomy (GTDB): domain Bacteria; phylum Pseudomonadota; class Alphaproteobacteria; order Rhodobacterales; family Rhodobacteraceae; genus Oceaniglobus. Next base: position 3,257 of record NZ_VSJK01000051.1, on the reverse strand, counting down.
GCATCTGCTCACAGATGAGCGGATGGAATAAGAACGTCCATCCACTCAAACTCAAAGCTCGACGTCGATGACTTGGTTGATGTTGATATTCGATAGATCGCGACTCAAATCGAGAATGCTCAAGGGCTTTGTCAGGTTGACCGAATGCCCGAACCTTGGTGCACGGAAATACCGGTTCTTGCGAGAGCGGTCCATCAAGCGTAGCACGTGCAGGCGCGATTGTGTGGGCTGCTCTAGCGGCGTGTAATCCGATCTCGTACGTCAACTTGTCTCACCGATTTGCGCTGCCGCTTTTGTTTCTTTAATAGTGGCCGAACTGTCGAGTGGCGAGGTGGTGAAGACGTGCGGACAAACGGGTGGACAGCTGAAGTCGTCGGTGGCGCGATCGCGTTTTTCGCGCGCGCAATCACGGCGGTTCAGGCGGTCTGGACAGGAATCGACCCGACACTTCAACGCCAGCGTGTGTATTTTGCCAACCATGCCAGCCACGGCGATTTCATTCTGATTTGGTCTGTCCTGCCACCCCGGTTGCGCCGACAGGTTCGGCCCGTTGCCGGAGCGGAATATTGGGAGCAGGGCCGGTTGCGCCGCTTTATCGGCTCGGACGTTTTCAACGCCGTGCTGATCGCCCGCAATGCGGCCGAGCGTCAGGCCGATCCGATCGCACAAATGGCCGGTGCGCTGGACGATGGCGCATCCCTGATCCTGTTTCCCGAAGGCACGCGCAACCAGACAGATGAGGTGCTTTTGCCGTTCAAGAGCGGCCTTTTTCATCTTGCACGAACACGGCCCGATATTGATCTGGTTCCAGTCTGGATCGAAAATCTGAACCGGGTCTTGCCGAAGGGGGCGTTCATTCCGGTGCCACTGATGTGCAAAGTGAATTTTGGTGCGGCCTTGCACCTGACTGAGAACGAAGCCAAGGCTGAATTTTTGCAAAGATCGCGCGACGCCCTGCTGTCCCTGAGCCCCGCCGCAAAGGTCACCCCATGAACCCCGTACATTCCGACCTGCTGACAGTGATTGCGCGGATTGGCGGCGTTTTGGTCGTGGCCAGCGTGATCGGCTTTGTATTGCAACGGCGTCTGTCACCCGATGGACAGAACGAGGGGATTGAAAACCTGAACGCCCGTATCCGGGCATGGTGGGTGATGGCCATCGCTATTTCGCTTGCGTTCCTCGCTGGGCGCACCGGGGTGATCATTCTGTTCGCGCTTTGCTCTTTCGCGGCCTTGCGCGAATTTATGACGCTGACCAACGCGTCTCGCGCCGATCACCGCTCGCTTGCGGCTGTGTTTTTCATTGTTCTGCCGATTCAGTACTATCTGGTCTGGACGTCCTGGTATGGGCTGTTCGCGATTTTCATTCCGGTCTGGGTGTTTCTGCTACTGCCGATTGTCTCGGCATTGTCAGGTGCGTCGCGCAATTTTCTTGTTCGCGTTGCCGAGATGCAATGGGCACTGATGATCTGTCTTTATTGTGTGTCGCATGTGCCGGCGCTGCTTAATCTGGATATTCCCGGATACGGCGAACGCGGCGTGCTGCTGATCGCTTTTCTGGTCATCGTGGTCCAACTGAGCGACGTGTTGCAATATGTCTGGGGCAAACTGATCGGGCGTCACAAGATCGCACCCAGCCTGTCACCGTCGAAAACCATCGAAGGCTTTGTCGGCGGCAGTCTGACAGCGACCTTGATCGCGGCAAGCCTGTGGTGGATTACGCCATTCTCGCCGGTCGAGGCGGGCCTGATGGGGTTTGTCATTACCATCATGGGCTTTCTGGGTGGTCTCGTGATGTCTGCAATAAAGCGCGACCGCGGCGTCAAGGATTGGGGACACAGCATTGCGGGCCACGGCGGATTTATTGACCGGCTCGACTCGGTGATCTTCGCGGCGCCGGTTTTCTTCCACCTCAGCCGCTACTTCTGGAGCGTGAGTTGAGCGTCGCGTTTACCCGGCAGGCGCCGATCCATATGGCGGGGGCGTTTCTTGCGATGGGGCGGGGCGGTCTTTGCCAGCCGCGCCCATCCGATGCCCGAGCCGGTGATCGCCGGGGTGCTGCAGGGCACGATTTCTGCTATTATCACCCTGCTTTTGAAGCGGATGATTGAGGCAGTCACAGCCCGGCTTGCCGGACTGCCTGCGCTGATTGTACCGCCGGTGGTGGCTGCGTCCCTATCGCTTGTGCTGCTGGCGGTGCTGCATGGTCAGGCCGGAACGCCCGAGACTGCGGCGACAATCGCCGTTTCGCTGATTGTCTCGACGAGTTATGCCTTCTTTTACAGTCTCACGCTCTGGAAACCATGATGACCGAAGTCAAAAACCGCCGCCCCCTTGCCAGCCGGCAGGCCGGCTGGGCCGTCAGGATATCGCGTTGGCTGGCCGGAACCCGCATCACTCCGAACCAGATTTCCATGGCCGGAATGATCGCGGCCCTGATTGCCGGAGCCTGTTTCTGGGCCGCAGATGGCGTCAGCGGTGGCCTGCGTTCGCTTCTGTTTGTGGCGGCAGCGCTATTTGTGCAGCTTCGCCTGCTGTGCAACCTGTTCGACGGCATGGTTGCCATCGAAGCCGGTCGCGCCTCGCCCGATGGCGGTTTCTGGAACGAATTTCCAGACCGAATCTCGGACATGCTGATCCTTATGGGCGTCGCACTTTGCATCGAAAGTCCCGCGCTTGGTTGGGCCGCGACGGGTTTTGCCTTTCTGACGGCCTATGTCCGGGAATTGGGCGTCAACGTCGGCGCCGGCGCGGATTTTGCCGGACCGATGGCCAAGCCACACCGGATGGCACTAGTGACGCTGGCAGCAATCGTCAGCCTGGCCGAGCCTTGGTGGAATGGCACGGGGCAGGTGTTGCGCGTGGCTTTGTGGGTGATCATAATCGGGGCTGCCTTCACGGCATTGCGTCGGGCGTGGCGGCTTGTGGGTAAACTTCGAAGGCCGAAGCAAGATAGGGCTCGGTGATATCCGGGCAATCGCGGCGCTGACTAACTGCTCACCAAGTGCTTGGCACCAGCGGCACTGTCAGCGCGCCCAAGCCAAGCGCGCGTTCGGCGCCATTTGCAACCGGCCTAGGGGATTGCCAAACGCCGTTTCGGCGAACATTGCGTCGGGGGTTACACCGGTGTCGGCTTTGTCAGGTTGTTGCCGCTCGACCAAACCTTTGGGTGATCTCGGCAATCAGGCCGTCAGCTCTGCAGTATAGCCTGTCCAGAGGTCGAGCGCATCGGACCTCGCGTGGTGGTAGGATTTGGCA
>NZ_VSJK01000050.1:2500-6274 GCF_008085915.1 Oceaniovalibus sp. ACAM 378 | reverse complement strand
CTTCCAAAATTTACCAAGCAAGGCGTCTACAAATTTAGGGGCTATTCAATTGCCCGCATTGGAGCCGATAGACCATAGGCACTATGCCCACAAGTTTACGCCCTGCTATATTCTTGGTGGATACGACCGAGTGCTTTCTATCATCACCGGAGCGGTGACGCTTGACGTGTATATTGTGGGTTAGTTTTTGGCCTTAGAACGTAGAAATGGCGCAGCGGGAGGCCCGGTGCGCCATTTGAGTTCTGTTGTTATCGTGAGAGAGATTAATCTGATGTTCCTCGCTAGGTCTGGCGGTGACCTACTCTCCCACGTCTTAGGACGCAGTACCATCGGCGCAACGGCACTTAACTGCCGAGTTCGGTATGGGATCGGGTGTTTTGCTCGCGCTGTGACCACCAAACCAAGGGAAGAACATCACCGGCACGTCCGCGCAGCGAACGTGCCGATCATCAGTCATATAAGTCCAAGTCTTGTACACATGGTGTACTTTTGACCTGACCTCCATCGGATGTTATCCGACGGATAAGTCCAGCTTCTACTGGATCAAATCAAGCCTATCGAGCAATTAGTACCGGTCAACTGAGCACATTACTGCGCTTACATCTCCGGCCTATCGACGAGGTGGTCTACCTCGGCTCTCAGGGATACCTTGTTTTGAGGGGGGCTTCCCGCTTAGATGCCTTCAGCGGTTATCCTGTCCGATCATAGCTACCCAGCACTGCTCCTGGCGGAACAACTGGTACACCAGTGGATCGTTCACCCCGGTCCTCTCGTACTAGGGGCAACTCCTCTCAAGTATCCTACACCCACGGCAGATAGGGACCGAACTGTCTCACGACGTTCTAAACCCAGCTCACGTACCTCTTTAAACGGCGAACAGCCGTACCCTTGGGACCTGCTCCAGCCCCAGGATGAGATGAGCCGACATCGAGGTGCCAAACGGTGCCGTCGATATGGACTCTTGGGCACCATCAGCCTGTTATCCCCGGCGTACCTTTTATCCGTTGAGCGATGGCCCTTCCACTCGGGACCACCGGATCACTATGGCCGACTTTCGTCTCTGCTCGACATGTACGTCTTGCAGTCAGGCTGGCTTCTGCCATTGCACTCAACGAGCGATTTCCGACCGCTCTGAGCCAACCTTCGCGCGCCTCCGTTACTGTTTAGGAGGCGACCGCCCCAGTCAAACTCCCCACCACACAGGGTCCCGGATCCGGATAACGGACCGCGGTTAGACATCAAGCAAAGCAAGGGTGGTATCTCAAGGATGGCTCCACAGAAACTAGCGTTCCTGCTTCAAAGCCTACCACCTATCCTGCACATGCTTGGCCTGATGCCAGTGTGAAGTTGGAGTAAAGGTGCACGGGGTCTTTCCGTCTAACCGCGGGAAGCCTGCATCTTGACAGGCAATTCAATTTCGCTGAGTCTATGTTGGAGACAGCGGGGAAGTCGTTACGCCATTCGTGCAGGTCGGAACTTACCCGACAAGGAATTTCGCTACCTTAGGACCGTTATAGTTACGGCCGCCGTTTACCTGGGCTTCAATTCAATGCTTGCACATCTCCTTTTAACCTTCAGGCACCGGGCAGGCGTCAGACCCTATACGTCGTCTTACGACTTCGCAGAGCCCTGTGTTTTTAGTAAACAGTCGCCACCCCCTGGTTTGTGCCCCCAGCCCGCACTTGCGTACGAACCGGGCCTCCTTCTCGCGAACTTACGGAGGTATTTTGCCGAGTTCCTTCAACATAGTTCTCTCAAGCGCCTTGGTATTCTCTACCAGTCCACCTGTGTCGGTTTAGGGTACGATCTAGCGGAAGAGCTATTTCCAGGAACCTCTAAGCAGCCCATTCAATCCGATAAGGATGAACTACCCTCGAGATCCGTCACTACTTCCTGGCCCAGGAATATTAACCTGGTTCCCATCGACTACGCCTTTCGGCCTCGCCTTAGGGGTCGGCTTACCCTGCTCAGATTAGCTTTAAGCAGGAACCCTTGGACTTTCGGCGACAGGGTCTCTCACCCTGTTTGTCGCTACTCATGTCATCATTCTCGCTAGTGATCTCTCCACCGGATCGCTCACGCGCCGGCTTCACAGAAAACCCCTTGTGTCCATTGCTTTATGCGCTACCGCTACGCTACTAGAGCGCGGCTGTCCGCTGTAAAACACAAGACACATGGAGTTATGTCACACTACGCTCCGCTACCATGCACTATGTGCATCCTAAGCTTCGGCTCATGGCTTGAGCCCCGTTACATCTTCGCCGCAGGACAGCTTATCTAGACCAGTGAGCTGTTACGCTATCTTTAAAGGATGGCTGCTTCTAAGCCAACCTCCTGGCTGTTTTGGCCGTCCCACATGCTTTCCCACTTAGCCATGAATTAGGGGCCTTAGCTGTAGGTCAGGGTTGTTTCCCTCTTCACGACGGACGTTAGCACCCGCCGTGTGTCTGCCATCTATTACTCCCGGGTATTCGGAGTTTGGTTAGGATCAGTAAGCCTGTGGGGCCCCATTACCCATCCAGTGCTCTACCCCCCGGGGTATTCGGATGACGCTCTACCTAAATAGATTTCGCGGAGAACCAGCTATCTCCGAGTTTGATTGGCCTTTCACCCCTAGGCACAACTCATCCCGACCTTTTTCAACAGGTGTGGGTTCGGCCCTCCAGTTAGTGTTACCTAACCTTCAGCCTGGTCATGCCTAGATCACTCGGTTTCGGGTCTGATCCATCTAACTCATTCGCCCTATTAAGACTCGCTTTCGCTGCGCCTACACCTAACGGCTTAAGCTTGCTAGATAGACCAAGTCGATGACCCATTATACAAAAGGTACGCCGTCAGGACTCATGGTCCCTCCGACTGCTTGTAGGCGTCCGGTTTCAGAAACTGTTTCACTCCCCTCGTCGGGGTGCTTTTCACCTTTCCCTCACGGTACTGGTTCACTATCGGTCAGTAAGGAGTACTTAGCCTTAGAGGGTGGTCCCCCCATGTTCAGACAGGATTTCACGTGTCCCGCCCTACTTAATACGTCCAATCGTGCTTCATATACGGGACTGTCACCCACTATGGTTGGCCTTTCCAGACCATTCTATTCACACTCAAGGCTCGGCTGGTCCCCGTTCGCTCGCCGCTACTAGGGGAGTATCGGTTGATTTCCTTTCCTCCGGGTACTTAGATGTTTCAGTTCCCCGGGTTTGCCTTTTTAACCCTATGTATTCAGGTTAAAAATACCTGTTTAACCCCATTAATAGCTGCCCCGAAAGGCAATATTAACAGAGTGTCAGGTGGGTTGCCCCATTCGGAAATTCATGGATCAAAGCGTATTCTCAGCTCCCCATGACTTATCGCAGAGTATCACGTCCTTCATCGCCTCTTACTGCCAAGGCATTCACCAAACGCCCTTTTCGCGCTTGATTTGATCCAGAAGAAGTCAGACTTCTTCAAACGCTGGCGGTCCTTTTGTGCTCCGACAGCGCCGGTGCGTTCTGCAAGCAGAACGTCACCCGGTGCCCTTCCTTGCGGAGGGACAACCGTTGATCAAAAGTATACTTTTTCCCGCCCCCTCACCTGGTTCAAAGTATGAGGAGGTTTGGTCGATGATCTTGCGATCATCATGGTTCGGTTGTCCGTGCGGGCAAACCGAACCGGGTTAGTGTACTTGACTTGGATAGTTACATACATTGCTGCACCTGTTATATCCCGTCACCTTCAGCGACATCGGGACTTGCGTCCGTCCGTCTCCTGCAGTGTCAGGACAGGTACCGCGTGATCTCAGGC
>NZ_VSJK01000004.1 GCF_008085915.1 Oceaniovalibus sp. ACAM 378 | reverse complement strand
GTTATGGGAGAGACCGTTCGTTGACCAAAACGCCGAACTGACGCAAACTTCGAACATGTCGGGAGTGCTCGACATGACAATAGCCTGATGCCAAATCAACAGATCATTCCGCACATAGGACGTTGTCCACTGCCCGGCAGTCGTTGCTTGCAGCGGCGACGCCACCTATACACCGTCTGTTCAGTCGTGCCGAAGCATTCCGCCACGGACGATGCAGGCTCGTCGCTCGGCTGGAGGGCCGCTCTTGCCTTAGGCGTCGTCGTCGCCTGCTTATGAAGATGGACAGCATGGTCGTCCTCGTCCCGAATGTCCCTCAAAACCGATCTTGCCATGAAAAATGCAGATCTCCGAGGGACGATGTGATGATCAGGGATGAACAGGTAGGGTGTGGGGTTGTTCAAAAGTTCCTTAGCCAATACGGCTTCCGAGGATTTCTGAAGATGCGCGCTTGACATGAATCTAATTTTTCAAGAAGCTCCACCATGATGGAAAGTCGGGCGTTATAGTGGAAGTGCGTGACTGTGCGGTGGGTGTCGTTGTGATGTCCTTGGCGGCGTGAACGCCTCTCGCACGTCGTCGGCTTGCACCACGTCTCGTTTTCTACTGGAAGGATAACGTCAGAAGCAATCGACTTCGGGCGAACAACAGGAGAGGGAAAATGAAAACAATTCATACACCAAGCCGCAGAACCGCGCTGAAGCTATTTGGGGTTGGAGCGGCGGGTCTTGCCGCGCCAATGCTCATTCGGCCCCGCCCAGCATGGGCCGATACCGGCGTTCTGAACATAACAACCTATGACAAGTTCCTTCCGGCCGACTTTCTGGAAAAGTTCCAGAAAGACACCGGCATCGAAGTCCGGGTACGCCTGACCGACGATCAGGGAAAGCAGTACAACCTGCTGACCGCCGAAGGGGCCACGCCCTCGACCGACATTTGCACAGTCGCGGGGCACCGCTATTCACAGTTCATCAGCTCGAACCTGCTGATGCCGCTTGATACGGGGAAAATTGCGAACTGGAAGAACCTGAACACAGCCTATCAGGAAGCGCCTTGGGCGCGGGTTGACGGCAATCTTTGGGGCTTGCCGATCCTTGCGGGCTATGAGGGGCTTGCGCGCAACGTGGATTATGTGAAGGACGCGCCAAGCTGGGAGGTCATGTTCGATCCAGAGTTCAAGGGGCTGACCTCCTACACAATCAGTGACTTTATGACAATCACGATGCAATATCTCGGCTATGATGGAGACTTTGTATCCTATGCCGACTCGCCCGATCTGGCGCAGAAAGCAACAAACGAGGCCCGCGACTTCCTGATCAAGCACAAGGATATGGTGCGTAAATACTATGATGCCGGTTCGGAAGTGCAGCAGATGTTCATCAATGAAGATATCTATCTTGCGCAGTCCTGGTCGGGCCCGATTGCGAAATTGATCATGGATGGTCATCCCGTCCAGTTGTCGGTGCCGAAAGAGGGCACATTTGGCTTTTGCTACACACTTAACATCGTGAATAACGCGCCAAATGCCGAGAACGCATATAAGCTGCTCAATGCTGTTCTCGAAACCCCCGAGGTTGGCGCGGCCATGACGCGGCAATCCGGCTATAGCTCCACCATCAGCGGCGTTGCCGACTTGCTGGACGAGCGTGAGAAGCTGGCCTTGACGCTGTCGCAAGAAGAAACCGACCGCATCGTATTCTTCAGTTCGGTCAACCGCGAAATGAAGAACGAAATGATCGACCGAGCCACGGCCGAAGTCAAAGCGGCCTGACAGCGCTGGCACAAACCAGACCCACAGCCAGAACAGGCTGTGGGGATTGATTTGCATAGCACTGCTGACCTAGCGCACCCGTGCCCATGAGCAGCCACAGAAAAGGGATATAGATGGTTGAGACAGCCACGCGCTCCGATTTAAACACGACACAAGACCGTGAAATGCCAAGATACTCCACGCTCATAGCGAAAATGGCGAACTCATTTCTTTACCGACACACACTTGGTGCTGCGGTTGAAACACGAATGGGACGCGTCGCGCTTTTGGCTGGCTTGCCGCTGATATGGATTGTTGCCCTGAATCTTGGGCCGATTTATCAAATGTTGAAAATCAGCTTTCTGTCCAACTATCCTGTCATGCCTGGCGACAAATCGGAGTTCACACTTGAAAATTACATAGTTTTTTTTCAAGAGCCAATCTTTTTCTTACCGCTCATCCGAAGCTTTGTTTTCGCGACGGCCACCACGATGGTGACGCTTATTGTCGTCTACCCGGTTGCCTATTACGTTGCCAAGGTCGTTCGGCCTTCAGGACGCCCAAGGGCGCTGCTTTTGCTGCTCGTGCCATTCTGGGCAGGTGAGATCATACGTACATTCTCTGTGATCATGCTGCTCTCAAATCGGGGCGCGATTAATGTTTTGCTGCGCGACATCGGACTTATTGATCGACCTATCCCAATGCTTTACACACCTTTTTCATTGGGGTTTGGACTTATCTATCTGATCTGTCTCTATATGCTATTGCCGCTTTATTCGGCGATCGAAAAGATTCCTTCGTCACTTCTGGATGCTTCGGCAGATCTGGGCGCGGGCCCTTTAACTCGGTTCCGCCGCATCATCCTACCGCTCTCAAAAGATGGTATCGTTTCGGGGTGTGCCTTGGTCTTTCTGACCTGCATCGGGGTCTTTGCCACGCTAATGCTACTTGGCGGTCCCAATACTGTTCTGTTTCCTGAAACGATCAGTTCGTTCTTTCATGGGGCAAGTAACAAATGGCCAGTGGGCGCCGCTTTCGCAATGATTATGCTGACAACAGCATTGATTGCGGCCGGCCTTTTCGTACGCTTGGTTGGTGGTAAGAAAGGAAGTACATTCTGATGCGTAACTTAGTCCCAGACTTTCCACGTGCGGCCCTAACCGCATTTTATTGGGCTTTTTTGTTTTATCTTTTGCTGCCCCTCACGTTGATGATGGCGTTGAGCTTCAAAGATGCGAATTTCGTATCGTTCCCAATAGGGAATTTGACGTTAGATTGGTATGCCAAAGTGATACAGGACAAGCAGTTTCTGGAGGCCTGTCTTTATTCCATTGGGATTGCGGCAGCGTCAACACTCGCCGCGACGATTATCGGCACCTGGATTGCGATGCTCATCGTGGCTGAAGGGATCCGCTGGCAGGTCGTGATCTTTGCACTTGCAGTCTTGCCTGCAGTTGTGCCGGGCATGATTTCGGCAATATCCTTGCGCATCTTCATTTCGACAATCGACATGCCCACCGGAACAGGCGCGATTATTCTGGGCCATACTGTCCACTCTGTGCCCTTTGTGGTGGTCATGGCGCTAACGCGGCTGCGTTCGATGCCAAAAAACATGGTCGATGCTGCCCGTGATCTGGGTGCGGATAACATCGTCGCATTCTTGCGGGTGACCTTGCCCTATCTGGCCCCCGCGTTGTTTGGTGGCATGATGTTTTGCGTGTTGCTGTCCATTGACGATTTCGTTCGAACGTTTTTTCTTGGTGGCTATCGCGCCACGTTGCCCATGCTGATCTTTGCCAAAGTTCAAGGTGGCATGTCTCCTGAGATCAATGCAATGGCGACACTCGTTTTGGTGGTTACCACCAGTTTCGGGCTGTACGCCGAATTTATAACCCGCCGCGCGAGGACCCGCTGATGGACCCCATTGTTACTTTCGAAAACGTCACGAAAAGTTATGGCACTTTTTTGGCAGTCGAAGATCTGAACCTTGAGATAGAGCGGGGCAAGTTTGTCACTTTGCTTGGCCCGTCTGGTTGCGGGAAGTCGACTACATTGCGGATGCTTGGTGGTTTCGAAGTTCCGAATTCGGGGCGCATTATGCTTAGTGGCAAGGACGTGACGCGGGTGCCGCCAAACAAGCGGAATGTGAACATCGTCTTCCAAGACTATGCCCTTTTTCCGCATCTAAGCGTGGCTAGAAACATCGCCTTCGGCCTTGAACTGAAAGGGCATGATAAAAAGCAAATCCATCGACGCGTGTCCGAATTGCTTGAACTCGTTCAGTTGCAAGAGTTTGCACACAGGATTCCTGCGGAACTATCTGGCGGGCAACGCCAACGTGTCGCCTTGATGCGGGCGCTTGCGCCAGATCCGGATGTTTTGTTGTTGGATGAACCGCTGTCCGCTCTCGACGCCAAATTGCGCCAACAGATGCAGATGGAGCTTAAATCCATACAAAAAACGACCGGCAAAACTTTTCTTTTCGTGACACATGATCAAGAAGAGGCACTTACAATGTCGGATCAGATTGTGGTCATGAATAAGGGTAAGATTGAGCAGATGGGCGACCCCACAGCTCTATACAGCCAGCCAAGCAGCACTTTTGTGGCCAATTTCATTGGTGAAACAAACCTTTTGAGAAGCAAGGTTCAAAGCGTTAATGGTGATCTTACCGCAGTTGACTGGCAAGGTATTACTGTCAAGGCAGGTCCGGGCGCTCTTTTGCCCCAGCCGGGCGACTCCATAAATGTGGTGCTGCGGCCAGAGTCAATTAAGTGCTCCCTCTCCGAGCCTTCGACGACCAACAAGGCCAAAGGCAGAATTCGACAGCGCGTTTTCAAAGGCAATCATACGTCACTTATGATCGAAGTTGCGAATGGTGCAGTGCTGAATGCGTTGGTTCACCCATCGGATATAGCGCAAATCGGCGATCAGGATATATGGGTCGGTTGGAATACTGACAGCACCACTCTCATCCCCGACAAACACGCTGCGGAATGAGAAAGAACGGTTGTTCACAAAAAGCTTCCCGCCGCATGATTTTTGATTTTTTGACCACGAAGGTTCCGACACCATGGAATATGACACTCAGGAGCCTTTAAGCTTTCCACCGTCCAGTTTGGAAGAACTGGAAAGTCGAGTGGCTGATGATCTGGCATGTCTTTGCTATCCTCCCGCGGACTGGGTCGTCCCTACTCCCAGCGCGGAAAAAGTGCATGATGTTGTGGTCATCGGGGGGGGGATGTGCGGGCTGGTCGCAAGTTTTGCGCTGATCGCTGGTGGCATGCGCAACTTGCGCATCTTTGATCGCAGCTCCGCTGGACTGGAAGGCCCGTGGCTGTCGTTTGCACGCATGGAGACATTGCGTTCACCCAAACAGTTGGTAGGCCCGGCAAACGGCATGGCGTCACTTACATTCCGGTCCTTTTATATTGCGCGGTTTGGCAATGACGCATGGGCCGCCCTGGACAAAATCGCGCGCACTGATTGGATGGAATATCTTCGCTGGTATCGCAAGGTGCTCAAACTACCGGTTGAGAACCGCGTCGAAGTCACGAACATTCTGCCTGAAGGTGACCTGCTCCGCCTGAACTTGGCAGGGCAGGGGGCCCGTGAGACCTCGGTGCTTGCCCGCAAGGTCATCATGGCAACTGGTCGCGATGGTATGGGGCGGCCCAGCATTCCAGAGTTTGTCGCAGGTTTGCCACGTCAGCATTGGGCACATTCTGCCGATGATATTGATTTTAACGCGCTGCGTAACAAACGCGTTGTCGTCGTCGGGGTTGGCGCCTCGGCAGTGGACAATGCAGCCGAAGCGCTGGAGGCCGGTGCCGCAGAAGTGCGCCTTTTGATCCGGCGCAAGCAAATGCCGACAGTTAATAAGCTGATGGGAGTGGGGTGCTTCGGCTTCACGGCTGTGTTTCCGCAGTTGAGTGACGCACGCCGCTGGCAGATCATGAACTATTCGCTGCGAACTCAAACTCCGGCCCCTCGAGGCTCGACACTACGGGTCAGCCGCCATCCGAATGCGTATTTCCACTTTGATGCCGGGGTGGAAAAAGTTGGTCTTGATGGCGAGGAAATCGTAATCACAACTGCCCACGGGCATCATGTGCGGACTGATTACCTTATCCTTGGGACTGGCTTTACTGTTGATCCGATGGCACGGACTGAACTTTCTGGCTATGCGGACAAGATTGCGCTGTGGTGCGACCGCTATATCCCCCCAGAGGAGCAGCAGAACGTTGAGCTTGGAAAGTTTCCCTATCTTGCGGATGATTTCAGCTTCACCGAACGTGAGCCGAACACCGCGCCTTGGTTGTCAAATATCTATAGCTTTAACGCGGGGGCAGCTGCGAGCCTTGGTAAGTTGAGCGGCGACATTCCCGGTATCAGTGAGGGCGCGTCGTTGCTGGCGCGTAAGATCGCGGCCAAACTCTATGACGAGAGTTTTGATCAGTATTGGCAGCGTTTGCTCGAATACGACAAGCCCGAGCTTCAGGGCGATGAGTGGACGGCTTCGCCCTTGCCCGAAGACGCACAGGCAGCAATCTGCAGACGTGGATAGGAGAATAAAGTGTTACAATTAGAAGACGTGATTGCGAAAATTACCGGTATTGACCGCGGTAGCGCGTTAGCTGAAGCCGTAAACGGACGCGCGGATATCATGTCTTTAACGCAACAAACCTACGTTGCTGCCTTGCATCCAACTGACCCCGGCGGGCTTTCTTACGTTGAGCGTGCGGCGTTTGCCTGCCGCATTTCAGTCCTCAATTCAGATCGTGAATTTGAGGCGCATTTTCACAATCTCATAGGCGATAATGATGCTTCTGGCGCACGGATTGCTGACATCGGTTTTGTCGGCGGCCACGATGTCCGCCTGAGCGCCCTGATCCGCCATGTCGATCTTGTTGCTCAAAACCCCAAGAACGCAACCGAGGGTGACATCAAGCGCCTGCAAGCAGCGGGTGTTAGCGATGCTGACATCGTCCGGTTGTCAGAGCTGGTCGCATTTGTCAGCTATCAAATCAGGGTTGCCGCTGGTTTGCGCCTTATGAGGGATCTGGCATGAAAAAGACCGTTCACGAATTCACCACAAAAATCCCTGAGTGGAAACCGTATGTTGCCCCCCTTGATCTGAGCCAGGCAACCCCCGAGCAGCTCGAGGCGCTAAAAGTTACCCCGTCCAATACCAAGGTGTCGGACTATGTGCTGGTGCTTGCCCATGATGTTGAAACGTTACAGCACCGCACGCCGCTTTTTAATGGCATCATGTATAACCGTGGCGGCCTCTCGCGCGCCGAACGTGAAATTGGTGCTGTTGCGGCATCCATCGTCAATCGCTGTGTTTATTGTGCTGCTGTCCATGCCAGCCGCTATAATCAACTTACCAAAAGCGAGACTGTGGTGGATGCGCTTTTCGCGGATGGCATGGATGCCCAGATTGAGCCGCGCCTGAAGGCAATCTTCAACTTTGCTTTCAAGCTGTCCCAATGCCCGTCCGAAGCGAATGATAAGGATATGCAAGCCTTGGTCGATGCTGGCTTGTCCAAGGAGGAAATACTCGACCTGATACTGTCATCTTCGTTGTTTGGTTGGGCGAACCGCCTCATGCACACGCTGGGCGAACCACTAAGCGACTAAGGCTTCTGTGGTTGCCGCCCGTAGTGCAAGACGTTTTTGACCCTATTGACGTGTGATCGGGTGCGGTCTTCCGCGAGGCCTGATGATGCGGCACTGCCAGACGCCGCGGGCCGGGATGGTGATCAGCGGATCGGGTCAAAATCTGTTGAGCAGGCTGCAGGCTCGTAGGCCCTATCTGGCTTTCCCAATCCGGATCTGTTCAATCGTTTTGCTCCTTCAGGTCGTCGTCTTCTCACACCCCCCCCCTTGGCACCGGTCCTAGCGGTTCGGCATAAGCATCATGCCGGGCCCACCGGCGCCGGATCCTTGTCGTTATCTTTCTTCGTCAGCATCGCCCAAATCCGCCGGGCCATCTTGTTGGCCAGCGCGATCGCGACCAGCACCTTGGGCTTGCGCGCCAATATGCGTGCAGCCTTGCAACCATGGCGGTGGGCCCCCCGATCGGCAAACAGATCAGCATCAGACCCTGCAGATAATCCATGCCGAAGAGCGGGATCCTCCGCAGAGCCGCACTCCTGTATTCTGGCTTTCCATATCCCCTGGGGGGGGATATGAAGCGGATATGACAAAGCACCATACACACGCAAGCCACCCCGATATCATCAAGCGGCTAAAGCGCGCCGATGGTCATCTGCAAAGTGTGATCGGAATGATCGAGGCCAAACGCCCTTGCGTTGAGATCGCGCAGCAACTCCATGCTGTGGAAAAGGCTGTCCTGCAGGCCAAACGCACATTGATCCAAGACCATATCGACCATTGCCTTGATGAGGCAGTCAGCGGGGCCAGCGACACTTTGGCCGTGGCGGATTTCAAAGCAATCACAAAGTATCTTTAAAGGGAAACCATGCTCTCTGTCCTTACTGACCGCACTTATCGCCATTTGTTTCTGGCTCAAATCGTTGCGTTACTTGGCACAGGGCTCGCCACTATTGCTCTTGGCCTTCTGGCCTATGACTTATCTGGCGAGCGGGCCGGTTTGGTTCTGGGGACGATTTTTACAATCAAAATGGTGGCCTATGTCGGCATTGCCCCCATAGCAGGGGCCTTTGCCAATCGTTGGCCCCGCCGGACCATGCTGGTCAGCCTCGATCTGATCAGGGCGGCGGTTGCGCTTTGCTTGCCCTTTGTGACTGAGGTTTGGCAGGTCTACATTCTGATTTTCGTCCTGCAGTCGGCCTCTGCCGCCTTCACGCCGACGTTTCAGGCGACGATCCCTGACATCTTGCCCGAAGAAGATCGCTACACCCGTGCCTTGTCGCTGTCCCGGCTGGCCTACGATTTGGAAAATATCATAAGTCCGATGCTGGCTGCGATCCTGCTGGCTTTCGTCAGCTATCATGCCTTGTTCTTGGGAACTGTGGTCGGGTTTGTCGGGTCAGCCCTGTTGGTGGTCTCTGTCATGCTGCCAAGCCCGATACCAACGGCCCCGCGTGGCATCTATGACCGCACCACCCGCGGCATACGGATTTATCTTGCCACACCACGGCTACGGGGGCTCTTGTCGCTCAACCTCGCGGCAGCGGCGGCAGGAGCGATGGTGCTGGTGAATACGGTCGTCCTCGTCCGGGCCGATCTTGGCCTTGGTGAGGCTCAAGTGGCAATTGCCCTCGGGGCCTTTGGCGCGGGGTCAATGTTGGCTGCACTCGCGCTGCCCCGATTGCTGGATAGCCGCCCCGACCGTCCTGTGATGATAGGGGGTGCGGCGTTGCTGGTCGTCTCGCTTCTCAGCTTGTCCCTGATTTCCCTGATTTACGATACCCAATGGCTCCCGCTTCTTGCAGGTTGGATGATCATCGGGATTGGGTATTCGGCGGTGCTGACGCCATCAGGCCGCCTCTTGAAGCGATCTGCCCATGCCGAGGACCGGCCGGCCGTCTTTGCTGCCCAGTTCGCTTTGTCGCATGCCTGTTGGCTGGTGACATATCCGCTGTCCGGCTGGCTGATCACGGTCGCTGGGCCGACCACCGCTTTTGCCGTCCTTGCACTTCTGTCTGCTGTTGGAATGTTCGGTGGGGTCGTTTTTTGGCCACAGGACGATTCCGGGACGCACGAGCACTCGCATGATGATTTGCCCGAAGGTCATCCACATATTGAAGGTGGTCGTTCACACAGCCACCCAATTGTCATTGATGACGATCATCGCCAATGGCCGGCACAGAGAAGCGATGCTGTTCTCTGAAACCGAAAAGCCGTGAATGTGAGCGCCGAACGCGCGGCCGCGTTCAAGGACCCCGGCAAGGTCTGGGGTGTCATGCGCAAAGCGCCAAAGGGTGGAAAACGGCATCCTTTCGACAAGCGGATCAAGTGCATCATCGCGATGGTTCGGGGCAAGGTCGAGCATCCCATCCGGATCATCAAGCGCCAGTTCGGTTACATGAAGGCCTGCTACCGGGGCCTCGCCAAGAACCGCGCCCGGCTCTTCACGTTGTTCGCGCTTGGAAACCTGTTTCTGGTGCGAATAAAGTTTATGGCATAAGGGCGAGATTGCCCAGAATACGCCAAACCGCCAAAATGGCGGCCCAACAACCTGTCTCACGCCTTTCGAAACGATCAAACCATAACTTCCGCTCAGCCGGACCCGTTGTTTGATGGTTCCTTAGCCAATACGGCTTCCGAGGATTTCTGAAGATGCGCGCTTGACATGAATCTATTTATTCAAGAAGCTCCACCATGATGGAAAGTCGGGCGTTATAGTGGAAGTGCGTGACTGTGCGGTGGGCGTCGTTGTGATGTCCTTGGCGGCGTGAACGCCTCTCGCACGTCGTCGGCTTGCACCACGTCTCGTTTTCTACTGGAAGGATAACGTCAGAAGCAATCGACTTCGGGCGAACAACAGGAGAGGGAAAATGAAAACAATTCATACACCAAGCCGCAGAACCGCGCTGAAGCTATTTGGGGTCGGAGCGGCGGGTCTTGCCGCGCCAATGCTCATTCGGCCCCGCCCAGCATGGGCCGATACCGGCGTTCTGAACATAACAACCTATGACAAGTTTCTTCCGGCTGACTTTCTGGACAAATTCCAGAAAGACACCGGCATCGAAGTCCGGGTGCGCCTGACCGACGATCAGGGAAAGCAGTACAACCTGCTGACCGCCGAAGGGGCCACGCCCTCGACCGACATTTGCACAGTCGCGGGACACCGCTATTCACAGTTCATCAGCTCGAACCTGCTGATGCCGCTTGATACGGGGAAAATTGCGAACTGGAAGAACCTGAACACAGCCTATCAGGAAGCGCCTTGGGCGCGGGTTGACGGCAATCTTTGGGGCTTGCCGATCCTTGCGGGCTATGAGGGGCTTGCGCGCAACGTGGATTATGTGAAGGACGCGCCAAGCTGGGAGGTCATGTTCGATCCAGAGTTCAAGGGGCTGACCTCCTACACAATCAGTGACTTTATGACAATCACGATGCAATATCTCGGCTATGATGGAGACTTTGTATCCTATGCCGACTCGCCCGATCTGGCGCAGAAAGCAACAAACGAGGCCCGCGACTTCCTGATCAAGCACAAGGATATGGTGCGTAAATACTATGATGCCGGTTCGGAAGTGCAGCAGATGTTCATCAATGAAGATATCTATCTTGCGCAGTCCTGGTCGGGCCCGATTGCCAAATTGATCATGGATGGTCATCCGATCCAGTTGTCGGTGCCGAAAGAGGGCACGTTTGGCTTTTGCTACACACTTAACATCGTGAATAACGCGCCAAATGCCGAGAACGCATATAAACTGCTCAATGCTGTTCTCGAAACCCCCGAGGTTGGCGCGGCCATGACGCGGCAATCCGGCTATAGCTCCACCATCAGCGGCGTTGCCGACTTGCTGGACGAGCGTGAGAAGCTGGCCTTGACGCTGTCGCAAGAGGAAACCGACCGCATCGTATTCTTCAGTTCGGTCAACCGCGAAATGAAGAACGAAATGATCGACCGAGCCACGGCCGAAGTCAAAGCAGCCTGACAGCGCTGGCACAAACCAGACCCACAGCCAGAACAGGCTGTGGGCAATATCCATCAATTGTTGGTCCCCGGAATTGGTGGCCATATCGAAAATCAAGACCGGGCACCTATGGGACCGGTTAATGTTTGTATGAAAAGGAATGTTTGGGATGCGTGTAGGAATTGTTGGTGCGGGCTCTATCGCGTTTGGAACCGCAGCTTTTCTGGAACAACAAGGACACAAGGCCGCGCTTTGGTCACCATCGGGGAAGCGCACCCAAGATTTGGCCAAAAGCGGCGCTCTGGTCGCGCAAGGCGAGGTAACGGGCACATTTCACCCCACTGTCGCCCATAGCGCAGAGGAGTTGGTGACCAATGCCGACGTTATTTTTGTCGCACTGCCCGGCTATGGGCATAAGACTGTTCTTGACGCAATCGCGCCACACATCACGCCCAACCAGACGGTCGTCATAAGCTCGCACGCGTCTTTTGGTGCGCTTTACCTGTCGCGGTTGCTTGCTGCGCGTGGGGTTGTTGTGCCAATTGTCGCTTGGGGAACCACGGTGGTCACTGGTCGACAAGCAAGTCCAACCTCGGTGAATGTTAATACAATCCGCAAAAAAGTTGACCTCGCAACCATTCCAGCCTCTGAAAGCGCCGCAGGTCTTAGTCTTTGCCAGGCGTTGTTTGGGGATAGATTTGTGGACCGTGGCAGCTTAATGGCAATTGCCTTGTCCAATCTCAATCCGCAAAACCATATGGGTATTGCGCTGGGAAATATGACCAGGATGGAGCAGGGCGAAACTTGGAGCCAAGGTCAGAATGTTACCCAAAACGTTGGTCGGCTGCTGGAGGCGCTGGATGAGGAGCGTATTGCCATTGCCACGGCGCTTGGGCTTGAAGTCCGCACCATCTTTGAACATTTTCATCTTTCCTTTCACATTCCGGTATCTTCGATTTCTGAAATGAATCAAGAGATGCACGCGGCAGGAAATGGTGGCTCGGGGCCGAAGACTGCTGACAGCCGCTACGTCACCGAAGATGTGCCTTACGGGTTGGTGGTGACGGCCGTGCTTGGTCGGCTTGTCGGCAAACCAGCCGAGCTTCATGAATCGGGCGTAAAGATATTTTCGGCCATGTATGGCCGCGATTTCGTAGCCGAGAACGATTTGCTTGGGCCATTGGGGCTTGAGTCGATGTCGTTGAATGGCTTGAAAACGCTCTGTCGCGATGGCTACGCTGCCTAGGATATAAAACCCAACACAGGGCCTCACATAGGGTGAGGCCCTTGTAGATATCGTCAGGGCAGAAAAATGCATCCACAGTCAAAAGCAAGGTAGCGGGCTATGGTGCGAAGCCGCAGGAAATCTGCCCTTTCCAGGGGTAATGATGCGAGCCGTAGTTGAGTCCTTATCGAACGAACAACCTCGCTTGTGCCCGGACCAGATGATTGAAAGCCTTGCCTATCATTCGCGACCCTGCGGTTATTTCAACAAGGCTGACCATGCAAATTATTACCCATCGACGGGTCCTGAATATCGCAATACCGATCCTGGTTTCAAATGCCACAATTCCATTGCTGGGCCTTGTGGATACGGCGGTGGTTGGACAAATCGGCTCGGCAGTTCCGATCGGTGCTGTGGGCTTGGGCAGTGTAATCTTGTCCACAGTCTACATGTTTTTCAGTTTCTTACGCATGGGGACATCGGGGCTTGCCGCGCAGGCGCATGGCAGGGGTGATCGCCGACTTACTGCCCTGACCTTGCACCGAGCTTTGCTTATAGCCGCCCTTTGTGGGCTAGCAGTGATTTTACTGAAGGGGCCGCTCTTGGCTGGAGCACTTGCCCTTTCGCCGGCGTCTGCCGAGGTGGAAGATCTTGCTCAACAGTATGTTTCTATACGGATTTGGGGCGCCCCGGCCACTGTCGGTCTTTATGCCATGACCGGTTGGTTGATTGCGCTTGAACGCGCCCGCGCCGTCTTGTTGCTGCATCTGTGTATCAATTTGGTTAACATCACACTGGATGTGGGCTTTGTGATCGGTCTGGGCCTTGGCGTGCCGGGCGTTGCTGCGGCCTCGCTGGTCGGTGAGTGGGTGGGATTTGGCCTTGGGCTATTTCTGTGCCGCGAGGCATTCTTGCCTGAACTGCGGTCGCGCTGGTTAGAACTGGTTGAGAAGCAGGCGCTGCGTGAGACTATGGCGATGAACGTGAATCTGGTTTTGCGCTCGGTGTTATTGCAATTCAGTTTTACCTCTTTTGTTTTTCTATCCGCCAGTCAGGGTGATATCAGTTTGGCCGCAAATCAGGTCCTGTTACAGTTTTTGCTGCTCTTCTCGTATATGTTGGATGCTTTTGCCTATTCGGCCGAAGCGCTGGTGGGGCAGGCCGTGGGCGCACGCGCCGTCACTTCGCTTCGTCGGGCAGCTATACTGTCAGGACAATGGGCGCTTTTTGGCAGTGTTGGATTGACACTGGCTGCTGTATTTGGGGGGCCCTCGCTGATATTTGCGATGACCGCTTCCCCCGAGGTCAGAGAAGAGGCAATGCGCTTCCTGCCGTGGATATGGCTGTTTCCTCTCGCCAGTTTCGGCAGCTATATTTTTGACGGAATTTTCATCGGCGCAACCTTATCCCGCGAAATGCGCAATGTTATGGCGATTTCCATCGCCATCTATCTGGTGGTCTTGGTGGTGAGCCTTCCGACGCTTGGCAATCATGGTCTTTGGCTTGCTTTGATCGCGATGAATCTCGCCCGGACGGTACTGATGGGCTGCAGCTATTCACGGGCCGAGGCCAAAGCCATGGCCCCAGCATGATGCGTTATTGTGCTGCGTCGCGAACTCCAGCGATGAAAGGCTATATGTACTGTGGGGCACTTTTTCGCAGTTAAATGCGTTTTGTGAAATGCTAGGCCGCCCTGATGGGCGTCACCTATAATGCGTCGATTCGAGTAACAGCTTGCGGGTGCAAAATAAATTCAGCTAAAGCGAAGAAAGCACCCCGGTTTCTTCGAAAACAGACGGTAGGCCAATATCTGCTGGAAAGAACGCCGATGAAAGATGCTTAAGTTGATGACGTACATGTCCTCAACCAAATTCCAATCGACGAGATCCAAAGACGCAGACGTAATTACCAGAATGGCCAACTGCTGTATAAGGTACATTTGCCCTGCGATGGGCTCCGCGGGTTTTCGGACCTTTGCCTAACGTTTAATCCGGCTGGGTTGCGCTTCGTATCTCTCAAGGCGGATAAAACTGGCTCCATCCAATGCGTGATTGAAGATAATGGGTCCGTTGACCCGGAACGGTTTGAGGCAGAGCCTAAGCACACCGCAACTTTAGTCACCTGGACAATTCAGATCGATTATTGATGGTATCCCTTTAGCAAGCAGACCTCATGCAGCCTAACTGTTCTGAACGATAAGAATCGCTCGGACAAGACTGCCATTTGCTTCTATACTATGGGGCCGATCGGCAAAGTAGCTGGCGGCGTCGCCCTTGCTTAACCATTGAGTTTCGTCACCCGCAGTCACCTTTACCGACCCTTCGATGACAGTCAGATGCTCGTGGCAGCCCTTACCATGCGGATCACTGATAAGTTTACCATCTGCTTCCAAAAACAAATCATAGACCTCATGGACACCAACCGCCTCGGGAGGCGAAAGGATCCGGATGCTGACGCCCAGCCCCACGCCAGCGATAACAGGCGCGGCATTCGCACGTACAACCTCTATCTTTGGTTTAGAGTGAGGTTCAAGCAGCCCAGCGAAATCCACCTGAAGTGCCTGTGTGAGGTTCCACAATATCGCCACCGTCGGGCTGGATTCTGCCCGTTCAATCTGACTGATCATGGACCTACTTACGCCTGAGAGCTTAGCCGTTGCATTAAGACTAAGCCCTTTTTTCTGCCTCGCCTTCTTAAGCAAATAAGCGAGGCGGTTGTAAATATCGGGTCTCTCTTGCATGCACATAGCATTAAGCGCCATCGGTAAAAGGTCAATGGGTTACCATCGCTTAGCGGCGTTCTGTTGGGTTCCGCAAAAGGCGAAGCGCAAGTTCTTTGACGATCACTTTTTTGAACAACAAACCTGTCGCAAGCCAAGTGCCCGTCGTCATCTAAAAGGGGACGTCAGAGCGGCTTGAGCATTGGATTGGGCCTGTCGTGGTTTGGTGCCGCTCCTTTGATAGCATTTACTGCGACAAAGGAGCGGCGCCAGCATCACGAGAAGCGACAGGCCGACGCTGGTTGGCATATATCAGCGCGAGAGCCGGTCGATGAACCGCTCGGTCGGGGCGCGCTTATTCTTTACCGACGGGGATAGAGGTTGCACGCCAATTGGCCAACATAGCGATTTAAGGGCCCTAGATTGTTTGATTCGTCGGAATTTCAGCCCGTTTTGGGCCGATACTCTGACGCAATCATCCAGCCATAGTTTTCCTACTGCGTAAGGCCCCAGAAATCCGCTATGTGGCGGGTCGAGGAAATTCCGACTTCCAGCATATATTTGCTCGCTTCACCGAGGCCCTCGTCTCCGTCAGCACTGATCGGCGTGCCGTGGCCCATTTCTTTGATAATGTATTCCTCGATCACCACCCGTCCGTCCGTGTCGCACCAGACTTGCCTGGGGAAGCTGTCGACCGTTTCCACCCGGGTCGGCGGTCCTTCGACGCTGTGGACTTTCTGCCACTGCCCGACGATGGAATCGGCATTGGAACTGTCGACGGTGTCATCGCTTCCGCCGTGCCAGACAGAGATTGTAGGCCAGGGCCCAGTGGATTCCGATGCTCCGCGCACGAGTGCGTCGAGTGTGTGGTCCGACGGGCCCCCATATCCCTTCATGCGAATGATCGCCTCCATCATGTTGCTGGCACTGCGGTAGGGCAGTCCAGCGATGATTGCGCCTCCCGCAAACACTTCCGGATAGGTCGCCAACATCACAGACGTCATTGCGCCGCCCGAGGACATCCCAGTGATGAAGACACGAGACGGGTCCACTTCGTGATCTTCGACGACCTGTTTGATCATTTGCCGGATAGAAAGTGGTTCGCCGCCGTCGCGGTGGCTGTCGCCAGTTTCGAACCAATTGAAGCTGCCAAGGAGGTTGTTGGCCAGTCTTTGCCCCGGAAACAGGAGCGCTATCCCGCATTCGTCGGCAAGCGTAGACCAACCCGAGCCGACATCATAACTTTCCGCTGATTGGGTGCTACCGTGCAGCACGACTACGAGCGGGCCGTTTTTTGGGAAGTTTTTCGGAATATAGGTGTCCGCACTCAGCGAGCCGGGGTCGGTTCCAAAATTGTCAAGGACAGTCAGTCGATTAGGGAGATTTGAGGATATCGAAATGAGTTTTCCTTTTCTGGAGCCCGTTATTGGTCACCGGGGATCAAACACACCAAGCAGAAAATGGTTCCCGCCCCAGGGCGGAATGAAGCTGGAGGCGACACTTATTGGACTATTCGAACGCGTCAGAGAATGGTGGAAGACAACCTGCCCAGCAAGAACAAAGGCATTCAACCGCGTCAAATCCCCATAGACCCAGCTGACCTACACAATTCCCACCCCGCGATCTCCCGCTTGAGCGGTTCTCCGACGGCAGGCAACACCCTGCGTCACTCAATGGCGCGCGTGACGTCGGATTACGGCGCCGGGCTTGCCGGAGGCTGATCTGTGTTAGTTACGCGGCCCTATCTGATCTTTCCAGAGCCGCGTAGAAGTTTGCCTCTGCGTCGGATGATGCTCCATCCTACTCATGAGTGGGAGCCTCCGGCAAACCCGGAGCAGTTCACTTACGACCGGGCGCGGTTCGCACGACGGTCCGAGAGGCCTGGTTCTGCCACGACGGGTGCTGCGGATGCGCAGCAGGCTTTCCTCTTCGAGGAGATCGAGACGGCTCTCCCGGCGCTACGGGCGCAGGTCGGCGAGGGCCGGGCTTCACCGGAGAAGCGGGTGTCCCGGCCCCGCTAAGGCTTTCCGCCGCATCTCGAGCGCGTCGAAGGGATCATCGAACCGGACCACCTGGAGCACGCCGGCAAGCAGAAGGTGCTGATCGGCGAGGACGTGGCCGAACGACTGGATGTGCAACTGACGATAGTTTGTGGCTATTCACCAGCCTCTATGCGAGGCCCAGAGCGTGTTTCTTATCCGTCGCCCATTTCATGATAACCACATCAAAAGTGAGCGCCATAAGTGATACGCAGATCCCAAGGACAAAGTTCTTTCCAAGGTCCGTCCCTGCAAGGGTGCGTTGCAATTCTTGTCCCAGATCCTGGGTTCCAATAAACGCGGCGATGATAACCATAAAAAAGGCAAACATGATCGCTTGGTTAAACCCAACAGCCATAGTTGGCAAAGCCAGAGGCAATTGGACATTCACCAACTTCTGCATGCGGGTTGCACCAGCCATGTCCGCCGCCTCAGTCATTTCCGGCGGCACGGTGCGCAGCCCCTCGATAGTATAGCGGGTCAACGGAACCATTGCGAAGATCAGGATCGAGCCTACAACCGCGGTGGCTGTAATCCCGAATAACATGATTGCGGGGATCAGATAAATGAAACTTGGGAATGTTTGCGCCGTATCGCAGGCGATCAGTATCCGGCGCGACCATTTATCAGACTGCGATGCCCAAATTCCAAGCGGGATACCGAGAAGCATCGCGATCGAAACGGCGGCCAACACCGAATACAATGTGATTATGGACCGGTCCCACCAGCCTGAAAGGGCTATCAGACCAAAGAAAATTGCGGCGATGATGCCCTGACGCCGTCCGCCCAACCAGACCGCAAATGCCACAACCATCATGATCATCGCAGGTGTCGGAATCGACAGCATGAAGTCGCGAAATGGGTTCAAAACCCACACGTTCAAGACATAGCGAATGCCATAGGTGACACTTTGCACGCCATCGACAGCAAGTAACCATTTGATGAAATTATCCAATTCCTTACCCTGGCTAAAGTCTTGTCCTCGCTCGATGGTTCCGGCGATGGGCACAACCTTTGAGAGCAGGGTGAAGCCGACAATGACGCACAAAGCCGATACAAGCGTCTTGTGACGGCAAAACCATGACGTTCCTTTATCGAAATGCACGGGCTGTTTGACGGCCCAAGCCTTGGACATGCGGTCAAGCGTTACGGCAAGCAATACGATTGTGATGCCAATTTCCAACGAGCGTCCAAGTTTGAAACTCCCCATCATCGCAAGAAGTTTTGCCCCAAGGCCGGGCATCCCGATAAAGGCGGTCAATACGACCATCGCCAGACACAGCATGATGACCTGGTTAACGCCAACCAGAATATCGCCCCGAGCTGACGGGATATAAACGTGGCGTAGCATTTGAAATCTGGTGCAGCCGGCCATTTTCCCTGCCTCGATGACTTCAAGTGGTACTTTTTGCAGGCCAAGCGTCGTCATCAGGATCATTGGGGGAATAGCATAGACAATAGTGGCCATGGCACCCGCCGTTGGTCCGACCTTAAAGAAAATCACGGCCGGCAATAGATACGTGAAAAACGGCAGCGTTTGTAGGACCGATAAGACGGGCCTTATCGCCTTATTGACCCAAGCATACTTCCAAGCGGCAATGCCGAATGACAGACCGATGACAAAGGCCAAAGGGGCAGCCACGACCAGAACCGACATGGTTTCCATCGCGATATTCCACTGGCCGATCAACGCTGTCCAAACGAATGTACCACCGCCCAGCAACGCCAAACGCCAGCCACCAAGGGAATAGCCTATAACGGCGGCAACACCCGCAACCGCAGTCCAAGGCATCGGGCCTAAGTGGGGCCAGCGGTATTTGCCGAAGAAAATATTACCCGTAGTATCGAGTACATTTTCCAAACCCTCCGTAAAGAACCGGGTAAACTTAAGTAGTCCAAGATCGTCTTTAACAAAGTTGAAAACCACGTCCAGCCATGCCGCGAAAGGCGGGACCATTGCATCGGGGATACGGTGCAGCCATGCAGGCAAAACGGCTGCATATTGCAAGGTCGTCAGGATCACAGCAACGGCGAGAAGCAGCATCGCGGCGCGGTTACAAGTGATCGCTTCGGCAGTCTTCTTCGACAGGGCAACCATCACTGATCCCCCAATAGAACATCCAGTGCTTCGGCCCGTGACAGCGCACCAATAGGTTTGCCTGCGCGGGAAACAGGTATGAAATCGCGGGTATCATCGACCAACATTCGGGCCATCTTGCGAACGGTTTGGGACGCATCCACAGGATCACCTGTGCCAGTTTGATCGGCCTCGGCCAGGCCGCCGGCACGAACCACGCGGGCCTTATCGACGTCTTCGGTGAACTTGCGCACATATTCGGTGGCAGGCTTCAGAACGATTTTATCGGGGGTATCGCATTGCTCGATCGCACCTTCCTTCATGATGGCGATACGGTCAGCAAGGCGCAGGGCCTCATCGAAATCATGGGTGATAAACACGATGGTTTTTTTGAGCAATTGTTGCAGGCGTAGGAATTCGTCCTGCATTTCTTTGCGGATCAGGGGATCAAGCGCCGAAAACGGCTCGTCCAGGAACCAGATATCAGGCTCGATCGCCAGGGACCGGGCGATGCCGACGCGTTGCTGTTGTCCGCCAGACAGCTCGCGCGGGAAGAAATCCTCGCGGCCCTCCAGGCCGACAAGTTTGATCACCTCTAGAGCGCGTTCGCGTCGGGTGTGTTTGTCCTGGCCGCGCATTTCCAGCGGAAAGGCAATATTTTCGAGCACAGAGCGGTGCGGCAGCAATCCAAAGGATTGAAACACCATCCCCATCTTCGAGCGGCGCAGTTCAATCAGGTCTTTTTCGGCCAAGGACATGATGTCCTGCCCTGCAACCTCGATCGTGCCGCTTGTAATGTCGTGCAGCCGGGAAAAACAGCGCACAAGCGTGGATTTTCCAGACCCGGAGAGGCCCATGATCACCAGCATCTCGCCCTTGTTAACATCAAGCGATACGTCTTTGACGCCTGCGATGTACCCGTCTTCGCTCATTTCATCGAACGACATATCGGGCGGCATTTTGGCAAGGTATCCTTCGGGGTCGTCCCCAAAAACTTTCCAAATATTTTTGCACGATATGACGGGGCGTTCAGACGACATGTTATTCCTCAGATATACGCAAGGCCCCGCCCGGCACCTGACCGGACGAGGAGACATTCACTCAAAAGAAGGGGTTTATTTAACCCAAGTTTCCCAGACGCCTGGGTTTGCTTCCAGCCATACTTCGGCTGCTTCTTTTGGCTCCAGTTCATCGATATCGACGAGTTTTGCCATTTCAGCGATTTGCGGGTTGGTGAAAGAAACGGCTTCCAGCGTCGCAAATGCCGCTGGCCACTTGTCTTCCATTCCATCCCAAGCTGCTTTTTTCAGGTAACCCGTCGCTGGGTTGCCGCAATCGAAAAGCGCGTCAGGGTTTGGACCCACGGATGGGTCCGTGTCACAGCCATCTTCCCACGTTGGGAACTCGACGAATTCACCGGGCCAAACGGCTTCGGCAAAGTTTGGTGTCCAGTTGAAAACAACGATCGGCTTTTTTTCGGCTTCAGCGGCACCGAGTTCGGCCCACAAAGCAGCGGCGGAACCTGCGTTTACCACAACAAAGTCCATATCCAGCGATTCAACGCGTTCCTGGCCGTGCTTGAGCCAGTCGACTGGACCATCAAGATAGCGACCTTTGTCACCCGTTTCAGGTGTCGCGAACAAGGCTGCGCAGTCGTTCAACGCTTCCCATGATGGCAAGCCCGGGCATGCGTCTTTGGTCCACATTGGGTACCACCAGTCTTCGCGTGTGACAGCATTATGGTCGCCCACATCAACGATGCCGCCTTTTTCCATCGCGGCACGGAAGGACGCGCCGAACGCACCTTCCCAAACCTCAAGCTCCATAGCGACATCACCAAGACGCACGGATTCATAAACCGCTTGGCTGTCTGTGGTAACATATTCGACGATTGCGCCCTGAGTTTCGAGAATTTGACCAACAACGTTGGACATTACGATTTGGCTGGACCAGTTGTGAATTGGAATGACGATTGGATCGCTGCTGTCGGCGTGGGAATCAGCAAATGCTGACAACGGCGCAAGTGCCAAAACACCTGCGGTTAACGCTGTAGTCATCGTTTTCATTGTCATTTCCTATCTATCTACTCTGATTTCAGAGCGTTCTCAGTTTCCCCGTGAGGGTCCCCGATTTTGTTTGGTTCGACTGGGCCCTTTGATGCAAACGCATGCAACTTGGCCTCCCTTTCCTTAGAAAAGGTGGTTTGGGGCGCAACAAAATGATGCCAAAAGCATCACCTTGAGTGCCAACAGTCGATGTCAGTCGGTAATGCGCTATCACGGCAGTTTTTTGGCCGCGTAAGCAACAATTGCATTTTTTCGATTTTGGGGCTGATGAAAGCCCAACATATCTTAGTAATCTATCAAAAAGGCTGACAAATTATGCAATCGACTGAGCGCACCGTATGTCTCATTAGAGCCGTGGCGTAAAGTGTTAGAATACCAAGCCTGAGCGAAGTCGGCTTTTCGCCCTTATTTACAAGGGCGTCAGGCGTGAGCGTGGTCTTGTCCAACGGCAGGTTTGGTGAAGGTTTTCTGATACGGGGCGCGTCGGAAAGTTGCGCACTGGCGCGACCACGACCCTCCCAAAGTGGAAGGCGCGGGGGTCTTGGTAGAGTGTGCAGTTGGTTTAGGCGACGGTTACATCAGGGGGGCGGCTGAAGGTGAGCATGGTCACCTATACGCTCGCCCATTCGGCCGAGAAGCTACGGCTGGGTTCGCGCCTGTTCCATGAGCGCCGACGCCGCGGCGAGGGTGTCCCGGGAGCCAGTGGTGCGGCCGGGGACCAGCAGCAATGCCTTGAGCCAGAGCGCGCCCTGGATGTTGCTGCCCCGTCCGAACCAGTCTTCGTCCAGGCGAGCACCGATGACCTGATCCGCCTCCGGTGTCCGCGTTCCGGAACGGCAGAAGTCGGCGGCGGTGGCCAGCAGCGCGTCGTTCCGGGCACCACCAATCCGCTTAAGCAGATCAAGGCCGCGCGCGCCCGCATTGGCCAGCGCCGCATCGCGCAGATAGGCCGCCGCGGCCCCATCGCGGATGCGGTCCGGGTTGGATTGGTCGGGCTGCGCAAAGAGCCGATCGTAGCGGTCGAGGGCCAGCGCATAGATGTCGGGCGCCCAGGTCTCCTCCGTCAGCCAGAGCGTGAGGCCATAGGCCTCATAGCGCTGCGCAGCGGCAAATTCCGGGAATTTGCCAAACTGCTCATCGCGCTGAATCGCATCCTCCAGCCAGTCGCGCATCTTCCAGACAAGACGCATTCCCGGCTCATCCATGCGCAGGACCAACGCCATGACGGCGGCGTTCAGCCCCATCACCGCCGCGTTGCCGACGGCATCGGGCAGATAATCCTCATAGCGCGTTTCAAGGTGGAACTTCAGACCGAAGCTCTCGAGCCCCTGACGCTCGCGATCGGGGTCAAAGCCCATGCGCCATCCTCCCGCTCATTTCGCATCCTCCCGTACTTCGCCCATCGTCGCCGGATAGACACCGGCATCGCCGGGGCCCGGCGCCTTCGCGGTATGGGTCGCGATCCGATACTTGCCCTTGCTCAGGTTAGCCAGTGCCTTGGCCTTGAGTTCGGGTGAGAGCCGCGGGTGATTGGTGATCACCTGCTGGGCCTCCTCCAGAGCCTTGGCAAGTTTGCCGGGTTCGGCGAAGGTGTCCGACATGGGCTGCACCGCGCCGCTTTCGCGGAACTTCGCGTCCCAGAGCGTCACCCGGCCCGTCGTCGGGTCCACCGAGATCACATCTGCGCCATGCGAGGCAGTGACGTGGTCGCCGTACCAGACCACGTGCTCTCCAAGGTTGTCGGCGATGTGGTTGGCAAGGCGCAGCTCTGCCTGATAGCCGTGGCGGTGCCGCATCTCGCTCCAGTATGAGGTGGTGTCGCTCGTTCTGGGCGGGCGGTAACCCCAGCCGTCAGCGCCTTTTTTCTGGACAATTCCGGGCAGCGGCAGCTTACGACTGAGCGGCACGCCGTTAAAGGTGAGATGGGGCGCGCTCTTCAGGTGTTCGATGGTCCGGCGCAGGCGCGAAACCGAATGCTCTGCGGCACGGATTTCCAGTTCCAAGGCGTGACGACGGCTGATCGCATCGAACCCGAGCACCTCGCCGCCCACGTGCCGGTAGGACCGCAGCAAGATCAGCTGTTCCCGGGAAAAACGGATGGCCCCCTGATCGTGGCGCGCGAGTTCGGTTTCGGCGTGCCGCAGGAGCGCCAGCACGTGGTCGTTGTTATCGAGATCCATCTCGAGTTTCGACCACGGCAGGTCGAACTCTTCCCGCATCTGTTCCAAAACCCGGTCCAGATGCCGCATAAGACGGTTCTCGTCACCGGCGATGTTGCCGAGGTGTCGCTGGCTGTCGATGTCGGACGCGGCGCGCCGACGAAGTTCATCCAGCCGCTTGCGGGCGGACTCGAGCCGACCGGTGAAGTCGATGATCTGTGACAGCGGGTCGGGGGGCGGGGGCGCCTTGGCATTGACCGGGACGAGGGCGGTGACCTCCTTTGCGCGTGACACGTCCGGCCGCGTCGCCGGACCCTCGCCCCCGGTGCGCCGAGCGGCCTGTGCGTCCGGGCGGAGGGGCTGTGCCTCGGGCCTCTCTCGCGTTGCGGTCTCGTCGGCGTCCTTGCTGCGCGTGGGTGTTGCGTCCTCGTTCAGGCCTTCGGCTGCCACATAGCCGCGCGGCTCGGCGGTGACGTCGCCCGAGAGGATCTTCGAGGCCCGTTCCTGCTGCGCCAGCAGATGCTCCACATCGCGTTCCAGCTTGCGCAGGCGGGCGGGGTTATCGGAGGCAAGGATCATGCGGCGGATGCGGTTCTCGATGATCGGGCCAAGCTTGCGCACCTCACCTGCAGCCTCGAAGCGGGCGCGGTCGGTGGGGTTGACCATGTCGATCCCGACCTTGCCGGCGAGGCTGGCAAGTTTCTGGCGCGCACGTCCCAGTCGGCCCATCCAGCCGCGTATCCGCCGAACCTCGCCCACGTGCAGCGCCACGTCGACGGGGCGCACACCGGGACCGACAATTATCTCGACGCCGGTGATCGGACCGTGCGCGGGCACCGGTTTCACCCGAACCGTGTCAGAGGGGAGCGAGAGGTCGCGGCGGATCGGGGTGCTCTCGCGGTAATGCTCGGGCAGGGCGGCCTCCAGGGTCATGCCGCCCGATCCGGCAAAAACCCTGTCGCGCAATTCACCCATCAGCGGCCGGACGGCAGAGGGGTTGGCGCCTTCGCGGATCACCACGATCGCCTGACCGTCACGATAGACCACCGCCGCCCCGCCGGGTACATCCCCCGCAATCGCGCGGAACTCGGCAGCGCTGAGTGTCTGGATCGGCACGCTCGCATAGCCGCCCCGCGCCTTTGGCGGCAGTTCTGACAGCAAGGCCTGCCGCGCCGCGCGCACCTGATCCCGGGCCGCCTGTTCGGCGTGAATCTCCACCCCGGCTGTCGCCTGCCGCTGGCGATAGAAGTCCCGGTAACCGCCTTCGGGATTGTCCACCTTCCAGCGACGGAAATCGGCAAGCCGATCTTCCGGTTTGCCCATCCGGCCGAGGATGTCGCGCGCGGGCGGCAGGTCCGGTTTCGGGGTGTTGTGGCTGAAGGCGGCGACCACCTGACCGACCAGCGGCCCAAGCAGCTTGCGTCCCCCGGCCATTCCTCCGGCGACGCCGATGCTCATGCCGATGCCCATCGCAGTGCTCGTCGCGGTTGTCGACAGCACATGCATCGGCCCACCGGGCTGGCGCCAGGTCCGCTCGTCCAGGAGCGCGCCGGTAAGATTGGCCGGGACGCTTTGCACCGTCTGTTCGATCAGTTCCGCCGTGCCTTGCGCAAACAGCTTCTTGAAACCGCCCGCCTTGATCATCCCCTCGAAGATCGCCTTGCCTTCGACCTGCCGCGCAAGCGCGCCCGCAGTGCCGAGCTTTGCAGCCGCGCCCGCGGCTCTGGCCTGCGCGCGGGCGGCAGCCTGCCCGACGCGGCCCATGCTGCGCAGGTACTGCTGCACGACGGACTCGCTTACCGGTGTAATAAGCCCCCGGGCGCCGCCGGTCAGCCCCTTGGCCAGCCCTGCCGTCAGCATGGCGAAGGCGGCATCAATGGCGCCGACGGCGAGGTCAGTGGCAAATTCTTCCGTCCCATAGGCGCCGCCCTTGATCAGCGCCTTGGTGCCGATGGCAGCAGCCGTGCCCGCAAGCGAGGCGATCAGCGCCGCGGCCACAACCGCCGAGCCGCCGCCCGACACCGGCGCCAGCAAAAGGCCGACAATCACCGCCGTCACGATGGCGGCGACCATCGACCAGGTGTCGGCCATCGAATCGATGGTGTTGCGCTGGATCTCGATGGCACCGAGCGAGCGCTCGACAGCGATGTCAAAACCGTCCGCCGCCGCACGCCGCTGCCGGGTGGTGAGTTTCGGGTTCTTCAGCGCCGCAAGCTGGTCATTCATGAAGGCCAGCTCGTCCCGTGCCGCCTGGATCTGGTGCGCGGTCGCAGAGGCACCGAAGCCGGAATCGTCGTCCCGGTCGCGGTCAAATTTCCGCTGTGCCGCTTTTGCCATATCGTCAAGGTTCTGCGGCGTGCCGTAGATCGCGAGATCCAGCAGGTCGCCTTGTTCGCGACCGCTCGTGTCCCAGATGATCGCGCCATAGATCGACTCGCCGTCGTGCTCCGTCTTCCAGCGCTCACGGGCCGCCGCGAGCTCTGTCGGTGTCATTGCCGCGAGGGCCGACTTGGCCTGCGGGACATCGGTCCCGAGGCCTTCGATCGAATACTTGAACCGCTGATAGTTGGAGAGCGTGCCCTTGTTCTCCAGCCGGGCCAGCGCCTCGTTCTGCGACGCGCCGGACATGTTGGCATCTATCATGGCGCCAAGGGTGCGCCCGGCAGACCTTTCGTATCGCAGGCCCAGCTCGTTGAAGCGGGTTTTCGTTACCGCGTCCGCATTCCCGCGCAACTGCCGTTCCCGCGCGAGCATCTGCTGGCGGATGAAGTTCTGCCGCCTGAGCTCGTCGCCGCCAAAGGCGTCGGCCTTGTCCTTCTCGGCCAGTTCGGCGGCGTCCTTGGCCCGCAGAATGTCGCCGTAGTCGCGGGTCGTGTCGGCAAGGGCCTCCTGATCCAGATTCCGCCAAACCATGTTGATTGCGGCATCGTCGGCATAGACGCCCGCGTCCTCGATCTGCAGCCGTGCGGTCTGGATACCCGGCCGGTCGTTGCGGGCGATGGCCGTCATCAGTTCGCCCTCGGCCTTGCCCTTTGGGCCGAAGTTGGAACCGAAAGCCACGTCAAGCGCCGACTGCCTGCCGTCGCCTTTCCCCTGCTTGGCCCAGAGCGCATCCTTGTACTGGGCGTTGAAGGCCAGGGAAACCTCGTGGTTGCGCAGCGCGACCTCGGCCTCGATCTGCTCTGAGGTCATCGGCGGGTCCCGTTCCGCGCCCTGCTTTTCTACGTCCTTTCGGATCTGGTCATAGACCTTCTGCGCCTCCTCGGTATCGATGGCCACCGTCTGGCCGTCGGGGTTTTCCCGCACCAGCAGCGTGGCGCCGATCGCATGGGCGTCGGCCTCGGCGATCCTCCCCTCGGAGAGCAGTTCGAGGTTGCCTTTTTCGTCTCCGCCAAGCCCCCATTCGCTCTGGATTTCGCTTTCGAGCGAGACGCCGTAGCGGGTCTTGTAGAGCTTGACGACCTCCTTTCGGTCCTCCGTGCTGAGGGTGCGCAGGATGTGCTGGGCGGCCTCCTTGTCGGTGCCCCAGCCGGAGAAAGCCGACCGCAGGCTGCCGACGGCGCCCTCGACGACCTTGCCCTCCAGCAGGGCGTTGGCGGCCTCCATTTCCTCGCTGTTGAACTCGTCCCTGAGAGCCGCATCAAGCGAGCGCCCACGGTCGAGCAGGGGGTACTGGATTCGCAGCGCCTTGACCGCGAGGGGCGTCAGTCCCTCAAGCGCACCAAGCACCTTGGCCTCGTCGGTGCCAGTCTTGTCTGCGCCGTACTTGAAGATCTGCTCGGCGGCCTTTTGCACATCCCACCCCGGCTGGACGCTCGGGAGCAGTTTCGCGAGCGTCCCGCGCAGGATTGTCGGCGTGTCGGGCAGGCCCATGACCTTGGCCTCGAAGGCCAGATCCAGCCCGGCTTGCTTGTCGCGCCGGACGTCCTCGCGGATGCCAAGGGCGAGACCCGCGACCACGTCGCCGCTGGCCATCGCCAGCACCACGGTCCGCCGCTCTTCGTCGAGCGATTTAAGGTAGGTCGCCGCGGCTTCCTTGTCGCCGGATTTCAGCTTGGCGGCGAGTTCGTTATACCTCGCGAGGTCCTGCGCCAGGCTGATCCGCAGGGTCTGGGCCTGTCCTGCAGCAAAGGCGTCGGACTCGCCCTTGGCGTCCTTCTCCCAGGTTGCGAGTTTGGAATCGAGTTGGCCGAACCAGTCCTCGGTGGCGAAATCCTGACTTTTCGCCCATATGCGCAGGTCGGAAAAGGCGATCCGTCCACTGGCCGCAAGCTCTGCGATATAAAGGTCCGTGGTCTTCTGAGCCGCAAGCCCCATGTGGGTCTCGACGGCCTTGAGCTTGCGGATCTCGCCGTCGGCCCAGCGGCGGGCGCGGGCCATGTCGCGGTAGTGGTCCCAGAAGCTACTTTCGCGGTCTCGGCCATAGAAGATCTCGTCCTGCAGCAGCGCCATCCGGTAGGCCGCGCTCTGCTTGCGGACGGCCTCGCTGATGCCGCTTTTGCGGTTCTCGAACTGGATGTTGTAACGCCCGGTTTCCTTTGCCACGTCCTCTCGGATCTTCTTGACCGTATCCTCGACACGCTCGCGCGCCGTCGGTTTCGGGCGTCTCGCCATGGCCGCAGCCTTGTCCCGGGCGATGGCGCGCTGCATCTGCTCTATGCTGGCCTGACTCTGTTCGGCCACCTGCGTGGTTTCGGCTGTGGCTTTGTCGGCGGCACCCTTGGCTGCGGCGTCGGTTTTTGCCTCCGCCGCCTTGCGCTGCGTGGCCACCGCCTGCTTGCGCAGGGTCACCGCCTCGCCGATCTGGGTCTTGGTCAGCCCGAGACTGTCACCCAGAAGCCCCGCCTGCGCCACGAGGGCCGACTTGATGGCGGGCTTCTCCCCCGGCAGCTCAATCTCGGGCGCGATCCGGTTGAGGACACCATCCTTATAGACCGAGTGATGCCCGGCGGCCTCCTCGACGACCTTGCCGGTCATCTCGTCGGCCTTGCCGACGATCTCGCCCACCACGCCCTCAAAAACGATCTGCTGTTCGGGTGTGATGTCCACGCCCGAGACCGGCGTGTCCTCGATCGGTACCGAGGTCGGCGGCACCGGAGCCGGCGGCGCAACATCGGGGGCGATCGGCTTGCCGTCCGGCCCCTTGAGCTTGGCATCAGGCTCGGCCGGCAGTTTCGCAGGTGTCTTGGCCGCATCCTTTCCGACAGGATCCTGCGCATCCGATCTGTCAGCCACCGGAATTTTCGGGGCGGGCGGGGTCGGGCTCTCCTTCGCGGGCGGCTCTGGTGCCGGAGCCTTGGCGGTCTGGCCATTCTCCAGTCGCGTTCGGATATCGAGGAGCTGTTTCTCCTCTGCATCTGACAACGGGAAAAGCTTGATCGCCATCGGGCCGAGCCGCACCAGCCGGACCTGTCCCGGAGTCAGGACGGGCGCGCTGAGGTCCGGCAGCGTGCCGCGCGGGCTGCGCGTCACTTCCGGCAGCTTCTGCTCACCCAGCGGGCGCGCGGTCTTGTTCTTGAGGGCGGTCATCGCCTCGGGGATCGGCCCCGGGTCGATCTTTGGTGCCGCGCCGGGGCGGGGCGCGCCACCGGCAAAGCCACGCGGTGCCCGGGTGGCGATGCGCAGCCGCGCTTCGGCCCGGGCGGCCGCTGACGCGCTGGCGGTGTCAATGGCGCCGGTGGCATCAAGCCGGGCGGCAATGTCGGGCCGGGTCATTGCCCGGGCGGCGCGGGCCGCCTTCTGCGCCACCTCCTCGGGGCCGAGCACCGTGCCCTCGGGCGTGGCTTCCATGAACTGTTGCGAGGCCGGGGCGGCCCCGGGGGGTGCTGGTTCCACGCTCGCCATCGCACCGTTCGCGTCCGAGGACGAATCCGCACCGTCCGGCGCCGTCGCGGCTTCCACCTTCCCTTCGCCGGGCTTGCCCTTCGTCGAAACCTTCGCCGTTGTCTCGCCAGCGGTTTCGGCGGTCGGCGGCGCATTCGGGTCGGCGACCGTGGCAGGGTGCACACCGCCTGCTCCGGGTGCCGCCCCGTTGCGCCGGAGCGAGGCGGCAGCGGCGTTCCCTGCGCGGGCCTGCATACCGCGAAACGCCGCCTGTACCTGCGGATCAGTTGCTGTCTGCGCCGCCGCCCGCTTGGCCCAGAGCGGCCCGTGGGCCATGAATGGCGTGATCGAGGCGATGGCTGCGGGCTTGCCGGTGGGCGTGGCGATGCTGGTGCCCTGAACGGGCGCGTGTTCGGCGAGGGGGCGGCGTGAGGCGCTCACGCCGACGGCCTCCGGAAGGCCGGGGTGGCGCCGTTGGTCTTGACGTCCGTTCGGCTTGGCATCCGCCCGCCCTTGCGCAACTCCCGAGCGACACTCTGCACCAGATCTGCCATGGCGATGGGCCGATCGTCTCCGGCGGCGGCATAGGCTGCCCCGAGTGCTGCGTTGCGAATGCCGCCGCCACTGAGCTCGAACCGCTCGGCCAAGGCGCGCCAGTCGATGGCGTCGTCGCGCGGCGCAGCCTCGGGGAGGGCGCGCGCCCAGAGTCTCCGGCGCAGCGCGGCATCGGGCATCGGAAAGTGCACGGCGACGGCGATGCGCCGCAGGAAGGCGCTGTCGATATGGGCCGAGAGATTGGTGGTCAGCACGATCAGCCCGTCGAAGGCCTCGATCCGCTGCAACAGGAAGGCGACCTCCTGATTGGCATAGCGGTCGCGGGCATCCTTGACCTCGGATCGCTTGCCGAAGAGGGCGTCGCCCTCGTCGAAGAGCAGCGCCGCCCCGACCTCCTCGGCCGCCGTCAGCAGGGTTTCGAGCTGCTTCTCCGTCTCTCCGATGTACTTGCTGACCAGCGCCGAGAGATCGACACGGTAAAGCGACAGCCCCGCCGTGGCGGCGACAAGCCCGGCCGCGAAGGTCTTGCCGGTGCCGCTCGCGCCGTTGAAGAGCGCGAGGGTGGCGCGGGGACCGGAACTGCGAAAGCCCCAGTCGTCGTGGACGCGGCTGCCATGGGTCAGGGCGCGCAGGAGGATCTCGAGGTCGGCGCGGGACTCCTCGGGCAGGACGAGGTCGTCGAGCGTGCCCTCGGCCTTGACCGACTGGCCGAACCGAAGCAGCGCGGGGCTAGGTGTCGGACGGATGTCGAGACTGCGGCCATGGCGCTGCAACTCCCGCGCCGCGCCGAGCGGCCCGAGACGGGTCGAGGCGGCGAGGCGGTGCGCCATACCGTCCGGGGCCGAGGCGGGCAGCAAGGCTGACCAGACCGCCTGCCGCTCCCTTATGCCAGCGGCTGGCAAACGGCATTCAAGAAGCCGGGCCCCCGGCGGCAGAAGGCGTTGATCCACCGGCTCTGTGCCGCACAGGAACACCGGACAACCGGGTCGCAGCCCCGCAGCGATGCGGGGCGCGTCCGACACCGGTGCGTCGCCTGACAGGAAAAGCGCTGCATCCGACAGGCGCAGCGCGCGGCCAAGGCGACTGGCGGCGACGGGTGCGCAAACGCCGGGGTGATGCGGATCGAAAGCGAGGAGCGGCCAGCCGAGCCGATGGGCCACGGCGGCGGCGAGGCCTTCGGCGCCGCAATCCGGGCGCGGAACGATCAGGGAAACCAGTGTTGGCGCCCCGTCCACGAGAGCGGCGAAGAGCCTCTTGGCCTCATCCTCCAAAACTGGCCAGAGCCGGGGGAGCGGCTTAAGGAGGTGCAGCGCCGTGGCAAAGTCCGGGTCCATTGCAGCAGCTTCGGCAGAGTCCCCAAGAATCCAGGGCAGCATCCCCGGGGCCAGCCGCAACGGGGTGGACAGACCGAAAGCTTGGTCATCGCCAGCCTCGAGCAAGGCGAAGCGCAGGAGTGGTGCCTCCGGGCCGAAGCGGCAGCGCAGTGCCGCGCGCGCCTTGAGGTCAATCCCTGTGCAGGCTTCGTTGCCCAGTTCCAGGATCAGGCCCAACGTTGGCCGTGTGCGTGAAGCGTCGTTCTGGGCGTAGGAGAAGAGCGTGGCAAAGCCGGGGTCAATTTCGGCGGCCGTCGCGGCGACGAGGGCGGTCATCTCGCCTGCGCCGAGGCCGAAGGTGGTTGCGAGATGAACAAGCGGCAGGCCCGTGTCGCCCATGCATGTCATGGCCGCCTCGATACCGGCGATCCGGGCATCGAACCGGGCCAACTCGGTTTGCGCAACGGGATCGGCATCTAACGGGTCAAGGATCGCTTCTGCCTGCGCCGCACCGACATAGAGGCCCCGAAACGGATCCTCAACGAAGCGTCCGGTTGCCCGAAGGAGTGCAACCTGCCGCGCCATGCGAAGCCGCAGAAGGTCCATGTGCGCCTCCAGATGCGCCAGGGCGGCCGTGCGTGAGGTCGCGCGGGCGGTCGTGGTCGCAGAGGCGGCGCCGTCCATCACCCGCCCCCCTGAAGTCTCAGGCCGATGGTGACAGGAGGCGTCCCCGGCAGGGTGTAACGGTCGCGATACGCGCCGATCATCTGAAGCAACAGGGCGAGCGGCGGTGGTTCGAGCGCGACATCAAGCTCCAGACCATCGGCGCGGGACCAGGCTGTGACGGTGGCGCTGCGCGGCAGGGCTTCGCGGGCAAGCTCGGCGAATCCCATGTGGGTGAGCCCCGGAAGCTTCGATGCGTAGTCGCGCAGGACATGGGCGCAGAGCGCGGCCCAGGCCCAACGGCTCTCGGTATCGGCGAAGGGCTGCGTCACCTGTGCGGCGTCACGCGCCAGTTGGTCCGGATCGCGAAGCAGTGGAGCCCCGGTTTCCGGGTTCGCTCTGTCTGTCATCAGGGCCACGAGCCCGGAAGCGTGTCGCGCGAGCACGGGCAGGCTGGGCATGGAGCGGGTGTGAAGCTCATCGGAGAGCCAGAGCGTGGCACCCGGGGCAACCCGGCGGCAGGTGGCACCGAGATCGACCGGACCGGGCAGACCCCCGGGCAAAAGCGCAAGCCAGCGGGCGGTGACCGCGCAGGCCAGTATCGCGACGCCGTCCGGCAGGACGCTGGCAAGGACATCGGCAGTCGGAGAAGGGAGATCCGCAAGTCTCCGGGTCAGTGCGTCCGCCGTGCCGACGGGCAAGGTGGGCGGCTGCGCGGGGGCTGCGTCGTCGTGCTGCCGCAACAAGGGCGCAAGGGTCGGGTCGTCAGGAGAGGGGCGATCCGCAGGTCTTCGGGTCACTGCGTCCGCCGTACCGACGGGCCGGGTGGGCGGCAGCACGGGGGCTGTGTCGTCGTGCTGCCGCAACAAGGGCGCAAGGGTCGGGTCGTCAGGCAGGAAAGCGCCGGGGGCAGAGCCCAGAAGCCCCCGCGCGAGGGCCAGCCGGCCGGTGGCCGGATCCCCGGCGAGACCGGTCGCCAGCGTTTCCAGGTCTTGCGCGGCCACAACCTGCCAGAGCGCGAAAAGCACACCGTGGGGCGTGTCGGCCACCCAGTCCGGGGTCGGCTCGGACTGGTGCGACGGTCGCGGAGTGTCGTTTCGGCGAGAAGTTTCCGTGACCAGTCCGGGAGCGGTATCCGTCTCTGTGGCGATCCGGGGCAGGGCAGGCGGCTGAGTTCGGGCGTGCCCCGGCGGCCACAGACGTCGGAAAACCGCCGCCCGGGTGGCCTGCCGCTCGGCCTCAGGGGCGTCAGTTAGGGCCAGCGCGAGAACCGCCACAGCCTGTTGCCAGACGTCCCGTCCGGGCAGCGCGGCCAGCGCGTCCCGCACGGCGCCGTCCACGCGTCGGCTGGCCGGGCCCCCGGGGCGCGGAGCCGGAACAGATCCGGGGCGAGGGCTCCAGGCAAAGACGACGCGTCGGCTTGCCCGGGGTCCGAGTGGGGCGAGGATCTCTGCCATGGTGCGGACACCCGCGCGGACAAGCGCCCGGGGCCCCTGATCCGGCGCTGCGGCCAGCAACCGGGCCACGGCCTCGCCACGCGGTGCGTCAAAGTGGCGGCCAAGGGCACCGTGGTGCCAGCGCCGCTGCAGGCCGCGCGCCAGGTCGTGCAAGGCGCGCGCGAGGTGGTCCACCGGGTCGACGTGGATCGTCCCCGGACGGTCCGCACCGCGCCGCGCCTGCGTCAGGGCGATCAGAATGCCCTGTGCGATCCGGTCGCCGATCTCGTCTTCCGGCCAGGCGAGGTCGATCGCAATCTCGACCTGCAGCGCGCGGATCAGGGTGATCTGACCGCCCTGCGGGGCGCTCTGACGCTGCCAGCCGTCCCGCAGGGCGGGGAGTGCCCGGCGCAGCAGAAGGTCACGCAATTCGGCCTGCCCCGGGGCCCGGGCCGTCTCGACCGGGAACCGGGCCCGGACGTCCAGATGCCCGACCGTCAGCATCGGCCTCAGGCGGCCGCGTCGGCTGCGGACGAAGGGACCGGCACCGCAGCGTCGCCTGCATCAAGGCATTCCTCCAGCACCGTGATAGCGCCGGAGATGCGCAGCAATGTGCGGACCACCTTGTCGCGTTCCGTGTCGATCTCGGCCAGTTGGTGTTCGCCGAGGCGCAGTTCGGCCCGCAGGGCCTCCAGCCGAGCGGTCATCTGGCGGCTCATTGTCTCGTTGCTGTGTGGTGTCGCCATGGGAAACCTCCGTCGGGGTCAATGGGTGAAGATCGCGATCCAGCTGAAGGCGACGAGAAATCCGTCGCTGTCATCCACCTGCCAGAAGATCGGAAAGCGCGCGGTAGAAGGGCCAATCGGCTGGGCCGGTCCATTCGGCTGGACACGCCAGCGTGCGTTGACGGCTGCGTTGTTGTTGCGGATGTCGCTGAGCGCCACCATCACCTGCGCGTTGCTGAAGGCGGTGAGCCGGGTGTTGACATCAAGGTTGAAGACCCCGCTCGCGGTGCTGCCGATGACGGGTGTCTGGTTGATCACCTGCATACCATTCTGCACGTCGATCACCGGCGCGCGCACCCCCCGGACGACGAGGCCTTGGGTGGTCCGCAAGTCGCCCGTCACCGCGAAGCCGTTCACGGTGTCGTATTTCATCGCAAGCTGTCCCCCGCCGGGGTTGCTCCGGCCATCGTCATGGAGTCCGCCCAGAAACCAGCAGTAGTCGAAGTTCGAGCGGAAATAGAGCGTCGCGTTCTGCACGCCCACGCCGTAGTCTTCGTTGTGCAGGTTCAGGGTCTGCTTCAGGCCGGGATCGAAGGTAAGCCGGCCCTGACGGTCGAGCACCATGAGCGTCGTGCCGCCCGGTCCGGGGTTTTGCGAAAGGTCGACGTGGCTGCCACCCCGGAACCAGGCAAAATCCCGGTTGGCGCGGCAATAGAACGTGCTGTTCTGCACGCCGATGGCGTATTCGTCGCGCCAGAGGTTCAACATCTGCCGGGTGGTGTCGCCGAAGTGGAGCCGCCCGCCGCCGTCGAGGCGCAGCAGCGTGGAGCCACCCTGACCGGGCGCGCCTGCGGTGTCGTCATGGGCGCCGCCGCGGTACCAGTAAACCTCGCCGGAGGTACGCGTGTACTGGGCGCCGTCCTGCACCCCGAGGCCCTCTGGCCCGTCAAGATTGTCGGCCCCCAGCGACAGGTCGATGACCTGGCTGCGCTGGCCCGGGAAGCGCAGCTTGCCGTCTGCGAGGTCCACCCGCCGGTCGCCGCGCACCGCCAGCACCGGCTGGTTGGCTGGCCCGCCGGTGCCCACGGTCAGGCGTCGCGCCGGGTCATCGGCATCTTCACCAAGCTCGATGTGCAGTTCCGCATCAATGCTGTTGAGGGCCGATGGTCGGCGGCCAATAGAGAGCGGTATGCCATCATCGAACCCGGCGTCGCTGAGAAAGAACTGCCGCCCCCAGAGGTCCACGTCGCGCTCTGCGGAAAGCCGACCGGCGATCCGCAAACGCCCCTCGACGGCGGCAAAGTCCTGCGCGTCGGGATCGGCAAAGGCGGCGCGGGGCGCGAAGCTGAGCGCACCGGACTCGCTGCGCAGCGCAGCGCCGACGAAACCCGCATAGATCCGACCCTCGGCCAGCACTTCCGGCCCGGCTGCGGCGGCGAACCGGCCTTGCGTGGAATCCCACAGCACGCTGCCCAGTTGCAGCATCCAGCGGCGCTGCTCGCCTGACGCCTCGAACTCCTGCACTGCGACGCTGCCATCCGCCGGGATCTGAATGTCCGGCGGCACCACGCCCGCCGCCGAAGGCCCGGCGATGGTCGCGCCCGCAACGAACACTTCCGCAGCTTCGAGGTCGTGGAAGCCGTCTTCCTGTGGCCCGCCGAAAAGCCGGAACGTCTCGCGCACGCGGGAATAGCTGTCCGTCCCTTCACAGATCCGGCGTTCGGCCATGTCGTCGCGAAGTGCCTGTTCTTCATAGGAAATCCACACCGGCCGGTTCTGCACTCCGCCGAGGCTGGCGAAAAGCGCGGTGTCCAGCGGCGCGGGCTCCAGAACCAGAATCTCGCGGCCGAACAGGTCGATGGCGAGACCGGGCATGACCACTAGGTCCACAAAGCCGGCCTCGCCCTCACGCGGCAATTCTACGAGGTGCAGCCCTGTGACGATGCCGATGCCGTGGGGGCCGAGATTGTGACGGCGCCGGTGGGTCCGGTGATAGACCTGCTCGTCGGTGAATGCCTCGGAGCCGAGCAGCATCCGCGGAAAGTAATGGAGGCGTTCAGCAGAGCCGGTCACGTCTTCTTACCCCTCTTTGTGGCGCTGGTGCCCGACCCTCGGGCCTTGCGCAGCTCCGCCACTTCGGCGCGCAGCGCGTCCATCTCGGCGCGCAGCAGGGCGATGTCGTTGGGTTCCTCGTCAAAGCGAGCCTCAGTGCCGGGTTTCGGCTGCACCTTTCCCGTGCCCCTCGCGATTCCGATCACTTTGCCGTTGTGAACCGCGAGGGTGAGCGTCTCTCCCTTGTCCGCGACCACGGCCCCCAGCGTGGAGAGCCGGATCCCGGCGCGCTTGGGGTCCTCGATCTCGAGAATCTCGGTGTGGATGCCGCGGGTCTTGAGTGTCGCCACAGCGGTGTCCGTCTCGGCACCGATGACGCCTGCGGTGGAGACTGGCTGCACCTTTGGCGCGGCTTCCGCAAAGATCCGGCCCAGAGAGAGTTCCGGCAGGATCCGGTTCACCGTCCGGACCAGCGCGAATTCGTCCTGTGCCACGGTATTGCGCCAGTCATCGTTGGGGTCGAGGCTCTGGATCAGCGGCATCAGGTGGTTGACCAGCGGCGAGTTGCGGGTGAGTGCATCCGGTGCGCAGCAAAGGATCGCCAGAAGCCGCTGGATCAGCGGCACCACCGGCACCAGCGATTGCCAGTAGTACAGCGACGGGAAGGCGCCGGCGTAGGTGCGGCAGGAGTGGTTGCAGATGTCGATCACCTGATCGCCACGCATGGTGACACAGGCGATGGGTACCCGGTCGTCGCAGGGGTCTTCCGAGCAGGGGGGTAGGAAGGCTCCGCAAATGCAGTCCATGACGGTCTGGAACAGAACGGTGAAGATATTCTCCAGCACTGGCCGGGCACGAATGATATAGTCGGCGGCGATCTCGTCGCCCTGAATCTGCGGCACGGTGATCGCGGCAAATGTGCGCAGCATCTGGCAGCGCACCGGATCCTTGGTCCGTACGAGGTCAAGCACCGCGGCGCGCGCGCGGCA
The DNA here is from genome assembly GCF_008085915.1 of Oceaniovalibus sp. ACAM 378. Taxonomy (GTDB): domain Bacteria; phylum Pseudomonadota; class Alphaproteobacteria; order Rhodobacterales; family Rhodobacteraceae; genus Oceaniglobus. The sequence goes on along the minus strand of NZ_VSJK01000004.1, from coordinate 317,094 downwards.
GAGTGCGTCGCGCACCTGCTGTGGCGTGAGGTTCGCCGGGGGCGGATTGGTGCCCACCACATATTCCAGCGGCGCGAGGTCGGCGCCCTGCACACGGTCGGCGAGGTAGGCCGCCATGTCGGTGAAGCAGGCGATGATCCGCCCGAGCAGGCTGTCAGGCTTGATCAGGTCGGCGAAGAGGCCGCCGCCGGTGGGAACGTTCGTGGAGCCGACGGGGTCGCGCCGCCACTGTGGCTGGCAGGGGCCGTCGTGGGGCATGATGCCGATTTCCACGCATTCCACGATTCGCCGCGGCGTGCAGCCCGCGGTGGTATAGCCAAGGGCGGGCGAAGGAGAGGTGCCGCCAATCGGCGCATGGCTTCTGGCATTCGCGCTCTGCCCGCCGCAGCCGCACCCGGCCGAGCTTTGCGATGTGCCGCCGCCGCACCCGCAGCTGTGGCCGGAGCCGCCGCATCCGCAGTTCTTGCCGCCGCCACACCCGCAGCCGCCCGAGGGAACCGGCTGCTTTGACAGCGCGACGGTGTGCCCGCTCTCTACTTCACGGAAGCGCAGGGTGACGCACCAATGGCTCTCCACGTCGCGACAGCCGGGGTCAGGGGGCGGCACGAAGGGGTCGCAGTCGCCCAGCTTTGGGCGCTTGGCGTTGCAGCAATCCCGGATCGCCTTGGCGATGTCGAAACGTGTCGCCTCGGCCAGCACGAGGTCGTTGCCGCAGGGGTCGAGCGCGTAACCCGGCAGCACCCGCACCGAGCCCTCGCAATCGTCGCAGATCACCTTGAGCCCGCAAACCGTTCCGTTGCCATGCAAAAAGCGGTTCTGCAGCCGTGACTTGGCGCGGACATAGGCCTGCTCGCTGGAAAGGTCTTCCGCCGAAAGCAGTGCCCCGGTGCTGTACTTCGGGGCCTCGAAACAGGTGAGGCCGCGGCACACGGGGCAGCAGCATGCGCTGGCATGTGTCCGCTGGCCGTTCGTCGATGTCGTCTGCATCGTCCTAGCTCCCCTTTCAATCAACCCTGATCGCCGGTGACAGTGAACCAACTCAGGAACCGGCCACCTTCGATCGCATCGCCCGTGGGACAGCGCCCGGCCTGAAGGCCCGGGCTGAAATGGTCGGCATCAAGCCCCGGCCGGACCACGATCCTGTTTTCCGGATCGGTCGGGTCCGGGACTTCGACCTCGCGCTCACCCAGAATGTGGTGGCCGTCGAGCACCACCCGGTATCGGCCGGGCTCCCAAAGGCCGGGCAGTGGCTGCAACTCACCCTCGACGCCGCGGCGCCCCGGCACGATGCGCAGCGCCGAGACCGGCCCCGCAGTCACGTCCTCGTCGAAGGGCGGGGCATCGTCGATCAGGTCGCCGCAACCCCGCTCCAGCCTGAGGCCGGTGACCACGGCATCGACCTGACACCAGCAACTGTAGGTGAATCGCGAGTCTCGCGGCTCTGCATTGGCGCGCAGAAGTTGCACCGAATGCTCGTGGAATGTCTCCGCAAGGACGAGGTGACCCGGATCGAAGGCCACCAGCAACCCGTGGCGGAGGATCACCTGAAAGGCCGGTTGGTTCGGTCCGAGCCGTTCCCCATGGGGCCAGCCCAGGGCGACGATCCGTGGCAGGTCAAGTCGCGGCCAGCCGCCGGGCGGGCCTTGCGGTCCCGGTTCACCCTGCGCACCCGGCGGCCCTGCGGGTCCGGGCTCGCCCTGTGGCCCCGGCTCGCTTTGCGCACCCGACTCGCCTTGCGGTCCCGGTGGACCGGCAGGTCCCTGCGGTCCTGCGGGGCCTTCGCTCGCCGGGTCCATCGGTTGGTCGAGCAGGCAGAGCAGCGTCCTTTGCAGGGCCCAGGTGCTGGCAAGCTCGCGCCGGGCGGGGCCATGGTCGAGATCGGCCGCATCGACCGCATCGCCAAAGCGGTACTCGGGGATCGTGGCGAGGACGAGCACGTCGTCCGGGCCGCATTGGGGGCAGGTGTCGGCGCTCAGATGGTCCCGGCAGTCTGTCCCCGAAAGCGCAAGCACGGCCACCCCGCCCGACGGGCCGCCCGCGCCGTCATGCGTGGCAAGAAGCGTCGTGGGGCCCTCGAAAGCAAGCGCCCGGGGCGCGCCCTCTACGGGTTCGGGGGCGCTGAAGGCCACTGGCTCGTCCAGCGCGATGCGGTTGACCGGGGCGACCTGGACAGCACTTGAGCCGTCGGGCATCTTGCTCAGAACCGCCACCGTGGCACCACCGGGCGAGAGAGCGACCGCTGCTGGCGGCGCGGCCAGATCGGTCCGCGGCGCGCCAATCGGCGCGATCTGGTCCGCCGGATTGGCGGCTTCGGGTTGCACGCTCACGAGATGCACCGAGTCATCTGAGCCATCGACGATCGCCAGCGTGTCCGTACCGGCCCGCCGGCTGGCGGTCAGGGCGGTTGGCCGTGCTGTGCCGCCCGTTCCCAGCGCAAGCACGACAACCGCAAGATCGCTCAGGCGGATTGCGGCGATCTCGGCATCCTGCGTCGCGGCTATATAAGCGTGGGTCGCAGGGCCGGGGGGCAATGCCATCGGCCCGGGCGCAGAGGCGACCCCCAAGACGGCGGGCGCTGCGGGTGGTGCATTGCCGGTGACATCGCTGCCCCAGATGCGAACTTCGTCGGCCGCACCCACCGCGACGGCCAGACGCCCGTCCGGAAGCGCCAGCAACCCGAGCGGACCACCGTCCCCCCCGGTCAGGGCAAGGGTTTGCAGCGGCGCGGCGGCGAGGTCGTTCGCATCAAGCACATGCAACTCCGGATCACCGCCGCCCTGGGGCGCGAGGATCAGGAACAGGTGTGCCCCGTCCCCCGAAACGGCCATTTCGCGCGGGTCGAACCCGGGAAAGGCGGCGACATCAAGCAGGGTGCCGGTGTCCAGCGCGGCGGAAATGACCGAGGCCTGCGGCCCTTCGGCGAGAATGAAAAGCCGGGTTTCGTCGGTCACCGCGCGCATGGCACCAACGCGGGAGATGGTCGAAGACCAAGCGACCGAAAGCCCGGCAAGGTCGGGCTCGGGCAGGGGGCGGTCCACCCTGAGGCCAAGTTCGAACCCCTCGGCGATCCGGTCGGGCAGGCAAGACTCGCCGCCCGGCGCGCAGCCCTCGAAATGCACCGGCACCGGCTCTGTCGGACACTCGGCATAGTGCAGGACGATCTCCAACCTGTGCGGTTGGTCGTCCGGCTCTACGCCGGCACCGTTGTTGCGCTGCCAGTCTGCCAGAAAGGCGGCGCGGAAATCGAAGAGTGTCGGCGTGTCCACCCGGATGTCCCGACCGCAGCAATCCACTGCGGCCCCGGGCTGGACGACGACCCATTGCTCCCGGCAGGCGGGGTTCGGGTGTTCGCTGACGTGCAGCCCGCAAACCACGCCCCAGCCGTGCAGCAGCCGGGTGTGGCGATTGGCACGGGACAGGAAATAGGTCTGCTCGTCCGCCATGACCCGGTCAGTGACGATCTTTCCCGGAAACCAGGTGTTCCTGATCCGCCGGTCCTCCGGGCACGTGGGACACTCGATCGCGCCCAGGATCCTTGTATTGTGATCCATTCTCTCCCCCTATCCGGTCAGATGCGTTTCGGTTCCCAGCCGCGCGCCGCCGCGCGGACCGAGCTGAAAGCGTGGCGCGCCCGCAAGGCGAACGGGTGGGCCGAGTTCTGTTTCATCAAGCGTGACGCGGCCCGGCTCGCAGCGCAGGCGTGTCGTGGTGCCGATGATGGCACCGCAGCCGATCACGAAGTCCGGCTCCACAACGCGGATTTCAACCGCGACATGGGCCGGAGCGGCTGCCGCCACGATCCGCTCCAGCGTCGCGGTGAGGACCTCCCGCTCGGCGCGTGGTCCTGGCGGGACCGCCACGATCAGCGTTGCCCTGTGGGCAAAGACGTTGAACGGATCGAGCAGCGGATCGCCGCTGTCCACGAGCACGAAGCGACCGATCTGGTCGTAGGCGTCAAGCTCCAGCCGCGCGGCTGCTTCCGGGCCCCAGAGCGCGGTGTCGGCACCGAGCCTTCCCTGTCCGAGGGCCATCCAGCGGCGCAGGCGGAAGTGTTCGATAAGTTGCGGCTGGATGCCGGTATAAAGCTCCACGTGGCGCTTCACCCCTTCCGGCGTGCCGCGCATTCGGTAAAGTCGCGCCGCCTCGCGCACCAGCCGCCGCCGGGCCTCGACCGGCCAGTTCCGCTCAAGCGTCAGACCGAGCCAGCCGCCAAGCCAGTCAAGGAAATCGCGCCCCGCTGCGCCTTTGGGTGCGGTGGGCGTGGCGCATGGATCGAAGAGCCCGGCGATGTCGTCGAGGATCTCGGTATAGCCGCTGCGGATCTCTCCGAAGAGATCCATGAACCGTTCCAGAAAGTCGTGCGAGGCCGGGTCCGGGGCAAGGGCGGTCGGCAGGTGCCGGGCGAGGCTGTTGCGCGGGTAGCGCAGATCGATCCGCGAGACGCTGGGGCTTGCCGCGCCGTCGCCGGAAAGCCGCAGACGCAGCCAGAGGTATCTGCCCGCGGCACTGCGGATCGCGGCATTCCAGGTGCCGTCGTGGTCGAAGGCGGTGAGCCGGGTTTCGGTCCAGCGGGCCTCGGGCAGGGTGGCGATTTCGTCAGCCGTCCAGACGCCCTCGGCGGTGAAGCTGGCCACGGTCAGGCGCGAACCTTCGGGCAGGCGTCCGGTCAGCGCGATGCGGTCCCAGACGCAGCCCGAGCGGCGACTGTCCAGTGGCGTGGTATAGAGCGTGCCGTCGGTGGCGAAGGCCCGGGCAGGGGCGCGGCTGAGGCAGGGCTGCCGCGCGTCGCCAAGGATTGCCGCGCCGTCCCGGTCGAAGGCCAGCACGGGGCAGTGGGCGGGCACGCGCCGAACCTGCTCGCAGGGTGTGCACCGCCCGGTGGCGTCCCGGCGGATGCGCTGCTTTGGCCCGGGAACGCGGGGCGAGATCCAGATCGACCCGTCGGCATCAACCGCAACCACCGGCGGAAAGGCGCGGGGTTCCAGTTCGGCAAAAAGCGCCACGTCCTCGACAAAGCGGCCCTGAGGGTCGAGAATCCGCACCGACGCTTCGCCCTCCTCGATCACGGCGACACTGCCATCCGCCAGCGATGTCAGGGCCACCGGTGCGCCAAGCGGCCGCCCCGCCGGATCGTCGGCGTCAAGCTGACCTGCGGGGCGGCCCATCGGGTCGATCCGGTGAATTGCCTGCCCGGCCCGGTCGGCCACCCAGAGCATCGCGCCCGTCCGGGGCAGGGCCGCCGTCGGCTCCCAAGTGCCGGTCGGATAGGTCAGGGCACCGGTGGGCAGACCGTCAGGGTCCAGCTCAGGGGCGGGCGACACCGGCACAAGTGCCCCGGCCTCGGCGCGGAACGGTCCGATCACCTGCGTGATCCGAGAGAGACGCGGATCGTAGACCTGCACCCGTCTGTTGCCGGTGTCCGCGATCACGAGCCGACCGGCGGCATCCACCGCAAGGCCACGCGCGCCGCGCAACGCACCGATGCTAGAGCCGGGGCCATGGAAACACGCGAAAGGATGGAATGCCTCGTCGCAGGGATCGAAGGCGAGGAGCCTCGCGCCTTCCTTGTCGAGGATCACCAGAGCGCCGGCGCGAAAGACGGCGGCCCAAATCGGCCCGGAGAGCCCGCCGAGCCGGTTAGAGGGGTCGGCAATGGGGTCGGGGGCGACGGGGTGATCGGCGAGGCGGATCTCATCGCCCACGGCGATCTCGAAGCTGGCCGCTGCGGGCCAGCCCAGCCGGGCATCCAGCACCAGACGGCGGACGATATCCAGCCCCGCGGTCATGACCCGTTCCCCCGGAACCGGACAGTGACGTCATGGCCCTTCGCGCAGGTCAACTCGTTTGGGCAGAGCGGGATATCCCGGCAGAACTGGCTGGCCTCGCCATCGACGCGGACCTCCATCTGGCCATCGGCGAGTCGGGCCACGCCATCGGTGGCGAGGATGAGCTGAAACAGGTCCGAGACGAATATCGTCGCGCCGAACGGCAGGCCGCCTGCGCCGGGATCGCCCGTGGCCGGGTTCAGGCCGCCCTCGAGCGGGTGGAAGAAACTGTCGAGCCGCTGTTCCACCAGCCGCCGGACCTCGGCGGCATCGGCGTCCGGCCGGGCCTCTACCGTCACCGCCACACGGACCTCGCGGTAGCGCGGCGGGGCAACGTGAACCTCGGAGGTCATGAGGCGTACGGTATCCAGATGCTTGCAGACAAGCGTCAGGGTCGAGGCACTTGGCATCGGCGCGGGGCCGTCGCCATCGGGCACGACGATGACTGTCACCACGCCGGGCACCTCGGCCCCCGGGAACTGCGGATGAAAGCGTGCCACGGCATGGGCGCGGCGGATGCGGGCGCCGGGGGTAGAGAGCGCCCGGGTCTCGAAATCGGCGGCGGTTACGGCGCGGCCATTGCTGGCGATCTCGGCGGCGGCACGGCGCTTCACGTCCTCCACCGGCTCCTCTTCGGCACCGCCCTCGGCGGCGAACGGGTTCGTGACCTCCTCGATCCCGGCAACGAAGCTCTGGATCTGGGTCACGGTTCCGGCGGCAAGGTTGCCGCGCCGACCGCCGCCCCAGAAATACTCCTGCGCGACGATTTCTCCGCCGCCCACCGCTATGGGAATGCGTCCGCGCCGGTTGTCCCCGAGGGTCACGAGGCCGGTGCCATGGTTCAGCGTGAAATGGCGATCGTCGGGGCCGCTGGCAAGGAAGTCGGGCACCTCCTGCCATGGTACAAATCCCTGACCCTCATCCACCTCCAGCCGAAGACTGGGGACTGAAATCGCCACGCCGTCCGGCGTAAGCAGCTTCATCGGTCTGTCGCGCGGCACCACGGGGAGGTTGGCCAGTGTGAAGCTCTGGTCGGGTCGGCCATCGCTGCGGCCAAGGAATTCTTCGGTCGCGGTGGAGGCCTGATGCGCGGGCACAGTGTTGATCAGCACCGAGTCGAGGCGTGGCGGGCGTTCGTAGGCCCCGCGCTGGAGGCGGCAGCGCAGCCAGTAGAGCGGTGTCTGCACCTCTCCGACGATGGCCTGACGTGCCACTGTGCCGGGGCCGGCGATGCGGACATAGCCGTCCTGAGTAAACGCGCGGCTGTTGTCGCGGATGGTGGAAATCGGCTCCCATCCGGTCGCGTTGCGCACTTCCCAGACAAGGTCCGCCGGAAGCGGATCGATCGCCACGTTACAGCTCAGCGGCGTGGGCGGGCGCTCGTTCCGGGGCAGGCGGATCAGCAACGAGATGTCCTGAGCGGTGAAATCGGCGGTGGGCTGGAAACCCAGCAAAAGCGCAGAACCGTCGCGGGCGAGCGGGCCGAAAGGGTCGATGGTCTGGCCCTCGGCCCGGGCGCGGGTGGTGGCGATCCGATAGCCGAAACCGTCATAGACCTGCACCTCGACAAGCGGCGTTGCCACCACGCTCAGAGGCTCCAGCGTCTCGAACAGGATCGGCCCGTCTTCGTCTGCCGCAGCGGCGACCTGAGTGCCTGCGGGCACCACGATATCCGGAACATCCTGCCGGGCGGGCGTGAAGCTCAGCTCGGTGCGGGCAGGGCTCGCGGGCTTCGGCGTCACGTCGATCAGTTCGAGGAATTTGACGTAGGCCCGCTCGGGGATGCGATTGACCCGGTAGAGCGTCAGGTCCGTCATCCAGCAAAAGAGTTTGGCGATGAGGATCGCGGGCTGGCTGTCGGTGAGGTCGGTCTGCTCCGGCGCATAGCGCGGCATCAGGGTGCGGACCTCCTCCAGCAGGTCGTCATAGCGGCGGTCGTCGAGGTCGGGGGCTTTGAGGACCATCACAGATCGCGTCCTTCGCGCACATAGAAGGGGTAAACCAGGTTGAAAAAGGCGTTGTTGGAGCGCAGCCGATAGTCGATCTCGATCCGGATCTCGGTGGGTTCGGTCCCTTCGGACACGCGGAGGTCGATGAGGTCGATCCGGGCCTCCCATTCGGTCAGCGCCTCGGCCACCTGCTGGGCGATGATGGCGCGGGCGGCGGCTGTGTTGTCAGAGAACACCAGCCCGTGGATGCCGCAGCCAAAGCGTGGTTCCATCTCGACCGAGCCGCGCGGCGTCGTGAGGATGATCCAGATCGACTGCTCCACCAGCGCGGGACCACTCACGAGGTCCAAGCCGCCGCGGGTGTTGGGGCGGAACGGAACCGCGGTGCCGCGGCCCAGAAAAGGACGGATGTCGGGGGATTGTCTCATGGGATTGTCTCCACCACCTGTTCAAGCAGCACGACGATGTCCTCGATCTTTTGGATTGCCTCGGTCATCGCCTCCAGGTCTTCCGGGTCGGCGGCTGCTGGCAACTCCACCTCGACAGGGATTCCGGCAATTTCCAGAAGGGGTTTCACTAGATCGATAAGGTTCACGACCGGTCCCAGCCCGTCCTGCAGGGTCTGGTTGGAATTCGCCGCGTTCTCGCGGGCGCATTCGTACAGTTGTTTCAACTCGTCATTGCCAAGCGCCTCGGCCTCGCCGATCTTTATCGTCAGCCCGCCGAGTGTTTCGATCATCGATTTCATCGCGCCGATGAAACATTTGAGGAACTTGATGATGAGAAGCAGAAGGTCACGGATGAAATCGAAAAGGCCCAGCGGCGTAAAGGCCAGTACGCAATCGGCGATCCCGTCCGCCGCCTTGAAGAACTTTTCCAGAGTTTCGAAGGACGGGATGGGGAGATCCTCGACAACGCTCTTGACGGCCTCGAGCATGGCCAGAATCTGGACCAGACAATGCGTCGACATCAGGAACGGGGCGATCTGAAGCGAGATCGACAGCGCGAAGGAGCAATCGGTCGGAATCCCCTTCGAGATATCCGCGAACGCCTGCACCTTGGGACCGCCCGGCATCTGTACCGAAAGCGGCTTTGGCCGGTTCAGCCGCAGGAGATCGCAGCTCGGGATCTTCAGGAGTTCCTGAAGGTCGGCCTCGATGGGGATCTCCTTGGTTGCCATGGATCGTACCTCAGAGCGGGTTGTTGTTGGGGGTCATGACACGGCGCCAGCCGGACCCCGAGAAAGAGAACATCTCGGCCTTGAACTCCACGAGGCAGACCGAACTGACGGTGATCTTGCCGTTGGAAAGGGTGATCCGGTTGCCGTAATGATCCTCGATCACGACGGCGCCGAAGTCGCCCTTCTCCCCCTCCTTGTCGAGCATCCGGAAACCGGGATGCACCAGCGACGACCAGCGCCGCTCGCGGTAGGAGGTCGAGGGCGGCTTGTCCTTCCCGTTGTAGAGCGCACCCAACATGTAAGGATGCTCGGGGTCGCCGTAGAGAAAGCCGCAGAGGACCTCGTCGCCTTCTTCCGGCATTGCCCACAAGCCGCGGCCGTTTCCGGCCATGGGTGTGACAACCGGCGCCCAGGCGAGCACGCTGCGGCCCTCCTGCGTCTGCAATTCCAGCAGGACCTTGCCCTCGCCATCCGGATCATCAAGCGACACCACCGTGGCAATCGTCTGTCCGGACATTCGGGGGCGTTGTGCGTCAGAGCGTTTCATGGCGGTCCTCTCATGTTTCCGGGTTGATGCGGCGTGCCTGGAACCGGGTGCGGTAGCCGTTGATGCCGATCGTGTGCCTTGTGCCCGTCACAAAGTACTTGCCGTCGAAGGGGACGCCGGTGCCGCGAATGGCGACCACGCGGCCGGCGCGCAGATCCACCAGCCCCACCGTCTCGCCGGCGGCGGTGATCATCTGGTGCTGCTGCTCGCGCAGGATGTCGGTGGCATGGCGCTTGGCTTCTTCCTTGGATTTCACCGGATGGTCGGTGATCACGTCCTCGCGGTTTGCCACTCGCGCGGGCTCGATCAGGTCCTTGTTCGGCAGATCGACCGGGTCCATCGAATCCAGCGTGACCCGCTCGGAGATCTTCGCCTTCTTGCGCCGGTCCCAGCCGGTGACGGTGACGGCGTAGAGCTGCTTGGCCGAGGAAAAGACCGGTTTGAAGCTGGTGAGCGACTTGCCCCATTCCAGAACGTAACTCACGTCCTTGAGCGAGATCGTCGGGCCGAAATACAGGATCTGCTCCGACTTCCCGCTGGGCTGGATCTCTTCGTCGATGGTCACCTCATAGCCGCGCCGCCGGGCCCGCTCGAGCAGGAAGACGATGGGCACTTCGTTGTTCATCATGATGTGGTCCACGGGAGGCTCGCGATCCCGCGCGCCCTTGTCGATGCGCACCCGCATTCCAAGTCCGGGGCGGCCCTTCTTGTCGTCCGCCGGGCGGGCGAGGGCGAGCGCGACGTCACTGTCGCGGATCGTCTTTGCCCCGTCATCGGGCCAGGTCCAGGTGAATTGCCGCTGGCGCAGCCGGTCGATCACGTTGAGTCCGTGCACGGTGAGGGCGGTCGCCCCGTCTTCGCGGTATTCCACATCCAGCATGGTGATATAGCCGGTCATCAACAGCGTCAGATCGCCCTGATAGCCCATGAAAAGCTGTACCTCGTTGCCGGGTGAGAACAGCTTTGCATCCTTGGTGTTCTGGCGGTCCTTTGACAGGCCGACATATTTCGGCCGCCGCTCGGTGGCGTCCCAGTTGGCAAGCGAAAGGTGAAAGCCGTCCACCTTGTCCACGTTGTCCTCGTAGACGACTTCGGCCACGTCCCGCACCACGTTGCGCGGCAGCGGCGCGCCCTTCACCCGCAGCTCGAAGGTGGGCACGTAGTAGGAGGCGTTGGTTTTCGCCAGTTCGATCAGGGTGGGGCTTGCCGGGGGTGCCATGGGTCATACCTCCGGAGGCACGGCAAGCTGCGTGCCAGGTGCGAGGGAGAATGGGTCGTCGATTGCGTTGGCCTCGGCGATCCGCCGCCAGGAGCGCGGATCGCCCGCCGTCTTCTGCGCAATGCGGGTGATGGTCTCGCCGGTCTGCACCACATGGGCCTTGGTGTGGTCGGGTGAGCGCAGGTTCAGTTCGGCGATCTGCTGGTCAAGGGTCTTGTACTCCCTCAGCGTCAGGCTCAGCGTTGCCCGGAGCGGCACGCCAAGGCTGGAGAAATAGGTGAAGCGCTGGCGCACCTGCTCCACAAGCGCCTTGAACCCGTGGCGGCTTTGGCTGTCGGGGCGGCGGTGGCCGGGGAAGGTATCAGCCCCCCAGGCAAACAGCACCACCGGCGGCGCGTGGGTCTCGCCGTCGATCTTGATCAGATCATAGAATTCATCCGTGCGTTTGGTGACCGGCTTGGCCTCGGTCCCGGTGCCGTCCTCGGTGGAGTCGAAGAAGAGCTCGAAACTCATCGTCTCCGAGGTGCCGGCGACGAATTGAAGGATCGGGCTGTCGATGCCGAAAATCGGGATCTGGGCGATCTTGGCACCCTTGACCAGCGTGTATTCGTTGGGATTGAACTGCACTGTAAGCGACTTGCCCGCAGGCGTGCCGTCGGGGTTCAGCCTGTGGATTTCTGCCTTTGCAAGCGCCTGGACCATGGCTCAGCCTCCCTCGAATGTGCGGTCGGCGGGCTGGCCGAGGTTGCGGTTGGCGTTCTGGAGTTGGCGCTTGCGGGTGTCGTCAGCGAGAATCTGGCGGACGAGCGTCAGCACGCGGGCCTCCTGCGCCGGGGTCAGGCTGCCGCCATCGGTGGCGGTGATGTCCACGTTCAGGGTTTCGACATGCACGTCGTCCATTGCGGTCTCCTTCAGAACAAGGCGCCGATGGCGCTGACAAGGTTGGGGCTGCCGGTGCCGGTGATGCCCTCATGCGCGATCTCGATCTCCTCAATCGCGACCGCCGCCTCCATCGCGTTGAAATTCGGTCCCAGCCACTTCACCGGCAGGCCATTGAGAAAACGCCAGGAGCGCACGGCGTCACGGTTCTGGTCGAGCAGGGTGACGACACCGTCGCGCCGCACGCCGCGACCCTCGATAAAGCCGATGTGCCAGTCCCAGAGGTCGGAACTTTTCACCACGCCGCGGCGCAGTTTCAGCGTCGACCAGCTTGCCGCACCGGGGAACACAAGCTCGGTGCCGTTGTTGCCGCCTTCCTTGTACTTCTCGGGTTCGATCGAGACCTCGAGTCCCGATACCTCGCTGAACCCCGCCTTGGAGGGCACGCCGGTGGTGAGAGAGAGGAACGCGCCGACGCTCTGGGCGTCCACCAGTTCGACCTCGAAGTTGTAGGCGAGGGCAGGATCGTTTCGGTCGCCGGTCATGCCGCACCTCCCTGCGCCACGCCCGCCGACACCGCCGGTTCGCCGATCGAGATGGCCTCGTCGATCCGGGTGACGGTAAGCACGACAAATTCCGCCGGTCGCACGGGGGCGACGGCGATTTCGACAAGCAGGGTGCCGGGCCCAAGCGCCTCGGGCAGGGCGATGTGGACGAGGAAGGCCTGATCTGCCGTGGCACCTGCAAACCGCCCAGCCCGCCACCAGCGTTCGAGAAATCCTTCGACGGCGGTCTGCAACCGGCGGCGCAGCGCAGCGTTGTCGGGTTCGAACACGACCCATTGCAAGGACTGGCGCAGACTGCGGCGAAGCTGGATCAGGATGCGCCGCACGTTGAGCAGCGCAAGGTCTGGCTGTGGCGAGAGTGTGCGCGCGCCGTAGATCCGGACGCCTGCGCCCGTGAAAGGCCGGATCGAGTTGACGCCCCCCGCATTGAGCAGGCCCAGCCGTGCGGTGTCTGTCTCGCGGCTCAGCGCCTCGACAAACAGCAGCGGCTGGTTCGCCGGGGCCTTCTGTGTCCCGTGGGCGACATCGGACCGGGCCCATGCGCCAAGGACGTGCCCAGAGGGCGGGATGGTGCGAAGCCCGCCGAGCCTGTCCAGCGGGTCCACGGCCAAGACCCAAGGCCAGTAAAGCGCGGCATAGGAGCTGGCCTGTCCCAAGGCCCAGTCGATCGCGCTCTCCGGGTCAAAGGGATCTGCGGCGTCGAGATCGCGCGGGGCGTCAAGCACGGCGATGCGATCACCCCGGCCTTCGCAATGTGCGACCAGTGCGCGGGCCAGCGCGGCGTGGGCCCCGGCCGAAATGACCGGTGCGGCTTCGACGATGGTCGAGAGTCTGTCGGGGATCGGAACCGCGGCCGATGGGTCCAGGGCGCAAGGGTCCGGGACCACCGGGGGAGACGGCAGGGTCTCGGAGGCGGCTATGACAGGTGGCTGGATGTCCGGCATGGCGATCGCCGCAGGCTCGTCCTCGTCGTCATAGGGAGCGAGCCCGGCGAGAAAGTCTTCGGGCAAGAGCGCGGCGATTCCGTCGAGCCCGCCATCAAGTCGCAGCGCGCCGGATGTCGCGAGTTGCTCGGGATGGGGCAGGGGATAGGGCTCGCTGGCGATGGCCAGACGCTCGGCGATAATCCGGCTGCCCGCGATAAGCGGCAAGACGCCTGCTTCGGGCAGATCGAGATCCGAATGCAGCTCCACCAGCCGGTCCCGCTCCACTACGGAGAGGGTGAAGGTCTCGCGCCGCAGCCGAACCGGCCGGACGCCTGAGGCCGCCTGAGCCATGGAAAAGCTGACGGGCAAGTCTGCATCCAGCCGGATCTGCCGCTCCGGGCCGAGCACCCCGGCCACCCGGCGGCGCACCGGGGCGGCACCCTCCTGTTGGAGCGTCAGTGTCGCGCCGACGGGCAGGCCCTGAATCCGCGCGAGCGAGAGCAGGTTCGGCGCGTCGGGTGGCAGAGGCGCTGGGCGGGTGCGGGTCTCGGTCTCGGCCGCCGAGCCGCGCGCGAGCCGGACCACCAGCGCGTTTCCCCAAGCCCCCGGTGAACTTGCCTGTATTCGCAGCAGCGGCACGCCACGCTCGGAGGGCAACTCTCCCCCCGCCGTGCCGCGGCCACTGCGATAGTCGATCTGCCGGTTGCGCACGATGTTGCCCGGCAGGGGGCGGGTGAAGGTCAGCACATTGCCGCCCGCGGTGGCCATGAGCCGGGTTGCGGTATGGGTCACGGTGAAATGGATCTGCTGGGTGAGGTCGTAGTCGAGCGTCAGCGGCTCCCGGAAGGTGATCGCGCTGGCGGCGTCGTCGACGCGGGACAGCACCCGCCAGAGCTGGGTCAGGTCCCCCTGGCGGACCCGGACCATCGTTCCGGCCTGGAGCCCGGCGGTCGACGCCACGATGGAGGAGGCCCGGTCGGCGGGCTGCGGGCCGACGGACGCGGTCTCGATCTGTTGGGATGCATGTATCGCCGCGCCCGCAACGAATCCGGCCGAGGCGACCACCGCTGCGGTGATCCCGTCGCCCGAGAGCGGCTGGAGCGGGTCCGATTGCGTCTCGGCCGCCGGGGCTGCGACGCGGGTCACATGACAGCGCGCGCCGCCGTTCTCGAAAAAGGCGAAGACGGCATAGGCGAGATGCGCATTGGGAAGGTAGCCGCCGAAAACCTCGCGGTAGGCCGGCCAGCCCGAGAGCGCCACGCTCTGCCCGATGGTGCCCCGCTCGGCCACGCCGATGAAGGCGGGTACATCGATACGGCTCGCGTCGATCCGCGCCGGAGGCGCTGGTGGCAGGATATGAAGCCCCGGAGTGCGCATTCAGACCTGCGCCTCGATCCGCTCCACCGCGATGTCCAACGCTTCGATCGCGACCTCGTTGGCGGTGGCGTTGAAGCTTGGACCCTCCCACTTGGTCGGAAAGGCCTCGAAGAACAACCAGTGCCAGCCTGTGGGCTCTCCATCCTGGCCGAGGAGCGTGATCGAACCGTCCCGCCGGGGGGCGTTGCCGTTCAGCGCCTCAAGGTACCAGAGGTAGAGCTGCCGGTCCTCGATGATGCCGCGCTTGAACTGGAGGTTCTGGAAGGTGCGCAGCCCGTAGAGTTTTCTGACGTTCAGATTGCGCGAGTTGCCTTCGCGGTACTCCACCGGTGCCACTTCAAGCGAGAGCCCCATGCACTCGCGAAAGCCGATGTTGGTGATCGCGCCGATACTGACGCTGAACATATAGCCCAGATAGGGGTCGATCCGGTTGCCGTTTGCCATTTGGAAACCTCCTCAGCTTTCATCGATGAATGCGCCGGAAGCCATCTGGCTGATCCGGATGATGACGAATTCGGCGGGTTTCGACGCGGCGACACCGACGGTCATGATCAGCCGCCCGTTGTCGACGTCGTCCTGCGTCATGGTGTTGAGCCCACAGTCGATGAAGAAGGCGTCGGACTTCTTCAGCCCCAACAGCGCGCCATCAAGCCAGAGCCGCGTCAGGAAGGCGTTGACACTGTCGATGAGCCGCTGCCAGGTGGTGGGATTGTTCGGCTCCCAGACGGCCCAGGCGGTGCCGATCTCGATGGATTTCTCAATAAAGATGAACAGCCTGCGCACCGAGGTGTAACGCCAGTCCTGCAGGCTGGTGGCCATGCGCGCACCATAGAGGCGGATGCCGCGCCGGTCGCCGCGGAAGTCGCGGATCACGTTGATCGCCTCGGGGTTCAGCACCTCGTGCTCGCGCTGGTTGACGGTGCTCTCCAGACCCAGAATCCCGCGAACGATCTCGTTGGCGGGTGACTTGTTGACCCCGCGCACGGAATCCACCCGCGCGATCAGCCCGGCCACGTGCCCCGAGGGCGCGATGGCCCGCCCGGTGCCACCCAGCGCCGTCGGCACCATGATGCGGGGGTAGAAGACAGAGGCATAGCGGCTGTCGACCTCGTTTCGCTGGTCGCGGATCTGCTGGATGTTGGGGGCGACGCCGCCCACCAGCCGCGGGTCGAGCAGGACAATGCGGTACTTCAACCGCTCGCACTGGTCGATCATCGCCTGCTTGACCACGAGGTCTCCCCAGCCCGGAGCGGCAATCATGCCGAGGCTCGGCTCGTCCTCGAACGAAAAGAGGCCGGTGCGCTGTCCGGGACCGTTGTCGGTGCCGACGATGTCGTTGGCCGAGGGGACAGCATCGACGCCGGACACAGCCAGCGTGATCCGCGCACCATCGTCGCCCGCCGGGAAGAGCAGGGGGTTGGTGTTGGTGCCGAAGAGTGGTGCGTTGAGCGGCAAGGCGGCCTCTTCCATGCGGATCAGGCTGGAGCGTTGCAGGACTTCGGTGATGAAGTGCCCCGGCACATTGGCCAGAGTAAGGCCGGTGAAGGTTTCGCTCTGGGTTTCGAAGCGGGCGGTCAGCGTGAACTCGCAGACAGTGAATCGGGTGATGGACCCGGCCGGGGCCGGGGCGACGTCTCCGGCCACGAGGGCCCCGCCGAGCAGAACCAGCACCGTGCCTTCGACGTGATCAAGCTGGCGGTACCGTTTACCGGCGTTGGGGCCGCGGTCGATCTCCACCCATGCGCCGGGATAGAAGCCGGCCGTCGAGACGACCTGGATCCGGTTGTCGTCGACCGCGCCGAAGATAAAGCCTGCGAGCGTGGACTGCGCGCCGTCGCCATGTTGCGCGGTGACGACAAGGCCGTCGCCCCAGGCCCCGCCATTGGCGGCAAACAGGTCACCGATCACTTGGCGCGCGCCCGTGTCGATGAGCCCGGCCGCGTCGATGTCGTTGGCGTTGGTGACGACTCCTGTGGCGCCCGGGGCGAACGACGCCGGTGTGTTGGGGCCAGCGGGGGCGATGTCGATGGCCGCGGTAAGGGTCACCGTGCCGGTATCGCGGTCAATCCCGTTGGCGGCGATGGTCAGCGCGCTGGAGCTATAGGCGACCCCGCTCACGTTGGTCTGGAAGGTGACGTTCAACCCGTCGCGCAGCCCGCGCAGGGATTGCGGGCGGAAGGTCGTCTGGCCGACCACCGCAGCCTCGCCGGGGCGCAGCCGTGTCAGGATGCCGCCGCTCATCGAGAACGCGGCCGGAGTCGTGCCCGCCGGGGCCACGCGCCGGACGTAGAGCCGCCGCCCGCCATTGGCGAAGAACCCTTCGACGGCGAAAGGCAGATCGCCCACCGGGTTCACCGGCGAGGTCGGATCGAATGGCCCACCGAAAGTGCGCAGGAACTCCGGATAGCCGGTGACCAGCACTGGCCCGCCATCGGTTGGCCCGCGCCGGGTTGCGCCGACAAAGCCCGCGGCACTGAGGCTTACGCCTTCGATCGCGGGTGGTTTCAGGTCCACTTCTTCTACAAAGACGCCGGGGGCGAGATATTCTGCCATGTCGCGTGTCCTCGTTGGCTGGGGTTACGGTGCGAGCCGGAAATCGAGCTGCATGCGCAAACTTGAGGTCTGAGTCAGGGTACGGGTTTGATCGGTGAAGCCGGCGGCGCTGGCCGTGACTTCAAGAAAGGGAAATCGGGCGAGGCCCGGTATCGTATAGCGCCCGTCTGCGTCTGTCGGGTCGAGAGGGGCCATCACCCGATCGTCTGCAGCTGGGCCGATGCGCAGCAGCATGCCCTGCACCGGCTGATCCGTGAGAAGGAGAGCCTCGCCGCTCCGCGCAGTGCCGATGCTCTGCCCGCCCTGTACGAGGCCGCCCAGGGTCATCGGCGCGGCCGGTGCGCCCTGAGGCGCGCTGGCGGGAAGCGGGCCGACCAGAAAGACCAGCCCGGGTTGCGTGAGATCCGCCGGCACCGGAGAGACGGCTGCGATCTCGGCCAGAGACCGGCTGCGGCCCGCGCCAAGGCGCAGGTACTGCCCCGCAGCAAGGCTCTGGCGGTCATCGAGCAGGAGCGCCCTGTCCCCGGCATTTGCGGTGGCCCCGAGTGTCTTGACAGGGACAGGTCCAGCCACAGCTGCAAGGCCAAATCCATCGATCTGGGTTCCGGGGGGAACATCCCAGGGCAAGGGCGTGGCCAGTTCGATCAGGTGCTCCCCGGCGACAGGCGGTACCGGCACGACCGAGATCGTCGCGCCGGTGATTGGCGTGCCATCGGCCTCTCGGACAACCCGGCCCTGCAGGACGCCGGGCTGACGCCTGAGAACTATGTCGGGCAGGTTTTCCGGCAGGATGGCGTTCTGGGCAACCGAGATGGCAAGCGTCTCGGAGCGGTAACCGACCTCCCCGACAGTGAGCGTGGCGTCCAGCGGCGCCGGGGCCGGTGGGAACGCGGTGTCGGGATCACCCGAGAGGCCGACGAGGCCGGAGCCGAGATGGCGTGCGGTCACACCGGGCGGTCCGTCGAGATCGAGGGTCAGACGAGCCAGCGGCAGTCCGTCGGTTCCGAACACCCGGAAGGTTGCCAGACCCACCTGCAGGATTTCCCGATCGAGGGTGCGGGGGGCAAGGCTCATGACCGACCTCCCGAGGGCACCGCGGCGTATTCCAGGCGCTTCTCCACCACCGGTGGCCCGGCGCGATCCTCACGCATGGAGGGCAAGGGCAACACGTCCACGAGATAGCAGGCGGAGAGTTCGTAGGGTCGGGTGAGCGCGTGCCAGACCCGTGTCAAATCCTCCAGCGATTGGGAATTGAGGTGGATCGACAGGCTGCGGATGCGTGCGTTGATCAGCGGTTGTTCAAGGTCGCCGGGCTCGACGAAAGCGTTGTCATGCATGGTCTGCATCGCCATGCCCAATACCCGCTGGCGGGTCAGCGTGTCCGCGCCTAGCGGCGTCATGAGGTAATGCAGGCGCAGCGGCAGGGGGCGGCGCTCGACCCGATCCACCGCGACGCGTCGCGGCGGCACGTTGAGCAGGTCGGGATGGCGCTCGACCATGTGCAGCCAGACCGAGACCGCGATCTCGTTGGCCTGCGGCTGCGCGAGGTTCGGCGGTTCCAGCGTTGCAGTGGCGGCGGGGAAGGCGATGCGCACCCCGTCCTCGACGAGGGCGCGGAGGGTTTCGCTGGCATCTGCTATGATGGTGCCGTCCATGTCACACCCGCCTTGCCGTTGAAAGTGCGTCAAGCAGCGCGTCGGAAGAGGTCTCTGGCAGCGGTTGCCCGTCGCAGGAAAGCCTGTACAGCCACGCCTCTGCGCCGCTCTCGCTTAGGGCGAGCACCACAAGATTGTCGAGCAGTGCAAGACGGGGATCATTCGTGAAAGGTGCGCGGGGATCCGGAACTGCAAGCATGATCGCGCTTGCGCCGGAAGCGGCGGCCGCACCAAGCAGGTCGCCCGTGGTGCCGCCCTGCCGGGCGACGCGAAAGCCAGGCGAGCGCTTCAGGACCGTCTGGACGATGTCCTCCAGCATTCGTGGCATGTTGGCGAGGAAGATTGTCGTCGTCACTTGCACAGTCCTGGTTAGGGAATCCGCTTTCATGCAGCGTAAAAGCGAGGCCTGCCCCAGAGCAATGGACCCGATGGTCCACCGGGCGGTCCAGACCCTTGCGCCCTTTTCCCATGGTCCGAATGGGCCAGTGCATAGGCCCTTCCATGGGCCGTCGTGTGGGGATGCGGATGAACGGCTGGTGAGGCACCGCCAGTGGCCACTGGCGTGCAAAGCCGGTGCGATCTTCCCGGCCTGCGGTAGGGAGAAGTTTCCTATCTAGCGGAAAGGAAATGCAAAAGTTCCGTGGTACCGTCCGTTCAGCCAGCGCCATCAGTTGGCAAAACCTCGATCAGAACCACCGTCCCGGCGCATTTGCCGGGGGTCGTGCGGTCTGGACCTTTAGGGCGGGTCTTGATGGGCAGGGCCGGGGGCTCGGCCTAGACGATGGGGCGCGAGCGCAGGCGGGACAGGGCCTCGCCGCGGCGCGACACCATCAGCTTTTGCAATATGTTGTGCATGTGGTTCTTCACCGTCGAGTCGCTGATCCGCAGCTCGCGGGCGATTTCCTTGTTGGTTTGCCCGGTGTCGGCAAGCGTAATGATCTCCGTTTCGCGCGGGGTCAGGACCGCACAGTCGAGAGAGGAATGCGGGGCCGGTGGCTCGCTGTGATGAGCCAACCGCCGGAACAGCGCGGAGGAAATGTGAGGCGGGCAGCACAGGCGGCCGTCGAGCGAGTCATACAGCGCCTGCAGCAGGTCGCTCGCCCCGCATTGCCGCGAGACATAGCCGCAGAAACCCGCATTGGCGCAAGCGATCACCTCCTCTTCGACCTCGGCCACCGCAAAGGCGATCAAGGCCGCCTGAGGGCAGAACTGCTGAATCCGCCGGGGCACCTGAAGCCCCTTTCGGGTCGTCACATCCACAAGCACCGCGTCGGGCCGCAACTGGCCGATGCGCGGGAAGGCCTCGGAAGAAATCTCGGTGTGTTCAACCACCCTCACGCCGGTCACAGGGTCGAAACTGCCTGCGACACCCTCGTGCACAAGGCGAACGGCGCTGAGAATGACCAGTCTTATCGGGGCCGGGCGTCCCGTGCGGGTCTGCCTCGGCGCGGCTGTATGTTCTTCCGCTTCGGTCGATGCTCCAGGCATCGGTCATCTCCGCAATGAATGCAGTGCGATGGTGCCGACTGGCATACTTAGAAAAAATGAATACCGCCTGTCGCCAGGCAAAAGGCGCAGAAACAAACTTTCTAACCTATCGATACAACTATCGCGAGAAGTTGACGTTGGGTCAAGGGTTCCGTTCGTGCCTCCCGGCCCGGCCACCAGTGCGCGATCCGGCCGGATGCGAGCCCGGCGGGATCAGAAGTTCAGGCCGATCAAGCGCTTCCGACCGGAGCTGCGGTCCTGGGCAGATTGGCAGGATCGGCGACTAGTCGCCCGTGACCCACTGGTGGGTCCCGGGCGGGCTTTCGGTGCTGCAAGCGCGCTATCCCCTGAACCCGATGGGGGCGGGCGCATTGGACGCAATCGCCTTCCGGGGCTGTATCTTCTGCGGGCCGGTTTTCGCCGGAGTCGAGGAATTCCGTTGACCAGGACGACGACAGGCTCTCGTCGACCCCTTCATGGCGGGACAGCGCAGCAAGGCTTTCCTCCGCCCCCCAGACCGGCGAGGGGAACCTTGATCTTCTAAGCCGCCGCGTAACGCAACCCGATCAGCAGGAGCAAAGAGTAGCTTGGGAAGCGCCAGATCCTGTCGAAAGAATGGGGGCACCTTGGGCAAAGTCGCGTCGAGACCAAGATGCGCTGCGTAAAATTGCGGGGGCAGCGCCTTATGGCAGGGAGCTTCGACCGAGAGGTCGTCAAAGTCCAGGTCCGTATCGCGATGATGAACGGCTATACTGCGCTCGGCATACCTGTCACAAAAATTGTAAGATCGTGGGATAGTTGTGTGCGGGGAAAGGGGACGCCCGGTCTGCAACGGCTTTGTGCGTCAAGGCCATGCAGGGCAATAATGTATTGATTTCGCGAAAAATGATCGTGCCTGCCGTCACGATGGCTTCACAAGCCCGAGACGGCCTGACACGATGTTCGAATCTATCAGGGAGAGTCGAAATGACCAAAACACAATATCTTGCCGCCACGGCACTCGCGCTGGTGCTGGCTGCACCGGCCAGCGCCGAGACGCTGCGCCTGCTGACATGGGGTGGTTATGCCCCCGACGCGGTGATCGACAAGTTCGAGGAAGCGACCGGGCACACCGTCGAGGTGACCCTGTCCAACAACGAAGAAATGATCGCCAAACTGCGCGCGACCGGGGGCGGCGGGTTCGATCTTGCCCAGCCCAGTCAGGACCGCATCGCCGGACCACAGCGCGAATTCGGCATCTACAAGCCCTTTGATATGAGCAAGATAGAGACCGGACTGTTCATACCCTCGATGCTTGAGTCGACCAAGACGAACACCACTGTCGACGGTGAGGTCTATGGCCTGCCCGACATCTGGGGCACATCCGGTCTGATCGTGAACGCCGCCGAAGCGGGCGACGTCAAGGATTACACCGATCTGTGCAACGAGGAACTGAAGGGCAAGGTCAGCTATCGCCTGAAGCGTCCCACGCTGATCGGATTTGCCTTTGCCATGGGGATGGACCCTTTTGCGGCCTACGAAGACGAAGCCGCCTATAAGGACATCCTCGACAAGGTCGAGGCCAAGCTGATCGAGTGCAAGCCGATTGTGAAGGCCTATTGGGGTGGTGGTGACGAGCTGCTGAACTTCATGCGCTCGGGCGAAGCGGTGGCTTCCATGGCCTGGGACACCGGTGGCTGGAAGCTGAACGCCGACAATCCCGACATCAACTTTGTCGCGCCGACGTCGGGCGCTTTGGGGTGGGTCGATACCTTTGCATTGCCGGCACAGGGGCGGGCCGATCAGGCCGCTTATGACTGGATCAACTTTGTGATGCAGCCGGAAATCGCCGCGATGGTGACGGAATCCGCCGGCAACTTCACGGCTTCCAAGGGGGCCGACGAGTTCGTCAACGATACGCTGAAAGCGCAGTATCAGGCCAGCTTCCCGCCCGAAGCGGTGGACAATATCCGTTGGTATCCGCCCGTGCCCGCGACCCTTGAGCGGATCGAAGGCGAAGCTCTGGACCGCATTCAATCGGCCAAATAAGGCCCATTTGACTGCCAAAGACAGGTGGCCCGGTTTGCGCCGGGCCACCGCACCTTTCCGATAGACAGGACTATCCATGAGCGCCGATTCAGCCCCCGATCTGGAATGCCGCGGCCTTACCAAGCGGTTCGGCGACATAACTGCCGTCAAGGATGTGGATTTCTCGGTGCCTGCGGGGTCGTTCTTTTCCATTCTCGGCCCGTCTGGCTGCGGCAAGACGACGATCATGCGGATGATTGCCGGGTTTCTCGAGCCGAGCAGCGGCGATATCCTGATCCGCGGCCGCTCGGTTCTCGGGGTGCCGCCCAACAAGCGCCCGGTCAACATGGTGTTTCAGCATCTTGCCCTGTTCCCGATGATGAACGTGGCCGAAAATATCGGCTATGGGCTGCGCCGTCAGGGCGTGGCCAAGGCGGAAATCACCCGGCGCACCGGCGAGGTTCTGGAGCGGATCAGCCTGCCCGGGATCGGTGCGCGCAAAGTGTCCGAGCTTTCGGGCGGCCAGCGTCAGCGTGTCGCCATTGCCCGCTGCATGGTGCTTGAACCCGAGGTTCTGCTGCTGGACGAACCGCTGGGCGCGCTGGATCTGAAGCTGCGCGAGAAGATGAAGATCGAGCTGAAATCGCTGCAGGCTGAATTTGACACCACTTTTGTCTATATCACCCATGATCAGGGCGAAGCCCTAGTGATGTCTGACGCCGTGGCGGTGATGAACGCCGGTCGCTTTGAACAGATCGGCGCGGCCCGCGATCTTTACTATCGGCCTGCCACCGCTTTCGTCGCCGGTTTCGTCGGCGAGGCAAACCGTTGGAGCGGGCGAGTGACCCGCGTGGAAGGCGACACCGCCGAGGTGCAGACCGATGCGGGACTGACCCTGCGCGCCCCGGCGGACGGTCTGAAGACCAATGACAAGGTCTCCGTGTTCGTGCGCCCCGAAGCGATCAGCATCGGACCGGACGCCGCCGCGATGCAGGATCAGGCATTCGGCACGAAAGTTCAGGTGACGGCGATGCTGTTCAACGGGGCCAACAGCCGCGTTCTGGTCCGCGACCCGCAATCGGGCAGCGAGATCGACGTGGCACTGCCGCAATCGGCGGGTTTTGCCAATCTCGACAAGGGCGCCGAGGTGCAGATCGGCTGGACCCGGGAACAGACGCTGTGTTTTGCGGACACGGCGTCGTGACGGGCCGGGGCCTTGGGTTCTATCTTTTGCTGGCGCCCTTGGTGTTGTGGCTGGGATTGCTGATCATCCTGCCGCATATCGACATGGCCATCGTATCCCTGCGCACCCGTGTCGCCCCGCGCGAATATGTCCCCAGTCTGGACAACTATGCCGCTTTCATCACCGAACCGCTCTATATTGTGACCTTTTTGCGCACTGCGATCATGTCGGTTCTGGCCACGGTGATCACCCTGATCATCGCCTTTCCGATCAGTTACTATATCGCGAAGATCGCCAAGGGCCGCAGTCAGGCCGCACTGTTCCTGATGTGCCTGATCCCGTTCTGGGTGTCCGAGCTGGTGCGCACCTTCGGCTGGATCATCCTGTTGCGCGAAACCGGGGTGATCAGCGGGTTCCTGCAATGGCTGGGTCTGGCCGATCAACCGATTGAAATGCTGTATAATGACGCGGCGATGATGCTGGGCCTCGTTTATACTTCGATGCTGTTCATGGTAGTGCCACTGACCACGACATTGGAAAGTCTGGACGATGCGGTGATCGAGGCGGGCTATGACCTTGGCGGATCGGGTTTCAGCGTGCTGCGGGAAATCGTCATTCCCCACGCTATGCCGGGGATCGTTTCGGGCTGCATCGTGGTGTTCATGCTGAGCCTTGGCAACTATCTGACGCCCACCATGCTGGGCGGCAAGGGCAGCCTGTGGTTCACCGAGCTGATCTATTCCCAATTCATCGTCCGCTTCAACTGGGAGCTTGGCGCCGCCTTCGGCTTCTGCCTTCTTGGCGCATCCTCGCTGATCGTCTGGAGCATCTTGCGGCTGACCGGACAAACCCTTGAGCGCACGATGGGAGAGGGCAAATGATCCCGTCGATCCCTCAGTCGGGCGCGGTAAAACTGATCTACAAAGCCTATGTGCTGGTGTTTTTCCTGTGGCTGGCGCTGCCTCTTGCCACCGTTGTCGTCTTTGCCTTCAACGACAGCCAATTTCCGTCGCTGCCCTGGCAGGGGTTCACCTGGGGCTGGTTCTTTGGCGACGCGCGCCCGCAGATCGGCCTGTTTCACGAACGCCGGATCCTGTCGTCGATCGGCACATCGGTCTTTGTCGCGATCTTCGTCTCGGGGCTGTCTGTCCTGGTCGGCACGACCAATGCATTCCTGTTCAACCGCTACAGCTTTCCGGGGCGCGGGTTACTATATATCCTGATGCTGCTGCCTCTGGTGGTGCCGGGGATCGTGCTGGGGATCTCGATACTGGTGTTTTCCAGCCGGATCGCCGGGGTGGTTCAGGACGCATCGGGTCTTTACGTCGACGCCCTGCGTCCCGGTCTTGTGCTGGTCATCGCCGGTCAGTTTTCTTTCATCACCACCATTGCGACGCTGGTGATATCGGCCCGGCTGATCAAATTTGACCGGTCTCTGGAGGAAGCGGCGCTGAACCTTGGCGCAACCCCCCTGACAGCGGTGCGCACGATCACAATTCCCTATTTGCTGCCTGCGTTGATCGGTGCCTTTGTCGTCGCCTTTCTGATGAGTTTCGAGAATTTCAACACCACGCTGATGCTGGTCGGCTCGGACGCGCCGTTGACCATCACCATGTTCGACCGCCTCAAGGAGGGATCGACGCCGGTGCTGAACGCTGTGTCGCTGCTGCTGATCCTTGGGTCCAGTGTGCTGGCGCTGGCGATGATCGCCCTGCAACGCCGCTGACAGGAGCAAAGCAAGGGAATTCAAAACCCGGCGTGAGCAATACGCATTGTCGTCGGCATCTGGCGAAACTCCGTCGGTTAATTGCTGTAGTTCGGACTGCGCGCGCCTGATGCAGTCGCTCTGCTGGGCGATGGGAGTGCGAAGCCCTGACGTCGGTTGAAAACCTTACCGCGATTCGGCAATCGAAATCAGGCCAATCCGGATTTTATGCCGTGACTGATCCACTTGGCGGTCTCTCTGCGAACAGGGTGCCCGGTGGACCCCAAGCGGTTTCATTGCACTTACCCCGCTTTGATTGACGCTATTGCATGAGTATTTGGACAAAGAAGAAGCCGAAAGCGGTTCGGGCTGAGATGGCAGTGCAGATCTCGTGTGACGGCATGCAGGGGCGGCGGTTGGCTTTTCTTTCGCTCCGGGACCGCGCAGGATGACGTTCGGGGGCGCTGGCGACACGGGCGGGGGCGTTGGCGAAATGGGGAGTAGCTCAATCATGGCCGGGAAACCTGTGTTGATCGCGGGCGGAGGCATTGCCGGGTTGGCGATGGCGCTGACGCTGCACCAGATCGGCGTGCCCTGCACCGTGTTCGAAGCCTCGCGTCGGATGCGGCCGTTGGGCGTCGGGATCAACCTGCAACCCAACGCGGTCCGGGAATTGCACGATCTGGGGTTCGGAGCCGATGCCTTGGGCGAAATCGGCGTGCAAGTCCGGGAATGGGCGCTGGTCGGGCTGAACGGCGCGACGATCCATGCCGAACCGCGCGGGTTGGACGCCGGATATCGCTGGCCGCAATATGCGGTGCATCGCGGCGCGCTGTTGATGATGCTGTACCGGGCCGTCATCGAACGGATGGGTGTCGATGCGGTGCGGCTTGGCGCGCGGGTGACGGGATATGCGCACAGCGGCGATGGGGTGACCGCGCAGGTGCTGCAAGAAGACGGTTCGATCACCGAGGAAGCGGGCGCGCTGCTGGTCGGGGCGGACGGTATTCATTCGGCGATCCGCGCGCAGATGCATCCCGACCAACCACCGGTACATTGGGGCGGTGCTTTGATGTGGCGCGGCACGGCGCGTGCCCGGCCCCTTCGCACCGGCGCCTCCTTTGTCGGGCTCGGGACCCACCGCCAGCGGCTGGTGATCTATCCGATTTCGCCGGTCGGGGATGACGGATTGGCAACGGTCAACTGGATTGCCGAGGTGACGGTGGACAGCGCGGCGGGCTGGACCGGCGAGGGCTGGTTCCGACCGGTGGAGATCGATACATTCGCCCATCATTTCGAGGCGTTCCGCTATGACTGGCTGGATGTGCCTGCCTTGCTGCGGCAGGCCGGGGCGGCCTTCGAGAACCCGATGATCGACCGTGATCCGGTTGCGACTTGGGTGGACGGGCCGGTCGTCCTGATCGGCGATGCGGCGCATGCGATGTATCCCACGGGGTCGAACGGCGCCAGTCAGGCGATCGTCGACGCAAGGGTGCTGGGGGCGAGGATCTGCGACCATGGGCAGACGCCGCAGGCCGCTGCGGCGTTTGACGCGCAGTTGTGCGGACCGGTGTCGGCGCTGGTCCTGCGCAATCGCGGGGCAGGGCCGTTCGGATTGCTGAACATGGTAGACGAACGCTGCGGTGGTGTGTTCGAGCAGATCGACGAGGTTATTCCGGCCGCGGAACGGGCCGCATTCATGGCGCACTATAAGGCGGCGGCAGGGTTTGACATCGGTTTGCTGAATGCGGCGCCGCCGGTCATCGCGCCGGAACGGTGGTTGGCCTGAGACCGGGCATCCGCGACCCCCTATCGCGCAGGCCGCCAAGCCCGGTTCGCCATTCGCCTGACCCCGCGTTAATAACTGTACGTAACCGCCATCCGGCCTTTGCAAAAACCGAAAAGAGATACGATCATGGCTGACAGCACAGAATGGCCACAGGTTGCCGGACCCGCGTTCACCGACAGGCCGGTGCACCGGGACTGGTTGATGGATCAGGCGCGGGGGCTGATTTCCTTCTTTTTGCCTGTTTCGATCAATCCGGTGGGCGGGTTTCACGTTTTGGACCGGGCCGGGCGGCCGCTGTGGCCGGATTCGACGGTCCGTGCGCTGCACGGCACCACCCGGATGGTTCATTGCGCCGCGATTGCGCATATGCTGGGCCTGCCGGGGGCGGATGATGCGGTGGATCACGGGCTGAAATACATCTGGCAGCGGCACCGGGACAACACGAACGGCGGCTATTTCTGGGGTGTCGGCGACGGAGGCGCAGTGGACGACAGCAAACAGGCCTATGGTCATGCCTTCGTCCTGCTGGCCGCATCATCGGCAAAGGTCGCCGGTCATCCGGACGCGGACCGGCTGTTGGCGGATGTGACCGGGATCCTGCAAGAGCGTTTCTGGGATGCCGCGGCAGGGGCCACGACCGAGGAATATCACGCCGACTGGTCGCCGATCAGCACCTATCGCGGTCAGAATTCGAACATGCATCTGACCGAAGCATTGATGGCGGCATTCGAGGCTACGGAGGAGCAGCACTATCTCGACAAGGCCAATTCGATTGCCGCACTGATCATAAACCGCCACGCCCGCGCGCAGGGCTGGCGGGTGGCCGAGCATTTTGACGCCGCGTGGACGGTTGATCGCGGTTATTCCGGCGACCCAATGCTGCGCCCCGCAGGCGTGACGCCGGGCCACGCTCTGGAATGGGCGCGTCTGCTGATCCAACTGTGGGAACTCGGGGGCAGGGCGGCTGACTGGATGCCGGTGGCGGCGCGGGAATTGTTCCTGACCGCATGCCGAACCGGGTGGGACGCCGCCAATGGCGGCTTTTACTATACGCTTGATTGGGACGACCGGCCAATCGTGCGCGATCGATATTGGTGGCCCTGCTGCGAAGGCATCGCCGCCGCCAGTACCCTGTATCGAGCGACCGGCGACGCCGTATTCGAGGGCTGGTATCGTCGCATCTGGGGGTTCACCAACCGGTATTTTCTGGATCGGGAATGTGGCGGATGGATTCCCGAACTGGATGACACCCTTGCCCCGTCGCAAACGGTGTTCACTGGAAAGCCCGATCTTTATCATGCACTTCAGGCCTGTTTGATCCCACTTTATCCAGCCGACGGCAGTGTGACCCGGCAGATCGCGCGATCATTCGATTGATCCGGCGGCGGTTCCAAGGTTGGGACAGCCGAACCGCGTCTTCGGTGGTGTTGCCCTTGGAAGCGGTCTTGCACAGAGACGGCGAACCGCGCGACTATTGGCGATGGAACCCGAAACCAGTCCTCCCCGTCTGCGCATCCGCATCGTCTTTGGCGAGGACGAGATCATGGGGCCGGGCAAGGCAGAACTTCTTGAACGCATCGGGCGCTGTGGCTCGATCGCTGCGGCGGGCCGTGAGATGAACATGAGTTACAAGCGCGCCTGGAGCCTGATCGGGACGATGAACGCGATGTTCAGCGCGCCAGTGGTCGAAAGCACGCGCGGCGGTGCCGGGGGCGGCGGCGCGGTTCTGACGGACCGGGGCCGCGACGTTCTTGCGCTTTATCGACAGTTCGAGGCTGATGCCGCCAAGGCAGGCTCACCGCGTCTTGACGCACTGAGCCGTATGATGACGGATATGCCCGGCGGAAAATAACACCGCGTCTTCAGCCACGCTGATCGCGGGCACTGGCCAAATCCATTGCCGCCTCATCTTGCTGGCGAAACGCCTGAAACCAATGGCGGCGGCAGACGGATTTATAGCTCGCGTTGCCGCCGATCTGAACCTGTGGGCCGGTAAAAACCGCCGTGCCGGAGGCATCAAGCCGCAGCACAGCCGTCGCCGCCCGCCCGCATTCACAGATCGATCGCATCTCGCGGATGACATCGGCAATCGCAAGAAGGGCGGCGGCACCCTCAAACGGGTGCATGCGAAAGTCGGTCCGCAGACCATAGGTCAGCACCGGAATGTTAAGTTCGTCTACGCCGCGGGCAAGCTGCATCACCTGCTGCTGAGTCAGAAAATGCGCCTCATCGCAGAGCACAGCAGCCACTTTCGCCGCCTGGGCCGGAATCATGATTTTCTCGAACAGATCGTCGTCTCTTGCAAAGGTTTTGGCGGGTGAGCGCAGCCCAAGGCGGCTGGCGATAAAACCCTCGCCCGCCCTGTCGTCAAGCCTTGCGGTCAGCAAATGACAATCCATGCCCTTGGCGCGGTAGTTGTGTTCGGTTTGCAAAAGCAGGGTCGATTTGCCTGCATCCATGCTCCCCCAGTGAAAAAACAGTTTCGCCATGAATTGCTCCGCTCTGTGCCAGGTCCGGGGCCAAGGCTGGGGATGATGCGCTTGCCCCGGGTTTCGATTTCTGGCCGACATATCGCAGCAATACAGATTTGACGATCCACAAGCGGGCTGTAGCCGAACGACAGCCGATTGATCACGGGCAGAAGTCCGGCCCCGGTCAGG
Source organism: Oceaniovalibus sp. ACAM 378 (assembly GCF_008085915.1). Taxonomy (GTDB): domain Bacteria; phylum Pseudomonadota; class Alphaproteobacteria; order Rhodobacterales; family Rhodobacteraceae; genus Oceaniglobus. The sequence continues at coordinate 287,586 of NZ_VSJK01000004.1, read as the reverse complement.
GCGTGGTGAAGGTTTCCGACAGTTGATCGCGCAGCAGGTTTTTCTGCACCTTGCCCATGGTATTGCGCGGCAGGGCATCGACAATCAACAGTTTGCGCGGATGTTTGAAACGGGCCAGATCGACCTGCGCCGCCGCCATGATGGCGTCAAGATCGGGAGAGGCCCCCGGTGCAGGCACGATCAGACCCAGCACGGTTTCCCCCAGATCGGGATGCGGCACGCCGATCACCGCGCTCTCCAATACGCCGGGCTGTTCATCCAGCAACATTTCGATCTCTTTGGGATAGATGTTATAGCCGCCCGAGATGATCAGATCCTTGTTGCGCCCGACAATATGGACATAGCCGTCAGCGTCGATCCGGCCCAGATCACCGGTGATGAAAAACCCGTCGGCGCGCAGTTCCGCCGCTGTCTTGTCGGGCATTTCCCAGTATCCCTTGAACACATTCGGACCGCGCACCTCGATCTGGCCGATCTCACCCTGTGGCAGTTGTTCACCGCTGTCGGGATCGGTGACCTTTAACGTAACCCCGGGCAGGGGAAAGCCGACCGTGCCCGCCCGCCGTTCCCCGTCATAGGGGTTCGAGGTGTTCATGTTGGTTTCCGTCATCCCATAGCGTTCAAGGATGCGGTGTCCGGTGCGCGTCTCGAACTGGCGGTGGGTGTCGGCAAGCAGGGGCGCGCTGCCCGAAATGAACAGCCGCATATGACCGGCCAGATCGCGGGTAAAGCGTGGATCGTCCAGCAACCGGGTGTAAAACGTCGGAACGCCCATCAGCACGGTTGCCCGGGGCATCAGGTCAATCAGCCGGTCAATGTCGAGCCGGGGCAGAAAGATCATCGCGCCCCCGGCCATCAGCGTCACATTCGTGGCAACGAACAATCCATGTGTATGAAAGATCGGCAGCGCATGGAGCAAAACGTCATTTGCTTCGAACCGCCAGTGATCGACCAGAGTGCGGGCATTCGAAATCAGGTTGTCCTGAGTCAGCATCGCGCCTTTCGACCGTCCGGTCGTGCCCGAGGTATAAAGCAGCGCGGCCAGATCGCCGCCTTGGCGCGCCACGGTGGCAAAGGTGTCGGGGCAGACACTTGCGCCATCGCTCAGGCTGCCCGAACCGTCGGCGTTCAGCGTGGCAAGTTGCGTGTTCATCCTCTCGGCCAGCGGGCGCAGGGCGGCAGCTTCGGCTCCGTCACAGACGAGCAGCGCGGCGCCGCTGTTTTCGAGGAAATAGCCAAGTTCCCCATGGGTATAGGCCGGGTTGAGCGGCAGAAACACCAGCCCGGCCTGAACGCAGGCCGCATAAAGCGCCAGCGCGTCGGGCGATTTGTGCACCTGCGCCGCCACACGGTCGCCCGGGGAAAGGCCAAGTTTTGTCAGATGCCCGGCGAACCGCGCTGCCATTGCCAGAAAGGCGCGATGGCTGATCACCTTTCCTGAGTCGAGGATCAGAAACGGCGTTTCCTTCCCGGCATGCAGGTCGAACAGTGAATCATACAGCGGGTTAACGGTCATCTCAGCTTTCCTCAGACCGGGCCGGAGCATGGCCCGCCGCCAGAGATGTCACCTCGGGCGAGGCGGCGATGGCGCGTTCGGTCGCGAACTTTTCGTGGTTTCGTGTCACCTTGTCCAGATCATAGAGGTAATTCACCATCACCCCTGCCGACTGCGCCATCCCCTTGGCCGAAGTGTCTGCGCCGGTGTGGATCGCATGGATCAGCGCCCCATTGCCCAGATGGAACCGCGCCACCGGGTCAGACGGGCCGCCGTCCGGCGCTTTAACCTTCAGCAGGAAATGCGCGGCGGCCGAGGCCGGATCGGTGTCGTCGGAGCCATCCAGCAGCACCTCTTGGTCGCGTGCCCAACGGGCAAGCCCGGGGATCGGCGACAGGGTGACAAAGGTGGCAAGACCGGGCAGTTCAGCCGCCAGATCGGCCGCCACCTGTTTGATCAGCAAATTGCCAAAAGAAATCTTCGCCAGCCCGGCCTGACAGTTCGATATGGAATAGAAACAGGCGGTGTCCGCCTCGGTTGCGGGCAGGATCTTGCGTTGCCCGGCCAACAGGTCTTGCACCGATCCCGGAATGCCCCGGGTCAGGGCGACCTCGACGAAAATCAGCGGCTCATCGGGCATCGAGGGGTGAAAAAACGCGAAACAGCGCCGGTCGGCGGGTTGCAACCTGCCGCGCAGATCGTCCCAGCTGTCGATGGCGTGCACCGCCTCATAGGCGATGATCTTGTCCAGAATATACGCCGGACTTTGCCAGCTTATCGGCCGCAGCACCAGAAAGCCCCGGTTGAACCACGAAGCGAACAGATGCCGGAAATCAAGATCGAGCGGTTCAAGCGTCGGATCGCCACGCCCAAGGCGCAGCAGATCGGCACGCATCCGCACCAGTTGCCCGGTCGCGCCCGGGACGCTGTTCAGCCGGCGGATCAACTCTTGGCGGCGCGGCTCGGACGCCTCCATGAAGCTGCGATAGCTGTCCTTGGTCGGTGCGTGCTCATAAGCCGCAAGGGCTTCGCGCACGGTATCCGGATCAATATCCATGTCACGCTCAAAATGATGGAACAGGGCGAGCTTCTCGGCGTCATCAAGCCCGTCGAACCGAACAAGAATCTGTTGCGCCAGCGCCAGACCCGACATCTCACCCTGCGATCCAACCAGCGCCGCGGCCAGTTCCTCAATCGGGCGAGAGTCGGTCTGGGCGGTCGGACCGGCGCGATAGCGTCGCTCGAACACGGTGGACAGAAGATCGGCAAGAAAGCTCATATCGCCACCCCCATGACGGCATCCGGCAGCCAGGTCGCAATCCCCGGAAACACGCACAGCAGGAAGATCGCCAGCACCATACAGGCGACATAGGGCAGCGATCCGTAAAGGATCGTCTTCAGCGAGATATCCGGCGCGATCCCGTTGATCACATAAAGGTTCAGCCCGACGGGGGGCGAAATCAGCCCGATTTCCATGTTGACCGTCAGGATCACCGCGAACCAGATCGGATCGAAACCCGCAATGGTGATGATCGGCAGCAGGATCGGCGCGGCCATCAGGATCACCGCGACCGGGGGCAGAAAGAAGCCGGCGATCAACAGGAACACGTTGATCAGCCCCATCAGCACCCAACGGTTCACATCCAGCGTGCCGATCCACTCCGCGATGCTTTGCGTGATGAAAAGCGAGGACAGCATATAGCTGAACACCCCCGCCGCGCCGATGATGAACAGGATCATCACCGACTCCTTGGTACTGTCGCGCAGCACCGTCCACAGGGCGGCGGGCGACCACAGGCGATAAATGATGATCGCGATCACCAGACACAGCAGTGCCCCCACCGCCGCGGTCTCGCTGGGCGTGGCGATGCCGCCGTAAAGCGTAAACAGAACGCCGATGATGATGACGAGGAAGGGCAGGACACGGGGCAGGATTTCGAATTTCTGCTTCCACGAGTACGTGCGCGGCGAGAGCAGGTTCACATCCCCCGAACGCCATGTGGAATACAGCGACCAGGCCATGAACAGTGTGACAAGCATGAGGCCGGGCATGACCCCGGCCAGAAACAGCCGCCCGATCGACGTTTCCGTTGCGATGCCGTAAACGATCATCGTCACCGAGGGCGGGATCAGAATGCCAAGGGTGCCGCCCGCCGCGATTGAACCGGCGGCCACCCCATCGGGATAGCCGCGCTTGCGCATTTCCGGGATGCCCATCTTGCCGATGGCGGCGCAGGTGGCCGGGCTTGACCCAGACATCGCCGAAAACAGCGCGCAGGCCCCGAGGTTGGAAATCACCAATCCGCCGGGCACCCGAGTCAGCCAGCGCTCCAACGCCTCGTACAGGTCGGCGCCCGCACGGGTCGATGCGATAGAGGCGCCCATGATGATGAACATCGGAATCGACAGCAGGGCAAAATTGTTCAGCTCGCCAAACACGATTTCGGGGATCAGCTCCAACGACCGCGTCCCGTCAAAGATCACCAGAAATCCACCGGCAACGATCAGCAGGCCCAGAGCCACGGAAACGCCTGAAAACAGCAACAGAATGGTGGTCAGAGCGACCAGCCCACCCAGAATCAACGGGTCCATCGCTCAGCCCTCCAACCCGAAGGGCCGGTCATGGCCCAGAGCCACCGCTGCCAGATCGGCCATCAGTTGCAACAACATCAGTCCGAACCCGACCGGAATCGCCAGATAGGGAATCCACAGGGGCACCCCAACCACGGTTTCAGACCGCCAACCGCGACTCCAGGCGAGTTGCCACAGGTCGTATCCGTACCACAGGATCACCGCGACGATGATGATCGACAGAACCGAGGTGAACCAGAACAACAGGGTCCGCGCCCGCCGACCCAGCGCCAGCGGAATCAGATCGACATTCACATGGCCGCGCAGCAGCTGGACATAGGACAGGCCCAGCAGGGTGGCGCTGATCGACAGATAGATCACCGTTTCGGTCTGCCAGACGGTCGAGACGTTCAGCACGAAACGCACGAAAATCATCTGGCAGGTGATCAGCACCGCCGCGACGATCATCGCCGCCGCGATCCATCCGGCAACAGTGCTGACGGCGGCGACGGCGCAGAGCACCGGATTGCCGCCGAACCGCGCAAACGGCGACACGCTGTCAGCGGCCAAAGGAAGTGAGCCTGACATGGAAGGACTTTCTGCTGTTTCGGGGGCCGGGGGACGCCTGAGCCGGCACGCGTAGAAGTCGCCCCGAAGATTGCCCCCGGGGCGGACGGTCATTCGACCGCCAGCGCCATATCGAGAAGCTCCTGCCCATTCGGCGTCTCTTCGACAAACGCCTTATAGGCGGTCTCTTGCGCCAAAGCCCGCCATGCGTCGAATTCTTCCGCCGTCATTGTAGCGATCTCGACCCCGTTGTCGGCGAACACCTTGGCCGAATCCGCGTCTTCCTTTTTGGCCTCTTCCAGATAGTAGGCTTCGGCCTTGGCACCCGCGTCGGTCAGCGCGGTCTGCTGTTCCGGGGTCAGCCCGTCGAAGGCGGATTTGTTGACCAGCAGCGGCTGATACATGAACCACAAGGCGTATTCGCCCGCCGGGGTATAGCAGGACACCTGCTCATACAGCCGATAGCTGACAAAGCTGGACGACGAAGTGTTGACCGCATCCAGAACGCCCGATTGCATCGCGTTATACACTTCGGACGATGCCATCGACGCGATTGAGGCACCAGCGCCCGCCAGCATTTGCTCGAACGACTTGCCTGCCGCGCGGGTTTGCAATCCCGCCATATCTTCGGGTTTGGTGATGCACTTGTCCTTGGCGGCGAACCCACCGGCGAGATAGCCGTGAACCAGAACCTTGACGTCATCCCCGGCCATGATCTCTTCGACAGCCTCCATGAACGGGCTATAGTTCATGCGTGCGGCGTGATCGTGGTTCTTCACCAACCCGGGCATCAGCGTCAGGTTATAGGCCGGCTGTTGCCCCGCCGCATAGCTGAGCGGGAGCACCGCCATGTCAAGCTGGCCGCGCGACAGCGGCGTATATTGATCGCGCGCCTTGAACAGGGATTCGCTCGGGAAAATCTTGATCTCAAGATCGACACCGGCAGCCGCGACATCATCGGCGACCATCTGTGCCACCTTGTGGCGGATATCGCCGGTTGACCATTGGTGTGACAACCGCAGCTCTGCCGCCATCGCCGTACCGGCAACCGAACAGATCACAAGCGCCGCAGCGCCTGACATCAAATAGCGTTTCATCGAACCCTCCCCTTGGTGATGCGGGGATATTTCCCCTGTCACGGGTAACGATCAACGATCAGGTATTTTCTGTCAATGCTTGCGTATACAAGAGAACCCTTCTTGTGCGCGATCGGCGATAGGCTATTCAGTTGCCATGACAAAACGAAGATCAGATGAGATTGCCGAGTCTCTTGAGGTGATGATTCTTGACGGTACCTTTGCCAGCGGGGATCGTCTGGACGAGGCCGGACTTGCGAAAAAGTTCGCCGTATCGCGGACTCCGATCCGCGAGGCGTTTCAACGGCTGACCGTGTCGGGGCTGGCCGAACAGCAACCGCGCCGGGGCGTGTTCGTGCGCCAGCCCGGGCCGGTCGAACTGGTCGAGATGTTCGAGGTGATGGCCGAGCTTGAGGCGGCCTGCGGGCGGCTGGCGGCGCGCCGGATCGATGACGCGGGGCTGACTTTGCTTGATGCCATCCACCAGCGTTGTCAGGCCGCGGCGCAGGCCCGCGATACCGATGGTTACTATGGCGAGAACGAGCAGTTTCACCAGACGATCTATGCACAGTCGGGCAATGCGTTTCTGCAGCAAGAAACCCTGCGGCTGCAACGAAGGCTGCAACCGTTTCGCCGGATGCAACTGCGTCACCGGGGCCGGATGGAGCAGTCAATGGCCGAGCATACAGCCATACTGGAGGCGTTGCGCGCCGGCGATGGCGAGGGCGCCGCGGCGGCCCTGCGTCTGCATGTGACGGTTCAGGGCGACCGGTTCCATCGCCTGATCGCCAGCCTGCGTGAAGACGCGGCCTGAGTCGCCCGCGGCTCTACCTGCCAGATGTTACCGGCCCGTGATGCCCGGAAACGCCACCAAAAGCCCGACGGCGAGGATCTGCAAGCAGATGAAAGGCACCAGCGAGCGGAAGATGTCGCCAAGTGAAATGTCGGGGGGTGCCACGCTTTTGAGATAGAACGCGGCTGGACCGAACGGGGGCGACAGGAACGAAATTTGCATGTTCATACAGAACAAAACGCCGAACCAGACCGGATCCATACCCATGGATTTAACAATCGGCACAAAGATCGGCATGGTCAGCAGCGCGATCCCGACCCAGTCGAGAAATGCGCCGAGAACAAACAGGATCGCCATCATCAACAGGATGACGACCGTGGGGTTGTCCGACACGCCGGTGATCATGCTCGACACGAAATCGACGCCGCCCATCAGATTGTAAACTCCGACGATGGCGGTCGCGCCAATGCCGATCCACACGATCATGCCGACCGTTGCCAATGTCTGAAGCGCTGCATCGCGCATCAACCCATAGGAAAATTCACCCCGCAGGATCGTTGACAGAACCACACCGCCGACGCCGATTGCCGAGGCTTCGGTCACCGATGCGATGCCGCCATAGATCGACCCCAAAACCACTGTGACGACAAGGATCGGCAGGGCCAACCCTTTGAGCAGTCTGATTTTCTCGATGTTCGGGATGACGGTCGTGTCAACCGGCGGCACGATGCCTTCGGAGAAATACGCCCGGAACAGGATATAGGCGACATAGAACATCGCCAGCATGAAACCGGGAAGGAAGGCGGCGGTGAACAGATCACCGATCGAAACGTTTGCGGTCAGACCATAGATGATCAGCACGATGGACGGCGGAATCATCGTCCCCAGCGATCCGCCCGCACAGACCACGCCGATCGACAGGTTGCGATCATAGCCAAGCCGCAGCATCTGCGGCAGCGCGATCATGCCCAGCAGGACGATCTCGCCGCCGATGATACCGCTCATCGCGGCAAGGATCACGGCGACGAAAATCGTCTGCACCGCCACGCCGCCCCGGATGCGCCCGGCAAAGATCTTCATCGCGTCGAACAGATCGCGTGCAATGCCGGACCGGTCGAGAATCGCCGCCATCAGCACGAACATCGGCACCGAGACGAACACAAAGTTCATTGTGAACGAATAGACCCGGCTGGTGATCAGCGGGATCGACATCGGCCCGAACCAGCCAAGCGCAAAGATCAGCGCAACCAGAAGGGTGACAAAGGCAAGCGGCATGCCGGTCAGCAAAAGCAGGACCAACATGACGAACATCAGGGTCGTGCCCCAGCCGATGCCCAAGGCGGAAAGATCAAAGCCGAAATCCATGGGGGTGCTCACTGATTCTGCCGGTTGCGGGCATAATTGAAGGCAAGGATGAGAAACTGCACCACAAGAAGAACCATGACGAGCAGCACGAATATCTTCAGCAGGGCGGGCGTCGGCGGACTCCACGCGCTGCCGGTTGTTTCAAGCCGGATTTCACCCGATGGCGTGATCACCGCGCGTTTGACCATGTGCCACGACGCATAGGCAAAGAAACCGGCAGCAATGGCCGAGGTGATCGAGATCAGAATATCTGCGATCCGGCGAACCCGTGGCGAGAAATGATCGTACAGCAGAACGACACGGATGTGGCTGTTCTTGCAGGTACAATAGAGCCCGCCAAATATGAATGACGCGCCGCACAGGAAAATGGTCGTCTCATGCGCCCAGATCGTCGGACGGTTGAAGAAATAGCGCAGGAACACCTCGAGCAGCAGGATTGCGGCGGCAAGAACGATCCCCGCTGCGAACACATATCCGACCCGGTCAACGATGCGCCCCATCAGCCCTGCTTCGACTGCCGTTCGCCCACTGCCTTCGCTTGTTGCCAAAAGGTCGACGGCTTCCTTTGTGCGATCTTGGTCGGTCATGGTGGCTGGCCCGTTCTGGGGTTGGGGGCGGATGGTGGTGGCCGCGCCGTGACCGGCGCGGCCCTGTGGAAAGCCTACTTCAGCAGGTCTTTATCCTTAAGATATGCAGTCAGCGTGTCATAGACCTTTTGTGACATCGGTGACTGTTTTGCGATCCGCTCCCATTCGTTGGTGGCGATGGCGCGGAATTTGGCGCGCTCTTCTTCGGGCCAGTCGTGTACCGTGATATTCGGATTGGCTTTCGCCTCTTCGACCGCGGCCAGATCTGCCTCGCTGTTGCCTTTCAACTGGGTCTGCTGGAACTCTTTAACCGTTTCTTCCAGCAACAGCTTGAGGTCATCGGGCAGGGATTCCCACTTGGCCTTGTTCAGCGATACTTCGACCAGCGGCAGCGAGTGAAAGCCGGGGTAAACCGGGTTCGGTGCGACTTCGTTCAGGCCCTGCTGCTGGTTGACCGAAAACACCGAGTAATCGGCGGCATCGACAACACCCTTGTCAAGCGAGGTGTAAACCTCGGACGAGGGCAGGTTGACGGGGGCTGCGCCAGCTGCGGCAAACACGTTGGCGACGGGGCCTTCGGGGGCGCGCATCTTGAGCCCCTGAAGATCGGCAACCCCGTTCAGCGGCTTGCGCGACACAAACGCCTCAAGCCCCGGTGTGGTGACGCCAATGAAATGCAGGCCATATGAACCCAGCAGTTCTTGCATCAGTTCCTTGCCGCCACCGTTCTCGACAAAGTCGATCATCTGTGCCGGGTCCGACCATGCGCCAACCGGGTTCGAAATCAGGCCAAAAGCCGGATCCTTGCCTGCCCAATAGGAACTGTCGCAGATCTGACCGTCAAGAATGCCCGCCGCGACGGCGTCCAGTGTCTCGTTGTATTCGACGATCGAACCGACCGGCAGAAGGTCGATCTTGATCCGACCCTCGGAACGTTCGGCCACCAGTTCGGTCCAGCCCTTCTGATATTCGAAGTTCGGGTTGCCCGCCGGATCGGACGACTGGAACTGGAACGTAAACTCCTGAGCCCCGGCAGCGCCGGCAAAAACCAGCGTCGCCGCCAGTGCTGCCGAAATGAGATGATGTTTCACGAAAAACCTCCCTGATGTGTTCGTGCTGAGTGGGACACAATCCCCGCAGTTTGACACGGGTGCAACCTGAGATCTCTGAATCCACTCACTTCATGACCAGATTGATACGCCACACGCAGTTTCAAACTGCCAACCGAAGCAGCCAATGTCCAGTCGCGGCGAAATTGAGGCATTTGCGGGCGGTCGAAGCATCGCACACCCCTGCGGGAACAGCCAAACGGCTGTCGGCATGGTCGACGCTAACACAATCTTAGGAGTATCGGGGTCAAAGTATCGGAGTGGTTGCCTTGGTCGCGCAGGCGCAATTCCTCGCGGGGTTTAGACATTGTCAATTTCGTCGGCTGCGGGCACCCTTGTCGGCAGGACCTGTGTCGTCACAGATTGCCGCCAAGCCGGGAGGAGAGCCGTTGAAGATCACCGCCATTGAAACGCTGCGCACCGAAGAGTTTTCCAACGTGCTTTGGGTGCGGGTGCATACGGATGCGGGGCCGATCGGGCTTGGCGAAACGTTTTATGGCGCGGCAGCGGTCGAGGCGCATATCCACAACACGCTGGCCGGGCGCCTTTTGGGGCAGGACCCCCTGAGAATCGAGTCGCTGAACCGGATCATGGTCGATCTGCCCATGGCGCAGGCCTCGACCGGGGTTGAATACCGGGCAGCCTCGGCCATTGATATCGCGCTGTGGGATCTGTTTGGAAAGGTCTGCGATCAGCCGGTTCATCAGATGCTGGGCGGGCTGAACTGCGACAAGCTGCGGGTTTACAACACCTGTGCGGGCTATGGCTATGTGCGCAGCAACAACATCCGCCCGGTGGATACCTGGAATTTGGGCGCATCCGAAGGCCCGTTCGAGGATCTGTCAGGGTTTATGACCGATGCCGGTGCTCTGGCCGAAAACCTGTTGGAAAGCGGCATCACTGGAATGAAGATCTGGCCGTTCGATCCACCGGCACAGGAAAATCGCGGCCTGCATATCACCGCCGAACAGATGAAAACCGCAATCGAGCCATTCGAGAAGATCCGCCGTGCCGTCGGTGACAAGATGGAGATCATGGTCGAATTCCATTCGCTGTGGAACCTGCCCATGGCCAAGAACATTGCCCGCGCTCTCGAACCCTATGCGCCCACCTGGTATGAAGATCCGATCCGGATGAATTCGCCACAAGCCCTGGCTGAATATGCCGCCTCGACCGATGTCTGGGTCTGCGCCTCTGAAACGCTTGGCTCGCGCTTTCCCTACAAGGATATGCTTGAACGCGGCGCGGTCGATGTGGTGATGGTCGATCTGTGCTGGACCGGTGGCTTGACCGAGGGGCGCAAGATCGCCGCGCTTGCCGACACCTATCACCGTCCTTTCGCGCCCCACGACTGCACCGGCCCGGTCAGCTATGCGGCGGCGGTTCATGCATCCTTCAGTCAGCCCAACACCCTGATTCAGGAATCCGTGCGCGCATTTTATACCGGCTGGTACAAAGAGCTGGTGACCGAAGTTCCGGTGATCGAAAACGGTTATGTCCTGCCGATGCAGGGGCCGGGTCTTGGTACCGAACTTCTGCCCGCAGTGTTCGAACGTTCCGATCTTACGACCCGCAGATCGGAACTTGACTGACGCCCGCATGGATCAAGGCACCGTTGCGCAATCCGTCCGGGCGCAGAGATTGTCGCGTTCAGCTGCGCTGTTCGGACAGTGCCGCACGTACCTTGGCCGGTTTGAACGGCACCGACCGCAGTCTGATCCCTGCCGCATCGAACACCGCATTGGAAATACAGGCGGAAACGACAGCCGCTGTTGGTTCGCCGGCCCCCCATGGCACCTCGTTGGGATAGTCGATCAATTCGATATTTACCTCGGGCACATCTGGAAACCGCAGGATTGGATAGCTGGCCCAGTCAAGGCTGGTGACCATGTTGCGATCAAAGGTCAGTTCCTCCATCAGGGTGCGGCTGGTGGTCTGGATCACGTTGCCTTCGATTTGGGCACGCACGCCCGCCGGGTTGATGATCTGGCCGCAATCGTGGACCACAAAGAACCGATCAACCTTGATCGCGCCCGAATTCGCATCCATCGACACCTCGGCCACCGCGCCGACATAGGTGCGTTTCAACTCGTATTTGACATAGGCCATGCCGCGGCCGGTCAAGCGCGCTCCGTCACCGTCACCGCCTGAGCGGGGTGAGGGGCGCGGCTCCCATCCGGCAAATTCTTTCAACCGGTCCAGCACCGCCAGCCCGCGTTTATCGGCAGGATCGATCAACCCACGCCGGTATTCCATCGGATCGACGGCCAGTTCCGCCGCAACTTCGTCAAGAAACGCTTCGTTGGCGAACGTGTTCTGCATCCGCCCCGGCGCGCGAATCCATGAAGGGCGCAGCGGAGTTGATTCCAACCGGTGACAGACGGTTCGGATGTTGGGAAAGCCATAGGGGATGGCGGAATCGTTTGTGATACCGCCGGGGTTGGTATCCTGATTTGTCGGCAGATCGGCCAGATTGGCACCCAACAACGCGACCCGTCCACCGGCCCCCTGAGGGATAAAGAATTCCGAGCTCCAGGCGGCGACCGCGCCGGCATCGTCGATTGTTGCGGTCAGGTCGATCAGGGTCGGCGGGCCTTTCGGGTCCCAGCCGTGTTCGTCGTGGCGCATCCACTGCACGCGGATCGGGCGACCGAGTTCACGTGATATCAGCGCCGCATCTGCGGCGGCATCCTCGTGGCCGTTGCGCCCATAGCATCCCGCGCCCTCGATATAGATGCAGCGCACGTCTTCCTCGGGAACCGAGAACATATCGGACAGTTGACCGCGCAGCCGGTGCGTTGCCTGCGACGACGACCAGCTGACCAGTTTGCCATCACTGAAATCAGCAACCGAACAGGACGGCCCGATCGAGCCGTGGGTGTGCAGCGCGAAATCATAGGTGGCCTTGACCTGCCGCGTGCCTGCGGCTGAATCCACATCGCCGATATCGCTGGTTACGTCATCTTTGGCGATGGGTGTTTCGCGCACGTGGGTCCAGAGCTGGGCCTGATCTGGCAGGCTCTCGGTGGTTGCCCATGTCACCGAAATTTCCCGCGCGGCGCGTACTGCCGTCCATTCGGATTCCGCGACCACCGCCAGAAAATTGCCCTTTTGCACGATCTGCACATCCGGCAGATGCGAGATCGAACTTTCGTCAACACCCTCAAGCGTCGCGTCGATTGCAGGTGGTCGCACGACCCGGGCGTGGGCCATCCCGTCGATTTTCAAATCCTGCATATATTCGAAGGCGCCGGTAATCTTGCCCGGCAGACCGTCGCGGATGATCGGCTGGCCGACGATGGTGAACTGCGCCGGATCTTTCAGGCGCACGTTCTCGTTCACCTCAAGCGAAAAATTTTCACCGTTCAGCAGATCGCCATACGAGATTTCGCCACCGTCACCGCGGATCATGCCATCGGTGATCGTCAACCCGGCCCGTTCAACGCCCAACCGTTCGCCAGCAGCGTCAAGCAGCGCCTCGCGGGCTGTGGCGGCGGCCTTGCGGATGGCTTGACCACCCACTTCGATCGAAAGGCTGCCATAGGTCGGCCCCTGATCCGGGGTAAGCGAGGTATCGCCTTCGATCACCGTTACCCGGTCCAGAGGGACGGAAAGTTCCTCGGCCGCCATCTGGGCAAAGCCGGTCCGCACCCCGGTGCCATAGTCGATCTTGCCGCTGTAAACCGTGACCATGCCCTTGGGATCGATCGAGATATAGGAATCCACCGCACCTTCTGCGACAGATTTCAACACAGCGGCGGTTTCCGCGCTGGCCGGACGGACACCGCCGGTCAACGAAAAGGCGACGACAAGCCCGCCCGCCCCCTGCAAAAGGGATCGGCGGCTGAGGTTCGGGGCGATGGTCATGGCGTTTTCCTTTGTCACGTCCGCGCGGCGCGTTGGACGGCGCGGATGATCGCGGCATGGGTGCCGCAGCGGCACAGGTTGGCCTGCATTCCGGTCAGGATTTCTTCGTCCGTGGGGTCGGCGTTGCGCTCAAGCAGATGCTGGACGCGCATGACCATTCCGGCGATGCAATATCCGCATTGCGCCGCCTGTTCGTCGATGAACGCCTGATGCACCTTGCCGGGTTTGCCATCTTCAAGCAGGCCCTCGGTGGTGGTGACGGCACGGCCTTCCAGTGCGGAGATCGGCGTGAGACAGGAAAAAACCGCGCGCCCGTCGACGATGACGGTACAGGCGCCGCACTGGCCCAGACCGCAGCCGAACTTGGCGCCGCGCAGGCCGATCTGATCGCGCAGGGCATAGAGCAGTGGCATGGACGGGTCGCCGTCGATGTCGTGCCGGGTTCCGTTCACTTCGATGCTGACGCTCATTGCCCGTCTCCTTCGTTCTGTTCGCTCAGTGCCTGTTCCACCGTATCGCCAACGCCCTCCCATGCTGCCCCGTCCGAAAAGCGCGCCCGGACATACTGTGTCAGATCGGTGATCTGTTCGGCCGTGAGCGTGCCTCCAAAAGCCGGCATATAAGGACCACCCCTGTCACGATATGCGTCGATACCACCGACAATCGTGCGCGCCGCATTCAGCGGCTTGTCGCCCCGCAGGGCAAAACCGACGGACAGCGGGACACCATAGGACGGGTTCGCGCGGCCATCCGCCGCTTCATGGCACGATGCGCAGGCACCGACCCACAGGGCATGTGTCGCGGCCAGATCATCGGGCACACCGTTGTCGATGGCCGCAAAGGCGGGGGACGTGTCATCGGTCAGACTGGCCACATAGGTGGCGATGGCCGTCACATCGGCAGGCGCGACCTTGGACAGGTTAGTTACGGTTTCACCCATGGGGCCTGCCGCGGCACCGTGATCGCGGCTGAATCCGGCGGAGAGATAGGCGGCCAACTGTGGTTTGTTCCAGGCGCGCGCCCCATCGCCCGCAAGCGGCGGCGCATACCAACCGTCGATCTCGGCCCCTGCCAGCGAATCCGAGGATTTCTCGGCCCCGAGGGCATTGCGGGGCGTGTGACAGGCGCCGCAATGGGTGACGCCCTCAACAAGATAGCGGCCCGTGTTCCATTCATCGCTTTCGCGCGAAACGGCTTTGACTGGCCCGGCATCGAGGAACAGAAGGTTCCAGCCTGCCATCAGCGCCCGGATGTTGAACGGAAACGGCAATGCATTCTCCGGCGCTTCGTTCTCGACCGCCGGGACCGTGCGCAGATATGCGTAAAGGGCAGAGATATCGCCGTCGTCGATCTTGGTGAAACTGGTATAGGGGAAAGCCGGGTACAGATGCGCCCCTTCGCGGTCGACACCCTTGCGCATCGCACGGGTGAAGGCCTCTGGGCTCCATTCGCCGATGCCGGTTTCCCGGTCGGGTGTGATGTTCACAGCAAAGATCGTGCCAAACGGCGTGTCCAGCGGGCGACCTCCGGCATAGGCAGCGCCGTCTTCTGCCGTGTGGCAACTTTCGCAATTTCCCAGCTGAGCCAAGGCATAGCCCCGCGCAATTTCATCCTTGCCATAGGCAGGTTCAGCGCCTTCGGCGGTGGCAGTCAGCTCTGGGCGCCAAATGAGGGCAAAAGCGATGATAACAAGGGCGATCAGAACCGCGATACTCACCAAGCCGATGCGCCGATAAGTCATAGGATCTTCCGATAAGTCATAGTCTGTCTCCCGCGTGCCGTTTTCCAAAGGTTCGCCGCCGGGACGGCAGAGTCGGGGTAAACCCATATAGCTCAACCAACTGAGCCGAGATTGGTTCCAGTCTATCGTCGGATGTCCGGTTCGCACCGCGATAACGCCGAAACCGACCGTGCCGCAGGGGATGGAGATCCGGTGCTGCCGGATTTCCTGCCATCGCTGGACCTTCCAGGTTTTGCAAAGTCATGCGGGACTCGTGCGCCATCTCGGAAAGCGGTGTCGTCCCGAGATGGATCGAAACACAGGCATCCGCGCGCCGTTGGTTCAGTACCCCGATCTCTTGGGCGGTCGGCAAGTCGATGTAAAGCAATACATTCATCCTGACAGGTATCTCGCGTTTGACCTGAGGTTAGGCGGGAAAGGCGGCGCTTTCATTGATCTCGGTCAATGATAGGCCGGGCAGGGCGATCTATAGGTGATCGAAAGACACCGCCGGGGCGGGTGCGGAACCACGACGCGGCGCGAGCCGCGATACAGTGTCCCGCCATCCGCGCCGCGGTCTGAAAAGGAGAAATGCCATGAATGCCACCCAAGTGATCCTGGAAGGCCCCGCCGCCGTCACGCCCGCCGCCGTCAGGTTCGATCCGGTCAAAAACCGGATGTCGCGGTCAAGGATCGGGGCGGCGCTGTCTGCCGGGATGGGCGCATGAGCATGCTTGTCGTCGCAGCCCTTGGTGGCAACGCCTTGCTGAAGCGTGGTCAACTGATGACCGCTGAAAACCAACGCGCCAATGTCCGTGTCGCGGTACGCTCGCTCGCCGAGATCGTGCGCGCGGGGCACAGCCTGGTGATCACCCACGGCAACGGTCCGCAGATCGGGCTGCTGGCGCTGCAAAGTGCCGCCTATAATCCCGCCGAGGCCTATCCGCTGGATGTTTTGGTGGCCGAGACCGCCGGTATGATCGGCTATATGATCGAGCAGGAGCTGGAGAACGCGCTGGGCCATTCAAAACCCGTGGCGACCCTGCTGACGCAGATCGTGGTCGATGCGCAGGATCCGGCGTTTAACAAGCCGACCAAGTTCATCGGTCCGGTTTACAGCCGGGAAGAGGCCGAAGCGCGCGCCAAATCCGCAGGGTGGTCGATTGCACAAGACGGAGACAAGTGGCGCCGCGTCGTGGCATCGCCCGCGCCAAGCGAGATCCCCGAAATGACGATCCTGAAACTGCTGCTGGATCAGGGGGTGATCGTGATTTGCGCCGGCGGTGGCGGTATCCCGGTGGTGCGACAGGACAACGGCCACCTGACGGGAATCGAGGCGGTGGTCGACAAAGACGCCGTGAGCGGCCTTCTGGCGCACGAACTGGGTGCCGATGCATTGCTGTTGCTGACCGACGTGCCTGCCGTGATGCGCGATTTCGGCACTCCGGCGCAATCTCAGATCGGCGCGATCACGCCCGAGGACGCGTTGAAACTTGACCTGCCTGCGGGGTCCATGAGGCCCAAGGTCACGGCCGCCGCCGCCTTCGCCACCGCCGGCAGGATGGGTGGCATCGGACGTCTGGATCAGGCCTCCGAGATTCTGGCGGGGCGCGCGGGAACGCGCATTTCGCAGGAAAATGCGAAGGAGATGAAGAATGGATGACCTGAGAACCTATTTGCAACGCAACTGGTGGCTGTTTTTGCTGCGCGGGATCGCGGCAATCGCATTCGGCTTTGCCGCGTTTATCTGGCCCGGCCTGACGCTCAGCATTCTGATCGCATTGTTCGGGGCCTATGTCCTGATCGACGGCATCTTCGGTTTGGTCCAGTCGATCCGCCACCGTGAATTGCTGAGCCATTGGTGGCTCTGGGCGCTGGAAGGCGTGTTGGGCATCGCGGTCGGTGTGATGACTTTTCTTGCGCCTGGCGTCACGGCCTTTGTGCTGCTGATGTTCATCGCCGCCTGGGCGATCGTGGGCGGCGTCCTCAGAATCGTCATGGCGATCCGGTTGCGCCGGGAAATCGAGGGCGAATGGTTTCTGGTCGCGGGGGGCGTGCTGTCGGTCATTTTCGGCGTGTTGTTGTTCGTCGTTCCGGGGGCCGGGGTGCTTTCGCTCATCTGGCTGATCGGGTTCTGTGCGATCATTTTTGGTGTGCTGTTCATCGGATTGGCGCTGCGGTTGCGGCGCGAGAATGCCGGATCTGCACCGGCCTGACGCCCGGCAACATTTATGACAATAGAGGGGAAATCCTATGAAACGCTTGCAGGATAAGATTGCGCTGATCACCGGTGGTGCGGCGGGAATCGGGCTTGAAACCGCCCGGCTGTTTCTGGCTGAGGGCGCGAAAGTCGTGATTGTCGATCTGAAAGACGACGATCTGGCCACCGCCGCGACAAGTCTTGGCGCGGGGGATGACGTGTTGTGCGTGGCCGCAGATGTATCGTCGGTTGAGGATACGGCCGCCTATGTCAAGGCAGCGCTGGACCGGTTCGGGCGCATCGACGTGTTCTTCAACAACGCCGGAATCGAGGGCCGTGTCGCGCCCTTGGTCGATCAGAAGATCGATGATTTCGACCGGGTGATGGCCGTCAACGTGCGCGGAGCCTTTCTTGGGTTGCAACATGTCCTGCCGGGCATGATCGCGCGCAAATCCGGCAGCGTCATCAACATGTCATCCATTGCGGGCCTGCAGGGCAGCCCCGACGTCGCGCCCTATATCACGTCGAAACATGCCATCGTCGGGCTGACCCGGGCTGCGGCAATTGAATCGGCTCCGGCCAACGTGCGCGTCAATTCCGTGCACCCGTCACCGGTCAACACCCGCATGATGCGGTCGCTTGAAGAAGGGTTCAGCCCCGGCAAAGGTGCGGAAGCCCAGAAACAGCTTGTCGCCACGATCCCGATGGCCCGCTATGGTGAATCGATCGATGTGGCCAATCTGGTGCTGTTCCTTGCCTCGGACGAATCCGCCTTCATCACCGGCGGGCAATTCCCCGTCGATGGTGGGCTGGCTGCGGGCTGAACCATGGCTGACGTGCCCCATACCCCGGCAACAGGCCGCATCGTGGCCGTGCGCGGTGGCATCGTCGATGTGGTTTTTGCCGCTGATGGTCCCGACATCGACGACCTGCTTTATGCGGGCGACATTGCCCTGCAGGTGATGTCGTTTGTCGAGGGCGGCGCGGCGCGCTGCATTGCGCTGGCGTCGGTGCAGGGTCTGGGACTTGGCACCGCCGTGCGCGCCACGGGCGGCCCGTTGCGGGTGCCGGTGGGCGAAGCGGTGCTGGGCCGGATGCTCAACGTGTTTGGCGCGCCGATCGACGGGTTGCCTGCGCCGGTCACCGACGAACGCCGCTCGATCCACAACGCCCCGCCGCGCCTGTCAGAACGTGTGCTGCGCGCGGCGGTGCTGGAGACCGGGATCAAGGCCATCGACCTGTTGGCCCCGATCGAGAGGGGCGGCAAGACCGGTCTGTTCGGTGGCGCGGGTGTCGGCAAGACCGTGTTGCTGAGCGAGTTGATCCACAACACCATCGAGCATCACAAGGGCGTCAGCCTGTTCTGCGGCATCGGCGAACGGTCGCGCGAGGCCGAGGAGTTGTGGCGCGAGATGGGCGAGGCCGGTGTGCGCGACCGGATGGTCATGCTGTTCGGCCAGATGAACGAAAGCCCCGGTGTGCGGTTTCTGGTGGGCAAATCGGCGCTGACCATGGCCGAATGGTTCCGCGATGACCGCGAACTGGACGTGCTGCTGCTGATCGACAACGTGTTCCGCTTTGTACAGGCGGGGGCCGAGGTGTCGGGCCTGATGGGGCGGATGCCGTCGCGTGTGGGGTATCAGCCGACGCTGGCGACCGAACTGGCCACACTGGAGGAACGTATCGCCTCCACCCGCAAGGGCGCGATCACGTCGATTCAGGCGGTTTATGTCCCGGCTGACGATTTTACCGATCCGGCGGCGGCGCATATTTTCTCGCATCTGTCAGCCTCGGTCGTTCTGTCGCGCAAACGGGCAAGCGAGGGCTTGTATCCGGCGGTCGATCCGCTGGCCTCGTCGTCGGTCATGCTGACACCGGGCGTGGTGGGGCAACGGCACTATGACATCGCGCGTGCGGTGCGCCGAACCCTTGCCGAATACGAGGACCTGCGCGACATCATTGCCATGCTGGGGATCGAGGAACTGTCGGCCCATGACCGCGCAATCGTTGCCCGCGCCCGGCGGCTGGAACGGTTCCTGACCCAACCCTTTGCCACGGTCAGCGCCTCAACCGGCGAGGGGGGCAAGCTGGTGCCACTGGATGCGACGTTGAAAGGCTGTGAAACGATCCTTGGTCAGGACACGTTCGATCGGCCCGAAAGTGATTATTACATGATCGGCGCGCTGCCGGATCACGAGGTGGCGGAATGACCATGGCAACGCAAATGCAGGTCCTGGTCCGGCTGCCCGGTGGCACCCTGTTTGATGGGGCGGTGGCGCGGCTGAACGCGGTGGCGCAGGACGGCGCCTTCGGCATCCTGCCCAACCACACCGATTTTCTCACGGCGCTGGTGCCCTCTGTTTTGCTTTTGACCCAGCCGGACGGCGCCGAGCGGACCTTTGGCATCGACGAGGGGCTGCTGGTCAAGAAAGGCCACAGGGTCGAGATCGCCGTGCGGCGCGGGATCGAAAGTGCCGATCTGGAAACGCTGCACGATACCATCGGCGATTTCTTCGATACGGTCGAGGACGACGAGCGTGTCGCTCGTTCCGCCCTGTCGCGGCTTGAGGCAGAGATGGTGCGCAGCTTTGCCGGGTTGCGAAAGGAGCCACATCCATGACCCAGCGCAACCGCAAGAAGGCCGATGAGATCGGTCGCAGTGCCGCCCGCAAGAAGGCCGCCCGCGACAATCCCGGCCCCAGCCCGCTGCGCGGGATCGGCGTGTTCGGGATGATCGGCTGGGCGGTCGCCGTGCCGACGGTTGGCGGCGCGTTTCTGGGGCTCTGGCTTGACCGGGTGCGGCCACAGGATTTTTCATGGACGATTGCGCTGATCCTTGGCGGCGTCGCCATTGGCGCATTCCTTGCCTGGGTCTGGATCGACAAGGAGAAAGGCGAATGATCATGCCGGATTTTGACTATGGCCTGCTGTTGTTTGGGCTGCTGACCGGTGGCATTGCCGCCGCGCTGTTCTTTGCCGGGCTGGCCTTGGGGATGCGGCTGGCGCTGCGCGCCGTGCGGCCTGTGGCGGTGTTGCTACCGAGTGCGGCGTTGCGCATCGCGCTGTTGATCGGCGCGGGCTGGTGGGTGGCGGGTCAGGGGGCTGTGGCTGCAGTCGGGTTCGTGATCGCGTTTTTCGTGGTGCGGCTGGTGCTGCTGAGCGCCCTGCGCCCCGGCAAGACGGTGACATCCCTGCGCCCCGACGAGGGCGTCACAGCCCGGAACACCGACAAGAGCGCGACAGCCCGGAACACCGACAGGGGGATGACTGGCCGGAACACCGACAATCGCGCCGCAGACCTGCGCCCCGGCAAGGAGGTGACGTGATGGAACTGACGCCCGACGACACCGTGTTCTTCACGGTCTTCGGCTTTGCAATCAACGCGACGATCCTGTTCACTTGGATCGTCATGGCGATCCTGACCGGTGCGTCGATCCTGATCACCCGCAACCTGCGCCCCGACGTGCCGCCGAACCGCTGGCGCACCGTGCTTGAAACCATTGTGCTGACCATTCAGGGCCAGATTGATGAGATCAGCGCGCGTCCGGACCGCAGGTTGTTGTATTTTGCGGGCACGCTGTTTCTGTTCATCGTTACCTCGAACCTGCTGATGATTGTGCCGGGCTGGCGGTCGCCCACCGGCTCGCTTTCGACGACTGCGGCTCTTGCGTTGGCGGTGCTGGTGGCGGTGCCGCTGTTCGGGGTCGGCAGCCGTGGCATCGGCGCGTATCTGCACAGCTATATCGAGCCGAACGTCATCATGCTGCCGTTCAACATCATCGGCGAATTTTCCCGTGGCCTGTCGCTGGCCATCCGCCTGTACGGCAACGTGATGAGCGGTGCTGTGATCGCCGCGATCCTGCTGGGTGTCGCACCGTTCTTTTTTCCTGTGGTGATGGACATGCTGGGCCTGCTGACCGGCGTGATCCAAGCCTATATCTTCGCCATCCTCGCCACTGTTTATATCTCGTCGGCCACCGCTGTGCCCGACTCCGTTTCCGCAAAGGAGCTGACATGACTGATCTTGGCATCATCGCCGCAATCTCGATCTTCACCGCCGGGCTGACCGTATCGTTCGGCGCCCTTGGTCCTGCGCTGGGCGAAGGCCGGGCGGCGGCCAGCGCGCTGACCTCTATCGCGCAGCAACCCGATTCCGCCTCGACCCTGTCGCGCACCCTGTTCGTCAGCCTTGCGATGATCGAATCCACGGCAATCTATTGTTTCGTCGTCGCGATGATCCTGATCTTCGCCAATCCGTTCTGGAACGCAGCCCTTGAGGCCGCCGTGCAGGGGGCGGGCGGTTAACTATGTCGATCGACTGGATCACCGTCGCGGCGCAGCTGGTCAACTTTCTTGTGCTGGTGTGGTTGTTGAAACGGTTTCTCTATCGGCCGATCCTTGACGGGATCGACGCCCGAGAAGCGCGAATTTCCGAGAGGATGGCGCAAGCGGAACAGGTGCGTAAAACGGCCGAGGCCGCAGGTGCCGAATGCCGTGCCGAAACCGAACGCCTGAAGGCGGCGCGCGACGAGGCGCTGCAACAGGCCCGCGCCGAGGCCGCAGCCGAGCGTGACGCCCTGCTGATGGAAACGCGCGAGCGTCTGAGACATGAACGAGAGGCCAGCGAGGTTGAGCGCGCCGAAGAGGCCCGGCGTTATACCGACCGGCTGCACCGGCACGGCGCGGCGGCGCTGGTTTCACTGACGCGCAAGGCGCTGGACGATCTGTCTGGCGAAACTCTGGAAGAACGTATCGTCGCCCGCGCCCTCTCGCGTCTGCCCGGCATGGCGGGCGATCTGAAGGCGGCGGCGGGCGACAGTCGCGATGCCGTGGTGACCACGCGTGAGCCATTGCCTGACGAGTTGTGCGCGCAGATCGACAGGGCGATTGACGGCGCGCTGCCCGGAACCAAGGTGCGCTATGTGATCGACGAGACGCAATCGCCCGGCCTGTCCCTGCGTCTTGGTGGGGCACAGTTGGGCTGGACCGTCGAGGGCTATGTGGACGGGTTGCAAGCCATTCTGGATGACGCCGCCGGACAAAGGAGGCAGACCGATGCCCGCTGACACCATCCCCGACGGCACCGACGATCTGCTGCGCGCACTGCTCGACGCCCCCGCCCCCGAGCCGCAGCTGAGCGAAATTGGCCGCGTCGCCGAGATCGGTGACGGGATCGCCATCGTCACCGGGCTGGCCCGGGCATTGGTCGATGAATTGCTGGATTTCGGCGGCGGCCTGACCGGAATCGTGTTCGATCTGGAGCAGGACCGTCTTGGCGTCGTCCTGCTTGGCCCGGCGGGGCCGGTCGTGCCGGGTGCCGATGTGCGCCGCACGGGCCGGGTGGTCAGCGTGCCGGTGGGACCGGCCCTGTTGGGCCGGGTCGTCGACGGACTTGGGCGGCCGCTTGACGGACGCGGGCCGGTAGAAACCGACCGCATGCGCCCGATCGAGACAGAAGCGCCGGGTATTCTGGACCGCAGGCCCGTGGTGCGTCCGCTGGCAACCGGGTTGAAGGCTGTGGATGCCGCGGTTCCGGTGGGCATGGGGCAGCGCGAATTGATCATCGGTGACCGGCAAACCGGCAAGACCTCGATCGCGGTCGATGCAATCCTGAACCAGAAGGACAGCGGCGTCCTGTCGATCTATTGCGCCATCGGTCAGCGCGGCGATGCCGTGGCCAAGGTGATCGGCGCGTTGACCGATGCGGGCGTGATGGAAAACACCATCGTCCTGTCGGCAGGCGATGAGGAAACACCGGGGCAGGCCTTTGTCGCGCCCTATGCTGCGATGTCGATGGCCGAGGCTCTGGCCGCCGATGGGCGCGATGTGCTGATCGTGCTGGACGACCTGACGCATCACGCCCAGTCCTATCGCGAGTTGTCGCTGCTGCTGCGCCGTCCGCCGGGGCGCGAGGCGTTTCCGGGTGATATCTTTTTCGTCCATGCCCGCCTGTTGGAGCGCGCGGGGCAGTTCGGGCCGGGTGTCGGCGGCGGCTCGATCACGGCACTGCCGGTGGTTGAAACACAGGCGGAAAACCTGTCGGCCTATATCCCGACGAACCTGATTTCGATCACCGACGGGCAGATCTATCTGTCGCCGCGTCTGGTCCGCCGCAACCAGTTTCCCGCCGTCGATCTCGGTGTGTCGGTGTCGCGCGTGGGTGGTAAGGCACAGGCCGCAGCACTGCGCGATGTTGCGGGCAACCTGCGCGTGACCCTGTCGCAGTTTGAGGAGCTGGAAGAGTTCGCCCGTTTCGGCACACGTCTTGACGATGAAACCCGAGCACGCCTGACCCGAGGGGCCGCTGTGCGCGCCGCTCTGCGCCAGCCCGAGCGTGATCCGATGCCCGCCGACCAACAACTGGCCGTGCTGATCGCCGCCATGGAAGGTCTGTTCGACGATATGGACGATTCCGCGATGGCAAAGGCAAGCGACGCGATCCGGGCCGTGATCCGGGCCGACAACGGCAAGACAAGCGCACTTATCGCTTCGGGCCAAAGGTTGGGCGACGAAGGCCGCGCGCATATCATCGAGCTTGCCCGTGCCGCGTTGCCGGAGGGTGCCGATGGCCCAGTCGCTTGAACGCCTGACCCGTCGCACCGAAACGATGCAAAGCATCCGCGGCATTGTCCGCACGATGAAAACCATGTCGGCGATCAATGCCGCACCCTATGAACAAGCGGCCCGGGCCATCGATCTGTGGCGCGATATGGTTCTGGACGGGTTGCACGGGTTTTTGCACCTGAACGGCCCTCTGGTGCAGGATAGCCCGGCGGACAACCGCGCGATCCTTGTCGTCATGGGGTCCGATCACGGGCTGTGCGGCAACTATAACGAAGTCGTGGCGATCGAGGCCCGCCGGCATATCGTGCCGGGCACAACCCTGCGGATCATCTGCGTTGGCGCCCAGATGGAGGATGCGCTGCGCGGTGAAGGGATGGTGCCCGAGGTGACGCTTTTGCCGCCCGCCAATGTCGATGGGTTGAACCGGCTGGCGGGCGAATTGGTCACCCGGCTCGAGTCGATGCGCAGCGACGACCGGGTCACTCTGATCTATACCCAACGCGCCGCCCATGGCCGCCAGATGCCCGTTGCATTGGGGTTGTTGCCGCTTGACGCGGATATGCTGGCCGAATTGGCCGCGCGGCCCTGGACCTCGCGCAGCTTGCCGCAATTTCACCTGCCTGCGCCGGTCATGCTGGCCGCGCTGGTGCGCAACTTGCTGTTTGCCACGGTCCACCGCGCCGCAGCCGAGGCGTTGATGACCGAAAACGCCGCACGGTTAGCGCGGATGCAGCAGGCCGAACAATCGGTGGATGAACAACTTGAGGATCTGCAATCGGAAACCCGCTCGGTCCGCCAAAGCGAGATTACCACAGAGCTGCTGGACGTGATTGTCGGCTTTGAGGCGCTGAAAGCCCGCGAACGCCGCAGGAATGGGGGCAGGGGTGCGGGCAGGGGTGCGAGCAAGGAATGCTCCGAAACCGAAACCGGGTGAGTTGGGATGGATGCCAGAGTGCTTCTATCCAGCCTCATGCAAACGCGACTGACAATGGTCGGGCCGGGCAAGTCAATCCGCGCCGTTGCGACCTTGATGAAGGACCGGGATATCGGATTTCTGCCGGTGGTCGAGGGTGAACGCGCCATTGGCGTTGTCTTCCCCTTCCGCGCGGGACTCGCGTTATCGCAAAGATGATATTGTCGCACAGATGAAATAGTCACTTGTGTCCGAAAGGCAGCAAGGAGGAACTGTCGCTTCGGATTGGCAATGCTTTGCCCGCGTGTTCGCGGTATGGGGCGGGGCGGCCCTGTTCGTGGGCGGCGGCGTGAATCATTCGGAGTGGACTTTTGAGCCGACAAGGGCCGGATAAGGATACAGTGCCACCGGGCATCGAGGTGACCGACGGGCGCGTCGTGCTGTCCGGTGATCTGCTGATCGGCGATGTCGCTGACCTGTCGCGTGATCTGCAGGATGCGCAAAGCGTCGACATCGAACAGGTCGGGCGGATGGACACGGCGGGGGCGTGGTTCATCCTTGATCTGGCGGCGCAGATTGGCGGGCCGGACGCCAGCGCGCCGATCTCTGGGGCAAGCGACGTGCAGACCCTGCTGCTTGATACCGTGCGTGAAAACATGCCGGGGGCGGACGCTGCACCGGATGCTTGGCCTTCGCTGACCGACCGGATCGAGATGATCGGGCGCAAAGCCCATGACGCCTGGCGTTCCACCGTTGAAATCATCGGTTTCCTTGGGCAGATCGTCGCGGCGCTGGCCGGTCTGGTGATCCACCCGCGGCGCCTGCGGCTGACCTCGCTTGTCCACCACATGCAAGAGGTTGGCTGGAACGCCGTTCCAATCGTGGCTCTGATGGCGTTTCTCATCGGTATCGTGCTGGCGTTTCAGGGGTCGTCGCAGCTGCGTCAATTCGGGGCCGAGGTTTTTGTGGTCGATCTGATCGCTATCTCGATCCTGCGCGAGTTGGGTATCCTGCTGACCGCGATTATCATCGCCGGGCGGTCCGGGTCGGCATTCACGGCCGCCATCGGATCAATGAAGATGCGCGAAGAGGTGGACGCGATGCGCACCCTCGGGCTGGACCCGGTGCAGATTCTGGTGGTGCCGCGTGTGCTGGCGCTGATCTTCACGCTGCCGTTTCTGGGGCTGATCGCCGATATTTCCGGCCTTGTGGGCGGTGCGCTCATGTCATGGATCGAGCTGGGCGTGTCGCCGGGGGTGTTTCAGGCGCGGCTGGTGGCCGACGTCAACATCTGGCAATTCGCGGTCGGGATCATCAAGGCGCCGTTTTTTGCGCTGATCATCGGGGTCATCGGCTGTTACGAGGGGCTGAAGGTCGGAGGCAACGCGGAATCGCTCGGGCGGCTCACGTCCACTTCGGTCGTGGTGTCGATCTTTCTTGTCATCGTTGCGGACGCGATGTTTTCGGTGTTCTTTGCTCTGGTGGGTGTGTGATGACCGAGACGGAGCAAGCAGAAAAGCCGATCATCCGGGTGCGCGGGCTGGTCAAACGATTTGGCACACACGTTGTTCATGACGGTGTCGATCTGGATGTGCGCCGGGGGGAAATCATCGGCATCGTCGGCGGATCGGGCACGGGCAAATCCGTGCTGCTGCACCAGATCGTCGGATTGCTGAAGCCCGACGCAGGACAGATCGAGGTGTTCGGCCAAAGCGTCCGCGACACTTCCGACGAGGAATACCGCGACCTGCGCCGCCGTTGGGGCGTGATGTTTCAGGACGGTGCGCTGTTTTCATCGCTGACCGTGCGGCAGAATGTAGAAGTGCCGATGAAGGAACAATTGGACCTGCCCGACGATCTGCGCAAGACTCTGGCAGGGATCAAGGTGCGGATGGTTGGACTGCCCGACAGTGCGCAGGGCACCTATCCGTCCGATCTGTCGGGTGGGATGCGCAAACGGGCCGGGTTTGCCCGCGCCATCTCTCTCGACCCCGAGATCGTGTTTCTGGACGAACCGACCGCAGGGCTCGACCCGATCGGCGCGGCGGCGTTTGACACGCTGATCGGTCGGTTGCAGGCGGCCTTGGGACTGACGGTGTTCATGGTGACGCATGATCTGGACTCTCTGCACGCGATCTGTGACCGGATTGCCGTGCTGGCCGAGAAAAAGGTACTGGCGGTCGGTACGATGGCCGAAATGCTCGAGGTGGACCACCCTTGGGTGCGCGAGTACTTTCACGGTCCCCGCGCCCGCGCCGCACTGGCCACCACTGACACGACTGACAAGGACGAGATGCGATAATGGAAACCCGGGCGAATTTCATCCTGATCGGCGCCTTTACCCTTGCGGGTATCCTTGGCACGCTCGGGTTCATGATCTGGCTGGCAAATGTGCAGCTTGACCGGCAATATGCCTATTATGGCATCCTGTTCGATGACGTTTCGGGGCTGGATGCCTCGGGCGACGTGCGGTTCAACGGGATTGCCGTGGGCAAGGTGATCGAGCGGCGGATATTCGAGCCCGATCCCTCCAAGGTCTTTGTGCTGATCGAGATCGATTCAACGACGCCGGTGCGCGAAGATACGGTCGCACAGCTCAGTTCGTCGCCGGTGACCGGCGTGTCCTATATCTCGCTGTCCAACAGCCGGGCCGAGGCTCCGCCGCTGGTGGCTGCTTCGGGCGAGGTGCCGATGATCGTTTCCCGGCCCTCGACGCTCCAGCAACTGGTGGATGGTGCGCCCGATCTTGTGACCGAGGCGACACAGCTTCTTGAGCAATTCACCAAAATCGCCGGGCCTGAAAATCAGGCCCATGTGTCCGCCATCCTGCAAAACCTCGATTCCGCGTCTGGCGGGCTGGACCGCGCACTGGCCGATTTTTCGGATATTACGACCACTGTGAGTGACGCGACTGCACAGATCGCGGACTTTACCGCCCGGCTGGACGTGATCGGGGCCGCGGCGCAGGCCACGTTGACCAACACGGACACCGCCCTTGCCTCGGCCAGCGGCGCGTTCGACGCGGCCGAGCGCACGATTTCTGCGTCATCCTCGGCCATCGACAGTGCCGGTGCGGCCTTTGCCCGGGCCGAGACACTGATGCGCGACGAAGTTCCGGGTATCGTGGTGCAGATCTCGGAAACGGTGGAGGCGCTGAAAGCTGCGCTGGCCGATATGTCCGACCGGACCGGCACCACGCTGGACGGGTTCGCGGAAACTGCGGATCTTTTGAATGCGCGCCTGACCGAGTTGGAAGGCACCCTGACCGGAGCCGAGACCGCATTTACCGCCGTTACAGAAGCGTCAGACAGCTTTTATGCGCTGGTCGATGGGGACGGAACGCTTTTGGTCAGCGAGGCGCGCGGAGTGCTGGCCGATGCCAGCCGGGCCATCGCCACGCTTGAGACGGTGATCAACGACGATGTGCCCGCCATGGTGAGCGACATCCGCGCGGCAATCGCCAGCGCGCTGGGCGCGGTGGAACAGGTTGCGGCGGATGTGACCAGCGCAACCGGCAGGCTTGATCCATTGGCGGCCGATGCACAGGCGACCCTGAGCGCAGCAACAGCCCTGTTCGACCGGGCGCAGACGACGCTTGTCCATCTGGACGGGGCGCTGGTGACGGCAAACAGAGCGATAACATCGGCTGACGCCACGTTCGGCGCCGCAACCGACCTGCTGTCGACCGATCTTGGCCCGGTTCTGAACGATATCCGCGCCACGTCGGAAAGGATCCGCACGGCGACGATACAGGTGTCTGACGATCTGCCCGCGATCACCTCGGACCTGCGGGGGCTGATCGCCCGGGCCGACACAGTGATGGAACAGGTGCAGGCGACTGTCACAGCCTCGGCCCCCGGCATCCGCAGTTTTACCAGCAGCGGGTTGGCGGAATTGACCGGACTGAGTGCCGAAGCGCGTGGTCTGGTCCAAACCTTGAGTCAGCTTGCCCGGCGGATCGAACGGGATCCGGCCCGGTTTCTTCTTGATGAACGCGTTCCCGAATACCGGAGATGACATGACACAGCCGATCATCCTTACCCGCCGCGCGGCCCTTGTTGGGGCGGTGGCTTCGCTTGGCGGTTGCAGCGCGCTGTCCTCGCTGAATGACGCGGCCACGCCGCTGAATACCTTTGACCTGCGTCCCGCGCCGGGTGCCACGACCGGGCGGCGGTCGGGGCAGACCATCCTTGTGGCACGCCCCGAAACACCTGCGGCCATCGCGACGGATCGCATCGTGGTAAAGCCGGATGCGCTGTCCGTCACATACCTGCCGGACAGCCGTTGGGCCGATGATCTGCCCGCCGTGGTGCAATCGCTGCTGATCCGCTCCATCGCCGGAACCGGGCGGGTGGGCTATGTCGGACCAAGCGAGGGCGGACCGGTGCCGGATGTGGCGCTTTTGTCCCGTGTCGATGGGTTTCAGGTCGAAGCGGGGTCTGCCGGTTTCGAAGTCGTGATCGAGATCAGCCTGACCCTTGTGCGGGACCGCGACCAAAATGTAATCGCCAGCCGGGTCTTTCGGCAAAGCGTCACGGCCGCAGACGATATCCCCGCGGTACTGGTTCCGGCGTTTCAGACGATCCTGAACGCCCTGCTGCCGCAGATGGCGAATTGGGTGACCGCCACCGCCTGAACCGGCGCGGGGCGCGATCCGTCCCGATCACGCATCATCAGACGGCGTTCTTTTGGGCAGGGTGTACATCGCGCCGTCCACAGCCACACGATCGGCCATAAGCACCGCAATGCCACGGGTGGTGTCAAAGGCCGACAGCACAATCGTCAACATCGAAGTCAGCGGCACGGCCAGAAGCGCGCCGGGCAATCCCCACAGGGCAGACCAGATCGCGAGCGAGACGAGCACGACGAAGGGCGAAAGATTGACGCGCCGCCCCACCAGCCGCGGATCAAGGATATTGCCCACCGCGATCTGTGCCGCCGTCAGCAGCACCGCGACAAGCAGCGTCCATTCCAGATTGCCGAACTGCAACGCGGACATCCCGACAGGAAAAGCCACCGCGACCAGCGACCCGATATAGGGGATATAGTTCAACAGACCGATCACCAGCGCCCAGAACAACGGATAGTCGATCCCCAGCGCCCAGAGGATCACAAAAGAGATCGCCCCGAGTATGACGTTCACCAAGGTCTTGATGGCAAGGTAATCACCGATCCGCCGGTTGATATTGCCGATCATCGTTTCGGCCCGCGCCGCACTTTCGTGATCGGGCAATGCCGCCGAAAGCTTTGCGGCAAAACCTGCACGCTCGGACAACAGGAACGCCGCATAGACAATCACCAGAAACACCGATGCGCCGATGTTGGTCACGTTCAGCAGGACATCGTTCACAAGTCCCTGCACCGAAAGTCGGCCCAAGGTGGCATCGCGTATCGTTTTCCAGTCGGGCCTCTCGTCCAGACCGGCCATGTCGGCGGCGCGCGCGACCAGCCGTTCGATGTTGGTCTGATATGTCGGTGCCTCGCGCAGGATCTGACCGACGGTGCCCACAACGACCCCGGTGAGCAGGATAACCGCCACCGCAAAGCCCAACAGCACAATGAACCGTCGCAGCGACGTGGGAAGCCTTCCGATAACGGGCAGGCGACCCAGCGCGTCCGATGCGCTGAGCAGGACGTAAACCGCGATGACCGCCGCAAGAATCGGCAGCAGTACCGGCTTGCCGATGAAGATCAGGAAGCCGGCCAAAACGACCAGCAGAGCCGCGTTGACCAAAGTCGAAAGATGCGACGCGCCTGCGGCCATGGCTTGATATCTCCCCGGCGTCTGCCGCGTTTCCCGTCGGGCCCGGCGGTGTCCCTGTGCCGTTTGCGGCATCGGGATGCAATACCACAGCAAGTATGTTCTCGCGCCCGGGCAAGGTCAACGGATGTGGCGAGCTGCGAAATAAAATACGAACCCGGCCCGGGATCGTCGCGCCACGGGACACTAGGGGGGGGGGGGCCGCTGGCGTGAACCTGTGCAGGACCAGAAATATTTTAGGGGCCGCCACAGGATGTCACCTCGCCGCATATCCCCGACCCCACGGGACTTCCGGCCAGGATCATCGCCGCGTGCGGCAGGCGCCGGATGCCGGTACGCGACAACTTCCGTCGCGTTAAACCCCGGCGAAGGTCCATGTCGAAGACCCGTTGGCATTGTATTCGAGTTCTCCGGTCATAGCTAAAGATTGACGTATCAGCCGGTGCTTACCGCTGATCTCTCATCCCTGCGAGACCGGACCGTTGTGACATGCGGGTTTCGGCCTCCTTATAGAAAACGGACCAAACAGCAGGTCTGACCAGACAAGGACTCTTTCCATGACACAATCCGACACTCAGAACCGCAAATTCGTTCTGGCCGAGCGCCCGAAGGGCGAACCGGACGACAAAACGCTGCGGCTGGAAACCGAGGATCGGCCAACAGCTGGCAAGGGCCAGATGTTGTTGCGCAACGAATTCCTGTCACTTGATCCATACATGCGCGGCCGGATGAGTGATGCACCCTCATATGCTGCGCCGGTTGAAATCGGTGGCGTGATGGTGGGCGGCACGGTTTCGCAGGTTGTAACGTCGGATGTGAAGGGCTTTGAGACAGGCGATTGGGTCGTCGCTTTTGGCGGCTGGCAGGATTACGCAC
The DNA here is from genome assembly GCF_008085915.1 of Oceaniovalibus sp. ACAM 378. Taxonomy (GTDB): domain Bacteria; phylum Pseudomonadota; class Alphaproteobacteria; order Rhodobacterales; family Rhodobacteraceae; genus Oceaniglobus. The sequence continues at coordinate 256,122 of NZ_VSJK01000004.1, read as the reverse complement.
TGTCCGACGGCACTGGCGTGATCAACATGGGCAAGAAGCCCGAAAACCCCTCCTGGGCGCTTGGAGTGCTGGGGATGCCGGGCCTCACCGCTTGGGCGGGCCTGACCCAGATCGGTAAGCCAAAGGCGGGTGAGACCCTTGTTGTCGCCGGGGCCAGCGGGCCGGTTGGTGCAACCGTCGGCCAGATCGGCAAGATCCTCGGCTTGCGTGTTGTCGGCATCGCCGGTGGTGCCGAAAAATGCGCCCATGTCGTCGATACTTTGGGCTTTGACGCCTGTATCGACTACAAGGCCGATGGCTTTGCCTCGGCGCTGAAAGCTGCCGTTCCCGATGGCATCGACGTCTATTTCGAGAACGTCGGCGGTGCGGTCTTTGATGCGGTCCTGCCTTTGCTCAACCCCTCGGCCCGTATCCCGGTTTGCGGCCTGATTTCGCAGTACAACGCGACGTCGCTGCCGGATGGCCCGGACCGCTTGAACCTGCTGCTTGGCACGATCCTGCGCAAACGGATGACCATGCAAGGCTTTATCGTTTTTGATGATTTCGGCCAACACTATCCCGAGTTCGCCAAGCAGATGGGCGACTGGGTGAAGCAAGGAAAGATCCAATACCGTGAGGAAATGATCGACGGATTGGAACAGGCCCCCGCAGCATTTGTTGGCCTGTTGAACGGCGAGGCTTTTGGCAAACGCGTCATCAAGCTGAGCGCCTGAAACATACAGATCAAGAGGCAACAACCGATGAAAATACTCATGGTTCTCACGTCGCACGACAAGTTGGGCGACACTGGCAACAAGACCGGCTTCTGGCTTGAGGAGTTTGCGGCCCCCTATTACGTCTTCAAGGACGCAGGGGCTGACATCACGCTGGCGTCGCCAAAGGGCGGTCAGCCGCCGCTTGATCCGTCAAGCGACGCGGAAGACGCCCAGACCGACGCCACCAAGCGTTTCAAGGGTGACGACGCTGCGCAGAAGGTTCTGGCCAACACCGAAGTCCTGTCGACCATTTCTGCCGACGGGTTCGATGCGATCTTCTATCCCGGCGGGCATGGTCCCCTCTGGGATCTGGCCGAAGATGGCTCGAGCAAGGCGCTGATCGAAGCTTTCGCCGCCACTGACCGTCCCATCGGGGCGGTTTGCCATGCCCCCGCCGTGTTCAAGCATCCCAAGGGCGCGGACGGCAAACCTCTGGTGTCCGGCAAGACCGTGACCGGGTTTACCAACACCGAGGAAGAGGGCGTCGGCCTGACTGATGTCGTGCCATTCTTGGTCGAAGACATGCTGAAGGCCAACGGTGGCAATTATAAGAAGGGTGACGATTGGGCATCCTTCGTTGTGACCGATGGTAAGCTGGTGACCGGGCAGAACCCCGCGTCCTCGGAAGAAGCGGCGCGCAAACTGCTGACGCTGCTCTGAAACCGGTCCGGGGCAACCTTGGTTTGGTTGCCCCGATCCCGCGAGATTTCGAAATGAATTCAAGTATATTGTAAATATTGGTGTCACCGGGGCCGGCTGCTCTGGTGGCACCGAGATGACAGGCGCGGTGGAGCGCAACAGTGCCAAATGGCTGGTTTATTTTGCCCGCCGTTCGCCGCTTGCAAGCCTGAAACACTCCTTCGATCGCTGATCGACGATAACAGCCCCGGCTGTTTTGGTGATGATCCGAAGCCCCCGGCATTTCTGCGCTGCGAGGGTGGGCGCTCGGCGTCACTCTGGCTGATATTTGCGCGGGGAACGGGTAAAAGACCGGCAGCGGCGGTCTTGCTTTGGCCAGATGGTGAATTGCGAATCTGAAACAGAAGCGAAATTGCGGGACTTGGCGGTCGCGCATGTCACGCTATGTTCTGGGCACAGACCAATTCAACCCTGTTGGGAACATCTTTTCAAGGAGCTGAAACCGCCATGAAGATCCGTCTTGTCTTTGCCGCCGCCGCCACCCTGACAAGCGCGCTGGCCACTGTAGCCCATGCCGATATCACTGTCTCGTCCAAGATCGATACCGAAGGTGGGCTGTTGGGCCACATCATTGCGCTTGCGCTTGAAGATGCCGGCCTGCCGGTTGAGCGTCGGCTGCAACTTGGCGGCACGCAGATCGTGCGCGAGGCGCTGCTGGCCAGCCAGATCGACATTTATCCCGAATATACTGGCAACGCGGCGTTCTTTTTCAACGAAGCCGATAGCGATGTCTGGAAAGACGCCAAGGCGGCGCATGATCGGGCGACAGAACTGGATGCCTCGCAGAACGGTATCACCTGGCTCGACTCGGCCCCGGCAAACAACACTTGGGCGATTGCCGTGACTGGCCCTGTTGCCGAGGAAAACAATCTGGTCACCATGTCTGACTTCGGGGCATGGGTGAGTGGCGGTGGTGAGCTGAAACTTGCCGCCTCGACCGAATTCGTGTCCTCTCCGGCAGTTCTGCCCGCCATGCAAGAGACTTATGGGTTCGAGTTATCGCAGGATCAGACGATTATTCTGTCCGGTGGCGATACCGCCGCGACAATTCAGGCGGCGGCGCGCGGAACTTCGGGCGTGAACGCGGCCATGGTCTATGGCACGGATGGCGGGGTCGGCGCGACGGGCCTTGTGGTGATGGAAGACGACAAGGGCGTGCAGCCAGTCTATGAGCCGACACCGATCGTCCGCACTCAGGTGCTCGTGGAATATCCCTCGATTCCCGAAGTGCTGAACCCGATCTTTGCCGGGCTGGACATGGCAACGCTGCAAAAGCTCAACGGCCGGATTCAGGTTGGCGGTGAGCCGTCCGAAACGGTGGCCCGCGATTACCTTACCCAAGCGGGGATACTGGACTGAGCCTCCACGGAATATCCGTGACACAACCCGGGCGCTTTGTTTCTGCGCCCGGGCTGCTGTTCGCGGCACTGGGGTTGGGAGCGCTGCTTGCGCCGTTCATGACAATTTCCGCCAACCGCATCGTCGAGGGTCAAGGCGTGAAGGTCTGGAGCCTGGCCGGAGCCGGAGAGACCCTTGTCGGCATTGTAGCGGTGACGGTGGGGCTGGCCCTTGGGGTGCCCCGCGTTTGGCCGCGCCTGCGTCTTGGCGGGGCGATACTGGGTCTTGCGGGGTTGCTGTGGCTGTTGATGCAGGGCGCACCTGCGCTGCTGGACGGGGCGGGGGAATATGCGCGCGTTTCGCCGGCGATCGGGTTCTGGTGTCTGTTCACCGTTCTCATGCTGCTCATGGCCGATGCCCTTGCCGACCTGACCCCGGGACCATTCGCGCGCGCCGGTCTTCTGACGGCGGTATTGTCGGCGCTGGCGTTGGTTCTGTGGTCCGGTGCGCTTGCGGATCTGTCGGTCCTGCAGGAATTCGCCAGCCGGAAAAACGGGTTTCTCGACGCCGCGCTGCGCCATCTGGGGTTGGCCTTCGGCTCGCTCGCGGCGGCAGCGGTCATCGGCTTTCCCTTGGGGGTGCTGTGCCATGGCCGTGCAGATCTGCGCGGCATGACCCTGCCGGTGCTGAGTTTTTTGCAAACCATTCCGTCACTTGCCATGTTCGGCCTGATGATCCCGATTTTCAGCTGGGTCGGCGAAACGGTGCCGGGCGCTCAGGCCATCGGGATTGCGGGGATCGGCTTTGCGCCGGCCTTTGTGGCGCTGGTGCTCTATTCGCTCTTGCCGGTGGTCGGCAATACCGTGGCCGGACTTGCCTCAGCGCCACCCGCCGCGATCGAAGCGGCGCGGGGCATGGGCATGACCCCCGGACAGCGCCTTGTGCGGGTCGAACTGCCACTGGGCCTTCCGATTATCCTGACCGGGGTGCGCATTGTGCTGGTGCAGAATATCGGGCTTGCCGTGATCGCCGGGCTGATCGGTGGCGGTGGCTTCGGCACCTTTGTCTTTCAGGGGCTCAATCAGACGGCGACCGATCTTATCCTGCTGGGCGCGTTGCCCACTGTCGTACTGGCCCTTGTGGCCGCCATCGTGATGGACATCCTCGTGGATCTGGTCCGCCCGACACCGGAGACAACCCCATGATCGAGATTGACCGGATCACCAAGACTTATAACGGCGTGCGGGCAGTGGATTCCGTGACGATGACGGTCGAGACGGGCACGATCACCGTGATCGTCGGCACCTCTGGTTCGGGCAAGACGACGCTGTTGCGGATGATCAACCGGTTGGAAGAACCCAGTTCTGGCGAGGTGCGGATCAATGGCGAATCCACCTTGGCGGTAAAGCCACATATCCTGCGGCGGCGTATCGGCTATGCGATTCAGGGTCACGGGCTGTTTCCGCACCATACGGTGGCGCGCAATATCGCCGCCGTGCCGGAATTGCTGAACTGGTCTGCCGACAAGATCCGCGCACGGGTCGATGAATTGCTGACGCTGTTCTCGATGGAGCCTGCGACATTCCGTGACCGCTATCCTGCCGCGCTGTCGGGCGGACAGCAGCAGCGTGTGGGCGTTGCGCGGGCGTTGGCGTCGCGGCCCGATCTTTTGCTGATGGATGAACCCTTTGGTGCGCTTGATCCGGTCATCCGCACCCGCGCGCAGGAAGATTTGCGCCGCATCCAGCAACAGTTGGGGTCGACCATCATGTTGGTCACCCATGACATGGAAGAAGCAATGCGCCTTGGCGACAGGGTGGCGGTCATGGATGCCGGTCGGCTTGTGCAGCACGGAACCCCGGCCGAGATCATCACCCGGCCCGCGACGGATTTCGTGGCCAGCATGGTGGGCGAAGTGGAGCGCCCGCTGCGCCTTTTGTCACTCGTTCCCGTCTCGGATCTGGTCGAGGCAGGCACAGCCGAAGGCGAAGCGCTGCAGGTCGGGGCAAGCCTGCGTGACGCGCTTTCGGCCTGTCTGTGGACCGGACGCAGCGCGGTTCCGGTCGAGCAGGACGGCAGGCGCGTCGGGCGCGTGACCTTCGACGCCATTCGCGCCCGCGCACGGGTCCACCCATGAGGATCGGCACTGTCCTGCGACCGGCCCTGGTCCTGCTGCTGTTGGCGCTGGTCCTACGGCCTGCTTGGTTCACGCCAGTTTTCGCGCCCTTTGCACCGCAAGGCGGCCCGGTGATCTATGACCGTGTGTCGCTGCTGTCGCTGTCTCTCAGCCATCTGGGTCTGGTGGCGGCGGCGTCGGCGGCTGCGACGTTGATTGCCGTGACGCTGGCCATCCTCGTGACCCGACCGGCGGGGGCCGCGTTTCGCCCGTTGTCGCGCACGATTACCAACATGGGGCAGACCTTTCCACCGGTCGCCGTTCTGGCATTGGCCGTGCCGGCGCTGGGGTTTGGCGCGGGGCCGACACTGGTTGCGCTGTTCCTCTATGGTCTGCTGCCGATCTTCGAGAATGCGATCGCGGCACTGTCGACCCTGCCACCCGCCACGATGGAGGCGGCGCGGGGCATCGGGCTGAACCGTTGGCAACGCTTGGTGCGGGTGGAACTGCCCCTTGCGCTGCCTGTGATACTGACGGGTATCCGGCTGTCTGTGGTGATTGCGCTCGGCACCGCGACGATTGGCTCGACCGTCGCTGCCCGGACTCTGGGCGAGGTGATCATTGCCGGGCTTCTGACCAACAACACCGCCTATGTGCTGCAAGGCGGGCTGATCGTCGGATTGTTCGCGGTACTTATCTATGATGCTCTGGTGCAGCTTGAGGTACGCCTTGCCCGGCGCATCGGTGCGCAATCGTCCTGACCTTTGCGTCGTCCGAAACGGATCGTGTAGCGTGGGGATTTGGGTTGATTGGCCCGCTAAAATTCGCGTTGTTGCAAGAGATGTTGGTGGAAATGGCGGGCGATTGCACGATGCAGAACGCAATGCTTCCCAAAATCCCATCGCACCGCAGGTAATTGCAAATGAAACGGCCAGATCCAGTTTGGGCTGCCGATATCACCTGTCGAGCGATGTGGTGTGGATGTCTCGATCGGGTCGCAACCTGTCGCCCGGCGTTGGTCTGATGCAAATCATGAGAGTGACGGATTGGCCCACCCAATCGGATCTGGCGTGTCGGATCTTGAACACGTGATCGGCCTGTTTTTAGCGTCACGGCAGAGGACAGGGGCGACAATCAAGGGTGCGCAAGCAATCATCGGCAGCACTTGGATGTTTGCAATTGCAGATCGCACAGAGGTTCGGCAACACCCCTCGCAAGACCTCCCTGTTTCAATCTACAGTTGAAACAGCTCAACAGAAAACTACCACAAGTGAAGTTACCCAAAGGTGTCTTTAAGCGCGCCACTTTCCAACGCTTTACAGCAACACTTTTATTACGCATTGCTTTGTGAAAATGCCAACATGAACGAAAGCTGAGACCTTGACCATGCGGATCGATCTTGACGCGCTTTTTGCCGCATCGCCTTCGCCCTATGTCCTTCTTGATCCGGATTTGCGGATGGTCTGGGCCAATGACGCCTATATCAAAGTGACCGGCCGCGAACGGGACACATTGATCGGGCGGCTCATGACCGAGGAATTTCCGGCCCCGCCGGATTCCGTGTCCGATCAAATGTTGCGCGCCTCGTTCCGCAGGGTGCTTGCGACCGGTCAAACCGATCACCTGCCGTTGATTCCCTATCCCATCGAGACTGCCGACGGCGAGATCGAAGAACGCGTCTGGAGCGCGACACACACCCCGATCCTGAATGCAGAGGGACAGGTGGAGTTCATCCTGCAAAACACGATGGATGTGACCGGGCTTTATCGGGGTGAGGCGGGCGCGATCACAGATGATCTTCCGCAGCGCGCGGCTATGGTGCAGCGGGCGGAAGCCGTCGCAACCGAAAATCTGGCGCTTGGAACGATGATGGGGTTCTTCCAGTCGGCTTTCGATCAGGCACCGAGCTTTATTGCGATCTTGAATGGGCCGCAGCATATTTTTCAGATCACCAACCAGTCCTATACAGATCTGATTGGCGGCCGGGATGTCATTGGCCTGCCGGTGCGCGAAGCACTGCCCGAACTCGCCCAACAGGGCTATTTTGAACTGCTCGATCAGGTTTACGCATCAGGTGAAGCGGTGTCGATGAAGGGCATGTCCGCGCTGATCCAACCAACGCCCGATGGACAATTAGAGCAACGGTTCGTTGATTTCTTCGCTCATCCGCTGAAGGACGACACGGGTGCTTCAATCGGGGTGTTTGTTCAGGGGCATGATGTAACAGGGCAGGGAATTGCCGAAGCTACGCTGACGGCGACCCGCGAAAAGTTCAGAACGATGGCGCAGACCATGCCAAATCAGGTCTGGACTGCCGATCAGGACGGTGGCCTGACCTGGTTGAATGACCGTACCTATAACTTTACCGGATACCGCGAAGGTGAGTTGTACGGGGGCAATTGGGAACGCGTGGTTCATCCCGACGACCTTGAAGCGACAGTGGAAAAATGGGCCGATGCGATTGCGCAGGGCGTTACCTATGAGCACGAATTCCGCATTCGCAAGGCGGATGGCAGTTTTCGCTGGCATCTGGTGCGCGCGTCACCTCTGAGGGCGGACAATGGGTTATTGACCGGTTGGGTCGGAACCAACACCGATATCGAGGATCGCAAGAATACCGAAGCCCAGATTGCCCAGTTGAATGCGACGCTGGAAACCCGTGTGGCAAAGCGCAATCAGGACCTGCAAGAGCTGCATGAAACCCTGCGCCAAAGCCAGAAGATGGAAGCGATCGGCGGTCTCGCAGGCGGTATCGCGCATGATTTCAATAACCTGCTGCAGGTCATCACCGGCAATCTGCAACTGGCAGCCCGTGAGATTCCACAGGACTCGCCCGGGCAGGTGCGCATTGATCAGGCGATGAAAAGCGTCATGCGCGGTGCGACCCTCGCGTCGCAGCTGTTGTCTTTCGCGCGCAAACAGCCGCTGGCACCGGTGGTCACCAACCTGAGCCGACTTCTGGGCGACACGACCGAGATCCTGCGCAGCGCCATAGGCGAGGGCGTGGAGCTGGTGACCCGGTACGAAGACGCGCTTTGGAATACCAACGTCGATCCCAATAACATGGAGAATGCCCTTCTGAATCTGGCGATCAACGCGCGGGATGCGATGGACGGAATGGGCACACTGTCGATTGATATTGGCAACGCTGATTTCACCGAGGCTTACGCCCACTCTCATCCGGACGTGGCGGCCGGGCAATATGTGGCGCTCGCCGTTACCGATACCGGATGCGGGATGCAGCCCGAGACAGTCGCGCGGATATTCGAGCCGTTCTTTACCACCAAGGAAGACGGTCATGGCACCGGGCTCGGCCTGTCGATGGTCTATGGCTTTGCCAAGCAATCCGGCGGGCACGTCATCATTGAAAGTGTTCCGGGCGCTGGGACGACGATCACAATCTATTTGCCGCGGTCCTTTGAGGACGTGCAGGATATGCAGCCGGCCGAGGCGCGCGGGCTGTCGGGTGGATCCGAGACAATTCTACTGGTCGAGGATGATGATGAAGTCCGCCAAACCACTTTCCACATGTTGACGGATCTCGGGTATACGGTTCTCCCGTCCTCTGACGCCAAACATGCGCTGAGCATCGTGGAAAGCGGCCAACAGCTGGACCTTCTGTTCACCGATGTGGTGATGCCGGGGGAAATCACCAGTCACGCGTTGGCAGAACAGATGCACAGATTAAGGCCCGGAGTGCCCGTGCTTTTCACCTCGGGCTATGTGCAGGATTCCATCGTGCACAATGGGCGTCTGGACGAGGGGATCCAACTGCTCAGCAAGCCCTACGGGCAGTCGGATCTGGCGCAGAAAATCCGCGCGGTTCTCGGTGGTAACGGTGTGCCGGTCCTGTCGCCCAACACAAACACCGCACCCCTGCCACACCACTGCACTCAGCCCAAAACACTGCAATTCGACGGGTTGCGCATTCTGGTCTGCGAGGATGACATATTGATCCGAACGGATATCGCTGACGGATTGCGCGATGCCGGATGTACGGTGCTGGAGGCCGGAAGCGCCCAGAAGGCTCTCGACATATTGAAGTCCGAGGCGGTCGATCTGCTGGTCACCGATGTCGGACTCCCGGATCGGACAGGTGAGGAATTGGCGCAGGACGCCCGGCACCTGATCCCGGACCTGCCGGTGATCTTTGCGACGGGCGGTATCAATGTTCCATCGGCCGCCGGTCTGGGCAACTGCAAAGTGCTGGGCAAGCCGTTTCGCGACGTTGACCTTCAGGACGCGATTGGAACGATGGTATCCTCACTGCGCGAACAAGCCTGAAGCCGAACGAAACGGGCGGGAATGAACCATCCCCGCCCGTTCAACTTTGATCTACCTAGAGTGGCGGCAGAGGTTATTCAGCGGCCGTCAGCTGTCCGCGAATTTCCCCATCCGGATACTCTTCTGTGTGCACGTTCACATAGTATTTCCCGTCGCCAAGCTCGCCGATCTGCTCATCGGTGATGTCGGCGCTGCCCTCCATGATAGCGTCGGACATGTCAATCGCCGGGCCCGCATTTTCGTCCATCGCGGCGGGGCCGTGAATATGTGCCGCTGTTGCGTCACCTGTCAGACCTTCGACAGTGACGACCCAGGACACCGTCTTTGCTTCAGTGTCGACCGTAACATCGGCGGTGCCGGTCGCGGCACTTTCAGTCGGAGGAACTTCGGCCCCCGCGGTGAGATCTGCGGTAAATTTCATCTCTTCCGCAAAGGCCGGCAGAGCGAGCATTGCGCAGGCGGCGATCGATGCAGCCGTGTATTTTACAGTGGAAATGAACATTTTGTACTCCGTTTGTAACGTCAGACATCAGACAAACGAACGCCTCGCAAAGACGTTCCCTGTACGGCTTTCACAGGGACGTGCAGCGGCGGAATGCCGCCCAATCGTATAACCGCGCCGGGTGCCGGTTTATGAAATGCCGCCGATGTAGATGCGCGATCCAGATGACCCAGGCAGCGCCAAACCGCACACGGATGCGGTCTTGGCCAAGCCGACAAAATTCCGGATAGATGCGACCCCTCCGCTCCCTCTTTCGAAATCTGCGTCACGGTCTGAGCGGTGCTGCGGTAATCAAAAGTTCCATCCACTGATTTCCCTCGCCACGCCCAGAGTGCCGTGAACGCTCTTGCAACCTTTTTGCATCATGCTCGGGCATGGGGCCCCTGACAGCTTTGGCAGGGGTATTAGGGGTAGAGGAGTGGAATGATGCGGGCTTTCGCGCGAGCAATACGGCTGTGTGGTCTCTTGGTCTTTGGAGGCATCTTGGTGACATCTGTGCCTGCGGCCGCGCAGCAAACGAACATCGTCGTTCGAAATGACAGGGGTGGGGTGATCGGACAGCGCGCCGATGCAATCAACAGGATTCGCGCCCTCAGACAAAGGGTCGAAATTCGGGGACCGATCTGTCTGTCATCCTGTACGATGTACTTGGGGGCAGGGGATGTCTGTGTCGATCCGAATGCGACCTTGGGCTTTCACGGCCCATCGTCCTATGGCCGCCCACTGACGCACGCCGATTTCGAATACTGGAGCGAAGTCATCGCCGATCACTATCCGACTCAGTTGAAAAACTGGTTCATGACGACGGCCCGACACCGGATCACCGGATACTATAAGGTATCCGGTGTCCAGTTGATCCGCATGGGAATCGCACAGTGCTGATTCGCCGGGTATTTTCGGTTACTGAGTGTCCGAGGTCGACGATCCGCCGGCAGCTGCAGCGACACCGGCTACCACGACACCGACGCCGATAACCGGGGCCAGTCCGCCAAGCAAAGGCACGACGTTGGTGGCAGGGACGATTGCAGCCACACCTGCCGCAGCTGGAAGCGCGGCAGGGTTAGTCCCGCACGTCACGACAAGACGGTTGCCGGGCTCGAAACGGGCCTGAACAACTTCCATGCCGTGACAAGCATCACGATCTCTTGCGACATCGATCGCGATGCGGGTCTCGGCCAAGGCGGGCGCGGTAAGGGTTGTTGCGAAAAGCAGGCTGGCGGCAAGAATTGATTTCATGTCGTAAACTCCATATGTCAATTAAGTGCGTAACATATGCAGAATGAACAAAGAATACGCCATTGAGTGAAATCGGCAGTTTTGTTGCGAAGGCTTTCTTTTTTCATCAGTGCAGCGCGACCCAGAGTTAAAAGCAACTGCTCGTCTTGGCTGTCAATCGACCTGCTTGGCCTTGATCCGGGCTTTTGGACGTAAGGCGATGGACTCCGCTCGCAAATTCACCGCTCCCGGGATTTCGCGATGCGGGGACTTTCCGGTCAAGGGATACGGGCGGCGGCATATTCGGTCAGCCACTCTCGTTGCCGCCTGATTGCGCTTTCCCTGAGTCCGAAAAATGCCGCTGAGCGGCCCGGCCAATACGCCGAACGCAATGTCACGCTCAACAATCTGCGCACCAGCGTCTTCAATCGGCCTGAAAAGCCGACTCCAATATTGGTATCCGTGGCTCGCTTGTTCTAAAATCACCAAGTAGACGTCTACAAAACCGGGGCAGCCCAATGTCAGGGCGCCTCCGCCTGAACCGGGGAGACGGATAAAATCGGGCCTGCCGTCCACGAAACCGGTTTGAATGGTGGCACGGTCAGCCCTATGTCGTTGTCTGCGGTCACTTGCGGTCACTTGCGGTCACTTGCGGTGTGACGGGGTGTCGATCGTCCGGTTGATCGGCGCCGGAGTCAGAGCGCGAATGGCAACGGGCACGAAAACCACCTGTGAGGGTTCGGAATGTTTCGCGCCCGAACCTTGCTTTTCGGCCCCGAACCGGTGCTGTGGGCGTGTGCGGCCAAGCTGGTGTTGCTGACCGGCCCGCTGCGACGAATGGCCGGGAGATCGACCAAAGAAACTTTCGGGCCAGGAGGGCCGACGCCGTGACACTGGATATCCGCATTGCAAGTTACAACATCCGCAAAGCGCTGGGAACTGACCGCCGCCGCGACCCCGAGCGGATCGCATCCGTCATCGCCGCGTTGGACGCCGATGTCACGGTGTTGCAAGAGGCGGACCTGCGGCTTGGTGCGCGGCCTGCCGCGCTGTCCGCCGCGTTGATAACCGCGCAAACCGGATTGGTGCCAGTAGAGGTGGCCCGCAGCCCCGTCAGTCTCGGGTGGCACGGGATCGCGATCCTGATCCGCCCGACGACACAGGTGGTGCGGATCGTCCATGTGGATCTGCCGGGGCTTGAACCGCGTGGCGCGCTGGTTGCCGATCTGGATACCGCGACCGGGCCCATCCGTGTGGCAGGTGTGCATTTGGGTCTTTTGCGGCGCTCCAGACGTCTTCAATTGACGCGATTGATTGGATGTCTGGCCGATCTGCCACCCAGACCTACAATAATTACCGGCGATTTCAACGAGTTTTCCAACACGGTCGGACTTGGGAGGCTTTCGCGCCAGTTCACCCTACACATGCCGGGGCGAACATTTCACGCCCGCAAGCCCTTTGTGGCGCTGGACAGGTTCGTCACCAATGGCCTGCTGGATCTGCGCGACATGGGGGTGATGCATACGCCGATGACGGCGCTGGCATCGGACCACCTGCCGATCTGGGCCAGAGCGGTGGAAGCCCCCGCCGCTGCGCAAGTGCCGGACGAAACCGATCACGAGCCGGGCAAAGACTCGGGACCGGACAGTGACGCGGCGACCGAGCGGCAAGATGCCGAGGGTCGCATCGATCCTGCAGGCGACAGATAGGGCCGCCTGCCTGAATCGGTCGGATCAGTGTGGTCCGGCGCGGCGCATCCGCATTCAGCAGTGCAACCGCGCTCGGCAGGCTATTTCAGATAGGGTTCGGGATCGACGCTGTCGAAGCCCTCGCGCACTTCGAAATGCAGACCGGGAGAGGCCGAGGCGCGAATCTTGGCGATTGCCTGACCGCGCTTGACCGTTTCGCCCTTTTCGACGGTCACGTCTTCAACCCCGGCATAGACGGTCAGAATGTTGCCAGAGTGGCGCAGCACGATAATCGGAACCCGGTCGGTATCGCGGGTGATTGCGGCGACGGTGCCGGTTTGCGCGGCACGCACCGGCGATCCGGCCGCGGCCGAAATGTCGATGCCGTCGTTCTTGCCCTTGGAGAAGGTCCGGATGATCGGACCCGATGCCGGCAGTGCGAAACGGGCGGTATCGCTGGCGCTGGTCTGCGTTCCGGCCAGATTCGGTGACGGCGGAGTTTCCTTCGGCTTGTCGGCGGTTTCATTCTTGTCGGGCAGCGGGCTGGCCGCACTGGGCGGCACGGGTGCCACGGTGCCGCTGCCGGGTTTTGTGGCTGCATCGATCACCGGCACAGCGCCCGGAACGGCCACCGGAATCAGCAGATACTGCCCTTCGCGGATGGCCAATTCGCCGGTCAACCCGTTCCATTCGGCAAGTGATTTCACCGGCACGCCGAACAGCCGCGCGATGGAATATGCGGTCTCGCCACGCTTGACCTTGTGGCGCGCGGGTTCCTGACCGCTTGGGGCGGCAGTATTGGCCGCGTTTGCGGATGTGGCTGACGACGAAGCCGAGTCGAGCGGCACCACCGATACCGTCTCGGGCGTGCGGATCGCGGGGGACGTGATCGGTATGATCGGCCCGGTTACCGCAGACCCGGTGGCAGGCGAGGGTTCGGAAACCCGGCGGGGCAGGGCGATGATTTCGCCGCGCCGCAATTTCTGCCCGCGCGGAATTCCATTGTAAGTTGCAAGTTCGTCGGCCGAAAGACCCACACGTCCGGCGACGTCACCCACGGTGTCCCCGGTGCGCGCCACTGCCACCTGATATCCCGGATAGGAAATCAACCCGCGATTGTCGGGCCGTGGCCGCGGTTCGGTCGGTACGTTCTGCACTGCCGTCTTGGTGTGGAAGGCATCGCCAAAATTGCCACGCAAGTCGAGGTCGTAGCCCGAATTGGCACAGGCGCCAAGCGCAAGGAGCGCCGCTGCGCCGGTCAGCAAGGTGCGTTGCCGGGCACCGGTCGTTTGGGTCATTTCTGTCGTCCTCAACTTTGCGGCGTCTTCTGTGGACGCGCGCGTTCCGCGTGTGGTTCCGCCTGTGGTTTCGCCCATGGGAAGGGCCGGCGGCATGGGATCAATCCTGCCCCAACCCTTCCAGAAGAGGGACAAAACGCACCGGACGCAGTTCTTGATAGTCGAACCCCGTTTCGTGGCGCGTCACCTTGATCAGGCTTTGCACCGCGTCCGACTGACCGACCGGCAGAACCATGATACCGCCAATGCGCAATTCCGCCAAGAGGGGGCCGGGCGGATCTTCGGCCGCGGCTGTGACAAGGATGCGGTCAAAGGGCGCCTGTTCGGGAAGACCGCGGCTGCCGTCGGCGGCAAAAGCGGTGATATTGGTAAGGTTCAGCCGGTCGAAGATGATGCGCGCCTCTTGGACCAGCCGCTTGTGCCGGTCAACGGTATAGATCCGCCGGGCCAGCATCGACAGAACCGCCGCCTGATATCCCGACCCGGTGCCGATCTCCAGCACCTTGTGGCGCGGTTGCACGTCCAGCGCCTGGGTCATCAACCCGACAACCGAAGGCTGGCTGATCGTCTGGCCACAGGCGATGGGCAGGGGCATATCTTCATAGGCGCGCTCGGCAAAGATGCCGCGCACAAAGATCCCCCGGTCAATACGCTCCATCGCTTCCAGCACGCGCTTGTCAGTGACACCCTTGGATCGCAGGGCAAACAGGAACTGCATCTTGCGTTCCGGGTCAAATGTCATTCCAACGCGGCTTTCAGTGCATCCAAACTGTCATGCGCCGTCAGATCGGCGCGCATCGGGGTCACCGAGGTGTATCCGACAAGGTTGACGTTGCCGTCGCTGCCGGGTTCCGTGTCGATGTCCTGGCGACCGCCACGCACCCATAGGAACCTGCGCCCCGAGGGCGACATGTGCGGTTCCAGCCCAAAGGCTGTGCCGCGCCGGAACCCCTGTGGTGCCACGCGGATGCCTTTGACATCCGCTGCGGCGACGGGCGGAAAATTGACGTTGTAAAACAGTCGGTAATCTTCGTTTTCCCACAGTCCACGCTCCAGCAGAGCGCGCACGGTGGCGACACCATGGGCTGCTGCCGCTTCAAACGGATTGTCCAGCGTGCGGGTGACCGGGCCCATATATTGTGAGAGCGCGATGGCAGGCAGCCCCTGCAACGCCGCTTCCATAGCGGCGCCGATGGTGCCGGAATACAGCGTGTTCTCGGCCGAATTGTTGCCACGGTTGATCCCGGACAGCACCAGATCGGGACGGTGGGGCATGACGTCATGTAGCGCGACCAGAACGCAGTCAGCGGGCGACCCTTCGGCAGCGATCCGCCGCGGCGAAAGTTCCGTCGCCATGAACGGGTGGGTATAGCTGATGCAATGGCCCACGCCCGATTGTTCGAACGCGGGTGCGACCGTCCAGACCTCGCCCTGCGGACCGGCGATTTCGGTCGCGATTTCGGTCAGGATCTTTAGCCCGGGGGCATCGATCCCGTCGTCGTTTGTAATGAGAATGCGCAACATTTCGCCTTTCCTGCTGCCCCCCTCAATAGGGGAGCGACGGGCGGGCGGCAAGCGGCAGAAGGGGTGGAAAGTTCAGAGCTGGTCCAGCAATGCCAGAAGCCGCGCCGCCTCGTCTTCGCAGGGGGTAAGTGCGGCGCGGTCTTCACCGGGAAAGAACCGCGCCCGGGTCGCGGTGGGCATCGGTTCGGGCGACAGGATGTGAACGGCGGGGCCGGTGCGGCAGGAATCCGCTTGCCAACTCTGCGCCAGCGCGATCTGCGCGGCCTTGCTGGCCCCGTAAGCGGCGAAAAACTTTGTTCCGCCCCGTGCATCGTCAAAAAACAACGCGCGCCCCGTGGTTCCCAGCAAGGGCGCGACCATGGGGATCAGTGTCGCTGTGACGGTTGCGTTCAGCGTCACGGATTTCGTCCAGTCCCGGGCGTCAAGATGCGCGGCAGGGGTCAGCGGTGCGGCATGGATCGCAGTATGCGCCCAGAGGTCGACAGATCCCCAGCGATCATGGATCGACCGACACAGATGTGCCATCGCGTCGGCATTGGCGACATCCATTGGTGCAAGCGTCGTGGTGCCTCCAAGTTCCTTGATCGCATCGTCAAGCTCTTCGAGCGCGCCGACGGTGCGGGCAACGGCGACGATATGATGGGTCGGGGCCAGCGCTTTGGCCAATGCGGCGCCAAGGCCGCGCGATGCGCCGGTGATCAGGGCGATTTTTGTCATTTGGGTGATCTGCCTCGGGGGAGTGGGGGTGGCGGCGTCGGAGCCTCCGGCGGGAGTATTTATGCAAAGAAGAAGCCGGTGGTTGGCGCAGGATGGTTTTGAATGCACTCGACATCCTTCCCGGGATTGGCCGGATTTCGATCCGGCGGTTTCCCGGTAAGGGTATCTTGGGCTATTCGGCAGCCTTCATGTGAAAGCCCTTATCGATCATATCGGCGGGAACGATGGGATAATCGCCGGAAAAACATGCGTCGCAATACTGTGGTTGATCGGGATTGCGACCCTTCACTTCGCCGACGGCGCGATAAAGACCGTCGAGCGAAACGAAGCGCAGGGAGTCCACGTTGAGGTGGTCGCGCATTTCTTCCTCCGACATGGAGGCGGCCAACAGCTTGTCCCGCTCGGGGGTGTCGACGCCGTAAAAGCAGGGCCAGGCGGTGGGCGGGGAGGCGATGCGAAAGTGCACTTCAGCGGCACCGGCATCGAGGATCATCTCACGGATCTTGATCGACGTCGTGCCACGCACCACGGAATCGTCGACCAGCACCACCCGTTTGCCGCGGATCAGCGCGCGGTTGACGTTCAGCTTGAGACGCACGCCCATGTTGCGGATCTGTTCGGTGGGTTCGATGAAGGTCCGGCCCATATACTGGTTGCGGATGATGCCCATACCATAGGGAATGCCGGACTCGGCTGCATAGCCGATCGCTGCGGGGGTGCCGCTGTCGGGGACCGGGCAAACCAGATCGGCCTCAACCGGAGCCTCGCGTGCCAGCTCCACACCGATCTGGCGGCGGGTCTCATAGACCGACCGCCCGCCGAGGATGGAATCGGGGCGGGAGAAATACACGTGTTCAAAGATGCAGAACCGCGATTTCTGCGGCGGGAAGGGGCGATGGCTTTGGCATTCGCCGTCTTCGATCACCACCATTTCGCCCGGTTCGACGTCACGTTCGAAGCGCGCGCCGATGATGTCGAGCGCGCAGGTTTCCGAGCTGAGCACCCAGCCGTCACCCAAACGCCCGAGCACCAGCGGCCGCACGCCAAGCGGATCGCGCACACCGATCAGTTTGGTCCGGGTCATCGCGACAATCGAAAACGCGCCTTCGACCCGGCGCAGGGCGTCCTGCATCCGTTCTGGCACTTTCCTTTGCAGGGACCGGGCCATCAGGTGGATGATACATTCGCTGTCGGATGACGACTGAAAGATCGAACCGGCGCCAATCAATTCGCGGCGCAGCGCATCGGCGTTGGTGATGTTACCATTGTGGGCGATTGCTGCGCCACCCAGGGAGAATTCACCAAAGAATGGCTGCACGTCGCGCATCTGGGTGTGGCCTTTGGAGCCGGAGGTGGAATAGCGGACATGCCCGATGGCCAGTGGCCCGGGCAGAGTGTCCATCAGTGACTGTTTGGTGAAATTGTCGCGCACATACCCGAATCGCCGGGCCGAGTTGAAACCCTGTACCGAATCGTGGCTGACGATTCCGCCGGCCTCTTGTCCGCGGTGTTGCAGTGCGTGCAGGCCGAGTGCCACGAAATTGGCGGCATCGACCACGCCGGTGACGCCGAAGACGCCGCATTCTTCTTTCAGCTTGTCATCGTCGAATGGGTTGGCTGGGGGCAGGTCGCGCATTGCTGACGCTCCGAATCCTGTGGCAGATGGGTTGTGACATAGAGTGTCGGGCCGCCAGTGTCACGAAACGATCACCATGACTGCGTCACGACGCCGCGAATCGGGGGATCACCGGCGCGCCAGTTTCTGAGCAGGAACGATTACGCCGACCGCAGATCCTGTAAGAACTTGGTTCCGGAGGTTCCGGGACCGCTGCCGCAACTTGGTCCGATCACCATCGTGCCGCAATCGGGGCCCACACAGTTTTGCACGCATGACACGGTCAGTGACAAAGCCGTGACAGAGCAGGGTGACGCTTGGCTATGATCGGGTTTTATGACAGGAACTGTTGGGACGATCCGGGCGTTGGATGCTACCGGGCCACGGATAACGAAGGAGCGTAAGATGAACAGATTTTCCCGTCGCCACATGTTGGCGATCACCACCGCCACGCTGGCCACGCCATCAATCCTGCGGGCGCAGGGCCTGAATGACAACGAGCGTTCGGGCGAGAACGCGCGCCGCAATGCGTCATCGTTCCAGACCCAAGCCTGGCAGGATCACTTTGACACGCTGGGTAAGGTAACGATTGTTGCCGATACCACGTCGCGCGCCCTGCATTACTGGGCAGCGGATGGCAGCGATTACCGGATGTACCCCACCTCGGTGCCGCTGAACGAAGAGCTGACCCGTCTGGGATATACCGAGGTTGTGCGCAAGAAAGAGGGTCCGACCTGGACTCCGACGTCGAGCATGCGCGAGCGTGATCCCACCCTGCCGACCTTCATGCCCGCTGGCGAAGACAATCCGCTGGGCACCCACGCGTTGTATCTGTCGTGGCCCGCTTACCTGATCCACGGCACACACGACACGCGCAAGATCGGCCGCCGTTCGTCGTCGGGTTGTATCGGGCTTTACAATCGGCAGATTGCCGAACTGTTCCAATTGGTTCCGGTCGGCGCGCAAGTCCGCCTGATCTGAGGTCCGCGCGATCTGCGGCCGGTGATGACTGAACGAGATGCGGTGTCCGTCCAGACTGGGCGGACACCGCTTTCATGTCAGGCCGCGGCCAGTTCGGCCTTCACCAGTTTTTCGATATCCTGCAACGAGTGATTGGTCAGGGTTTTCGGAATTTCAGCGACCACCTTGGCCAAAACCTCTTTGTGCATTTCCTTGCGCAACTCGCCCAGCACACCGGGGGCGGCAACGATGACGATTGCGTCAAAATCGCCGCGATGCACCTGCCGGAACAGCAATGCCGCCAGATCGTCGGCAAACCGGTCCTTGGCCAGTTGATGCCAATCCGTGTCCTGAAATGCAGAGCGGGGGCCAGAGCTGTCACCGCCCGGGCGACCCTCTTGCATGCGGCCGGGGCGATTGGCGGACTGGTCAATGTCCTTTGGATTGTCCTGCTGTTCGATGCGTCGCACCTGCAGGTGCGGATCTTCGCCATCGGTGACGTTTTCAAGAAACATCGCCTTTTCGCCATCAGCGATCAGCACCCAAGTGCCATTGGTAAGCCGCGTCATATCACTTTTCCCCCGTGCCGTGGCGTCCGCCAAGGTCGCCCTGGCCCTTTTCATCCGACTTTGTAACGCGGGTTGTTGCCTTGCCTTGTTTGGCATTGGCCAGTTCATCACGTGTGCCAACCGCGCGTTCTAGCCCGCCCTGAGAGCGGCCTTGCTGCGACGGGGTTGCTTCGTCGTCGATGAATTCATCGGTCTCGCGGGTTCCGTCGTGGGATCTTTTACGTTCGGCCATGGGAGTGGTCCTTTCGTTTGCTTCACTGAGTCAACGAAAGGGTGCGGGTCACGGTTCCGGCCCGTGTGCATTCGGGCCGGAAAATCGTTCAGTTTCTGTAAATCGCTTCTGTCAATGACGTGCAGGGCGCATCTGGCCGCAGGTCAGGACCCGCAGTCGCCGACCAGTTGTTCATAGCGCGAAACGATCCAGCCGGGGGCATCGGTCGGGATCTGTTCGTCGATGCTGACCTGTGCGCGGGCGAAAATCTTTGCCGTGCGGCTGTCGTCAACCATCGGGATCGCCTCGGTCGTCACCACGCGGTCATAGACCACCATCGCCACGGCCACCAACAGCACACCCCGTGCCACGCCAAACAGAAAGCCGATCCCCTGATCGACCCCGCCAAGCGCCGAGCGCTGGACCGCCCCGGCAAACAGCGGGGTAAAAATCGATGCCAGCACCAAGGCCACCGCGAAGACGGTGGCAAAGGCGGCGATGATCGCCAACTCGCAACTGTCGCCCAGAAAATCGCCCAAGACCGGGATCTCGCGCACCAGAGGTTCGACCTGTGGCGCAAAGATGAACGCCAGCACGGCGGCCGCAATCCAGCCGACAATGGCCATCGCCTCGCGGACGAAACCTCGCGAATAGGCCAGTATCGCCGAGATGACGATGACACCAGCGACGACCCCGTCGATGATCGTAAAACCTTCCATACCCCACGCCTTTCCGAGACTGTCTCAGCCCGCTCCGAACATATCGCCCACCAGACCGGTCAGATCGCGGTACTGCCGCATCGCCAGACCGGCGGTTGTTGTCATTTTGCTGCGCTCGGGCGCGATGGCTGCGGTGAAACCAAGTTTCTGCGCCTCTTTCAACCTGTTTTCGGTCTGACTGACCGGACGCAGGGCACCACTGAGACTTATTTCCCCGAAAACCACCGATTGCGGCGGCAGAGCGATATCTTCGCGCGCGCTGAGCAGGGCCATCGCAACGGCAAGATCGGCGGCAGGTTCGCTTACCCGCAGCCCACCAGCCACATTCAGATACACATCCATCCCGGCAAAGGGCACGGCACAGCGCGCTTCGAGAACGGCCAGAATCATCGCCAGCCTGCCCCCGTCCCAACCGACGGTCGAGCGGCGGGGTTGCGAATGGGGGGTGGGGGCGACCAGCGCCTGAAATTCGCACAGAACCGGGCGGGTGCCCTCGATCCCCGCGAACACCACGGATCCCGGCGCCGGATCTTCACGGTCCGACAGGAACAGGGCCGAAGGGTTCGTCACCTCGGCCAGACCTTCGCCGGTCATCTCGAACACGCCGATCTCATCTGCCGGACCGAACCGGTTCTTGACGGCGCGCAGAATGCGGAACTGGTGGCCGCGCTCGCCCTCGAAATACAGTACGGTGTCGACCATGTGTTCCACCACGCGCGGCCCGGCAATCTGGCCGTCCTTCGTCACATGGCCCACAAGAATCACCGCGACTCCATGGCGTTTGGCGAATGTCGTCAACTCATGGGCTGCCGCGCGCACCTGACTGACCGATCCCGGCGCGCTGCTCACCTGGTCGCTCCACATGGTCTGAATTGAATCGATGATTGCGACATCGGGCTTTTCCGCCTCAAGCATCGTCAGGATGTCACGCAGGTTGGTTTCCGCTGCCAGCCGCACCGGCGCATCCGTCAGCTCCAACCGCTGCGCGCGCATCCGCACCTGCGCCGTGGCTTCTTCGCCGCTGACATAGACTGCGGACAGACCGGCGCGCGCAAAACTGGCCGCAGCCTGCAACAACAGCGTCGATTTGCCGATACCGGGGTCACCGCCCACAAGGATCGCCGAGGCGGGCACCAGACCACCGCCGAGCACCCGGTCAAGTTCGCCGATCCCGCTGGCTTTGCGTGGCGGCGGAGCTTCTTCGCCTGCCAGATCGCTCAACGCGATGCGACGGCCCTTTTTCGCGCCTAGTGACTGAGCGGTCGGGCCAGTGGAAATCGGCACGTCTTCGACGATCGAATTCCATGCGCCACAAGCATCACAGCGCCCGGACCATTTGTTATGGACCGCGCCGCAGGCATTGCATGAGAATGAAGGAGTCTTCGCCATGCCGCCTTTTGCCGTCCGCCGCGCGCGGGCGCAAGGCCGGGTTGTGCGGTCGGCATGATCGCGAGGCTTGATGGGACATTGCCGCAGCGTTTCCGGCTGAACCGAGGGGCCGAAAGCTGTGCGTCAGATCGAACACGACGTCGCGCCGAGCCTTGCCGGCCTGAACTGGCACCTGACAGCGACGCGATTCGGGATCGATGTTGCAAGATCCGTATCAAAGGCAGTTCGGGGGCCGAGTGCGATTCAGCTTTCGTTGACCGGGCGGGGCGGGGCCAACTGGCGCGTCGCCTGTTCGCTCCTCGGCCGGTTCAGCGGAACCACGGTGTCGCCGCGCGGCTGGTCCTCGATCGACATTTCGAAACCCAGCTTGGGCATCAGTTCCAGCAGGTCTTTCTCAAGCCGCGACAGGTGCCGTTTGACCAGCGCTTCTTCCGTCTGGACCTCAAGCAGCCAGTGCTGCAACTGGCTGCAAGTGTCGCGCGCCAAACCGATGGTTTCTTGCATCCGCGCCGCCTCTTCCTGCCTGTGGCGCAGGAATTCGCGGGCCCGCTGGACCTTGTCGTCAGAATAGACCCCGGCCAGTTCGCGGGCCTCGTGGCTCATCTGTGCGGCCACCTCCATCACGCCGGGTTCCAGCGCGCCAAGGTCGGGATGGTTGCGCAGGTGGTTGATCCGCTCGCGCACCGAATCGAATTCCGACGCCGCGCGAAACAGCCCGGTCCGGTCGGCAGCGTGGCTGACGCGATAGGCGCGCGCCACGTCTTCCATGTTGACGTGAAAGTCGCGGTGGCTTTGTTCGAGTTTGAGAATCCTGCGATTTGCCGGCAGGAAAAAGCACAGGCTGATACAAAACACTGTAAATATTGACTGCAATGCAATCCCGGCCCAAGGCAGGGACACGCCGCCAAAACCAGCCTCGATTTCCAGCCAGGGAAGAACGCCGGTCAGCGATAAAAGCGTCACCCCGCCCATCACAGCCCCAAGCACCGCAATCGCAGCCAGTGCAACAGACTGCGCAATCATCCCAACCATCCCAACGCCGGAAAACGGCGGCAGCGTCAATCGATCCATACTCTTACCCATCCACATGCACCCATACTGACCCAGTCCAAAAACAGCGGCCTGTGGTCAGTGTGTCAAGTTAGACGGAAATTATCAGCAGAATAAGGCAGTTATTGGTCGAAAGTGAGAGAAAATCGGTCTGACTGTTTCGCACCGCGCGGCGATCAAATCGCTCAGGCGCTGCCCGCATAACGCCGGTTATAACGCGTGCCAAGAGAGGTCAGAATTTCGTAACCGATGGTGCCTGCCGCCGCCGCCAGATCGTCGATGGTCTGTTGATTGCACAGGATATCAAGCTGCGCGGGCACACGGGTCAGATGACTGATATCGACGGTCAAAAGATCCATCGAAACCCGCCCGGCCAGAGGGCAGGGGGTCTCTTCGGCGAACAGGACCGCGTCGTCGCCCATGGCGCGGATCAGTCCGTCGGCATATCCGGCGGACAGAGTGGCGATCACCGACGCGTCCTCGGCAGTCCAGGACGCGCCATAACCGACGGTTTCGCCCGGAGCCACATCACGCGTCTGAATCACCGGAATCGACAGGCGGACCACGGGAGTCGCATCGGTGAACGGGGCGCCGCCATACATTCCGATGCCCGGACGGGTCACGTCGAAATGATACTCAGGCCCCAACAGGATACCGCCCGTTCCGGACAGGGAACGCGGCACGTTCAACCCGTCGGTCATGTCGCGGAATGCGTTCAGCTGCGCGCCGTTCATCGGATCTTCGGGGTCGTCGGCACAGGCCAAATGACTGATCAGCAGGCGGGGCGCCTGGGCCATGACGATCGGGCAGGCTGCTTCCCATTCTGTCGGTTCCAGCCCGAGCCGATTCATCCCGGTGTCCAGCTGTACGCCGAACCGGTGACCGGGCAGGGATTCAAAGTGCCGCGTCAGCTGTTCGATCGAGTTCAACATGGGCGTCAGGGTCAGATCGTGCAGGATGTCACCGTCGCCCGGCATATGGCCGGAAAAGACGCAGATTTCGGGGTCTGGTCCCAATTCCTGCCGCAGTGCCGCGCCCTCTTCGGCGACGGCGACAAAAAAGCGCCGCACCCCGGCGCGTGACAGGGCGCGCGCGACACGGCCCGCGCCCAATCCGTAACCGTCAGCCTTGACCACCGCGGCGGTTTCGACGCCCGGTCCGGACAATGCATTCAGCGCCCGCCAATTGGCGACCAACGCGTCGAGATCGATATGAAGTGTGCCTGTTGCCATATGCCGGTTGTGGCCCGTGCCCGCCCGAGTCGCAAGGGGGGCCGAACAGCGGAATTTGCCTGTCGTCGCCAAGTTTCGCGCCATGGGCAGGAAGCCGCCCGAAATGATGCCAACGCTTGCCTGCTCAGGCGTCGCGGAACGCGCGATCAAAATAGCTCATCAGCGGTTTCAGGACATAGTTCAGCGGGGTGCGGCTCTCGGTGGAAAGAAACGCTTCGACCGGCATTCCGGGCAACAGGTCACGACCGCCCAGTTTCTCCATTTCGTTGTCCATAAGGATGATTTCAACGTCATAGTAACTTTTTCGTGTCGTGGGGTCCAAAAATGCGTCGGCAGAAATCTGCGACACCTGACCCAGAATAATCGGGATGCGCCGCCGGTTGAAGGCCGAGAATTTCAGCGATGCATCCTGCCCGACGTGCACCTGATCGATATCGGTCGAAAAGATCCGCACGTTGACGATGACCGGCTCTCCGTCGGGAACGATCATCATCAGCGGGCTGGCCGCCACAACAACGCTGCGCAGGCCCTGCACTCGTGAGTCGTGGATCTTGCCGCTGACCGGCGCGCGGATGTCCAGTTTTCCAAGACTGTCGAGCAAGCTGGCCCGGCGTTCCAGTTGGCGGGTGCGTTCGGGGCGCAATTTGCTCAGTTCCTCGACCGCTTCCTCAAGGGCGTTGGGGACGACAAGGTGGCGTTTCAACTCGAGTTCGCTGATCTTGCCGCGCAGTTCGGCCATGTTTGCCTTCAGTTTCCCCAATTCGCCCCTGACCGCAACATCCTGCTTTTCCAGAGAAAACATCTCGGACGCTTTGATGAGACGCTTTTTTTCAAGCCCCCGCGCCTTGGTCAGTTCCTGCCCGAGAACCAGCTTTTCGTCCTGTTTGGCGGCAAGTTGCGACTGAAGTCCGGCAAGTTGCGATTCGATTTGTTTTTTCTGCTCGTCCAGCAGCCGCCGTTCGGTTTCCAGAGTGTCGTAATGGGCCGCCAGTTGTCGGGTATTGCGACCCACAATCGCCGCTATGGCCGGGCGCGTCGCCGCAGCTTCGGCCAGCAGCGGATGCAATTCCAGCTTTGTGCGTTCATCAATCACCGCCGTCAGCCGGGCGATATTGGCCAATGCTTCGAACAGGTCACCCTCGACGACTTTCAAATCAGAAAGCAATTGCCAGTCGTCCAGCCGCACGACGATATCGCCCGCCGCAACCCTGTCTCCGCTGTCGGCGATGATCTCTTTGACCACACCGCCGATGGGGTGTTGCAAGGTTGTCATTACCGTCGACATCTCGATCGCGCCCTTGCCGATCACCGCGCCCGAGATATTGGCTTTGACCGACCAGACGGCCAGCCCGCCGATCAGCAGCAGCGCGGACAACAGGCCGACGGTCATCGGTCGGTGGTTGCTCCAGGTGCGGCGATTTCGGTTCTGCGGTGCCATCGCCTAACCCCTCGCTGCATTCTGCTGAAGGGTGCCGGTTTTATGAGGTGAGCCTGTGGAATTTCCGTTCAGCACGGTCACCTTGTCCGAGATGGTTTTTCTGCCGGCTGCCTCCCTTGCCGAAATCTTGCCGATCTGGGTCAGGACACCATTGGCCAGTTTCATCTGCACCCGGGCCTGCGGCAGGTTCAGTGGCTTGCGCGCCATCAGAACAATCACGCCGCCGCGGTCAAGAATACCGTTGAAGGTGGCTTCGATCGTCTTTGGCAGACGGTCCAGCAGCATTGTGTCGGGTTCATCCACCACCAGAACAAGCGGATCGTTATAGATTGCCCGGGCCATCGACAGTTGGTGGCGCTGCCCGCGTGACAGACAGCTTGCGGCGCTGTCGATCACGGTGTCATAGCCATCGGGCAAGGCGGTGATGATGCCGTGCAGGCAGGCGCGTTTGGTGGCCGATATCACCTTTTCGGGCGTTATCTCAGGGTCGAGGCGCGATATGTTTTCGGCCAGTGTGCCCGCAATGAATGTCGCATTCTCAGGCGCATAGCCAAAGATTCCGGCGGTCTGTTCATCGCTCATGCGGGCGACGTTCACCCCGTCGACCAGAACCGCGCCGGCGCTGCGTTTCCAGATCCCGAGGATGGTTTCGGCCAGCACTGTCTTGCCCTTGCCGCTGTTCCCGAGGATTTCAACCATCGTGCCCGGGGCCATCGTCAGATCAACCGTCTTGAGGATCGAACTGCCGGTGATCGGCGAACGCACGGCAACCTTCGACAGATCCAGCCGCGCGCGCGCCTTGCCGATCTCGTCGGGGAAAACATCAGCGGTCACGGCGTCGCGCGAGGCCAGAATGCGGTTCAGCCGGGCCCAGTTGTCCATTGCCTTGCGGATATTGGGGATTTCATTCAGGAACCGGCTCACCGGGCTTAAAACCCGGGTCACCAGAAACGTGCAGGCCACCATCGCCCCCACCGTCAACTGCCCTTGCAGCGTCAGATAGGCCCCGGCGGCCAGTACGGAATAGCGCACCAGCATCACCATGGTCGACGACATCCCATCGAACCAGCCGGTCCAGTCGCGCAGTGCAATCGCTTCGTCCCGGGAGGTGCTGCGGCGGGATATCCAGCGTTGCTTGAACCCTGCGTTCATTTCCTGCGATCGCACGACATCGCGCGATGCGACGACCATGTTCTTCATCTCGGCGATTGCTCCGCCTGCGGCTGTGGCACGTTCTTCGCGCCCACCCATGAAGGTCATGCGGATCGTCACGAGCAACAGCATGATCGCCATGCCGCCAAGGCAGATCCAGCCCAGTACCGGATGCAGGATGAACACGACCGCGATGAACATTGGCGCCCAGATGAAATCGAACACCGCCAGAAGCGAGCCGGAGTGAATGAACCCGCGCAGGGAATCGACTTCGTCAAGGCCGGTTGCAGGTTTCGCCTTGCCGGTGGCGAACATGTCGTTCTGCGACGCCGAACGCAGGATCGTGCCTTCCATACGCTCTTGAAATTGCGCGGCAAACCGGGCGATCAGCCGTTTGCGGGTGTATTCGAGCATCCCCAGCACCAGCATCAGTGTGGCGACCATGACAAATAGCGACACCAGCGTTTCCTGCGACCGCGACGTCAGAACCCGGTCATAGATCAGGATCATGAACATCGGCCCGGCCAACCGCAGCGCATTCACCACGAAACTGAGCACGAATGTGGACGACAGGATCATCCCGCCCTGCCGCATCGCCAGCCGGGCCGATCCGCTCAGGTCGCCTTTGGCCATCATGTGCTCGCTTTCACCCGTTTACGGGTTTGCTTGGGCCGGGTCGCGGTGCGCCAGCGGTGCGGCGGACCAAACGATTGTTCCGGCATTTCCATCGTCGATGGATTTCACCCGTCCGAATGCTGCGCGCACGGGGGCGCGTCGGGTCAGGATCCGGTCAGGCTTTGACCTGGTTCAGATTGAAACTGACGATGATCCGGTTGGCCGCGTCGCCGGTTTTCTTGGTGATGTTCGGATCGACCGCATGGTACAGCCAGCTTGGAAAAACCAGCATCCGGCCCGCCATCGGGGTGAACCGCACCTTGGTCCAGTATTCTTTTTGCCGTTTCGAGTTGGGCTTGAATCTGGGTTGGTTCATCAGATTCATCGTGCGCGGTTCGACGAACTCGATGTTGCCAGCGCCTTCGGGCGCCTGAATATAATAGACGCCGCTCCACAGGCAGCCGGGGTGAACATGGGCACGGTTCGCACTGCCGGGTGGGTTGATGATCGACCACATGGTGCCGATGGTGATCTTGTGGGAACTGGCATATCCCATGTCCTCGCTCATCCGGGCAGTGGCGTCACCGATCAGCTTGGTCAGATCGGAATATTCCTTATCTTTGTGCAGGTTGTTATGGCTGTGCCAGCCGCCTAGCTCGGTGAAATTGGACCGGCTGATCCCCTTACTGTCCCGCTCGCGCTCGGCATAGATGTTGGACAGGAGTGCCTCGTTCAACGGCTCTGGCTCGGGGACATCGATCTGGAAGATCGTGGTGGGAAAATAGGTGCGTCGGGTGAACTTGAAATCCTCGGATCCCATGGCTTTTCCTTCTTATGAAACAGCGCGTCCTGACGGCGGCCTTACCCGCTACGCGAAATGACTGTTGACGAACAAAATCCTCTAACAATGGGTTAAGGGTAACATTCCCCCACGTAATCTCACAAGTATTTCTGACATGACTTGACTGCGTCAGAACTTTGTGAATGGTGATTCGCCGCTGCGTTTAAGGACGGTGTGAATGTAATGGCGGCAAGCGATTGCCGGGTGGGTCAGGGGCGCCAGAAATTCCTTGGCAGGCAGGGTCGGGCGGGGCACCATACAGCATTCTTAACGCGCCGGGCCGATCGGATGCGTCTCGGGCTGGCGCACCAACCCATTTGACCGAAGCGGATTGCATGATGTCCAACAGTCTTTGCCGAATTGCCACAGCGCTTGTTGTGCTAGCCGCGCCACAGATCGCGGCTTCACAAAATGGGCAATCAGATCCGCCGTTCAGCGATACGGCGGGAACCGTATTTGACATCATCCGCACCAGTGATCCGACGACCTTGACCTGTCTGGTCCCCTCCGGACGGGGAGAGCGTCAGATCTGGGATAAACGTATCGAGGACGAACCGGTGATCGATGCCTTTCTGTTCGACGCGCATTATTCCGACGGCACGAACATCGAAATCGCGATCAATCCCGAGTTCGGCGACGCAGCTTTGGCCGAGGCCGAGCGGTACGCCGCACCCCTTGGCCAATTGCCCACACCACTGCGCGAAGGGATCGACAGGTTCAGTGTTCATGCCGGGCGCGCGGGATTTCATGCCGGAACCGGACAGATCGTCGTCTATGCCGAAACCACTGACAACCGGCTGGACTATGATCACCTTGAAGAATCGCTGTTTCACGAAGCGGTTCATGCGTCCTGGGATGCCGATTATCGGCTGTCCGCGGGATGGATTGCGGCGCAACAGGCGGACGGGATGTTCCTGACCGAATATGGCCAAAATTCCCCCGAGCGTGAGGACCTCGCCGAAACCGCGCTGTTTGCCTTTGCCCTCCTGCATCACCCCGATCGCTTTCCGCCCGCCGATACAGCGGCAACGCGCAATGCGGTGCCTCATCGTATCGAATATGTTGCCGGGCTGTTGCCGGTGGACCGCCCGCTTGTTCATTCCGTTTCTGATCCGTTTGCCTGTCCTTGAGCGAGGGCGGGGCGACCGGCACGATGCTGTCCGCGTGGCTGGACCTGCATGGCATCACGCCGCCGATCTGCCGCGCGATCCTTGACCTGAAACCGGGGCGGGACGGCGCGAATGCCGTGGCACTTCCTGCGGTGGGGAAGGGGCCAGACTGCAACTGGGCCGCGATTGCCGAGGCCCTGTGTCGCTGGCAACCCGATTGCGCCGCGACGATCCGCGCCACCACCGCACGCACCCTGACCCGGTTTGATCCCGATCCGGTGAAATATCCCCGCCCCTTCACGATTGCCGACATTGGCGACGGGCGACCGTTCGTGTCTGTTGTCTGGCGGGGAAGGGTGGCCGACCAGCGCGCACTGGCCCATGAATTCGGCCACGCATGGCAGCTGGTGGCAAGTGAGGGCCGTTTCATGCCGCCGATCCTGCGTGAAACCTGTGCCTTTCTGGCCGAAATCCACTGTATGGCGGGCCTGCCGCCAGAGGGGGCGGTCCAATCCGACGGCGCAATGTGGCTGGACCGCCTGCGTACGCCCGAACGCGCCGCCTATGACTATGACGTCAATTATCCCTTTGCGCGGAGTCTCGCCCGATCGGCCGCCACGCATCCCGGCGCGGTGCAGATTGACGATCTGTTTTCGGGGCGGATTTCAACAGCTGAACTTGTGGCGATCCTGTCGGACAAGGGCTGACCTGAATCACCGGTACAGCGCGCCGGATGCGGTGCCGGATGGGTAAGTTCAAGAAAATCATGGGGTAACGTAAAATGGCCGCGCCCTGAGGCGCGGCCAGATGTCACGATCACAATCGGATCAGGACAGGATCAAGGCATCAATCGTAGCCTTCATCACCCTCGTCTCCCTCATCTCCTTCATCGTTTTCGTTGTCTTCGTCACCTTCGTCGTTCTCGTCGTTTTCGTCACCTTCGTTGCTCTCGTCGCCTTCCTCTCCTTCATCGCCTTCGTCGGCTTCGTCACCTTCGTCGCCTTCGTCGTTCTCGTTGGCTTCGTCGTTTTCGTCGCCTTCATTGTCTTCGTTGTTTTCGTTGGCTTCGTTACCTTCTACGCCCTCGTCTCCTTCGTTCCCTTCATCGCCTTCGTCGTTCTCGTTGTTCTCGTTGCCTTCATCGCCTTCGTCACCGATGGTCGGGAAGAATTCGTTTCCTTCGTCGCCTTCATTGCCCTGATTGTCTTCGTCTCCTTCATTTCCTTCGTCGTTCTCGTCGCCTTCGTCGCCTTCGTTGCCTTCATTTCCTTCGTTGTTTTCGTCGCCTTCGTCGAACTCGTCGCCTTCGTTTCCTTCGTTGTTTTCGTTGCCTTCGTCGCCTTCGTTGAAGCCAAAGGTGTCGAGGTCGATGATCACTTCGTTGCCTTCGTTGCCTTCATCGTTCTCATTGCCTTCATCGTTCTCGTTGCCTTCGTTGGCTTCGTCACCCTCGTTGCCTTCATCTCCTTCGTTGCCTTCATTGCCTTCATCGCCGCCGATTTCGATAATGATGTCGGGGATCTCGTCGCCTTCGTTACCTTCGTCGTTCTCGTTGCCTTCGTCGCCTTCAGTGCCTTCGTTACCTTCGTCGTTTTCGTCGCCTTCGTCGCCTTCGAAGCCGTTTCCGACGACGTCATCGACGTATTGGGTGGCGGATTCGTTGCCTTCGTTACCTTCGTTGTTCTCGTCGTTTTCGTCGCCTTCGACGCCTTCGTTACCTTCGTTACCCTCGTCACCTTCGTCGCCTTCGAAGCCTTCGTTGTCTTCGTCGCCTTCGTTGCCTTCGCCGCCCTCGTTACCTTCGTCGCCTTCGTTGTTCTCGTTGCCTTCGTCGCCGTCGTTCAACTCGTCGTTTTCATCACCTTCGTTGGCTTCGTCGGCTTCGTTGCCTTCGTCGTTCTCGTTACCTTCGTCGCCTTCGTCACCCTCGTTACCTTCGTCGCCCTCATCGCCTTCATTGCCTTCGTCGGCGCCGATTTCGAAGATCACGTCGGGGATCTCATCGCCTTCGTTGCCCTCGTCACCCTCCTGGCCTTCGTCGCCCTCTTGGCCTTCGTTGCCTTCGTCACCTTCGTTGGCTTCGTCGTCTTCATTGCCCTCGTTGGCTTCGTCGCCTTCATTGCCTTCGTCGTCTTCGTCAGAGATTGCGAATTCTTCGTCGCCTTCGCTGCCTTCCTGACCTTCGTCACCTTCGTCGTCGGCGCCGTTGAACTCCGAGTTGGTCTCGTTGCCTTCGTTACCTTCGTCGTCTTCGTCGGCCTCGTTGCCTTCGTCGTTCTCGAATCCCTCGTTGCCTTCGTCGCCTTCGTTACCTTCGTCGCCCTCGGTGCCTTCGTTGTTTTCGTCGCCTTCGTCGGCCTCGTTGCCTTCGTTACCTTCGTCTAGCTCGTTGCCCTCATTGGCTTCGTCGCCTTCGTTGCCTTCGTCGCCCTCGTTACCTTCGTCGCCCTCGTCCAGTTCGTCACCTTCATCGCCTTCGTCGTTCTCGTCTCCTTCGTCGTCTTCGTTGCCTTCGTCGCCCTCATTGCCTTCCTGGCCTTCGTTACCTTCGTTGCCTTCATCCAGGCCGCCCTCATTGCCCTCGTTACCTTCGTTGCCTTCGTTACCTTCGTTGCCTTCATCTACGCCGCGTTCGTCGCCTTCGTTGCCCTCATTACCTTCGTCGCTTTCGTTGCCTTCGTCGTTCGGGCCGGATTCATTGCCCTCATTGCCTTCATCCAGGCCACCTTCGTTGCCTTCGTCACTTTCGTTGCCTTCATTGCCCTCGTTGCCTTCGTCGGCGCCGCGCTCGTCGCCTTCGTTGCCCTCGTTACCTTCGTCGCCTTCGTTGCCTTCGTCATTGGGGGCAAAGCTGACCGGCGCGGTCAGGCTGCCATGGTCCAGAACGGCGGAAAGCGCCGCGTCGAGGATGGTTTCAAAATGGATGGAGTCGGGGATGAGTCGGGAAGTCATTTGAAAATTCCTTTTCCGGAAAGCGTGACATCGTCGCGCCACGCAATTCTGTTGCTATGAAAATGAGGGAGTGGAGGAGGCCGGTGTCTCTGCATCCCCGTAACCGGGGCGTATCGGGCAGATCATCGCCTCACTGGGCCGATCCCAGAAAAATTTTCGTATTAAAAAAAGTACGGCCGAGTGCGTCGCTGAAAAAAGCGGTCGGTCGATACTGGTAAATGACGGCTCTAACCTGCGCCTTTGGTCAACGTTGTGTCAAGGATCGAGTGGGTTTTTGCACCTGAATCTGACGGCGGGAAATCCGCACTTGACAGAAAAAATCTAAATTAAACAGTCGGTTGTGAACGACCCGTAATCGCGTCTTGAAACCTTTCGCGACGTCCAACTGTCCAGTTCTGCCGCCGCTGAGTCGAATGCGTCAGGAAGATTGTCCTTTCTGCCGGCGATCCATTTTTGCACCGTTAGCGCGCCATCTGATCTGACTGGTTGTTTCACTGAAGCCTGACCAAATACACTAGTTCTGGTGGGATCGGGGGGCGCGAAACGGCAGGTTTTTCACCACAGTTCCGCAGCGTCATCTGAGGCCTTGGACCGTGTTCCGCAGTTGGCCTTTTAACCGCCACGTTGTAGATCTGGGAAACACATTGTACGTCTCGCCAAGGTGTCGGTCCGACAGAATAGACCGAGTAGGCGGGGTGGTTCCGTCACCTTTCTGACGGGGCCGATTTGAATTGGAAACAGCCGGTGGATCCTCTTAAGGGATTGTTGCCGGAATAGATTAAATGCTTACCTTCCAATAGGTTTATTGGGTTCATTGGTGCTAATAGGGCGGAAACAATCTGTTTTCGTCGAATTTGCTGAAAAAGCCCGAGGGTTGGCCACATACATGATCAAGGGCGACCTGACGGCCGTCTTTTCCGGATGACCCTGCTGCTTGCACGGGGGGCTGCCCGAAATGACCGGAGTTCCGCGTGGTGCGGCGGAAACCCGGGCGCGTATTGCGCTGCGACGCACCCGTGATGTGCCCTTGGGGCTGCCACGTAGAATTTGGGAGTGTCTTGGGGTGAAAGACCAATTGTACGAAGACGCAAACATCGCCTCCCTGAGCGATGGCGTTATCGCTGACCATAATGGGTTGGTGATGTCGCTGTTTGGCTCGGGACACCAAGGAAACTCGCCCCCGTCCAACCCGAAGAAGGCCGAGACCCTGCCGTCGGGCAAGTTGCCATGGCTGTATCGTCATATCGGCAAGCGGCTTCTCGATGTTTTTCTGGTACTGCTGAGCCTGCCGCTGACCGTGGTGATTGTCGGACTGTGCGCCTTGGCCCTGTTGTTTGAAGGCGGGCAGCCGTTCTATCGCCAGATCCGTCTGGGCGCACGTGGCGAACGGTTCTCGATCCTCAAGCTGCGAACAATGGTGCGCGATGCAGACACCGTGCTGCAGCGCTATCTGGACAGCGATCCGGCCTTGGCGCACGAATGGGCCACGACCCAGAAACTGAAAAAAGATCCGCGCGTCACCGCTGTGGGAAATCTTTTGCGCAAGACCTCGCTGGATGAGTTGCCGCAGTTCTGGAACGTCCTGACCGGCGAGATGAGCCTGGTTGGCCCGCGTCCGATGATGCCCGATCAATTGAGCATGTATGGCGATCCGCAGAATTATTTTGCCCTGCGCCCGGGAATCACAGGGTTCTGGCAGGTGTCGGCGCGCAATGAGAACCACTTTTCCTTCCGCGCCGAGATCGATGCGCAATACAATCGGTCGCTGTCGTTGCTGGGCGATCTGGGGGTGATGATGCGTACCGTGGGGGTCATGATGCGGCAAACGGGATACTGAAGGCCCGGCTTGAATCGCAACGACCGCGCCCCATCTGTCTGCGGTGACCGGACACCGGTCCCGGATACGCCATACGATCGCCGTTTTGTTGGTAAACAACCGATGTCGGGCACAGTCGGTGTCGCGAACAGGGTCGGGGGCGCCAATGGGCCGCCCGGGCCGGGGCAGGGCAGGGTGTGCACCGCACGGGATTGGTCACGATATGAACGATTTGTCTTTACGGTGCGATCCGTTTGGCACGCGCGTGCAAGGGGAAAGCGATGATTTCGACAGCGAGCGTCAGATGAACGATCCGCGCAAATCCGCGCCGGAGTCCAAGCCGCGTCTGACCCGCGACAGCCCTTGGGCACGCGCGCTGGCCGGGATGGTTGCACAGGCCGCGCCACCTGAAGCAGTTGCGCAGCCCGTCTCGCATCACCTGATTTCGCCCTTTACCGGGGGTCATCCAGCGCAGCACCCGCCTGAAAGACGTTCGCGGTCCCGTGATATTGCGCTGCGGTCGCTGTTTCACGAACCCGTCGAGATCGAACAGCCTGCGCGCACGGAGGCTTGGGGGCAACTGACCCCGGTGATGCCGCGTGCAAAACGCCGCGCACCCGGGGCCGCGCCGTTGATCGACCATTATCGCGACACGAAAGTGGCCGATGCCTTTGATCTGTTGCGCACCCGGCTTGTCCATACGATCCGCAAAAATGGCTGGTCGCGCATTGCGATCGCGTCGCCCGTGCGGGGCTGCGGCAGCACGTTCACCGCGGTCAATCTGGCCATGTCGCTCGCCCGGGTGCCCGGCACCCGGACAATCCTGATCGACATGAACCAGCGCGATCCGGGGATTGCCGAGGCACTGGATCTGCAAACCAACGGCGAGATCCGGAATTTCCTGACCGCTCAGGTGCCGCTGGCGGATTATCTGCAACGTTACAGCGATACTTTGGCACTGGGGCTGACGGCGGAACCTTTTCGCGATTCAGCCGAGGTTTTGCACGACCGCCGCACCGGACAGGTGCTGGATGACATGCAGGCGCGACTGGTGCCCGATGTGGTGCTATATGACATGCCTTCGGTTCTGGACCACGATGATCTGGGCGCGTTCCTGCCGCAGGTCGACGGGGTGCTGCTGATTGCGGACGGCACCCGCACCACGGCCCGACAGATTACCGATTGCGAAAGGATGCTGGCCGATCAGTGCCCCCTGCTGGGGGTGATCCTGAACCGGGCGCGCCAGCCCATACTGAAACGCAATGACCGCTAGACGTTCCGACCAACCCTGACGCTGCTCCCGCCGACCGACCCCGACCCGACACCCAGTTCGACAGACCTCGACCCGTCCGCCCTGATACACGGCGCATACCGAAAAGTGAGTGATTCCCATGGGACCGATCCATTCCCTCGACGATTTGGTCGATATGCTCAGGCGGCATTTTCGCTTAATCGTCGGGCTTGTCCTGCTGGGCTGTTTCGTGTCGTTGATCCATGCGCAGAAAAAGCAACACATGTTCCGGGCGTCCGAGGTGATCCAGATCGAACGCCCGCGCATCGCCAATGAACTTGCCCCGTCCACCGTCGCAGGATCGACGGCGCGGCGGCTGCAACTGATCGAACAGCAGATCATGGCGCGTGCCAGCCTGCAAAGCATCATCGAGAAATTCGCACTTTATAAGGACACGCCCGAGGCGACGTTGACGGAAAAGGTCAACCGCCTGCGCCAGTCGGTGCGCATCGAAGGCGTGGCTGCGGTGCGCGAGGGGTACGGCGATGACGGCACGGTGGCCGTTCTGACGATCAGTGCCGAGATGCCCACCGCCGAACAGGCGCAGGCCGTGGCGCAAGAGTTTTCCGACCGCACAATCGCACTCAGCATCGATTCACGCGTCGAACAGACCCGCGCGACATTGGAATTCTTCGCCCGGCGCGAAGCGGCGCTGATCGCCGAGATCAGCGCTCTGGAAGAACGGATCGAAGTGTTCCGCGCTGAGAACGATCTTGCCAACCCCGGAACGCTCGAAGTCCGCCGGGCCGAGGTGGCGACGATCAATCAGGCCATCCTCGAGATCGACCGCACACGGATCACCGTTCAGCGACAGTTGGAGCGCGTCGACAGCAACGGCAGGCGCGCAACCGTCGAACGCGAAACTGCCGAACTGAATTCGCAGCTTGGATCGCTGGACCAACAGCGCGCTCTGCTGGTCGACCGGGCGGCGCAACTCTCCGATATCATCGAGACGAATCCAGCGGTTGAGCGTGAACTGGCCGCCTTTGAGCGTCAGTTGCAACAGTTCCAAAGCCAGATGGACGTGGCCGCGACCCGCCGCGCCGAAGCCGAGGTCGGCGTGCGGTTGGAGGCGCAGCACAACGCCGAGTCCATGACGGTGATCGAGGCCGCGTCGCTGCCCGACTATCCCTATACCTCAAGCAAGAAGAAGCTGGCTCTGATGGGGGCGCTCGCCAGCGTTCTGGGGGCGCTGGGGATTGCCTTTGTGCTTGACTGGCGCAGCGGCGTGATCCGGACCGCCGCACAGATGAAACGCGAAGTGGGGATCATGCCTGTCGTGTCAATTCCCTATCTGGCGGCCCGACCGGTGCGCAGACCGCTTTCGGTCAGGCTGCGTGGTGCATTCTACCGGCTGATCGGCATGCGCCCCACCGCCAGCCCCAGCCCGCGGGACTGACCGGGGCGGGCACCCGGTCACCGATCATTTGCGGTCAGGTTGCGGCGGCCATTGCCAGTATCGCACCCCAATGCAGCCAGAGCGCCAGCGCGGCACCGATGCCGCCGATGCCGAAAATCAATGCGTCATGCAGCGGATCCCAGACCCCGTGACGCCGCGCCAGCCAGATGGCAATCGGATGGGTGGCAAGCATCGCGATCCCCGTGGCAACCAGCGCGCCGATCAGCCCGAACAGGGTGACTCCGATCAGCAGCAGCCCGACCTGCAAAATCGCGCGCAGGCAGGAAAATACGAAAAATCGCCGCGAATCCCCCGCCGCCAAGGCCGCCTGATCATAGGTCAGACCGGCAACCTGTGAAATCTGCGCCACCGCCAGCAAAACCAGCATCGCGCCGGAATGGGTATAGCGCGCATCATACAGCAGATCGACAATCGCCGGCCCCAGCAGTGCCGCCACCAGCAAAAGCGCCAGAATCGACAGCCCAAGGGCATGGCGCAGACGCCGCAGCTTTGCCGCATTGGCGGGCGAATCCTTTGGCGGGGCCTCGCGGTAGATCGGGATCAGCACCTTGCCCGATACCGCATGGGCCAACGCGAGGGGAAAGGCCGCCAGAAAGTAACCGATGTTGTAAACCCCAAGCGTCTCAAGGCTCAGGAATTTGCCAAGGATCGCCTTGTCCCCCTGAGAGCTGAGGAACCAGAATGCCGTGGACAGAAATATCCATTTGCCGAACCGGATCAACTCGTCCGCCGCCGCCGTTTCCCAGCGAAACCGGTTGACCAGCCCCGGCAACCCCATGTGGGTCAGCAGCAGCGTCGCCAGCGCGCCGATCACTGTGCCAACCACCAGCGCCCAGACCGACTGGAACACCCAGGCCAGAACCACCATCGCAATGATCGCGACGGCCTGACCGGCCAGATCCAGCAGGGTCAGCCGTCCAACCAGCAGCCGTCGCTGCGCCGTTTCAATCCGCGTCGGGTTGAATCCGGCAATCAGCAGCGACAGACCGGCGACCGGCAGGTACAGCGCCAGGTCCGGCGCGTCGTAAAACCACGCCACCGGCCATGCCAACACACATGAGGTGAGCCACAAAGCCACCCCACGGATCACCTGAATCGTCCATGCCGTGTTGAGGAAATCCGGGTCTTCGCCGCGTGGGCTTTGCGAAATCGACGGGCTGATCCCGACATCGGAAAACATCGCCAGACCCACGGTCACGACCCCGACCAGAGCCATCATCCCGAACGCTTCGGGAAACAGCAGACGGGTCAGGATCAGGTTTGCCGCCAGCCGCATGCCTTGGCTGCCAGAGTATCCGATCAGGATCCAGGACGCACTGCGCAACGCGCGCGAGCGCAGACGCGAGCCCCGGAATGCCGCCATCATAGAATTCATGCCATCTGGTTCCTGTCTGCCGCCCTGCACAGTGTTCTGCGGGACATATCGAAGGAATGCCAGTGGCCGCAGCAGAATTTCCCCGCAGCGCCACAGTTGCGCCTCGCCTTGCGCATTGTGGCATGCCAGACCGGACCACATCGCAGCCCGGAACGGGCGCTGTAACAGGAGCCCCCGGTGAAGATCGCTTATGTCCTGAACACCTATCCGATGCCGTCGCACAGTTTTATCCGGCGCGAGGTGCAGGCGCTTGAACGGGCGGGATTTCAGGTCACGCGGCTGGCCATGCGACGGCCTGAGATGGCGCTGGACGATCCGCGAAATCGCGACGAGCAAGAGCGCACTAGCTATGTCCTTGATCGCGGGTTGGCGGCATTGTTTGCGGGGCTGATCGGGCGGGCGGTTCGCAAACCGCGGGCCACTCTGTCGGCGGCGCGGCTGGCATGGCGGATGGCGCGCAACGCGGGGGGCAACCCGCTGCGCCGGCTCGCCTATCTCGCCGAGGCGGCGCATGTGGCCGATCTGTGCGCCACGGCGGGCTTATGTCACATTCACAGTCATTTTGGCACCAATGCAACCGAGGTCGCAATGCTGGCCCATGCCCTTGGGGCGCCGCAATACAGTTTCACCACCCATGGCCCGGAAGAATTCGACGAACCCCGCGCTCTGTCTCTGGCGGCGAAAGTAGAGCATTCCGCCTTTGCCGTCGCGATCAGCCAGTTCGGGCGCAGTCAACTGTCACGCTGGGCGGCCTTTCGCGACTGGGACAAGATCAAGGTCATTCATTGCGGTATTGAACCCGCCGCCTTTGCCGATCCGACACCGGTGCCCAATGGCCCGACCCGGATCGCGGCGATCGGACGGTTTGTCGAGCAGAAGGGCCAGATGGTGCTGGTTCTGGCGATGGCGCGGCTAAGGGACAGTCACCCCGACCTGCATCTGACCCTTCTGGGCGACGGACCCATGCGCGGCGATCTGGAACGCGCGATTGAAACCCATCGATTGCAGGACCGGATCACCCTGACCGGCTGGGTAGACGAGGACCGGGTGAATGGCGAATTGGCGGCGGCACATGCCTTGGTGATGCCGAGCTTTGCCGAAGGTCTGCCCATGGTGGTGATGGAATCGATGGCCGCCGGTCGTCCGGTCATCGCAACCTATATCGCGGGCACGCCGGAACTGTTGACTCCCGATGCCGGATGGCTGGTGCCCGCAGGCGATGTGGCGGCCTTGGCCGATGCCATCGCAGAACTTGACGAAACGCCCCGCGTCACGCGCATTGCCATGGGGCAGGCCGGACGTGCCCGGGTGCTCGCCCGCCACAACATCGACACCGAGGCGGCAAAACTGGCCGCTCATATCCGCGATGCGGTGGCCGCCCGGGCCTGATCGCGCGACGCGTTCAGCGTCCGCGCACCCAGCGATTGCGGCTGTTGAACAGCGGCGTCTTCACCGCCAGCGTAACCGCTGCATAGGTGGCAAACCCCAAAGGGTCGCTCAACAGACGGCGTAGCGCGCCAATCGCCCCGACGCCCGGTGTGGCGTCATTGGCCAGCAGTTCGGGATGACGCCGCGCAAATTCGGCCACACCGGCGTTCTGCCGCCGCCGCACCCGCACCAGATTGGCGAAGCCCTCGACCATCGGCCAGTCATAGGCGGCGGGCAGGCGCAGCCGCTCCGCCGGGGCAAAGTGCAGCCGGGCGAAGGTGTCGTCTGATATGATATCCGGCCAATCGCCCCAGCGTTTCCGCCCCGCTTCGTTCACCGCGAACAGCCCGAAACCGGGCGCGTCACGGGTGACAAAGGGCAGGGTGACCCACAGCCGGGCATAGGCACGGGTCACCGCCGTTTGGGCCCGCACCACCCGGGGTGTTCCCGTAGCATAGCGCGGCTCGGGCCCGTCCAGCGCGCCGGCGATCTGACCCAGCAAAGCCGGCGAAATCACCACATCGGCGTCCAGATAAACCCGGATCGCCCCGGTCGCGGCCGCGTCGCCGATGTTGAGCGCAGAGAGCTTGCCGCCAGTGGCCGTGTCGATAACGCTCAGCTCCCAACCCTTGGTCGCTGCCGCGTCGATCCGGGCGCGCGCCAGATCGGCGGTGTCATCGGTGCAGCCGTTGGCGACCACGATCACCTGCACCTGCGGGTGGTCCGACGCCAGCAACGCATCCAGACACCCGCCAATCCACTCGGCCTCGTTATGGGCGGGCAGAATGACGCTGACGCTCATTGTCCGGCCAACAGTGCGTTCCAGCGTGGATTTTCGTCGTCCAGATGCCTCAGCGCGCCCCAACTGCCCCATTTTGTCGGTGCCTGCACATCGACAAAGGCATTGAACAGCTCACCGCCCAAATCGCGCCACCCATCGATCAGCCTGCTGTAAAGCGCGCCCATTTCATCGGAATAGTTCAGGGCGATCAGAAACTCCGACAGGGCCTCGTCGTCCACCATCGGGCCGATGCCGACCGCATGGGTTCCACCCTCGTACATCACAAGCGCCAGCCCGTTTTCCCGGGCGATCCGCGCGTGATACGGCAGGACACGGTTCAGAAGATCGGCAAGCGTATCTTCGGCCTGCCCATTGACGCTTCCGTCCAAAAGTTCCTGTGCGGCCAGCGCGATGGCATGGGCAAAGGGGCGGCCCGGATCGCGCGCACGGCTTTGCGCCAGCCATTCCTGCACCATATCCGCCCGCTCGGATGTGCCCAGAAAGCCGCCGAAGTATCCGGTGACCGCATAGGCCTCAAAGGCCTCGGCCGGGCGCAGGTTCGCCGGGTTCTCGGCCATATACAGCGGCGCGTTCAGGATCACATCCTCAAGCCCGAGCCAGCCGGTCTGGGTGCCTAGCACATTGATCAGCCGGTCGCGGGGCAACACGTCCGACCACAGCGCGGCAACCTCGGCGGCGCGCAGGGCGTAAAACTGAACCCAAGCATCCCGCGCGCCCCAGCGTTCCTGCGCCATGGCATCGGCCCATGCCGCCTGTTCAAACTGCCAGTTCCACACTTCGTTGCTGAACTCGACAAAGGCCCGCCGTCCGGGGGGCAGCCCGTCGCGGACCATTTCGGCAAAACCGGTGACATAGGCGTCATCGGCCAGATGCGGCATGTTGAACCAGGGATCGGCGTTCAGGGTGTTGGCCAGTTCCAGCATCACTTCGACGGGCACGCCCTTGATCGCAAAGCTGAAATCGCCGGGGCGGGGTCGGTCGGCCCAGGCGGATTGGTGCGAACCGTTCGTCGCCATCCAATCCATGAACCGCACCACGGCGAACCCGTCCAGCCGCGCGATCCAGTCGGGGTTGAAGACCGCGCCCGCGTCGAATGCGGCGGCGTGATCCTGTTGCACGACGGTGATGTTGCGGACCGGATCCGCCGGGTCAGAGCGTTGGATGCGGAGGTCGACCAGACCGGGGCCGGGGGTAAAACTGAATGTGACCTCGTTGCGTCCGTACCGGATGTTGGTGGCGCGGCCCTTCGGCTCGACAATGCCGTTGCCGTCAAAACGCAGGCGATATTGCCCGGCGGTCGATGTGGCCCCGGCGGGCAGATCGGTCAGGATCACGGTGCCGATCGCGCTCAGGTCGCCGGGCTTTTCCTTTGGCCAGCCGTCATCGTCAAGCAGGCCGCGCGCGAGCAGGTCCGAGTATTCAACCCCGCCCCATTGGCCCGGCAGATGGCCGATCCACGGGCGGGCGGTTTTCATCACGTCAAGAAACGGCTGCTGTGTCGACCAGTCGTCGACCCCGGCCAGCCCGATGGCTATGCCGTTCGGCATCGCAGGAATCGACGTTGCGCGGGGGGGCGTGGGCGTTGCGGCTGCTAGCGGGGCGTTGGCGGGCAATCGGTCCGCGACCGGGGCAAATGTTACGCCCGACAGATCAGCGACAACCTCACCGGCGATCTCTTGCAAACGCTGGCCAAACCCCGCGTCCGGCGC
The DNA here is from genome assembly GCF_008085915.1 of Oceaniovalibus sp. ACAM 378. Lineage (GTDB taxonomy): Bacteria > Pseudomonadota > Alphaproteobacteria > Rhodobacterales > Rhodobacteraceae > Oceaniglobus. Next base: position 214,293 of record NZ_VSJK01000004.1, on the reverse strand, counting down.
AGGGAACGCCCCGCCATAGCGGTCTTTCAACGTCAAGGGCAGGCCGACAGGCGACTGTTCGGTCAGCGCGGCATAGCTGACCAGCGCGACGAAATAATGCCCGATGGCGTTCGGGTGGATGTCATCGGCGAACAGATCACTGATGTCTGACAGGCCGGGCACCGTTCCGGCAATGATCGCGTCTGAAAGCCGCCCCATGGCCTGCCCGGCGGGGATCAGAACCGCATCCCCCGCCAGCGCCTGCCATGCGGGCAGGTCATCGTTCAGCCGCTGACGCCAAGGCACCCCGGCACCGTCGTCATAGGCCACGGGCGCACCGGTGCCACTGTCCAGACTGTGCCATGTCTCCAGCACGAACACCCGCACATCCGGGTTTTCCATACGCGCCGCATCACCCCACAGGGCAATTTGACCGGCGCTGTCGCTCCACTGCAGGTGGTTGGCCAGTGGCACGGCCTCGGTCAGGATCAGCGCGCCGATCCCGCCACGGGCCAGCCGCGCACGGGCGTCGACACCTTCAGCCTCGGGGCCATGGGACCAGTTCCATTGCAGCGGCGCGCCGTTGATGATCTGTGCCTCGACGCTGACAGGGTGTCCGCCCGCCGCCAGCATCTGTTCCAGCATTTCGGGCTGGTCCGGCCCGATCAGCGAATGACCGACCATCAGCACGCCAGTCAGCGCAGACAGCCAGCTCATGCCCTCACCCCGGTTTTCGGATAGGCGATGACCGTCTCCCAGACCGCCGCCTGCATCAGCGCCGCCGCCGCGCCAGACGGGGCATCGGCAGGTGATCCGTCAGCCCGCAACAGGCGGTGCGGCAGGCCACTCGGCGGGCGATGATACAGCACGGCAAAATGGGTCAACGCCACCAGATAGGCCCCCAGATCGTTCAGATGGATCGGATCGCGGGTGCCGTCTGGGGCAACGGCGAACAGATCTTCGCGGCGCGCCAACCCGGGCAGCGGCGCGGACTCGGCCCGCCGCACAACGCGGGCCAGCACCTGACCGGCAGGGATCACGTGAATCGGGCGCTCAGTTTGCCGCGCCAGATCTGCGGCCAGCAAGCGACCTTCCCAGAGGTTCGGCAGATCGGCGTCCAACCGCGCAAGAAACCCGGCGGGATCGTCCAAAGGGTGCCAGGTTTCGTACAGATACACCCGGGTTGCAGGGTTTGCCCGTCGCGCCAGATCGGCCCACCGGTGCAGGTATTCGCCGCTGTCGTGATATTTCACCGCGTCCAGAAGTTCTATCATCTCGGTCAGGATCACCGCGTCATACCCGCCCGAGCCGATGGCATCGCGGGCGGGGCGAAACCGGTTGTGGGCGTTTTCGCTGGTGAATCCGTTGACCGGCAGCGCGGGGTCCCAATGTTCGCGCAGCGAAGTGCCCCAGCCCAACTGACTGTCATACCTGTGGCCCGAACCACCGCCGAACGCCGCCGTGGCCAGTTGCGCCAGCATTGCGGGCATGTCGCGCCCGACCAGACTGTGACCCAGATGGAACACCGCCATCGGGGCCTTGGGCGGCGATAAGGGTGTGGCATAGGCGGCGGCAATCCGGCCCGCCGAGGGCAGGCGCGGCGCGGTGGCAAATCCGGCGACAACCCCGGCAGCGGCAAGGCTGGCTGCGCCCGTCAACCCCAGTGCCGCGCGACGAGTGAGGTGAAACATCGCGGTTCTCAGCCGCCGGGACGACGGCGCAGGGTGATCCCGGTCAGGATCAGGCCCTGCGCACGAACGAACCGCCCCGACAGCCGTGTTCCGGTTGCGAAAGGGCCGACGGAGTGCATGAAGATCGCATCGTAACGCCCTGTTTCAAGGACAAGTTCGATGGAAATGGACTCAAAGTCCAACACGGTCCGGCTCAGGGGGTATTGCGCCTTGTAGGCCGTCTCTTTCGCGCTGAACAGCAGACGCGCCAACCGGCCCATCTCGTCGGCGGGCTGATTATCCAGCCAATTGCGTTCGGGCGGGGTAAGGATGGCATCGAACAACTCGGCGTCCAGCGGCGCGTCCTCTTCGACGTCAACACCCAGCGATTGCACATCGCGCGACCGGCCCATGGCGCAGATACACAGGGAATCACAGTGCGACAGGCTGCCCATCAGGCCGTCGGGCCAGATCGGCGCGCGGTCGGCACCCGGTAGAACCGGTTGCGCCGGATAGCCCAGCTCGGCCATCGCCCGGTGTGCCGCCACCCGCCCGGCGGTGAATTCGCGCTGCCGCTTGTCGACCATGCGGCCCATGCCGGCCCGTTCGGGGCTGAGCAACCCGCCCAATGGCGCACGGGGATCACACAGCGCCAGCGCGATATCGGCATCGAACAAGCCACGCGCATGGGGATCGACCATGGCACCCGATACCGGGCCCTCGTGGGCGGCAATTTTCGACATTGGGATCATATGGTCAGCGTGCTCCGCGTTCAGCCCGCATCGCGCGCCGGCGCGACATGGTGTCGGCCCTTGTGTCGCCCTCGGGGGCGGTGGCGTCAACCGGTGGCGTTTCGCGCCCCTTGCCTGCGTCCACATGGGCGGCCAGCGCCGAGAGGGTGGGAAAGCGGAAGATGTCGGTGATCGACAGGCGCGGTGCTGCCAGTGCCTCTTTCAACTCGCGGTGCGCCTGAACTGCCAGCAGGGAGTGACCGCCAAGGGTAAAGAAGTTGTCGTCGGGACGGATGTCGCCGACCCCGAGAATCCGCTGCCACAATGCGGCGATCGCTGTTTCTGTTTCATTCGCAGGCGCGGCGGCAATATTGGCAGCCCGGACGGATCGCGGCGATTTCGGCTCGGGCAGGGCGTTGCGATCTACCTTCTTGTTCGGGGTCAGGGGGAAACGGTCCAGCACCACCAGATGCGCGGGGATCATGATGTCAGGCAGGGAAGAAAGCTGCGCGCGCATGGCTTTGTCCGACAGCGCCGGATCGGCGATGACATAGGCCACCAGCCGTGTATCGCCGCCCATATTCCTCGAAATGACCACCGCCTGTTTGACCGCCGGATGTTCGGCCAGCCGGGCTTCGATTTCGCCCAGTTCAATCCGGTGCCCGCGAATTTTGACCTGATGATCGGTGCGGCCGAGAAAATCCAGACTGCCGTCGATCCGCCAGCGGACCAGATCGCCGGTGCGGTACATGCGGCCACTGCCGAACGGGTCTGGCGCAAAACGCTCTGCGGTCATTGCATCCTGCTGCCAGTACCCGCGCGCGACGCCTTCGCCCGCGATCACCAACTCGCCTGCAACCCCGAGGGGCACCGGATTTCTCTCGGAATCCAGCACATATACCCGCGTGTTCGCGATCGGCGTGCCAATGGATTGCACATCGGGCGCGGCATCAGTGACGGGCTGCACAGTGGACCAGATGGTCGTTTCGGTGGGGCCATACATGTTCAGGATCGTCGCGCCAGACGCGGATTGCAGCGATTTCACCAGATCGCCGGACAGAGCTTCGCCGCCGACCATTAGCGTTTGCACCCGCGACAATGCGCTGCGCGCGTCGTCGTTCATCGCGATCATCCGCGCCATCGACGGCGTGCATTGCAGATGTGTGACCCCGTGGCGGCGGATCTGTGCGGCGATGGAAAAATCATCCTCGGCAGGGGTCCATCCGGCATTGGCGCGCTTCAACGCCTCGGCCAGCGGTTTCAAACCCTCCATCACGACACCCGGCGCGATGCCATAGTCGATCAGACAGGCGATTTCATCCACGCCGATCTTTTTCAACTGTTCCGCCCGGGCTACCGCATCATCCACGGTGCCAAACATTCCTGAGTCGTCGAAATACCGCTGAAATGCGAAATCAAGGATCGCCTCCAGCTCCTCCTCGGCCAATCCGCCCAGATCCACCTCAAACGGGTTGGTCACGCCTGCGGGACGTTTGAAGGCGGGAAAGGCCCAGGCGTATTGCTTGATCAGGCCCGCCGCGCTGCGCAGGTAATCCTTCATCGGTTCGCGGGCGATGTCGCGCGCCAGATCACGGGTTTCGGCCAGATAGGTGTGCAGCATCAGTGTGACTTTGTGGTCCGCCGGGTCATGGCCCGCTGCGCGCAGGGCCTCGTGATAGAGGGTGATCTTGCCCGCAACCTCATCCACGCTTTGACCCAACAGATGGGTCAGCACATTGGCACCAATGCTGCCCGCCTCGCGCCATGTGTCGGGGTTACCGGCCGTTGTCACCCAGATCGGCAGTACGGCGGAGACCGGGCGGGGTTGCGTCACCACGGCCAAGGGCGTGCCGTCGGCGCGGGGAAACTCCACCGCTTCGCCGCGCCAGAGTTTGCGCAGGGTCTCGATGGCGGCGAACATCGCGGGTTTATTGGCGGGGGGCGTGTTTTCGGGCATCAGCACAAAGTCGTCAGGCTGCCAGCCGCTGGCGATGGCAAGACCGGTGCGCCCGTTGGTCAGGTTGTCGATCACCGCCCATTCTTCGGCGATCCGGGCCGGATGGTGCAATGGCGCAACGCAGGATCCGGCGCGCACAGACAGGTTCTGCGTCACCGCCGCCACGGCGGCCCCGGTGACCGAAGGGTTGGGATAGGGGCCGCCAAAAGCGTGAAAGTGCCGCTCGGGCGTCCAGACGGCGTTGAACCCATGGGTATCGGCAAACTTGGCGCCTTCAAGCAGCAGTTCGTATTTTTTCGGCCCGACACCGTCGTCATTGCCCCAATAAAACAGGTTGAAATCGATATGCCGGTCGCTGACGGCGGGGGTGTCTCCGGCGATCAAGGCGCGGTTTTCGTCCGAGGACAGGATCAGCTTGAAGCCCCGCGCCAGTGTCCAGAACAGCTCCAGAACCGAAATGTCGAAGGACAGAGATGTCACGCCAAGCCAGACGGCACCCGCCGTGTGATCGATCCGCTGATCCATACCGGTGAAGAAGTTCGCAACGTTGCGGTGCTCGATCATCACGCCCTTGGGCAGACCTGTCGAGCCCGAGGTATAGATCAGATAGGCAAGGTCTTCCGGCGCAGCGCCACCCGTGGGGTTGCTGGCGTCGGCCCCGGCGATGCGCGGATCATTGGTGGCAAGCACCTTGGCGTTGGAGGCGGGCAGGGCTGTGATCAGTTCGGGCTGGGCGACGATGACCTGTGCACCGCTGTCCTGCACAAAATGCGCGATACGGTCGGCGGGATAGGCGGGGTCAAGCGGCACATAGGCCCCCCCGGCCTTGAGGATCGCCAGCGTGCCGATCAACAGGTCGGGCGAGCGTCGCACGCAGATCCCGACATTCGACCCCGGGCCGACCCCCATGTCGCGCAACACATGGGCCATGCGGTTGGCGGCAGTGTTCAGGGCAGCATAACTCAGGATTTCGGATTCAAACACCAGCGCGGTCGCGTCCGGGGTTTTCGCCACCTGCGCTTCGAACGCGGCATGGATGGTCAGGGCGCGGTCATGATCCGTTTGCGTCGCGTTCCAACCATCGAACAGCGCGGTTTCACTGGCGGGCAGGGCAGACGGGCGACCGGCGGCGAGTTCGACCGCCAGATGTTCCAGACGTGTGGCCAGCAGGGCGGCGGCGTCATCGGACAGCCGATCACGATCCCAGTGCAGGGTGGGCGTATCGCCCAGCGTCAGCGTCAGCGGCGTGCCGTACACCGGGCCCACCTCGCTGATTGCCACGCCCGGGCGATTGAAGGCGATGTCGGGGTCACGGGTGAACAGATCGCGCGCAAAGCCGGGGGTCTTGGCGATCCGATCAAGCTGCGGTTCGATTGCGGTAATCGTGGCGGGGAGATCGCCGCGCGTTACCCTCAGAAACGCGGTGGTGGCGATCAGGCCCGGCGCGGCCTTTACATGGGCGGCCAGCGCGGCGCTGGAATAGCCGATATCACCCGAGGCCTCGCCGCTGGACAGCAGCGCCCATTGCCCGACCACGGCGATCGTTTCAACGGCGGAAAGTGCCGGCAGGGACAGCGGGCGGTTGGTCCAGTCGGGGGTGCCAAGCCGCCCGGCCAGCGGCATCGGCAGCGGATTCGCCGCGACCAGCCTGCCGCGCCAATATCCATCGCCCGAGGCCAGACTCGCCAGCGTTGCGGCGCTTTGCACGTCAGGTGCGGACAGTCTGTCGCCCACCTTTACAAGGGACGCGATGTCCACCGTTTCGCCCAGCGGACCGGTCAGCCCCGAAAGCACCAGCGCTCCATCGGCGAAGGCAAGAGTGATCGTGCCATCAGCGTTGGACATGACGGTTCCGGGCGTGCCGGTCTCCGTTGAGTCCGCGACCGATCCGATCAGCAGCGGCAGGCGTGGCGTGGCGAGTTTCGCCCGGGTCAGCGGATTGCGATAGCCGCCGAAATCCAGCCCGCGGATCAACGCGACCGCATCCATCACAGACCCTGCGGGATCGATAAAGCCGCCCCCCGCCGGACGATCATCACGGGCGAAATATCGGCGGGTGGTCAGATCCTGCGGCTGGCGGTTCAGCCCGGTTTCCAACTGAGCGACCAGCGCGGGAAAAGACTCCATCGCTGCCGCATAGGCCTTGGAGTTCAGTGAAAACGCCGTGTCCTCGGGCGCAATGTCAAACTCACGCTGCTCAAGGATATCGCCTTCGTCGATACCACCCTCGATCACGTGCCAGGTCACGCCGTGCTGCCCGTGGCCCAGCATCCGCGCCCATGCCGGGGTGTTCAGCCCGGCCATGGCAGGAAGCGGGCCATCGTGGAAGTTCACCGCGCCCTTTGCCGGCATCGCCAGCACCGCACCGGGAATAAGCGACAGGTTGGCGATGGACAGCAACCAGTCGAAAGGGCCAATCGCATCCGTCAGGTCGGCGGGGCGTCGCACACAGGCGATCGCGTGCTTTTCGGCCCAACCGGCGATATCGGCGTCGCGGGAGACCACGGCGGCAATCCGGTGCCCCCGGGAAAGCAGCATGTCGCCACAAGCGATCAACAGGGATTCACCCCCGATCAGAACAGCGGAAAACTGGGTCATTTCGGATCCTCGGTAAGACGGCGTTCAGTCGGCAGAGCTGTCGGTTTCGGGCTTGTATCGCGGCGCAGAGAGAACGCAATCAGGTCGCGCAGGAAAGCCTTTGGGTCGCGCACATCGCGCCTGCTCAGCGCGCAGCGCAGCCGCCACAGCGCCGACCCGGCAATCAGTGACAGTGTTGCGGCACCGGCATAGGCGCGGCCATGATTTTTCGTAAAATAGCGGCGGCGGGAGTCGAACCAGTATTGCGGCATCCGCTCCCATGTTTTCATGCCGGTGCTGACCGACCCCACATGGACGATCCGGCTTTCCGGCACATACCATGTCTGCCACCCGGCGCGGGCGGCGCGTAGAGCCAGATCGGTTTCCTCAAAATAAAGAAAGAACGTCTCGTCGAACAAGCCGATGTCATCCAGCGCCGCGCGGCGCATCATCAGGCTGGCCCCCGCCACCCAATCGACCCGGGTGGCACGGGTTGGAAGCGCCAGCGGCACGATGGAGTTTTTCAACAGGCGCGACACGATACCAGTGCGCACCGCGCCCTCGAATTCGCCGGTGACTGACGGGAAGCGGAAGCAGGTGCAATGGTCCACCCCGTCTTCGCCCCGCACATGGCTGCCTGCAAACCCGGCCTTCGGGTGGTTCTCGAGAAACCCCAGCAAGGCCGGGATGCAGCCCGGATCGGGAAAGGCGTCGGAATTCAGCACATAGATATAATCGGGCGCCAAGCCGTCGGACATTCCGGCGCGGATGCCGAAATTATTGCCCGCCCCAAATCCACCGTTGCGTCCGGATTGCAGCACCCGCACAGGCCAGTTCCGGGACGCCACTTCGGCCGTTAACCGTTCAAACGACCCATCGTCGGAATCGTTGTCGACGATCACCAGCTCGCCCGCGATCCCGGCCATGTCGCGCAGCGCCGCTGCTGCCGCGCGCAGGGTCATGCCGGGCGTGCGCCAGTTCAGCAGCACACACAACAGACGCGGCGCGCTCATTCTGCGGCCGTCCGGTTTTGGGTCCGGGGCGATCGGCGCGCCCGTTCCGCCGCGCGGATCACCGATTTCAGCCGCGCCGCCAATACGTTTACATTGGGCACCAGAACCATGCTGTCATGATCGCCGGGCACCTCGATCACCTCGGTTTGCGGGGCAAAGCGGGTCAGATCATTGTCGGGCAGCACATATTCCCGCGCGGCACTGACCCATGCGCCATCCGACACCTGCCAGCGCCGGTCCAGAGGCGGGCGGAACAGCGTTAGCGGGCCGTCCCAATGGGACAGATCATATTGCGCGACGGCAGTGCGAAACGCCGCCTCGATCCCGGCGTTGTCAAAGGCGGCTTCTTCGGCTTGCGGTCCGAGCGCGCGGCGCTTCTCAATCTCCCACTGCACCCGGTTCTTTGCCCATTCGCCCAGATATGACAGCCCTTTGCGACGGAACTCTTGCATTTTTATCAATACCTTGTCCTGCCGCGTCAGGCTGGGGCGGACAGGCAGAGGCGTGTCGAGCAGCGCCAGTACCGCCACCTCGTCACCTGCTGCGCGCAGCTGCCGCGCCATGTCCCATGCGGTGATTCCGCCGCCGGAAAACCCGCCCAGAAGATACGGTCCCTCGGGCTGAATCCGCCGCAACTCGGCGATATAGGCCGCCGCTGCCTCATGGATGGTGCGGTGCGGCTCGGCATTGCCGGTCAGCCCGCGCGCCTGCAGCCCGTAAACCGGCCGGTCCTGTCCCAGCGACAGACCGAGATGGCGCAGGTTCATCACGTTGCCGAACATCCCTGCCACAATGAACATCGGCGTCTTTGGCCCACCGTTGCCCTGATGCAGCGCGACCAGATGGTCGTACCGATCCGTCGCGGGTGTGGTCGATCCCGCATCCGCCGCGCCGCCGGTCACATGGCCCACCTGCGCGCCGATCCGTTCGGAAATCGTGGCTATGGTGGGCGATTCAAACAGCGCCGAGATTGGAAACTGCACACCGAATGCCTTGTTTATCTGCGCGAACAACCGAACCGCGATCAGGGAATGCCCGCCAAGATCGAAGAAACTGTCGTTCACCCCGACCTGACCGACACCCAGAAGCGCCTGCCAGAATCCGGCCAGTGTTTGCTCGACCGCATTGCGCGGCGCGACGTAATCGCTGTCGAGTTGCGGGCGATCAAAGGTCTGGCCCGGCGTATCGGTGACAGTGACGGCCCGGTCAGCCGCCTGAATCAACGCCGGAAGCGGCAGGGACGAAACGGTGATCTGCGACAACCCTTTTTTGGAGGCAAGCGTCAGCGCCCGGTCCAAAGCAACCGGACCTTCGGCAGGGCGGATCCCCATGGCCACAGTATCGGCAAGCCGTTCCTCATCCGCCGACAGGGTGCGCGGGGCGTCAAAGCTCAGGTCCGACGCGGCCACGGGAGTGCCACGGGCAAAACCGGCGCTGGTGGCCAGCCGTTTCATTGCGAAGTCGAAGACCTCGACACAGATATTGCCATCTGCATCGGTGATCGTGATGTCGAAAGCTGCGAAACCGTCCATCTGATCGCCAGGGGCCAGCCGCATCCAACTGACCACCCGGGCGGGCAGCGGGCGGTGCACCCGGATCGCGCCAAAGGACATCGGCACCCACAAGTGATCGGGCGCGTATTCGGGGATCAGTTCGATCGCCCAGCCGGTCGCAAGATCCATCAACCCGGGATGCAGCCGGTAGCCTTGATCGATGTCATCCTTCAGCGCGTCAGGCAGGGCCAGATCGGCCAGACCTTCGCCCTCGCCAAACGCCATGGTTTGCAACACATGCCAGCGGGGGCCGAATTGCAACTGCGCCTCTTGCGGTGATTGCAGCCGGGTGTCGGATGTGCGGATGTTGCGGCAACGGGCGCGGATACCGGCGATATCAAGCGGTTGCGCGTCGTCGTTCAAGGGAAGAACCGTTGCCTCGGCATGGGTCAGGAACCCGGTGCGCCCGTCATGGTCGACCGCACTGCACAGGACAATCGACAGCCCGTCTTCATTTGCGGCCAGCCGCACCTGCACCCGGCGGGGCACTTCGCCCACGTCCAGCGCGCGTAGAAAATACAGGTCGGCGATTTCATAGGGGCCGTCGTGTTCCTGTGCGGCCAGCGCCTCGGCGATCATTTCGATGAACCCGGTGCCGGGCATCAGGGCGTCGCCCGCCTTGGTCCGATGCTGGTCCAGCACCCAGCGCTCAGAGGCGGTGAAACGGCTCTCAAACACCCGCGCACCATCTGCATCGAAACCGGCAGTATCGAGCAGCGGTTGTGCAGTGGCGGTTTGTTCCGCAATGACAGGCTCTTGCGTGGCGTTGGCGGCCATGCCGACGTCCGCCCAGACCCCCCAATTGACCGAAATCACCCGTGTCTTGCCACCTTTGCGCGCCTTGGCAAACCCGTTGAGATAGGCGTTGGCGGCAACATAATCGATTTGTCCGGCGGCGCGGATCGTCGTTGAGGTGGATGAAAACAGCACCAGAGTGTCCAGTGTGCCATCCGGGAACAGAGCATCCAGAACCCGCAAGCCGTTGATCTTTGGTGCAAATACGGCCTCTACGCTCAACACGTCTTTGGTCAGGAACGGGCCGTCGTCGATTGCTCCGGCGGCGTGGATCACGCCTGTTATCCTGCCAAAACGGGCGCGGGCGGCATCGGCGACGGCGCGCATCCCGTCCACATCGACCACATCGGCGGTCGCTACCATTACATTTTCGCTTTTCGCTTCAAGGTGTTGCAGCGCGGTGATGGCGCGGGACGTCGCGTCCTGAGGTGCATGGGTGCGCAGATGGCGTGGCCAATCCGCACGGGATGGCAGGGCGCGACGTGTCACCAGCACTATGTTGGCGTCGCAGCTGTCGATCAGATGTTCGGCCATGGCCAATCCGATTCCGCCAAAACCGCCGGTTATCAACCATGTAGAGCCCGTCTTGAATGTTGGTGGCGCGTCGGGGAGGGGTGTTGCGCGCAGGGTTTGGGCAAACCGGTGCGCACCGCGCAGGGCGGCGGTTTCCGCGCTTGCGGGGGACAGAAGTTCGGTCAGCAGGCGGTCGGCCAGCATGTCATCGCCGCCGCGCCGTTTCACCGGCAGATCAATGTCGAGACTGGAAAGGGTCAGCCCCGGAAGTTCGCGCGGGATAACCCCGCAGGGGCCTGAAATCATTGTCTTTTCGGGATAGAGCAACGGTTCGTCGGCCACCTGAGCCGCGCCGTTGGTCATCACCGTGACATGCACCGGGCCGATCTCGTGATCCGCCATCGCCTGAGCCATGAACATCAGGCTGTAAAAGCCATGTTCCTGATTTCGGTCGAAAAAACTGCTGCCGGGACGAAACTTTTCGGCCCCGGTGACCAGCCAAAAATGGGCGATACGGTCTGGCAGACGTCCCGTGTCGGCGAGATCGGCGAACAGGCTGTCATAACCGTCACGCCCGCGTTCGGGTGCAAGGGTGTAATCGCCGTCAGCCAGCCGTGCAAATGTATCGCCCGAACGGACCGTGCTAACCATATGGCCCGCTTCGGTCAGGCGTGATGCGACGGCCCGGCCGGTGCCGGAATCATCTAGAAAAATAAGCCATTTCAATGGTGTTATAAGCGTATCTTCAAGCTCTGCATCAAGTCCGGCAAGGCGCGGTCGCCAGACGGTGGACCATCCCCAGTCGGCAATGTCATCCGCCCGTCGCAAGGGTGCGCTTTCTGCCCCGGCAACCGCCTTGCCCGGCTCGATGAAATACCGTGCCCGCTGGAATTGATAGGTTGGCAGGGGCACACGATTGCGCCGCGCCTCGCCCCAGATCTGCGGCCAGTCGATGGAAACCCCAGTGGCCCAGAGCCGCCCCAGTGTCTGAAAATGGAACGCATCATCGGCCATATCCTGATCTGGATGGCGCAGCGATGACAGCACCTGACCCGGCGAAGCACCGCACATCTGGGTCAGCGATGACAGGGCCTTGCCCGGACCACATTCCAGATACACGCGGCGAGGCTCCCGCGTCAGATAGTCGATACAGTCCGAAAACCGCACGGTGTTGCGCAACTGCCCGACCCAATAGTCGGGATCGGTCGCCTGTTCATCACTCAGCGGTTGCCCGGTACGGTTCGAGATCACCGGCAGCATCGGCGCCGACAGTTCAATCCCGGCCAGAAACGCACGATAATCGCTCAGGATCGGGTCGAGCATGCGGGAATGGGCGGCGATGTCGATTGCGATCCGCTGAAACTCGATGTCCTTTTCCCGCAGCACTTCGGCCAGCCGGTCCAGCGCATCCTGCGGCCCGGAAACGGCGGTCAGGCCCGGTGCGTTGGTCGATGCGATGTCGATGTCGTCATTCAGCAGGGGGGCCAGAGCGACGGGCGACAGGGATATCGACAACATGCCACCGGCGGGCACGGTATCGAACAGGCGACCGCGCAGCAGGATCAGGTCAATGCAATCTTCAAACCCGATGACACCGGCCAGACAGGCGGCGACGTTTTCGCCCATGGAATGCCCGACAAGCGCTGTTGGTTTGACGCCCCATGAAATCCACAGCTGCGCCAGTGCATATTCGACGATCATGATCAGCGGCAGCTGGACGGACGGCTTTTGCAGCGCCTTCGCGGCGGCTTCGGATTGTCCGGCTTCGGGCAGCCACAATGCGCGGATGTCATAGTCGAGCTGGGGCGCAAGGTGATCCAGACCGCGATCCATCCACTCGGCAAACACCGGTTCAGTCTCGTACAGATCGCGCGCCATATCAGGATATTGCGCGCCGCCGCCCGGGAACATGAAAACCACCCCGGGATTGTCGGCCACCTTGTCATGGGTGAACACGCGGCGGGTATCGCCGGATTCAAGCAGGGCGATCGCCTGTTCATGGGTTTCCGCCACCAGAACGCGCCGCTTGTCGAAGCCCGCGCGCCCCTCTTTCAGGGTGAAGGCGATATCGGCAAGCGGCTGTTCGGGGTGGGTGCGAAGGTGGTCGGCCAAGGCCTGCGCGTTGGCGTCCAGCGCGGCTTTGGATTTGGCCGAAAGCGTCAGGATCTGGAACGGAAAATCCGAGTCTTCCGATGCGGCGCGGGTCGGTGCCTGTTCCAGAATCGCATGGGCATTGGTGCCACCGACACCCAGGGCGTTGACCGCAGCGCGGCGTGTTCCGGCAATCGGCCAGTCGGTCAGCCGGTCGGCCACCTGGAATGGAGAGTTGTCGAAATCAATCGCAGGGTTCGGGGATTCATAGCCCAGCGATGGTGGAATTTGCCCGTGGTGCAACGCCAGCGCGGTCTTGATCAGCCCGGCAACGCCGGCGGCGGTATCAAGGTGGCCGATATTGGTTTTGACACTGCCGATGCGGGCAAAGGCGGTCGCGTCGGTCTGGCTGCGCCAGGCCTCGGTCAGGGCAGTCACTTCGATCGGGTCGCCAAGAAAGGTGCCGGTGCCGTGGCATTCCACATAGCCCAGAGTTTCTGCCGGAACGCCGGAACGCTCCAACGCCTGCCGGATCGCGGACGCCTGACCATCGACGGAGGGTGCCAGATATCCGGCCTTGGCCGCACCGTCGTTGTTGACCGCGCTGCCCTTGATCACCGCCCAGATGTGATCGCCGTCGCGCAGAGCATCTGACAAGCGGCGCAGGGCGACGGTGCCGGCGCCGGACCCGAATACAGTGCCCTGCGCGCGGTGGTCAAAGGCGTGGCAGTGACCATCGGGCGACAGGATTTCGTTCTCCTTGAATTCATAGCCCCGCCCGTGTGGCAGTTCGATCGTCACGCCGCCCGCCAGCGCCATGTCGCAATCGCCGTCGTTCAGCGCCTTGCAGGCATAATGCACGGCAACCAGCGATGTAGAGCAGGCGGTCTGAAGATTGATCGACGGGCCGTTCAGATCGAACAAATGCGACACCCGGGTCGACAGGAAATCCTTGTCGTTGCCGGTGTGGCGCAGCAGGAACATGCCGGTGTCGTTCACCAGATCGGGGTTCGAGCAGATGTTGAAGTAGAAATAGCTGCCCATGCCGCAGCCTGCAAAGACGCCGACCCGTCCGCCCAGTGTGGCCGGAGGGTGCCCGGCGTGCTCCATCGCGGCCCATGCGGTTTCCATGAACTTGCGGTGCTGCGGATCAAGGATCGCCGCCTCTTTCGGCGAGAAGCCAAAGAAATCGGCATCGAAGTCGGCCAACCCGTCCAGAACGGCAGCCGCGGGGACATAATTCTTGCGGCGCATCCGGTCGGGGGATTCGCCTGCGGCAAGCAGTTCGTCCTCGGACAGGCGGCGGATCGATTCGACCCCGGCTGACAGGTTCGACCAGAACGCATCGGGCGAATCCGCGCCGGGCACAGTCAGGGCCATGCCGACGATTGCGATGTCTTCGCCGGTTTGACGTTTGGGTGTGGTCATGTCCCGCGGCCCCCTGTTCCGCTCGTGTTCTTGTCCTTGGCGCGACGGCACAATCGCCCGGCGGGTTCTCGCAACGGTCTCAACAATCTGCCCGCAGATCGGGACAGGCCCCCGCCGACGTCTGGTCGGGCGGCGACGGGCGCATCTTTGCTGCCAGGCTAACTTGCGAACGCGGCAATTTTATGGAGATGCCGTGATAGACCGCCCATTTCACCAGTTCAGAGCGCACCGTTTCCCGGTTGGCAACAGTTTAAGCCGCGAACCGGGGTTCAACAAGAACGACCGGCGCTGTTTGGCAAAAAAGCCCATAGCACAGGCCGGTTTGCAGGTAGAATCACAGGATGGTGCGGCGCCCTGTCGCAACAGGGGCGGAGCCGATCACCGGCGGGTGGGTCAGGGGGGCGCGCAAAGGATCGCCGGCGCGCACTTTCTCAAGGTGGCCCAGGACCGCACCCGCCAGCATCCAGGTGAATGGAATCAGCGTCGCATTCAACAGCATATCGATCAAAGTGATGGCCAGCATCAACGTCAGCGGAACGGCATGAGGTGAGATCCGCCCGGCCAGATCTGCGCGCATATACCGCGACAACAAGAAGACCGGCAGAGCCAGAAGTCCGAATTCGGCGATATAACCGACCCAGCCAAAGGTGCCGAACACAATGATCCAGCGCCCGTCAGGGATCGACAGGATTTGGCCGGTTTCCGAGTGGCGGATCAGATTGCGCCCCCAGCCGCCCCAGCCGAACAGATCTTTTTCGGCGGCACGCTCCAGCAATATCTGCTCATTGTTGAACCGAAAGCCCAGCGATTGCGCCCGATCGGGGCTGTATGACTCGGCCTGAGCGAGGATCCAGTCCAGCGGGACAAGTTGGAAATTGCGCAGCATTGGATAGGTGACGGCGATCAGGGCAAAAACCAGCGCCACGCGAATCTGTGCCTTGGGCGATGCGAACAGGACCAGTGGAACCAGAGCAACACCGTACATCATCGACGCGAGGCTTTTACACAGCACCAAAAGCACGGCGAGATAGCCCGTTACCATCATCAGGCGCACCCGTTGTTGCCCCTCGGCCTGACGGAACAGCGCGGCGGCGGCCACCAACGTCATCAGCACGAACAGCGCCAGCCACAACCCGTGGGGCAGAAACACGATGGGTCGGAACCCGCCGTCGCGCATCATCTGTTCGAAACTGTGCTGGAAAAAACCGTAAACCCAGATGTTGATCTGCGGTGACACGCGAATTTCGATCAGTGAGGGGACCGAGTAGATCAACCCGCCGATCACAAGCGCCACCAGCATTTCGCGCAGCCCCGTCGCCGTCGCCAGAAACTGCCGCGCCAGAAGGAACGGCAGCAGGGTGATGGCCTGACCGATCAGGACGGACCCGATGTCACGGATGTTCAGCCCGGGCAGAAATCCGGTGACGAACTGAACCGGATCGGAATTTTGCAGAACCTCAAAAAACAATGGGTCGCGGTTGGTCAAAACCGTCGGTATCGCGCCCAGCACAAAGACCAGAACCAGCAGCCGCGCCACCTTGGCCTGTGGTAACAGCGCGAACCGCTTGCCCATCGCAAACACCAGGACCAGCGCCGCAGACAGCGCCGGGATCGATGTCTTGTCCATTGATGGCACCAGCGGCAGGTTGAATTCTGCAAGCGGCGGAAGAAACAGATACCCGCCCAGAATGCTCCAGATCAGTGCCCGTTCGACAGACATCCGACGAAACATAAGCAGTGTGACCAGCGGCCAGATGGCCAGCATCAGATAGGCAAGCGGATTGGGCATGGGGTGTCGGACTGGCCTTGGTGGTTGTGATCGCGCAACACTAACAGGCTGACGCGTGGCTGTCGCCGTCATAGCCGTTTTGATTGGCGTCTGACTGTTGCATGTTGGCACCGCTGCAACACGGGCCGGAAATTGTGCCGCGCCCGGACTGAACGAAATGGACGCGGTTGGGACGATTTGACCAAGCCGCTGGCAAGATTGGGGAAATCCTGTGCATTTTGTCTTCGGCAGGCGCCGGATCACGATCAATATGCCCACCCGGGCCGGGCTGATGCAGACGATCCGGCAACGGTTTGTTTCCGGCCGGGGATTCGCGCTGGCGACGATCAACCTTGATCACATCGTCAAGATGCGCGCCTCGACCGCGTTTACCGATGCCTATTGCAGTCAGGATCTGGTGGTGGCCGACGGACGGCCGATCGTCTGGCTGTCGCGTCTCGCGGGGCAGCCGGTCGAACTGATGCCGGGGTCTGACATGATCGTGCCGCTGTGCGAACTGGCGGTTGAAACCGGGGTGTCGGTGGCGATGATCGGCAGCAAGCAAGAGGCGCTGGACCTTGCGACACGGGCGCTGATGGCGCGCGTGCCGGGCTTGAATATGGTGATGCGCCACGCGCCGTCGGGCGTGTTCGATCCGTCGGGCGCCGAGGCGGCGGCGATTCTGGCCGATCTGGACGCGTCAGGCGCGCAGTTGTGTTTCCTGGCTTTGGGCGCGCCCAAGCAGGAACAACTGGCGGCGCGCGGACGCCGCGAGGTGCCGCGCGTTGGCTTTGTGTCTATCGGTGCGGGGCTGGATTTTCTCTCTGGCCATCAGGTGCGCGCACCCCGCTGGATGCGGGCCGTGGCGCTGGAATGGCTCTGGCGCACGATACAGGAACCCCGGCGCATGGTGCCGCGCTATGCGGCCAGTGCGGCGATCCTGCCGGGGCAGGTCTTGGCGGCCCTGCGTCTGCGGCGCCGCTGAATCAGCGATATTCCAGCAACCCGCGTTTGCGACCCAGAATGCGGTTCAGATGAAAGCTCAGAACGCCCTGCGCTTCGGGGAATTTTCCGAGCACGGTAAAGAACGCCGCCTCAAATCCCATCCGCCGGGTCAGCCGCACGATCTGGGCGGGCAGGGCGGCCAGCAAGGCCAGTGACCATGGGGTGACGACTGCGCCAAGCACGGCAATCGCGGGCAACACTGCACCCCAGATCAATGCGCGGCGCGTCTCGGCGACCCAATGACGATCCGGCGGGCCACCATGCAACGCCGCACCTTCGGCAAAGGCATGGCCGGCGCGGCGGCTGCGGGTCCACCACTGGGCAAAACGGGTCATCGCGGCGTCGTGACACGTCATTTCGGCATTGATCCGGTGCACCTGCCACCCGGCACGGCGCAAACGCAGGCAAAGTTCAGGCTCTTCGCCTGCGATCAGATCCTCGCGGTAGCCACCGAGAGCCTGCACCGCCGCCAGCCGCATCATCGCGTCGCCACCACAGGCCAGAGCGCGACCGACCGGAGTGTCCCATTCGCGGTCCGCCATGCGGTTATAGACCGATACTTGCGGAAACCTTTCGCGTCGCCGCCCACAGACAACCGCGGCATCGGGATGATCGGTCAGAAATTCGCGCGCGGCATCCAGCCAACCCTCCCGCAGGGCGCAGTCGCCGTCCAGCAGTTGCACCAGTGGGGTCTGTTGCGCGTCCAGCAGGGCCAGACCCGCATTGCGTGCCCGCGCGGCCGTGAACGGGCGGCTCAAATCAAGGCTCACCACCTCGGCCCCCTGCGCCCGGGCCGCCGCAATGCTGCCGTCGGTCGATCCTGAATCGACATAGACGATCCGCGCCACCCGCCCCGACAATGAAGCAAGACATTCCGTCAGCCGCTCACCTTCGTTGCGCCCGATGACGACCGCGGCGATGGCGGTCTCACGCAACACTTCAGACCGTCCGGGCATTGGCAACTCTGGCGCTCAGCGCGTTTGAGCGCAGCAGGAACCCATCATCGTACAACTGCTCAACATCACGATATTCCCGCGCATCATGGCTGAACAGGGATATGTCGGGATTGTCGCGCACCGTTTCGACCCGCAGCCGGTCCGCACCATGGGGCACGATCCCGTCGCGAACCGTTTCCAGATCACGACGCAGCGGATCATTGGTGAACTTATAGTGTTTCAGAACGCCCATGGCATCGCTGACCCGTACAAAAGCAGGGCAATGGGGGTGCGGATTGGGCCACACCCCGTTACCGACAAAGACCAACGGATGCTTGGTTAAACAGCACATTTCACCGAACACCTTGAGCCTCACACCCCCAAACATGAAACACATGGCGGGATTGGCCAGCGTGTTCTGCCGAGCGAGCCAGTTGAACGAAATATTCTCGGTGTCGTAATATTCGTACCGCATGACCCGCGTCAGATCGTAGAACCGGTGCGTGTCCAATGCCGTTTCGAACGGCGTGGCGGCATGGGCGTTGATTGGGCCCGGCGCGAACATCTCCAGCATTGGGGCCATCAGAGCGGTGTGACCCCGGTCGCGCAGATGGCGCGCGAGACCGGGCAGACCCAGAGTGGCGGCACCCTCAAAGTCCAGCAATTCATCGGTATCGACAAACATTACCCAATGGTCCCGGGCATAGGTTTCGGCGGCGTGGCGGCGGAATTCAACCTCGAATTCGGCGATTTTCAGGTGCGATTGCAGGATGATCGTTCCGGGTTGGCGGGCGGCGATCTCAATCGTGTCATCATCCGATCCGTTGTCGACGCAGACGAAATGCGACACGCCAAGGTTGCGATAATGGGAAAACAGCGGCTCGAGATAATAGGCGCTGTTGCGCATCAATAACACGACGACCACATCGTCTGGCGCCAGTTCGAACCGCCGGGGTCCATGGATCCGGCGAATCGACGCCAGAAGTTGCAAACGCCGCGCCACATGATCGGCCTTGCGCGCGACGCGGCGCAACAGGGGCGGGGCGGGATCGGTCATGGCAGGTCTCCGGGACGACAGGTGCAGAGCGCATCTTATGAGGCATTCGGGCGGCGGCCAACCTATCTCGCGGTTTTTAGAGTGTTTTTCTGGGTTCAGGCGGTCGTTTAAAAAAAACGACACGCCCGCGAACAGGAATGGCAGATTATTGTGTCGGGTGCCTCGCTTCTTGAGATCAATTCCTTCTGCCAACTCTTGGAAACAACATCTCTACTATGTGGTCGAATTCAATTTGCAACCTAAGGCTGTTTAGCTCAAGACGTTTGCCCGTAATGGTATAAAGGTGAGTCGAATTCATAGTAAGTTTTCACGCGTCCCTAACATAGGTTGCAGACAGCGATCATTTTAAAATTAGTATGGAAATATTAGATTGTAAAAAAATATATAAGCTAAATTTCAGTCGGATTTATCGATTGAATTCCCTGATTGAGGGGTAAGATGCAAAAGTATATGAATCGCGATCAGTTTAATTCTCAAAGATGCGAATTTGCAAATCGATTTTGCCTGGGTGCGGGCATTCCCATTGTGCTGATGGGGTTTTACGATTCCGACAAGCAATCCTTTCATAGAATATGGATTGGCGGAGATGCGGAGCCAGATTCCGAACGTAGTGCCGTGCTGATCAGAACGGCAGAAAGCCGATTGGCGGTTCACACATCCATTCGGATGTCTTCGGATATTGCCAGTTCAAGGGTGGATGAAGCGAGGACCACCATTCCTATCCTGACGGAAAAGAAGACGTTGATCGGTATTGGTGAACCGGTCGGGACGGTCTATCCCGTCGCAGCATTTGAATCCGAGCCTGAAGTCGCTCTGGCGTCGCGACAGGCGCTTTTGCAGATTGGTGTGACCTATGTGGCTCAGCAGCTGATAGAAGACACCAAACCCCGGACCCATTGGGCGGAGGGTCTGCTTGAAACGACATTGCAGGTGCTGTCGATCGAATTTCTTGTGGTGACGGCACAATGCATGATCCGTTTCGACGGTCGCATGGGCAAGTTCAACGCCCCGACCGCCTCGGAATGGACTGTGTGCAACGGGAGATTGTTTCTGCGCGACAGTCAAAACAGACCGGTTCTGGAAGAGGCGGTTCGTGTCGCGACCGGTGCGACGAAGCGAACCTCGATCATTCCGATCCTGGCCGATACGGGTGTTGCGAAACTGGTTGTCGTCACGCCGATCGCGGGGTCCGAGCCGCCGCTGGTGTTGATCCTGTGCGAGGGGCGGCAGGTCGATCACTTCAACCTGCGCGAACAGTTCTTCAGCGCCTATCGTCTGACCCGATCCGAGAGGCTGACCGCCCACGAAATCCTGAGCGGTAAATCTGTATCGGAAACCGCCGAGGCGATGAACCTTTCTCTGGCAACGGTGCGCAGTTACATGAAGCAGGTCTTCTCGAAAACGGGGGTCCACCGGCAGGGTGAACTCATATCGCTCTATTTCATGTCGATCCTGCCGATCTCATCCAATCTTGACTTGGCTGCGACACTTGATACCGGCAAAAACATGTCGGTTCAGGCGCAGCACCCGATTTGATTTCATAAAAACCTGGCTGAAAAGACAATCACTAGATTTCCATATGGTTTCAGGCTGGCACTTGCGTGACCGGTTCTGAAAGCATGGCACCGCCCCCGTTTTCAGGGGCGGTGCCATCTGACTGAGCGTGAATGTCGTACCGTCAAGCGTGTCGTTGTCAGATAAAACAAGCGCCCCGTTGCGGGGGCGCTTGTCCGTTTCACCAGTGATCAAGAATACGGTCAGGCTAGGTCAATGCCTTCTGACAGCAGGTTGATATACAGGTCGCCGCCCGAGATCGAGACGTTGGCGTCTCTTTCAGTGAACAGATCAG
This sequence comes from Oceaniovalibus sp. ACAM 378, assembly GCF_008085915.1. GTDB lineage: Bacteria > Pseudomonadota > Alphaproteobacteria > Rhodobacterales > Rhodobacteraceae > Oceaniglobus. The sequence continues at coordinate 193,372 of NZ_VSJK01000004.1, read as the reverse complement.
CGATCTGCAGTTCGGTCGTCGAGATGGACGTATCGCCGATCGGGCTTTCGGACAGATCGACCTGGCAGTCATTCACCCAGACATAGGGCTCATCACAGTAGACCATGGCCTGATCAGCTTCGTTGTCAGGCAGGGTGACGCATTTGTCTTCGAAGAAGATGATGCCCTTGCCGTCTCCGTCAGTCCCTTCCTTCGTCAGATAATCGATCAGTTTGGTTTCATCGAAGAAGGGGTCGGTTGGATCGATGCCCTCAAGTTCAGACACCAGCCCCTTGATCAGGACGTCACCACCCAGAGAAGACGAGACACGGACGTCGTCGCCTTCGATCGTTGCAGACAGCGTGCCTTCGAAGTCGGTGTGGAAGACGATCCGGTCTTCCTGATCGCCATCAAAGTCGGTGATGACGTTGCTGCCGATATTGGTGTTGGCATAGTCGCCTTCATCGTCGCAATCGCCGTCGCCATTGGCATCGACGCCATGACCGAAGACGAAATCGTCACCATCGGCCCCGCCAGTCAGCGTGTCATTGCCCTCGTCGGCAATCAGGCAATCGCCATCCTTGCCGCCATAGAGCATGTCGTTGCCTTCGCCGCCGAGCAGAGTGTCACTTCCACCGCCAGCCTGGCCCCTGTCGCCGTGAAGGACATCGTTCCCATCATTGCCATAGAGAAAGTCGTCACCCTTTCCGCCATCGAGAATGTCGTTGCCGTCACCGCCATCGAGCGTGTCGGCACCGTTGTTGCCCCAGAGCCGGTCTTTGCCGTCGCCGCCGTCAAGATAATCGTCGCCGTTGCCGCCGCGGATCTTGTCGTTGCCGGCGTCGCCCTGGATCACGTCATTGCCGGAGTTGCCCCAAAGGCGGTCGTTGCCGTCGTTGCCGTGAATGTCGTCGTCACCCCTTCCGCCTTTGACGATGTCATTGCCGTCATTGCCGGCAAGGGTATCGTTGCCATCGTCGCCGTGAATCTTGTCGTTACCTGCATCGCCGGTAACCACGTCGTCATCTTCGCCGCCATAGATCGTGTCGTCACCGTTGCCGCCGGAGATCGAATCACTGGCTTCTCCGAGGGCCGGTGAGCGGTCCGCGTTGTCGCCATAGATCAGATCATTGCCGTCGCCGCCGGAGAGGCAGTCGGCGTTGTCGTTGCCTTCCATGACGTCATTGCCGGCGCCGCCGAACAGGTAGTCGTCGTCGCCGCCACCCTGAAGGTTGTCGTTGCCCCAGCCGCCAATCAGAACGTCTTCGCCACGCTGGCCGAGCAAGGCATCATCGCCGTCTCCGCCAAGCAGGGTATCGTTGCCGTCATAGCCACGCAGAGTGTCTTCGCCCGACCCGCCAAAGGCCAGATCGTTGCCGGTCCCGCCGTTGATATAGTCGTCACCGGCATTGCCCGCGAGCACGTCATCCCCCGCTCCGCCGTACATGGTGTCGTTACCAGTGCCACCCGACATCCTGTCGTTGCCAGCGCCGCCGTCCATGCTGTCGTCACCACTTTGGCCCGCCATGCAATCGTCGCCCGCGCCGCCTTCCATCGTGTCGTTGCCGGATCCGCCGAGCATCGCGTCATTGCCGGTGCCGCCGTTCATCCAGTCATTGCCGGATCCGCCGATCATGACGTCGTCGCCATTGCCGCCGTCCAGCTTGTCATCGCCGCCGCCGCCAGCCATTACATCGTCGCCATCGTCGCCGGACAGTTCGTCATTTCCCTGTGGGCCGCTCAATTCATCGCCCAGCAGCGCGTCATTGCCGTTGCCGCCGAAGAGATAATCGTTGCCGGCATCGCCACGCAGGAAGTCGTCGCCGTTGTTGCCTTCGATCGCGTTGTCGTTCGCGTTGCCCGCAATGTGATCGTCGCCGCCAAGCCCTTGGCCTCTGTTGACTCCGGGGATATCTTTGAAATCCCCGTTATCGGAATTGGGTGTTCCGCCAAGCCAAGGTGCGCCACCAATCAACGCCCATGCTTCGGCTCTGGTTTTCATGCTACCCATTTCTAAATACCCCTCATAAACTTTGTTTAATCAGTCCGCTTGCCCTTGAAATTTGGCATGGCGGCTTTGCGACAAATGCAAGGTGAGAATGCACCCCGCGTGTCTACTTCAGCCGTTAACTTCTCTTAAAAATACCCTCATTTGGGGGTAGGACGGCTTAAATCTCGCGATTCTTTGATGTTACCGCCGCAGTTTGATCTGGCATTGGCTCGGTCGCCTTAAACGTGCGAAATATAGCCGATAGATCGCGGGCACGTCCGATCAAGACCAAAGATGGCCCTGGATCGGAAGACGCACAGCAATCAAAAGTGAAGTCGGTTTTCGCCGGGATTGGCAGTTGCGGCGGCCTCAGCCGTCGTCGCGCATTGCGGTTCTGAAATACCGGGTCAGCGGTTGGGTCAAATAGGCCATCGGCGTATGTTTACCCGTCTTGAGAAATGTATCGGCAGGCATGCCGGGAATGAGAATCTGACCTTTGGCCAGCTTGTCGATCTCGGATGCGGGCAGCATGATTTCCGCACGGTAATACGACCGCCCCGAGCTTGCGTCGACGAAGGCGTCAGGCGAAACCCGCTGCACCTTGCCGAAAAGATCGGGTGTGTCGCGCATGTCGAAGGCGCTGAACCGCAGGACAACTTCCTGACCCACAAATATATCACCCACGTTTATCGGTTCGACCTGCGCCTCGATCAAAAGTGCGCGGTCCTGTGGCACGATATACATCAGCGCGTCGGCCGGGCGGATCACGGAACGCGGGCCGAACAACTGCAGATCATAGAGGACCCCGGATACCGGCGCGCGGATGTCCATCCGGTCAAGCTGAATCAAGAGATTGCGGCGGCGTTCGGCGGCTTCCATTTCGCTGAACTGGAGATCGCGCAGGATGGAGATGGCGTCTTCGCGACGCTTGGTGAACAGACGCAACTCCTGAATTGTCAGCTCGGAAACACGTTCTTCAACCTGGGCACGACGCGCGGACAACTCTCCCATGGAGCCGTCCAGCCGTGCGCTTTCGCGTTGCAATGCGATGAGGCGGGATTTTTGGGCCAGCCCCTTTGCCAGCAGACTCTCCTGAGTCTCGGTTTCCATGTCGATCAATTCGACCTGCCGCTTCATGGCCGAAGCCTGAGCGTCGATCCCGACGATCTGGTTCTGAAGCTGCTGCGCCTGATTGTGCAGCTGGCTGATTTCTTTTTCTATGCTTTCAAGACGCGCTTCGAACAGCCGTGTCTGGCCCTCGACCTGCACAGCAACATTGGGGTGGTGTTCGGCCTGGGCCAGCAACTCCGGGTCGAAGGTGATGGTCTCGGCGTCGCTGCGCTCGGCCTCCAGACGACCGCGCCGGGCCATCAGTTCGAAAAGTTCGCCCTCGACAATGGTCAGTTCCGATTGGGTGACGGTCGGGTCGAGTTTCACCAGCAGTTGATTCTCAGTGACTGTGTCGCCTTCCTGCACGTAGATTTTTTCGACCACTCCGCCGATCGGATGTTGGATCGCCTGACGGTTGAGTTCCAGAATGATCCGCCCCGGTGCGACCACGGCGCCATCGATCTGTGCTGTCATGGCCCAGGTGGAAAAACCGCCCAGCAACAGGATGATCGTGCCGAAGCCGACCAGCATCGGGATAAACGACGATGCAACTTTGGGGGAGTAGTCAGAGGACATCAGGCGACCCCCCCTATGGACTTCGTTTTGCGGATCACCTGCACATTGGACAACATTTCCGACATGACCTGATCGCGCGGTCCCCATGCCTTGCGCATACCGTCCTCAAGCACCAGCAGCTTGTCGCATTCCTTGATCGCCGCGGGACGGTGCGCCATGATCAGCACGGCATTGCCCGCCTCCTTCATCGCGGTGACGGCGTGGTTCAGCGCGATGGTTCCTTCGTTGTCCAGACTGGAATTTGGCTCGTCCAGCACCAACAGGACGGGATCGCCGTAGAGGGCGCGCGCCAGTCCGATCCGCTGAATTTGCCCGCCCGACAGTTGGGTGCCGATGGTATGCACCGGGGTGTTATACCCACGGGGCAACCGCATGATCATTTCATGGGCTGCCGCCCGCTGCGCCGCCTCAACAACACGGGCGGACTCGAACTCGCCCGACAGGCGTGCGATATTCTCGGCGATGGTGCCCTCAAACAGACTGACGCGCTGGGGCAAATAGCCGATATATCCCGCCAGCTTTTCAGGATGATACTGATCCAGTTGTGCGCCGTTCAGACGGATCTTGCCACCCGCCAGCGGCCAGATGCCGGTCAGGCTGCGGGCCAAAGTCGATTTGCCCGAACCGCTCGGCCCGATCACGCCCACGGCCTCGCCGGGGAGGATTGAAAAACTCACCAACCGCAGGGTTGCCTGTGTGCCCTTGGGCGGAATGACCGTGATCTGCTGGACTTCCAGCCTTGCCTGTGGACGCGGCAATTCGAGTGGCTTGGGGTCTTCGCGCACCTCGGACAGCAGGGTGACCAGATCGTCCCATCCCCGCTTGGCCCGCTGCACAGTGGTCCATTGGTTGACCACCATTTCGACAGGGGCCAAGGCGCGCGACAACAGAATAGAGGCGGCGATCATGACGCCCGGCGTCAATTCGCCGCGCAAAACCAGATAGGCGCCAAGGCCCAGCATGGCGGATTGCAGAAACTGCCGGAAGGTCTTGGAGACGGCGGAAAAGCTGCCCCCCATATCGGCGGCGCGCGTCGATTGATGGGCCGCGCTTTGCCGTGTCTTCGACCATTTCTCGAAGGCGTGCGTCTGCATTCCCAGGCTGCGGATCGTTTCAGCCTCGTTCTGGAGCTGGTCTGAATAGCGTTCGGACTTATAGCCCGCAGTCGCCGCCTTGACCGAAGAGGTCTTGGTGAACACCTGATTGAGGACCGCCGAGAGGATCAGCACGCCGCCGCCAAAGATGGCCAATCCGCCCAGCCAAGGGTGAAACAGGATCATCCCGAACAGGAAGATTGGCGCCCAGGGGGCATCGAACAGCGCCGAAAACACAGAAGAGGCATAGAACCGCTGGAGCGCGTCCAAATCGCGCAACTGGTGGCCCATGGTCGAGTTGTCGTCGGGTTGTGGATCGGTCGAAGCCTTCTTGATCATTGCCTCGAACACGCGACGTTCCAACCGGGCCTGAAATCCGGCCCCCATCCGCGTCAGCAGCCGCCCCCGGGCCCAGTCTACAATGCCCATGATGAGATAAAGAAAGGCGACGACGGCAAACAACGCAACAAGCGTTGATTCGGATCGCGCCCCAAGCACCCGATCATAGGTCTGCAGCATGAACAGCGGTCCTGTCAGCATGAGAAGATTGACAAATATGCTGAAAAAGCCTGCGGCCCAGAATAGTGAACGCATCTCTCTGCGGGCCGCGCGTAACTCGGAAAGCCCCAGGATCTTAGTGTCAGACATAGCTACACCGCCAGATTCAATAAACAAAACTTCGAGTTTTAAACGATTCTTCAAATATAATGTCTCTGAGGGTAATCTTATATTTTCGCTCCGTCAGCAAAAATCCGCTGTCAGTCTCGCCGTACCGCAATTGCCCCAGATGTCAGCCGTGCAGCGATCCAGCCGCAGGATACAGTGTGATCGCGCCCGATCCGGCGTGTCGCGCAGGTGGATTTATCGGAAAGGTCGGTATCAAAGCGGTCGAAATGAAACGGTGGACGGTATTCAGCATGCCAGACGTCACAACCATGGGTTGTAATTCGGGATTCCCTTGTCCTGGTCCACTCGGTGCGGTTCGGCAGCGTCGATCAAATCGAAGGACGCGTAAAACTTTTGATTAAAGCGAAGGTTATATTCCCCCTACGGCCCTCTTGCGCAAATCGGATGGTATTCGCATTTCCGCTTTCGTTTTTGCGGGAATGCTCATCCCGCCAAACTACCACACTGGATTCATGCAGTGAATCCCAAGCAGCCTTTGCGCAACAAGACCTCAAATATCTCTCCGACGAAAAATCGGACGGCGACAACAACTTTCGGTGACACAACCACGAATGGAACGAACGAAGGGACCCTGCTCACGTAGGGTCCTTATTTTCTGCCGACGGCAAGGGCAAGAGGCATGGTGCGCGGCATGAAGGGGCATAGTCGGTACCCCCCAAACTCTAAAACGGTGCCATAGAATGACAGGTTTGACCCGAGCCCTTGAAGCTATTGCGGCGCTGCGCTCCCCCAAATAGCGGAGTTTTTCAAGTAATTTCTGGGGGATAGTGGCGGAGAGACAGGGATTCGAACCCTGGGAACGCTTGCACGCTCAACGGTTTTCGAGACCGCCCCGTTCGACCACTCCGGCATCTCTCCGCGATCGACGTTCGATGCTCTAATCCGGCTCGCCGCCGTCTGCAACCGGTTTGTCATGCGATTTTGCGGGATAATTGCATGAACGTGACATCGCGACCCTTGGCAGCACAGCAGCTGCGCCATAGGTTTGCACTGCGCCCGACAACTGTCCGCACGCGGCGTATGTTCCTACCGACCGGAGGTCTCCTTGCGCCGCTTCTTTCTTGCCTTTGCCGTCGCTGCATCCGCAGCCATCCCCGCTGCGGCCGATACGCGTGGGGATGTTCGTCTTCTCTATGATGCGCTCGAAATGTCCGAGGTCATCGGAATCATGCAGGACGAGGGGCGGGACTATGGGAGCGAGCTGCGGGACGAGTTGTTTCCCGGACGCGGCGGACCGGCCTGGACGCAGGTTGTCGACAGGCTGTACGACGCCGCAGCCATGGACGATCTGGTTCTGGCCGAATTCGAGCGGCAGATGCAGGGCGTCGCGCTGGAACCGCTGATCGCATTTTTCACCTCGCAGGACGGCGAACGGATCGTTCGGCTGGAGCTGGAAGCCCGTCGTGCGATGATGGACGATGCGATCGAAGAGGCGGCGAAGGACCGGGTGAAACAGATGCGCAATGACGATGCGCCGCGGCTCGATCTGCTTGACCGGTTCATCGAGGCGAACGAACTGGTCGACTCGAACGTCGTGGGAGCGCTGAATTCGAACTATGCGTTTTACCTTGGTTTGATGGAGGGTGGGGCCTTCGGCAACGACGTGACCGAGGAATCGATCCTGACCGATGTCTGGAGCCAGGAGGCCGATATCAGGGCCGAAACCATCGATTGGGTCTGGTCCTATCTGTCGCTGGCCTATCAGCCGTTGGACGATGCCGAGATCGAAGAATACACGGCGATTTCGGCAAGCGACGGCGGGCGCGCGCTGAACCGTGCAATTTTCGGTGCCTTCGACGAGATGTATAAAACCATCTCGCGCGGGTTGGGGCAGGGGGCTGCGCAGTTCATTCTGGGCGAGGATCTGTAGCAGGGCGCGATGACGCCTTCTCCGGCGGAGTTTCGGGGGCGGCGGCGCAACTGGACTTTCTATGACGAGCTGATGTTGCTCGGGATGATCCGGCGGCTCGGTTTTCTCGTGCCGTCCCGGCGCCAAGGTGGCGGTCTGCGGGCTGTTGAAGGTTGATGGCGACGTTGTTCTGACACAGGTGGCTAGGGTGGTCCGCCATCGCTCGACGCTGATTCTGATTGCGCTGTAGGCGGACCGCCCCTGTGCAGTGATCGACAATGCCTGATCCTATCCGGACCCCTTGAACCGGATCGGAAGTCCTGCGGAATTCGTCGCAAATCTGTACGATCCGGGCCCGATGGCCCGTGCAGTGACGATTCGCGCGCGCTTTGGGCGGATCGACGACAATCCCGACAGGGCTGCCGAACGGTCGAAAGGTTTCTTGGAGTCCCGTCAGGCCGTCCTTGACGGGGCGGGGTTTTTGCCTCAGAGAGACCGTTGCACGGGGCCTTTCGGTCGCGTGTGCCTATTCATTGTCGCCCGTTGGGGCGCGCTGCCCGAGGCGGGACAATCCCGCAAACACCCGCAAGGGGGCCAAAGGGCGCGGAAATTGAAGGATTAGACTATGTTCGCGGTCATGAAGACTGGCGGCAAGCAATACAAGGTTCAGACCGGCGATGTGCTGCGTCTGGAGCGAATTGCGGCCGAAGCCGGTGAAACCATCCAGTTCAACGATATTCTGATGATCGACGCCACCGTCGGCAGCCCCCTGATCGAAGGTGCGGGCGTCCAGGCGCAAGTGATCGACCAGATCAAAGGCGAAAAACTGATCCATTTCGTCAAGCGTCGGCGTAAGCACGGATCGCAGCGCACCAAGGGACACCGTCAAAAACTGACGCTGGTCCGGATTGGCGATATTCTGGAAACAGGCGCTGATGAGACCGGCGTAAAGGCTGCGATCGGCACCGGTTCGTTGTCCGCTGCCGCGCTGGCCGCGATGACTCCGGCCAAGAACAAGCCGGCCAAGCCCGAGCAGGACCGCACCGCGAAACCGGCCAAGCCGAAGGCTGCCAAAGTCGCCAGACCACCCAAGGCCGATGTCGCCGAAGCCGCTGCTTCGACCGGCAGCAAGCCTGCAAACCTGTTGGATCAGGCGCGCGATGGTGGACCGGACGATCTCAAGAAGATCTCGGGTGTCGGACCGAAACTCGAAGAGACGCTGCACAAGAACGGTGTCTTCCACTTTGATCAGGTCGCCGCTTGGACTGCTGACGAAATCGCCTATATGGACGAACAGTTGTCGTTCAAGGGCCGTATCGAACGTGACGATTGGCTGACGCAAGCCGCCGCATTCGCCGCTGAAAAGGAGTAACCGAGCATGGCACATAAAAAAGCAGGCGGTTCATCCCGCAACGGCCGCGACAGTGCAGGCCGGCGCCTTGGCGTCAAGAAGTTCGGCGGCGAGGCCGTGATTCCGGGCAATATCATCGTGCGTCAGCGCGGCACCAAATGGTGGCCGGGCGAAGGCGTTGGTCTGGGCCGGGACCACACCATTTTCGCCACTTCCGAAGGTCGCGTGACGTTCCACAAAGGACTGAAACGCCGCACCTTTATTTCGGTCCTGCCGGTGGCAGAAGCCGCAGAATAGGCTGAAACCTCAGACCGTTTAACGGGGGATCGGCACATCGCCGGTCCCCCGTTTCGTTTCCGACACCCGGGTCCGGTGCCTTCCCCTGCTTGGTAAAGCCGGGGCAATCACGGGCGAAAGGGATCAAACCATGTTGGATGCCGCGAAATATCCGACCGTACTGAGGCCGGCGTTGCTTGCCGCACCGTCCCGATTGGTTTCGGCCGGTCCGAATCACCCGGTGTTCAGATGAGCGTTGCGGTGGGTTCGTTCCTGATCTTTGCAGCCAGTCAGGTTGGCACGCCCGGCCCGGCGAATATGGCGCTGATGGCGACCGGGGCGGCGCATGGTTTACGTGCGGCCCTGCCGTTTGTTGCCGGTGTCGTGCTGGGCAAGCAGTTGATCATCTGGCCCATCGGGTTTGGCCTTATGGCACTGGCGACGCGGTACCCCGGCGTATTCACAGCGCTGAAATACGCCAGCGCCGCCTATATTTGCTGGCTGGCCTGGCGGGTGGCGGGCATGCGGCTGGGCCCGAAAGTCGGAGCGCCGGATCCGCCCGGATTTGTCGAAGGTTTGATCGTCCATCCGCTGAACCCCAAGGCATGGGCGATGATCACCGGCGGATTCACAGCCTTTGTGACGCCGGGCACTGACACCTTGCAGGCCACGATAACAATCGCCATCTGTCTTATGATAGTCCAGATTGTATTTCATCCTGTCTGGACTCTGGGAGGAGATCTGATCGCGCGTTCTTTTGCGGGCACGCGGCAGGAAAGTTATTTGATGCGGACGCTGGCTGCTCTCACTGTAGCTAGTGTCATATTTGTGCTGTTCGGAGGAGGAACGTCATGAAAATGGAGACCATAGCGGATCAAACGGTGATCGATGCCGAAAGATTCATCCTGCGGCCGGTGCGCCGGTCCGATGTCGGGCTTCTGGCCATGCATATGTCGGATGAACGTGTGGCGCGGGGCACCCGGATGTTCCCGCACCCTCTGCCACCCGGTGCGACCGAAGCGTTCATCGCCCGCGCGGGCGATCCGATGCGCGTCGAAGATATCTGGGTGATGGATGGCAGTGCCTCTGGCCAACCCGAGGTTTTGGGCGTCATCGCGCTGGAACGGCTTGACCGCGACCAGTCGGAAATCAGCTATTGGGTGGCGCCTGCGTCCTGGAACACCGGGCTGGCGTCGGATGCCGTACGCGCATTGATCGCGGCCCGCCCGCAGGGGGCAAAAACCATCTTCGGATCGGTGTTTCAGGACAATCCCGCCTCGGCCCGGGTGCTGACCAATGCAGGTTTCGCCTATCTTGGGGACGCCGAAACCTATTCGGTTGCCCGGGGTGGCATGGTCCGCACCTGGACCTATTCGTTGAAGCTGGGCTGAGAGCAGTGAACGGCGTGCCGCACCATTTGCGCACGCCGCGCCTGTTATTGCGCCCGCTGGCGCCCGGGGATGCCGACGAAATCGTCACGGGCGTCGGCAACTATGAGGTGGCGAAATGGCTGGGGGTCGTGCCCTATCCCTATCGCATCACGGACGCCGAAGCTTTTCTGGCCAGCGATGCCGCCGCACCCGGGCAGACCTGGGCGATCTGCGATGACGCCGGGTTGCAGGGAATCATCAGCCACCGCGACCAGCTTGGCTATTGGCTGGCGCGGGCGGCCTGGGGGCGCGGATATCTGACCGAAGCCTGTGATGCAGTGACAGATGCGGTGTTCGCCGACCGGCGTCGGACAATCATTCATGCCGGCCACTTCAGCGGCAACGAAAGATCGTCCCGCGTGCTGATCAAACAGGGGTTCGTCTATACCGGCACGACCGGAGTCGAGGCACGAACTCTGGCGCAGACCATTACATCGCACAATATGGAACTGTCGCGCGAAACATGGGCTGCCCGGCGGGTATATCGATTGAAGACGCCACACCTGACCCTGCGCGAACTGCGCGATGGAGATCTTGCGCCCTTGATGCGGATCGCCGGTCAGGACGCGGTGGCGCGGATGCTGTTCAATATCCCGCTGCCTTGGCCCGAATCCGACGCGCGCCGTTGGCTGGATGCGTGGCGATACCGCGGACGTCTGGGGTTTCGGGTGGCGATCACCCGCTGGGGGCGGATGATCGGCGCCATCGGGATCGGGCACATACCGGGTCGGCCCACCGTCACCTGCATGTATTTCCTCGATCCTCGACATTGGGGGCGTGGGTATGCGAAAGAGGCGCTGGTGCATTTCCTGAACGATACCATGGCGCGATTTGACGTCCAGACTGTCTGGGCCGACCATTTCGATGACAATCCGGCCAGCGGCGGCGTCTTGCGTCATGCAGGTTTCGTTCAGACCCACACCGACACCGGCATTTCGGCCGCACGCGGGCGCGAACAGGGCATAATTGTCTATCGGCTGCAACGCGGTGATCTGCGCGAAATCTGACCGGCACTTGAGCCGCACCCGAAAACCCTTTATCGCGGCAGCACCAGCCGGAAAGCAATAGTCATGAAGTTCCTCGATCTCTGCAAGGTTCACATCCGCTCGGGCGGCGGCGGCGGCGGCGCAATCAGCTTTCGCCGCGAGAAATACATCGAATACGGCGGGCCCGATGGCGGCGACGGCGGCAAGGGCGGCGATGTGATCGTCGAGACGGTGGATGGGCTGAACACCCTGATCGATTTCCGCTATCAGCAGCATTTCTTTGCCAATTCCGGCCAGCATGGCATGGGGCGGCAGAAAACCGGCGCGACTGGAGACGACATCGTGCTGCGGGTCCCCGTGGGAACCGAGATTCTGGACGAAGATCAGGAAACCGTGATCGCCGACATGACCGAGCTGGGCCAGCGTGTGGTGCTGGCCCGGGGCGGCAATGGCGGCTGGGGCAACCTGCAATTCAAATCCTCGACCAATCAGGCGCCGCGCCGCGCGAACGCAGGCCAGGAGGGTGTGGAACGCACGCTGTGGCTGCGGCTGAAACTGATCGCCGATGCCGGACTTCTGGGGATGCCGAACGCGGGTAAATCGACTTTCCTCGCCGCCACTTCCAATGCGCGCCCGAAAATCGCGGATTATCCGTTCACAACCCTGGTGCCCAATCTTGGCGTCGTCGGCGTGGACGGGGCCGAATTCGTCATGGCCGATATTCCCGGCCTGATCGAAGGCGCACATGAGGGGCGCGGGCTGGGCACGCTGTTTCTCGGGCATGTGGAACGCTGTTCGATCCTGCTGCATCTGGTTGACGGCACTTCGGAAGACGTCGCCGCCGACTGGCAGACCATCGTCGACGAACTGGCGGCCTATGGTGGCGAACTGGCCAACAAGCCGTGTATCACCGCACTGAACAAGATCGATGCGTTGGACGATGACGAACGCGAGGCGGCCCGCACAGCGCTTGAAGCCGTTGCTGGCCCGGTGATGATGCTGTCGGGCGTCACTGGCGAAGGTCTGACCGAAGTGTTGCGCGCCGTGCGCAGCCAGATCACCAAAGACCGTCTGCGCACCCATGCCGAAGACGGCACCGGTGAAGCATGGCGTCCCTGATGACATCTGCGGCGGCTTCCAGAACGGCGGCCGTCTCCTTGGTCGCTGCCCGGCGGTTGGTGGTCAAGATCGGCTCGGCGCTTCTGGTCGACCGGGCAACGGGCGCGCTGCGCCGCGACTGGCTGCTGGCACTCGCACAGGATGTGGCTCTGGCCAAATCGCGGGGGACGGACGTGGTTCTTGTGTCCTCGGGGTCCATCGCCCTGGGGCGGGGCGTCCTTGGCCTTGGCTATGACGCACTGGCGCTGGAACAGGCGCAGGCGGCGGCTGCGGTCGGACAAATCCGACTGGCCCGCGCCTATGAGGAAGCGCTTGAGCCCTATGGGCTGATCACCGCGCAGATCCTGGTAACGCTGGAAGACACCATGGATCGGCGGCGTTACCTCAACACCCGCGCCACTTTGGAACAGCTTCTGGCGCTGGGTGTAGTGCCCATCGTCAACGAGAATGACACCGTGGCGACCGACGAGATCCGGTTTGGCGACAACGACCGGCTGGCGGCGCAGATCGCGGTGACGGTCGGGGCCGATCAATGCGTGCTGCTGTCGGATGTTGACGGATTGTACACCGCCGATCCACGCAGCGACCCCGGCGCGCATCGGTTTGACACCATCGATCACATTACCCCGGAAATCGAAGCGATGGCCGGTGACGCCGGATCTGGCCTGTCCAAGGGCGGGATGAAGACCAAGGTGATGGCGGCCCGGACCGCCACCGCAGGCGGCTGTGCCATGGCAATCACCGACGGCTTCGCGCTCTGCCCGCTGACGGCGCTTGAAAATGGTGCAAATGCCACATGGTTCATGCCCCAGGACGATCCGCAGGCGGCGCGCAAACGGTGGATCGGGGCGATGAAATCTCGCGGCGTGATCACGGTGGATTCGGGGGCCGCACAGGCGCTTGCCACCGGAAAATCGCTGTTGCCCGCCGGGGTTGCCGCGGTGTCCGGCAGTTTCGGACGGGGCGATCCGGTCACCCTGTCGGCGCCGGGAGGCAAGACGCTGGGGCAGGGGCTGACGCGCTATACAGCGGATGAGGCACGGGCGATCATGGGACACCACAGCCGCGATATCGAATCGGTTCTGGGTTATCCCGGACGCGCCGCGCTGATCCACCGGGATGATATGGCGCTGTGACATTGGCACGCTGTGACATTCGCGCCCGGTGACATTCACACTCTGTGACTTCGTGTTTCTTCTTTGTATAAATACTCAAAGCACACTCTGCCAAAGGCTCCGACCATGAAGGATTTCACCGACATTCCCGCTCTGATGGCCGACATCGGTCAGCGCGCCCGCGCTGCCAGCGCCACGTTGGCCTTTGCCCCGTCAGCGCAAAAGGCGCAGGCGCTGGATGCCGCCGCCGATGCGGTCTGGTCGGCGCGGGCCGAGATCATCGCCGCCAATGCCCTTGATCTGGATTTTGGCCGGGACAAGGGACTGTCGGAGGCGATGATGGACCGGCTGACCCTTGATGAAACCCGCATTCAGGGCATTGTCGACGGATTGCGCAGCATCGCGGCTCAGGACGATCCGGTGGGCGCAGTGACGGCGGAGTGGGACCGACCAAACGGGCTGCACATCCGCCGGGTCAGGACGCCGCTGGGCGTGATCGGGGTAATCTACGAATCGCGCCCCAACGTGACGGCGGATGCCGGGGCGCTGTGCCTGAAGGCCGGAAATGCGGTGATTCTGCGGGGCGGTTCGGAGAGTTTCCATTCCTCCCGGGCGATCCACGCCTGTCTGGTTCAGGGGCTGACCACCGCCGGTCTGCCACGTGACGCAATTCAGCTTGTGCCGACCCGTGACCGTGCAGCGGTGGACGAAATGCTGACGATGACACAGACGATTGACGTCATCGTGCCGCGCGGCGGCAAAGGGCTGGTCGGGCTGGTGCAGGAAAAGGCCCGCGTACCGGTTTTCGCCCATCTCGAAGGCATTGTTCACATCTATCTGGACAAGGACGCGGACCCGGAAACCGCGCTGCGCGTGGTGCTGAACGCCAAGACCCGCCGCACCGGGATCTGCGGTGCCGCTGAATGCCTGCTGATTCACCGCGACATTGCCGACACCATCGGTCAGGGCGTGATCAACGCGCTGCTGGATGCCGGGGTCGAGGTGCGGGCCGACGGGGTGCTTGCCGCGATCAAGGGCGTGACCCCTGCAGAGACTTCCGACTGGGGGCGCGAGTATCTGGACATGATTATCGCCGCCCGGGTGGTGGATGATATCGATGCCGCCATTGCCCATATCCGCGAATATGGCAGCAATCACACCGATTGTATCATCACCGAGGATGACGAAGCGGTCGCGCGATTCTTTCAGAGGCTCGATTCTGCGATCCTGATGCATAATGCATCAACCCAATTCGCGGACGGCGGCGAGTTCGGCATGGGGGCAGAAATTGGTATCGCCACGGGCAAGATGCACGCGCGGGGGCCGGTGGGGGCCGAGCAACTGACCAGTTTCAAATATCTCGTGACCGGCAACGGCGCGATCAGAAGCTGAGCGTGATGGCACCCCCGGTGATATCGCAATCGACCCGCACGCCCATCTCGGTGGCGGCGCGGTGGGCCAGCGGAAATTGCACCTCGGATGGGGTGATCTCTTCGGTTGCTGTCCCTTGCGAGATCAGAGGCCAGAGGTGGGGCAGTTCCTTGATCCGATCTGCCGTGCCCTTCAGCTGCCAGCGATCGCCGATTTTCGAGACGGTGATCGTGCCGCCCCAGGGCAACGCGCTTTCCATACATTGGATCAGCAGGAACGCCAGCTTGGCTTCGCTCCGCAACGCGCTGTCGGACACCTGCCAATCGATCCGCACCCGCAGCGAGGACAGGGGCCCAAGGATCGAGAGGAGCTCACTGCGCCGGATCTCTTGCGTGGGACCGGCGGCGCCAAAAGCGACGCGGAAAAACCGGATGCGTGCATTGGCATTTTCAACGCTTTCGGAAATCAATGCCATTTCCGGGGTTTGCTTCAGACCGGACATCGCCAAAAGCTCTATCCCGTTGCCAATCGCACCCAGCGGGCTGATCAGGTCATGGCAAATCCGCGACCCGAGAAGGGCGATGAGGTCGAGTGATGGATCGGTCAGGTCACGCATGGCGTCTTTCATCTTGGTATTGGGCGCGCGGCGATGAGAGGGATGAACTCGATCTTGTCGCCCGGCATGTTGGTGCGCCACCCCGATCGCCCCGATTGGGGTCTGGGGCAGGTCCAGTCCAACATTGGCGGGATGATCACGGTGATGTTTCCCCATGCCGGGAAAACCGTGATCAATGGCGCCAATATCGAACTCGTGCCGGTTTTCGATCCCTGATCTTGCTGCAAAGGCCTCTGAATTCGTTAATACATAGTTATGTCGGAAACTGTTAAAATTTTGTCAACGAAACTGATTAGGTTTAAGGCGACCAAGGGATGACCCGCCCGATGCCGCGCCCCGCGCCCCGGTTTACCTGCCGACTGGCAGAAACCGCCGATGATCTGGTTGCGGCTCAACGTCTGCGATATTCGGTATTCGTGCGCGAATTGGGCGCCGGGGGACCCTTGGTCGATCATGTTACAAAGCGTGAGGCCGACCGGTTCGATCCGTTCTGCGATCACCTTTTGCTGTTCGACGATCTGCGTCCAGAGGACGACCGGGTCGTCGGTGTCTATCGCCTGCTGCGCGAGGACGGCGCCCGGGACGCCGGAGGGTTTTATTCCGAAGGCGAATACGATCTTGCGCCGCTGTTTGAGGGGCGACGGCGGTTGCTGGAACTTGGGCGGTCCTGCCTCCACCGCGACTATCGCGGCGGTATGGCAATGATGCATCTGTGGGCAGCCCTGTCCGATTACGTGCAGGACCATGGAATCGAAGTGCTTTTTGGCACCGCGTCGTTTCACGGCACCGATACGGCGGCGCTGGCTGCGCCCTTGTCGGTGTTGCATCACCGGCATCTGGCGCCTGAGCCGTTGCGGGTGCGGGCACGTCCGCCCAACGGAATCGCGATGGATGTGATCACTGAAGCCGCCATCGACCGGGCGGCAGCGATGCGGGCGGTTCCGGCGCTGATCAAGGCATATCTGCGGCTGGGCGGGTTTGTGGGTCTGGGGGCTTGGGTCGATCTTGCGTTCAACACAACGGATGTGTGCCTTGTGCTGGACACTGCAAACATGAACCTGCGGCAGCGGGATCTTTATACGCGGGACCGGCCATGAGTCCGACGTGGGACTCAGATTCCCCGCCAGAGCCGCTGCGTCTTGGCGTGGTGGGCTGGGCGCTGGTTGGGCTGCGCGGCGTGATGTTGGGCGCGGTGGTGTTTGGCGGGCTGGCGATATTGTTGCTGGCGCGGCTGGTCGAAAGACCGTTGTCCGGCGACGCGCGGCCGGTGACACCCTGGATCACGCGAGGGGTGTGCCGGGTTTCGTTTGTGATCCTCGGGATCCGGTACCGTGTTCATGGCCGACCGATGCAGGGGCGCGGCGCTGTGGTCGCGAACCATTCATCCTGGCTGGATATATTTGCGCTGAACGCCGCTGACCGGGTGTATTTCGTGTCGAAATCCGAGGTGGCCGGATGGCCGGCCATCGGCTGGCTGGCGCGGGCGACCGGCACCCTGTTCATCCGCCGCGATCCGCGCGAGGCGGCAAAACACCGCGACAGATTGGCCGCGCGCCTGTTGCAGGGGCACAGGATGCTGTTCTTTCCTGAAGGCACCTCGACCGATGGAAAAAGGGTTTTGCCTTTTAAATCAACACTTTTCGGATCGTTTTTTGCGGATGATCTGCGGGACGTCCTGCAGATTCAGCCGGTGACGGTGATCTATGCTGCACCCGCTGGGCAGGAACCGCGATTCTATGGCTGGTGGGGCGATATGGACTTTGGGACACATCTGTTGAAAATCCTTGGCGCTGTGCGTCAAGGGAGGGTCGATGTGATGTTCCACCCGCCCGTCCCGGTCTCAGGTTTTGCCAACCGCAAAACCATCGCCGGGCATTTGGGCGGTGTGGTGGCAATGGCATTGATCGACGTTGAACCAAAGGCTTAGGCGATGTTCTTCATCAACTCTTGCAACTTGCCCAACGGATCTTCGGCCTGCCAGATCTCTTCGCCGATACCGAAGAAATCGGTAACCGGCGCGAGCGCAGCAATAAGTTCGCCGTGCAAACCGCCCTCGGCAACGACCGGCACTTCGATCATGTCCGACCACCATTCGAAAAGATCGTGGCCGGCGATACTGCCATCGCCCAATTCGCCCGCGACGGGGCCAAAGCTGACGTAATCCGCGCCGGATTCGCCCGCTGCCATTCCGTCATGGCGCGAAGCACCGCAGAACGCGCCGACGATGGCATCGGCACCCAGATCCTTGCGGACCTTGCGCACCGAACGGGTGCCTTCAACCAGATGCACCCCATCCAGTCCAAGCCGCTCGACCAGCAGCACATGGTCCTGCACCACCAACGCCACATCGCGGGCATGGGTGACCTCGCGCAGCGCGTCGGCGGCGCGGGCGATCCGGTCTTCGTCACGGGTGGCAAGGTGCAGGCGCACACAGGCCACCTCGACCGAATCGAGCAGCCGCGACAGCGTGTCGGGGAACTGTGAAAGGTCGGGATCGGGCGGTGTGATCAGGTAAAGCTGCGGGCGGTCGGCATCGGCCATCGGGATGTCCTTTGGAAGCGTTCGCGCCCCTATAGCGGGGTTCGAGGGGCTTGGCTACTTTGCCGGCAGGGCACCGACGAATTCCTTTGCCATTGCCAAAGCGGCGGCGCGCACTGTGTCGTCTCCCATCGCCGTCTCGTCCAGATCAACGAAGCCGGTCATCGACCGTCCGGTCATCGCCATCGGGCGCACGCCGGGCAGGGACAGCGCCCGGGCGTGCCAGTCTTTGCCCACCCGCATCAATCCGCCGCCGCCGTTCTGCCCATGCGCACCGCACAACATGTTGCCGCGCCACATGAAACACAGCCCGCCGAACATCTTTACCTCACGCAAACCTTCGAGATCGCCCAGATCGTCGCGCAGCTGCGCCGCCATTCCATCATCGTATGCCATCCGTCCTCCTTGCCTGCACGTCTTGAACGTGCCGCCCGCGCACCGTATCACGCAGCCGGCAACCCGGCGAGGATATGATGACCAACCCACAGCCCGCCATCGTGCTGGTGCGTCCGCAAATGGGCGAAAACATCGGCGCGGCGGCGCGGGCGATGTTGAATTTCGGCCTGTCGCGGATGCGGATTGTCGATCCGCGCGATGGCTGGCCCAATCCGCGTGCCAATGCTCTGGCCAGCGGGGCGGGGCGGGTTCTGGATGCGGCGACGGTGCACGGCGATCTTGCCGGTGCGATTGCTGATTGCACCTTCACCTTTGCCACCACGGCGCGCACCCGCGACATGACCAACCCGGTCTACACCCCCGAGGCGGCGATGGCCGAAGCGGCGGCGATGATCGCGGCGGGCGGCAAGGTCGCGGTGCTGTTTGGTGCCGAACGCGCGGGGCTGGAAAATGACGATATCGCGCAGGCCAACGCGCTGATCTCGGTTCCGGTCAATCCCGAGTTCGCCTCGCTCAATCTGGCGCAATGCGTCTTGCTGACCGCCTATGAGTGGCGCCGTCAGGTGGATCGCCCGGCGCCGCAGACCACCCATTGGGCCGGGCATGCTCCCGCCACAGGTGCCGAGATCGACGCGCTGGCCCGCCACTATGAAGATCGGCTGGATGACGCGAATTTCTTCTTTCCTGAACACAAGGCGGCGTCGATGAAACTGACCCTGCGCAACCTGTGGTCGCGGCTGCCTCTGACAGATGCCGACGTGCGGATGCTGCACGGGGTGCTGCGCCAGTTGCTGCGTCGTCATGACCGGTGAACAGATGCCGCAAACCGGCGCGGCGTTATTGACACCCGGGGGCGCGAAGCTAGGGTCCGGCGCAACCGAGAGGGCGACATGAGCGAAAAAAGATCAGGCGGCCGGGCGATTTTCGAAGAGGTCGGGGCCGACCGCCCCCGTGACACCACCCCGAAAGGCGGCATGATCGATGCCCGGCCGCGCGGCGCGCGACGGGCGATCCGGGTCTGGCTGATGGTGCTGTTTGCGCTGGTTGTGGTGATGATCTCGGTTGGCGGTCTGACCCGTCTGACCGATTCCGGCCTGTCGATCACCGAATGGCGCCCCCTTGCCGGAGCGCTGCCGCCAATGGATGCCGCAACCTGGCAGTCCGAATTCGAAAAATATCGCGAGATCCCGCAATATCAGTTGCAAAACAAAGGGATGACCCTGTCCGAATTCCAGTTCATCTATTGGTGGGAATGGGGCCATCGCCAGCTTGGTCGGGTGATCGGGCTGGTCTGGGGCTTGGGTTTCTTCGGCTTTCTGCTGGCGCGCAAGATCCCTGTGGGCTGGACGGGCCGGCTGCTTGGTATCGGCGTGCTGGGCGGCATGCAGGGCGCAATCGGCTGGTGGATGGTGACATCGGGGCTCAGCGGCGCGGCGCTTTTCGTGGCGTCTTATCGGCTCGCGACCCATCTGGGACTGGCCTTTGTCATCCTCGGGCTGATCGCTTGGTATGTGTTGCAACTGGGCCGGAGCGAGGCTGACCTGTTGCAGGCGCGGCGCAACCGCGAGGGGGGACTGGCCAGGGCCGGTGCATGGCTGACCGGCGCGGCCTTTGTGCAGATCCTGCTTGGGGCGCTGGTTGCAGGCATCGATGCAGGGCGGTCGTTTCCCGACTGGCCTTTGATGGCGGGCGGTTTCTTTCCCCCCGATCCGTTTGGGCTGACCCCGCTGTGGCGGAATTTCTTCGAGGATCCGGGGTTGGTACAATTCATGCATCGGATGGCCGGTTACCTGCTGTTCGCGCTGATTGTCGGCATCTGGTGGCGCGCCCGCCGCTCGCCCCGCAAGGCAACGCGGTTCGGCTTTAACTCTGTGCTGGCGATGGCGGGGTTGCAGATGCTGCTCGGCATCGGCGCGGTGATCTATCAGGCGCCCTGGCATATCGCCATTGTCCACCAATGCGGTGCTGTGGTGCTTTGGGTGTTGATCCTGCGCGCCAGTCATCAGGCCCGTTTCCCCGTGGCCCAATCCCTGCGCGGCTGACCCCGCGCCGTTGCCTTTGCGCGGCTGACCCCGCGCCGCTGACCTCACTTCAGGAGCTTTCCATGTCTGCATTCGATGAACTGATGGCATTCCAACGCGAAACCGAGGCGCTGGCACAGGTTGCCATGCGGCTGGGGTGGGATCAGGAAACCGTGATGCCGCGCGGGTCCGCCACTCAGCGGGGTGAGGAAATGGCCGCGATCGAAGGCGTCCTGCACGCCCGCCGTACCGATCCGCGGATCGGTGCGCTGCTGGAATCGGCACAGGCGCCGGACGACAGCGGCACGGCCAACCTGCGCCTGATCCGCCATACCTATGATCGAACCACGCGGGTGCCCGCCCGGTTGGCTTCGGAACTGGCGCGGACGACCAGCCTGGCACAGGGTATCTGGGCGGAATCCCGGGCGCAGGAAAATGTGGGGGAATTTTTGCCCACCCTGCGCACCGTGCTGGATCTGACCCGCGAAAAGGCCGCTGCACTGGCCGATGGCGGCGATCTTTATGACGCACTGCTTGAGGATTACGAGCCCGGTGCAACCGGCGCGGGGCTGGAACAGATGTTCGGCGCCCTGCGTCCGCGTCTGGTCGCCCTGCGCGAACGGGTGCTCGGGGCCGAAAGACAACCGGCGTCTCTGAGCGGCACCTATGACGAGGCCGGCCAGATGGCTCTGTCGGCGGAACTGGCGCTTGCCTTTGGCTATGACACCGGGCGCGGGCGGATCGACAAAGCGGTGCATCCGTTTTCGTCGGGGTCGGGAAACGATGTCCGCATCACCACCCGCACCAGCGCCATCGATCCGTTCAACTGTTTCTATTCGACGATTCACGAGGTCGGCCACGGCGCCTATGAACAGGGCATCGATCAGGCACATCTGCTGACACCGCTGGGGCAGGGCGTCTCCATGGGCGTGCACGAAAGCCAAAGCCGGATCTATGAAAACCAGCTGGCCCGCTCCTCTGCCTTTACCGGCCATCTGTTCAAGAGAATGCGCGCGACCTTCGGCGATTTCGGCATCAGCGATGCGGCGGATTTCCACGGTACCGTCAACCGCGTGTCACCCGGTTTCATCCGCACCGAGTCGGACGAGGTGCAATATAACCTCCACGTCCTGCTGCGGTTCGATCTTGAACGGCAGTTGATCGCCGGCACATTGGACGTTGCTGATCTTGAGGCGGCATGGAACGCCCGTTTTCTGTCGGATTTCGGAATCGCGGTCGACCGTCCGTCGAATGGCGTGTTGCAGGACGTCCATTGGCCCGTCGGGCTGTTTGGCTATTTTCCGACCTACACCTTGGGAAATGTCTATGCGGGGTGCCTGCACAAGGCGTTGCGCGATGCCGTTCCCGATCTGGACGATCATCTTGCCCGGGGCGACACCACGCCTGCGACCGACTGGCTGCGCCGCAACTTGCAGACTTTCGGCGGATTGCGCCCACCCCGCGACACGATCCGCCACGCCTGCGGTTTCGAACCCTCCGAAGTGCCGCTGCTCGACTATCTCGAAGCCAAATACGCCGCCATCTACCACTTGTGAGCGCCGGGTGCGGGGTGCGCGCGCCCGGGCTTCTTCTTTGCACAAATACTCAAATCCTGACCCTGCCAAGGGCCGAACGGTCAAAAACAAGGCGGTCCGGCGTCAGACGGGGCGGATTTTCAACCGGGTGATCCGGTTGTCGTTGCGCTGCGCCACTTCGAACCGGAAGCCGTGGAACGAAAACACCTGCCCTTGATTGGGGATCGTCTGCGCCTCGTGAATCACCAGTCCGGCCACGGTGTTCGCCTCGTCATCGGGGAGGTTCCAGTCGGTGGCGCGGTTCAGGTCGCGGATCGTCATTGAACCGTCGACGATATAATCGCCGCTCTCTACCTTGCGCAGGGGGTATTCCGCATCCCTGTCGAACTCATCGGTGATCTCGCCGACGATTTCTTCCAGAATATCCTCAAGCGTGATCAACCCCTGCAGCGCGCCGTATTCGTCCACCACCAATGCGAAATGGATGCGCCGGTGCAGAAACTGGCGCATCTGATCGTCGAGGGTCGAAGTTTCGGGCACGAAATACGGTTTCATTGCCACTTTCAGGATGTCGAACCCTGCAAAAGGGTCGCCATTGTCGGGCACGTCCTGCCGCCGGGCGAACATCGCGCGCAACAGATCCTTGGCGTGGATCACGCCGACAATCTCTTCTTGTGTGTCGCGAAAGATCGGCAGCCGGGTGTGCGGTGATTTCAGGCACTGGTCCAGAATATCCTGCGCCGGGGTGGTAATGTCGATCATCTCGATCTTGCTGCGGTGAAGCATGATTTCCTCGACCGTCCGCTCGGCCAGATCCAACGCTCCCAGAATCCGGTCACGGTCTTCCTTTTCGACCACGCCTTCGGAATGTCCAAGGCTGAGCGCTCCGGCGATTTCGTCGCGCACGGCCAGAATTCGCCCGTCGGGGTCGGCGTTGACGCCAAAAAGGCGCAGCACGCCGCGCACCAGCGCGCGCACGGCGCTGACCAAGGGGGAAAACATCTTGATGACCAGCATGATCGGACGGGACACACCCGAGGCTGCGGTTTCGGCGTTGGTGATCGCATAGGTCTTGGGCAGGACTTCGGCAAAGATCAGCACCAGCAGCGTCATCACCACCGTGGCCACCACCACGCCGGATTCGCCGAACTGCCGGGTGAACATTGCCGTCGCCAGCGAAGTGGCAAGGATATTGACCAGATTGTTACCCAGAAGGACCGATCCGATCAGACGTTCGTTGTCCTCGGTAATCTCAAGCGCGCGCGCGGCCCCCTTGTTTCCCTTGTCGGCGCGCGACCGCAGCTTGCCACGCGATGCGGCGGTCAGCGCGGTTTCCGAACCCGAAAAGAACGCCGAGCAGACCAGTAGCGCCAGAATGGCGCCCGAGGTGATCCAGAAGGCAGTGTCGAACACGAGGGTGCCCGTTTCCATAGCAATAGGCTTTCCTGAGATTGCCCAGATGGCGGGCAGGTGACTTATGCGCAGAGAACCGCCGTTTTTCAAGGGCGGCGCGGGTGCGAGACGGCGCGCCTGCATCGCAATTGAGGGTCGAGGCAACTGCATCGCGTTTAAGGGTCGAGGCGACTGCACCGCAATTGAGGGGCGAGGTGACTGCATCGTTATTCGGAGGCGAGGTGGCTGCACCGCTACCAGGGGGCGAGGCTACTGCATCGCGATCAGGGGTCAAGGATACCATCACGATTTTATCAACGCGGCTTTCGATCAATGATCTTTCGGCATCAGGGTCACAGGTGCGTCAAGTTTCCTGCGCAAGCGGGTGATGCTCCAAAACAAGTTCGCGCAACCGATCCTCCAGAACATGGGTATAGATTTCAGTGGTCGACACATCCGCATGTCCCAGCAGGGTCTGGATCGAGCGCAGATCGGCACCCCCGGCCAACAGATGCGTGGCAAAGGCATGGCGCAGGGTGTGCGGCGTCACCTTGTCGGGGCTGACACCGGCGTTCACGGCCATTTCCTTGATCAGGGTATAGAACCTGTGCCGGGTCAGATGACCCAGCGCCGCTCCGGTGGGGAACATGAACTTTGATGGTGGTTTACCGGCGGATTTGATTGAGGGTTTACCGCTTTCTTCGGCCTCGTCACGGACGGTCAGCCAGACGGCCAGAGCATCGCGCGCACCGGGCGAAAGTGGCACCATGCGTTCCTTGCCACCCTTGCCACGCACCAACAGCATTCGCGGATCGCCACGCCCGGCGGCCATTGGCAAAGATACCAACTCGCTGACCCGCATCCCGGTGGCGTAAAGCAGTTCCATCAGGCAGAAGTTGCGCAGCCGGTCATTTCGGGTGCGCCCAGTTGTGCGGGCCGCGTCGATCAGCCGGTCAACCTCGTCAACGCTCAGCGTCTTGGGTAGACGTTTGCTGCGCCCCGGGCCTTTGATCTGGATCGCCGGATTGTCCATCCGCCAGCCGTCTTCAAAGGCAAAGCGGTAAAGCTGTCGGATGGCCGACAACCGCCGCGCCCGGGTTGACCGGGCCAGACCTTCGGCATCGCAGGCAATCATGAAGCCTTCGATATGGTCGCGCATGGCGGTTTCAAAATTCAGCCCATTCCTGTCCAGCCAGTCTGAAAACGCCTTCAGATCGCGGGCATAGGCCAGCTGGGTGTTTTCGGCGGCGTCCAGTTCGGCGGCCTGCGCCTCAAGGAAGGTCTGGATGCGGCGCGGCATCGACACCTGAATGTCGTCGGTCATGCCCGCCGGTCCAGGATCAGCAGGTGCAATGCGGCGCGGGTGGCGACATCGCCCAGACCAACGGCGCGCAGCAGGGCGACAGCATCCTGCAAGGCGTCGAAATTGCCATCAGCCCCCAGACGGAACAGTCCAAAGGCACGCAGGATCGCTTCGCCCTTGCGGTTCTGGTCCAGCAGGGATTGCAGACGCACGGGGGCGCCTTCGGCCAGAAATCCGTCGCGCAGGGCGATGGCCAGATCACCCGAGGGGACGGTCGCCTCGGGGGTGCCGGCGGCCAGCGCCAGCCAGAACGCCTGATCCGGCGTCGGCGCTTCGGGCGCCGCGGCGTTGGACGGAGTTTCGGACAGCAGGGCGAGTTGCAGCCGGATATCCGCCGCCGCCCCAGTCAGCGGCAGATCGCTCAGAAGGTCAGACAGCGCATCGGCCAGCGCGACCTCGGTCTCTGTGTCCTTGGCGCCGTGCCAGACATCGGGCAGGGCGGCGGCAATGGCGGGCTCGTCGGCATGATCCAGCGCCACGCCCAGGACCTGCATTGCCTGGACCCGTTCCCAGACCCCGCCCGAAGCCGCGGGCTCGCGCTCGGAATAGATCGCGATCAGTGTGTCACCCGTCAGCACTCCGGCCCGGGCCAGCCGTTCGGCGGCAGCGATGCGCGGCTTCCACCCGGTTACCGGGCGCAGATCGGCATGGGCAAAGGCAATCGGCAGGTTCCCCGTCGCGATCGGTTCGCCCACGGCGGCATACATGGAAAACACCAGCGGTGTCGGGTTGCGTTCGTGCGGCAAGGGGGCCGCGTGGTCGGTCAGCTCATCCAACAGGAACCGGCCAAGCAGTTCATCCTCGCGCGGATCGACAAGACCAAGGGCCTTGGCCGTGCCCAGTGTCAGCGCCGCCGCTTGCCAGTCGCCGCCCCGGGCCAGACAAAAAATCCGCGCGGCATAGGTTGGCGAAATCTTTGGCAGGGCCCGCATTCTGGTACAGGCGCGATTTTCGGTTCCCGTCAGCAGCGAGATGTCGAACCAGCGGCGAAAATAATCAGGCTCGGTGCGTCCGGCCCGGTCCAGCAGCTCTGACGCTTCGCTTAGCGCACCCATGGACAAGAGCGCATCGATCCGCGCCAAGAACAACGTCCGGTCGCTGCCCGAATCGGTGGGCGGATCGAGTTCGGCGATCAACATGGATTTGAGCAATTCGCGCAGGGCCGGCAGTTGCGGAATATCAAGTTCGCCCAGACGCCGCGCCAGCGTCACCGAAGACGATGCGCCCCACAGGTCGTCCGGCAGACCCAACCGCCGCGCAGGCACCAGCCCGACAGAATCAGGCGATGGTGCCCCCAGCGGCGACACGGTGATCTGTTCGGGCAGCGCCGAAATCGCGACATCGGGTTCCGGGGGCGTGGCGGGGGCTGCGCGCGGCATGGCAACGGGGGCGGGCAAAATCACACTGTCCGACAGCCAGTCGATTGCCGAAAGCGGCCCCTGTGCCATGGCTGCCCCGGGCAGCGACAGCAGCAGGCACGTCAAAACATGGCGCAACGGGTCACTTGCCATCCAGGGTCACCGGCTCCACCACTTCGGACTGAACCGGGCTCATATCCCCAAGATAGGCATAGCCGGTCAGCCCGACAAAAGCGACAAGTGCAAGAAATACGAGAACTTTGAATAGTCTGAACATTTGGTTTCCCTTCCCGGGGGCCTGCCTTGGGCGGACTCTATGGTCCTTGGCAGGTTTTATATATGGTCTTTCGGGTAAGATCACGCCATTCAAGGGATCGAAACCATGAATAAGCGGGACGATGCCAGAGTGCCATTTCAACTACACAAGACGGTTGTGCTTGTCGGGATGATGGGTGCGGGCAAAACAGCGGTAGGCACGGCGTTGGCCCGGCAGTTGTCGGTGCCATTCCGCGATTCCGATCACGCGCTTGAGGCAGCGGCGAACCGCACCATCGCAGAAATCTTTTCCCGCGATGGCGAGACGTTCTTTCGCGCCCGGGAAACTCAGGTGATCGGGCGGCTGTTGCAGGACGATCCGGCGATCCTGTCCACCGGGGGTGGCGCCTTCATGTCCGAGAGCAACCGCCAGATGATATCGCAGCGGGGCGTGTCGGTGTGGTTGAGCGCCGATCTGAAACTGCTGTGGAGCCGGGTACGCCACAAGGATTCGCGCCCGTTGTTGCGCACAGCCGATCCGTTGGGCACCTTGTCAGAGCTGTTCGAGGCGCGGGTGCCGATCTATGAGCAGGCCGATCTCAAGGTGCAAAGCGCGGCGGGTTTCACGATCGAGGACATGGTTGATCGGGTGATTGCCGCGCTGCTGGAACGGCCCGACGTGTTGACCGGGCCTTGACCGGACCATGACAGGCAGATTTGCAGGAGACAAAAGATGACCGAAACGGTTCGGGTGGCGCTGGGTGCGCGGTCCTATGATGTGCGGATCGCTGCGGGCCTGATCGCCCGCGCGGGCGCCGAAATCGCGCCGCTGCTGCGTCGCCCGAAGGTGGCGGTGCTGACCGATGAAACGGTCGCGGCGCTGCATCTTGATGCTTTGCGGGCGGGTCTGGCCGAAAGCGGTATCTCGATGGAGGCTCTGGCCCTGCCGCCCGGCGAATCGACCAAATGCTGGGAACAACTGTCCCGTGCCGTTGACTGGCTTTTGGCGGCGCAGGTCGAACGGGGCGATGTCGTGGTGGCCTTTGGCGGCGGCGTGATCGGCGATCTGGCGGGGTTTGCTGCGGCGATCCTGCGGCGCGGCGTGCGGTTTGTGCAGATCCCGACATCTTTGCTGGCGCAGGTTGACAGTTCGGTCGGCGGCAAGACCGGGATAAATGCGGGCGCGGGCAAGAACCTGATAGGTGCGTTTCACCAGCCCTCGCTGGTTCTGGCCGACATTTCAGTGCTCGACACACTGACGGGGCGCGAATTCCTGTCTGGCTATGGCGAGGTGGTGAAATACGGACTGCTGGGGGATGAGGCATTTTTCAGCTGGCTTGAACAGAACGGACCTGCGCTGGCCCGGGGCGATACGGCTCTGCGCGCCGAGGCGGTGCGCCGGTCGGTGCAGATGAAGGCCGATATCGTTGCCCGTGACGAAACCGAACAGGGCGAGCGTGCGCTGTTGAACCTTGGCCACACCTTTTGTCACGCGCTGGAAACCGCCACCGGGTATTCCGACCGGCTGCTGCACGGTGAAGGTGTGGCGATTGGCTGTGCGCTGGCTTTTGACGTGTCGGCGCGGCTGGGGTTGTGCCCGCAAGAGGATCCGGGCCGGGTGCGCGCGCATCTGCGCGGCATGGGGATGAAAACCGATCTGTCGGACATCCCCGGCGATCTGGCGGACAGTGATGCTTTGATCGCGCTGATGGCGCAGGACAAAAAGGTCGTGGACGGGCAGTTGCGCTTTGTGATGGCGCGCCGCATCGGGGACAGTTTCGTCACCGGTGACGTTCCGGCAGATGTGGTGCGGGCCGCACTGGACGACGCGCGCAACTGATCCGTCCTTCCGACACCGTTTCAGGTGACCCGCTGGCCCTGACAACCGGCCCGTCTGTCGATTGCACTTGGCAAGACGGGGGGTGTTCGGCCTAGTATCGGGCAACAGGGGGGGCACGGATGGCGGTTCTGAAATCACAGGTGTCGCCACGCTCCGAAACGTTTGCCGCCAATATGGCCGCCCATACGGCCGGGCTGGATGAGGTGGCCAAGGCCGCCGGAGACGCCATGGCAGGCGGTGGCGATACCTCCCGAGCACGGCATCTGGCGCGCGGCAAGCTGTTGCCCCGCGACCGGGTGGCGGCATTGCTTGACCCCGGATCGCCGTTTCTTGAGATCGGAATGTTCGCGGCGCACGGGCTGTACGACGGCGCCGCACCAGGGGCGGGATTGATCGCGGGAGTGGGCCGCGTCACGGGGCGCGAGGTTATGGTGGTCTGTAATGATGCCACCGTGAAGGGCGGCACATATTACCCGATGACCGTCAAGAAACACTTGCGCGCACAGGAAATAGCACAGGCGAACCGGCTGTCCTGCGTCTATCTTGTCGACAGCGGCGGCGCGAACCTGCCCAATCAGGATGAAGTATTTCCTGACCGCGATCACTTCGGGCGGATTTTTTACAATCAGGCGCAGATGTCGGCGGCAGGGATTGCGCAGATTGCCGTGGTCATGGGGTCGTGCACCGCCGGGGGGGCCTATGTGCCCGCAATGTCGGATGTGACGATCATCGTTCGCGGTCAGGGCACGATCTTTCTCGCCGGTCCGCCCTTGGTCAAGGCGGCAACCGGCGAAGTGGTCAGCGCCGAGGATCTGGGTGGCGGCGATGTGCACACCCGTCTTTCGGGCGTGGCGGATCATCTGGCCGAATCCGACAGTCACGCGCTGGCGCTTGCACGGCAGGCGGTGGCGTCTTTGGGTCGGGGCGGGGCGATGCCCGCGCCGGATGGCGGCGACCCACCGCTTTACGATCCGTGCGAAATTCCCGGCGTCGTGCCTACCGATCTGAAGACCCCCTATGACATCCGCGAGGTGATCGCGCGCACCGTCGACGGCAGTCGGTTTGATGAATTCAAGGCGCGCTATGGTGCCACGCTTGTCTGTGGCTTTGCCCATGTGATGGGGATGCCGGTGGGCATCGTCGCCAACAATGGCGTGTTGTTCTCGGAATCCGCACTGAAGGGGGCGCATTTCGTCGAATTGTGCAGTCAGCGCAAAATCCCGCTGGTGTTCCTGCAAAACATCACCGGTTTCATGGTGGGCCGGAAATACGAGGCAGGCGGCATCGCGAAGGACGGGGCCAAGCTGGTGACGGCGGTGGCGACAACCTCGGTGCCGAAAATCACGCTGTTGGTGGGCGGATCGTTTGGTGCGGGCAATTACGGCATGTGCGGACGAGCGTTTTCACCGCGGTTCCTGTGGACCTGGCCTAATTCGCGGATCTCGGTGATGGGCGGCGAACAGGCGGCAGGGGTTTTGGCCTCGGTGCGCCGAGACGGGATCGAACGCAAAGGCGGAACATGGTCAGCGGAGGAGGAAGCGGCGTTCAAAGAGCCCACAACCCGGATGTTCGAGGAACAGTCGCATCCGCTCTATGCCAGCGCGCGGCTGTGGGACGACGGGATCATTGATCCGCGCAAGACCCGCGACGTGCTGGCGCTGTCGCTGGCCACGACGCGCAATGCGCCGATCGCGGACACGCGGTTTGGCGTGTTCCGGATGTGAGGGCGGTGATGAAACAGGGCGCGATGAAACCGGGTGAAGTAAACCACGGGAATAAAACAGCGGCGGGGCGCAGATGATGTTCCACACCATCCTTGTTGCCAACCGGGGCGAAATCGCCTGTCGCGTGATTGCCACGGCACGGGCCATGGGGATTCGCACCGTGGCGGTGTATTCCGATGCCGATGCAGGCGCGCTGCATGTCACCATGGCGGATCTGTCGCTCAGAATCGGCCCGGCGCCCGTGGCCGAAAGCTACCTGCGGGGTGATGCGATCATCGCCGCGGCTTTGGCAACCGGCGCACAGGCGATCCATCCGGGATACGGGTTCCTGTCGGAAAACCCCGATTTTGTCGCGGCGGTTGCGGCGGCGGGTCTGGTGTTTGTCGGGCCACCTGAAGCGGCCATCCGGGCGATGGGGCTGAAGGATGCGGCAAAGGCGCTGATGGAAAAGGCCGGCGTGCCGGTGGTGCCGGGGTATCACGGGGCCGGGCAGGGTGACGATCTGTTGGCGCAAGAGGCCGAACAGATCGGATATCCCGTGCTGATCAAGGCGCGGGCAGGCGGCGGCGGCAAGGGTATGCGGCTGGTCGAGAAGCCCGGCGATTTCAAGGCGTCGCTGGACAGTGCCCGACGCGAGGCGCTGGCAAGTTTCGGTGATCCGGCGGTTCTGATCGAACGCTATGTCACCACGCCGCGCCACGTCGAGATTCAGATTTTCGCCGACTCTCACGGCAATGTCGTACATCTGTTTGAACGCGACTGTTCCCTGCAACGCCGCCACCAGAAGGTGATCGAGGAAGCTCCGGCGCCAGGTATGCCCGAAGAGGTCCGTGCTGCCATGGGCGCCGCTGCGGTCGAGGCGGCGCGTGCAGCGGGGTACGTCGGTGCCGGAACGGTTGAGTTCATTGCCGACGGATCACGCGGGCTGCGTGCTGACGGGTTCTGGTTCATGGAGATGAACACGCGGCTGCAGGTGGAACATCCGGTGTCCGAAGCGATCACCGGGCTTGATTTCGTCGAGCTGCAATTCAGGATCGCGGCGGGAGAACCCCTGCCATTTGCGCAGGGTGATCTGCGCATCGACGGCCATGCGATCGAAGCTCGGGTCTATGCCGAAGATGTGCCAAAGGGGTTTCTGCCCGCCACAGGAACGCTCCACCATCTGGCCTTTCCGCCGGCATCTGCCTTTCAACGCGGCCCGGTGCGGATCGACAGCGGAGTGCGGCAGGGCGATGTCATCAGCCCGTGGTATGACCCGATGATCGCCAAGGTGATCGTGCATGCACCGACCCGCACCGAGGCGCTGAACCGGCTGGCGCAGGCGCTGGGCGGGTGCCATGTGGCGGGGGCAGTCACCAATCTGGAATTTCTCGGCGCCTTGGCGCGGGATAGCGATTTTGCGGCCGGGCGCGTCGATACCGGGCTGATCGCGCGCAATCTTGAAACACTCACGGCTGGCGTTGAACCTAACGGCGCGGAAACTGTCATTGCCGCTCTGGCGGCTCTGGGGCTATTGACAGCGCGGACCGGGGGCGACCCATGGGATCTGTTGACCGGCTGGCGGCAATGGGGCGAGGCGCGGCAATCTGTGGTCCTGATCCGGGGGGATGAGCGGATTGAGGTTTCGGTCGCGATTGCCGGGCAGGGACGGTTCACCAGTGATATCAACGGCGAAACCTGCGACCTTCATGTGGTGACAGGTGACGGAACCCGGGTTGTGATGACCTGCGGTGGTATGACCCGGACGTTGGATGTGGTGCGCATGGGCGAACGGGTGACGGTTTTTACCGGGGCGCGCAGCCATGTCTTTATGGTGCCAGACGATCTGGAGCATTCCGCAGGCCCCGAGTCGGGGGGCGACCAGATTTCCGCGCCGATGCCGGGGTTGGTAAAGTTGATCATGGCCGAACCGGGGCAGATGGTGCGCCGGGGCGACCCTCTGCTGGTGCTTGAAGCGATGAAGATGGAACACACCCTGACTGCCCCGCGCGATGGCAGGGTGGAAGCGGTGCTGGCCCGTCCCGGCGATCAGGTGGATGACGGAACGATGTTGCTTACTCTGGTGCCCGAGGATGGTTGAGCGGGGGGCGTTATGCAATGTCGGCCCGCGCGACAGGTTGCGAAACACCCCACCCGCTGGATTATCGACAGGATTGCGCTGCTTGATACGCGGTCGGACTGCGCGGGCACCGGGGTGACGGCTTTCACCAGCGCGAAATCGGTGTCGCAGATGGCCGAAGTGGCACAGGTGCTGGCCGTCCGGTTCGCCTTGGATTTGAAGGGGATGGTATGAATTATGAAACTCTGGCGGTCAGCGTCGATAGGCGCGGTGTGGCCGAGGTGGTTCTGAACCTGCCGGAAAAGCGCAATGCGATGTCGGCAGCGATGATCGCCGAACTGACCGACGTGGCGCAAACCCTCGGCGCTGCAACGGATACTCGCGCCATCGTGCTGTCGGGGGCGGGCAAGCTGTTCTGCGCCGGGGGTGATCTGTTGTGGATGCGCGAACAGATCGCCGCCGACCGGGCCGGGCGGATGGCCGCGGCGCGCAGGCTGGCGATGATGCTCAACGCGCTGAACGAAATGCCAACGCCGTTGATCGGGCGGATTCACGGCGGCGCTTATGGTGGCGGTGTCGGGCTCGCCGCGGTTTGTGACGTCGTGGTGGCCGAGGAAGGCGCGATGTTCGGTCTGACGGAAACCCGGCTGGGGCTGATTCCCGCCACCATCGGCCCCTATGTCCTTGCCCGCATGGGCGAGGGGCGGGCGCGCCGCGTGTTCATGTCGGCGCGGCTGTTCGATGCGACCGAGGCGCGCGATCTGGGGCTGGTGGCGCGGATCGGTGCGCTGGACGAACTCGAAGCGCTGGTCGAGGCCGAGGTTGCGCCCTATCTTTGCGTCGCGCCCGGTGCTGTGGGCCGGGCCAAGGCGCTGGCGCGGGCGCTGGGCCCACGAATCGACGCGAGCGTGATCGAGGACACCATCATCCGTCTGGCCGACACATGGGAAGCCGAAGAGGCGGCCCATGGGATCGCTGCATTTCTGGATCGCACGACACCTCGCTGGGGCTGAATCCGGCCGGTCATGAGGCAAGCCATTTTTGCGCCAAGGCCGCGATTTGCGATTTTGCCCTAGAACACCCATTTTTTCTTTGTTACGAGAGCCCGAGTTTGCGCCCGCGCGTACCGCTGGCGTCGTGGAATGATTCCGGCTGAATGCAGCCCGGTCGCACCGACCGGATGTCATACATGTCCGGACCCAGAGAGGAATTGCAATGCAGGTCACTGAAACCCTGAACGAAGGCCTGAAGCGCGCGTATCAGATCACCGTTCCGGCGTCTGAACTGGACGCCAAGGTGAACGAAAAGCTGGAAGAGTCACGCGGCGAGGTCCAGATGAAGGGATTTCGCAAGGGCAAAGTGCCCCTGGCGCTGCTGAAAAAGCAATTCGGTCCCAAGCTTCTGGGCGAGGCGATGCAGGAAACTGTCGATGGCGCCATGTCGAAGCATTTTGAAGACAGCGGCGATCGCCCTGCCATGCAGCCGAAGGTCGAGATGACCAACGCGAACTGGAAAGAGGGCGACGATATTCAGGTCGACATGTCCTATGAGGCATTGCCTGAGATCCCCGATTTCGACGCCTCGGGCCTGAAGCTGGAAAAGATGGTCGTCACACCCGATGACGCCGCCGTCGACGAAGCGCTGGGCCAACTGGCCGAAAGCCGCAAAAGCTATGAGGCACGCGGCCCCAAGGGCAAGGCAAAGAACGACGATCAGGTCGTGATCGATTTTGTCGGCTCGATCGACGGTGAGAAATTCGAAGGCGGAGCAGCCGAAGATTATCCTCTGGTGCTTGGCTCGAATTCTTTCATCCCGGGCTTCGAGGAGCAGCTGGTCGGCGTCAAGACCGCTGACGAGATCGAGGTCAAGGTCAACTTTCCCGACGATTATCAGGCCGAAAACCTGGCGGGCAAAGAGGCAAGCTTTGCTGTCACCGTGAAAGAGGTCAAAAAGCCTGCGGAAACCGTGATCGATGACGAGTTGGCCAAAGGTTTCGGCGCCGAAAGCCTGGATGCGTTGAAAGAGCAGATCCGCGAACGTCTGACGGCGGAATATTCCGGCGCGGCCCGCGCGGTGATGAAACGTGCTTTGCTGGACAGCCTGGACGAGCAGGTCAGCTTTGATTTGCCCCCGAGCCTGGTCGAAGCCGAGGCGAACCAGATCGCGCATCAGCTGTGGCACGAAGACAACCCCGAGGTTCAGGGCCACGATCACCCGGAAGTCACTCCGACCGACGAACACAACAAACTGGCCGAGCGTCGCGTGCGCCTTGGTCTGCTGTTGGCTGAACTGGGCCGCAAGAACGAGATTTCGGTATCTGACGCCGAACTGACCCAAGCGGTGCTGACACAGGCACGGCAGTATCCCGGGCAGGAACGGCAGTTCTTTGAATTTGTTCAGAACAATCCGCAGATGCGCCAGCAGCTTCAGGCGCCAATCTTTGAGGACAAAGTCGTCGACTATGTCTTCGAACTGGCGACTGTGACCGAAAAGTCCGTCACCAAGGACGAACTTCAGGCCGCCGTTGCGGCGCTGGAAGACGAAGAAGCGGAAGCCGTAAACGTCACGGACGCCACGGACGCCTGATTTTCAGGACCGCACCGCAGAAAACAAGGGTCGCCCATAACCGGGCGGCCCTTTTGCGTTTTCCACCCGGGTAATTTCGGGGCGATTTCAACGCCCAAGTCCGCCGCACCCGGCCTGCTGTCTGTGGACCGGTGCAGTTGCGCATGTGGGGCGGCCCGGTCTAGGATCAGGGGTGGTAGCGCAACCGCCCATACCCTTAGGAGCCCTGAGCGACATGTCCCTGGCCTGTGTCCTTGTGTCAGACGTGACCGGCAGCACCCGGTTGTACGAAGCCCTGGGCAGTGGTCCTGCGCTGGCGCGGATCGATGCGGTTCTGATGCGGATGCGTGTGCTGATCGAAGCGGCGGGCGGGCATTGCGTCAAGGCGCGGGGTGATGACATCCTGTCGTTCTTTGATCACCCTGACCGGGCGTTTCAGGCGGCCTGGGCGATGATCAACGAACCCTGGCCTGACAATCTTGCCATTCACGCAGGGGGATATTTTGGCGATATCCTCAGCCATGCTGACGACATCTATGGCAATGCGGTGAACACCGCCGCGCGTCTGGCCGGGCTGGCGAAGCCCGGAGAGATCCTGTTCGGGGATCACTGTCACGACGATCTTTCAGCCGACCACCGGGCGCGGTTCGTCGCGGTCGGAGCGCTGCCGCTGCGTGGGAAAGAAGCGCCGACAGCTGTGTTTTCCTGTTCCGTGACCAGCCTTGCCGCGCAGACGGTTGTGTCGGGCGGGGCGCAGGATACGGTTGCGGTGCTGGCGGCGATTTCGCTGGGAACGCGGCACTGGCAGTTGGTCGAGGGCGGGCGGCTGAGCATCGGGCGGGCCGAAGACTGTGACATCGTCGCGGCGCACCCGTCGGTTTCGCGCGATCACGGGTCGCTGGCCATCCGCAGCGGTCAGTTGGAATACTCGGATCACAGCACGGTGGGGTCGGTGGTGCGTATGGGGGACGGACCGGATATGGCGGTCCATCGACGTCGGACGCTTTTGTCCGGCAACGGCGCGATCAGGCTGGGCGCCCCGGGCGAGGACCTGACCGAGTTGTCATTCACCCTAGGCAGGCTGGACGGGCGCTGAGCCATCAACGCAAACGGGCCGCATCATTGTGATGCGGCCCGCAGCTTTTCACATTTGCGAGGATCAGTTGTTGTCGTCGCCGTCGTTGTCGCTGTCCGCACGGGGTGCGGGGCGTTCGTCGTCGCCGAAATCTTCGTTGGCGGCGCCACCGATATCGTCGAACAACTCCTGAATCTCGAACTCAGCCGCTGCTTCTTCTTCGGCGGCCAGTTCTTGAATCGATTTGCCCGATGCCTGAAGCTCGGCTTCTTCGACCGAACGTGCGACGTTCAGCTGAATGGTTGCCTGAACTTCGGGGTGGAGCGTGAACACAACGTCGTGCAGACCCAGATACTTGATCGGGGCAATCAGCGCGACCTGCTTGCGGTCCACGGTAAAGCCCGATTCCTGTGCGGCGTCGGCGGCGTCACGGGTTGTGACGGAGCCATAGAGCGCACCCGAATCGGATGCCGAACGGATCACGACAAACTTTTGCCCGTTCAGCTTTTTGGCCATAGATTCGGCCTCTTTTTTGGACTCGAGGTTATTGGCCTCAAGTTGAGCCTTCTGCTGTTCGAAAGCGGCCAGGTTTGCGGGGGATGCCCACAAGGCTTTTTTCTGTGGCAGCAAGAAGTTGCGCGCATAGCCGGACTTGACGTTCACGACTTCGCCCATCTGGCCAAGTTTGGCCACGCGCTCAAGAAGGATGACTTGCATGGTGTCTCTCCTCAGTTCACTGCATAGGGCAGCAGGGCGAGAAAACGCGCGCGCTTGATGGCGCGGGCCAGTTCACGCTGCTTTTTCGCCGACACGGCGGTGATGCGCGAAGGAACGATCTTGCCGCGCTCGGAGATATACCGTTGCAGCAGACGCGTGTCCTTATAGTCGATCTTTGGTGCATTGTCGCCCGAGAACGGGCAGACCTTGCGGCGGCGGAAAAATGGTTTCGTTGCCATGGTTTATGTCCTTTCCCGGGGCTCAGCGGCGTTCGCGGCGATCGCCGCGGTCACGTTCGTCACGCTTTTGCATCTGGATCGAGGGGCCTTCGGCGTGCTCATCCATCTTGATCGTCAGAACGCGCATCACGTCGTCGTGCAGGCGCATCAGACGCTCCATTTCCTGAACGGCAGGAGCGGGGGCGTCGGTGCGCAAAAAGGCATAGTGCCCCTTGCGGTTCTTGTTGATCTTATAGGCCATCGTCTTGACGCCCCAGTATTCATTCTCGACCACTTTGCCACCGTTGTCGGCAATGACGGTGCTGAAGTGTTCGATCAATCCCTCGGCCTGAGTGTTGCTCAGATCCTGCCGGGAAATGAAGACATGCTCGTAAAGCGGCATGCGGTATCCAGTTCTGTTTACAGGCGCATTTCATAGACCAGCAAGTTACCTTCCGCTGCCGGTCACGAGAGGCTGCGCGGTTTGCAAGACTCTGCGGAAGGATGGGCGCTTTTACGGAGGGGGGCCCGGCGATGCAAGGGCAAGATGCGCGCCTTGTCCTGCCGTTCTGCCTTTATTCCGGCCTATTCGGACCCAAACACCGACAATTTCCCTGCCTAGGGTCGATGCATAGAAAACCCAATGATGAGTTTTGCCATGACCCTAGTTGCCGCCATGACCAAGACAGACACCGCACGGGCCGCCGCCGCAACGCTGTCGATGTTCGACGCTTATGACGGGTATGTCCTGACACAGGGGCGACGGACGCTGGCCCGCGTGGTGGCATGGGAGCGTTCGATGCGCGCTCTGGCAATGCTGATTCTGACCGGGCTTGCGGTGCTCTGGATCAAATCGGATGCGCAAAACTCTGCCGATGTCGTTCTGATCAAACTGGTGCTCAGCGCGGTTTTGGTCGGGTTGGCGACGCGGCTGTTGTGGGTGACGCGGGCCCAGCCGCATTATGAGGCGCGCATAGATCTGATTCACGGACGTCTGCGGCAGGTCGTGCGTACAAATGCGGGGCGCGAACAGGTTCTGTTGTCGGTGCCGTTCGAAAAGATCGACAGCCTGATCATCCGGCACAACCGCGGGACCTGCGATACATCCTGTCTGTATCTGCGGCTGCGCGAGGTTGATGGCGATATCCTTGTCGGTGTTGGCAGCGCAGAGGCGTTGGAACCGATGCGCCGCCGGATCAGTCAGGACATGATCCGCGCGCGCGGATTTGCCCTGAGGGTACAGTCCGGCCCGGCATCCGTCAGTGCTGTGTCCGAGCCGGACAGTGGTGCGATGGGCGAATTGCTGGGCGCCTGAACCCCGCCCGATGCCAGTGCTGTACCGGCGGATAGATCGCTATGGGTTGCGCGAATTGGGCCGTGGAAGCTTCGGTTGCCGCAACTGCCTCGCCCCTTGATCGCACCAAACTGCAATCAAACCTTACGAGACATCGTGACAAACCGCCAAGACGTGCCACGATCAAGCCGGGCCGGGTTTTGGCAAAAATCGCTGGATCAGTCATCGGTCGAGCTGGTCTGTGGCAACCTATCCCAAAGAGATAAGAGCGGGTCCAACCCGATATAAGCGGGCATCTGCGCATCTGCGCGACGCTCGCGTCCCGCAACTCTGCGGGGCTGCCCGGCTGTTGCGCAGGGCTGGTTGGCGCGTTAACGAATGCGCAGGCCCGTCGTCGGGCCCACGATCGAGAGTGACAGAAGAGGTCCGATATGAGCCGCGCATTCGTGTTTCCCGGGCAGGGTGCCCAGACCATCGGCATGGGGCGCGCCCTGGCCGAAACCTGGCCCGAGGCCCGCGCCGTCTTTGACGAGGTGGATGACGCCTTGGGCGAAAAACTCTCGGCGCTGATCTGGGAGGGGACGGCGGATGATCTGACGCTGACCGCCAATGCGCAACCGGCGCTGATGGCAACCTCGATGGCGGCCATGCGGGCGCTTGCCGCCGAAGGTATCACGGTGGACAGCGCGGCCTTTGTGGCGGGGCATTCTCTGGGCGAATATTCGGCACTGGCCGCGACGGGGGCGTTCAGCATCGCCGACGCGGCGCGGCTGTTGCGGCGGCGCGGGCTGGCCATGCAGGCGGCGGTTCCGGTTGGTCAGGGCGCCATGGCGGCGATCCTCGGGCTGGATTTTGCGGCGGTGCAGGCGCTGGCGGCGGATGCCTCTGAGGGTCAGGTGTGTCAGGCCGCCAACGACAATGATCCGGCGCAGGTCGTGATTTCGGGCGATGCGGCGGCCGTGGGCCGCGCGGTGGACCGGGCCAAGGCGGCGGGCGCGAAGCGGGCGCTGATGCTGCCGGTTTCGGCGCCCTTCCATTGTGCCCTGATGGAGCCTGCAGCGCGCGAAATGGCCGAGGCCTTGGCCGATGTGACGATCAACGTGCCCGTGGTGCCGGTGATCAGCAATGTCACCGCCTTGCCGGTGAGCGATCCGGACACGATCCGCGATCTTCTGGTGCGCCAGATCACTGGCGTGGTCCGCTGGCGTGAGAGCGTGGCAGTGATGGAAACCGCAGGGGTCAGCGAATTTTGGGAAATCGGCGCAGGCAAGGCGCTGTCGGGCATGATCCGGCGGATCGCCCGCGAGGCGGACATTGCGGCGGTCGGCACGCCAGACGATGTGCGGGCACGTCTCTGACCGCAGGGAGGCGGGGGTTTCGGACTCCCCTTCGACCGCAAGAGATTAGACGACCAGATTTGCCGTTGGCGCGGCGCAGGATGGCGCAAAGGGCGCCGGAACAACGCAAACAAGGGAGATCGCATGTTCGATCTGACAGGAAAAACGGCATTGATTACGGGCGCATCGGGCGGGCTGGGCGGTGCGATTGCCCGCGCGCTGCATGGTGCGGGGGCGACGGTCGGGCTGTCTGGCACGCGCGAAGCGCCATTGCAGGCGCTGGCCGATGAGCTGGGCGAGCGAGCCTATGTCTTGCCGTGCAATCTGTCTGACCGGGCGGCGGTCGAGGCGCTGCCGAAGCAGGCAGTGGATGCCATGGGTTCGGTCGATATTCTGGTCAACAACGCGGGTATCACCGCCGACGGCCTGATGCTGCGTATGAGTGATGATCAGTGGGACCGCGTGTTGGAGGTCAACCTGACGGCGGTGATGAAACTGTCCAAGGGCGTGTTGCGCGGCATGATGAAGGCGCGGTGGGGGCGGATCGTCAACATCTCGTCGATCGTCGGTTCTGCCGGCAATCCGGGGCAGGCAAATTATGCGGCGAGCAAGGCCGGAATGGTCGGATTTTCGAAATCCCTCGCGCTGGAAGTGGCCAGCCGGGGAATCACCGTGAATTCGGTGGCACCGGGCTTCATCGTGTCGGACATGACGGCAGGACTGAACGACGACCAGAAAACCGCACTGCTGGGTCAGGTGCCGATTGGCCGTATGGGCGAGGCGGATGAAATCGCCGCCGCCGTCCTGTATCTGGCAAGTAAAGAGAGCGGCTATGTCACCGGCGCAACCTTGCACGTGAACGGCGGAATGGCGATGCTTTGACGGGCTGGCGGTGACGCGGTAAGACCTGCCGCTCGCCCTCCACAGCATGGCGAAACCGTTTGCACGGCAACGGCGATATGCTATAGGCGGCGCACAAATTTCGGGGGAGCCTTGGCGAACCCGCAATTGCCTGTCATATGAACAGGACGAGTGGCCCAAGTGGTCGTATAGACAACGGGGGCCATACCCCGAGAACCTGAGAGGGAAAGATATGAGCGACATCGCACCGCGCGTGAAGAAGATCGTCGTCGAGCATCTGGGCGTTGAAGAAGCAAAGGTCACCGAGAACGCTTCGTTCATCGATGATCTGGGCGCCGACAGCCTGGACACGGTCGAATTGGTGATGGCGTTCGAGGAAGAGTTCGGGATCGAGATCCCCGACGACGCCGCCGAAACCATCCAGACATTTGGCGACGCGGTGAAGTTCATTACCGAAGCGTCCTGATTCCTGAACCCTCAGGGGTAGGAATAACTACATGAGAGCAGGCGGTGTTTCCGGTCGGATGCGCCGCTTTTTCCTTTTTCGGGGCCGGGTTCGGGCGGAACCATGCCAGCCCGATACGGGTTGCACTTTGCGCCCGGGTACCGAGAGTGTATCAGGCCCCTGAAACCATCGAGAGGATGAACATGCGGCGAGTTGTTGTCACCGGTCTTGGAATGGTCACTCCGTTGGCCGCGGGGGTCGAGGAAACCTGGAAGCGTTTGCTGGACGGGCAATCCGGTGCGGGCACGATCACCCGGTTCGATGCATCGCATCTGGCCACCGGATATGCCTGTGAAGTTCCGCGCGGCGATGGCAGCGACGGCACGTTCAATCCCAATCTGTTCATGGAACCCAAGGAACAGCGCAAGGTCGACGACTTTATTCTGTATGGTATGGCGGCTGCGAAAATGGCGGTCGAGGATTCGGGATGGATGCCCGAGGACGAAGAAGACCGCCTGCGCACCGGCGTGATGATCGGCAGCGGGATCGGCGGTTTGCAAAGTATCGCTGAAACCGCCGTTTTGCTGAAAGAGCGCGGGCCGCGCAGGGTTTCACCGTTCTTCATCCCCGGCGCTCTGATCAATCTGGTCAGCGGTCAGGTGTCGATCCGGTATGGCTTCAAAGGTCCGAACCATGCGGTTGTCACCGCCTGTTCAACCGGCGCCCATGCCATCGGTGATGCCGCCCGGCTGATTCAGTGGGGCGACGCCGAGGTGATGATCGCCGGGGGGACCGAGAGCCCGATTTGCGAAATCGGCATTGCCGGATTCAACGCTTGCAAGGCGCTGAGCACCCAGCGGGCCGATGATCCGACCAAGGCTTCACGCCCCTATGACGTTGACCGGGATGGGTTTGTCATGGGCGAGGGCGCAGGTGTCGTCGTGCTGGAGGAATACGAACATGCTATGGCGCGTGGGGCAAAGATCTATGCCGAGGTGATCGGTTACGGACTGTCCGGCGATGCCTATCACATTACTGCTCCTTCTGAGGACGGCAATGGTGGGTTTCGGGCCATGAAGGCGGCGTTGGACAGGGCCGGGTTGGAACCTGCCGATATCGACTATATCAACGCTCACGGCACCAGCACCATGGCCGACACCATCGAGTTGGGCGCGGTCGAGCGGTTGCTTGGCGATGCGGCGGGCAATGCGGTGATGTCTTCGACGAAATCAAGCATTGGGCACCTTTTGGGGGCGGCCGGCGCTGTCGAGGCCATATTCTGTATCCTGGCGATGCGTGACAATGTGGCGCCGCCAACGATCAATCTGGACAACCCGGCGGTGACGCCAAAGCTGAACCTTGCTGCGAACGCAAAAGTTGAACGGAAGATTGATGTGGCCCTGAGCAACTCGTTCGGATTTGGCGGCACCAATGCTTCACTGGTCCTGCGACGGGTTCAAAGCTGATGTGGCGGCATATTGCCTCGAATTTTCTGACCATTTCCGTCCTGATACTGGCGGCAGCGGGGGGAATCGTGGCTTGGGGCAAGGCGCAGTATTCGGCCGAGGGACCCTTGGCTCAGGCGATCTGTGTGCAGGTCGAAGCAGGTTCGAACATGAACCGGGTTTCCGCTGATCTGGCCGGTCAGGGTGCGATTTCCAGCCCGCAGATCTTTCGCATCGGTGCCGATTATTCCGACAAGGCAGAGGCGCTGAAGGCAGGAAGCTTTCTGGTGCCAGAACGCGCGTCGATGGCCGAAATTGTGGATATCGTCACACGCGGCGGGGCGAGCACCTGCGGCACGGCGGTGGTTCTGAACATCGGCGTAACTGCGCTGAACCTGCGGGTGCGCGAATTGGACCCGGCGACCAACCGGTTTGAAAACAAGGCAGAATTCGATCCCACCACCGATGAGGGACCGGAAGAATACCTTGCGGTGCGCGACAAGGCCGATACGCGGTTCTCGATCGCGATGGCGGAAGGTGTGACCAGCTGGCAGGTGATCGAAGGGTTGAAGGCTGCCGAATTTCTGACCGGTGAGGTGTCAGAGATTCCGGTAGAAGGATCGCTTGCGCCCGACAATTACGAGGTAAAGCCGGGCGCCGACCGAGGTGCGCTGGTGGCCCTGATGCAGACCGCGCAGCAGGATCGGGTGGCCGAAATCTGGCGCAACCGGGCCGATGATCTGCCGGTGACAACGCCTGAGGAGGCGCTGATCCTTGCCTCGCTGATCGAAAAGGAAACCGGCGTTCCTGAGGAACGTGGAGAGGTGGCGGCAGTGTTCGTCAACCGTCTGCGTCAGGGGATGCGGTTGCAGACCGACCCGGCGGTTATCTATGGCGTCACCAATGGGCAGGGCGTGTTGGGCCGGGGTCTGCGGCGCAGCGAGTTGGACCGCGAAACGCCTTATAATACCTATCGCATTGACGGGTTGCCGCCGACGCCGATTGCCAACCCCGGGTTGGCCAGTTTGCAGGCGGCGGTGAACCCCGTGGACAGTGAATTTCTGTTCTTCGTGGCCGATGGTACGGGTGGTCACGCCTTTGCCAAAACCCTTGCCGAGCATAACGACAACGTTGCCAAATGGCGCCGGATCGAGGCAGAGCGGGCGAACCCCTGAAACGGGGCCATTAGGATTTTGTTAATGGTACCGGGCGGTTACATGGCAGAACCGGGCGGGATTTCTTGACTTTCCCTCGGTTCTGAGTTACCGTCAAGTCACAGCAGGAATGCAATCGAGAGCGACCAGGGCCATTGGCCTTTGGTCGCTTTTTTTGTGTTCGAAGGGCGGAGGGGTCCATCTGGCGGCAGCGGAGT
The DNA here is from genome assembly GCF_008085915.1 of Oceaniovalibus sp. ACAM 378. Lineage (GTDB taxonomy): Bacteria > Pseudomonadota > Alphaproteobacteria > Rhodobacterales > Rhodobacteraceae > Oceaniglobus. The sequence continues at coordinate 150,013 of NZ_VSJK01000004.1, read as the reverse complement.
TTCCGGTGAATGACAAAGAACGACATAGCCGACAAGGTCGGCAGTGCAACGCTTTTGGGCGAGGCAGAGCAGCATTATGCCGGCGCATTGGAAGACATGATGGTGATGCGTCGATATTTCCGGGACCGGACTGATATTTCCGAGGCCGAGATCAAGCGGGTATCGGGAAACTATATCCGCGCGACGCAGACCCTTTTTGACGAAAGGAAAAAGGTTGAAGAGCTTAGCAGGCGCAATGCCGGTATCCACCATGATCACGCCATCGACTTTGACAGCGTGCGGAGTGAAATCGGGGGCCTCCTTGATCGCCTCCGCGCCGTCCGAGGTCCAGTGTGAGTTTCTGGAATCGCTCAGCCCCGAGGCGGTGGTCGGGCTGCCCTATCTGTTCGATTTCTGGGCGATGCCGCACCAGTTGCCCCCAGTGGGCGACTGGCGGACATGGGTGATCATGGGCGGGCGCGGTGCCGGTAAAACACGCGCGGGGGCTGAATGGGTGCGATCCGAGGTTGAAGGCGCGCGACCACTGGACAGGGGGCGGTCGCAGCGCGTCGCGCTGGTTGGCGAAACCTTCGATCAGGTGCGCGAGGTGATGATTTTTGGCGACTCGGGGATATTGGCCTGTTGCCCGCCTGATCGCCGTCCGGCATGGGAGTCGACGCGCAGGCGGCTGGTCTGGCCAAACGGTGCGGTGGCGCAGGCGTTTTCCGCGCACGAGCCCGAAGCGCTGCGCGGGCCGCAGTTCGATGCCGCATGGGTGGACGAGTTGGCCAAGTGGAAGCGCGGCGAAGAGGCCTGGGACATGTTGCAATTTGCGCTGAGGCTGGGTGAACATCCGCGCCAATGCGTGACAACGACGCCGAAAAATGTGGCGGTTCTGAAATCGGTTCTGGCCAATCCCTCGACGGTGCAAACCCATGCGTCGACAAGTGCAAACCGGGCCAATCTGGCGCGCTCGTTCTTGGACGAAGTGATCGCACGCTATAAAAACACGCGGCTGGGCCGACAAGAGTTGGACGGGTTGTTGCTCGAGGATGCCGAGGGCGCATTGTGGTCGATGCAGGCGCTGGAGGCGGCGCGGGTGGCCGAACCCGGCCCACTGAGCCGGATTGTCGTTGCGGTCGATCCGCCGGTGAGCGGCACGAAAACCTCGGATGAATGCGGGATCCTGGTGGTCGGCGCAGTGATGGAGGGCGATCCGCGGGATTGGCGCGCAGTGGTTCTGGAGGATGCGAGCGTCGCCGCGGCGTCGCCCCATAAATGGGCAACAGCGGCGGTGGCGGCGATGGAGCGTTGGGGCGCTGACCGGTTGGTGGCCGAGGTGAATCAGGGCGGCGATCTGGTGGAGTCCGTGGTGCGGCAGGTCGATCCTCTGGTGTCCTATCGCGGGGTCCATGCGTCGCGCGGCAAGATCGCCCGCGCCGAACCCGTGGCGGCACTGTACGAACAGGGGCGGGTGGCGCATCTGCCGGGCCTTGGCGTGCTTGAGGAGCAGATGTGCCGCATGACCACCGCCGGATACGCGGGCGGACGCAGCCCAGACCGCGTCGATGCATTGGTCTGGGCGATCCATGATCTGATTCTGGAGCCAAGGGCGTTGCGCGCCGCGCCCAAGGTGCGTTCGCTGAGGTAGCCGCATGTTACCGGGTTCGTGGCAAAGTGTTTCCATCGACCCAGCGGCGCCCCCCGTCTCCTGACGTCGCCCGAAAGTGGGCTGGACGGGATCGGACGGGGGGCAAGGGAAAATGAGGCAGAGTAACGGCTTTTTCCGGTGCGTCCCATGGGCGGCCAACGGGAAAGACGTGCCTGCCGGACGGAATGAAGGAGCGGCATGGTGTTCGATTTTCTGAAACGCAGTGCAACGGCGCCCGAGGTGAAGGCCAGCGCCAGCGGCCCGGTCATCGCTTGGGGCGGCACGGGGCGGATCGCTTGGACGCCGCGCGACACGGCATCTCTGGTGAGGAACGGATTTACCGGCAATCCGGTGGGGTTTCGCTGTGTGAAACTGATCGCCGAGGCGGCGGCGGCAGTGCCTTTGGTGTTGCAGGATGCTGAACGCCGGTATGACGTGCATCCCCTGTTGTCGCTGATTGCGCGACCCAATGGCGGGCAGGGCCGGGCCGAAATGTTCGAGGCGCTGTTCGGGCAGATCCTGCTGACCGGCAATGGATATGTCGAGGCGGTGGGCGAGGGTGGTTTGCCGGGCGAACTGCATATCCTGCGCTCAGACCGGATGAGCCTGGTGCCGGGTGCTGATGGCTGGCCTGTTGGCTATGACTATTCCGTTGGCGGCAAGACGCATCGGTTTCATGTGGATGGCGGGCTTTCACCGGTGCTGCATGTGAAATCCTTTCACCCGCAGGACGATCATTATGGCCTGTCGCCGATGCAGGCGGCGGCGCAGGCGCTGGACGTTCATACCTCGGCATCGCGTTGGTCAAAGGCGCTGTTGGACAATGCCGCGCGGCCCTCGGGCGCCATCGTATATGGGGGGGCGGATGGTGCCGCACTGACCGCCGATCAGTACGACCGGTTGGTGAATGAGATGGAGATGCATCACCAGGGCGCACGCAATGCCGGGCGACCGATGCTGCTGGAAGGCGGGCTTGACTGGAAACCGATGGGGTTTTCGCCGTCGGACATGGAATTCCAGAAAACCAAGGAGTCCGCGGCGCGGGAAATCGCGCTGGCCTTCGGGGTGCCGCCGATGCTGTTGGGCATTCCCGGAGACGCAACCTATGCCAATTATGCCGAGGCGCACCGGGCGTTTTACCGCCTGACCGTGCTGCCTCTTGCCGGGCGGGTCGTGGCGGCAGTGTCGCATTGGCTGGCCGGATTTACCGGCGAAGCGGTGGAGCTGAAATGCGATCCCGATCAGGTGCCGGCGCTTGCGGGTGAACGGGATCAGCAATGGGCGCGGGTCACGGCGGCGACATTCCTGTCGGATGGAGAAAAGCGCGCATTGTTGGGGTTGCCGAAACTGGAGAGCGGGGAATGACCATGGACACCCACAAGCAAGACGGCTTTGGAAACGGATTCGGTCTGGAACACAAATTCTGCCGTCTGGGCGGTGATGTTGCGGTGATCGACGGCTCGGTGATCGAAGGCTACGCCAGTCTGTTTGGCGCCAAGGATCAGGGCGGCGACGTGGTTTCGGCGGGTGCTTACGGCGCGTCTCTGGCGGCGCTTTCGGCCCGGGGCGGCAAGGTCAAGATGTTGTGGCAGCACGATCCGACCCAACCGATCGGGGTCTGGGACGAAGTCCGCGAGGATGCGCGCGGGCTTTTCGTCAAGGGTCGTATTCTGGCGGATGTCACAAAAGGCCGCGAGGCGATTGCGCTGATCGGTGCGGGCGCCATCGACGGGCTGTCGATCGGATATCGCACCAAAAAGGCGGCAAAGGATGGCAGGGGCCAGAGATTGTTGCACGAGCTGGAGCTGTGGGAGGTGTCTTTGGTCACGTTCCCAATGCTTTCCGAAGCGCGGGTCGGGGCCAAGGGCAATGCGCCCGCGGATGACGCCATGCGCAGTTTGGCGGCGGCCATTGAGGGCGCGCGCGGACTGCTGAACCGGGGCTGACCCCGGAAGAGCACGAACACTCACGAAAAAGGACGGGCGATGAGCAAGACCGAGACGATGTCCGGTGCCGGGGAAGATCTGCCGCAAGCGCAGGTGTCCCGGGCATTGAGCGGGCTGGTGGGCGACCTGAAGCGGTTTCAGGACGGCATCGAGACGAAATTGAAACACACTGAGGAGCGCATGAACATGCTGGATCGCAAGACACTGATGGTGGGCCGTCCGGCCCTGGCCCGCACGACCGAGACCGAAGCGCCGCATCAAAAGGCGTTTGAGGCCTATGTGCGTTCGGGCGATGACGACGCCCTACGCGGGCTGGAGCTGGACAGCAAGGCGCTGAGCACCGCGGTGGCGGGTGACGGGGGATATCTGGTGGATCACCAGACCAGTGCGATGGTGCATTCCGTCCTGCGTTCGGCCGCGTCGATCCGAGCCATTGCCAGCGTGGTGAACGTCGAGGCGACCTCGTATGACGTGCTGGTCGACACCACTGATATCGGCGCTGGCTGGGCGAGCGAGGTGGGTCCGCAGGCAGAAACCGGGACGCCGACCGTTGATCGGATCGTCATACCCCTGCACGAGCTGAGCGCGCTGCCAAAGGCATCGCAGCGGCTTTTGGACGATGCCGCGTTCGATATCGAAACCTGGCTGGCGACCCGCATCGCCGACAAATTCGCCCGCAGTGAGGCGGCGGCATTCGTCAGTGGCAACGGCGTGGACAAGCCCAAGGGGTTCCTGACCAAGCCTGTCATCGCCAACGGGGTCTGGGCCTGGGGATCGCTGGGGTATGTCCCCACCGGTTCGGCGGGTGCGTTCAACGGGCCGGATTCTCTGGTCGATCTGGTGTATGGGCTGGGCGCAAGATACCGCGCCAACGGCAGCTTTGTGATGAACTCCAAGACTGCGGGCGTTGTGCGCAAGATGAAGGATGCGGACGGGCGGTTCCTTTGGTCTGACGGGTTGGCTGCGGGTGAACCAGCGCGCCTGCTGGGCTATTCCGTGCTGATCGCCGAGGACATGCCCGATATCGCGGCCAATGCCTTTGCCATCGCGTTCGGTGACTTCGCAGCCGGATACACAATTGCCGAACGTCCCGATCTGCGCATCCTGCGCGATCCGTTCAGCGCCAAGCCGCATGTGCTGTTCTATGCGACCAAGCGTGTCGGGGGCGATGTCAGCGACTTTGCGGCGATCAAGCTGCTCAAGTTCTCGGCCACGTAAGGGCCGGGACAGGTCGGCGGGCAATCCGCCGGCCTGAACGGGCGCGCGTCAGATCACCCGCGGTGACCGGCTGATCCCCTCCGTCTGTGTTTCGCGGGGGCGTGCGCCCACCTGTCGGGTCATGGGTGCTGAATTTTCGGAGATATTTGATGGAACTGATAGAGACCGCCCCGATTGCGACGGCTGCGCTTCCCTTGGCCGCGTTCCGCGATCACCTGCGGCTGGGCACCGGGTTTGGCGATGACACGCTTCAGGACGGGGTGCTGGAGACCTGTCTTCGCGCGGCGATTGCACGGGTCGAGGGGCATTGCGGCAAGGCAGTTCTGGCGCGCCCTTACCGCCTGACGCTGGGGGAATGGCGCGATCTGTCACGGCTGGTGTTGCCGCTGGCGCCGGTTGCGGCGGTGACGCGGCTGGCGATTTTCGACCGGGCCGGCGCTGAAACGGTGATCGCCCCGGCCCAATACCGGCTGATCTGCGACGACCACCGGCCATTGCTGATTTCCTCGGGATACAACCTGCCGCAGATTCCACTGACCGGTCGCGCAGAGGTCAATTTTGACGCCGGATTTGCCGGTTGGGCAGTGGTTCCGGGCGACATGGCGCAAGCTGTACTGCTGTTGGCGGCGGGTATTTATGAAGACCGCGATGGTCAGGCGGGCGGCGGAATGCCGGTGCTGGTTTCTGGGCTTTTAGCGCGGTTCCGGGTGTTGCGCATCGGCGGGGGATTTTCGGAATGAGCGGTGTGCAGCTGAGCCGCCGTCTGGTGCTGGAGGGTGCGGTTCGGATCGCCGACGGGGCCGGGGGTTTTACCGAGACATGGACACCGCTTGGCGTGTTGTGGGCCGATCTGCGGCCCGGCACGGGGCGCGAGAAGACCGGACAAGACGTCGCGCTGTCGCGGCTGACCTACCGGATCACGGTGCGAGGCGCGCCGCAGGGTGCGGCATCGCGTCCGTCGCCGGGTCAGCGATTTCGAGACGGCGCCCGGGTATTCACGATCCATGGGGTGACCGAGGTGGTGCCGGGCGGAACCTATCTGACCTGTTTCGCGGACGAAGAGGTGGCGCTGTGAGTTATGGTGTTACGGCGGCTCTGCAGGCAGCTATTTTTCAGCGTTTGCAGGCAGATACGGCTTTGAAGGCCGTCGTGGGCGATGCGATCTATGACGCGGTGCCGTCGGGAAGCCTGCCCGCCACATATGTGACCTTGGGCGAAGAAACGACGCGCGACCGATCCGACCAAGACGGCGGCGGTGCCTGGCACGACCTGATCATCAGCGTGATTTCTGAAAGCTCTGGTTTTGCCATCGCCAAGGCAGCGGCGGTGGCGGTGTCGGACGCAATGCTGGACACGCCTCCGGTTCTGACACGCGGACGCATTGTCGGGCTGTGGTTTCAGCGGGCACAGGCGCGGCGTGTGGGCAGTGGCGATCAACGGCGGATCGACCTGCGGTTTCGGGCGCAGACGGAAGACAACTGAACACCAACGACGGAGTGACGGATATGGCGGCACAGAACGGTAAGGACCTGTTGATCAAGATCGACCTGACGGGCGCGGGACAATTCGAAACCATCGCGGGGCTGCGTGCCACGCGGATTTCGTTCAACGCCGAAAGTGTCGATGTCACATCGCTGGAATCACAGGGCGGTTGGCGCGAGTTGCTGAGCGGGGCGGGCGTGAAATCGGCCAGCATTTCCGGCTCGGGGATCTTCAAGGATGCCAATACGGACGAAAGGGCACGGGCGATCTTTTTTGACGGGCTGACACCGCGGTTTCAGGTGATCATCCCCGATTTCGGCATCGTCGCGGGGCCGTTTCAGGTGACATCGCTGGAATATGCCGGGTCGCACAATGGTGAGGCGAACTATGAGATCTCGCTTTCGTCGGCGGGTGCTCTGGACTTCACCGCGCTGTGAGGGGGGCTGAAATGGGGCCGGAGATCGGGGCAGGGTTGGGCAACCCCTGGGCGGGCGAAGTCGTGTTGATGCTGAATGGTGAGCCGCAGGTGGCCAAGCTGACGCTGGGCGCACTGGCCGAACTGGAGGCTTCAATGGGCACCGACACTCTGGTCGCGCTGGTCGAGCGGTTCGAGCAGGGACAATTCTCGACCCGCGATGTGCTCGCGCTGGTCGTTGCGGGGCTGCGTGGCGGGGGCTGGCGTGGCTCGATGGGTGACCTGCTGTCGGCGGATATTGGCGGCGGTCCTGTCGGTGCGGCGCGGGTGGCCGGTGCGCTGCTTGCGCGGGCCTTCGCGTTGCCGGGGGATGCCGATGCCCGCACCTGAGCGGTCTTTCGACTGGCCGGGGCTGATGCGGGCCGGGATCAACGGGCGTGGGCTGTGCCCGACTGAATTCTGGGCGCTGACACCCGCCGAACTGATGCTGATGCTGGGGCGCGGCAGTGCTGCGCCCCTGAGCCGGGCGGGTCTGGCTGCCCTGGCGGCAGCGTGGCCCGATGAACAGGAGATTGGTGATGGAAAGTCAGCAGATCGAGGCGCTTGAGGATCAAATCCTGACGCTGGAACAGACCCTTGGCGGTGCGGGGGCAATGGCCGCCGCGTTTGACAGCGAGTTGCGGCGGATGCAATCGACCATCGCCGACACAGGTCGCGAGGTGAACGTGCTGAGCAGCGGAATTACCCGTGGGCTGCGCCGGTCGTTCGACGGGTTGATCTTTGATGGGATGAAGCTGTCGGATGCGTTGAAAGGCGTGGCGCAAAGCATGGTCGATGCCGCCTATAGCGCCGCGATCCGGCCTGTGGCGGGGCATTTCGGCGGCCTGCTGGCGTCGGGGGTCGAAGGGTTGGTGAATGGGTTAATGCCGTTCGAAAAGGGCGGTGCGATGTCCCAGGGCCGGGTGATGCCCTTTGCCCGGGGCGGTGTCGTGTCTTCGCCCACCACCTTTCCCATGCGCGGCGGCACCGGTCTGATGGGCGAGGCGGGCCCCGAGGCGATCATGCCGCTGGCCCGCGGCGCCGATGGACGGCTGGGCGTGCGTGCCGCCGGTCAGGGGCCGGTGACGGTGGTGATGAATATCCAGACCCCCGATGTGCAGGGATTCCAGAGATCCCAGAGCCAGATCGCCGCCCGTATGGGGCGCGCTCTGGGGCAGGGACAGCGCAACCGCTGAGGAGCGAGACATGGCATTTCACGACATACGTTTTCCCGCCAACCTGTCCTTTGGATCAATTGGCGGTCCCGAACGGCGGACCGAGATCGTCACGCTGGCCAACGGGTTTGAGGAACGCAACACCCCCTGGGCGCATTCCCGGCGCCGGTACGATGCGGGGCTTGGGCTGCGGTCACTGGATGATGTGGAACTATTGCTGGCCTTCTTCGAGGCGCGGCGTGGGCAGTTGCATGGGTTCCGTTGGAAGGACTGGGCCGATTTCAAATCCTGCGCTGCGTCGCGCCTGCCCGATTTCAACGATCAGGTGATTGCCCATGGTGATGGGACTTCGGCGGTTTTCCAATTGTTGAAAAGCTATGACGCGGGGGTGAATCCCTATCACCGCCCGGTGGTCAAGCCAGTTGCAGGCACTGTCACACTGGGGCTTGAGGGCGATCTTCTGCGCGAGGGTGTGCATTTCGATCTGGCGACCGGGACCGGTTTGGTCACGCTGTACGAGGTGCCGCCAAAAGGCGCGGAAATTACCGCCGGATATGAATTCGATGTTCCAGTGCGGTTCGACACCGATTTGATTCAGGTCTCTGTTGCCAGCTTCAAGGCCGGTGACGTGCCCAATGTCCCGATTATCGAGGTGCGGATCTGATGGGTATTTCCGAAGAGTTTCAAAGTCATCTGGACAGTGGTTCAACCACTCTGTGTCGGTGCTGGCGCGTCCTGCGCCGCGACGGCGTGGCGTTCGGGTTCACCGACCATGACGAACCCGTTCGGTTCGAGAGCATGGTGTTTCTGGCGTCCGAAGGCATGTCGGCGCGGGCGCTGGAGCAGACGACCGGGCTGGCCGTGGACAATTCCGAGGCCATCGGCGCGCTGTCGGACGAGAGCGTGACCGAAGCCGATATTCTTGCCGGGCGGTTCGATGGGGCCGGGGTGCTGGCCTGGCTGGTCAACTGGGCCGCGCCGGAACAGCGGGTGTTGCAGTTTCGTGGAACGCTGGGCGAAATTCAACGCTCGGCGGGGGCATTCCGGGCCGAATTGCGCGGTATGACCGAGGCGCTGAACCAGCCGCAGGGGCGGGTGTTTCAGGCACCGTGTTCGGCGGTTCTGGGGGATTCCCTGTGCCGGTTCGATCTGTCCTTGCCGGGGTACGCCACCGAACTGGCGGTCGAGAGCGTCGAGGGGCACAAATTCTTTCGCTTTGCCGCGCTGGATGGGTTCGATGACCGGTGGTTTGAGCGCGGGCGGCTGATTGTTCTGAGCGGCGCTTCGGCTGGTATCGTTTCGGTGATCAAGAATGACCGTCTGTCCGGCGCGGGCCGGGTGATCGAAACATGGGAGGCTCTGCGGGGTGGGATCGTGCCCGGCGACGTGATCAGGCTGGAGGCCGGATGCGACAAGCGGGTGGCAACATGCCGGTTGAAGTTCGACAACATCCTGAACTTTCGCGGCTTTCCCGATATCCCGGGCGAGGATTGGCTAATGGCCTATCCCAGTTCGAAGAACGACAATTCGGGCGGGTCGCTGCGCGCCCGTGACGGCGGATGACTGGCTTGCGGATTGCGGATCTGGCGCGGGGCTGGATCGGCACGCCTTATCTGCATCAGGCATCGGTGCGCGGAGCTGGGGCGGATTGTCTGGGCCTGATCCGCGGTGTGTGGCGCGAGTTGCACGGAACCGAGCCTGAACCGGTGCCCGCCTATACCGCCGACTGGTCAGAGGTTCAGCGCGACGAACGGCTGTGGCGCGCGGCAGAAAGGCATCTGCGCCATTTGCCGCCGGGAGAGCCTTCGGTGGGCGACGTCGTGCTGTTTCGGATGCGGGACGGCAGCGTGGCCAAGCACCTTGGTATTGTTGGTCAGGGTGAGGGCGAAATGACGTTCATCCATGCCTATACCGGCCACGGTGTGGTCGAAAGCCCACTGAGCGCGCCATGGCGGCGGCGCATCGTGGCGCGGTTTGAATTTCCTGACAGGAGGCTTTGATGGCCACTATCGTTCTTTCAGCGGTTGGCGCGGCGATCGGCGGATCGGTGGGCGGCGGCATTCTTGGCCTGTCGTCCGTGGTGATCGGACGTGCGGTGGGGGCCACCCTTGGCCGTGTGATCGACCAGAGCATTCTGGGTGCGGGCAGTCAGGCAGTTGAGACCGGCAAGGTCGAACGCTTTCGCCTGACCGGCGCCAGCGAAGGATCGCCGGTCAATCAGGTGTTCGGACGCACACGGATTTCCGGGCAGGTGATCTGGGCGACGCGGTTCCGCGAAACTACCACGACCACGGACGGCTCGGGCAAGGGGGTTGGCAAAGGGCCGAAGACCACCGGCTATTCCTATTCCGTCAGTCTGGCGATTGCGCTTTGCGAGGGTGAGATCTCGAGGGTCGGTCGGGTGTGGATCGATGGGACCGAGGCGGTGCTGGATGATCTGAATCTGCGTATCTATCCCGGGTCGGAAGACCAGTTGCCCGATCCTAAGATCTCTGCTGTCGAAGGGGCAGGATTGGCCCCTGCCTATCGCGGAATCGCCTATGTGGTGATCGAGGATCTGGAACTTGGGCCATTCGGCAACCGGGTGCCGCAGTTCAGTTTCGAAGTCATGCGCCCTGAACCGCTGATCGCTGGTCAAGCGCCGCAGGATCTGGCGCGATCTGTGCAGGGCGTGGCGATGATGCCGGGCACGGGGGAATATGCGCTGGCAACGACGCCGGTCCGGTTTCAGCAGGAGCCGGGGGTGTCGCAATTCATCAACATAAATTCGCCTCTCGGAAAGACCGATTTCGCGGCTTCTCTGGACGCGTTGACCGGGGAATTGCCCAACTGCGGTGCGACATCTCTGGTCGTGTCATGGTTTGGCGATGATCTGCGCTGTGGTTCGTGCAGGATCGCGCCCAAGGTCGAGCAGCGTGAATTCGAGGGCGTGGAGATGCCTTGGACTGTGACCGGGCTGGGCCGGGCGAGCGCGGAAGTGCACCCCGAGGTCGACGGCAAGGTGGTCTATGGCGGCACCCCGACGGATCAGTCGGTGAAAGAAGCCATCGTCGCTTTGCGTGACGCAGGGCAGGCGGTGATGTTCTATCCGTTTATCCTGATGGAACAGTTGATCGGCAACGGGTTGCCAGACCCTTATTCCGAGGCCACCGACCAGCCGGTTCTGCCATGGCGCGGGCGCATCACGTTGAGCCGCGCACCGGGTCATGCGGGGTCGCCCGACGGAACAGCGGTGGCCGGGGCCGAGGTGGCGGCATTTTTTGGCCAGGCTGCCGTGGGCGATTTCAAAGTGACGGCAGATGGGGTCGGGTATTCGGGCCCTGACGAATTTTCGTACCGGCGGTTCATTCTGCACTATGCACATCTGTGCGCGGCGGCGGGGGGTGTTTCATCCTTTTGTATCGGATCGGAAATGCGCGGGCTGACGCAGATACGCGGGGCCAGCAACAGCTTTCCTGCGGTTGCGGCAATGCGTGCGCTGGCGTCTGATGTGCGCCTGATCCTTGGGCCGGATGTAAAGATCGGCTATGCGGCCGACTGGACCGAATACTTTGGCTTTCACCCGCAAGATGGATCGGGAGACGTGTTCTTTCACCTCGATCCGCTGTGGGCCGATCCGGCGATCGATTTCATCGGTATTGACAACTATATGCCGATTGCAGACTGGCGCCCGGGATTCGATCACGCGGATTCCGACTGGGGTTCAGTGTACCGGTTGGAGTATCTCAAGGCCAATATCATGGGCGGCGAGGGGTATGAGTGGTATTATCACGCCCCTGAGGCCGAGGCGATCCAACTGCGCACGCCGATCACCGACGGAGCTTATGGGGAACCATGGGTGTTTCGGTACAAGGATCTGAAAAACTGGTGGTCGCACAGCCATTTCAACCGGTTGGGTGGCGTCCGTCAGGAGGTTCCGACTGAATGGGAGCCACAAAGCAAGCCCATATGGTTTACCGAGTACGGCTGTGCCGCCATCGATAAGGGTGCCAACGAGCCGAACAAGTTTCTTGACCCGAAGTCGAGCGAATCCAGCATCCCCAAACACTCGACCGGACGCCGCGACGACCTGATGCAGTTGCAGTATCTCAAGGCAGTGTCCGAGTTCTGGAGCGACCCTGTCAACAATCCGGTGTCGCTGGAATATGATGCGCCCATGATCGATATGTCGCGGGCCCATGTCTGGGCCTGGGATGCGCGGCCCTATCCGTTTTTCCCGGGCAACCGCGAATTGTGGACTGACGGCGACAATTATGCGCGCGGGCACTGGATCACCGGGCGGGCCACGTCGCGGGCTCTGGCATCGGTGGTGGCCGAAATTTGTGCCGGTTCAGGGGTGCCGGACGTGGATGTATCGCGGCTGTACGATGTCGTGCGCGGCTATGTTCTGGGTGAAATCAGCGGGGCGCGGGCGAAATTGCAGCCGCTGATGATGGCTTATGGCTTTGACGCGTTGGAACGCGACGGGCGGCTGATCTTTCAAACCCGGGATGGGCGAAGCATCGGGATCATTGACCCGGCGCAAGTGGCGGTCAGTGAAGATCTGTCCGGGGACATTGACATGGTCCGCAGCCCCGAAGCGGAAACGGTCGGACGGTTGCGGCTGAACTTTGTCGGCGCGGACGGTGATTTCGACATTCAGGCGGCCGAAGCGATCTTTCCCGATGAACGCTCGTTTGCCGTGTCCCAGTCTGAGTTTCCGCTGGTTCTGACCCGGTCCGAAGCAACGGGGATCGTCGAACGCTGGCTGGCCGAGGCCCGTGTGGCGCGCGACCGGGTGCGGCTGTCATTGCCACTGTCGCGGTTGTCGCTTGGGGCAGGCGACGTGGTTGAGGTGAGGGACGGGTTGTACCGGATCGATCACGTGGAGCAATCCGGTCAACAGTTGATCGAGGCGGTGCGCATCGAGCGCGAATTGTATCAGCCGAGCGACTCTGTGGAAACCGCCGTGCGTCTGGCACCCTTCGTGGCGCCGGTGCCTGTCCTGCCGGTGTTTTTGGACCTGCCGCTTTTGACCGGTGGCGAAGTGAGCCATGCACCCCATGTCGCGGTGACTGCGCGGCCATGGCCCGGATCGGTTGCCGTATATGATTCGGCTTCGGACGAAGGCTATGAGTTGAACCGGCTGTTGTCATCGGCGGCAGTGATCGGCACGACCGAATCCGTTTTGTTTCCGGCCAGTCCGGGGCTGATCGACAGCGGACCACCCTTGCGGGTGCGACTTTTGGGCGGAGCACTGGAGTCGATTACCCCGGCACGCTTGCTGGCCGGGGCCAATGCGATGGCAATTGGCAGTGGGCACGATGACATCTGGGAAGTGTTTCAGTTTGGCCAGGCAGATCTGGTGGCTAACGGTATCTATGATCTGACCCGGCGGTTGCGCGGTCAGCTGGGAACCGATGCCCTGATCCCGGCGGAATGGCCGATTGGCAGCCGGGTTGTCCTGTTAAACGCAGCCGTCGAACAGATCGAGCTTGCTTCGTCCAATCGTGGATTGGCGCGATATTATCGCATCGGGCCGGGTGGGCGGGCTGTCGACGATCCGGTCTTTGCCGAAACGCAGCGCGCATTTGATGGAGTTGGTCTGCGCCCCTATGCGCCGGTGCATCTGCGGCTGGCCAAGGGGCCAGGCGGAATTGCGGCCAGTTGGGTGCGCCGGACCCGGATCGACGGCGATCTCTGGGGCGACGTCGATGTGCCTTTGGGTGAGACGGGAGAGGTGTATTCCGTTCGTGTGATGCAGAACGGGATGGTCTTGCGACAGGTAAATGTGGCGACGGCGAACTGGATCTATTCGCCCGCTCAGCAAGCGGCGGATGGGGCGGTTGCGCCCTTTGCGGTCGAGGTCGCGCAGGTGTCGGACCGGTTCGGACCCGGGCCATACCGGCGGGCGGTTCATGGTGGCTGACATCTGGCTTGGCGACGCTTCGGCCATGGCGCGGGTATTGATGCGCTGCCCGCCCGCCCGTCGACAATGGGTGCTGTGCCGGATGCTGACCGAGGCCAAGCGCGCCGCTGCATACCGCATCCGGCGGGGCACGGCACACCCGATCTGGGGCAACGGCAGTGTCATGGCGGTGGCCCTGCGCCGTCCTCGTGCGCCTGAACCGTCTTTGGGCAGCCCCGAATTCACGGGATGTCTGATGATGGTTCTGCAAGGGATCTCCGGGCCTTGCCGCCCATGACACGGATTTGACCGGTTTCACATTGGCCATTGCGCCCCAAATGTTGTAATTTGGTGATCAGCCAAAAGGACGCCCCATGCGAGAACCGAAAGACAAGTTGGTCCAGATCGATCCGGTCTGGTCACAAATCCGGGAAGAAGCGCATAAAGCAGTGCGCGACGAGCCGTTGTTGGGCGGCCTGATCCATTCCAGCATCCTGCATCACAAAACGCTCGAGCGCGCGCTTGCTTATCGCATATCTCTGAAACTGGCGTCGGCTGAAATGTCGGAACAGTTCTTGCGTGAGATCGCAGACGAGGGATTTTTGGTCGATCCAAGCCTCGGAGAAGCGGCGCGCGCCGATATGGTGGCCATTCTTGACCGTGATCCGGCCTCCCAGAGATTGTTGCAACCATTGCTGTATTTCAAGGGATTTCAAGCAGTTCAGGCTTACCGGCTGGGGCATTGGCTGTGGCACCAAGGGCGTCGCGATCTGGCGTATTTCATGCAGATGCGGGTGTCAGAAGTGTTCGGGATCGACATTCATCCGGCAGCGCGATTGGGACGTGGCATTATGATTGACCACGCCCATTCCATCGTGATCGGTGAAACTGCGGTGGTTGGTGACAACGTTTCGATGCTCCATTCCGTGACATTGGGTGGAACGGGCAAGGCGGACGGCGACCGGCATCCGAAAATCGGTGACGGCGTGCTGATCGGTGCAGGTGCCAAGGTTCTGGGCAACATCAGTGTCGGTCGCTGTTCGCGGATCGCGGCCGGGTCGGTCGTGTTGGAGGACGTGCCACCGATGAAGACGGTGGCCGGTGTTCCGGCGCGCATCGTGGGCGAAGCGGGATGTGCGCAACCCTCGCTCACCATGGATCATTTGCTGGCCCGGGGGGTATGACCGCCGCACGAATCGGTGCGGTGGCCTGTCTGGGGCGTTATAACTTGCCACGTCAGACCGGTTTCGGATTGCGCTGTCCCTTGGTGATGTTCGGACAGGTTTTACAATAGGCTGTGTTGCGGCTCAAATTCGAATGGTTCAAGCAAGCATGGCCATCGGCGATTCCAGATTGTCCTTGATTGCGTTCAATAATTCGGCGCCAAGCGTGCCGTCTATCACGCGATGATCAACCGATAGGGTCACCGACATCATCGTTGCCACGACGATTGCGCCATCGTCGTCGACCACGGGTTTCCTAGAGCCTGCACCGACGGCCAGAATGGCGCCATGGGGCGGGTTGATGACCGCATCGAAATTGTCGATTCCGAACATTCCAAGGTTCGAGATGGCAAAACTGCCGCCCTGATATTCGCCGGGCGCCAATTTCCGGGCGCGTGCGCGTGTTGCAAGGTCTTTCATTTCGCCTGACAACTGGCCAAGTGTCTTGGTGTCGGCGTCGCGGATCACCGGGGTGAACAACCCGCCCTCAACGGCCACGGCGACGGCCACGTCCGATGGTTTGAGTTGCAGGATGCGGTCACCGGCCCAGACGGCATTGGCGGCGGGCACCTGTTGCAACGCCAGCGCACAGGCTTTGATGATAAAATCGTTGACCGAGAGTTTGATGCCGCGCCTCTCCAACTGCCGGTTGAGGTCGGCACGGAATTTCATCAGCGGATCCAGACAGATGTCACGCCTGAGATAGAAATGCGGGATCGTCTGTTTCGCCTCGGTCAGACGGGCAGCGATGGTCTTGCGCATCCCGTCCAGCGGAATTTCAATAGTTTCTCGGTCGGCATAAAGTGCGGCGATCCTTTCGGCGGAAACCGCAGGCGGGGCCTTTTTGGGTCCGTCTGTATCCAAGGATTGCGCGGCGGGCCGGGCGGATTCAACATCAACCCTGACGATCCGCCCACGCGGGCCGCTGCCGCTGATCGTTGCAAGATCCAGACCGCGTTCGGCTGCGATCCGGCGGGCGAGGGGGGATGCAAAAATCCGTTCGGTTTCAGAAGGCTTCGGCTGCTTCGCGGGATCCGTGGGGGTGGTTTCAATCGGTTTGGTTGACGGGGCATCGATTAACTCTGCCTTCGCAGGGGCCACCAGGCGTTCCGCCACATCACCGATCGATTCACCATCGACAAGAAGTATGGCGATCGGGCTGTTCACTTTGACGCCCGTGCTGCCCTCGGCCACCAGAAGTTTGCCGATCACGCCTTCGTCTACAGCCTCGAACTCCATGATCACCTTGTCGGTTTCGATCTCGGCGATCAGATCGCCAGAGCTTACTGTGTCGCCTTCCTTGACCAGCCAGCGGGCAAGAGTGCCGTCCTCCATCGTCGGGGACAGGGCAGGCATCAGAATTTCGGTCGGCATGTCAGTCTCCCGTGTTCAGGGGTGGCCCGGGCGTCGGGGCGGTCGCGCAGAACTGCGGCCACCGGTCCGCACGCTCAGCGATAAGTCACCGCTCGCGCCGCTTCGACCACTTCGGCGGTCGTCACCAATGCGAGTTTTTCCAGATTTGCCGCATAGGGCATCGGCACGTCCTTGCCGGTGCAATTGATCACCGGGGCATCGAGATAGTCGAACGCCTGCTGCATCAGCACCGAACTGATGTAGCTACCGACCGATCCCTGCGGAAACCCTTCTTCGATTGTCACGCAACGGTTGGTCTTTTTCACGCTTTCGATGATTGCCTCGGTGTCCATCGGGCGCAGGGTGCGCAGGTCGATCACTTCGGCCTCGATCCCGTCTTTGGCAAGTATTTCAGCGGCCTCCAAGGCGTAAGTCATGCCGATGCCAAAACTGACAAGGGTCACATCGGTCCCGGTACGCCAGATCCGCGCCTTGCCGAAAGGGACCGTGTGATCCTCAATATCGGGGACATCGAAACTCCGGCCATAGAGGATCTCGTTTTCCAGAAAAATCACCGGATTGGGATCGCGGATCGCCGTTTTCAACAGACCCAGCGCATCATCGGCGGCATAGGGCATCACGACTTTCAACCCCGGAATCTGGGAATACCACGCGGCAAAGTCGTTCGAATGCTGCGCTCCGACCCGCGCCGCCGCGCCGTTGGGGCCGCGAAATACGATAGGGCAGCCCATCTGGCCGCCGGACATATACAGGGTCTTGGCCGCAGAGTTTACAATCTGATCCATCGCTTGCATGGCAAAGTTGAACGTCATGAACTCGACAATCGGGTTCAGCCCGCCAAAGGCCGCGCCGACGCCAATGCCGGCAAATCCGTGTTCCGTGATCGGCGTGTCGATCACCCGGCGGGCGCCAAATTCCTCAAGCAGACCTTGGCTGATCTTATAGGCGCCCTGATATTCGCCCACTTCTTCACCCATAAGGAACACCCGGTCGTTGCGGCGCATTTCCTCGGCCATGGCATCGCGCAGAGCCTCGCGGACGGTCATTTTTTTCGTCTTGGTGCCTTTGGGCAGATCGGATTGTGCCGGAGTTGCCGGGGCAGGGTGCTCGCGCGTTTCGGCGGGCGTTTCCTCGGAACTGGGCGGTGTGCCCTTCAGCGGTGGCTGGGCCGAGCTGTCAACCTCGGCGCTTTCGCCCTCGCCGATCAGGATCGCGATGGGGGTGTTGACGGCGATGCCTTCGGTCCCTTCGGCAACCAGCAGCCTGCCCATGGTGCCGTCGTCAATCGCCTCGAATTCCATCGTTGCCTTGTCGGTTTCGATCTCGGCCAGAATATCGCCTGATTTGACGGTATCGCCTTCCTTGACCAGCCATTTGGCCAGTGTTCCCTGCTCCATTGTGGGCGACAGGGCGGGCATCAGCAGTTCGGTGGCCATCGCTCAGACCTCGGCGTAAATGTCGGTGAAAAGTTCGTCTGCCGAAGGCTCGGGGCTTTCCTTGGCGAACTCTGCGCTGGCGTTGACGATCTCTTTGATTTCCTTGTCGATCGTCTTTAACTCGGCTTCGGATGCGTGCTCTCCGGTCAGCAGCAACTGGCGGACGTGTTCGATGGCGTCGCGTTCGTCGCGCATCTTTTGCACTTCGTCGCGGGTGCGGTATTTTGCCGGATCGCTCATGGAATGGCCGCGATACCGGTATGTCTTGATCTCAAGGATATAGGGGCCGTTGCCCGCGCGGCAGTGCGCCACCGCCTTGTCGCCAGCGGCTTTGACGGCCAGCACATCCATGCCGTCCACCTCTTCGCCGGGGATGCCATAGGCGGCGCCGCGTTCCCAGTAAGATGGCGATTTGGTGGATCGCGCGGTCGAAGTGCCCATGGCGTATTGGTTGTTCTCGATCACGAAGATCACCGGCAGATCCCAGAGTTCGGCCATGTTGTAAGTCTCGTAAACCTGGCCCTGATTTGCGGCGCCATCGCCGAAATAGGCGAATGTCACGCGGTCGTTGCCCAGATATTTGTCGGCAAAAGCCAGCCCGGCACCGATTGGCACCTGCGCCCCGACGATCCCGTGACCGCCATAGAAATGGCGCTCTTTCGAGAACATGTGCATGCTGCCACCCTTGCCGCGCGAATACCCGCCCGCGCGTCCGGTCAGTTCGGCCATCACGCCGTTCGGGTCCATCCCACTGGCCAGCATGTGCCCGTGATCGCGGTAACTGGTGACGCGTTTGTCGCCCTCGGCAGCTGCCGCCTCAAGCCCGACAACCACGGCCTCCTGACCGATGTAGAGATGGCAGAAACCACCGATCAGCCCCATTCCATAAAGCTGTCCTGCCTTCTCTTCGAAGCGGCGGATCAGCAGCATTTCACGATAGAAATGCAGCAAGAGTTCGCGGTCGACATTGGATGCGGCAGGCGATTTTCGGGTGGCCATCGGCGCGGTCCCTCCCAAGGATGCGGAGCTTTTGCCGACTATTCCACGGCACTGCGCAAAGGCAAAGCGAAAATGCCGCGGGACTCAGCGCAGGACAATTTCGTCCGCCCGCACAAGACCCAGCACGTCGCGCGCCTGTTCGTCCAGCAGATCGAGATCGAGATAGGCGTCGGACAGCCGGTGCGTCTTGTTGCGCAGGCCGGCAAGTTCGTGGTCCAGTTCGGCAAGATCTTCGGTCAGGGTTCGCGCCTCGGCATCGATCTGAATCCGGCGGAATAACCCATAGTCACCCTGAACACTGGCAAAGGTGAAATACATGCCAAGAACAAACGTCAGGGAAAAATAGACGACAACGCCGATGGCGGGCCGGGTGCGCGGGTGGGACATGCTGTGCCTCTCGGTGGCCCTCTGACGGGGCGTTTGACGCAATATGGCATGGCGCGGGGGCGTTGTGAATCCCCCGCGTGTGCTTGCCCGCCGGAAAATCCCGGCCCTTGAGTGGCGTTATATGGTGGCTATTCAGTTCCCTTATAGATCGCGACCAGCTTGTTCAGCATGGCAAGCGCGTCTTCGCGGCTGCGCTGGAACGAGTTGCGGCCAATGATCGATCCGTTGCCCCCACCGTCGCGGATCGCGCGGGCATCGTCGTAGACCGAGTTCTCGCCCTTCTTGGCACCGCCGGAAAAGACGATGATCCGCCGCCCGTCAAACGCAGACTGAACGCAATGTTTCACCCGCGCGGCCTGTGTGGCGATGTCGATCTTCTGATCTTCATACACCTTCTTCGCTTCGGGGAGCATCAGGTGGTCGGTGCCCAGCTTGATCTTGATGATATGTGCACCCAGCAGGGCGGCCATATGGGCGGCATAGGCGGCCACGTCGATGGCGGTCTCACCGTCCTTGGTGATGCCCTCACCGCGCGGATAGGACCAGATCACGGTCGCGATCCCCTTGGATGCCGCCTCTTTGCGCATCGCCACGATTTCTTCCATCATATCGATGCCGTTGTCTGACCCCGGATAGATCGTGAAGCCGATCGCCGAACATCCCAGACGCAGTGCATCGTCCACCGACGCGGTCACCGCCTGATTCTTGCCTGATGTCCCGCTCATCAGCGAATTGGCGCTGTTGACCTTGAGGATTGTCGGGATCTGGCCGGCGAACGTGTCGGCACCTGCCTCAAGCGGCCCAAGCGGAGCGGCATAGGCGTTCAGCCCGGCGTCGATGGCCAGACGATAGTGATAGTGCGGATCATAGGCTTCGGCGTTCACCGCAAAACTGCGGGCGGGGCCATGTTCAAAGCCCTGATCGACCGGCAGGATGATCATTTTGCCGGTTCCGCGCAGCTTGCCGTGCATCAGCATCTGGCACAGCTTGCCTTTTACACCGGGCGTTTCGCCTTCGTAGCGGGCAAGAATGTTCTGGACAATGCGCGAGCTTTTCATGGTGGTTCCCTGCAAATGACAATTGACGTTATGGCAGTGCATTAGGGGGCAGTGCGCGGCCTTGCAATGTTGATGGCGCTAACAAGCGGAAACGGAACGCAAATCGCTTTTTATCCCCGCTACAGACACAGATTTGTCACCGGCGGCGGGGAAAGGACCCATTACCCGGCAAACCGCGCGGGCAGATTCTGTCCGGTCCAGGCCTTCGTGGCCAGTTCGCTGGCCGCCGTTTCGATCTGGGACCATGCGGCCT
The DNA here is from genome assembly GCF_008085915.1 of Oceaniovalibus sp. ACAM 378. Lineage (GTDB taxonomy): Bacteria > Pseudomonadota > Alphaproteobacteria > Rhodobacterales > Rhodobacteraceae > Oceaniglobus. Next base: position 129,491 of record NZ_VSJK01000004.1, on the reverse strand, counting down.
GACCCTCGGGGCCGGTTATCCGGACGCGTTCGTCGACAGGATATTAGCACTTTCAGCATCACCCGCCGCCGCACCCCCATCAAGGTCCAGAGTGCCGCAACAGAATCCTCACCCGCCTGACACCAGAAATCCGCCCCATCGCTACGTCTCGGATCAGCGCGCCAAGCAGATATTCGGTATCGCCGACCACCCGGGTCTGAATCTCGAGCACTTCGGCAAAGGGTAGCGCACGTTCCAGCCAATCCAGCCGCACCCGTCTGATTTGCCGCCCCCGCCAACAGCGGCCAGCCGCTGCATGTCAGGTGGGGCGCGCCTGACCTCGCCCGGAAACCGCCTGACTATACCATCAGCGCCGCGACTCCGGGCAGGGTCTTGCCCTCCATCCACTCGAGAAATGCGCCGCCTGCGGTCGAGATATAGGTGAAATCATCGGCCACGCCCGCCTTGTTCAGGGCCGCAACAGTATCGCCGCCGCCCGCAACCGAGATCAGATTGCCCGCGCTTGTCTGATCCGCCGCAACCCGCGCCGCGGCATTCGTGGCCATGTCGAAAGGCGGAATTTCGAAGGCACCCAAGGGGCCGTTCCAGATCAGCGTGCGGCACTCTGCAAAGATCTCGGCGATCCGCGCGACGGTTTCGGGACCGGCGTCCAGAATCATCGCATCGGCGGGGCAGGCGTCGGCGGGCACGGTTTCGCTGTCGGCTCCGGCGCGGAATTCACGGGCGACCACCACATCGGTGGGCAGGTGGATGGCACAGGCGACTTCTTCGGCCTTTGCGATGATTTCGCGGGCCGTTTCGGTCATGTCATGTTCAGCCAGCGATTTGCCCACATCGATGCCCTGGGCGGCGAGAAACGTGTTTGCCATGCCGCCACCGATCACCAGATGATCGACCTTGCGCACCAGATTGCCCAACAGTTCAAGCTTGGTTGAAACCTTGGCGCCCCCCACCACGGCGACCACCGGGCGTTTGGGCTGACCCAGCGCCTTGTCCAGCGCCGACAATTCCATCTCCATCAAACGCCCCGCGCAGGACGGCAGCAGTTTGGCGATGCCCTCTGTCGATCCATGAGCGCGGTGGGCGGCGGAAAACGCATCGTTGCAATAGATTTCGCCCAAGGCAGCCAGCGAGGCGGCGAACATCGGTGCGTTTGCTTCTTCGCCCGCATGAAAACGGGTGTTCTCGAGCAACAGAACCTCTCCATCGGGCAGGGCGGCCACGGCTGTCTTGGCGGCAAGACCGATACAATCCGTCGCAAAGCGTACGGGCACGCCGAACGCGGTTTCCAATGCGCCGGTCAGCGGCTCAAGCGACAGTTCGGGCACGACCTCGCCCTTGGGCCGTCCATAATGGGCCAACAGAACCGGCTTGCCACCCCGGGCGAGAATGTCGCGTACGGTGGGCACGATACGGTCAATCCGTGTGGCATCAGTGACGCGTCCGTCCTGCATGGGCACATTGATGTCCACCCGGGTCAGCACGATCTTTCCGGCAATGTCGAGGTCGTCGAGGGTTTTCCAGGCCATGGAGCGGCTCCTGATGAGGTTTGCAGCTCTTGTCGCGTCCTGTCAGGCAATCGTCAACTGCAACCGAGGGAATTACCCTTTTGCTTGAGCCTCCCGCGCACTACATAGATTCGGGAAAACGTATGAAGGAACCTGATATGGCCGAGATCAAAGACCCCGAAAACACGATCCTGATGGAGCTGAAGGGTGGCACCGTCACAATCGAGCTGTTGCCCGACGTGGCACCGAAACATTGCGAGCGGATGAAGGAACTGGCGCGTTCCGGCGCCTATGACAACGTTGTATTCCACCGGGTGATCGACGGTTTCATGGCCCAGACCGGCGATGTGTCGCACGGCAATGCCGAATCCGATTTCAACATCCGGCTTGCGGGGACAGGCGGTTCGGACATGCCGGATCTGCCAGCTGAATTCTCCAAGCTGCCCCATGACCGCGGATCCATCGGCGCTGCCCGCTCCTCGAACCCGAACAGCGCAAATTCGCAGTTCTTCGTCAATTTCAAGGACAACAGCTTTCTGAACGGGCAATATACCGTTTATGGCCGGGTGATTTCCGGGATGGAACATGTCGATGCTCTTGGCCGGGGCGAGCCGCCTGCAAACCCTGACCGGATGATCAGCGTGAAAGTGGCCGCAGATGCGTAAGTACTTGTTGGCCCTGATGGTTCTGGCGGCATCGCCCGCTGCCGCGACCGGGCTGAAAATCGAGGTTGGCGGTCAAGCGAATGGCACCGTCACCATCGACCTGTTCGAAGACGTCGCCCCCGCCCATGTGGCGCGGATCACCGAACTGGCGCGTTCCGGAGCCTATGATAACGTGGTGTTTCACCGGGTGATCGAAGGCTTCATGGCCCAGACCGGCGATGTGCAGTTCGGCAAGGTCGACGGCGATCTGCGCCGTGCGGGCACCGGCGGGTCGGACAAACCCGACCTCCCATCCGAGTTCTCGTCGCAGGACTTTGAACGGGGTGTGCTTGGCATGGCACGTTCGGCCGATCCGAACAGCGCAAATTCGCAGTTCTTCATCATGTTCGCCCCGGCGACGCATCTGAACGGCCAATACACTGTCGTCGGCAAGGTCACGGATGGCATGGATGTGGTCGACCAGATCAAACGCGGCTCGGGGCAGTCGGGCGCGGTTTCGGGCAAGCCCGATGTGATGAGCAAGGTTACCGTCACCCCTTGAAACACCGATTCCCCCCTCCGTCACGGCGGGGGGAACCACGCAGGCTGGGCTTTCGCCCGCACAACATTCTGATAGGTGCCCGGGGCCGACCTATGCGCGTTGCCGTGGGTGCCGAACCGGATGACACCGGCGCAGCGCTGTTCCGGGCGGGGAGACTGCTTTGTACCGGCGAAGAGCGCTGGATATTCCGGGGCGGCGGCGCTGACCGGCTTGCTTTTCTCATTGCGTTCAATCAAGTGGCGATCAAGATCGGCAACGATGGGTTACAACTGGTGTTTGCCGCCGCCCTTGGCTTCGGCCCTGTGGGGCGATCCGGTGCGGCCACCATTGCTGTTTGCGCTGGCGTTGACTGCGGCCGGGCTGTTGCTGATGAACCGCCCGGCGAACGGGTTCAGGTTCCGCAGAAGGTCTGTTTGATGCGCTGACCCTCGGTCGGCGGGCTGGCCAGATCAGGATGTTCGGCAAATGGCGTCTGCAAAGCCTCGGTCAGGGTATGGAACGGCGCGAGATCGCCGGTAAGTCCTGCCTGAATCGCCTCCTCAACCCGATGATTGCGGGGAATGATCGCCGGATTGACTGCCTGCATCGCGGCGCGCCGGGTATCGGGTGTGGCATCTTCGCGTGCCAACCGGGCAATCCAGACCTCGGCCCAGGTGTCATAACCGGCGGGATCGGCGAACTGTTCGCGCGCCGATTGCGTGCCAAGGGCGCGGAACGTGTTGGTGAAATCCGCCTGACCATGGGCCATCCGGTCAAGCAGCGACTGGATCAGGTCGGGGTCGTCCCGCTCGGACGTCACCAGCCCCAGTTTGGCGCGATAGCGGGCCAACCAATGATCGGCGTAAACTTGCGGAAAGCGGTTCACTGCCTCGGTCGCGGCTTCGATGGCGGCATCCCTTTCGCCCATCAGCGGCAACAGAGAAGTGGCCAGTTGCGCCAGATTCCAAACCGCAATTTCTGGTTGTCGCGCAAAGGCATAGCGCCCAAAGCTGTCAATTGAGCTGAACACCCTGTCGGGGTGGTAGTCATCCATAAAGGCGCAGGGGCCATAGTCGATGGTTTCACCTGCCACCGACATGTTGTCAGTGTTCATCACCCCGTGGATAAACCCGACCGACATCCAGCCGGCAATCAAGGCAGCCTGCGCATCGATCACCGCATTCAACAGGCCAAGTGCACCGTCCACTCCGGGATAATGCCGCGCGATTACGTGATCGGTCAGCACCTGCAACGCTTCGCTGTCGCCTCGCGAGACGAAGTATTGAAACGTACCGACGCGGATATGGCTTTTCGCAATCCGGGTCAGCACCGCACCGGGGTATCTCCGTTCGCGGATCACGGTTTCGCCGGTCGTCACGGCCGCCAAAGCGCGCGTCGTGGGCAGGCCAAGGGCATACATTGCTTCGGACAGAAGATATTCCCGCAAAACCGGCCCGAGCCATGCACGTCCATCGCCCATACGGGAATAGGGCGTGGGGCCTGATCCCTTTAACTGCATGTCGTAGCGCCCTGAAGGGGCTTTGATTTCCCCGATCAGTAGCGCGCGCCCATCGCCCAGTTGCGGCGACCATCCACCGAATTGGTGCCCGGCATACACTTGCGCCAGCGGAGCCGCCCCGTCGGGCACCGCGTTGCCCGCCAAGACGGACAATCCGTCTGGAGAGGCTAGGGCGGCGGGGTCGATCCCAAGCTCGCGGGCCAGCGTTTCGTTGATGCGGATCAGGCCGGGCTGTGCGACAGGCGTCGGCTCCATCGGGCTGAAGAACCGGTCGGGCAGTCGGGCATAGCTGTTGTCGAAGGTGATGTTCAGGGTCATTTTGTGTCCTTTGACCCTATTTGGGGGTGCAGAGCGGATGGTTAAAGGGTGCGGGTCAGCAGCTTGGTGTCCGTGCGTTCATCAAATCCCAACCGGCGACAGAATACCTTGGCGCGCGGATTGGCGTCAGAGGCTTCCATATGCAGCGCGCACACGCCATGGCCGTGCAGCGCATGCGCCAGCGTCGCCACCGCGTCGCTTCCCATACCGCGACCGCGCACGGCGGCCCGGATGTATAATTCGCCAATGGTGGCGGTGACTCCGCCCGCGCTCAGGTCGAAACCGAACGCGATCAGCATATAACCAACCGGCGATTTGGGCGGCCCGATCAGATAGAGCGTGGCGGCGGGCAGCCCGTCAAGCAACCGGTCCAGCGCCGCGGTGCGGGTGGCATCAGCGCCATCCTCTGCGTGCGACATCTGTTCTGCGCAAAAGGCCGTGAGCATCGGCAGGACAAGGGGCCGGTCAACGGCGGCGGCGATGCGCAGGGAAACTGTCACAACCGGCCAAGACGCTCGGTCAGCAACTTGAAAAATCCATCGGCGTCGAGATCACCGATGAACAGCGCATTTTCAGGCCGGTCGGTCACGCCCCACCAGTCGGCGACGGTCATTCCCAGCGTCAGATCAGACATCGTTTCGATCTCAACGTTGATCCGGCGCCCGGTGAACAGATCTGGCGCGATAAGATAGGCGGTGACGCAGGGATCGTGCAGTGGTGCGCCTTCGCCGCCGTATTTCTCTTTGTCGAAACGCTCAAAGAAATCGGTCATCTCGGCGACCGCGATGCCCACCGGCGTGCCCAGAGCGCGAAACGCGGCGGTGCGCTGTGCGGTGACCAGTGCCTTATGCGTGACGTCGAGCGGAACGGCAACTATATCCATTCCGGATTTAAACACGATATCAGCGGCTTCTGGGTCGACATAAATGTTGAATTCGGCAGTGGGCGTGATGTTTCCCACTTCGAAATAGGCACCACCCATAAGGACGATCTGCTGCACACGTTCGGCAATGTCGGGCGCACGTTGCAAGGCGGTGGCGATGTTGGTCAACGGCCCCAGCGCGCAGAGCGTTACCGTGCCTGAGGGTTCGGCGCGCAGGGTGTCGATGATGAAATCGACTGCGTGCCCGTCCTGTAATGGCATCGTGGGCTCGGGCAGGACGGGTCCGTCCAGCCCGGTCTTGCCATGCACATGTTCGGCCGTCACCAATCGGCGGGCAAGCGGCGCATCACATCCGGCAAAGACCGGAATGTCACGCCGCCCGGCCAATTCGCAGATCATCCGCGCGTTTTTTTCGGTCAGCGCCAGCGGCACGTTGCCGGCGACGGCGGTCAGCCCCAGAACCACAAGCTCGGGCGAAGCGAGAGCCAGCAGGATCGCGACGGCGTCGTCCTGTCCGGGGTCGGTGTCGATGATGATCTTGCGCGCCATGGTTTCTCCTGGCTGGGGCTCCTCGCTTCCTTGCGGTCGCTCCTCGCGAGGAGCGACGTCAGGACCGAGGAGCGTCGGTCAGCGTGAAAGAGCCTGAAGAATTCGCGCCCAGCTGCGGATGCCCCGGTGAAAGCTGATCAGGTCATATTTCTCGTTCGGTGAGTGGATCTGGTCATCGTCCTTGGCGAAACCGATCAGCATGGAATCCATCCCCAGAATCGACTTGAAATATCCGGCAACCGGGATCGATCCGCCCGCGCCGACATAGGCGGCGGGATTGGGCCATTCGGGTGTCAGCGCGTGGCGGGCCAGATCGAAGGCGGGGTCGTCGATGCTCATCACGCTTGCGGGCGATGCTCCGTGATCCTTCCAATCGACCGTGCAATCGGCTGGAAGTTGGTCTTCCACCATGGCGCGGAAGGCGCGCCGGATTTCCAGCGGATCCTGCGTGCCGACCAGGCGAAAACTGATCTTGGCATGGGCCTGTGACGGCAACACCGTCTTGAAGCCGTCGCCCTGATAACCGCTCCACAGACCGTTCACTTCGCAGGTCGGGCGCGACCAGACCATTTCCAGCGGCGTGCGGCCCTGTTCGCCCGCAGGTTCCGACAATCCGACGCTGCTCAGGAATCCGTCGGCATCGAAGCCCAGATTGTCCCACTGGCTGCGCAACTGTCCCGGCAATTCGGCCACCCCGTCATAGAAACCGGGCACGGTGATCCGCCCCGTTTCGTCGTGAAGTCCGGCGATGATCCGCGCCAGTACCCGGGCCGGATTGATTGCGGCGCCGCCATAAAACCCCGAATGCAGATCGCGGTCGGGGCCGGTGATTGTCAGTTCTTCCTGCAGCATTCCACGCAGCATGGTGACGATACCGGGCGTGTCCGCGTCGAACAGCCCGGTGTCGCAAATCAGTGCGATATCCGCCGTCAATTCCTTGGAGTTTTCCTCCATGAACGGCACAAGTGAGGGCGAGCCGGATTCTTCTTCGCCCTCGAAGAAAAACGTCAGCTGGACGGGCAGGGTGCCATGCACCGCTTTCCAGGCGCGACAGGCTTCGACAAAGGTCATCAATTGGCCCTTGTCGTCAGAGGCACCACGGCCGCGGATCACCTTTCCCTTCGGGGTGTCTTCGATCACCGGGTCGAACGGATCGTGGTGCCAAAGTGAAATCGGATCAACGGGTTGCACGTCGTAGTGGCCATAGAAAAGCAGATGGCGGCCATCGCCGGGGTGGTGGCCGGTGACCATCGGATGGCCGGGCGTCGGGCGTTTCGCGGCATCGATCCCGATGCTGGCCAGATCGGCAACAAGCCAGTCGGCCGCGGCGTCGCAATCGGCTGCATAGGCCGGATCGGTCGAGATTGACCGGATGCGCAACAGCTCCATCAACCGCTCTGTCGCCGCCGGAAGATCGGCGTCGATGCGGGACAGCACGTCTTCAAGGCTCATCCATCAGTCCTTTCGAGGGGAAATCGAGGGTATCGGGGGTATTTTCGCGAGCCTAACAGGCTCGTCGTGGGTGTCCAGTGACCCTGCCGCCAATACCAGAGTAACATGCGTGCCAAAGGGGTGGTCAAACACTATCTTGGGGCGTATGGTTCCACCTCATCCGGAAACTGGGTATAGTGCTGTATGCTTTTGTTTTGCAACAATTCCTCCTTATTTTTTCTGACCGCCGGTCAGGTTTCCGCCAAAGCCAGCCTGCCTTTGATGGCTGGCCAGTTGCCGGCCGGATACACTGTTCGCCGGGCCGGTGATTGCCCCGCTGCCGCGCAGTCGCGATTGCGCCTGCCTTTTCGCCCGGTACCGGCAGATGATGTGTCACAAGCGGTATTTCCGACCACCGATCATGCGGGCCGCGAGGTGCAATTCACCGCGCCACGATTGTCCGGGGAATTCACTCGGGCAACTGCCCTAGCTGCCAATTCCAACGTCGGACATTTCGATATTTCGCAGACATCAAAACGTCGGCCAATGAAGCCCTTTGTTTCTCCACAAAAAACTTTTGCAAGCCGCCTGAATTTGCGCAGAAATACGCCCAAGCAGGTGCTTGGCGAGTTTTCCGCATGTGCATAGGCAAGTACCCTATGCTACCTTTCCAAGAAATCGGTCTGTCGATGCGAATCGCACAAGATACGGGATATGGGGCAGTGCAAGTTTGGTGGGAAAAATGATCCGACGTTTTCGGGCTCCCGAGGTGGTGGAAGAGGAGGGCCCGCGCGGGTTCGACGATTTCGACGTACGTCTTGGAGATGTGATGCGCGGCGAACGCGCAACACTGGGCAAGTCGCTTCTTGACGTTCAGCGCGAACTCAAGATCCGTGCCACCTATATTGCCGCTATCGAAAATGCCGATCCTCAGGCGTTTGAAACGCCGGGGTTCATTGCGGGCTATGTCCGGTCCTATGCGCGTTATCTCGGGCTTGATCCCGAATGGGCTTACCGCGCGTTTTGTGCCGAGGGTAATTTTGAAACCGCGCACGGGATGTCTTCTGCCGCCTCGTCAAAACGCGCCGAAGCGCGCGGCTCTGCCTCGGGGCGCAGCGATCCGTTTTCCGAATCGACCGTGTTCTTCGCCCCGTCATCGCCCGGTCTTTTGTCGCACATCGAACCCGGGGCGATTGGGTCCATTGCCGTGCTCGTCGCGTTGATCGGAGTTTTGGGCTACGGCGGATACTCGGTGCTGAACGAGGTGCAGAAGGTGCATTTTGTTCCGGTTGACCAGACCCCCGGCGTCATTTCCGATCTTGACCCGCTGATCGGTGTCGGCGCCACGATGCCCGTCGGCGCTGATGCTCTTGCCGGTGTGGAATCCAACGAAGGCGAAGGTTTCGACCGGATCTATCGCCCACAGGCGCTGGACGTGCCGGTGATGGTCGCCCGTGACGGGCCAATCGCCGCGCTGAACCCGCGCCGTGCCGCTTCGGACTCCACGGATTCGCCCGCCGGGCTCGACGCAGCAAGGCTTGCCGCGCTGGCAGTGCCCGGTGCCGGTTCGGCCCTGAACGGCGAGACGACGGAACCCGACGGCCTGCGCGTGGTGGCCGAGATGGTGCCTGAAGTCGTGTTGTTCGCCGTGCGCGAAAGCTGGGTCCGGGTGCGGGCCGCCGACGGCACGGTGATCTATGAGAATATCATGAACAAAGGTGATCGGTTCGTTCTGCCCAAGACGGAAGAGTCGGCGACCCTGCTGACCGGCGAATCCGGCGCGATCTATTTTGCGCTGAACGGCGATGCTTATGGTCCCGCCGGGCGCAATGGTCAGGTCACCAAGAATCTCAGCCTGGCCGCCGAAAGCCTGCGGGGTCAGTACAAGGTCGCCGATCTGGAAAACGACGGCGATCTGGCAACCGTGGTGGCAGATGCATCGCTTTTGGCCCCGGTCGAAGAATAGGCTTGCGGTTGCGCCCGGGCCCGCGCTGACCTACCTGTCAGACAAGCCCTGACCTGTTGAGAGAGCCGCTTTCATGTCGCTGAACCACATCCGCCCGTGGCGCAACATCGACCGCAGAACGTCGCGCCAAATCATGGTCGGCAACGTTCCCGTCGGGGGCGGTGCGCCGATTACCGTGCAGACGATGACCAACACGCCCACAACCGATGTGCGTGCCACTGTGGCGCAGATTCAGGCCGCAGCCGAGGCGGGGGCAGACATCGTGCGCGTGTCCGTCCCGGATCAGGACAGCGCCAAGGCGCTGAAGCAGATCGTCCGCGAATCGCCGGTGCCTTTGGTTGCCGACATCCACTTTCACTACAAACGCGGGATCGAAGCCGCCGAGGCTGGCGCGGCCTGCCTGCGGATCAACCCCGGAAACATCGGTGATGAGCGTCGGGTCAAAGAGGTGATCAAGGCGGCAAGGGACAACAATTGTTCCATACGCATTGGCGTGAACGCCGGTTCGCTGGAGCGTCATCTGCTGGAAAAATATGGCGAACCATGCCCCGACGCGATGGTCGAATCCGGGCTGGACCATATTAAATTGTTGCAGGACAACGATTTTCACGAATTCAAGATCTCGTGCAAGGCGTCGGACGTGTTCATGGCCGCAGCCGCCTATCAAAAGCTGTCCGAGGCGACGGATGCACCGATCCACCTTGGCATCACCGAGGCTGGCGGGTTGACCAGTGGAACGATCAAATCGGCCATCGGCATGGGCAACCTTCTGTGGATGGGGATCGGCGACACGATCCGCGTCTCTTTGTCCGCCGATCCGGTGGCCGAGGTGAAGGTCGGATTCGAGATTCTGAAATCCCTGGGCCTGCGGCACCGGGGGGTGAATATCATCAGCTGCCCGTCCTGCGCGCGGCAGGGCTTTGACGTTATCAAGACCGTGGAAATTCTGGAGCAGCGGCTGGAGCATATCAAGACGCCGATGTCCCTGTCGATCATCGGCTGTGTGGTCAACGGGCCGGGCGAGGCCCTGATGACCGACATTGGCTTTACCGGCGGCGGTGCCGGATCGGGAATGGTCTATCTGGCCGGTAAGCAGTCCCACAAGCTGGGCAATGATGCGATGGTAGAGCACATCGTCGAGCAGGTGGAAAAACGTGCCGCCGAGATCGAGGCTGGATTGGTCACCGAACAAGCGCAGGTGGCGGAATAGTTTCTGCGTTGTGATTTGAGTATTTGTGCAAAGAAGAAACAGCCGGTTGCGAGCCACTATTGAGGCTGTTCTTCAAATCATCTTTAGATGGCCAAGCGAAGTCTGCGGGTTCGGCCGCCCAGAGCGGCGGTGAACAGGCGGGTGCCGCCTGTTTCCTTTGCGCTTGGGGAGATCGCCAATAGGCTCGCGAAACGGCTGGCTGCGGGAAAGCCGAGCCAGCCTCGCGCTTATCCCTCGCGGGCGGCAGCGACGATCTGTTGCATTGCGTCAAGCGGCACATAGCCGCGCACCATCTGGTCGTCGAACACAAAGCTGGGCGTGCCGTTGATCTTTAGCCGCTGACCCAAGGCACGGGTTTCATCGATGACCCGCGTCACTTCCGGATCGTTCATCCGGGCGACGATGGCATCGGAATCCAACCCCTGTGCATCGGCGGCCGCGCGCAGCGAGGCTTCGGTCACGGCACCGCGCATCAGCATCAATTCATCGTGCAGCTCGCCATAGGCGTCGTCGCCCGCGACCATCTTGGCCGCGATGGCAAAGCGTGAGGCCATCACCGATTCATCGCCGAGGATCGGGAATTCCTTGACGATCAGCCGGATGTTGCCGTCTTGCGCCAAAAGCTCGGTCACTTCGGGATGCGCCTTCTTGCAGTATCCGCAGCGGTAATCGAGAAATTCGACAATCGTGATGTCGCCGTCGGGGTTGCCGCCGACCCAGGAATATCCGTCATTGACCAGCGCATCCATGTTGTCGGCCAACAGTTGTGCATCGCCCATTTCGGCATCCGCCGCCTGGCGCTGTTCCAGAACGCCGATCGCCTCCATCAGCACCTCGGGGTGTTCGAGAAGATAGGCGCGCACTTCCTCGCGCAATTCGCTGCGTTCAGCTTCGTTCATTTCAGCCGCGGCGGGCAGGGGTAATAGGGCCAGCGTGCCCAGCATGAGCGCGGCCAAGGCGGGGCGGAAATGGGCGGGGCGGAGATGAGCGGAGCGGATCATGGCGGTTCCTTCAAATTTGTTGCGGCGCAGCATGGCAGACAGAGGCGCGTTGGCAAGGGGGCAGGGGCGCAGCCCGCTCACGTAACCGTGACGGGACGGTTGACGGGGGCGCCGGGGCGCGGCATCGACAGGCAACATCGGAGGAAACTATGCGCAGATCGGCACGGGGCGACGTGGACCCCTTCATCGTCATGGATGTGATGGAACAGGCCCGACAGGCCGAAGCGGCGGGCCGCCACATCATCCATATGGAAGTTGGCCAGCCCGGCACACCGGCACCTGCCGCCGCCCGCGCCGCACTGGTGCGCGCGATGGAGCAAAGCGCGCTGGGATATACCGTGGCGCTGGGGTTGCCGGAACTGCGCGCCCGAATCGCCCGATTGTATCGCGACTGGTATGGCGTCGATCTGAACCCCGACCGGGTTGTCGTCACTTCGGGGTCATCGGCGGGATTCCTTCTGGCCTTCACCGCGCTGTTTGACGCGGGCGAGCGGGTGGCCCTCGGCAACCCCGGCTATCCGTCCTATCGCCAGATCCTCAAGGCGCTGAGCCTGACGCCCGTCGGTATCGACACCTCGCCCGAGGACCGGTTTCAACCGACGCCTGAAACCTTACCCGATGACATTGCCGGGCTGATCGTCGCCTCACCCGCCAATCCGTCGGGCACCATGCTGGACCGTCCCGCATTGGCGGCTCTGATTGGCGCGGCGCAGGAACGGGGCGCGGCCTTTGTTTCGGATGAGATTTATCATGGGGTCGGATACGACCGGCGGGCGGTCAGCGCGCTGGAGATCAGCGACGACGTTTATGTGATCAATTCGTTCTCGAAATACTTCAGCATGACCGGCTGGCGAATCGGCTGGATGGTGGTTCCTGAATCGCACATCCGCACGGTAGAGCGTCTGGCGCAGAACATGTTCATCTGCGCCCCCCATGCCAGTCAGGTTGCCGCGCTGGCGGCGATGGATTGCGACGATGAACTTCAGGCGAATCTGTCGGTCTATTCCGCCAACCGGGCGTTGCTGCTGGACGGGTTGCCGGGGGCAGGTCTGAGCCGGTTCGCACCGCCCGACGGCGCGTTCTATGTCTATGCCGATGTGGCCGACCTGACCGGGGACAGTCGCGCGCTGGCCTCGGACATACTGGCCCGCGCCGGTGTTGCGGTGACGCCGGGGTTGGATTTTGACCCGTTGCGCGGTGCAAAGACCCTACGCCTGTCTTACGCGCGGGCCACGGCAGACATCGCCGAGGGGCTGGAGCGGTTGACGGAATATCTGCGGCTGGGCTGACAACGGGGCTGTTCAAAAGGTGGGATCTTTTTTCATCAGGCGGCGTTTTTTGCGTTCCGTAATTGGCAGATCTCGGCTAATATTCGCCTAACGGCCGAAAACAGGCCGATTTTTTTGGCAGAGCAGATGCCCATGATCCGACCTTTCGTTCTGGCCCTTTGGGGCCTGTTCCCGCTTGCCGACGGCGCTTTTGCGCAGGGCCCGCTGAATGCGCTGGCCCGGCCTGATTTGTCACGTTCGGAAATTGTCGATCTGGGGGCGAACCTGCAGATCACGCTGACGCTGTCCCAGCCGGTTCCGTGGCGGATCTTTACCGTCGACAATCCACCGCGCCTTGTTGTGGATTTCAGTCAGGTCGACTGGACCGGGCAGTCGATTGGCGATGTCGTGCGCTCGGATGTCGTGACCGACATTCGCACCGGCGCGACGCAACGTGACTGGTCGCGGCTGGTGCTGTCTCTGGCCGAGCCGATGGCTCTGGAAACTGCGGGTCTGGGCACTGGCGGAAACAGCGGGCAAGCGGTGCTGAAGGTGCAGATGGCGCCGGTCGATGCTGTGACATTCGCCAAGACCGCAGGCCCACCCCCCGGCGTATTTGCGGGCAGCGACGGACCCGAAGCGATCGCCGATGGCCGGGGCCGCCAGACAGGCGAGCGGCCTTTGGTCGTCGTTCTTGACCCCGGACATGGCGGTGTTGATCCGGGGGCCGAGGCCGATGGCGTCGTCGAGGCTGACCTGATGCTGACCTTTGCCAAGGATCTGCGGCGGGTGCTTGAGGAAAGCGGACGTTTCAGCGTGGTCATGACGCGCGAGGAAGACGTGTTCGTGCCGCTGGAATCCCGGCTGACCGTGGCGCGCACGGCGGGGGCCGATGTGTTCCTGTCGCTTCATGCCGATGCTCTGGCCGAGGGGCGGGCATCGGGAGCGACGATCTATACCCTGTCCTCCGAGGCAAGTGATGATGCGGCGCGTGTCCTTTCCGAACGTCACCAGCGCACCGATCTGCTGGGTGGCGTCGATCTGAGCGAACATGACGATGTGATTGCCGGTGTCCTGATGAACATGGCCCGGTTGAACACGACACCCCGCGCCGAACGTCTGGCCGGAAAGCTGGTGACGGGACTGTCTGAACGCACGGGTGATTTGCACAAACGTCCGCGTTTGCGCGCCGGGTTTTCGGTGCTCAAGGCGCCGGATATCCCGTCGGCGCTGATCGAACTGGGATTCCTGTCCAGCGCGCGTGACCGTGACCGGCTGACCGATGCGGGTTGGCGGCGCAAGGCGGCTCTGGGTATTCGCGACGCCCTGCTTGTCTGGTCGCAAGAGGATGCAGACGAAGCGCGGCTGCTGAACCGCTAGATGCCACTGCAATCCCGAAAACGTGACGCCACATGGCGGGAAAGTGCCGCGCTGATGGAACGTGTGTTTTGACCATGCCGCGCGGCCCCGGTATAAACGCCCTGTCGTTTGTGGGAGTCTGAGTCATGGTCCGTTTCATCCTGTCGTTCTTAGGAGCGATTTTCAGCTGGGTGACGATTGCCGTCATGTTTGCGGCGCTGACCATTGGCGCGATTTTCTGGATGTATTCCCGCGATTTGCCGAACACAGATCAGTTGGCCCAGTATACTCCGCCGACGATCAGCCGGATCTATTCCCGCGAGGGGCGGATCATCGACGAGTTCGCCGAGGAACGTCGCCTGTTCGCCGCAGCCGCTGACATTCCTGATCTGGTCAAGGGTGCGTTCATTTCGGCGGAAGACAAGAATTTCTATACCCACAAGGGGTACGATCCGCGCGGCATGATTGCCGCTGCCATCGATGCCGCAAGGGGCGGCGCGCTGCGCGGTGCGTCGACCATCACCCAGCAGGTGATGAAGAATTTCCTGTTGGGCGGCGAACGCAGCGCCGAGCGCAAGGTCAAGGAACTGATTCTGGCCAGCCGGATCGAAGACACCCTGGACAAAGAGAAGATCCTTGAGCTGTACCTGAACGAAATTTTCCTTGGTCAGAACAGTTTTGGCGTCGCCGCCGCCAGCCAGACCTATTTCAACAAATCGCTTGCCGAACTGGCCCCCGAAGAGGCCGCCTATCTGGCGGTCCTGCCCAAGGCGCCGTCGCGATATCACCCGGTGCGCGACAAAGAGCGGTCGATCGAACGGCGCAACTTTGTCCTGCGCGAGATGTTCGAAAACGGCTATCTGGACGAAGAACAATATCGTACGGCGCGCGAAGCCCCCCTGCGCAGTGTCCAGAACGGCGACTTCGAGAGCTTCAGGGCCTCGCTGCCGCCTCGCGATTATTTCACCGATGAAATCCGCCGCCAGCTGAGTGGTGAATTCGGTGAGGGCGAGTTTTTCTCGGGTGGGATGTCGGTCCGCGCAACGCTCGACCCCGAGTTGCAAGAGGTCGCCGCCGAGGCTCTGCGCCGGCAGTTGGAAAGCTATGACCGTTCGACAGGCATCTGGCGCGGCACGGGCAAGACGATTGAAACTGCCTTGTTGAGCAGTGAAGAAAGCTGGCGTGGCGCGCTTTCCAATGTTGCCGTGTCGCGGGACGTGGACCTTGAAAGCCCCTGGCATCCTGCGGTTGTCCTGTCGGTTGGCGAGACCAGCGCACGTATCGGGATCGAAGATGTGCCCGAAGACGATGACGGTCACTGGATCGAAGCCAAGGATGTGCAATGGGCGCGCAAGCGCAACTCCGATGGATCACTGGGTCGCAAGGCCCAGGTGGCGGGCGATCTTCTGGAAACCGGCGATGTGGTTCTGGTGCGCATGATGACTCAGGACAGCGACGGCAGTTTTATCCGCTGGACCCTGCGCCAGATCCCCGAGGTGCAGGGCGCCTTTACCGCGATGGATGTGAATACCGGTCGAGTTCTGGCGATGCAGGGCGGGTTCAGCTATCAGCATTCGGTGTTTAACCGCGCCACACAGGCGACGCGCCAGCCGGGATCAAGCTTTAAACCCTTCGTTTATGCCGCGGCACTCGATTCAGGGTTCAGCCCGGCCACTGTGGTTGTTGACGCCCCGATCGAGATCAACACGCCGCAGGGTCTGTGGCGGCCCAAAAACTATGCCGACCGGTTCTATGGCCCGGCACCGCTGCGCACCGGGATCGAACAGTCGCGCAACCTGATGACCGTGCGTCTGGCCGAAGAGGTCGGCATGGACACCGTCGCCCGCTATGCCGAGAAATTCGGGGTTTATGACCGGATGGGACGGTTTCTGGCCAACTCTCTGGGGGCTGAGGAAACCACGCTTTACAAGATGGTCGCGGCCTATGCGATGTTTGCCAATGGTGGCGAACGGGTCGAACCGACGCTGGTCGACCGGGTACAGGACCGTTATGGCGCAACGGTTTACCGCCACGATCAGCGCACCTGCCCGCAATGCGAGCTTGCCTCACTGGACCCCGACGTTGCGCCTGCAATCAACTCGAACCGTGAACGGGTGATGGACGCGATCACCGCCTATCAGTTGACGTCGATGATGCAGGGTGTGGTCGAACGCGGGACAGCCAAGGGCAAAGTAAACCTGGGTGTGCCCACGGCAGGCAAGACCGGCACGACCAACGACGAAAAAGACGCCTGGTTTGTTGGCTTTACCAGCACCATCGCGGCAGGCTGTTACATCGGCTATGATCGGCCACGCACCATGGGCAGGTCCGGAACGGGTGGTGGGTTGTGTGCGCCGGTGTTCGACCAGTTCATGCGCGAAGCGGTCAAGAAATACGGCGGCGGCCCGTTCGAGGTTCCGCCGGGCGGCGAATTCATCAAGATCGACCGTTTCACCGGTGCCCGTCTGTCAAACGATGCATCCGGGCCGAACGTTGTGGCCGAATATTTCCGCATTGGCGAAGAACCGGTGTTCGGCGTGGCCTTCGATGGCGGCTGGTCGATGGGCAGCAACCTGCCGCTGTTTTCCGCGGGCGAGGGGTCCGAAGAGGGATCGAAGGTGCGCACCTCGTCGGGCGGTGTTGTCGTGATTCCAAACAAGCGGGCCACTTTCGGCACGCTTTCATCGGGCGGGTTGTATTAAGCGGCTGCCTTGCCGTTCGGCCCCGGCGTTGTTATCAGCAAGGCTGACACGACAAGGGACGGGGCGATGGGCGCAGAGACACAGAACACGGTCGAATCGATCCGGAAATCCCTGATCCTTCTGGGCCAGCGGATGAACCGCGAAACAGCGGGCCACCGGCTTGAGGAATTCAACGCCATGGTCGAGGCGCCGGGGCTTTGGGACGATCCTGAAAAGGCGCAAAAACTCATGCGCGACCGGCAGTCGCTGGTCGATGCTCTGGCGCGTCACGACGGGATGCAGCAAGAGCTGTCTGACAACCTCGAGCTGATCGAAATGGGCGACGCCGAAGACGACGAAGACATCGTGGCCGAGGCAGAGGCCGCGCTGAAATCGCTGAAAGCCCGCGCCGCCGAAGCCGAACTTGAGGCGCTGCTGAACGGCGAAGCTGACGGCAACGACACATTCCTTGAAATCAACAGCGGCGCAGGCGGCACCGAAAGCTGTGACTGGGCGTCGATGCTGGCACGGATGTATGTCCGTTGGGCCGAGAAAAAGGGCTATACTGTCGAGTTGCAGTCGGAAACGTCGGGCGACGAGGCGGGGATCAAATCCGCTGCCTACAAGATTTCCGGGCCAAATGCCTATGGTTGGCTGAAGGGCGAATCGGGAGTGCACCGGCTGGTGCGGATTTCACCCTATGACAGTGCTGCGCGGCGCCACACATCGTTTTCTTCGGTCTGGGTCTATCCCGTGGTCGATGACAATATCGAGATCGAAGTCGCGGCCAACGATATCCGCATCGACACCTACCGGTCGTCGGGCGCGGGCGGACAGCACGTGAACACCACCGATTCGGCAGTGCGTATCACCCACATGCCCACGGGGATCGTGGTTACGAGTTCCGAGAAATCCCAGCACCAGAACCGCGACATCGCCATGAAGGCGCTGAAATCGCGGCTGTATCAACAAGAGCTGGACCGGCGGAACTCGGCGATCAACGAAGCGCATGACGCCAAGGGCGACGCGGGCTGGGGCAATCAGATCCGGTCCTATGTGCTGCATCCCTATCAGATGGTTAAAGACCTGCGCACGAACTATGAAACCTCTGATACGCAGGGGGTGCTGGACGGCGCGCTGGACGGGCTGATGGCGGCAACGCTTGCGCAGGACGTGACTGGTAAATCCCGTGCCGAGGCCCACGCCGACGACTGATCGCGCCCTGGCAGCGCTGCTGGCTTAAGCTGAAATCCCGAACTCCGAGTTTTTCACAGACTGGGGCGTCATGCCCTGGTCTGTCCTGTGGGTGCGCCTCCGGTCGTAGGCTGGTCAGTAAATATCGGCGATCGCGCGAACCAACCGATCCTCCACCAACCCGTCAAACAAAAAGGGCACCCCGAGGGGTGCCCTTTGCCCAGAAATCAGATCTGGTCAGGATTTGGGAGGCTCGCCACCCAAGGGCGGGCGGGGCGTGCTTTGTCCGGAGGGATTCAATGGGTCGTCGCGCCGCTGAACCGAGCCTTCGAAATGCGCGCCGGATTCGATTGCGATGGTCTTGTGGATGATATCACCCTCGACTTTCGCGGTCGACGTCAGCCGGACCTTGAGCCCGCGAACCCGACCGACGACGCGGCCATTGACCACGACGTCATCGGCCATCACTTCGCCTTTGACAGTGGCACCTTCGCCAACGGTCAGAAGATGGGCACGAATGTCACCCTCGACAGTGCCTTCAATCTGGATGTCGCCCGTGGTCTTCAGGTTGCCCTTGATGATCAGATCCGCCGAGAGAACGGATGCAGGGGGCTTTGCCTTCGGCGCCGACGGGGTAAAGTCGGTGGACGTGCGGGGCGCACTTGCACCTTCCGACGGTGTGCTGGCGGATGGTGGCACGGATTCGCCTCCTTGTTTTGGTCCGGGCTCGTTGATTTTGCTCTTAGAAAACATCTTTGGCTGCCTTGATATAGGTCATCGGATTGACGGCCTTTCCGCCAACGCGCACCTCATAGTGCAGGTGTGTGCCGGTCGAACGTCCGGTATTCCCCATATCACCGATCTGCTCTCCGCGCGAGACTCTTTGTCCCACTTTTACCCGGATCTTGGACTGGTGCGCATAGAAAGTCTCGATTCCGAATTCGTGCTGAACTTTCACCAGTTTACCGTATCCCGACTGGGTTCCGGCATAAGTCACGACGCCATCAGCCGTAGAGTAGATCGGCGTCCCGTGAGCGGCGGCGAAATCGGTGCCCGAGTGCATCCGGCCCCAACGCGGACCAAAGCCACTGGTATAGCGGAATGCAGATTTCAGCGGCAGGGCGAACGGCGCTTTCTGTGCTGCGATACGGTAGAGGTTCATCCGGTCCAGACGGTCGATAATGCCGTTTGCACGCAGGCTGTCGGCATCGGGTTCCTGACCCTTGGTGGAGAACCGGATCGGGGTCAGCGGGCCACCCTGGCCGGAATATCCCTTGCGCACCGCATTTAGCAGGCTCTCGGTGTTCAGACCGGCCGAGCGGAACATTTTGTCCAGCGGCGTCACGGAGATCGTCAGCGCGTCTTCGAGCTGTTCGAAAATCTGATTGTTGCGCAGTTCGACCAGCTTGCGGTCGTTGATCGCGGCTTCGGCAAAGGCTTCGGCTTCGGCGGCTTCAGCGGCCATCATATCGCGCTGCTCGGCGGTGGTATCAAGCGCGGCGGCCAAGAAATCCATGGTCGATTCTGCGTCGTTCATCCGACCTTTTTCACGGTCGCTCAACCCGGTGTCGGCCAGTTTTTCGCCCAGTGTGGAAGCTTCGTCGCGGGCGTCATCACGTTCCTTGATCGTGCGGCGCAGGGTTTCCTGGGTCAGCCCGATTCCGGTCTCCAGTTCGGTGCGCCGCGCTTCGGATTCCAGCAGGCTTGACTGCATCGTCGAAACACGGACCAGCGCGCTGTTGAAACGATCGTGGGCGTCGCGGGCATCCTGGGCACGGGAATCACGCTCGACCGACAAGGCGTTCAGGCGCTGTTCATAAGTGGCCTGCTCGCGCACCGTTTGATCGCGGACATTGCCGGATCCGATGGTGTCCATAAGCAGGATCGCAGTCGCGATGATCGACCAGCCAACCAGAACGGCGCTGCCTGAAATCGCGATCAACTGGCTCCCCGAAGACAGCCGCAAAAAGCGGGTCTCCGATTCCGACCGCAGAAAAAGACGTTGTTCCGGAAAGGCCCGTTCGACCGCCGACTTGATGAAATTCGGTTTGATTGCTTTCACGTTTTCCTGTCCCATTGTCGCCATTCCCCATGGCAGCGCGCGGTCCCCAACCGATTGCTTAGAGGTGAGTAGCGGGACAGATTAGGGATCGCAACGTTTTTGGCCAAATTCGAATGGCTGAGCGGGTTTTGCGGGGTGACTCGGCGGATTTTCGCCGAAATTTTGGAAATACAGCGGGATTTCAACGGGATGCGCGTCCGTGCCTGAATGTGGAAAACAGCGACCAATACGAATCCCGGCAGAATTTGGGCGGCGGTCCGGGTTTCTGAGTCCCAGAACAGCACGATCCGGGCTTGTCGGTGAGGGTCATTCGGGGCGGTGGATCAGCCGGTCACGCGGTGATGGCGCGCACGGCCTCCAGCACTTCTTCCATATGGCCGGGCACCTTGACCTTGCGCCATTCGCGCAGGATTTCGCCCGTGCCCGAGATCAGAAAGGTCGACCGTTCGATGCCCATGGATGTCTTGCCATACATGTTTTTCTCGACCCAGACGCCATAGTCTTCGCAGGTTGTGCCGTCCTCGTCCGACAGGAGCGCCACTTTTAATCCGTATTTCTCGCGGAATTTGTCGTGTTTCGCCACGCTGTCCTTGCTGACGCCAAGAACCACGGCGCCCGCTCCGGCGAAAGCATCGGCCAGTTCGGTAAAGCCCTGCGCCTGAGTCGTGCAGCCCGGTGTGTCGTCCCGGGGATAGAAATACAGCACGACCGTCTGACCCCGAAGTTCGGACAGGGCGACAGTGCCGCCACCGTCGCGCGGCAGGGTGAAATCGGGGGCAGGGCGGGGCAGGGTGGTATCGCTCATCTGACTGTGATCCTGTGACCGGACGAATACAGGTTTCATTCTAGAGCAGAATGATTTTGAAATGAATCGAAATCCGCCACAGGATCTGGCGGCCTTCGGTCCGTCCGTTTCCAAGTAAATTCATCTTGCTTCAAGCTGTGCCGCGCAAGGATACAGACCAGAATCCAGCCCGGTCGCCCGACAAGGACAGAATGCCAGAGCCGACCATCATTCCAGAACAGCCCGGTCCCGAAGCTCCCGGCCCGAAAAAGCGCCGCCACCCGGTCGCGCGGGCGGGCCATGCCGGGGCCTGGCTGCTGTTGCTTGCGCTGATCTTCGCCATCCTGGCCGGGATCGCCGCACTGTCGCTGACTGAACGTGCGCTGACCCTGCCCGCCTGGGTGACCGCCCGGATCGAGACGCGGATCAACGCCAGCATGACACGCGGCGCGGTTGATCTGGGGCGGATCGGCCTGTTCGTCGATCGGCGCGGCGTGCCGCGGATCAGTCTGATCGATGTTGCGCTGACCGATTCCGACGGCACCGCCGTGGCGCGGCTGGACCGGGTGCAGGCGTCGTTCGATCCGATGGCGCTGTTGGAACGGCGCATCGTGCCGCGCCGTCTGACGCTGTCGGGGGCGCAGGTGACGCTGCGCCGCGACGCCGAGGGCGGGTTCCAGCTGTCCTTCGGTCAGGGCGAGACTGCGTTTCCGGGGTTGGCGGGGGTGCTGGATGAAATGGACGCGCTGTTTGCACAGGGCGTCTATGCGGGGATCGAACGGATTGTCATCGACGATCTGACCATCATCGTCGAAGATGCCCGCAGCGCCCGGGTCTGGACCATCAACGGCGGTGATCTGACGCTGACCCAAACCTCTGAAGGGATCGAAATCGCGCTGGCCGCCGAAGTGTTCAACGGCACCGACGATCTGGCCAGTGCCGAACTGTCGATCATCAGCCGCCGCGCGGACAGTCTCGCAGAACTGTCGGTCAAGATCGACAATGTGGCGGCGCAGGACGTCGCGCTGCAATCCCCTGCGCTGGCTGTTCTGGGAGTGCTGGACGCGCCGATATCGGGGGCGTTGCGCGCCACCCTTGCGGCGGACGGCGTGTTGGACGAATTGACCGGAAGGCTGGCCATCGGTGCTGGATCACTGCTGCCGCGCCCTGATCTTGCGCCGGTAAAGTTTGACAGCGCGCGGGCGATCTTTGCCTATCGTCCGGATCTCCAGAAGATCGAGTTTAGCCGGATCGCGGTTGAGAGTGACGACCTGACTGCCAGTATTTCCGGCCATGCCTATCTGCAAGACCTCGATTTGCGCGGTGTGCCCGGCTCGCTGGTGACGCAACTGAACTTCGATCTGCTGCGTCTTGCGCCGCTGGATCTTTTTGCATCGGGGGTGTCGTTTCGGCAGGGGGCGGTGGATGCGCGTCTGCGGCTGAACCCGTTCACTCTCGATCTGGGTCAGGTGGTGCTGAGCGAACCGGATGAGGAGTCGGGGCTGCGCAGCTTTGCGGCGCAGGGTCGGGTCAGTGCAGAGCGTGACGGCTGGAACGTCGCGCTTGACCTTGACGTGCCCGAGGTGCCGGTCGGTCGGGCCTTGTCGCTGTGGCCTGTGCCGATTGCCGCGAAAACCCGTGACTGGCTGGCGAAAAACATCACGTCCGGCGTGTTGTATAACGTGCACGGCGCGTTTCGCCGGCGTCCGGGAGAGCGGCCCGAGATCGGCGTGACCTTTGCCTATCGCGATGCGACGCTGCAATTTTTGCGTGACATGCCGCCACTGACCGGGGGGGCGGGCTATGCCTCGCTCAGTGCTGCGCGGTTTGCCATTGCGGTCGACAAGGGCACCGTCATGCCCGAGCAGGGTGGCGAGATCGACATGGCGGGATCGGTTCTGGTGGTGCCGGATACCCGGCAGAAACCGGCGCGCGGCGAATATGCCCTGACCTCGGACAGCACGCTGACGGCGTTGCTGTCGTTGCTGGGAAATCCGCCCCTGCGCCTGTTGAAGGACAGTCTGCACGGGCCTGATCTGGCGGAAGCGCGCGCAAAGATCACCACGACGCTGGCGATGGAGTTTCGCAAGGGGCTGACGCCAAAAGATATCGACTATGACGTTGCCGGGAAACTGACCGGGTTTCGCTCGGGCACATTGGTGCAGGGGCGCGATCTGACCGCCGAGGCGTTGGATATTGCCGTGTCTCCCGCGGGGGTTGTGGTGTCGGGCGCGGCCATGATCGACGGTGTTGCGGTCAACGGGCGCTGGCGGCAGGGGCTGGCCCCCGATGACCGGGGCGAAAGCCAGGTGCGCGGACAGGTGGCGCTGACGGCGGATACGCTGTCGCGTTTTGGCATCGCCTTGCCGCGCGGCATGGTGTCGGGACGCGGCACCGGGGATGTGACAGTCGATCTGGCGACGGGGCAGGCGCCGCGGGTGACAGTCACCTCGGATCTGAAAGGGCTGGGCCTGCGGATTGATGGGGTTGGTTGGGCGAAAGCGCCGGACACCGGCGGCGCGCTGACGCTGCGCGCGACCATGGGCAAGACACCGGCTGTTGAATCCCTGTCGGTGAAGGCTGCGGGGCTTGATACGGCTGGGCGGATCATCCTTGCGCCCGGCGGTGGTCTGGAGCGGGCGACCTTTGATCGGGTGCGTCTGGGGGGCTGGCTTGACGCGCCGGTCAGCCTGATCGGGCAGGGCAAGGGGCAGCCTGTGGCGATCCGCGTTGCGGGCGGGACGCTCGATTTTCGGAACGCCAAGTTTGGCAAGGACAGTGGCGGCAGTGGGGGCGGCGCTGCACGCGGTCCGGTCGACATCGCGCTGGACCGGTTGCAGGTCACCGAGGGGATCGCGCTGACCGCGTTCAACGGGCGGTTGGAGCCGGGGCGCACGACCAGCGGCAGGTTTACCGCGCGCGTCAATGGCGGAGCGACGGTGCAGGGTGATCTGGTGGGCGGATCGCGCGGCGTGTCCCTGCGCCTGCGGGCCGCCGACGCGGGCGGATTGTTGCGCAGCGCGGGCCTGATCCAGAACGGCCATGACGGACCATTCGAGGCGGTGCTGGTGCCGACGGGCATCCCGGGCACCTATGACGGAACGCTGAAGGTCGGGCGGTTCCGGCTGCGCGGCGCACCGGCCATCGCCGATCTGTTGGGCGCGATTTCGGTCGTCGGACTGCTGGAACAGCTGAATGGTGACGGGTTGGTCTTTGAGGAAACGCAGGCGTCGTTTCGTCTGACACCGCGCCAGTTGATCCTGTATCAGGGCAGCGCAACGGGGTCATCACTGGGCCTGTCGCTGGACGGGGTCTATGATCTTGCCACGCGCCAGATCAACATGCAGGGGGTCATTTCGCCGATCTATCTGCTGAACCGGATCGGATCGATCTTTACCCGGCGCGGCGAGGGGCTGTTCGGGTTCAACTTTCGCCTGACCGGGGCAGCGGCGAAACCGGCGGTATCGGTAAACCCCCTGTCGATTCTGACGCCGGGAATGTTTCGCGAGATTTTCCGCCGCGCGCCGCCCGAGCGGTAAGACGAGCGTCATGCGGGCCGTCGAGCGGCGCGTCCGGGATCGGCGGTGGATTTGAGTATTTTTGCAAAGAAGAAGCCGCAGGCGTTGACGGGCCAATCCGGTCAGCGCATGACGCAGGCCATGAAGCTGAGCGATTTTGATTTCGACCTGCCCGAGGCGCTGATTGCGACCCGGCCCGTCCGGCCGCGTTCATCCGCGCGGATGCTGGTTGCCGAAGGCGGGGCAATCGCCGACGCAGCGATGATCGATTTACCTGGTTGGTTGTTGCCGGGCGATCTTTTGGTGCTGAACGACACCCGGGTGATTCCGGCGCGTTTGTCCGGCCAGCGGTTTCGGGACGGCGCCGAAGGGCGCACCGCCGCGCGCATCGGCGTGACCCTGTTGGAGCCGCGCCCGGGGGGGCTGTGGTCGGCCTTGGTCAAGCCGCTGAAGAAGCTGCGCGACGGCGAGGAAATCCGGTTTTCCGACCAGCTGTCCGCGCGGTTGGAGGGGCGTGACGAGGGCACCGCGCTGTTGGCATTCAACGTGGCAGGGGCGAGCTTCGACGCAGCGCTGGCCGAAGCGGGGGAAATGCCGCTGCCGCCCTATATCGCTAACCGTCGCCCCGCCGATGACCGTGACCGCGAGGATTATCAGACGCTTTGGGCGCGGCATTCGGGGGCGGTGGCGGCGCCGACGGCATCGCTCCATTTTGACGACACGCTGATGGCGGGGCTGGCGGCGCGGGGGGTGACCACCACCCATGTGACGCTGCATGTTGGGGCGGGCACCTTTCTGCCGGTCAAGACCGACGATGTTTCGCAACACCGGATGCATGCCGAATGGGGCGAAGTGACTGTCGAAGCCGCCGATCAGATCAACGCAACCATTCGGGCGGGCGGGCGGATCGTGCCGGTCGGCACCACCGCGCTGCGCCTGATTGAAAGTGCCGCAACCGGCGATGGGGTGATCGCGCCCTGGCGTGGGGCGACGGACATTTTCATCACTCCCGGGTTCCGGTTTCGTCTGACCGACGCGCTGGTCACCAATTTCCATCTGCCGAAGTCGACTTTGATGATGTTGGTGTCGGCTTTGGTCGGTCAGGACGAGGTGCGGCGGATCTATGCTCATGCCATCTCCGAGAGGTATCGTTTCTTCTCTTACGGCGATGGATCGCTTCTGATACCGCCCCGGCAAAGGCGACATCAGATGGTCGCGAATGACACAACCGTTCCCTGAGCTTCAGGGGCGAAAGGAATCCCCGTCATGATGAAGGTCCTTGGCAGTTCCTGGGCACTGTTGCTTGGAATGTCGCTGTTGATGCTCGGCAACGGGCTTCAGGGCACATTGCTGGGGATACGCGGCCAGCTTGAAGGGTTTTCGACCTTTTCGATGTCGCTCATCATGTCGGGCTATTTCGTCGGGTTTCTTGGCGGCTCAAGGGTGGCGCCGGAAATGATCCGTCGGGTCGGGCATATCCGGGTTTTTGCGGCGCTGGCGTCTTTCATCTCGGCGATCCTGATCCTGTATCCGACAATCACCGATCCCTGGGTCTGGACCGGACTGCGCGTGCTGATCGGGTTCTGCTTTTCGGCGGTCTATGTCACCGCCGAAAGCTGGCTGAACAATGCGTCGACCAATGAAACCCGCGGGCAGGCGCTGTCGCTGTACATGATCGTGCAGATGCTGGGAATCATCGGCGCGCAGGGTATCGTTGCGCTTGGCGATCCGTCGGGATTCGTGTTGTTCATCATCCCTTCGGTTCTGGTGTCGATTTCCTTCGCGCCGATTTTGCTGTCGGTGAATCCGACACCCGCATTCGAGCGGACCAAGCCGATGCGCCTTGTGGATCTTTACCATTCGTCGCCTTTGGGTTGCGTTGGCATGTTTCTGCTTGGCGCGGTCTTTTCCGCGCAGTTCGGCATGGCGGCGGTTTACGGCTCGCAGGCGGGGCTGAGCGTGCAGCAGATTTCGCTGTTTATCGGCGTCATTTATGTCGGCGGCCTGACCCTGCAATTTCCCATAGGCTGGGCCTCTGACCGGATGGACCGGCGGGTGCTGATCTGTGGCGCTGCCTTTATCGGCGGAGGCGCCACGGTGGTCGGTGTGCTGCTGGGGCATAACTTCGTCGTGCTGCTGGGGGTGGCTTTCGTCATCGGCGGGATGACCAATCCGCTGTATGCCCTGCTCATCGCCTATACCAACGACTACCTTGAGGTCGAGGACATGGCCGCAGCATCCGGCGGGATGATGTTCATCAACGGCGTCGGGGCGGTTGCCGGGCCGCTGACGACCGGTTGGCTGATGGGTGTGTTCGGTCCGCCGGGGTTCTGGGTGTTCATGTCGGTCCTCATGTTGCTGATCGGGTCCTATGCGCTGTACCGGATGACCCGTCGCGCGGCTCCGGGGATCAGCGATACCTCGGCTTATGTCACGGTACTTGCCAGTTCATCGCAGGTCGCGGTGGGCGCGGCGCAGGAGTGGGCAGCCGACAACACCGCCGAGGAAAGCGACCCATCCCAGGGTGGCTGAGACTTGTATTGCGACGACAAGCGGCACACGATGGAAACATGCGCCCGAGGAGCGCATGAGCGAGGGAGGACGAGGGATGGTAAACCCTGATGATGTGCTGGCGTTCTGGCTGGACGAGGTCGGTGCAAAGGGCTGGTATGGCGGCGGCAAGGCGCTGGACGACAAGGTGCGTGACCGGTTTGGTGACATCTGGGCTGTTGCGCGCGACGGTGGGTTGTCGCTTTGGCTGACCAACGCGAGGAGCGCGCTGGCCTATATTATCCTGACCGACCAGTTTCCGCGCAATATGTTTCGCGACGATGGGCAAGCATTTTCAACCGATAGCGTCGCGTTGGCCGCGGCCAAAACCGCCATTGCCCGGGGCTGGGACATGCGGGTCGACCCGCCCGATCGACAGTTCTTTTACATGCCATTGATGCATTCCGAGAGCCTTTGCGATCAGGACCGGTGCGTACGGCTGTTTCTGACGCGTATGTCAGGGGCCGGCACCAACCTGTTGCATGCCCGCGCGCACCGCGAGGTCATTCGCCAGTTTGGCCGCTTTCCATACCGCAACGAGGCCCTGTCGCGGAAAACTCGGGCCGGCGAACAGGCGTTTATGGACGACGGCGGCTACGGCGCAATCCTGCGCACGCTTCAGGCGGCCTGACCTGAACAGTCGACCGCTGCGCGTCAGGCGCAGTCACCGGATTCGGGCGGATGCATTTTCGTTTCCGCGCAGCACGGTCTTGCCCTAGCTTTGATGGCATGGGGCCAGAAGGGAGCACAGGGCATGAGCGCACAGGCATTCGACATGATCGTGATCGGCGCGGGGCCGGGGGGATATGTTGCGGCGATCCGCGGGGCGCAACTGGGGCTGAAAGTGGCCATCGTCGAGCGTGAACACATGGGCGGCATCTGTCTTAACTGGGGCTGCATTCCGACCAAGGCATTGTTGCGCAGCGCTGAAGTGTTCCATTTGATGCAACGGGCGAAAGAGTTCGGTCTGTCCGCCGACGGAGTCGGGTTTGACCTGAACGCGGTCATCGAACGGTCGCGCAAGGTGGCAAAGCAGTTGAATGCGGGCGTCGGCCATTTGATGAAAAAGAACGGCGTCACGGTGATCATGGGCACGGCCAGCGTACCGGCGCCGGGCAGGGTGTCGGTCACCACCGAAGCGGGCGAGGAAACACTTGAGGCGCCTGCCATCGTTCTGGCCACCGGGGCGCGGGCGCGCAGCCTGCCGGGGATCGAGGCGGACGGCGATCTTGTCTGGTCCTACAAGCACGCGCTGGTGCCACCACATATGCCAAAGCGGCTTCTGGTGATCGGATCGGGTGCCATCGGTATCGAGTTTGCAAGCTTTTATAACACCTTGGGGGCCGATACCACTGTGATCGAGGTGATGGAACGCATCCTGCCCGTCGAAGATGCCGAGATCAGCGCCTTTGCCAGAAAGCAGTTTGTGAAACAGGGTATGACCATTCTGGAAGGCGCGACACTGACGTCTCTGGAGCGCGGCAACGGCCAGCTGACGGCAACGATTGAAGCAGAGGGCAAGGCGCAGACCCTGATCTTTGACGCGGCGATCAGTGCCGTCGGAATCGTCGGAAATACCGAAAACCTCGGACTTGAAGCTCTGGGTGTGACGGTTGAGCGCACCCATGTGGTGACGGATGAATACTGTCGTACCGGTGTTGATGGGCTGTTTGCCATCGGCGATCTGGCGGGGGCGCCGTGGCTTGCACATAAGGCCAGCCATGAGGGCGTGATGGTGGCTGAATTGATCGCGGGCGGGCATCCGCACCCTGTCGACCCCGACTCGATTGCCGGTTGCACCTATTGTCAGCCACAGATTGCCAGTGTTGGCCTGACCGAGGCTCAGGCGGTCGCGGCTGGATACAAGTTGCGCGTCGGACGGTTTCCTTTCATCGGCAACGGCAAGGCAATCGCTCTGGGCGAGGCCGAGGGGCTGGTCAAGACGGTATTTGATGCGCAGACCGGCGCGCTTCTCGGGGCGCATATGGTGGGGGCCGAAGTGACCGAGCTGATCCATGGCTATGTCATTGGTCGAACGCTGGAAACCACCGAGGTTGAGTTGATGAATAGTGTGTTTCCTCACCCGACCCTGAGCGAGATGATGCACGAATCGGTGCTCGATGCCTGGGACCGGGCGATTCATTTCTGACATCGGCGGCTTGCTGCCTCAGGCAGGCGGCAGCCCCGGCGGTCCTGTTCCTGTGGCATCCAATCACCTTTATGGCTTTGTTGACGCTTCTTCCGTTGCAATCGGCAAGCCCACCGGACTTCGTTCTGCCAATGCACGGCGCTTCGCTCCGCAAATCGTAACCCTTGCGGGGTTCTGCGGACCGCCGGACTGGCCGCTGCGATTTGGATTTTCCCGTTCATGCAACTGTTCTGCTCCTGATACTGTTTCCAATCATTGGCCTTGTTCCTAGCGCCTGTCTTACTGCCATTCCCGCCCTGAACGAGCGGCCCGGCGACCGGGCACGGCCAATGGCACCATTGCTCAACTGGGAAATCTGTGAACGGCCATAGGTGCCCCGATCTTCGCCCTGACACTGGGGGCCTGACTGATCGGATTGATGACGTTGGCAATGGTTCTGGCGCTGCGCGGTGCTGTTACTTCCTTTCTTGTCCCCAAGAGAATCGGGCTTCCCCGCAGAAAGATCGGGACCACTGTCTGATTAAATGGTAAATGTTCTGTTAATGTTCTAAAGCGGGGCTGGCGGATCGCCGAGTGTCGCCTATGTACTTGCGACACGTCCAAACCGGCCAGTCTGGCCGAAACCAGGGGATGGCCCATGCCCGAGCTAAAGATGATCGAAGTGCGCGGTGCGCGCGAACACAACCTGAAATCCATCGATGTGGACATTCCGCGCGATCAGCTTGTGGTGATCACCGGGCTGTCGGGGTCGGGGAAATCCTCGCTCGCCTTCGACACGATCTATGCGGAGGGGCAGCGGCGCTATGTCGAATCGCTGTCGGCCTATGCGCGGCAATTTCTCGACATGATGCAGAAACCCGATGTGGATCACATCAGCGGGCTGTCACCGGCGATCAGCATCGAACAAAAGACAACGAGCAAGAACCCCCGTTCGACCGTCGGCACCGTGACCGAAATCTATGACTATATGCGCTTGTTGTTTGCGCGCGCCGGAACGCCGTTTTCGCCCGCGACCGGTCTGCCGATCGAGGCGCAGCAGGTGCAGGACATGGTCGACCGCATCATGACGATGGAGGAGGGCACGCGGGGCTATCTTCTGGCCCCCATCGTGCGCGATCGCAAGGGGGAATACCGAAAAGAATTCATCGAGTTACGCAAGCAGGGGTTCCAGCGCGTCAAGGTCGATGGGCAGTTCTATGAGCTGGACGAACCGCCGACGCTGGACAAGAAATTCCGCCATGACATCGACGTTGTGGTCGACCGTCTGGTGGTGCGCGAAGGCCTGGAAACTCGCCTGGCGGATTCGTTTCGCACTGCGCTGGACCTGGCGGACGGAATCGCAGTGTTGGAAACCGCGCCGAACGAAGGCGAATCCGAACGGATCACGTTTTCCGAGAAGTTCGCTTGTCCGGTCAGCGGTTTCACGATCCCGGAAATCGAACCGCGGCTGTTTTCGTTCAACGCCCCATTCGGGGCTTGTCCGGTATGCGACGGTCTTGGGGTCGAGCTGTTTTTTGACGAAAGGCTGGTGGTGCCCGACCAGTCTCTGAAAATCTCCGACGGTGCGCTGGCGCCTTGGAGAAAAGGTAAGTCTCCCTACTTTCTCCAGACTATTCAATCTATTGCGAAGCATTATTCATTCGATCAGAATACCAAATGGAAAGACTTGTCCGAAAAGGTCCAGCAGGTGTTTCTGCGCGGATCGGGGGACGAGGAGATCTCATTCCGCTATGACGAGGGTGGGCGAGTGTATCAGGTTTCTCG
Organism: Oceaniovalibus sp. ACAM 378; assembly: GCF_008085915.1. Lineage (GTDB taxonomy): Bacteria > Pseudomonadota > Alphaproteobacteria > Rhodobacterales > Rhodobacteraceae > Oceaniglobus. Next base: position 98,592 of record NZ_VSJK01000004.1, on the reverse strand, counting down.
TGCCTTCGAGGGGGTGATCCCCAATATGGAGCGGCGTTATCGCGAGACGGATTCGGCTTGGATTCGCGAAGAGTTCGAGCGGTTTCAGAACAATCGCCCCTGCGGAGCCTGTGGCGGTTTCCGGCTGCGCCCCGAGGCTCTGGCGGTGAAAATCGCCGGGCTGCATGCGGGTGAAGTGGTTCAGATGTCGATCCGCGACGCATTTGAATGGTGTCAGACCGTGCCCGACCATCTGACCAAACAGAAGAACGAGATTGCCCGCGCTATTCTTAAAGAGATCCGCGAACGTCTTGGTTTCCTTAACAATGTCGGGCTGGAGTATCTGACGCTGTCGCGCAATGCCGGCACGCTTTCTGGCGGTGAATCACAACGGATCAGACTTGCCAGTCAGATCGGTTCGGGGCTGACCGGCGTGCTCTATGTGCTCGACGAACCTTCCATCGGGCTGCACCAGCGCGACAACGACCGGTTGCTCGGGACGCTGAAAAACCTGCGCGATCAGGGCAATACCGTGATCGTGGTCGAACATGACGAAGAAGCGATCCGCGAGGCCGACTATGTTTTTGACATCGGTCCCGGCGCTGGTGTGCATGGTGGTCGGGTGGTGGCACAAGGTACGCCGGCCGAAATTATGGCGAATGATGCGAGCGTCACCGGGCAATATCTGACCGGCAAGCGCGAAATTGCGGTGCCCGAAAAGCGACGCAAGGGGAACAAGAAAAAGGTGACGGTGGTCGGCGCCAGTGGCAACAACCTGCATGATATAACGGCAGAATTCCCGTTGGGATTGTTCCTCTGTGTGACCGGCGTTTCGGGTGGTGGGAAGTCGACGCTGACCATTGAAACCTTATTCAAGACCGCCAGCATGCGTCTGAACGGCGCGCATCAGACTCCGGCACCTTGCGAAACGATCAAGGGGTTGGAGCATCTGGACAAGGTCATCGATATCGACCAGCGCGCGATCGGACGGACTCCTCGTTCGAATCCAGCGACTTACACCGGAGCCTTCACTCCGATCCGCGATTGGTTTTCGGGTCTGCCCGAGTCGAAAGCGCGGGGATACAAGCCCGGACGGTTCAGCTTTAATGTCAAGGGTGGGCGGTGCGAGGCTTGTCAGGGTGACGGGGTCATCAAGATTGAAATGCACTTTTTGCCGGATGTCTATGTCGAATGCGAGACGTGCAAGGGCAAGCGGTATAACCGCGAGACTTTGGAAATTCGGTTCAAGGGCAAGAGTATAGCAGACGTTCTTGATATGACGGTTGAAGAGGCTCAGGAGTTTTTCAAGGCCGTTCCCAGCATTCGGGAAAAGATGGATGCTCTGATGCGTGTCGGGCTTGGCTATATCAAGGTCGGCCAGCAGGCGACCACACTGTCCGGGGGCGAGGCGCAGCGCGTCAAACTGTCAAAGGAGCTTGCGAAACGGTCGACGGGTCGCACGCTGTATATTCTGGACGAGCCGACCACCGGACTGCATTTCGAGGATGTGCGCAAGCTGTTGGAAGTGCTGCACGAACTGGTGGATCAGGGCAATTCTGTCGTGGTGATCGAGCATAATCTCGACGTGATAAAAACCGCCGACTGGATTATCGACATCGGCCCCGAAGGCGGCGACGGCGGTGGCATGATTGTGGCGACCGGCACGCCCGAACAGGTGGCCGAGGCGCCCGAGAGTCATACCGGGCGGTACCTGAAGCCTATGTTGTTGTCGCGCAGGGTGGCGGCGGAGTAGCCGGTTCAGGCCGCGAGTTCGATCCAGACCGGAACATGGTCTGAGGGTTTCTCGCGGCCGCGCAATTCGGACTCAATCCAGCAATTTGCAAGCAGATCAGCGCATTGCGGGGTCAACAGGAAGTGGTCGATGCGGATACCATCGTTGCGGTTCCAGGCGCCTGCCTGATAGTCCCAGAATGAATAATGCCCGCCGCCTTGGGTTCTGGCGCGGAATGCTTCGGTGAACCCGAGGTTCAGAATGCGGCGATAGGCGTCGCGCGACGCAGGCAGGCCCAAAGCATCTTCGCGCCAGGCATCGGGGCGAGCAGCGTCTTCGTCTTGTGGGATAATGTTGTAATCGCCGCACATTAGGGCGGTTTCTTCATCTTGCAGAAGTTGTTCGGCCCGGGCGTGCAAACGCTCCATCCATGCCATTTTATAGTCGTACTTCGGCCCCGGTGCCGGATTGCCGTTGGGCAGGTACAACCCGCAGAGCTTGATGGGCTTTTCGCCGATCACCGTCGCTTCGATCCAGCGGGCCTGCTCGTCTTCGTTGTCGCCGGGCAGACCAGTGGTCACATCTTCAAGCGGCAGCTTCGATAGGATCGCCACACCGTTAAACGATTTCTGTCCATGCAGGTGAACAGAATATCCCATGTCTTCAAAGTGTTCTGTTGGGAAGTTCTCGTTGACTGATTTGATTTCCTGCAGGATCGCCACATCCGGCGCGCTTTCGGCCAGCCAATCGGAAAGGGCGCCGATCCGCGCCTTGATGCCGTTGATGTTGAAGGTGGCAATTCTCATGTTGGCTCCTGTTTTGCCCGCCTTGTTGCGCAGAGCACCGGGCAAATCAAGCATTCGTGCATCAGAACCATAAGCGTTTCGATTGTGACGGCCAAGGGCAGGCCGCTGGCCCAGACGACCGCAACCCGTTGTTATCAGGTCTGTCCGCATGGAATGATGACATTCAGGTCAAACTGACTCGATCCAGCGCCGACGGCGCCGCGCGGCCCGTCGCAAGCTGGGAAAACGCGGGTTACATTGAAAACGATGTGCCGCAACCGCAAGAGGATGTTGCATTGGGGTTGTTGATGACAAACCGCGCGCCGATCAGCTCTTCGGAGAAGTCGATCACCGCATTTGACAGGAACGGCAGCGAGATGGAATCGACAAACACGCGTTGCCCGTCCTTTTCCAACACCAGATCGTCGGCCTCGGGGGCGACATCCAGCCGGATCTCGTATTGAAAGCCCGAGCATCCGCCGCCGTCGACGGCGACGCGCAGGGCTTGAGGGGCATCGGCGGATTCGTTGATTTCGGCCAGCCGGGCAAAGGCGCGGTCGGTGACTTGTGGGGGTAGGGTCAGGTCCATCGCATGGCCTTTCGCGTTTTACTTGGGCTTGGCTTGCAATATATGCTCACCAACACTGGGTCACAAGAACGGGCATGACAATGAAAGCGGTCTTTGCAACACGGCCCGAAAACAGCCGGGGCAGGCTGTACCCAGAGGAAGAGTCGGCGTTCCGCAGCTGTTTTCAGCGCGACCGGGACAGGATCATCCATGCCAGCGCGTTTCGGCGGCTGAAACACAAGACACAGGTGTTCATCGAACACGAGGGTGACTATTTCCGCACCCGCCTGACCCATAGCATCGAGGTTGCGCAGGTTGCGCGCACGATTTCCGGTGTTCTGGGGCTGAACGGCGAATTGACCGAGGCGATTGCTCTGGCCCACGATCTGGGCCACCCCCCGTTTGGCCACACCGGTGAAGAGGCGCTGGCCGAACTGATGGCGCCCTATGGCGGGTTCGATCACAACGCACAGGCAATCCGCATCGTTACGTCATTGGAGCGGCACTATGCCGAATTCGACGGGCTGAACCTGACGTGGGAGACGTTGGAGGGGATCGCGAAACACAACGGTCCTGTTGCGCCCCGCCCGGGCGACGGCGTTGTGGGCGAGCCGGTTCCCTATGCGCTGGCCGGATATAACGAGCGCCACGATCTTGAGTTGCACAGTTTCGCAGGCCCCGAGGCGCAGGTCGCCGCACTTGCCGACGATATCGCTTATAACAACCACGATCTGCATGATGGTTTGCGCGCCGAGTTGTTTTCCACCGATGAACTGGCCGCAATGCCGCTGTTGGGTCCATGTTTTGAACGGGTCGATGCGCTGTATCCCGATCTGAATTACTATAGACGTCGGCACGAGGCGCTGCGCCGGTTCTTTGGCCTGTTGGTCGAGGATGTGATCGCGCAGGCGCGGCTGGTGCTGGAAGAGGTGTCGCCGCAAAGCGCACAGGCAGTGCGTGATGCCGGGCGGCCCGTGGTGCGGTTTTCCGATCCTGTCTGGCGCGATCTCAAGGTGATCCGGGATTTCCTGTTTCACCGCATGTACCGCGCACCGAAAGTGGTGGAAATGCGCACCGAGGTGACCGCAAAGATCAACGATCTTTTCCCGCTCTATATGTCCGATCCGTCGCAATTGCCCCGGCAGTGGAGAAAAGATGTCGCCGAAGCGACGACCGAGACGGAACTGGCACGCATCGTTGTGGATTACATCTCGGGAATGACCGACCGGTTCGCGATTCAGGCCCATGTTCGCCTGTGCGGCGGGAGTGATCTGGGCGCGGGCACGGCGACGCCGCATGTGCTGGGCGGGCGAATTGTGCCTTGATCGGGCCGCGAACAGATTGAAGGGATGATCAATGGCAACCGGCACCGAGGGCGCGATAAGCCCGGTACAGGCAATCGCTCTCGTCGGGGTGCTGGGCGTCGGCGCGCAATGGCTGGCGTGGAAGCTGCGCATGCCTGCCATCGTGTTCATGCTGGCGATTGGCGTTCTGGCCGGACCGGTCACCGGAATTTTCGATCCGATGCGCGATATCGGGCCACTGACCGGGCCGATGATTTCGCTTGCCGTTGCGGTGATCCTGTTCGAGGGCGGTCTGACCCTGAACTTTCAGTCCCTGCGTGACGCTGCCGAAGGGGTACGGCGGCTGGTGTTCATCGGAGCGCCGGTTGGCTGGCTGACCAGTACGCTTGCGCTGCGCTGGGGGGCGGGGCTGTCATGGGAAAGCGCTGCGGTGTTCGGTGGCATCATGATCGTTACCGGTCCGACGGTGATCGCCCCACTTTTACGCACGGCGCGTCTGTCGCGTCGCCCCGCCGCCCTGTTGCAATGGGAGGCGATCGTCAACGATCCGCTGGGCGCGCTGGCGGCGGTTCTGGCCTTTACCGTCGTTCTGGTGCTGAACACCGCTACGACGGCAGGCGATGCGGTTGGCGCATTCTTCTTTGGTATCGGCGTGGCGACGGCCTTGGGGCTGGCCGCAGGTTGGGGCCTTGCACGGTCTTATAAACGCGCCTGGGTGCCGGAATACATGAAGGTGCCGCTGCTTTTCGTGACGCTGTTGGGCACCTTTGCCGCATCGGATGCAGTGCTGCACGAAAGCGGGCTGTTGGCGGTGACGGTGATGGGGATCGTTATCGCAAATTCGGGGCTGGCCAGCTACGAAGAGCTGCGCCGCTTCAAGGAACATGCGACGGTTCTTTTGGTGTCCGGGGTGTTTATCCTGCTGGCCGCATCGCTGGATTTCGCAGCGCTGGGGCAGTTGACTTGGCGCGCGGGGCTGTTTGTGGCGCTGGTGGTGCTGGTGGCGCGGCCACTGACGGTGATGATCGCGCTGGCGTTTACCTCTCTGCCAATGAAGGAACGGTTGCTTGTGGCGCTGACCGGGCCGCGCGGCGTGGTTCTGGTGGCGGTGGCGGGGTTGTTCGGCACACGGCTGGCCGATCTGGGGGTCGCCGATGGCGCGCTGATCGGGCCGATGTCGTTTGTGCTGGTTGCGGTGACGGTGGTGTTGCACGGGTTCACGCTGGCGCCGATGGCGCGCTGGCTCGGGCTGGTTGCGTCGGAAAAGCCCGGGCTGTTGATCGTTGGCGGATCGCGCTGGTCGGTCGGTCTGGCCGAGGTGCTGGCCAAACATGACATTCCCGTGCTGATCGCCGATCCGAACCGCAGTCATCTGGCCCGCGCCCGGGCGGCGGATATCCCGACGTTCTTTGGCGATATTCTGTCAGAGGTCGCCGAGCACCGGGTCGAGATCAACCGGTTCGACACGGTGATCACGGCAACGGACAACGACGCTTATAACACGCTGGTTGCAACGGATCTTGCGCCTGAATTCGGGCGTGAAAAGGTCTGGCAACTGACCCGTGAGAAATCCGAATTCACCCGCAATCAACTTCCCGCCTCGCTTGGTGGGCAAGAGTTCAGTGGTGGCGAAACCTATAACGGCATGAGCCGGCTCATGTGGGAGGGGTGGAAATTCCGTGCCACGCGCCTGACCGAGGAATTTGGGCTGGACGACTGGCGCGCCCTGCGCCCCGAGGCAATCATTCTGGGTCACATCGACGACGCCGGGGAATTTCATCTGTTGTGGAAAAAGCTGACCAAGGATTTCTCGGGCAAGCCTGATATGCGGCTGATCACGATGGTCCCGCCGGGAACCGAAAACATCCAGACACAGGAAACCGAAGCCGACGGCGCGCCCGCCGATGAGCAGGTCGCGGTCAAAATTGCCCGCGCTGAAAAGGGCGACACCGCGCCAAGCGGTGCGCCGGGTGCGAAAAAGCGCAAGGAGACGGACGGGGGCACCGAACAGGGTTGAGATCCGGCGATCCGGTATAACCCGGTCGGCGCAGCGTGACGGCTGGTCCGGTGACGAGTTGACCCCGTGCCGTCGCGTGATAAACCGCCGTCAACCCCTGAGGACATGACCGATGAACCTGTTTGCCGATATCCGCGCGCTTGTGATCAACTCGCTTGAAGCCATGGTTGCCGAAGGCGCGCTGCCCGCGGGGCTTGAGATGGCGCAGGTCGCGGTCGAACCGCCGCGCGATGCGGCCCATGGCGACATGGCGACCAATGCGGCGATGGTGCTGGCCAAGCCCTCGGGAATGAAACCGCGTGACATAGCCATCGCGCTGGCCGCGCATCTGCTGGCCGATCCACGCATCGAAAGCGCCGATGTGGCGGGGCCGGGGTTTCTGAACCTGCGGCTGATGCCCGAGGTCTGGACCGGGGTGGTGACCGCGATCCTTGGTGATCCGGACTATGGCCGGTCGGATATGGGGGCAGGGCGTCGCGTGCTGGTGGAATACGTCAGCGCCAACCCCACCGGCCCGCTGCATGTGGGACACACAAGGGGCGCGGTGTTTGGCGATGCTCTGGCTTCGCTGCTGGATTATGCCGGTTGGGATGTGACGCGGGAATATTACATCAACGACGGCGGCGCGCAGGTCGATGTTCTGGCCCGGTCGGTGTACCTGCGGTATCTTGAGGCGCATGACCTGAGCGTTGACTGGCCCGAGGGCACCTATCCCGGCGATTACCTGATTGAAGTGGGCGAGGCGCTGAAGGCGAAAGTCGGCGATGCCTATGTCGACAAGGACGAACAGGTCTGGCTTCAGGATGTGCGCGAATTCTCAACTGACGCGATGATGGGCCTGATCCGTGCCGATCTGGCCCGGCTGGGCGTGGTGATGGACAGTTTTTATTCCGAGAAATCCCTGTATGGGACCGGCCTGATCGAGGCGTCGATTGATGATCTGCGCTCCAAGGGGCTGATTTATGAAGGCACGCTGGAGCCGCCCAAGGGCAAGTTGCCCGATGACTGGGAGGCGCGCGAACAGACCCTGTTCCGCTCGACCGCCCATGGCGATGACGTGGATCGCCCGGTGCAGAAACACGACGGATCCTGGACATATTTTGCGCCCGATATTGCCTATCACTTTGACAAGATTCAGCGTGGCTTTGATGAGCTGATTGATGTTCTGGGCGCCGACCATGGCGGCTATGTCAAGCGGATGAAGGCGGCAGTGGCTGCTTTGTCCGATGGCCGCGTCTCGCTGGACGTCAAGCTGACGCAACTGGTGAAACTGTACCAGAACGGCGAGCCGTTCAAGATGTCCAAACGGGCGGGAACCTTTGTCACGCTTGCCGATGTGGTCGAAGAAGTCGGCGCGGATGTCACACGGTTCACCATGCTGACGCGCAAGAACGACGCGCCGCTGGATTTCGATTTTTCCAAAGTCGTGGAACAGTCCAAGGATAACGCGGTTTTCTATGTCCAATATGCCAGTGCGCGGATCCATTCGGTCTTGCGCAAGGCGGCCGATCAGGGAGTTGATCTGACCGGCGCACCGGTGATCAGCGATGCTTCGGAGTTCGCTGTGGCGCGAAAACTGGCCGAATGGCCGCGTCTGGTCGAGATCGCTGCGCGCAACAACGAACCGCACCGGATCGCCTTTTACCTCTATGAACTGGCGTCGGATTTCCATGCCCTTTGGAACCGTGGCAGCGAACAGCATGGGGTGCGGTTCCTGCAAGACGGCGATCCTGAGGCGACTCGTGGCAAAATTGCCCTGCCGCGTGCCGTTTTCGTTGTCATTTCCGCAGGTCTTGGTATTCTGGGCGTAACGCCCGTCGAAGAAATGCGCTGATCAACAGGTGCCCGGCAGGCTAGGACGCAGGCAGTTTTAAAGAAGACATCGCGGTATTCGCGCCGTTTCTGGCGCCCGACGGTGCGAGCAGTGAGGCAAATTATGGCGGACGTTTACAACGACGCGGACCGGGATGAAGTGCCCGGGACCCGGGCGCGTGCGGTGCAATCCGCAGCGAACTGGGCCGGCGGGCTGTTGTCGCTGGGCTTGATTCTGGGCGCGGGCGTCTGGGGCTACAAGTTGTTGGTGCGGGATGTGACCGGTGTTCCGGTGGTCCGGGCGCTGGAAGGTCCGGTGCGTGTCGCGCCCGAGAACCCCGGCGGAACCAATGCCGCACATCAAGGGCTTTCGGTCAATCAGGTGGCAGCCGCGGGTCTGGCGGGCGGTCCGGCTGAGTCAGTGATCCTTGCCCCTGCGCCGCTGAATCTGGCGGCCGAGGATCTGCCGCAGCCAAAACTGCCGCGTCCGGTTCTGGATCAGGCACCACCGCCCGCAAGCGACACCGCAAGTGAAACCGCAAACGACACCGCCGACGCGCCGATCGATTTTCAAGATGTGCCCGAAGACGCGCTGGCCACCGATATGGCCGTCGCCGAGGCTCTGTCGAGCGATGATGCCGACGTTGTCCTGCCCGAACTGACCGGCGATCCGCGGGCCGACGCGCTTGCCCTGGCCGAGGCGCTGTCCGAAGGCGTCGTGCCGTTAAGCGAGCCTTCGGCGCAGCGTGACGAGGCCGGGCTGCGCCGTTCGCCCCGCCCGCCATCAAGGCCCAGCGATCTGCGACTCGCAGCGGTTGAAACCCCGGTCAACGTGGCCACCGTTTCGGCCGATATGGAAATTTCCGCCGACAGCATCCCGTCGGGCACCCGTCTGGTGCAACTGGGCGCCTTCGAATCCGCCGAGGTTGCCCGCGCCCAGTGGGACAAGATCGGTGGCCGGTTCGAGGCCTTCTTTACCGGCAAGCAGCGAGTCGTGCAGCGGGCGCAATCGGGCGGCAAGACGTTCTATCGTCTGCGCGCCATGGGGTTCGATGACCTGAGCGATGCGCGGCGGTTCTGTTCGGCCCTGATGGCCGACAAGGCCGATTGCATCCCCGTGGTGGTGCGCTGATCCATGGTGCGTGCATTCACGGTCGGGGTCGATGGTCTGGCGCTTGCGCCTGACGAAACGGCCTTCTTGCGCGATGCCGCCCCTTGGGGTGTGATCCTGTTTGCCCGCAATATCGATTCACCGCCACAGGTTGCCGCGCTTTGCGCGTCGATCCGCGAGGCGCTGGGGCGTGACGCGCCGATCATGATCGATCAGGAGGGCGGGCGGGTTCAGCGGATGGCTCCGCCGCACTGGCGCCAGTGGCTGCCACCGCTTGATCATGTTGCGGCCTCGGGCGGATCAAGCCGGGCAATGTATCTGCGCGGGTTGTTGATCGGCGATGAACTGCGCCGCGTCGGGATCGACGTGAACTGCGCGCCGACCTGCGATGTGGCGACGCCGGACACCCACCCGTTTCTGCGCAACCGGTGTTTCGGCGACAACGCCCAGATTGTCACCGCCATGGCCCGCGCGCTGTCCGACGGTCTGCTGGACGCCGGTGTCTTGCCGGTGATGAAACACATACCGGGGCACGGGCGTGGCCGGGTTGACAGCCATATCAATCTGCCGGTCAGCGACGCCGATCACGACACCCTGACGGCAAGTGATTTCGTGCCCTTCCGTGCGCTGGCCGATTTGCCCATGGCGATGACGGCACATATGCTGTTTTCCGCACTGGACGCACGCGCCGCCACTGTGTCGCCGGTATTGATCGACATCATCCGCCGTGAGATCGGCTTTGACGGCCTGCTGATGACCGATGACATCTCGATGGAGGCACTGGGCGGCAGCATCACTGAACGTGCCCTTGCGGCGCTGGATGCCGGCTGCGATCTGGTGTTGCATTGCAATGGCGATCTGCCCGAGCGCCGGGTGCTGGCCGGTGTGGTGCCCGAATTCACCCCCAAGGCCGCCGGTCGTGCCGAGAGTGCGCTTGCCAGGCGCCGCTCGCCCGCCGAGATTGACATTCCGTCTGCCGAGGCCGAACTTGCGGGCTTGATGACAGGGCTGGTCTGATGGGCGGGCTGGTGAATGGCTGACAGCGCAGAAGACGACATCATTTTCGATCCTGTCGCCGAACGGCTGGCCGCCGAGGCGCTGATTGTTGACGTTGACGGGTTCGAGGGGCCGCTCGACCTTCTGCTGACCCTGTCGCGGACGCAAAAGGTCGATCTGCGGCAGATTTCGGTGCTGGCACTGGCGCGGCAATACCTGCATTTCGTCGAGACAGCCACGGCGCTCCGCATCGAACTGGCCGCAGATTATCTGGTCATGGCGGCCTGGTTGGCATTTCTCAAGTCGCGCCTTTTGCTGCCGCCCGATCCCAAGGACGAGGGGCCATCTGGCGAAGATCTTGCCGCGCATCTGGCGTTTCAACTGGAACGGCTGGCGGCCATGCGTGACTGTGCCGCGCGGCTGATGGGCCGTGACCAGTTGGGCCGTGATTTCTTTGCCCGGGGGCAGGGCGAGGCGGTCCAGCGGGTGCGCCGGGTCGAATATACCGCGACGCTGCTGGATCTGATGCAGGCCTATGCCCGGATTCGCACCAAAGACGATTTCCGCCCCTTTGTGTTGGACCGTACCAATGTGATGACGCTGGAAGAGGCATTGGAGCGTATGCGCGGGCTGATCGGATATGCGGGCGAGTGGACTGACCTTTTGTCATATCTCCCGGATGGCTGGCAGACCGATCCGGTGCGTCGGCGCAGCGCCACGGCCAGCCATTTTGCCGCCTCGCTTGAACTGACCAAGGCAGGCAAGATCCACATTCGCCAATCCGGCCTGTACGAACCGATCCAGATCCGTGCACGGGAAATCTGATGAGTAACCGCCGCCCCGTATCCGAAGAAAGCCTGTTCGAGGCCCCGCCAATGGGCGAGCAGGAACGCATGGTCGAGGCGGTGCTGTTCGCCAGCGCCAATCCGATTACGGTGGCCGATCTGAACGCGCGAATGCCGCACGGCTGCGATGCCTCTGGCGCGCTGGACAACCTGCGCCGCCGCTATGACGGGCGCGGTGTGCAGGTGGTGAAAGTGGGCGAAGCCTGGGCCCTGCGCACGGCACCCGATCTGGGGTTTCTGATGCAGCGCGAAACCGTCGAGCTGCGCAAACTGTCACGCGCCGCAATCGAAACCCTGTCGATCGTCGCCTATCATCAGCCGGTGACACGGGCCGAGATCGAGGAAATCCGCGGTGTTTCGGTGTCGCGCGGCACCGTCGATCAATTGCTGGAACTGGAATGGATCCGGCTGGGACGCAGGCGGATGACGCCGGGGCGTCCGGTGACATTCATCGTGACGCAGGATTTTCTGGACCACTTCGGGCTGGAATCGGCACGCGATCTGCCGGGGCTGAAAGAGTTGCGCGCGGCCGGTCTGCTTGAAAACCGCCCGCCGCCGGATATCTTGTCGCAAGACGACGAGGACACCGAGGGACAGGGTGGATTGTTCGACGAGGAAACGCCCGGGTGACCCGGGCCGGGGAGAGGCGATGAACCAGTTAATCAACATGATCATGCGAATGCTCACACGGCAGGTGATGAATAAGGGCATCAACATGGGCGTCAACCGGATGGCGGGCCCGCGCAAGGCGGTCGAGGACATGACGCCCGAGGAGCGGATCGAGGCCCGCTCGGCACGCCAGAACGCCAAACGCGTGAAACAGGCGGTCCGGGTGGGGCGGCGGATCGGGCGGTTCTGACCCCGTAGCGGCGGCGCATATCGGTGCGTTGGATGCGCTCCGCGCGGGAGTATTTTTGCAAAGAAGAAATGGGGAAGGGGGCGCGGTTGGGTCTGCGATTACTCTGCGCGGAAGTGTTTCGACAGCTTCAGCCCCTGACCCTGATAGTTTGACGCGATACCGCTGCCATAGAGTGTTTCGGGCCGTTCGGACATGCGCTCATAGACCAGCCGTCCGACGATCTGACCGTGCTCCAGCACAAAAGGTGCTTCGTGACACCGCACCTCAAGCACGCCGCGCGACCCGGCGCCGCCTGCTTCGGCCCAGCCGAAACCGGGATCGAAAAATCCGGCATAATGCACCCGAAATTCGCCGGCCATGGCCAGAAACGGTGCCATCTCAGCGGCATAGCAGGGCGGAATCACAACAGATTCGCGGCTGACGAGAATATAGAACGCGCCGGGGTCCAGGATGATCCGGCCACTGGCGCTGCGCAGATCCTCCCAATACTCGGCCGGGTCGTAATGGGCGAGCTTGTCGAGATCGATCACCCCGGTGTGCGGTTTGGCACGGTAGCCGACCAGCGTTCCGGTGCGGGGTTGCAGATCGACCGAAAAGCCCAATCCGTCGTCGATCACCGCCGTGCTGTCGACCAGCGGCGTTTCGGCGTGAAGGGCGCGCAAGGCGCTGTCATCCAGCCGGGCCTGACCGGCCCGAAACCGGATCTGGTTCAGCCGCATTCCCGGGCGCACCAGCACCGAGAACGACCGGGGGCAGATTTCGGCATAGAGCGGTCCGGTATAGCCATCGGGAATCCGGTCAAATTCGGTGCCGCCGTCGGTGACCGCGCGGGTCAGGAGATCAAGCCGCCCGGTCGAGCTTTTGGCGTTTGCGACGGCCTGTATTCCTGTGGGCAGGGCCAGATGCTCCATCAGCGGAACGACATAGACACAGCCCTTTTCCAGAACCGCGCCGCCCGTCAGATCGACCTTGTGCATCGCGAAATCTTCGAGCCGCTGCGCCACCGTGGCGCCGGCGCCGGTCAGAAAGGAGGCGCGCACACGCCAAGCCACAGACCCGAGTCGCAGGTCAAGGGATGCGGGCTGTATCTGTTCATCGATAATGTCGGGGGTCGCGGTGATTGCGCCATCGGAAATCATCCGGCGCAAGGATTGCGAGGGCAGAACGCCAGTCATATCGGCCCCCGGTTTGGGTGGTTCAGCAATGGTAGGGCTGTTGGTCGGGCTAGCAGGACTCGAACCTGCGACCTTCCGTCCCCCAGACGGACGCGCTACCAGACTGCGCTATAGCCCGACTGCTGGTGCTTTTAACCGATCCGTTCCCGGTGGCAAGGGCCGATCGGTGTAGATCCGGGAACTATTCGTCGAATCACCGGGAACCCATGCGTGCGCTGAGATCGGCAAGGCGGGCGACCAGCGGGCGCAGTGTGTCCGCCCTCTCGGTCAGCCGGTCACGGGGGATGGTGCGCAGGCGGTCGAGGGCCCCGGAGAGGGTAAACGGGGCTGAGTCGGGCTCTGCGTCGCTGGGAGGCACTGCGGGGGCGGGCGATTCGACCGAAAGATTCGGCACGGCGGACTCCGGCATGGAAATCCCCGGCCCGGGCGGTTCAGTCGGAGTCGGTGCAAACAGGGCGAGATCAGATTCGACCGGATCAGTTTCTGCCGTGTCAGGGTCTGCGGTTTCAGATCCGGACGCGTCCGGATGCGCGCGTGGATCATCGGGATCGTCGACGAAGGGCCAGCGGTTCAGTGATTCTTCGGACTGCGGCTCTGGCGTCCGGCCTAAGCCGCGCAGTTCGCGGTCAAAGGCCACGACCTCGGCGGTTTCGGGCTGAAGCGGCACGTCGACAGCCATCGGGCTTTCATCGTCACTGTCGTCGGGAACCGCGGAGGCGGAGACGGGCGTGATATCGCGCGCCGCACGGACGGGTTGCAGAATGGGCGCGGCCGGCGGCCCGTCAACAGCATGGGACAGGTCCGAGACATGCCGGACCCCGTCATCGCGCAGTATTTTCTGGACCCCGCGGATGGTCAGCCCATCTTCGTGGAGTAACTTCTTGATACCGCCCAGTAATTCCATATCGGCGGGACGGTAATAGCGCCGCCCGCCCGCACGTTTAACGGGTTTGACCTGCGTGAACCGGCTCTCCCAAAACCGCAGAACATGGGTCGGAACGTCCAGCCATTCGGCGACTTCGCTTATCGTGCGAAAGGCATCGGGCGATTTTACCACAGGTTCCTACCGTTTGTTGCCGTCCGCCACGCGATCACGCATCAGGTGCGAGGGGCGAAAGGTGAGAACGCGGCGGGGGTGAATTGGCACCTCTTCGCCGGTCTTGGGATTGCGCCCGACACGGGCTGATTTTTCGCGCACCGAGAACGTACCGAAAGATGAAATCTTGACGGACTCACCATTGGCAAGGGCGTCGGACATATGGCCCAGAACGCTCTCCACCAGTTGTGCGGATTCATTGCGGCTCAGCCCGACTTCCCGGAACACCGCTTCGCTCAGGTCCATCCGAGTCAAAGTCTTGTCGCTCATTCTGGTTTCTCCCCCGTTTTGACAAACATGGCGGCTGCATGAAAACAAGTCAATCGCAATGACTTGGGCGATGGTGTGAACGTCTGGTCTTAACCTTGCGGGGGGTGTTGTCTCTGATGTCCGGGGGGCTGGCGGGAAAGCGGCCGCAGATTTGGGCGCTTACCAACGCAGGATGACCGAACCCCAGGCGAGCCCGCCCCCGATTGCCTCGGTCGCAAGCAGATGACCCTCGCGGATTTGGCCGCGCTGTTTGCCGACGGAAAGGGCCAGAGGGATCGACGCAGCCGAGGTGTTGCCATGGTCCTGAACGGTCAGAATGACCTTTTCCAGCGGCAGACCCATTTTTTGCGCCGTGCTGCGGATGATCCGCAGGTTGGCCTGATGCGGTACCATCCAGTCAACATCTTCATTGCTCAGCCCGGCGCGGGCCAAGGCGCGGTGAGCGGTATCTGCCAGTTTTTCGACGGCGTGACGGAACACTTCCTTGCCTTCCATCCGCAGATGGCCGGTCTTGCCGGTGGATACGCCGCCGTCAACGTAAAGCGCTGCCCTGTGTCGCCCGTCGGAATGCAGATCGGTCGACAGGATGCCACGGTCGGTATTCGCGCCGGTTCCGGTTGCTTTTTCCAACACCAATGCGCCGGCGCCATCGCCGAACAGCACGCAGGTGCTTCGATCGGTCCAGTCCATCAGCCGCGAAAAGGTTTCTGCGCCGATGATCAGCACCCGTTCGGCCTGCCCGGACAGAATCAGAGCATTGGCATTCGCCAGTGCAAAGACGAATCCGGCACAGACGGCCTGAATGTCGAAGGCGAAACCGTGAGTCATGCCAAGGTTGGCCTGCACCATCGTTGCCGCCGACGGAAAGGTCAGATCGGCGGTCGAGGTGGCAAGGATGATCGCATCGATATCGTCGGGCCCCATTCCGGCATCGTCCAGCGCGGCGCGGGCGGCGCGGGTGGCCATCTCAGAGGTGGTTTGTCCCTCAGCAGCAAAATGGCGCCTCTCGATTCCGCTGCGCGAACGGATCCAGGCATCCGACGTGTCGATCGTCGCTTCGAATTCGGCGTTTTCGACAACCCGGTCGGGAAGATAATGACCAACCCCTCGGACAACCGCACGCGTGGTCATGTCGTCTCCTCGTTTTCGGGATTGGTAGCGAACTCTTGCCGGTGCGCCATGCCCTGCGCCACTCGCGCGGCCAGCTTTCGGTTGAAACCGTTCTGCGCCAGTTTGAACGACAGCTTGATCGCCGCCGACACGCCGGTTGCGTCGGCGCTGCCGTGAGATTTGACCACCGTGCCGTTCAGGCCAAGGAAGACGCCACCGTTCACCTGACGTGGATCAATGCGCTTTTGCAGCCGCTTGAGAGATCTGAGCGCCAGCAAGGCCGCGACGCGGGACAGAATGGTGTGGCCGAAGACTTCGCGCAGGAGTTCGCGAATCAGGGTGGCAGTGCCTTCGCCAGTTTTCAGCGCGACATTGCCGGTGAAACCGTCGGTGACAATCACATCCACCCGGTCACTGGGGATATCGCCGCCTTCGACAAAGCCGACAAAGTCGAAATCGCCCGAGGGTGCAGCAGCAGAGATCAGTTCATGGGCGGCCTTCAGTTCGGCGCGTCCCTTGTGTTCTTCGGTGCCGACATTCAGCAACCCGATGCGCGGCATTGTCAGGCCCAGACCATTGCGGGCAAAAGAGGCGCCCATCATCGCATATTGCAACAGATCGTCCTGATCGGCGCGAATATCGGCGCCCACGTCCAGCATGAGATTGAACCCGCCGGGATTTCGCGACGGCCAGAGACAGGCGATGGCGGGGCGGTTTACCCCTTCCATCTTGCGCAGGCGCAGCATGCTGACAGCCATCAGCGCGCCGGTATTGCCGCAGGACACGGCCACGTCGGCTTCGCCGTTGCGCACAGCTTCGATCGTCGACCACATCGACGTATCCTTGCCGTGCCGCATGACCTGACTTGGCTTGTCCTCCATCGACACGACACCCGGGGTGTCGCGGATGTCGCAGCGGTCGCTTAGCCCGTGGCGGGCGACAAGCGGCTGCAACACGTCGCGTACGCCGTGCAGGATAAAGCCGATATCGGGATTCTTGTCGGCCGACATCGCCATGCCTTCGACGACCGCCTTCGGCCCCTGATCGCCGCCCATCCCGTCGACCGAGATGATCGTGCGTCCCGGGGCCTTAGGGTCCGGAGCGTCGTCCGGCGGCGGGGTGGGTGCGTTCTGAGGCATCTTGCGCGGCGGGGCCGGGCGCGGAGAGTGACGCGGGCTTATGCCGCGTCTTCGTCCAGATCGACCTCAGCCGCCTGCGCGATGACTTCACGCTCGGCATAGTGACCGCATGCACCGCAGACGTGATGCGGACGCTTGAGTTCGCCGCAGTTCGGGCACTCGGCAGGATTTCCTGGCGTCAGGAAGTCGTGCGAACGACGCATGTTGCGGCGGGATTTCGTAATCTTATTCTGTGGGACGGCCATGTCTAACCTCGGGTGTCGGGCCCGAGGCAACCCGGGCGTCTGAAATGGTTCTTTGTGCTCCCGGGGCACTACGCGCTTACGGCGCGGCGTTCAAGCCCCGCTTGGGCAGCACCGGAAAAGAGCGTAAACATTATCGCGAACACACAGCAATGCAAGTGGATTCGGGCGCGGACTCAGTCTTGCTTGTCGGGTTTGCCTGCCATCGCGTCGCGCAATCCGGCGAAAGGGCGGGCGTCTTCGTCCTGCATCGGGACGCGACCCGGCTCGGTGAAGACGGCGGTTCCGAGTTCGACACCTTCGGCACGGGGAAAGTCGGGCAGGGCCAACGCCAGCGATTCGACCATGACGGCGCCAAGATCGAGCGTTGCGGGCAGCGGCTCGATGTTGTCATCGCCCGACATTTCGGTTTCGCCGCCTTCCGGCAGGTCAGGCAGCTCGGCCATGTAATAGCGGATGACCTGAGTATCGATCCGGCTGGTCACAGGGGCCAGCGTCACCACACAGGGCTGTACTCCCGTGGCGCCCAAAGTGGCCGAAAGCGCCCAATCCTGCCTACCCTGAGGCGTCAGAGTGCCGGAAAAGCGCAATTTGCGGAGCGCATCGATTCCCAGTGCCGCGGCAATTCCCTTGCGGGTGGCGGCGTCGGGGACCAATTCAAAGGATGTGGCGCGTCGTTTCGCCAGATCGGCAAGACGCACGGGATGGGACCAGATTTCAGAGGTTTCGGCCATGGCACTTTCGATTCTTGAACAGCGGGCAGCGAAACTGTAGTCCTTAAGGCGACAAGTTAAAAGCAGAGCAGGGGCGGCACATGGGTTACAGGGCCGGGAGCATCAAAGCCGGGGGCAATCGGGCCGGGAATAATCGGGCCGGAACGGTTGTGCGGGCGACAGCCATGCTGATGGTGCTGGCCGTTGCGGGCTGCACGTCGGTCTATCGCAATCACGGCTATGTCCCGAATGACGAGGATCTGGCAGAAATCTCGGTGGGGGCTGATACGCGCGACACGGTTGCGGCTGCGGTGGGTCGTCCGGCATCGACCGGGGTTCTGGATGTCGGCGGCTGGTATTACGTCCAGAGCCGTTTTCGCCATTTCGCATATCGCGCGCCGGAAGAAACCGAACGGCAGGTTCTGGCCATTTCCTTCACCCCGGACGGAACGGTGGAGAACATCGAGCGCTTCGGTCTGCAAGACGGGCGCGTTGTCGTCCTGTCTCGCCGGGTGACCGACAGCAACGTCAAGGGCGTTGGCTTTCTGCAGCAGTTGTTTGGCAACATCGGCAACCTGAATGCCGGAGAGTTCATCGACTGACGTCGTCGCCTCGGCGTCAACTCCACCTTCCGACTTTGTCCTAAGCCTAGTATCCCGGGGCGAAGTCAGCCTATTTTCAGGCTGTAAAAACCCAGCGCACCCAGACAGCGACGCAGCAGATCGGCTGCGCGTCTGTCCGGCCCACCGCTTTGATGCATCGCGAACAGATTCCCCGACAGCAAGGCCGCCGCGCGCCAATGCCCAGCGGGCCGTGGCAGCGCGTCCTGCGTCCTCTGTGCGGGTGTATCTCCGAGGGGCGAGGCGATGCAGCACAGCGAAAGCCCCGGCGCTTCGGGATCGTGGCCATGGCATGAAAGACCAACCCCGCGGGCTCCGGTGCCCGATTAAAAGTTCGGCATTGTTCATTCGCATCAGCCGACGGTTGCGAAGTCAAATCGGGTTACCCAACCACTGGCGGACTAATTAAAACAGGTTTATTGGCCGTTTCCGGATTGGTGAAGAAACTCGCTGTGCCGCACGAAAAATCACGCGGCACAGCGTTTTGGTCATGTCTTTGGCTTGAATTCGAGCGCGACGCCATTCAGGCAATATCGCAGGCCCGTCGGTTGCGGGCCGTCCGGAAATACATGCCCAAGGTGTGCGGCGCAGCGGTTGCAGTGTACTTCGGTCCGGGTCGCAAACCATGAACGATCGGTTTCCTCACCCACCATTTCGGGGTTGGACGGTTTCCAGAAGCTGGGCCAGCCGGTGCCGCTGTCGAACTTGTGCGCCTGATCGAACAGGCTCTCTCCGCAGCAGGCACAGGCGAATTCGCCGGCTTCCTTTGGAAAGTTGTCATGGGAAAAAGCGCGTTCGGTGCCATGTTTGCGCGTCACCTTATACGCCAGTTCCGACAGTTGCGCCTGCCATTCGGCATCGGTCTTTTCAATTTTGTCCATTGTCTTGTCCATTGCGTTCTCCGGTTCCTTGGGCGCTTGTCGCGCGCCCGGTGTTAGAGCATATCTAGGGTGTTTAAGCGTGGTATCCAAGCCGGAGGAGGGCAGGGCGCATGACGATCCTTGCCCGAGGCCGGCTTACCGTCCGGCTTGCCGCGACGCCTGCTGATCTTGCCGCCGTGCTGCGATTGCGCGGCTTGTGCTTTCGCGGCGACAGTTCGGCCGATGACCGTGACGGATTCGATCAGGCCTGTGAACATGTCCTGATCGAAGATGCTGCGGGCGCGGTGGTCTGCTGTTTTCGGGTGCAGGAACTGACGGCCGGGGCGATCGGTGCCAGTTATGCGGCGCAGTTCTATGGGCTGGAGCCGCTGGCGGGATTTACCGGGCGGTTGCTGGAATTGGGACGATTCTGCATCCATCCCGGCGCTCCAGACCCCGATATCCTGCGCCTGGCCTGGGGCGCGCTGACCCGGCGGGTTGACCGCGGCGGGATCGGTCTTTTGTTCGGCTGTTCGTCATTTCCTGGCACTGATGCCGATAGCTATCGCAATGTTTTCAAGACGCTGGCCGCAAAGCATCAAGCGCCTGCCGCCCTTGCCCCGCTGGTCCGCGCGCCCGAGGTCGTGTCGCTTGCCGCTGTGCCATCCCGTTCGGGGCCACTTGCGGGGCCACTTGTGGGGACAGCTGCGGGGGCTGTCGCAGAGGCGGATTTCGGAACGGTGCAACGTGGCATGCCGCCGTTGCTGCGGACCTATCTGATGATGGGCGGATGGGTCGGCGATCATGCGGTGATCGACCGGGATCTTGCCACGCTGCATGTGTTCACCGGACTTGAAATCGCCAAGGTGCCCGCAGCGCGGGCGCGCCTGCTGCGGGCAGTAGCGGGCTGAAAACACCGGCAGCGCGGGAGATGACGGCGGATGCCTCCGGCGGGAGTATTTTTGCAAAGAAGAAGCCGGGCGCGAGTGGCAGCGATCTTGGTCGGGGGTGGTTGCCCCAGTTGACGTTTCGCTCTGGGCGGCTTAGCAGGCGGCCATGGCACGCGCACCCCTCTTACAACTCTCTGATATTTCTCTGACCTTCGGAGGCGATCCGGTGTTTTCCGGGCTTGACCTTGTGGTACAGCCAAACGACCGGGTGGCGCTGGTTGGCCGCAACGGTTCGGGAAAATCCACCCTGATGAAGGTGATGGCCGGGCTGGTCGAGCCGGATTCCGGCAACCGCACGGTTTCGCCCGGTGTCGGCGTCGGATATATGGAGCAAGAGCCCGAGATGGCCGGTTTCGCCACTCTGGGCGATTTTGCCTCGAGCGGTCTTGACCCGTCCGAATCTTACCGGGTCGAAATGGTGGCTGAAGGGTTGAAGTTCGATCCGTCGCGCGCCGTATCCGTGGCGTCGGGCGGTGAACGACGCCGCGCCGCGCTGGCCAAGCTGCTGGCGGAAGCGCCGGGGCTTATGCTTTTGGACGAGCCGACGAATCACCTGGACATTGAAGCGATTGGTTGGCTTGAGGCCGAACTGGCTACAACGCGGACCGCGTTCATTCTGATCAGCCACGACAGGGCGTTCCTGAAAGCGCTGACCCGCGCCACCCTTTGGATCGACCGGGGACAGGTACGACGGCAGGAAAAGGGTTTCGATGCTTTCGAGGCATGGCGCGATACCCTTTGGGAAGAAGAAGATAGCCAGCGTCACAAGCTGAACCGCAAGATCAAGGCCGAGGCGAGATGGGCCGTCGAGGGCATATCGGCCCGGCGCAAGCGCAATCAGGGCCGGGTGCGCGCGCTGGCCGATCTGCGTGCCCAGCGGTCGGATCAGATCCGCCGGCAAGGCACGGCAGCCATGGCTTTGGATGCAGGTCCGGCCAGCGGCAAGCGGGTGATCGAGGCCACGGGTATTTCAAAGACTTACGGGGACAAGTTGATCCTTGCGCCATTCGATCTGCGGATTTTGCGCGGCGACCGGATTGCCTTTGTCGGGCCGAACGGTGTCGGCAAGACCACGCTGTTGAAGATGCTGATTGGCGAACTTGAACCTGACACGGGCATGGTAAAGGCCGGCACCAATCTGGAGCTGGCGGTGTTCGATCAGAACCGTGAACAATTGATGGGCGATCTTTCGCTCTGGGAGAATCTGACTGGCGATCCGCAGATCGGGATCTCGGGCAAGGCGGATCAGGTGATGGTGCGCGGCACTCCGCGTCATGTTGTCGGATATCTCAAGGATTTTCTGTTCACCGAAGATCAGGCACGCGCACCGGTGCGGACGCTTTCGGGCGGTGAAAAGGCGCGGCTTATGCTCGCGCGGATCATGGCGCGGCAGAGCAATGTTCTGGTGCTGGACGAACCGACCAACGATCTGGATGTCGAAACGCTGGACCTGTTGCAGGATTTGCTGGCCGATTATGACGGCACAGTCCTTTTGGTCAGCCACGATCGTGATTTCCTTGATCGGGTGGCCGATACGACCATCGCGATGGAAGGGGACGGGCGCGCCGTGACCTATGCCGGCGGCTGGTCGGATTACCGCGCCCAGCGGGGCAAGGACGATGCTGTTGTCGCAGAGGCGGCACAGAACCGCCCGGTTGGAAAACCCGAATCACAGCGCGAGTCCGCCAAGTCGGGTTTATCGTTCACCGAAACCCACCGGCTGAATGTGTTGCCCGACGAAATCGCGCGGATCGAGGCTGAGATTTCGAAGCTGGAACAGCTTTTGATGGACGCTGATCTGTTCACCCGCGAGCCGGTCAAGTTCAACAAGGCGACCGAAGCATTGATAGCGCGGCAGGAAAAGCTCGCTGCGGCAGAATCTGAATGGTTGTTGCTTGAGGAAAAGGATCAGCCATAGAAAAAGGCGCCGGGTTTCCCCGACGCCTTGCTGATCTGAACTCACTCAGACCGTTCTTACTTACTTCGAATTATCTTCAAAGATGCGCTTGGTCTGGATTGCGACCAGTTCGGAAGTGGTGTGGTCGGTTGCATTCAGACCAAGGGACGCGGCCAGTTGGACCTTGCCTGGCGAAGTGCTTTGCTGATCATTGCTGGTGGCGTTCTGTGAAGATCCCGAACGCAGGGCGATCAATACGGTGTCGCCTTCTTCAACTGCGTTTTGCAGAAGGATGGCCCGGTTGGTCGCGCTGACATCGGTACCGCTTGTCGATACGCGTACGCCTTTGTCTTGAGCCAGAATGAATGCTGTGGTGGCACGGCCTTGTGCGCCGCCATTTTCACGAGCCTGCTCCAGGCGGATCAACTGGCTGCGCGACAGGGCGCCGGGTGCGACGTCCAGCGAGCGGGCCAACTGTGCATCGCCGGCGCTGACGGATTGAGCCACGGCGGGCAGGGCTGCGGCTCCGGTTGCGGCAACGGCGAGGGCGGCGATAAATGCGTTCAGTTTCATGGTTCTAATCCTTTAAGTCGGCTCCGCGTGATTGCGGAAGAGATTGAATGTCGCGGCGGTGTGTCGTTCCCGCCGGCTCTGTTGAACAAGTGGGTTGCGCAGCGGCGAACGAAAGCCAAGGAATGATCCATGGGACTGTGCGTGTGCGCACATCACAAAAGTGACAGAAAAGAGTGCCGGAGAAGGGTGTCTGCCTGACCCGATAATACCCCGAAAACCGGGGTTTTTTGGCGGTGCCAAGTCAATCAGCCGGGGCTGTTGTAACGAAAATCGTTGGGGCAGGGCCTGAATGTTACAGGAAAAAGATTTTGGCGCCGCGCGTTAAACTGCCCAGAAAATCCATCTGAAACAGTTTGTTACGCTGGCGTGACCGCGCGTGTGGTCGCGTGACCGGATGTTGCAGTTTCGGTGTAGGTTCGGTGGGTGTCAGCCGCGAAAGCCAGTCGCCACGACGAATTTCTCGGAACTGTCTGCCCGGCTGGCGGGCGGTTTGACATTGACGACTTTTGTAAACTTCAGTTTCAGCAGCCGTTGCAGATCGCCCTCGGCTCCACCGGCCAGAACCTTGGCCACAAAAGTCCCGCCGGGTTCCAGAACGTCAAAGGCGAAATGCGCGGCAGCGTCGCACAGAGCGATGATGCGCAGGTGATCGGTCTGCTTGTGCCCCGAGGATGAGGCGGCCATGTCCGACATCACCACATCGGCGCGTCCGTCCAGCCATTCCTTGACTTGTTCATCCGCGCCCTCAGCCATGAAATCGAGCTGGTGCAGCTCGCATCCCGCGATCGGCTCCATTTCTTGCAGATCGATCCCGAGAACCCGACCGATCTTTCGACCTGACCTGTCGCCAAGAGCGTTGACCCGGCGTGCCGCCACCTGGCACCAGCCGCCGGGCGCACAGCCCAGATCGACAATCCGCGCGCCGGACACGAGAAATCCATACTTGTCGTCAAGTTCGAGGATCTTGAATGCCGCCCGCCCGCGATAGCCCATTGTGTTGGCTTTTTTCACATAGGGATCATTCAGTTGCCGCTGCAGCCAGAGTGTCGAGGACAGCTTGCGCCCCCGCGCCGTCTTGACCTTGATGGTCAGATCGCGCTGGCCACGTCCGCTGTTGTTCTTTTCGCTGGGCGCTTTGCCGGGGTTTTTCGTCATGATCGCTTCCTGTCTGGCTCCCGCCTTGTACACTGGCGGCGGGAAAAGAACCATGGGTGCAAGCCGTGCCCGACCCGGGGTCAGGGCAACCGGCCGGGGCTCACGACACCTGCAGGTCATAGGCCGGATTGCTCTGGGTAGATTCGATGCCGCGCTGGGGAAAGCCGAGTCCGGGCAGGGGTGTGTCGCAGGTCAGATGGAAGATGTCGGAGCACCACTGTCCGATGTTTACCCAGATGTCCGGCCCAGGGCAATTGTCCAGACTGCCGCAGGGATTCGAAGAGTCCCGACCGCCACAGACCGAATTGTCCGATCTCTGCCGCCCCTGCACCTGTCCGTGCGGGTGGATATGGGTGATGTTGCCAGTCTGAAGCATCAGAGCAAACACAAGGTTGCGGCCCGCGCGGATCATTTCTTTGGATATGCGCTGCGCCGGGTCGGGGAGATCGCCGTGGGGAAAGCGTCCGGCGAATTCGATGTCGATTCCCCGCCCGCGCCCGGCGCTGCCCGAACGGTAATCCTCGACGTCGTGGGTGTAATAGATGATGCCGTTTTGCAGCACCACGAAATGTGCGCTTATCCTGTCGACGCGATGCTCGCCAGAACCGGAGGACAGCCAGCCCTGATTGCGATCGTCAAGAAACGTCGAGCCGGTGGTCTGGTGCAATACGATTGCGCGCAGGTCGGATGTGTGGCGGCGTGCGAGACGCGGGCGCACATTGCGTCCCCTGCGGTCGATCAGGCCGTTGCATGAAATATCCATTGGTTTTTCTCCACTTGCTTGATGAGGCGCGCTGCGCGGGGAAGTGAACCAATCGGATTCTATGCCGAATTGCGATGATGGAAAGTCGGCAAAACCCGACCTGCGCACCCCATAATACAGGAATCGGTCTCAAGTCGGGCGTGGCTGCGACCCGAAATCCAAGGTGCGATCCAGATCGGCGCAGCCCTTTGTCGGGACAGGTGTTCTGTCTGCGAAATAGGGTGCCCATGGGATTGCGCCACGGTGGACCGCGCTCCCTTGGTCTTATCGTCCAGCAGAAACCCACAGTCGCACCGGTGAGCATCCCACGCCTTGTAGCGGAAAATTACCGTGCCAGCACCAGATCCGCGCGCAGTCCGCCCAGCCGCTCGGACCGGTCGAGCCGAAGCGTTCCGCCGTGCTGGCGTGCGATGTCCAGCGCGATCGACAGGCCCAAACCGACGCTGCCACCGACATTCTGGCTGCGTGCATCGTCCAGTCGGGTAAAGGGCTGCATCGCACGTTCGCGCGCCTCGGGGACGATGCCCGGGCCGTCATCCTCGACAGTAAAGACCACCGCGCGCTCGCTGATCTGGCAGGACAGTTCAATTCGGGTGCCGTGGCGCACGGCGTTGTTCACAAGGTTGTCCAGCGCGCGGCGCAGGGCCATCGGGCGCAGCATCACCGGCGTCGTTACCGCTGGCCCGATCACGCACACCCGGTGGCCCGCACGTCCGGCCCCCTCGGCAGCGGCCTCCAGCAGATCGGCGGGAACCACCTGTTCGAGGTCATCCAGCGAATCAAGGCGCGCAAAGTCGAGAAACGTGTCCAGCATCGCTTCCATGTCCCGCACGTCGCCCAACAGCTCGGCGGTGTCGGGCCCATCGTCCAGCATCGACAGCCCCAGTTTAAGCCGGGTCAGGGGCGTGCGCAGATCGTGGCTGACACCCGACAGCATCACGGTACGCTGTTCGATCTGCCGTTCGATCCTGTTGCGCATACCCAGAAACGCACTGCCTGCGGCCCGCACCTCGGTCGCGCCGGACGGGCGATAGGGCACGGAATGTCCGCGCCCAAACGCCTGCGCCGCCTCGGCCAGTCGCCGGATCGGCCGAATCTGATTGCGCAGGAACAGAAAGGCGATCACCGACATCAAAAAGCCGACGCCGGTCATCAGCACCAGCAATTGATGCGGATTGGACGCTGACATGCGCGAGCGCGGAAACTCCAGCCCCAACGGCCCCGGCGCGGTGTTCAGCGTCAGATGCACCTGCTTTTTGTCGCGGATTAGATCGATCCCTGTCACGCCGGGCAGGTCTTGCCGCAGGGTGGCGATGATGATCCGTCCCGACAGGTCATAGAAACGCCGACGATCCGCAACGACCGGGGCCGGGTCGGGCATCGACATATCGACGCGCAGCGCATCGGCTAGCGCAATCACACCCGCCGGCACACCGGTGCTCTGGTCAGACTCGATCTGCTCCTGAATGTAGCGCAGTTCCAGCGCGACATTCCGGCTCATCTGTTCGGTGACATCCTGATAGTGCCGCTGGACAAACACGACCGAGACAACAAGCTGGATCGAGATGATCGGCGTCAGCAGGATCAGGGCTGCCCGTCCATAGAGCGACCGCGGGGCATAGCGTTTGAGCCAGGAAAATGTCATGCCAGTTAAGTATCGCAGGGGCCGGGGCCGCGAAAGGGACGAATGGAAAATCCGCAAGACTTTGATCCGGTCCCGGGCGAAAGCGTCGTGCTGTGCGAGGGGCTGCGCCGGGTACTGGCGCCCAATCCGTCACCGATGACGTTTCGCGGCACCAATACCTATATTCTCGGACAGGGGCGGGTGGCGGTGATCGATCCCGGGCCTGAGAATCCCGCGCATCTGGCCGCGCTGCATCGGGCGTTGCGGGGAGAAACCGTCAGCCATATCTTTGTAACACACGCACATCTCGATCACTCCCCCCTTGCGCGGCGTCTGGCCCGCGACACCGGCGCGCCGGTGCTGGCCTTTGGCGGGGCAGGGGCAGGGCGCAGCTCATTGATGTCCGATCTGGCGGCGCGCGGGCTCAGCGGTGGCGGCGAAGGGGTGGACACTGCCTTTACTCCCGATATCCGTCTGGCCGACGGTGAAACGGTGCAGGGGGATGGCTGGTCAGTGAACGCGCTGCACACGCCGGGACACATGGCCAACCACATCGCACTGTCTTGGGGTGACGTCCTGTTCAGCGGAGATCATGTGATGGGCTGGTCCACATCGCTGGTTTCTCCGCCCGACGGCGATCTGGCCGCATTCATCGCATCGTGCCAGCGGTTGCAGCGTCTGTCCCACCGGGTCATCCACCCGGGCCACGGCGCCCCGGTGACCGACCCCGCGGCCCGCCTGTCCGCATTGATTGCCCATCGGCAGGCGCGCACCCTACAGATCCGCGCGGCGTTGGAATCAGGGGCGCGCAGCATCACGCAAGTGCGCGCGGCCGTATATGCCGACCTGCCACCTCATCTGTTCGCGGCAGCAGAGCGGAATATATTTGCTCATCTCATTGATCTGGCGGCTGGAAACCTGGTTCACGCCCTACCGGAGCTATCAATCCACGCAGATTTTCAACCAGTTCAGAAAAACTGACAAATCCCACTGGACGCCCGTCGCCCACATTGTTATGACCCGCCTCATGGTCCGGCGTAGCTCAGCGGTAGAGCAGTTGACTGTTAATCAATTGGTCGTAGGTTCGATCCCTACCGCCGGAGCCATATAGTTCTGTAAGTAGCTGCTCTGCAGGCGGTATCCACTGCACGCAGGCCGTTGATCCGCCGGAAGCCCAGCCCGCCATCGAGGCGCGGCTCCAGCAGCCCCTTGCTGGAGCCTGCGACAACGCATGTTTAGCCCACGGGCGTCACATCATAAGCGCCTTGCGAACCAGTGCTTCTTTGCCCTGATACTTGGAAATATCAATGCCGCGGTCGGCCAGAGATTCCTTCAGTTCGGCTTCGCTCAACGCTTCAATGGCTTGTTCCGTCATCCTCATGAAGTTGATTTTTCGCTTCAGCGCTGGGTTGGTCTCACCAAAAAAGCTCCGATTCTCAAAGGCAAATTCATCCGCGTATTTGGTCATGAAGTGGGACAGGAACGTATTGATGCTCCTGCGAACCCGCGGGTCATGCGTCATCAGGTCTTGCGAGGCGTCAAGCGTGTCGAGCATCAGTTGCGACCACCGCTCGGCGCCTTTTTCGTTCATCAACTGCATGGCGTTGTGCGTGTGATGGAAGTTCAACCGGAATTCTGCCCCGTGATAGTATGGCCCACCGCCCATCACATCGATCCACATGGACGCTTGGGTGTTGATGTGGTGGCCGATGCCGCCGACCCGCGCAAAAACCGATGTGAACCATTCTTCATCCGTAAAGACCCGCTCATAGAATCTTTGCACGATCCCTACGATTGGGTCCTGACCGAGAACCGAGTAAAGCTGCCAGAACTGAATGGGCTTGGAGATATCGCTCGGTGCCGTCAGTGATACAATTTCCGGCATGTGGTGGGCATCGACCGGCAGAAATTTCTTCTCGATTGCAGCCGCTATGTAATCCAATTGAATTTTTTCCGACATGTAGCCATGGCGGGTTGGATATTTCGGGAGATCGAATTTCGTCATGGATTGCTCCCTTTCGGTTACTTGGCGTTTGCTGTCGGATTGATCTACGTCTGCACTGGTCGTCGTCGCAGGACAGGGCACTTAAGTATTGAATGAACGGGTTTCAATCGACATCGGATTTTGCAACCAACACTGCGAACGGGTGGCAGAACGGGCCGTGTAGCTTTTGCGCGCACAAGTCCCCCTCCTTTGGGCGCGCTTGGACCCATCGCCACACTTTATGTCTTCCGACCAGTGGACGTCGCACTTCAATCTGGAGGTTGCGTATCTGGCAGTCTCGGCGACGCGGAAAGACGGCGTGAATCGGATCAGCCACTATATTTCGGAACTGTGAACGCGATCATCCTTATGGAATTCCGGGCGCGGCACCTACCGTTATCGCGTTTCAATCCGGCAGTGGCGCAAGGAACAGATCGCTCAGGGGGGTGCCCAACAGCGGCTGGCGTGGGAGGTTCATGAAGTCGCGCGGTGTGGTTGTGGCGGCCATCAATGCGTCCTGCGGCGACAACCCGACATTGGCCACCAGACGCACCACCGACGTTTGCAGATCGATATGCGCGCCGGCAAGTGCGCCCCGGGCATTGATCAGCCGACCCTTCTGGACCCGGATCGTTTCGCCATAGATTTCAAAGTGATCCGGCCCTGCGATGGTCGACATTGCATCCGAAACCAACACCATTCGCCCGGGCTGCGGGCGCGCACGCCAGCAGAGTGCGACCATCCGGTCGTCCACATGATGCCCGTCGGCGATGATGCCGCAATATGCGGTGCTGTTGAGCGCAACCGCCGCGATGCCCGGCGCCCGCGAGGTCATTGGCGGCATCGCGTTGAACAAATGGGTGAACCCGCGAAGGCCTTCGCTGAGCGCCAGTTCGGCCTGCTCGGCTGTGGCCGCGCTGTGCCCGGCGGAAACCGTCACACCCATTCGGGTGAGATCGGCGATTGTTCCGGGGGCCAGAAGTTCGGGCGCCACGGTGAACAGCACCGGCAGGCCGTGGTTGCGCAACCGCTCCAGCAGGTTGCGGGTGCGGGTGTCGAACGGGCGGATGCGGGCCGGATCGTGGGTGCCCTTGCGCGCGACGTTGATGTGTGGGCCTTCGATATGGATGCCCAGAACGCCGTTCTTACCGTGTTCGGCCAGCACCGCATCGGCGGCGCGTTCGGTTATGTCGGGCAGATCGGTAATGACTGTGGGCAGAATGAAATGCGTGCCGACCGACCGGTGCGCGGCGGCGATGGTGCGCACTCCCTGCGGCGTGGGATCATTGTTCAGCATGACGCCGCCACCGCCGTTGACCTGCACGTCAAACAACCCCGGCGCGAGGATCGCAGCGACAGGTTCGGCCGTGGTGCCGTCGGGCAGGGCCGACAGATGGCGGCGGGCGATCACCACGTCATCCTCGATACCGATGGCCACATCACGCAGCATGGTTTCGCCGTCGAATACGGCACGGGGCAGTATCCAGCGCATCATGCCACCTCTAACAGGTTGAGGGCCGGGGTGCTTTGTATATCAGCCGAGACAAATGTGGCCTGTTGTTCCAAGGGCTGCGCGCGTTGCACCACGCCGGGGGCAAAGAATTGTTCGATCATATCACGCACCCGGACAATGAAATCGGCAGGTTTCATGCCAGCGTATCCGCCGAACAGACCGAAGCAAGTGCAACCCTCTTTCCGGCGCGGTTGCGCGCGACGATAGCTTTCACGAGGTTCATGGTTCAGTCCCTGTATCAGAAGCAAGCGCCAGAAGTGCGGCCCCACGGCCACCGCTGCTGTCGCCAAACGCGGGTTTCAGGATCGCAGGCAGGCGCACGCCGGGAAGCGCGATGCGCGCCAAAGCCTCGGACAGACGTTTTTCCACGCCGTCGATGTTGGAAAGTCCGCCGCCCAGAACGATGCAATCGGGGTCGACGTGAAGCTGGATTGTATGGGCAACCTCGGCCGCCAGATCACACCAGGCGGAAAAAATGCGTGCGTTGTCGGGATCACTCAGGTTTGCGGCGATTTCGGTCGCGGGGCGGGGCGTGCCGATCAGCGCCTCGGCTATGCGGGCCATGCCGTTGCCGGAAATCAGAGTTTCGATACACCCCATACGCCCACAGCCACAGCGCAGGATCGGCAGGCCGTATTTGCGGGCGTGGTGGGCCGAAATACCATAGTGGCCGATTTCACCCGCCATCCCGTTCAGCCCGGCGATAAGTCTGCCGTCCTGACAAAACCCACCGCCAAGCCCGGTTCCAAAAATCAGACCGAAGACGCGGGCATGATCCTTGCCTGCACCGCCATGCGCCTCGGACAGCGTGAAGCATCTGGAATCATTGGCACAAACCACAATGCCGCCAACCCGGGCCCGCAGATCCGGTGACAGAGGGCGGCCAGATGAGGCAAGGTTGCCCGCAAAGACGATCTCTGTCTGGCTGTCCACAAGGCCGGGAAAGCCCATACCGACCGGCAGGTCGTCACGCCCCGCCTCGGCTCGCAGCCAGCGCACTTCTTCCTCAAGCGCGGACAGAAGATCATCGTAGGAGTCGCGCGGTGTGGGGCGGCGGCGCGACGTGATCTGCACCATATCGGCGCCAAACAACATCGCCTCGATCTTGGTGCCGCCAAGATCGATCCCGGCGGCAATGGGGCGTGCAGCGTCAGACATATAGCGGCTCACCCGAAACCACGCGGGTCAGATTTCGCCTGGCGAAAGGATTGCCGACATCCACGCCCAGCGATTTTGACCATGCCACCGAAAGCCGCTGGGTGATTAACACGGCCAGCGCTGTGAACCACCCATCGTCATGACTGCTGTCCAGAACGATATCGGGGGTGTCGCCGTTTTTGATCAGCGCACCGATGGTCGCAATCATGATCGCAGGAAACTGCGCGCGAATCTCAGTGGCGATATCCTGATCGTATTCGTGGGTCAGGTCGTCAGAGGACAAGAAGTAAAAGTCCGCATCGTTGACCACGGCCTTTGACCCATGGCTAAACGCAAGTATGCTGCCCCAAGAGGCGGCGACCCGTCCGGCCGCATGATCCAGCATATTCATGCGACTGCTGGCTTGGATCATCGCGCGTGTCATAGACGTCTCATCCTCACGATAGGTCGAAATACCTTAGCGCGGATGTAGAGTGTCGGCACCCTGAAAAGCGGCGTCAAATGTTATGGCCGACAGGTTGGATACACCCGAACAGCTCGACGGCAACGTGGAAGCGGGCCGTTTAGAAACGAGCAAGAGTAATTCATCAACTGCGAATAATGGCTGGTCGCGAGACGGACGCAGCAAGTGTTGGCGCGGTCATGACTCTGGTTTTGCAACACGTCAAACGGGCGCGGATCGATCAGGTTCGGATGTCCAGTGATCCCAATTCCAGCGCAGTGTATCCGGTGGCGCGCGCATTCTGATACTCGGTTTGCGATCTGGTGCGCGGCCCAACTGTGACCCTGTCGCCCCCACCGAAATGTCCTGCGGCGAAATCTGCGGAGGCGTTCGGCGGGACCGCTTTGCCCCAAACTTTCGCGATGCTGGATTCGCCATGCGTGGCATCGCTGCGCATCTTTTCCAACGGCGTTCTTTCAAAGCTTGGGCGTGGACCAACCAGCAATGGGTCGCGAAGAGGATGAGATAGGGAATCCGTGAACCGCACTTCGGTGTTGGCCGGTGTGGCACTGACCCGACTGGTCGCACCTGCCATGGGCGATGAGATCACCATGGATTGTGTCACGTCTGCCTCCTGAACTTTGGGCCTTTCCGCTTTGCCTTGGTTCAGCCTGCGTGGCAGAAATTTACAAAAGATGAACGCCATCGGTAAATTTTGGCGACAAACCGGTTAACGGGCGGGGGTCAGGGCAGCCCGGTACAGGCCAGCCAGAAACGTCGCAGCATCGGCAAAATGCGCATCCCGGTCGGGGCCGAGAATGCCACGGACCTGCACATCGAAATCGGCATAGTGCTGGGTGGTCGCCCAGATCGAAAAAATCATATGATGCGCATCCAAAGGTGCCAGCCGTCCCCGTTCCTGCCAAATCTGGATCAATCCAGCTTTCTCATCGACCAAACTGCGCAGATCGCCGTAAATCTGATCTTGGATCCGCGGCGCACCCTGCAGGATTTCGTTTGCAAAAAGCCGACTTTCCCGAGGCAGACGCCGCGACATTTCCAACTTTCGCAGCACATATGCGACAATCTCTTCAACCGGTTCGCCCGCAGGATCAAGCATTCGCAGCGGATCAAGCCAGGTTTTCATCAGGCCAGACAATAGGCTCGCGTGGATCGCCTGTTTTGACGGAAAGTAATACAACAGATTGGGTTTCGAGAGTCCTGCCTGCTGTGCGATCTGGTCCAGAGTCGCCCCCCCGAATCCCCGTTCGGAGAACACGTCCAGCGCGGCATCGAGAATCGCCAGCGTGTTGCGGCGCCGGATTCGTGTCTGCGGCGCGGGTGGGGGCATCGAATTTTGCATCTGTCCGGCTCACTTTCCGACGAAAACTGTCGAATTGTCTGCTATTGCGTATCGCACCCCTTGGCGTGACGCGTGAGAATTGAATTTCTTGACTGGTGGCAACCCTCTGCTAGCCTGTTCCTGACCTTTTGGTCAAACAATTCCGAAATCCTGAGTAAGGAACCCAAATGCGCCGCCCCGGAGAGAACCTGAAAATTAACGGACAGCGGCTGTGGGACAGTCTGATAGAGATGTCGCGGATCGGTCCCGGCATTGCTGGCGGCAACAACCGCCAGACGCTCACCGACGCCGATGCCCAAGGCCGCACCCTGTTCCAGAACTGGTGCAATGACGCGGGCCTGACCATGGGCGTCGACCAGATGGGCAATATGTTTGCCCGCCGCGAAGGCACTGATCCGGACGCTCTGCCGGTCTATATCGGCAGCCACCTTGATACACAGCCCACTGGCGGAAAATACGATGGCGTGTTGGGCGTGTTGGCCGGGCTTGAGCTTATTCGCACCCTGAATGACATGAGTATCAAGACGAAACATCCTGTTATCGTTGCGAACTTCACCAATGAAGAGGGGACGCGCTTTGCGCCAGCCATGCTGGCTTCGGGGGTGTTCGCCGGGATTCACACGCAAGACTGGGCCTATGCCAAGACCGATGCCGAGGGATTGACGTTCGGGGATGAACTGCAACGGATCGGCTGGCGTGGCGATGAACAGACGGGCGCGCGCAAAATGCGGGCATTCTTTGAGCTGCATATTGAACAGGGTCCGATCCTTGAGGCTGAAAACAAGATAATCGGCGTCGTCACGCATGGGCAGGGGCTCAGCTGGACGCAGATCACGATCACCGGCCGCGAAAGTCACACCGGATCGACGCCGATGCCGATGCGTCGCAACGCAGGGCTGGGCATGGCACGGGTGCTGGAACTGGTCGACAATGTTGCCTGGGGCCACAAACCCCATGCCGTCGGCGCTGCCGGACACATCGACGTTTTTCCCAACAGTCGCAATGTGATACCGGGCAAAGTGGTGTTTACCGTTGATCTGCGTTCGCCCAGCCTTGTGGTGATCGAGGACATGGAACAGCAGGTCCGTACCGGCGCTCAGAAAATCTGCGACGATATGGGCCTGCAAATCGAGTTCGAAAAGGTCGGCGGCTTCGATCCGGTGACATTTGATCTGGATTGTGTAAATGCAGTGCGTGCTGCGGCAGAACGTCTGGGGCACAGCCACATGGATCTGATTTCTGGCGCCGGGCACGATGCCTGCTGGATCAACCGGGTGGCACCTACGGCGATGATCATGTGTCCCTGTGTCGATGGTCTGAGTCACAACGAAGCGGAAGAAATATCACCCGAATGGGCGGCGGCAGGCGCTGATGTGCTGTTGCACGCCGTTCTTGAGGTGGCAGAAATTCAGGATGAAGGAAACCTCTGATGGCATTGAAGACACTTATGATTGTTGCGTTTGCGGCCGCGCCAGGCGCATGTGAAATGGCGGATACCGGCGAGGCAGCCGCGCCGACCGGGTTGAGCAATATTGCCCCCGCAGCCCTTGCCGCGCTGCCTCAGGGGATCGATTCGTCGTTCCTGATCCGTGACAACAACGGCTGCTATGGTCTCGCGGTCGAGCGGACTGAACCGCAGACCGGCGTCGCTCTGCTGGATGCGACGGGCAAGCAGGTGTGCGACGTCTGAGCACCGCGCCCGATGTCTGATCCAGAACCCTGGGCCGCTGTCTGCCCTGCAATGACAAGGATAACGTGATGAGCACGGTCATCAAGAATGGAACGGTGGTCACCGCCGATCTGACCTATACCGCTGATGTGGTTATAGAAAACGGTATCATAACCGCCATCGGGCAAGGGTTGAACGGCGACACGGTTCTGGATGCGACGGGGTGCTATGTCATGCCCGGCGGGATCGATCCGCACACCCACCTTGAAATGCCCTTTATGGGGACATATTCCGCCGACGATTTTGAATCCGGGACTCGGGCGGCCTTGGCAGGCGGCACAACGATGGTCGTGGATTTCGCGCTGCCAAGCCCGGGACAGGGCCTGCTGGACGCAATTCAGATGTGGGACAACAAATCGACCCGGGCCTGTTGCGACTATTCTTTCCACATGGCGATCACTTGGTGGGGCGAGCAGGTGTTCGACGAAATGAAGGCGGTGACCGAGCGTGGAATCAACACGTTCAAGCACTTCATGGCGTATAAGGGCGCGTTGATGGTGAATGACGACGAGATGTTCGCGTCGTTCCAGCGCTGTGCCGAACTGGGTGGATTGCCTTTGGTTCATGCCGAAAACGGCGATGTCGTGGCCGATCTTCAGGCTCGACTGATGGCGGCGGGCAACAACGGTCCCGAGGCCCACGCGTTTTCCCGCCCGCCTGCTGTTGAAGGTGAAGCGACAAACCGGGCAATCATGATTGCCGATATGGCCGGTGTTCCGGTCTATATTGTTCATACATCCTGCGAGGAAAGTCACGAGGCGATCCGCCGTGCGCGTCAGGCCGGAAAAAGGGTGTATGGTGAATCTCTGATCCAACACCTGACCTTGGACGAGGGCGAATATGCGAACCCCGATTGGGATCATGCCGCCCGCCGGGTGATGAGCCCGCCTTTTCGCGACAAACGCAATCAGGACAGTCTATGGGCCGGATTGCAGTCCGGATCGCTGAGCGTCGTTGCAACCGATCACTGCGCCTTCACCACCGAGCAAAAACGTTATGGCGTCGGAGATTTTACCAAAATTCCCAATGGAACCGGAGGGTTAGAAGATCGGATGCCGATGCTTTGGACCCATGGTGTGGCCACCGGACGGTTGACGATGAACGAATTTGTCGCGCTCACATCAACAAACATCGCCAAGATATTGAATTGCTATCCGAAAAAAGGCGCCGTCTTGGTGGGTGCAGATGCCGATCTGGTGGTCTGGGATCCAGAGAAGTCCAAAACGATCAGCGCCGGTTCCCAGCAGTCTGCGATTGATTACAATGTGTTCGAAGGGAAAGTTGTAACAGGATTGCCGCGTTTCACACTGACCCGTGGCAAGGTTGCAGTGCAAGACGGTGAGATCAAGACAGAAGAGGGGCATGGCAAGTTTGTACCGCGTCAACCGGTCACGCCGGTGGCCAAGGCTCTGTCGACCTGGAAAGAACTGACATCGCCGCGCAAGGTTGAACGCTCTGGCATCCCGGCGAGCGGGGTATGATGCAGGCTGTGGCGGTCCCGGAACAGGTGAAGGACGTGGCGCAGTGGCCTGTAATCAGTACTAAAAATCTGGACCTTCAGTTTCAGACTGCCGATGGTCCAGTGCAGGCGCTGAAGGATGTGACGCTTGATGTGACGCCCGGTGACTTTGTGTCGTTCATCGGGCCGTCAGGGTGTGGCAAGACTACGCTTTTGCGCTGTATTGCAGGGCTTGAAACACCGACCGGCGGTATGCTGTCGGTGAACGGGATGACTGCTGAAGAGGCCCGAAAATCAAGGGCTTACGGATATGTCTTTCAGGCTGCCGGATTGTATCCCTGGCGCAACATCGGGCGAAATATCAAACTGCCGCTTGAGATCATGGGGTTCGACAAGTCCGAGCAGGACCGAAGAATGAGAGACGTCCTGCAACTTGTTGATCTTCAAGGATTTGAAGGGAAATATCCTTGGCAGTTGTCAGGCGGGATGCAGCAGAGGGCAAGTATTGCCCGGGCATTGGCCTTTGATGCCGATATCCTGTTGATGGATGAACCCTTTGGCGCTCTGGATGAAATCGTGCGTGACCATCTGAATGAACAACTCCTGAACCTTTGGTCGAGAACGAAAAAAACCATCTGTTTTGTGACCCATTCAATCCCCGAAGCGGTATATCTGAGCACGCGCATCGTCGTGATGAGCCCGCGCCCGGGCCGGATTACCGAGATTATCGAAAGTCCCTTGCCTAAGGACCGACCATTGGAGATCCGCGACAGCGCGGCATTTATCGAGATTGCCCATCGGGTGCGTGAAGGGCTGCGGGCGGGCCACGGCGATGTCTGAGAGCGTTTTCCAGCTGACCTGCAGGGTCCACTCTCCCACGGATCGTGTATTTCCATGACCGACGCGGCGCAGACTGCGGTGCCGATCATCCGCGGTGCGGCCTTGCGCAGGTTTGGCGGCGGCGTTTATCCGATATTGGCGGTGCTGATCGCGCTGATTGCGGTCTGGTATCTGGCGGCGGCGTGGATGAACAGCACTTGGACGATGGATCAGGCGGCGCGGGCCGGTACCTCGCCCGGATTTAGCGAGATTCTGGCCGATACGATGTCACAGGACCGGCCCAAATTGCCGGCGCCGCATCAGGTTGCGGCCGAGTTCTATGATCTGGTGTTCAACAAACCGGTCACCTCAAAACGCAGTCTGGTCTGGCACGCCTGGGTGACGCTGAGCGCAACATTGGTGGGTTTCGGCATTGGCACCGTTCTGGGCATCGTTCTGGCCTTGGGGATCGTGCACAACCGCGCGATGGATCTGAGCGTGATGCCATGGGCGATCGCCAGCCAGACGATTCCGATCCTTGCCATCGCACCGATGATCATCGTCGTTCTGAACTCGATCGGTATCACCGGGCTGCTGCCCAAGGCGGTGATTTCCGCCTATCTTTCGTTCTTTCCGGTTGTTGTTGGCATGGTTTCGGGCCTGCGCAGCCCGGATGCGATGCAGATGGATCTGCTGCGCACATATAACGCCTCGCGGGCCGAGATCTTGTGGAAGCTGCGGTTTCCCGCCTCGGTGCCTTATCTTTTCGCCTCGCTCAAGGTGGGGATCGCGGCGGCACTGGTGGGGGCTGTGGTGGGTGAATTGCCGGTGCAGCAGGGCGGGCTGGGCGCGCGGCTGCTGGGCGGGTCGTATTACGGGCAGACGGTTCAGATGTGGGCGGCGCTGTTCATGGCGGCGATCCTTGCGGCGGTTCTGGTGCTGATCGTGACGCGGATCGAGGCCGGACTGCTCAAACGGATGGGGCTGAGACAATGAAGCGCGGGGCGATGACATTCAGCGCGACCACTCCGGGCAATCGCGCCTACGGGATATCGCCGCTTCAAAAGGGAGAGCCGGCATGAGCGCGGTGGATGACAGCGGTTCGTTTGGATGGAGCGCGCCGCGTTGGCGGTTGTTCGCGCCCGTTCTTGCGGTTCTGCTGACGGGTGCCGTGAATTGGCGGTTTGGCGCGGTGGTGGCGCTGTGGCTTGCGGCCTGGGGCGTCAACACGCTTTTGGCACGCCAGGGCGGAAGGGTGGCGCGGGCCATCGTACCGGTGTTGTTCGGGCTGACCCTTCTGGTGATCTGGGAACTGGTGGTGCGGTTGTTCGCGGTACCCTCGGTGATCTTGCCGGCTCCTTCGATGATCGCAGCGCGGATTGCGGACAGTCTGCCGCTGTTGTGGGGCGATTTCGTGCAAACGGCCATCAAGGGCGCGCTGTCGGGTTTTGCCATTGGTTGCGGCGCGGCGGTTCTGGTCGCGGTGCTGATCGACCGGTCGGCGTTCCTGCAAAAGGGGCTTCTGCCTGTGGCGAATTTCGCAGCTGCCTTGCCCATCGTCGGCACAGCGCCGGTTCTGGTGATGTGGTTCGGATTCGACTGGGAGTCGAAGGCGGCGGTGGTCGTGTTGATGGTGTTTTTTCCGATGCTGGTCAACACCATGGCCGGGCTGACCCAAGCCGGCGCGATGCAGCGCGACCTGATGCAGACCTATGGCGCCACCTATTGGCAGGCGCTGTTCAAACTTCGGTTTCCGGCTGCGATGCCGTTCATCTTCAACGGGTTGAAGATCTGTACCACGCTGGCGCTTATCGGGGCGATTGTCGCTGAATTCTTTGGCTCGCCGGTGCGCGGGATGGGGTTTCGGATCTCGACCGCGGTGGGGCAACTGGCGCTGGATCTGGTCTGGGCGGAAATTGCTGTGGCGGCGCTGGCGGGGTCGGCGTTCTATGGCATCATGGCGTTAATCGAACGATGGGTGACATTCTGGCACCCGTCGCAAAGGCACTAAGAACCTTAAAGGGAGAATAAACCATGAGAAAGACGTTTGCGGGCGCCGTGGCGCTGGGACTTATCGGTGGCACCGCTTCGGCACAGGATCTGACGCTACAATTGAAGTGGGTCACTCAGGCGCAATTCGGTGGATACTATGTGGCTCAGGACAAGGGGTTCTATGACGAGGAGGGGCTGAACGTAACGATCAAGCCGGGCGGCCCCGATATCGCGCCGACTCAGGTGATCGCCGGTGGTGGTGCCGATGTGATGGTCGACTGGATGCCCGCCGCACTGTCCGCGCGCGAAAAGGGATTGCCGCTGGTCAACATTGCGCAGCCGTTCAAATCATCTGGCATGATGCTGACCTGTCTGGCCGAATCTGGTGTAAAAACGCCCGAGGATTTCCCGGGCCGGACCCTTGGCGTGTGGTTCTTTGGTAACGAATTTCCGTTCCTGTCGTGGATGTCGCATCTTGGCATTTCGACCGAGGGCGGGCCTGACGGGGTCGAAGTTCTGAAGCAGGCGTTCAACGTCGATCCTCTTCTGCAAAAGCAGGCCGATTGCATCTCGACGATGACCTATAATGAATATTGGCAGATCATCGATGCCGGCATCACGCCTGAACAGTTGATCACGTTCAAATACGAGGATCAGGGCGTCGCGACGCTGGAAGACGGGCTTTATGTGCTTGAGGAACGGCTGCAGGACGAAGCATTCAAGGAAACGCTCGCCAAGTTCGTGCGCGCGAGCATGAAGGGCTGGAAATACGCGGCCGAACATCCGGACGAGGCCGCCGACATCGTTCTGGAGAACGACGAGACCGGCGCGCAGACCGAAGAGCACCAGCGGCGGATGATGCGTGAAGTCTCCAAACTGACCGAGGGCACAGACGGCACCTTGGACGAGGCAGCCTATGCGACGACGGTAAAATCTCTGCTGGCGGGCGGTTCGGATCCGGTAATCACCAAAGAGCCGGAAGGCGCCTGGACCCATGAGATAACCGATATGGCGTTCAACTGAGCGACGTTATGTAATGAGGGGCGTTGCCGCTGGCAGCGCCCTTTTTTTATCCTGTAGATGACGGTGGCCATCTCAAGTCCGGCTGTCTGTCGCGCCAAATGCTGCAGGATCATGGCGCAAGCGGTTGCGCCAAAAGTCGGTTGCCGCCTGACGCTGCAAGCGCCGGAATTGCGCCCCGCGTGAAAGCCCGGGACTGTTCAATATCTTGGATTTTGACGTCAAAATCCATGCGGCGGCGATGATTGATCTTGCGCCTGAATTCAAGCCAATCGTCGCGAATTGAAGGGGTCCGAATACCGCCACAGGTGCCCCAAAAACCGTCACCGCGAAGGACGATCTGGGGTCTGCCAGCGCCGGGGCTGCTAGTCCCGGTTCATGCGATTTTCGATCAGATCTTCGACGACTCCCGGATCGGCAAGGGTCGAAATATCGCCCAGAGCGTTGTGATCGTTCTCGGCGATCTTGCGCAGGATACGACGCATGATCTTGCCTGACCGGGTTTTCGGCAGGCCCGGCGCCCATTGCAGCAGGTCGGGTTTGGCAATCGGGCCGATTTCCTTGCGCACAAAATTTTCCAGCGTCTTGCGCAACTCGTCCGTGGGTTCGATCCCATTCATCAGGGTAACATAGGCATAGATGCCCTGTCCCTTGATCTTGTGCGCGTAGCCCACGACAGCAGCCTCGGCCACGGCTTCGTGGGCAACAAGGGCGGATTCCACCTCGGCTGTGCCCATGCGGTGCCCGCTGACGTTGATCACGTCATCGACACGCCCGGTGATCCAGTAATATCCGTCCGCGTCGCGTTTGCAGCCATCGCCAGTGAAATAATACCCTTTATAGTCAGAGAAATAGGTTTGTTCGAACCTCTCATGATCGCCATAGACAGTGCGCATCTGCCCTGGCCAGCTGTTCTTGATACACAGCACGCCTTCGGCCGGGCTTTCCTTGAGTTCGGCACCGGTTGTCGGGTCAAGAACCACCGGCTCGATCCCAAAAAAGGGCAGGGTGGCCGAGCCGGGTTTTGTCGGAATGGCCCCGGGCAGGGGGGTCAGCAAATGACCGCCGGTTTCGGTCTGCCACCAAGTGTCCACGATGGGGCATTTGCCCTTGCCGACCACGGTGTTGTACCAGTTCCAGGCCTCGGGGTTGATTGGTTCGCCAACGGTTCCAAGCAGTTTCAGCGACGAGAGATCGTATTTTTCCACCGGCTCGTTGCCATGGGCCATAAGTGCACGGATGGCCGTGGGCGCAGTATAGAACTGCGCGACCTTGTGCTTTTCGCAAATCTTCCAGAACCGCCCGGCGTCGGGATAGGTCGGAACGCCCTCGAACATCAGCGTGGTGGCACCATTGGCCAGTGGGCCATAGACGATATAGCTGTGTCCGGTCACCCAGCCAACATCCGCAGTGCACCAGAACACATCGCCATCGTGATAGTCGAAGGTATATTGATGGGTCATCGCGGCATAGACAATATAGCCGCCGGTCGTGTGCACCACGCCTTTGGGCTGCCCGGTTGACCCCGAGGTATAAAGAATAAACAGCGGATCTTCGGCGTTCATTTCTTCCGGGGGGCAGTCTTCGCTGACATCGGCCTGCATTTCGTGCAGCCAGTGATCACCCGTTGGACGCCATGCGATCTGCTGACCGGTGTGTTTCACCACCAGACACTTCACGTCGTGAATGACATTGATCATCGCCTGATTGACGTTGTCCTTCAGGCTGGTTACCCGCCCGCCGCGCGGCGCACCGTCGGCAGTAATCAAGACTTTGGCGTTGCAGCCTGAAAGACGCGCCGCAAGTGCATCCGGGGAAAATCCGGCAAAAACAATGGAGTGGATCGCGCCGATCCGCGCGCAGGCCAGCATGGCAAAGGCGGCTTCGGGGATCATTGGTAAGTACAGAACGACCCGGTCGCCCTTTTTCACGCCGAGCTTTTTAAGCACGTTGGCGAATTTGCAGACCTCGGAGTGAAGCTGCGAATAGGTGATCGTGCGCGCCGCATCGTCAGCGCTGTCGGGCTCCCAGATGATCGCGGGCTTGTCGCCGCGCTCGGCCAGATGCCGGTCGATGCAGTTGGCGGCAATGTTCAGGCTGCCGTCTTCGAACCAGCGGATCGAGACATTGCCTGGATCAAAGCTGACATTACTGACCGTTTTAAATGGCTTGATCCAGTCGATCCTCTTGCCGTGTTCGCGCCAGAATGCATCCGGATCCTTGATGCTTTCGGCATACATCCGATCGTATGTCGCGCGGTCGGCATGGGCGTTGGCGGCGAATTCGGCCGACGGCGGATAAATTGAATCGATCATGGTGGTCCCCGTGTCTCAGATGGCAAGATATTCGGCGCGCAGCTTTTCGTCGTCCAGCACCTCTTTCGCGGAACCGTCGTAGACCACGGAACCGGTGTCAAGGATCACCGCCCGATCAGCGAGTTTCAATGCCGCAACTGCATTTTGTTCGACAATCACCGTGGTGATCCCCTGATCACGGATGATGGCAAGAGTTTTGGCGATTTCCTGCACGATGACGGGGGCCAGACCCTCATAGGGTTCGTCAAGCAGTAACACTTTGATGTCGCGGCACAAGGCGCGGGCGATGGCCAGCATCTGCTGCTCGCCGCCCGACAGGGTGATGCCCTCTTGCCGGCGTCGTTCGCCCAGCCGAGGGAACAGCTCGTACACCCGTTCGATCGACCAACCGATCGGCGGCGCGATCTGCGCCAGTTTCAGATTTTCCTCGACCGTCAGGCCGGGGATGATGCGGCGATCTTCGGGGACCAGTGCGATTCCGTTTGTTGCAGCCTCATAGGATTTCATCAAGTGCAGCGGTTTGTGGTCCAGCCAGATTTCACCGCTCCGCAGCGCGGGATTGTCGAGCCGTGCAATGGTGCGCAATGTGCTGGTCTTGCCCGCGCCGTTGCGCCCCAGAAGCGCCAGTATCTCGCCCTCGCGAATATCAAAGCTGACCCCCTGCACGATATAGCTTTCGCCATAATAGGCGTGGATATCCCAGACCGATAGAAAGGCAGGATGGGTGGCGGCGTTGTTGGCGTGTTTGTTGAACGGGGCGTTCATGATCGGCTCCTTGTTGCGGGCGGGGCTAAATTTCTCTCAGAGAAATTTGTGGAAATTCTCATTGAGAATTTCGGTCCCTAGACCTGCGCTTCGCCCAAATAGGCTTCGCGCACTTTGGGATGGCCTTTGATATTTTCGGGCGTGTCTTCGACCAAGGGAGTGCCCTGGGCCAGCACGGTGATCCGCTCGGCCAGTGAAAATACCACATGCATATCATGCTCGATGATACACATTGTGATGTCACGCGACGCCTTGATTTCTTTCAGCAGGTCGATGGTATTATTGGTGTCGGCGCGGGCCATACCTGCCGTGGGTTCGTCCAGCAGCAGCAATTTTGGCTGTTGTGACAGGCACATGGCCATTTCCAACCGACGCTTGTCACCACGCGACAGGGACGCGGCATTGGCGTGCCGTTTGTCCTGCATGTCGACGTCTTCCAACATCGCTTCGGTGCGCATGACAATGTCGGCGTCGTTCAGCACCCGGGAAAAGGCGTGCAGGGCGAATGCGCCGTCGCGTTTGGCGAAAATCGGGATCATCACGTTTTCAAACACTGTCAGATCGCCAAAGATTTCCGGCGTCTGGAAAACCCGCGAAATGCCCATCTGGTTGATCTCATGCGGTTTGCGGCCCAGAACGGATTGCCCGTCGAACATCACCGATCCGGTGTCCGGCATCAGCTTGCCGATCAGACAGTTCAGCAGGGTCGACTTGCCCGCGCCGTTTGGACCAATGATGGCATGAACGGTGTTTTCCATCACGTTGAGGTTGACGTTGTCCAGCGCTTTGAGCCCGCCGAACCGTTTGCTCACGTTGTTGACTTCGAGAATGCCCATGGGTGTGGCTCCTATTCGGCGGGATGCTTGACAGAGACGGGCTGATCGGGCTTTCGGCGACGGAACAGCGCGGCGATCTTCTGTCCACCCTGCACCAGACCGCCGGGCAGGAAGATCACGACGAGCATGAAGACAAGGCCGAGCGTCAGATTCCATCCCTTGCCGATGAACGGATGGACGATGAACACCAGAAAATCGCTGAGACCGTCGGGGAACAGGGAAAACCACTGGTGCAGGATGGAATCGTTGATCTTGGACAGAATGTTCTCAAGATATTTGATCAACCCGGCCCCAAGAACCGGTCCGATCAGCGTGCCCATGCCCCCGAGGATCGTCATCAGTACCACTTCGCCGGATCGTGTCCACTGCATCCGTTCCGCGCCAGCCAGCGGATCCATTGCCACCAAAAGCCCGCCCGCCAGCCCGGCGAACATGCCCGAGATCACAAAGGCTGCCAGCGTATAGGGGCGCGAGTTCAGCCCGGTATAGTTCATCCGCTGCTGGTTCGATTTTACCGCCCGCAGCATCATCCCGAAAGGCGAGCGGAAGATCCGGATCGATACGTAGAACGCCGCGATCATGAATACCGCGCACAGATAGTATCCGGCGTTCAGGGTAAACTCCCATCCGCCAAAGTACAGCTCCGTGCTCGAACGCATCTCGATGCCAAAGAAATTGGGGACCGGCAGAGATCCGTCCGCCGCAGCAGCGCCGTCCAGAATTCGCGGATCATTCAGCGAAAGCTGCAACCCGGTTTCGCCATTGGTGATCGGCGTCAGCACCGAATAGGCCAGCGCATAGGACATCTGCGCAAAGGCCAGCGTCAGGATCGAGAAATAGATCCCCGACCGGCGCAGCGAGATATAGCCGATCAGCACCGAGAATAGCCCCGCCACCACGACGGCGATCACGATTGCCGGCAAGACATTCATCGACAACAGTTTGAACATCCAGACCCCGGCATAAGACCCCGTGCCAAGAAACGCCGCGTGACCGAACGACAGATATCCGGTCAGTCCGAACAGAATGTTGAACCCGATGGCGAAGATCCCGAAGATCAGGAACCTTTGCATCAGATCGGGATAGCCCGCGTTGAACTGTGCCATCGGCGATGCGGCGGGAAACGGGTTCAGGATGAAAGGCGCGAAAACCACCATGGCGACGACAATCGCGAACAGGGCCGTGTCTCTTTTGGTCAGTCCGAGCATTGGTTTAGTCCTCCATCACGCCTTTGCGCCCCATCAGCCCGCGTGGCCGAACGAGCAGAATAACCATCGCCACCAGATAGATAATGACCTGATTGATCCCCGGGATTGCCTCAATCACCACGCTCATCGAGGCGAAACTTTGCAGGATTCCCAGCAGGAAACCGGCCAGTACCGCCCCCGGCA
Source organism: Oceaniovalibus sp. ACAM 378 (assembly GCF_008085915.1). Lineage (GTDB taxonomy): Bacteria > Pseudomonadota > Alphaproteobacteria > Rhodobacterales > Rhodobacteraceae > Oceaniglobus. Next base: position 53,611 of record NZ_VSJK01000004.1, on the reverse strand, counting down.
GCGACCCCATGCCGCCCACCACGACGACGACGAAGGACAGCACGAGAAAATCCATTCCCATATGATAATTCGGTGAAACAATCGGGGTATACATCACCCCGGCCAGACCGGCGACGGCGGCGGCGATGCCGAACATGATCGTGAATTTGCGGTCGATGTTGATGCCCAGCAACCCGACTGTCTCACGATCCGCCATACCTGCCCGGACAACCATGCCGAAGGTGGTGAATTGCAAAAAGGCAAAGACGGCGCCGATGACGATCATCGAGAACATGAAGTAGATCAACCGCCAGTACGGATAGAAGACGGTGAAGGGATCGAACCCCAGAAGAACTCCGAAATCGAAAGATCCGGCAAACATTTGTGGCGCGGCCGTAGGGATCGGATTGGCACCGAAGAACGCCTTGATGATCTCTTGCAAGACGATGGCCAGACCAAAGGTCACCAGAATCTGATCGGCATGGGGACGTTTATAGAAATGCTTGATCAGCCCCCGCTCCATGATCACACCAATCAGGATCATCACCGGAATGGTCACGATGATCGACAGTGGCACCGACCAGTCGATGATCGCTGCCCCCATGGTTTCACCCAGCCAGTCCTGAATATACGGCACCTCGATCTTTCTGGGGTTGCCCAGAAAATCGGTCTTGGTTTCGTCGAGAACCACATGTGAAACCTGCAACAGGCGGTTCAGGGTGACCGCGCAGAACGCGCCCAGCATGAACAGCGCGCCATGGGCAAAATTGACAACCCCGAGCGTGCCGAAAATCAGCGTCAGGCCTAGTGCGATCAACGCATAGGCCGCGCCCTTGTCCAGTCCATTGAGGATCTGGAGGATGAAGGATTCCATGGGTTATGTCCCCGGTGCTCTGATGATTTTCAGAAGGATGGACCGCGCGCCAGAACGGCGCGCGGTCCTGTCATGATGCGAATGTCAGGCGCCCGGGTTGCACGTGCCCAGAGAGCCGCCCTGAAAATCGGGATGGTCGACTGGATAGGTCGCCGTATCGCGCGGCGTGATGTCGACAATTTCGACCAGATCGAATTCGTTCTCGGGCTCTTCCTTGCCCTTCACCACGACGACATCCTTGAAGCACTGGTGATCGTCGGCGCGGTACAGGGTGGGACCATTGCCCATCCCGTCGAATTCGAACCCTTCCAGCGCCTCGGCCACGGAACAGGGGTTGAACGATTTGCCCCGGGTGACCGCATCGGCGTAAAGCAGCGCCTGAACATAGCAGGTCTGGGCCGCCTGCGATGGTGGAAAGCCGTATTTGGTGCCGAACGACTGAACAAAGGCGTTGGTGCCCTTGTAACGGTCGCCCTTTTCGTTCTCCAACTTCCAGTCCCAGTTTTGCGAACCGAAAATACCCTTGATGTTGGCACCCGCACCGCGGGCCATCAATTCGGAATACAGCGGCACGACGATGGTGAAATCCTTGCCGTTGGCCTGCATATCCTTCAGCCCGAACTGCACCGCCTGGGTCAGCGAATTCACCATGTCCCCGCCGTAGTGGTTCAGGATCAGCACATCCGCGCCCGATTGCGCGACGGGGGTGATGTAGGATGAAAAATCGCCCGCGCCGACCGGAGTAAGCACCGTGTTGACGGTCTCCCAACCCATCGCCTCGGTATAGGTGCGCATGGACTTTTCCTGGCTCCAGCCCCAGGTATAATCGGCGGTCAGGTGGTATGCTTTGCGGTCCTTGCCATAGTTGGCCTCAAGGATCGGAGCCAGCGCGCGGCCCGACATTTCGGTGTTGAAGAAGTGCCGGAAGCCATTGGCGCGGCGGTCCTTGCCGGTGGTGTCGTTCGAGTGGGTCAGTCCGGCCATGAAGATCAGGCCGGCCTCCTGACACAGCGCCTGAACCCCGACGGCAACGCCCGAGGACGAACCGCCAGAAATCATGATCACGCCGTCCTTCTCGATCATCGAACGGGCCGAAGAACGCGCGGTATCGGTGTTGGTGGCTGTGTCGCCGGTGACGAACTCCACTTTTTTGCCAAGGATGCCGGTGCCGTCCAGATTTTTTTCCGAGAACGTCTGCAGCATCCCGCCGTCGCCTTCACCATTCAGGTGCTCGACCGCCAGTTGGAAGGCGCGCAGCTCGTCCGCGCCCTCATCGGCATAGGCGCCGGTCTGGGGCACGTTGAACCCCAGCGTGACGGTGCCGCCCTCGGGCGCGTTGGTATAGCCAGAATGTGCGGCCGACCACGCGGAGCCGGTAAAGATGGTGGGCAGGGCAAGCCCGGCGCCGGTTGCGGCCCCGGTGCGCAGCAGCCCGCGGCGTGTAAAGTTCGATCGTGTCATGAAAACCTCCCGTTGCGTCAGGTGTCCGTGGGTTCTGGCCCCCGGACCGTCCCTTTGTCAGGACTACTGGCAGAGTGTTCCAAGGTGGAAATCCACTCAACTCAGCACTCGGGTACCGGGCAAGATATGTAAAAAACTTGACAGGATTGAGTGAAAATCTGTAAATAAATTGATATTTCGGAGTGGTAATGGCTGATGCGAAAGGTTTTCTCGCTTGGAAGATATGGCACCAATCGGCAGCCGGATCCGCGCGCGGCGCATTGATCTGGGATTGCGGCAGGTCGAACTGTCCCGGCGCATCGGAATTTCAGCGGCCTATCTGAACCTGATCGAACACAACCGCCGTCCGATCGCGGGTAAGCGGATGGCAGATCTGGCGCGTGAACTGGACACCGACGTTCAGGTGCTGACCGGCGCGGCGTTTGCGCCACTGACCGGTGGATTGCGCGATGTTGCGGCGCGAAGCCGGGGGGCGACAGCCGATCCGGCCAGCGCCGAGGATCTGGCGACAAAGTTTCCCGATTGGGCCGCGCTGATGATCGCGCAGGACCGGCGCATCATCGGGCTTGAAAGGGCGGTCGACAACCTGAGCGATCGGCTCGCCAACGACCCGTGGCTGTCCGCCGCGCTGCATGACATCTTGTCCAGCGTGACGGCGATCCATTCGGCCAGTGGCATCCTTGTCGACGACCCGGGGATCGAACCGGACTGGCAGGCGCGGTTCCTGCGCAACCTGCACGAGGACAGCCAGCGTCTGGCCGACAGCGCCAAAGGTTTGGTCGGGTATCTTGAAACCGGGGATGGTTTGGAACGCGGGTTGGCATCGCCGCAGGAGGAACTTGAGGCGTGGCTGTGCACCCGAGACTGGCACCTCTGCGAGGCCGAGACCGGCGGCGACCCTGAATTGCCTCCGGGACTTTCGTCAGGTGCGCTGGCCTTGGCCCGGGCCCATGTGGCGCAATACCAGCGAGACGCCGAAACGCTGCCGCTGGCTGGGCTGCGGGCAGGTCTTGCCGCCTGTGACGGCGACACTGCCTTTGATCCCGGGGCGCTGATCGCCTTGGCGGGCGGTGATCTGCTGTGCCTGTTTCGGCGTCTGGCCAGCCTGCCGGAAGGCGTGGCAGGCCGCCCCGTCGGGCTGGCGGTCTGTGACGGTTCGGGCGCGTTGACCCTGCGCAAGCCGATTGAGGGACTGGCGATGCCGCATCCCGGCGTCACCTGCCCGCTCTGGCCGCTTTACACGGCGCTGTCGCGTCCGATGACCCCGATCCGTCAGCGCATTGCGCCGCCCGGACGGGACGCGCAGTGCTTTGCCACCTTCGCGGTGTCCGTTCCAGATCTGACGGGTGGATTCGATCGCCCGCCGGTGACCACGGCGGCCATGCTTGTCCTGCCCGACGACACCCCCGGTCCGGCGCTTGGTGTTGGTCCGTATTGCCGCATCTGTCCGCGCAACGCTTGTCCGGCCCGGCGTGAACCATCGATTCTGGCCGATACCGGTCTTGGCTGACTGTGCCCCGGTCTGCCCGCATGACTCTGTGCGGATCGAAATGTCCGCCACCCTTTGACACAAGCCGGGAGCGGGGTGCATAGTTGACTAAGCCAGCGCCGAAAGGCCGGTCGCATCATCGATCTCGGGGGGGGAAGGGTGGTCAGACGAATCCTGCTGATCGAGGACGAGCCCAATATAATTGAGGCAGTACGCTATATACTGACCCGTGAGGGCTGGGCGGTCGACACCCACTCCGACGGCGCAACCGCGCTGTCACAGGTGGCCCGTCGGCGGCCCGATGTGATCATTCTGGACGCGATGTTGCCCAACCGTTCTGGGTTCGACATCCTGCGCGATCTCAGGGCCGATGCCGCAACGGCCGAAATTCCCGTCCTGATGCTGACCGCCCGCGGCCAGCAGAAAGACCGCGATCTGGCCGAAAGGCTGGGCGCTGACCGATTCATGACAAAACCGTTTTCCAATGCCGAGGTATTGGCCTGCGTTCAGGCTCTGGCCGGGGCAGATTAAATGCCGTTCCGCGATCAGCATCCGCAGGTACCGCCGCGTGTGTCCGGCAGGCAAACCATTGAGCCGTTGTTTCTGGAACGCCGCAGTTATCGCCGCCGCCGCCTTGCAGATGCGGCGCGTCTTCTGCCGCTGCTGGGTGCGGCGCTGTTTCTGTCGCCGGTCCTGTGGTTTGCCGAAGACGGAGCCGGCCCGGGCACTGCAGCGGGCGGTATCTATCTTTTCGCAGTCTGGACCGCTCTGATCCTTGGTGCCGCTGTGATGTCGCGCGGTTTGACCCGCAACGAGGCACCGCACCGGGATCCGATGGATTCCGGGCAGGATTCCTGATGCTGTCGTTCAATGTTCTGGCGCTGGCCTGTGGAATTTACGTCATATTTCTGTTCACCGTCGCTTTTGTGGCCGAAAAGCGTGCCGAGCGCGGGCGGTTGGGCATCCTGCGCTCGCCTCTCGTCTATACCCTGTCGCTGTCGATCTATTGCACCGCCTGGACGTTTTATGGCGCGGTTGGCTATGCGGCGCGCTCGGGGCTGGAATTTGTAACGATCTATCTGGGTCCGACGCTGGTGATGGTGGGGTGGTGGGCGCTGCTGCGCAAACTGGTCAGGATCGCCCGCACCCAGCGCATCACCAGCATCGCCGACCTGATATCCTCGCGCTATGGCAAGTCGAACCTGCTGGGCGTGTTGGTGACCCTGCTGGCGGTGATCGGCACTACGCCCTATATCGCGCTGCAATTGCAGTCGGTGACCCTGTCGTTCTCGGTCTTTGCACCCGACACACCCAATGGGCTGGACCGTTCGGGCGCGCTGAATTCCACTGCGCTTTGGGTGGCGGCGGGATTGGCAGTGTTCACCATCCTGTTCGGCACCCGCAACCTTGACGTGAATGAACGCCATCACGGCGTCGTCACGGCCATCGCGGTCGAGGCGGTGGTCAAACTGGTCGCGCTGCTGGCGGTGGGGGTGTTCGTGGTTTGGGGCGTGGCGGGTGGCCCGACCGGGGTTTACGAGATGATCGAAACCAGCCCGATCGCCGATTGGCGGATGGAGCATGGGCGCTGGGTCACGCTGACCTTTCTGTCGGCGGCGGCCTTTGTCTGTCTGCCAAGGATGTTTCACGTTTTGGTTGTCGAGAATTCCGACGAAGGCCATTTGGCCACCGCCGCCTGGGCGTTTCCGCTATATATGTTCGCGATGAGCCTGTTTGTCGTGCCCATCGCCGTTGTCGGGCTGGCGATGCTGCCCGGCGATGCCGACCCCGATCTGTTCGTTCTGACCGTGCCGCTGTTCTTTGACCGCGAGGGGTTGGCGATGCTGTCGTTCCTTGGCGGGTTTTCCTCGGCCACATCGATGGTGATTGTCGCATCAATCGCGCTGTCGACGATGGTCAGCAATCATATCGTGATGCCAATCTGGCTGTCATCGCGCAAGGGCGGTGCGACGATGTCGGGCGACGTGCGCAGCGTTGTTTTGCGGGCGCGGCGGATTTCAATCGTCGGGGTTCTCGCGCTCGGCTATATTTACTATCGCGCGCAGGGCGGTGGCACGGCGCTGGCCGCCATCGGGCTGATCGCTTTTGCGGGGATCGCGCAAGTTTTGCCGGCGTTGTTGGGCGCGATATACTGGCGCGGCGGCACCCGGGCCGGGGCGGCCAGCGGGCTTATCGTGGGGTTCGCCATCTGGGCCTGGACACTGTTGCTTCCCGGTTTCGGTACTGGCGCGGTGATCAGCGCCACGGTTCTGGCTGAAGGGCCGTTCGGACTTGGCTGGCTGCGCCCGCAAGCCCTGTTCGGCATATCCGGGATCGATCCGGTGGTGCATGCGACCCTGTGGTCCATTGGGCTAAACACGCTGGTTTTTATCACGGTGTCGCTGCTCGGCTTTCCCGGTCCGCTTGAACGGTTGCAGGGCGCCGAATTCGTCAACATCTTTCGCCACTCGGCGGGCGCGCGGGGCTGGGCGCCTGCGGGGGTCGAGCCTGAGGATCTGCTGATGATGTCACAGCGGATCCTGGGCGCCGCCGAGGCACAGGCGCTGTTTCAGGCAGCGGCCGCGCGACAGGGAAAAAAGGGTTATCTGCCTGATCCCACGCCGGAATTTCTTGAGCGGTTGGAGCGTGAACTGTCCGGATCGGTGGGGGCTGCCACCGCCCATGCGATGCTCGGCCAGATCACCGGCGGCAGGGCTGTTTCGGTCGAGGAATTGATGCAGGTCGCGGATGAAACCGCGCAGATCATGGAGTACTCCAGTCAGCTTGAAGCGAAATCAGAAGAACTGGGCCGCACCGCGCGCCAGCTGCGCGAGGCGAACGAAAAGCTGACCGCGCTGTCGATCCAGAAAGATTCGTTTCTCAGCCAGATCAGCCACGAGTTGCGCACGCCGATGACATCAATCCGCGCGTTTTCCGAAATCCTGCGCGATGGGGCGGATCTGGACTCCGAAACGCGTGCCCGGTTTTCGACGATTATCCACGAAGAGGCCCGGCGACTGACGCGTTTGCTGGACGAACTGCTGGATCTGGGTACGTTGGAAAGTGGTCGGGTGACGCTGAACGAGAGCCTTGTGGTGGTCGGGGATGTGATCGATCGCGCGGTGTTGGCAACGGCGAACGATACCGTCAGGGCCGTCGGCACTGTCAACGGATTGCGGATTGACCGTGCGCCCGGCGACGAGCGGTTCGTGATCTTCACCGACCCCGACCGTCTGGCGCAGGTGTTCATCAACCTTATCTCGAACGCGCAGAAATATTGCGATGCCGATTCTCCGGTGCTGCGGATCATCCTGCGCGGCAGTGAGGATCGGCTGAGCGTGGATTTCATCGACAACGGCAGTGGTATTTCTCAGGGAAATCAGCCGGTGATCTTCGAGAAATTCTTGCGTCTTGCCAATACCCGCTCGGTGGATGGGGCGGGCTTGGGTCTCGCGATCTGTCGCGAAATCATGATCCGTCTTGGCGGGCAGATCACCTATGTGCCCGGGCAGGGCGGGGCGGCGTTTCGCGTGGCGTTGCCGCGGCGTTTGCGACAGGTGGCCGGGGATCAGGGCGTTGCGGATTTGGCCTGATCCCCGGCGCGTCTGAACGCTGGTTCAGGCATCTACGAGATGGCGCGTGGAGTGATCCGGGTTTGAGTTGAACCCCGTGAACACATTTGGCGGCAAATTCAGGATTTGGTAACTTTGCTGGTCCACAACCGGCCTATGCAGTCAGAAGGTCGGCATCTATGACGCAGGGCGCGCGGTCCTCAACAATTCGGCGTAAGGTGGCATCTGCGGCGGCACCTGCGCCCATCGGGGCGATGACCTTGGAACGGGCATGGCGTCTGGCGCTGGTGCACGGGTTGTCAGGCGCGGCCGGGCTGGCCGTGACACTGGACAGCCTGTCGGGACGGGACGTCGAGCCGATTGATATGGGCGCGCTGATGGATACCGGCGATCTTGCCATCCTTCTGGAAGGCCCGAACGGGTTTGGCGTGGCGCTGTTTGACGTGCAAATGATGGCCGGGCTGTTGGAAGCACAGACCATGGGCCGGATTCTGGCCCGCCCGGCGCAGCCACGCACGCCGACGCCGACCGATGGCGCGATGATTGCCAATCCGCTGGACCGCGTGCTGACCCTGTTTGAAACCCACGGTCAGGGTGTTGCCGGGGCTGATCTCTGTTTCGGTCTGCGCTATGCCACGATGCTGACGGACGGTCGCACAGTGATGCTGGCGCTGCCCGATGAACCCCACCTGCTGAGCGAATTTATACTGGTTCTTGGCGCCGGCGAGCGGCGTGGCCGACTGCGCCTGATCCTGCCTCGTGCACTGCCGCCCAAGGCTGATACGACGGACACCGGGCCGGAATGGAATGCACAGCTGGAACATAATCTGATGGGGGCCACGGCGACCTTGCAGGCGGTACTGATCCGGCTGCAACTGCCGATCGAGGTTATCACCCGTCTGTCCAAGGGCGATCTTGTGCCGGTCCCTGCAACCGCCCTTGGGCATGTGGCCTTGAGCACCTGCACCGGGACGGTGATTGCGCAGGGGCGGCTCGGCCAGAAATCAGGGATGAAAGCGATACTCCTTGACGGAATGCCCGAACCTCCGCCTGCCGCACTGCCTCTCCCCGAGGCCGGGGAATGAAGAACGCGACGTGCCCGCGCTGTTGCAGGCCAATTGGCAGGGCATTCACACCCATGCGAACCCAGAGCGTCGCGCGTCTCGGGCCACTGACAGCGGGTTCAACCGCGGGCTGCAGCCTCGATTTGGTGGCGCAGGCCCGACAGGTCGTATCCACCTGCGGCTGCGGCGGCGATCAAGTCGTCTGTCGGCATCTTGCCCGACTGACTCATCGTCCAGACCACGGACGACCGCATGCCCGAGCGGCAATAGGCCAGCACCGGGCCGGTGGCCGAAGCGATCGCATCACCCTGCAGCGTGACGTTCTGCGGAGTCAGTCCACCGTTCGAGACCGGGTTATAGGTGAAGGACAGGCCCGCTGCCTCAGCCGCCGCACGAATCGTCTCGGCGTTCTCTCCCGGCCCGATTTCTTCGTCCGGTCTGTTGCAGATGATCGCGGTAAACCCGGCCTGTTTCGCCGCCGCGACATCGTCCGGCGAAATCTGGCCCGCAACCGAATATTCGGGGGTCAGGGTGTTAATCTGCATGTGTCATCCTTTTGCGGAGTCGGCGTGTCGGCGCACCGGTACGGCGGCCCACATACCGAACGCCATGGCGGCGAGGAAAACAACCCCTCCGGCGCCGTTGGCCGACATCGCGGCAAGTGCCGGACCGGGACAGAGGCCCGACAGCCCCCAGCCGATGCCGAACATCACCGATCCGGCCGCCAGACGCAGATCAATCCCGGGATCGGGGCGGGTGGGAAAGTCACCGCCCAATCTGGGCCGGCGACCGCGCGCAAAAGCCCAGGCGCCTGCCATGGGCAAAATCGCACCGCCCATCACGAAAATCAGCGTCGGATCCCATGCGCCCGCGACGTCGAGAAAACCGCGCACACGCGCGGTGTCGGTCATTCCCGACACGACCAGCCCCACGCCGAACAGCGCCCCGGCCACCAAGGCAATCAACAGCCGCGTCATACCACACCCAATCCGTGCCGGAACAACGCCACCGATGCCACACCCGCGCCGACATAGAGCAGCGTCGCGATGATGCCGCGCGGCGACAGGCGCGAGATGCCGCAGACCCCGTGCCCCGAGGTGCAGCCGTTGGCGATGCGCGTTCCCAGCCCCACCAAAAACCCGGCGGCGATCAGCACTGTCCAATTGTCTGTCAGGTGGGTGTCGGGCACTCCGATCAGTGCGGGCAGGGCGACAAGTCCCAGCAGAAACGCCGCGTATTCCGGCGCGCGCCCCCCCGCCGATCCGTCGATCAGACCGCCGAAGATGCCCGACGCGCCCATGATCCGGCCGTTGAACAAAAGGAAGACGGCCCCGGCACAGCCGATCATCAATCCGCCGATCAACCCATAAATCCAGCTTGTTTCCATAATGTTTACAACTTGTTGATTGGCAGTTTCAGAAAGACGTCGCCCTGGGCGTCGGGCTCTGGCATGTGGCCTGCGCGCATGTTGACCTGAAGCGACGGCACGATCAGTTTCGGCATCGACAGTTTGGCGTCGCGTTCATTGCGCATCCGCACGAATTCTTCGCCCGTCTTGCCAGCTATATGAACGTTCTTCGCTTTTGCTTCGGCCACGGTGGTTTCCCATGCAAAGCTGTCGCGCCCCGGCGCCTTGTAATCGTGACAGACGAAAATCCGCGTTTTGTCGGGCAGGGTCAGGATGCGCTGGATCGAATCGTACAGGTCCTGCGCCGAGCCGCCTGGGAAATCGCAGCGCGCCGTGCCAAAATCGGGCATGAACAGGGTGTCACCGACAAATGCCGCATCCGAGATCACATAGGTCAGGCAGGCGGGCGTGTGCCCCGGCGTGTGCATGACATCGCCGCGCATTTGTCCGATGTGAAAGCTGTCACCATCCTTGAACAGGGCGTCGAACTGCGATCCGTCACGCTGAAACTCACTGCCTTCGTTGAACACCTTGCCGAATGTGTCCTGCACCAAGGTGATCTGGTCGCCGATGCCGATCTTGCCGCCCAGTCGTTGTTGAAGATAGGGCGCGGCGGACAGATGGTCGGCATGGACATGGGTTTCGAGGATCCACTGAACATCCAGCCCCGCATCCTGAACAAAGGTGACGATCCGGTCGGCTGACGCGGTGTCGGTGCGCCCCGATGCATGGTCAAAGTCAAGAACCGAGTCGATCACAGCTGCCGCTGTTCCAGCAGGGTCTCGGATGACATAGGAGATGGTGTTGGTTGCCTCGTCAAAAAACGCAGTGACGTCGGGGGTCATGGTGGGTTCCTATCGCTTGTTGGGCCGTGTCTAGGCCCGGGACGGGCGGTTTGCAATTTAGACCGAACCTCACACAGACATAAGCATGGATAGCGCGGATAGCCCGGATTCAATCGCACAATCTGTCCCGGGCAACCTGTGCCGCGAGCCGGTTTGACCCATGGAACCGACGCCGCTGCCAGCGTCAGGCCAAGCAGAGAAAGTTTGGATAGTATGTCTTATGACACAACCCTATGGCGAAACGCGTGCTAGTGTCTGCTCTCACGCGGTTGGGGGGATGTTGACAATGCTTCGTGGCATGATGACAAAAAACGACGATGAACCGGTTGTTCACCGTCCCGGAACTGCGCCGGTGAATGAGTCTAACAGCAAGATTCGGCGGAATGTGACCCGGATCAAGCTAGTTCTGGAAGAGAAGGATTATCCTGCTCCCGCCTCCAAGCGCGATGAATGACTTCGGCCGTGACCCCTATTATTCCGGCGGCGCATATTTTCGCAGTTCTGCCCGGGCGACCTGTCGGCGATGCACGGCGTCCGGGCCATCGGCCAATCTGAGCGTGCGCAGATTGCACCACTGACGGGCCAGCGGCGTGTCCTGACTTATCCCTTCCGCTCCGAACATCTGGATCGCCTGATCGGTGATTTTCAGCGCGATCTGCGGCGCGACCACCTTGATCTGCGATATCCACGGTGCAGCGGCGCGGGCATCGCCCCGGTCCATCATCCATGCGGTCTTGAGGCAAAGCAGCCGCGCCTGTTCAATCTCCATCCGGGCATCAGCGATATGGTCGAAATTCGCCCCAAGGTGTGCCAGCGGCTTACCGAAAGCGGTGCGTGACAGAGACCGTTGACACATCAGCTCCAATGCTTTTTCCGCCTGACCGATGGCGCGCATACAGTGGTGAATCCGCCCCGGCCCGAGACGCGCCTGAGCGATTTCGAACCCCCGCCCAACCCCCAGCAAAAGATTTTCGCGCGGCACCCGCACATTGGCGAACTGGATGTGAAAATGCCCGTGCGGCGCGTCGTCATGGCCGAAGACAGTCATTGCGCGCAGCTTTTCGATCCCCGGAGTGGCGGAGTCGACCACGATCATCGAGTGGCGCGCATGTTTTGGCGCATCATCGCCGTCGGTGCGGACCATCACGATATAGACCGCACAGCGCGGATCGCCGGCGCCCGTCGCCCACCATTTTTCGCCGTTAAGCACGAAATCGTCACCATCGGCGACGCAAGACATGGCGATATTGGTGGCATCGGAACTGGCCACATCGGGTTCGGTCATTAGATAGGCGGATCGAATTTTGCCGTTCAGCAGCGGCGTCAGCCAGCGGTCTTTCATCTGCGGTGTCCCGTGGCGGCCCAATACCTCCATGTTGCCGGTGTCAGGGGCGTTGCAGTTGAAAACCTCGGCGGCAAGGTGGGATTTGCCCATCTCTTCCGCAAGATAGGCATATTCGACAGTGTTCAATTCCGGTCCATCGTCGCGGGACCACAGGTTCCACAGCCCCTGTTCGCGGGCGCGTTCCTTCAACCCCTCCAGAATTCGGGTCTGAAGCGGGGTAAACCGCCAGCGGTTGCCTTTTGGAACCTCGGACAGAAAATCGGCGTCCTGCGGCGCAATTTCATCGCGGATCATCGTGCGGACCCGGTCAAGCAGCGGCAGCAGGCGGTCGGATGGACCTAGGGACATGGTCATGTCGGGCGCCTTTCGTTTGCACCACTCTGTCAAGGAAAGCGGACCGGTTCAATCAAGGGATTGCGTGACGGCCCATGGTAGATACAAATTGCGCCATGACTTTGGGGCAGGCCGATGACATCTCCACGCTGAAGGACTGGCTGGGCGCCCATGTGCCCGGGCTGGGCGTTGTCACGCGGATCGACAAGTTTTCCGGTGGGCAATCGAATCCGACATATCTGGTCACCGGTACGCGCCGCGTCGTGCTGCGGTGCAAGCCGCCCGGAACATTACTCCCCTCCGCGCATATGGTCGAACGTGAATTCGCCGTGATGCAGGCGCTGGAGGGCAGCGGTGTGCCGGTGCCGAAAGTGGTTCTGCTGGCGCGCGACGATGACTCGCCACTGGGCCGGGCCTTTTTCGTGATGGAGCATCTGGACGGGCGGATCTTCTGGGATCCGGCACTGCCCGAACTGGCGCACGAGACAAGGGCGGTGGTGTATGACGGGATGAACGCGGTGCTGGCGGCGCTGCATTCGGTCGATCCGGTTGCCGTGGGTCTGGCCGATTTCGGTAAACCCGGAAGTTACTTTGCCCGCCAGACCGACCGCTGGACGCGGCAATATCTGGCGACGGCGGACACGCCGCTGGCGGATATGATCTATCTGGCGCGCTGGCTGGCAGATCATATGCCCGGCGATGACGGACAGACGGCCATCGTCCATGGGGATTTCCGGCTTGATAACATGATCTTTGAGTCCGGCGGATCGCGCATTCTGGGGTTGCTGGACTGGGAGTTGAGCACTCTGGGTCACCCGCTGGCCGATCTCGCCTATCAGTGCATGCAATGGCGTTTGCCATATGACGGTGGACCCCAGGGAATGCGCGGGCTGGGCGGTCTGGACCGTGCCGCGCTGGGATTGCCGGATGAGGCGGATTATGTCGCCGCCTATTGCGCAAGACGCGGGATTGCGGTGATTGGCGACTGGACCTTCTTTCTGGCCTTTTCCTTTTACCGGCTGGCGGCCATTCTGGAAGGTGTTGTGGCGCGGGCGCGGGGCGGCAATGCGTCGAACCCGGCGGCAGCGATGAAATATGCCGGGTCGATCCCGGTTCTGGCGGAAATGGCGGCGCGGTTGACGCGCGAAGGGACAGAGACATGAGGATCGAAACCGCGATTGACGGCGATGTGGCGGTGATCACCTTTGCCAATCCGCCGCTGAACGCGCTTGATGGTGCGCTGCGTGCCGGCTTGGCGCAGGCCATGACGCAGGCGATTGCGAACGGTGATGTGCGGGTTGTGGTTCTGGCGGCCTCGGGCCCGGATTTCTGCGCCGGAACCACCGCAGAGCAGACATCTCCGACCTTGGCCGAACTTTGCGAAATGATCGAGACGTCACGGAAACCTGTGATCGCGGTACTGACGGGTGCGGTTCTGGGCGACGGGCTCGACCTGGCATTGGCCTGTCATTATCGCACGGCATCGGTTGGGGTGCGGGTCGGGATGCCCGGCGTCCGTCTGGGCCTGCCGCCATCGGGCGGTGCGACCCAACGGTTGCCGCGGCTGGTCGGCGGTGCCGCGACGCTGTCGCTTTCGCTGGACGGGCAGGCGGTGCCACCGATGAACGGCCTGCTGGATGACCCCGCAGCCGATGGGATCGAAGCCGCGATGCGGCTGGCGACGCAACCGCTTTCCCGGCGTCCGACCGCAAACCGGATCGAGGGGCTGGCCGATCCCGCAGGATATATGACGGCGGTGAAAAAGGCGCGTGCGTCGATTGAAGGCTCGCCTCTGCTGGCCTCTGAAAAGATCGTCACCTGTGTCGAGGGCGCGATGCTGTTGCCGATGACGACAGGTCTGGAGATGGAGCGCGCCGCCTATGCGGATTGCGCCGCCACCCCGGCCAGCCGCGCGTTGCGCCATCTGGCCCGGGCCGAGGCTCAGGCTTGGCAGGTGCCGCAGGCGGCGGGCGGGCGGGCCGGTGCATTGGCGCGGATTGCGATTCTGGGTGGTACTGACCGGGCGGGGGAACTGGCGCTTAGCTGTCTTGACGCCGGGCTTGAGGTGCTGCTGATCGAACTTGATCCTGCCGGACAGGCCGCAGTGCTTGAGCGATTGCTGAGCCTTTATGACGACGCCGTGGCGCGCGGCACGCTGGGCGCAGAAGAGCGCGACAGACGCCTGATGCGGATCGTGCCGGATGCGGCGTTCGACGATCTTTCAGAGGTCGATGCAGTGTGGGAAGCGGGCGCCGACAGCCCAGAGGTGCGGAGCGAAACCTGGGCGGCCATCGGTCTGTTGGCGCGCCCCGGTGCGCTGTTGCTGGCCGATGGCGATACCGTACCTCTGGCACCGCTTGTGACTGCGGCGGGGCGTGCGGGCGACATGGCGGGGCTGCATGTGGTCGGGCCGGGGCACACCGGCGCGCTGGTCGAGCTGGTGCTGTCCAAGGACGCAACGCCCGACACGGCGGCGGCGGCACTGGCGTTGGTTCGGCGGCTGGGCCGTCGGGTCATTCTGGCGCAGGATCGCCCGGGACGTGTGGCCCATGCATTGTCCGAAGTGCTTGAGCGCACGATCGAAACCCTGCTGATCGGTGGCTGCCGTGCGGGTGACATCGACACCGAGCTGACCGGCTACGGATTTCGGATGCCGCCCTGCGAAACGCTTGACCGGCGGGGGATCGACCGGGTGTTGAACCATCGGCGCCGGGTGGCGGGGCAGGGCGTGGCCACTACGCCCGAGGTTGCTCTGCTGGACGCGCTGGCCGACAGCGGTCTGACCGGGCGTGCTGTGGGTGAGGGGCTGTATCTCTGGGCCAGTGATCGGGCCGGTGGTTTGGCCGGTGAGGAAGCAGACTCCGGCGAAGGTCCGCTTTCGGAATCCGACGAGGCGCGGGCGCTGATGCTCGCCCTGGCCGAGGATTGCGACATGGCGCCGCTGCGGTTGCGAGCGGGGAAAATTGCCGATATCTGCGCCGCGGCTTTGGCCAATGCGGGGGCCAAAATGATCGAGTCCGGCGCGGTGTTGCATCCCGGTGACGTCGATGTGGCTGCGGTGCATGCCCTTGGGTTTCCACGGTGGCGGGGCGGGCCGATGATCGCCGCCGATCTGCATGGATTGGTTCGGATCGGGCACGATCTGGCCTTGTTGGACACAGGTGGCGACCTGTCGCCGCTGTTTGATGAGTTGATCAAGAACGGGCGGGGATTTTGCGATATGGCAGAGATGGCAGACTGAGAAAGCAGCCCGACCCGCCGGTGGCGGGCCAGCGTCAGGCCGTTGATGGGCCAGCGTCAGGTCAGTGACTGGCCAGTCGCGTTCTATTGACCCGCCAGCGTCAGGCCAGGAAAATCCCGACGGTAATCATCATCAACCCAAGAACCGACAGCGCCAGCGCGCCCATGTTGACCGCCACCAGCCGTTGCAGTCTTGCGCGCATCGCCGCATCGTCAAGCCCTTCGCGCCGCACGCGCATCGCCGCGACGATGCACCAGATCAAGGCCACAAGGCCGGACAGCGACAGGGCCGCACCGCTCCAGATCAGGGCATCCATTCGTTCGCTCCGCGTTGCATAAAAGCCGCTCCTAACCCGGCCGGGCAGCCATGGCAACGTCCGTGCGGGGTTGCGATGGGCGGGCGGTCTGATTAGGGATTGTCGGCAAAACAGCCAAGAGGTCGAGCATGAGCGATATGTCATCCCAATCCCCCGCACATTCCCCCGCGCAACCGTCCGAAGGGGGCTATCACGTCGCCGCCGAGGAACTGCGCCAGTTCGTCGAGCGGTACGAACGGCTTGAGCAAGAAAAACAGGACATCGCCGAAGCCCAGAAAGAGGTGATGGCCGAGGCCAAGGGCCGTGGCTATGACACCAAAGTGATCCGCAAGATCATCGCCATGCGAAAACGCGACAAAGATGATCTGGCCGAGGAAGAAGCGGTGCTGGAGATGTATAAAGCTGCGCTGGGAATGGCGTAAAGACCTAATAAATATCAATGAACACAGGCGCTGTGCGGGCTTTGAAAGTGTTGTGCAGCGCCTGTTTCTATGGAAAACACCGCGTTTTTGAGCGTGACAATTCCGCGAATGCTCTGGTTTTGTGTGCCAGCGCGACTGCTGTCTGCGACATGATCCATGTGCCGTTGAGTGGTCCCGGACCATGCAAAAGAGATCTGACGACTACGTCAAGCATTTTTTATCAAATTTTAAATTTGGGCCTGCGCCATCGTGCCAGCCAACCGGTCAGCGGTGCGTACGTGTAGGGTCAGCTCAATCCCTGGGCCAAATGGTCCAGAAGCAACCCGCGCTTCGGTAACAGGTGACGGTTTTGCGGATAGATCGCCAAGATGCCATCGTCCGCTGCGCGATATGCATCAAGCACGGGCATCAGCCGTCCCGCCTGAAATTCAGCTTCGACGTATTAGTCCGGCAGCTGGACGATTCCGACGCCCTTTCGTGCGGCATCGACCAAAGACCACCCGCTGTTGCAGCGAATATTCCCGTTGACCGGGGTGAGGCGCGTCTTGTGACGTTCGTGAAAGCGCCACTACCGCAATCGTAATTTACCGAAATTTGGGATTATGGCGCAGCAAGTTTAGTGTAGACCCCTCGTATCAACCGCTGCACGAGCGGTTTTTCATCAAAGCAAAGTGAGTCCCCATGACCGAGATGATCAAATCCAAGGCAGCCGTTGCCTGGGCCGCCAACCAGCCGCTCTCGATCGAAGAGATTGACGTAATGCCGCCGCAAAAGGGCGAAGTGCGCGTGCGCATCATTGCCTCAGGTGTGTGCCATACCGACGCGTTCACCCTGTCCGGCGATGACCCCGAGGGGCTGTTCCCCGTCGTGCTGGGCCACGAGGGCGGCGGCATTGTCGAATCCATCGGCGAAGGTGTGACCAGCGTTGCCGTGGGCGACCATGTTATCCCGCTCTACACGCCCGAATGTGGCGAGTGCAAATTCTGCAAGTCCGGCAAGACCAACCTGTGCCAGAAGATCCGCGAAACTCAAGGCAAGGGATTGATGCCCGACGGAACCACACGGTTCTTCAAGGACGGCAAACCGATCCTGCACTATATGGGCTGTTCGACATTCTCGGAATACACCGTGCTGCCGGAAATCTCGCTGGCCAAGGTAAACCCCGAGGCGCCGCTTGAAGAGGTGTGCCTCCTGGGCTGTGGCGTCACCACTGGCATCGGTGCCGTGATGAACACCGCCAAGGTCGAAGAAGGCGCCACCGTCGCGATCTTCGGCATGGGCGGCATCGGTCTGTCGGCTGTGATCGGCGCGACAATGGCCAAAGCCAGCCGGATCATCGTGATCGATATCAACGAAAGCAAATTCGATCTGGCCCGCAAGCTGGGCGCGACCGATTTCATCAACCCCAAGAACTACGACAAGCCGATCCAGGATGTGATTGTCGAACTGACCGACGGCGGCGTTGATTATTCATTCGAGTGTATCGGCAACGTCAATGTCATGCGCTCGGCGCTGGAATGTTGCCACAAGGGCTGGGGTGAATCCGTGATCATCGGTGTGGCCGGTGCGGGGCAGGAGATCTCGACCCGTCCGTTCCAGCTGGTTACTGGCCGTGTCTGGCGCGGATCGGCCTTTGGCGGCGTCAAAGGCCGCTCGGAACTCCCCGACTATGTCGAGCGGTATTTGCAGGGTGAATTCAAGTTAAGCGACTTCATCACCCACACCATGGGACTTGAGGACATCAACGAAGCATTCGAGCTGATGCACGAAGGCAAAAGCATCCGCAGCGTCATCCACTTCGACAAGTAATTACACTCGACCGGGCGGCGGCGCGCAACATCGCGCCGCTGCTCCTTTGTTTTCAGGCCTGCGTCCGCAATTCGTCTGGCCCAAACCCGCATAGGCTGCCCGGCTGGCAAACGGTTCTGCCGGGGTTCGCCAAAAGGCGCGTGAGTTGCGACAACTCACCGATATCCAGCCGTGCAAATTCTACCGAAAGCGACCCGCGCCGCAGTTTTTGCCGTCGCAGTCCGGGGACACTGAAATCTGCCCCCGAGATACCCGTAAAGACGACAAGCGCATTGTGCGGCAATCGACGTCGATATTCTTGCTGTTATGGACACGCGCACCCCGCAGCTGAATGCAGTGGTTAGGATCACACAGGATATCTTTGGGCCGTGATTGAGGTGATTGTTCAGATCCCGCCTTGCGATGGCACCAAAGCTATTTTGCAGAACGGCTTTGCACAGTACTGCTCGGCAAAATCTTGTGGCATGCCTGAGATGTTCAGGTCCGCGCAAGC
Source organism: Oceaniovalibus sp. ACAM 378 (assembly GCF_008085915.1). GTDB lineage: Bacteria > Pseudomonadota > Alphaproteobacteria > Rhodobacterales > Rhodobacteraceae > Oceaniglobus. The sequence continues at coordinate 34,960 of NZ_VSJK01000004.1, read as the reverse complement.
TCAGGCCTGAAGGTTAAGCCCCCGGCCACGAATTCAGGCATGCAACAGGGTTACCCCGTGCTGCGCGGCAATGGTATCCAGATCTGCCTCATAGGTTTCGGTCATCCGCGCGACCAGATCTTCGGTCCAGCCGGGAAGGTCGATCTCTTCCTCCATTTCATCCTCAAGCCCGAACTTGTCCAGAAACGCCCCCATCACCCGGCGGCGCGCTGTCTGGTTGGACGGCGGATGGCCCTTGGTATAGGCGCGCAGTCGCTGCATCCCCTCGTTCGACATGATCTGACGCAGCAAATCGAATCCGCCGTGCAATCCGGCATCTTCATCGACACCGGCCAACGCCTGTGAAATCTCGCCCCAGATCAGCGGAGAGTCTTCGTGACACCACACGGTCAGCGGACAGTCGGGGCAGGCGGCCCGGATTCGTGCCACGGTTTCTGACCAGCGCATGTCACTTGGGCGAAACCCGGACGAAAAATCCTCGAAAGATGCGGCACCCTGCATGGAACCGTACAGCGCGGGAATGAAGGTGGCCGGGTTGCGGATGGCAAGATACAGAGCCACCGGATTGTCGGGAAAAACGTTGCGCAGCCAAGCGATTTTGTGCGCCTTTGGATAAAGGTGCCGCCCATCGACCGCCATCGCGGGCATCGAAATGAAATTCGGATTCGACAGGATCAGCCGCGCGGGTTCGTCGCCTTCCAGCACCGATTCAAGCACCACATCGCGTGTGTCGCCGGTGGCCGGTTCACCGCGCAGCACGTTCATCACCTGACCCAGAACATCGCGATACCGGCCGGGTCCGGGCACGCTGACGCCATAGGGCGACAGATGGTCGCGATTGCGCAACAAAGTGCGCAGCAACCGCGTGCTGTCGGTGCAATGGGCGCCGAGGTGTATCGCTATATCCATGAAGGGAATTGTCTCCGAGTTTATGGCGATTTTCGGTGCAGGATTGTCCGGGGCCATTCTGCGATCAATATATAGGCGGTTTGATGGACAGGGAAACGTCAAAGGTCTATGCGGGCGCAATGACCAACCAAAACGCTCAGAGTCCCGCCGCGCCGCGGTCACGATTTCGCTGGCGGCCCGATCCGTGGTCGGCGACCGCGCTTGTTATTGCCGCGCTGGTGCTGCTGCCGCTGATATCGGTGTTTTGGCTGGCGCTGCATCCGTCCGAGAATATCTGGCCGCACCTGATGGCCACGACGCTGCCCCGGTATCTGGGCAACTCGCTGTTTCTGATGATCGGCACCGGGCTTTTGGCCGGGTCAATCGGCGCGGGGGCGGCATGGGTGGTGGTGATGTACCGCTTTCCGGGCGTGCGCTGGCTGGAATGGCTGTTGCTGCTGCCGTTGGCGATTCCGGCCTATGTCGGGGCCTATGCGCTGGTTGATTTTCTGGATTACGCCGGGCCGGTGCAGACCTCGCTGCGCGCCATGATGGGTTGGACATCCGCTGCGGATTACTTTTTCCCCCGGGTGCGTTCCCGCGAGGCGGCGGTTCTGGTGCTTGCGGCATCGCTCTATCCCTATGTCTATTTGCTGACCCGGGCCGGATTGCGCGAACTTTCGGGCGCGTCTTTCGATGTGGCACGGGCGCTGGGTGCGGGGCCGTTTGCGCGGTTCTGGCGGGTAGGCCTGCCGTTGACCCGGCCTGCGGTCGCCGCCGGTGTGGCCATCGTGATGATGGAAACGGTGAATGATTTCGGCGTCGTCGATTATTTCGCGGTGCAGACCCTGACCACGGGGATCTTCACCGTCTGGCTGGAGGCACGCAATACGGGGGGAGCGGCGCAGATCGCGCTGGTCATACTGGCGCTGGTTCTGGGGCTGGTGATGATCGAGCGGCTGTCGCGCCGGCGTTCGCGGTTTCATCAGATGTCACGCCAGCAGCGCGGCGTCGTTCCGACAGAGTTGACGGGATGGCGCGGCTGGGCGGCGACGGTGGCCTGTGCGCTGCCTTTCGCATTCGGTTTTGTGCTGCCGGTCGGAGTGATTCTGTCCCACGCAGTCGAAAAACCCGACCGCTGGGTCGATCCCGGGTTGCTTCGCGCGTTCTGGCATACGGTTGCGACGGGCGGGCTGGCTGCTTTGCTGACCGTCGGGGCGGCGCTGATTCTGGTTTACGGAGTGCGGCTGACCGGACGCGCGCTGCCGCGCGCCCTGCTGCCGGTGACGACCATCGGCTATGCCGCGCCGGGGGCGGTTCTGGGGTTGGGATTGCTGATTCCGCTGGCGGCTTTTGACAACCGGCTGGCCGATGTCTGGACCGCGATCAGCGGCACGGATCCGGGGCTGTTGCTGACCGGCGGCGCAACGGCGATCGTGCTGGCCTATTCCGTGCGGTTCTTTGCGATCGCACAGGGCGCGACGGATGCGGCGATGGGGCGTGTGTCGCCCAACCTGCCGATGGCTGCGCGCGCATTGGGGCGCAGTGCGGGGGGCACGCTGACCAGCGTCTATGTGCCGCTGATCCGCGGGTCGGTGGGCACCGCGCTGTTGCTGGTCTTTGTCGATTGCGTCAAGGAACTGCCGGCCACCTTGTTGCTGCGGCCGTTCAATTACAACACCTTGGCGACACGGGTGCATGAACAGGCATCGCTTGAGCGTTTGGGCGACGCAGCACCTGCCGCCCTGCTGGTGATGGCGGTGGGTCTGGTTGCGGTGGCAATTCTGGCGCGGGCAAACCGGGCCTGATCGGGACCGGGTCGCACGGATAACAGCGGGCGCAAATGTCTAGCGAGCCAGCAGCGCCGTGATCTCGTCCAGCCCGGGCATCGAGGCGGCGGCGCCGGGGCGGGTAACCGAAATTCCGGCTGTCGCACAACCGAACCGCGCTGCCGTGACCGGATCATCACCCCGGGCCAGTGCCGCCGCAAATCCACCGTTGAACGCATCGCCCGCGCCGGTGGTTTCGACCACGGGGCCGGGCGCCACAGCGGGCAGATGCACCGCGTCACCGTCGCCGGCGCAGACCAGTACGCCCAGCGCGCCAAGGGTGATTATCACGTTGCCGACGCCCCGGGCCTGCAATGCGCGGGCGGCTGCTTCGGCCTCGGTCGTGGTGGTGACGGGCAGGCCGGTCAACGCCTCGGATTCGGATTCATTGGGGGTGATCCAGTCGCACAGCGCCAGCATGGCGTCCGACAGATCGGCGGCGGGCGCGGGATTGAGAATCGTCGTTACCCCGCCCTCACGCGCGATTTCAAGACCACGCTGCGCCGCATCCAGCGGTTGCTCCAGCTGGGTCAGAAAGACGTCGGCACCAGAAATCAATTCCTGTTGCGCGTCCATATCGGCGGGGCCCATGGTGCCTGCCGCGCCGGGGCAGACGATGATCGCATTGTTTCCGGTGCCCGCCTCAAGAAAGATGAACGCAGCGCCGGTATGGGATTCGGGATGGTGGGTGACGGCCGGGATCACGCCCGCGTCGCGCCACAGGTCAAGCGCCATATCGGCAAAAGTGTCCTGCCCAAGACGGGTGATGAAATAGGTCTCGGCTCCGGTTTTCGACCCGCCACTGGCGCGGGCACAGGCAACCGCCTGATTGCTGCCCTTGCCGCCTGGGCCAAGCGCAAATCCCTGACCCAATATGGTTTCGCCAATCACAGGCAAACGCCCGGCGCGGAATGTGGAATCGGCGGCAAAAATGCCGGTGATGACAACGCGACCTGCCATCTCAGACGCCCCGGCGAGGGGTGAAGCCGCAAGACACCTGCTGTTTGTCAGCGAATACGGTGACGAAACCCGGCAAGGGTGCAGTGGGGCCAATCGAATTCGGGAACGGCATTTTCACACCATTCATGAGCCTTGATGTGACGAGTGATTTACAGATGGCCAACATAGTCAAGAACTCCTCCCAGACCGCGCCGAAAGCTGGGATCGGCGCGGGCCTTTGTCAATTTGGACGTCGTTTATTAAGAACGGGTCAACGGCGGTGCGTTTGAACACCGCCGCGAACCGCTGACTAGAACGGAATTTCGTCGTCCATGTCGCTGGCCGAACCGCGCCCGCCGCTGTCGCCCCGGTCGTTTCCGCCTCGGTCATTCCCGCCGCGGTCGTTGTCGCCGCCATAGCCGCGATCCGGACCGCCCTGATCATAGCCGGTGTCACGGTCGCTGGAGGAACGGTCACCCGATCCGCCATCGCGCCCGTCCAGCATGGTCAGAACGCCATCAAACCCCTGAAGCACGACTTCCGTGCTGTACTTGTCCTGGCCCGATTGATCCTGCCATTTGCGGGTCTGAAGCTTGCCCTCGATGTAGACCTTCGAGCCTTTTTTCAGGTACTGCTCGGCGATGCGCACCAGACCTTCCTGAAAGATCGCGACCGAATGCCATTCGGTCCGTTCCTTGCGTTCGCCGGTGTTCTTGTCTTTCCAGTTTTCCGATGTGGCGATGCGAAGATTGCATACCTTGCCACCATTCTGGAAGGACCGGACTTCGGGGTCACGGCCCAGATTGCCGATCAGGATAACCTTGTTCACTGAACCTGCCATTGTGCCTTTTCCCTTTTGATTGCGCTGATTCCCGCGTTCGCGCCCGGTGTTATACCGCAGCCGTCCCGGTTTAACAGTTGTAGTCGTCGCGCCAAGGGTGGATTTCATTCCGGCTTGGAGTATAGTCGCGACGAAATATCGATTGGGCTAAGCGAATGATAGGCAAAACCTCGCTGATTCTGGCGGTTGTCGTGACATTTCCCGGGTTGGGTGCGGCAGATACCCTGACCGTGTCATCCAAGAGTCGGCTCAAGCTGTTCAGCTCGCAAACCCGGGTTCTGGATGATCGTGCGTCAAAGCAATATGCCAATTCAGCCCGACTGCGCCCTGAAACGGTAAGTATTCCGTCGCGCGGTTCCGACGAAACGGCGCCGCGTTATGTGGGCAAGTACAACGGTCCTTATCTGACGATGGCACGCGCAGCGGCACGTATGCACAACGTGCCCGAAGAACTGTTCCTGCGACTTGTCCAGCAGGAATCGGGCTGGAACCCGGGTGCGGTGTCGCACAAGGGCGCCATCGGGTTGGCACAGCTTATGCCGGGCACCGCCCAGCGACTGCGGGTCGATCCAAACAACCCGAAACAAAATCTGGAAGGCGGCGCGAAATATCTGCGCCAGCAGTTCGAGACGTTCAAGACATGGCGTCTTGCACTGGCCGCATACAACGCCGGGCCGGGGGCGGTGGAAAAGCACGGTGGGGTTCCGCCGTACAAGGAAACCCGCAATTATGTGCTTACGATCTGGGGCAACTGACCGGCGATCCGGCGGTTGCAGAACCCCGGCACCCGCATGGCCATTGGCCGGAAACGGGTGCCCGGGTAATCGCGCTTCAGACCTGACGCACCGCGCCCTTTGCGGCGCTGGTGGTCAGCGCGGCATAGGCCCTCAGCGCGGTCGTGATCTTGCGCGGGCGGGGCTTGTCGGGGTTCCAGCCTTTGATCTCGCGCGCGGCGCGGCGTTCAGCCAATGTTGCCTCGTCCACATCCAGCCGGATGATCCGGTTGGGGATATCGATGACGATTGCATCGCCTTCCTCGACCAGACCGATGGTGCCGCCTTCGGCTGCTTCGGGCGAGACATGGCCAATGGACAACCCGCTTGATCCGCCCGAAAACCGCCCGTCGGTGATCAGGGCACAGTCTTTGCCCAGCCCCTTGGATTTCAAATAGCTGGTGGGATAGAGCATTTCCTGCATCCCCGGACCGCCGCGCGGCCCCTCGTAGCGGATGAGTACGACATCGCCGCGGTGCACCTTGTTGGTCAGGATCGCGGATACGGCATCGTCCTGTGATTCAAACACCCGCGCCGGGCCGGTGAAGGTGAGGATCGATTCGTCCACACCTGCGGTTTTGACGATGCAGCCTTCCTCGGCCAGATTGCCATAGAGCACAGCCAGCCCGCCATCCTTGCTGAACGCATGGTCGGCACTGCGGATCACGCCATTCTCGCGGTCAAGATCAACGGAAGCGTAACGTTGCGACTGGGAAAACGCGGTCTGGGTCGGCACACCGCCGGGGGCGGCGGCATAGAATTCATGCACCGAATTCGCCGTTGTCTGTTTCACATCCCAGCGTTCCAGCGCCGCCTTGAGATCGGCGGAATGGATTGATTTGACGGATGTATCCAGCAGCCCGGCGCGGTCAAGTTCGCCGAGGATCGCCATGATGCCGCCGGCGCGGTGAATATCCTCCATATGCACATCGGCCTTGGCAGGCGCGACCTTGCACAGCACCGGCACGCCGCGCGACAGGCGGTCGATGGCGGCCATGGTGAAATCCACCTCGCCCTCATGGGCAGCAGCCAGCAGGTGGAGCACGGTGTTGGTCGATCCGCCCATGGAGATGTCCAGTGTCATCGCGTTTTCGAACGCGGCGAAAGTGGCGATGTTGCGTGGCAGGACCGATGCGTCATCACCTTCGTAATACCGTTTCGCCAGATCGACGATCAGATGCCCGGCCTCGACAAACAGCCGTTTGCGATCCGAATGGGTGGCAAGGACCGAACCGTTGCCGGGCAGGGCCAGACCCAGCGCCTCGGTCAGGCAATTCATCGAATTGGCGGTGAACATGCCGCTGCAGGACCCACAGGTCGGGCAGGCCGAACGTTCGATCGCCGTGACATCCGCATCCGACACGCTGTCATCGGCGGCGGCGACCATGGCATCGACCAGATCCAGCACCTTTTCCACGCCGTTTTCCAACACGACCTTGCCCGCCTCCATCGGTCCGCCCGACACGAACACCACGGGGATGTTCAGCCGCATGGCGGCATTCAGCATCCCGGGCGTGATCTTGTCGCAGTTGGAGATACAGACCATCGCATCGGCGCAATGGGCGTTGACCATATATTCGACCGAATCGGCGATGATTTCGCGCGAGGGCAGGGAATAGAGCATTCCGTCATGGCCCATGGCGATTCCGTCATCCACGGCGATGGTGTTGAATTCCTTGGCCACACCGCCTGCCGCCTCGACTTCGCGCGCCACCATTTGCCCCAGATCCTTCAGGTGGACATGGCCGGGAACGAACTGGGTAAAGCTGTTGACGATGGCGATGATCGGTTTGCCAAAGTCGCTGTCGGTCATTCCGGTCGCACGCCAGAGCCCACGGGCCCCCGCCATATTGCGTCCATGGGTGGTGGTGCGTGAGCGATAGACGGGCATGGGTGCGGTTCCTTTCCAAGGTACGAGTCGCCCCTGCATACTCTGGTTTCGCAGGGGGCGGAAAGGGCCGGAAGCGGTGCAGGCAATGGCCCAGTCGGCGGGATCAGCCGGCGCGGCGGAACGCCGATGGTGTCTGCCCAGTCTTCAGGTGGAACGCGCGGGTGAAATAGGCAGCCGAGCGGAAGCCGAGCGATTGCGCCACATCCTTGATCGGCACCCGGGTTTCACGCAGCAGCCTGCGAGCCTCGAAATGCACGCGGTCTTGCAACAGGGCCGACGCGGTGCGCCCGGATGTGATCTTGCAACAGCGCGACAGATGGGTCGCGGTGACACCCAGTTGGGCGGCATAGTCGGACACGCCATGGCCCGTGCGGAAATCCCGCTCAATCAAGGCGGTGAACGCGGCTGATATCCGGTCTGCGGCGCATTGGTCGGTGCCGTCGTCAAGGGCTGCGGGGCCGGCCTGACGCTCCATCCAGACCGTCAGCAACCCGGCGTGGTGCTGCAACGCACGCTCCATCGCTTCGGCGCCAAGTTGCAGTTCCCGTTGCACGCTTTCCAGTTGGTGCGCCATTTCCGACTGTGACTGGGAATCGCGCAGCCGCAGGTGCAGCGCATTGACCGGCATGTCGATTCCACTGTCGCGCGGAAAGAACAATGCGACCCCCGAAACCTGCCCCATCATGTCGAACCCGTGCATCGTGCCCGCAGGCAGCAGAATCGCGTTGTGCGGGCCATAGCCACGGGTCACACCGTTTACCGTGATTCGCCCCTGACCCCGGGTGAACCAGTACAGGACCGGGCCGGAATAGCTGCGCATCGCTTCGGTGCGCCACCGGTCCCCCAGCGCGAAACGCTGAAGCGGAACAAGGCGGAAGCCCAAAAGGGCGGTTTCGGCAAATGTCATGTCTGATCGGACCCTGGCAGAGGAACGTCGGTCGGCAGTGCCCCGGCATTGCTGAACGGGGCTGGATGAAAGCGTCATGGTAAACGGGCGAGGAGTCAAACGGAGTCTGTGGTGAGGGCGCGATTGTTCTCAATCGCCGGACAGTTCCACCGCCTGCCAGTGTTTCATTCGATTGCGAAACCAGGTGCGCTGGCGTTTGGCATATTGTCGGCTGGCGATCACGGCGCGGGTGCGTGCCTGATCCAATGTCATGGTGCCCTGCAGGTGCGCGATGAGTTCGGGCGCCCCGATGGCGCGCGATGACGGGCGGCGCTGGTCCCAGCCGGGCAGGTTTTCGCGCGCTTCGTCCAGTGCACCCTGCTCCAGCATCGTGTCGAACCGCCGCGAGATCCTTTCAGTCAGCCAGTCGCGCCCGGGGTTCAGCACCAGCGGCAGGCAATCGGCCAGCGCCAGCAGGGGCGGGGGGGTCGTATCCTGCCAATCGGCCAGCCCGCGCCCGGTGGTTTGCAGCACCTCCCATGCACGCTGAACGCGGGCGGGATTGGCGCGGTCGATCCTGCGCGCGGTTTCCGGGTCGATCGCGGCCAGCAGCGCCTCTATACCCTCGTCCGCCATTATCGCGTCACCCCGCGCCCGAATCGCCGAGGGCGTCAGCGGAATCTCGGCCATCCCCTCGGTCAGAGCGGTAAAATTCAACCCCGTCCCACCGACGATCACCGGACGTGGCCCGCTCAGAACTGGCGCCACATCGCGCAACCAGTGCCCGGTAGAGTAGGGCGCATCAAATGCGATGTGGCCGTACAGAAGATGCGGGGCCGCGCGTTCCTCGGCCAGCGACGGGCGGGCCGTCAGGACGCGCCAGTTGCCATAGACCTGCAAGGCATCGGCATTGACGATCACCCCGCCATGGCGCGCAACGATCTCCAGCGCGAGCGCCGACTTGCCGCTGGCGGTTGGTCCGGCGATCAACACCGGACGATCCGGCCCTACCTCGGCGATGATCCGTCTAAAGGGCATGTGCAGCCTTTGCGCCGTTGAAACCCGTCGGCTTTTGCGCCATTTGTCGCCCCGATACAATCACAGCGCAGGAGCACCCCGATGGCCGACGATTCCGAATCGATGCCGCAGGTCACGTACGACCGTGTCCTGCTCAAGATATCCGGTGAGGCGTTGATGGGCGACCAGGGCTTCGGGCTGCACCCGCCCACGGTTCAGCGCATCGCCTCCGAGGTGAAATCCGTGCGCGACCTAGGCGTCGAGATCTGCATGGTGATCGGCGGCGGCAACATCTTTCGCGGCCTTCAGGGCAGCGCACAGGGGATGGAGCGCACAACCGCCGATTACATGGGCATGCTGGCCACGGTGATGAACGCCCTTGCGATGCAAAGCGCGCTGGAAGAACTGGGCATCCACACCCGGGTGATCAGCGCGATTCCGATGGATCAGGTCTGCGAACCCTATATCCGCCGTCGTGCCGTGCGCCACCTTGAGAAAAAACGGGTGGTGATCTTTGCTGCCGGCACCGGCAACCCGTATTTCACAACCGATACCGCAGCGACCCTGCGCGCAAATGAAATGGCCTGTCAGGCGATCTTTAAAGGCACCAAGGTCGATGGCATATATGACAAGGATCCGATGACCAATCCGGATGCAAAACGCTATGACAGAGTCAGCTATGACGAGGTGCTGAGAAAGAACCTCAAGGTAATGGATGCCAGCGCAATTGCACTCGCCCGCGACAACAGACTGCCTATTGTGGTGTTTTCCTTGGATGAACCGGGCGGTTTCCGTGGAATTCTGGCGGGGCAAGGCACCTATACAATCGTGCACGCTTGACGTTATAAACTGAAAAAACCGCGCGGGCGGGAATTGCCCGGCGTAATATCGTACGCGAGGTGTGACAATGGCCGACGAATTAGAGCTGGATACAGCTGATCTGCAACGACGGATGGACGGGGCGCTGGACGCACTGCGCCACGAATTCGCATCGCTGCGCACAGGGCGCGCCTCGTCCTCGATGGTCGAGCCGATCATGGTTGATGCCTATGGACAGCTGACGCCGATCAATCAGGTGGGTACGATCAACGTGCCCGAACCGCGTATGGTCACCGTCACCGTCTGGGACAAGTCACTGATGGGCAAGACGGAAAAGGCGATCCGTGAATCCGGTCTGGGGATCAATCCGGTGATTGACGGTATGACGATCCGCTTGCCGATCCCGGAACTGAACGAAGAGCGCCGCACCCATCTGGCCAAAGTGGCCGGAGCCCGCTCGGAAGATGCCCGCGTCGCCATCCGCAACGTGCGGCGCGACGGGATGGACCAGTTGAAAAAGCTGAAGGCCGCCGGTATGTCCGAAGACGATCACAAGGTCTGGACCGCCGAAGTGCAGGATCTGACCGATGCGGCGATCGCGCGCATCGACGCCACTTTGATCACCAAACAGGAAGAAATCATGCAGGTTTGACCTGCGCGGGTGCGAAACCTTTCGCGCCCGTTCTCCGTGCTTGTCCCCAGGGGCGTCGCGCGGCAATGCCCACCGAGTGAGGAGAGGCAGTTTGACCACCGCAGTGACAACACCCGAAACGAAATCCGGCGGACCCCGCCATGTTGCGATTATCATGGACGGCAATGGCCGCTGGGCGCAATCCCGCGGCCAGCCGCGCCTGTTCGGCCACCATGCCGGGGTGAAGCGGGTGAAAGAGATCGTGCGCGCCAGTCCCGACCATGGCGTAAAATACCTGACCGTCTTTGCCTTTTCGACCGAGAACTGGAAACGCACCCAGGTTGAGGTTTCCGGACTGATGAAGCTGTTCCGTCGCTATATCCAGTCCGAGGCCCGCGATCTGCTGGCCGAAGGCGTGCGGGTCCGGTTTATCGGGGACCGGCTGCAGCTCGACGCCAAACTGCGCAAGGTGATGGACGAGATCGAGCTTTTGACCTCGAAGAACGACCGGGTGCATCTGACCGTCGCGCTGAACTATGGCGGACGCGACGAAGTGGCGCGGGCGACAAAACGGCTTGCGATCGAAGTGGCGGCCGGGCGGATCGATCCGCATTCCGTCGACGAAACGACACTGGCGCGGTTCCTTGACACCTGTTTTCTGCCCGACCCGGATCTGGTGATCCGCACCAGCGGCGAAGCACGGATTTCAAACTTTCTGCTGTGGCAGTCGGCCTATGCCGAATATGAATTCATCAACACGCTCTGGCCGGATTTCAGCGCGGCGGAATTCGCCACGGTTCTGGCTGGATTCGGCAGGCGCGAACGTCGGTTCGGCGCCGTATCTGCATGACCGCCAAGCCCGGACAGTGGGACGACCTGATCGTCCGCATGGGCTCGGGGGCGGCGATCGCAGTGGTCGGGCTGGCCTGTGTCTGGGCCGGTGGCGTATTGTTTCTGGCGCTGACTGTTGTGATTTCCACCGTGATGGTGTGGGAGCTGACCCGCATGCTGGACGTGGACGCGCCGGCGCTGCTGATTGCCGGGTTTGCCGGTCTGGCGCTGTTGATCGCTGACCAGATGCCGCCCGGTTACGCGCTGCCGTTGTTGATCGTGCCTGCCTTTGTGGGGTTCGGTCAGCTCAAGCTTCGCCGCGTCACGTTTATGCTTTATACGGTGATGATCCTGTTGGCCGGGTATGGACTGTTCATCCTGCGACAGGATTTCGGCTTTGTCTGGATGCTGTGGCTGGCGCTGATCGTGATCGCCTCGGACGTTGCCGGATATTTCGCGGGCCGGTTCATCGGCGGGCCAAAGTTCTGGCCCCGCGTAAGCCCGAAAAAGACATGGTCGGGCACCATTGCCGGTTGGATCGGAGCGGCGGCTGTCGGGTGGCTGTTCGTGGCATCCACCGGTGCCGGGCCTCAACTGATCGGCATTTCAATCGCGCTGGCCATGGCGGCGCAGATGGGCGACATCGCGGAATCCGCAGTGAAAAGGCGCGTCGGGGTCAAAGACAGTTCCAACCTGCTGCCCGGCCACGGCGGGTTGTTCGACCGGTTCGACGGGATGCTAGGCGCGGCGATATTCCTGCTGCTGGTCTGGCAGCTTGTGGATTTTCCGCCGGGCCTTTCATGAGGCATCTGCAGATATGAGGCGGATCTCGGTTTTCGGCGCCACGGGATCCATCGGCGGCAACACTCTGGATCTGATCGGGCGCGATCCAGGTGCATACCGGGTGGTCGCGCTGACCGGAGGTCGCAACGTGGCGCGACTGGCCGAACTTGCGCGTCTGCACCGGGCCGAAATCGCTGTGACCGCGAATGAGGACTGTCTTGACGATCTGCGTGATCGCCTGTCGGGATCGGGCATCGAAGCGGCGGCGGGGCAGGGTGCTTTGGTCGATGCCGCGCGCCGGCCTGCCGACTGGATCATGTCCGCCATCGTCGGCGCGGCGGGGCTGGCCCCGGGCATGGCGGCGCTGGAGCAAGGCACCACTCTGGCACTGGCCAACAAAGAATCGCTGGTCTGTGCCGGGCCGCTTTTGCTGGCCACGGCAAGGCGGCACGGCGCGACAATCCTGCCTGTGGACAGCGAACATTCCGCCGTCTTTCAGGCGTTGATCGGTGAAGACGTGGGCGCGGTCGAACGGGTGATCATCACCGCATCGGGGGGCGCATTCCGGGACTGGCCGCTGGAGCGTCTGGCGCGTGCCACACCCGAACAGGCGGCTTGCCATCCCAACTGGTCCATGGGCCAGCGGATCACGATCGACAGCGCCAGCATGTTCAACAAGGCGCTGGAACTGATCGAAACCCACGAGTTCTTTGGCATAGCGCCGGAAAAGATCGAGCCGCTGATCCATCCGGAATCGATGATTCACGCTATGGTCGGTTTTGTCGATGGCGCGCTGATGGCGCATGTGGGGCCACCCGATATGCGCCACGCCATCGGCTTCGCGCTCAACTGGCCGCACCGTCAAGCGCTGCCGGTCGAGAGGCTGGATTTCGCGGCGCTGGGGCAGTTCACCTTTGCCGCACCGGACGAGATACGGTATCCCGCGCTGCGCCTTGCGCGCGAGGTGATGCAGGCCGGCGGATTGGCCGGGGCGGTGTTCAACGGCGCAAAGGAACGGGCGCTTGATGCGTTCATCGCCGGGCGGATCGGGTTCACCGATATGGCGGTGGTGGTCGAGGGCGTGTTGACGAAGATGTCAGCCGACCGCCTGATGAATGACACGATTGCGCTTGATACGGTCGCAGCGGCAGACCATCTGGCACGCAGACGGACAGACGAGATCATCGTCGCAAGACACTAAGGCAGGTATATCATGGATTTTCTCGGGCTGATCCCGTCCTTCGGCAGCTTCTTCTGGTCGGTTGCCGCGTTTATCGTGGCACTTTCGATCATCGTCGCGGTGCATGAATACGGCCATTACATCGTTGGGCGCTGGTCTGGCATCCATGCGGATGTGTTTTCGCTGGGGTTTGGGCCGGTCCTCTACACCCGGACCGACAAGCGCGGCACCCAATGGCAGATCGCCGCACTGCCCTTCGGCGGCTATGTGAAATTTGCCGGAGACGCCGATGCGGCCAGTGTCGAAACCGCCGATGTCACCCGGCTGAGCGCGGCCGAGCGTCGGCGCACCATGTCCGGCGCACCGCTTTGGGCGCGGGCAGCCACGGTTGCGGCCGGGCCGGGGTTCAACTTTGTGTTCTCGATCCTGATTTTTACCGCGGTGATGATGTTTCGCGGCGTGGCCAGCGACCCGCTGACCGTGGACCAGGTGATGCCGCTGCCCTATCAGGTGCAGGGGCTGCAATCGGGTGATGAGGTTCTGGCGATTGCCGGGCGCGATACGCCCGCACTTGCCGGGCTGGACGGTTATATCGAAACGCTGCCGAAGGAGCCGCAGGTCGATTATCTTGTCCGACGCGGCGACGAAACGCTGACCGTGCAGGGGCCGCATCCTTATCCACCGCTGGTCAACGGCGTGAATCTGCAATCGGCGGCGATGGATGCAGGATTGCAGACCGGCGATGTCATCCTGTCGGTTGATGGTGATCCGATCTTTGCCTTCGATCAACTGCCCGCCAAGGTGGCCGCGGCCGAGGGCAATCCACTGACACTTGAGATCTGGCGCGATGTGGCGGGCGACGGACAGACCGAAACCATCGTTTTGTCGCCCCGTCGCGTGGATTTGCCCGGTGCCGGTGGTGGTTTCGAAACCCGTTGGCTGATCGGCATTTCCGGCGGGCTGTTCTTTACCCCGCAGACCGAAACGCCGGGACCGTTCACGGCCATCGGGCAAGCGGCGACACAGACGCTTCGCATCGCGCAGATGAGCATTTCGGGCATGTATAACATGGCAGTCGGCGCGATCAGCAGCTGCAATATGCAGGGCCCCATCGGCATCGCCCAGACCAGTGGCGCGGCAGCATCGCAGGGCGGGCTGACCTTTATCTGGTTCATCGCCGTCCTGTCCACGGCTGTCGGATTGCTGAACCTGTTTCCGATTCCCGTGCTGGATGGCGGCCATCTGGTGTTTCACGCCTATGAGGCGGTGACCGGCCGCCCGCCCAGTGAAGGTGCGTTGCGGATCCTGATGATCGTCGGGCTGTCGTTGCTTGGAGCGCTGATGCTCTTTGCGCTGACGAACGATCTGTTCTGCCCCTGATTTCCCGGATTTGCGCCAAATTGCGGCCACAATCCGTGGGTATGACCGAGCGAACAGCGAACCTGCCATGTGAAAGGGCCATCGGACATGCAACATATTCAAGCCGGAGCGCGGAGCTTTTCCCTGCTGGTTTCGCTTGGTTTCGACCGGATCGTATTTTTTGGCGTGCTCGGTGCGGCCCTGATGACGGCGGCATTTCTGGCGTCCCTGTGACCCCGAAGCATCGATAATCTGACAACATCTATGGTTTTAAGGCCCGGAATGCATAAATAAGCGATTCCGGGCCTTGTGCGTTTTGACAAGCCCCTTTGTTGCCGGTACTCAGGCACTACTGGAAGTCGGCATCGGATTGGGGCACATGGGCATCGTGAATACAGGCGTTCGGCGCCGGGCACAGACGGCAACCTGGATCAAGGGTTTCTGCCTTGTCTTTCTTTTGGCCCTTGGTGGATTTGCGGGTCTTTCCGCTTCCCCCGCTCAGGCGCAGGCATTTCAATTCAATTCGGTTACGATCGAAGGCAACCAGCGGATCGAGCCGGGAACGATTCTGTCCTATGCCGCGATCAGCCGCGGAGAAGCGGTATCGGGCGCAGAGTTGAACGACGCCTATCAGCGGATCGTAAATTCCGGTCTGTTTGAAACTGTGGAATTGGTGCCCGGCGGTTCGACGCTGGTGATCCGGGTCAAGGAATGGCCGACGATCAACCGGATCAACATCGAAGGCAATGCGCGCATCAAGGACGAGCCACTTCTGACCTTGGTCAAGTCGCAGCCGCGCCGCGTCTATAACCCTACGGTGGCCGAACAGGATGCGGCATCCATGGTCGAGATGTACGAAGCGCGCGGGCGTCTTGCCGCGACGATCACCCCCAAGATCATCCGCCGGTCCGACAATC
This sequence comes from Oceaniovalibus sp. ACAM 378, assembly GCF_008085915.1. Classification (GTDB taxonomy): domain Bacteria; phylum Pseudomonadota; class Alphaproteobacteria; order Rhodobacterales; family Rhodobacteraceae; genus Oceaniglobus. The sequence continues at coordinate 19,376 of NZ_VSJK01000004.1, read as the reverse complement.
GCGTCGATCTTGTGTTTGAGGTGGTTGAGGGCAAGGTCGTCGAGATCGAGCGTCTGTCGTTTGTCGGCAACCGCTCATTTTCTGACAATCGGCTGCGCCGTGTGCTGGAAACAAAACAGGCGGGGCTGCTGCGTTCCGTGATCCAACGCGACACCTTCGTGGCTGACCGGCTGGAACTGGACAAGCAGCTGTTGCGCGACTTTTACGCAACCCGTGGCTTTATCGATTTCCAGACTTTGAGCGTGAACAGCGAATTCAGCCGTGAACGCAATGCCTTCTTTGTCACTTTCTCGGTGCAAGAGGGCCAGGCTTACAAGTTTGGCGAAATCAGCGCCTCAAGCGTTCTTCCGGGCGTCGATGCGCAGGAATTTCTTGGCGTCACCAAAACCCGTGTCGGTCAGACCTATTCACCTGTCGCGCTTGAGAACGATATCAATCGGATGGAACGGCTGGCGTTGAAAAAAGGACTGACCTTCATTCGGGTAACGCCTCAGGTTAATCGCGATGACCGCAACCTGATCCTGAACATTGATTACGTGATCGAACGCGGTCCGCGGATCTTTGTCGAGCGTATCGATATTGAGGGCAACCAGACAACGCTTGACCGTGTCATCCGGCGGCAGTTTGACTCGGTCGAGGGCGATCCGTTCAACCCGCGCCAGATCCGGCAGGCGGCAGAACGCATCCGTGCGCTGGGATATTTCGGCACGGCTGATGTGAACACCCGCGAGGGAACGGCCCCGGATCAGGTGGTCGTTGGCGTTAACGTCGAGGAACAACCCACCGGCAGCCTGTCTTTTGGCGGCAGCTACTCAGCCGACTCGGGCGCGGGACTGAATGTTTCGTTCTCGGAGCGTAACTTTCTGGGTCGTGGTCAGACGTTGAGTTTCTCGGTGACCTCGGGCACCGATTCCACCTCGTCGAACTTTACGTTCATCGAGCCTGCCATTCTTGGGCGTGATTTGGCCTTTTCGTTCCGGGCATTCTATTCGGTGACTGAGCAGGACAATTCGTTCTATGACACCCGGGTTGTCGGCGTTTCGCCGGGGCTTGATTTTCCAGTGTCCGAATTTGGGCGGCTCGGGGTTCGGTATTCCGGATCGAAAGATACCATCCTGAACGTAGACGCAGGTACGGACGACGGTACGCCGACCGGGAAACCGCTCAACTCTCCGATTCTGCTGGATGAAGTGGGATCGAAGGAGACCAGTTCGCTTGGCTATACCTATACCTATGACACGCGGCGCGGCGGGCTGAGCCCGAACACCGGCATCCTGTTGCAGTTCGGGCAGGATTTCGCGGGTCTGGGCGGCGATACCAAATATGTAAAGTCGACGGCCAAGGCGATTGTCCAGACCAAGGTGATGAACGAAGAGGTGACTCTGCGCGCCACGGTGGAAGGCGGCGCTGTGCATTCCCTGAACGGCAACACCACCCGATTGACCGACCGGTATTTCCTTGGGCCGAACCTGTTGCGCGGATTCTCGTCCCGTGGCGTCGGCCCGCGCGATCTGGAAACAGTCAATCAGGACGTTCTGGGCGGCAACATGTACGCAGTCAGCCGATTGGAAGCTGAATTTCCTGTGGGACTTCCCGAAGAATACGGCATTTCCGGCGGTGTGTTTCTTGACGCAGGATCGGTCTGGAGCTTGGACAATACCGCAGGCGCGGGCGGGGTTGAGGTTGACGATGCGTTCAAACTGCGGGTCGCGGCCGGGGTTTCGGTGTTCTGGGACACGCCGATTGGCCCGCTGCGTTTCAACTTCTCCAAGGCGTTGAAAAAGGAAGATTACGACGATGAGCAGAACTTCAACCTGACGATCTCGACCCAGTTCTGATATGGTGGGCGGTGGTCTGCGCAACGGTGTTTTACCGTTTTGTCTGGCGGCCCTGCTGGCGATGACGCCGGTGGGCGGTCGCGCAGTGGCGCAGCAGGTCACCCCCGTTCTGACGGTCAATCAGGAAGCTCTGTTTCTGCGTTCGGCTTTTGGGCAGCGTATCCGCGACGACATTGCCCGGGCATCAGAGGAACTGGCCGCTGAAAACCGCGTGATCGAAGCCGATCTGATGGCCGAGGAACAGTCTTTGACCGAACGCCGTCGGTCCATGTCGATCGAGGATTTCAGCGCCGAGGCCGAAGCATTCGACAGCCGTGTCGTTGCGATCCGCAGTGAACAGGATGCCAAGACCCGCGCCATCAACCGCGCAGGCGATGAAGGCCAGCAGGTGTTTTTTGCCCGCGTTGCCGAAATCTTGAGCCAGTTGATGCGCGAACGCGGTGCCGTGGCAATTCTGGATGAGCGCGTGGTTTTTCTCGCCGCTGATGTAATCGACATCACCGAAGCCGCGATCGCGAGGATTGATGCGGCCATCGGCAGCGGCGTGAACGAAGCCACCGAACCGCCTGCGCCCGTTCCCGACCAAGACTGACCGGCAGGATTCGACAGCGTCATCAACCGAACATATCGGTGCCGATCGACCAACTTGCGGCGGGGCGGCGCAGTTGCTAGTCAGGACCGACACGAGAGGATCGCCCAATGACCGACAAGACCAGCGCCGATATCCAGCTGATCCAGCGGATTATCCCCCATCGTTATCCGTTTCTTTTGGTCGACAAGGTGCGCGATATCGACGGATCGAAATCTGCGGTCGGGATCAAGAATGTTTCCTTCAACGAACCGCATTTCCAGGGCCATTTTCCCGGCGCGCCGATCATGCCCGGCGTAACCATCGTCGAGGCGATGGCACAGACGGCGGCGGTGATGGTCGGGGTTGATCTCGATCTCGCCGACAAGGCGTTTCTGGTGTATTTCATGTCCATCGACAGCGCCAAGTTCCGCCGCAAGGTGGTTCCGGGTGATGTTCTGGAACTCTTCATCACGACCAAACGCGGCGGCGGCAAAGTGTGGAAATTCCATGGTCGCGCCGAAGTGGCAGGTGAACTGGCCTGCGAGGCGGAGTTCACCGCGATGATGGATCTGCCCAAGTGAGCGGCGGCGCGGCGGAGGGCATCCACCCCGGCGCGACCATCCACGCCTCGGCCATCATCGAGCCGGGCGCGCGGATCGGTGCAGGCGCCAGTATCGGGCCGTTTTCGGTGATCGGCGCGGATGTGACACTGGGCGAGCGCGTGGTGGTGAAATCCCATGGGGTGATCACCGGATTGACGCGCATCGGCGCGGACACCGTGATCTTTCCCTTTGCGATCATTGGCGAAATTCCTCAGGATCTGAAATTTGCGGGCGAGGCGACGCGGCTGGAAATCGGCGCCCGCTGCCGTATCCGCGAACATGTGACGATGAACACCGGCACCGACGGCGGCGGTGGCGTGACGCGGGTGGGCGACGACTGCCTGTTCATGGCGGGTTCGCATGTTGCCCATGACGCGCAGGTCGGCAACCGGGTCATCATGGTGAACAATTCGGCACTCGCCGGCCATTGTGTCGTTGGTGACGACGTGATCATCGGCGGTCTGTCGGGTGTACACCAATGGGTGCGGATCGGTGAGGGCGCGATTATCGGTGCGGTCACGATGGTGACCCATGACGTGATCCCCCATGCTTTGGTGCAGGGCCCGCGCGGAGAGCTGGACGGGCTGAACCTTGTCGGACTGAAGCGCAAAGGCGTCAGCCGTGCCGACATCACCGCCCTGCGCGCCGCATTCCAGATGCTCAAACAGGGCGAGGGCGCGTTCGTCGACCGCGCCCGGCGGTTGCAGCACGACACCGACAGCGACTATGTGCGCAAGATTGTCGATTTCATTCTGGTCGACAGTGACCGTGGCTTTCTGACTCCGTCATGAGCCGGACATGAATCCCCGATGACACTGGCACTGATTGCAGGCCGCGGGCGGCTTCCGGGGCTGATTCTAAGCGCGCTGGAGGCAAGGGGTGACCCGGTGCTGGTGGCCCGGCTTGCCGATGATCCGCCGGATTTCGCGTGCGATGACGCGGTGATTTTCCGGCTGGAAACTCTGGGCACGCTGATCAAGACATTGCTGGAACGTGGGGTGACACGCGCCTGTTTTGCCGGAGCCGTGCGCCGCCCGCTGATCGATCCGGCACGCATTGATGCCGCAACCCTGCCTTTGGTCCCGCGCCTGATGTCCGCGCTAGAACAGGGGGATGATGGCGCATTGCGTACAGTTCTGGCGCTATTTGAAGCGGCGGGGATTGAGATTGTCGCCGCAACCGATCTGGTGCCAGACCTGCTGGCCGATGACGGCGTTCTGACCCGTGCGACACCTTCGGACCGGTCGCGCCAAGATGCCACCCGCGCTGCCGGCATCCTTGCCGCCATGGCGCCGGCAGATATCGGACAGGGCGTTGTTGTTGCCCGGGGTCAGGCGCTGGCGATCGAGGCGCAGGCGGGCACCGATTGGATGCTGCGCAGTCTGGCTCTGATGGCCGGGGCCGATGACGTGAGTGAATTGCCGGCGACCAAAGGCGGGTTGTTGTTCAAAGCTCCGAAACTGGGGCAGGATTGGCGGATCGACCTGCCCGCCATCGGCCCGGACACTGTGGCGCTGGCGGCATCTCTGGGATTGGCCGGGATCGTCACCGAGGCGCGTGGGATCGTCATGCTTGAGCGTGACCTGCTGCTGCGCATGGCCGACGACGCGGGGATTTTCGTCTGGTCGCGAGCGCCGGAATGAAGGTGTTTCTGGTCGCGGGCGAGGCATCGGGCGACCGGTTGGGTGCTGCGCTGATGGCCGGGCTAAAGACGCTTGATCCCGGCATGGCGTTTCAGGGTGTCGGCGGTCCGCTGATGGCGGAACAGGGCATGACCAGCCTGTTTCCCATGGATGAGCTCAGCGTCATGGGTATTGCCGAGGTGCTCCCCAAATACCGCCAGTTGCGTGCGCGGATGATCCAGACCGCAGATGCGGTTCTGGCGGCCGATCCGGATGTTCTGATCACCATCGACAGTCCTGATTTCTGTCTGCGTGTTGCCGCCCGTGTGCGGGCCGCGCGCAGGATCCGCACCGTGCATTATGTCGCGCCGTCGGTCTGGGCCTGGCGTCCGGGGCGGGCGGCAAAGATGGCGCCCCATGTGGATCAGGTGCTGGCCCTGTTGCCGTTCGAGCCACCGCTGATGGAGGCGGCGGGCATGCGCTGTGATTTCGTTGGTCATCCGGTGGTCGCTGAACCCATCGTATCGCCTGCGCAGATCGCCGCGTTCCGCTCAGACAATGACATCGGGGCAGCGCCGCTTTTGCTGGTGTTGCCGGGATCACGTCAAGGCGAGGTGGGGCGTCTTTTGCCGGTCTTCGGGGAAACCGTCGCGCAGCTTGTCCAGCGCCGTCCCGATCTGCGCGTCGTCGTGCCGGTTGCGCCCGGCGTTGCCGACCGGGTGACCCAAGCGGTGCAGGGTTGGCCGGGAGGCCCGGTGGTCGTCGACCCCCGGGGCGCGGCGTCGGATCGGGCGCAGGGCATGAAACCCGTGGCCTTCGCCGCTGCCGATGTGGCGCTGGCCGCATCCGGCACGGTTTCGCTGGAACTGGCGGCGGCCGATACGCCGATGATTGTCGGATACGACATGAACTGGCTCAGCTGGCAGATCATGTCGCGAATGGCGCTGATCGATACGGTGACGCTGGTCAATCTGGTCACGCAAACCCGACTGGTGCCTGAATTTCTCGGCCCCGCCTGCCGCCCCGGGCCGATGGCGGCTGCACTGGACGCATTGCTTGCCGCGCCGGACGCCCAGCGGGCGGTTCTGGCTCAGACGATGCAGGCACTCGGCAAGGGCGGCGATGCGCCGGGTCTGCGCGCCGCCCGTGCTGTTCTCGATGGGATCGACGGCGCCTGAACCGGCAGCTACTGAACCGATGGCCGCGTTAACCTTTGGTGATCCAGCCGCCACCGAACACGCGGCTGCTTTCGGGATCGTAAAACACGCAGGCCTGCCCGGGTGAAACCCCTTCTTCAGGCGTCAGCAACTCGACAGTGCCGGTGGTGTCGGAAAGCGGGCGTAGGATTGCCGACCGGGGTGGGCGGGTCGAACGAACGCGCACCTCAACCGGCCATTCCGCACGCGAGGTCAGCGGCGCATCCCCCAACCAGTTGATTTCCTTCAGCGGCACGGTGCGGGTGGCAAGCAATTCCTTGGGGCCAACGATCACTTCGCGCCGGTCGACGTCCAGCCGCACGACATAAAGCGGCGTCTCCAGGCCGCCGATACCAAGACCCCGCCGTTGTCCCACGGTATAATGGATCACGCCGCGATGTTCGCCCAGATCATTCCCTTCGGTGTCGACAATCCGTCCCGGATCAGCCGCACCTGGGCGCAGTTTTTTGATAACCGCGGCATAATCGCCGTTCGGAACGAAACAGATATCCTGACTGTCAGGCTTGTCGGCGACGCTCAGCCCATGTTTGGTGGCAAGGGCGCGGGTCTCGGCCTTGCTGTGGAGATGGCCGAGCGGAAAGCGCAAAAAGGCCAGTTGTTCGGGGCTGGTGGAAAACAGGAAATACGACTGGTCGCGATCGGCATCCGCTGCCGAATGCAATTCGGGACCATTCTCGCCGTCCTTGCGCTGGATATAATGGCCAGTGGCCATGCAGTCGGCGTCAAGATCGCGGGCCGTTTCCAGCAGATCGCGGAATTTGACCCGCTCGTTGCAGCGGATGCAGGGCACAGGAGTCGCTCCGGCCAAATAGCTGTCGGCGAATTCGTCGATCACCGCCGCGCGAAATGTGTCCTCATAATCAAGAACATAGTGGGGAAATCCCATGGTTTCCGCGACGCGCCGCGCATCGTGAATGTCACGTCCAGCACAGCAGGCCCCCTTTTTCGCCAATGCCGCGCCATGATCGTAAAGTTGCAGGGTTACGCCGACCACGTCGTAGCCTTCGGCGGCCAGTTCTGCAGCCACGACCGAACTGTCGACACCGCCCGACATCGCCACGACGACGCGGGTTTCGGCAGGCGGTTTTGCAAAGCCCAGTGAATTGATCGGATGCGGACGGTCGAGCGGCATGGTGCGCCCTTTCAGGTTTGGCGGATTTGGCGGCGGTCCTGTCGGACGTTCTGACAGTCACCCATAAGTTCAGAATATAGGAAAATTGCCACCACTCTCAAGGCCGGGTTTCACCCCGGATTAAGATCGTGCGCCCAATGTGTCCACAGGGGGCGAAAGGGGTGAGTAGATGTATCTTAAAAAGGTTGGCGGTCCACGGGCCGTCAAACTGCCGGGAGGGCAGATGATGACGCGTGCCGATCTGCCTGATCCAAAAATCAAACGCTGGGTGGCCAGTCGCAAAGCGGCCGTCGTCCGGGCGGTCATCGGTGGCCTGTTGTTGCAAGAGGAGGCGCTGGCAATCTATGGGCTGACGGAGGAAGAATTCACAGCCTGGAAAAGGGCAGTTGACCGGCATGGGGTGGCTGGGCTGAAAGCCACCAGATTGCAAAAGTATAGACAACTTTAACGGGAGCGTGGTAATTGACGTTAAGCGTAACCTCGAATTAACCATTTGCCACAAGGGTGGGGTCAATCGCGTTAAACGGCGGAGAGATTTATGCGCATCCTGCTTGTCGAAGATGACCCCACCACGTCTCGCAGTATCGAATTGATGCTGACCCATGCCAACCTCAACGTCTATTGCACTGATACGGGCGAAGAGGCTGTCGATCTGGCGAAGCTGTATGATTACGATCTTATACTGCTGGATCTTAATCTACCGGATATGCATGGGCATGAGGTATTGCGCCAGTTGCGCCTCGCACGGGTCGATACGCCAATCCTGATCCTGTCGGGCGCAGATGATACCGACAATAAAATCAAAGGCTTCGGATTTGGTGCTGACGACTATCTGACCAAACCTTTTCATCGCGAAGAACTTGTCGCCCGGATTCATGCAATCATCCGCAGATCAAAAGGCCACGCGCAATCGATGATCCGGACGGGAAAAATTGCGGTAAACCTCGATGCAAAAACTGTCGAAGTTGATGGGAAAACGGTGCATCTGACCGGAAAGGAATATCAGATGCTGGAACTGTTGAGTCTGCGCAAAGGCACGACCCTGACCAAAGAGATGTTTCTGAACCATCTTTATTGACCGTTAACTAACTGAAATATATTAACTTATTTTTTGCATTTCCAATGCGATTCAAAATTCTCGTTTCGTTTTCGTTCCGTTCACTGTCGGTCTTCCTGTGCTTTCTTGGCCCGTGCCCGCTGAGCTGCCTTGCCCGCATAGAGTCGTACCATGCCGCTGGATGTGTGCCCGGTGATGCTCATTATGTGCTGATCATCCAGCCCCAGCGCGGCAAGCTCAGATGCGGCCGTGTGGCGCAAGCTGTGGATATCCCAAGCCTCGGCGCCAATCACGTCGCGTATCTCTTTGATCCACTTCCACGCCAAGTTGTATCCAACCGGCTGTCCTGATGACTGTGTGACGATGTGCAGCCCGCGCTTTGGTGTCACGGCAATCGCGTCAGACAGGCGGGATGTGAATGGTATCCAGACCTCAGCTTTAGTCTTGCCCTGTCTTACCAGTATTCCACGGTCCTCGACGTGTCCCCATTGCATTTTCAACACGTCGCCAATGCGCTGGCCTGTGCCGATCAACATTTCAAACAGCAACAGCGGCATTCCTCCGGCCTCGCGCCGGAAGGCCTCAACCATATCGGCAGGCCAAGGGTGGCGGGTTTTTGTGCCCTGGAGCGACCCGACGCCCTTCGCCGGGTTCCGCTCTATCCAGTCGATATCAATTGCGTGTTCCATAAGCGTTGACAGGATCGCTACGCGCCTATTGGCGGTGGTGGGAGTGGACGATAGAGCATCGCGCATTTCGATCACATTGCGGCGTCGGATGCTCGCCGGATCGACCAGGGCTATCTTGTCCTCAAAGTATCTGAATCCTTGCATGTAGCTTTTCTGTGTATTCTTTGCCAGCTGCCCCCATTTATGTGAGCGCATATAATGGGCAATCAGTTTCTTAATCGTCCGGGCAGGATCGCCGGAAATATTGCCATTCAATATACCGTTGTATTCTGCCCAAAAGGCATTTGTACCGGGTTCTGACGTGATGCGCTGGCACACATTGCCGCGCACAAAGTATGGGTATCGGTTCTTGCCCTTAAAATAGACGAATTTCGGAAGGTCGGATTTCACCACTTCACTCCGTCGATTTTCTGCGGCGCGGCTTGCTGTACTATCTCGATCTCGATCTTGCGACCTTCTACAATGACGCGGGCGACGTCTAGGCCTTCGCTCCGAAGTTGGCGCACCATTTCCAGCGCTCGGGCGTTGGACGAAGTGGGCGCCCGGCGGGTGGGTTTAACGCTGGCAGGGATGGGCTGAGATGCGGTCATGTCTCCCCCTTCACAATCTCGTGCAATGGGCGCCGGTCCATGTTTAGCATCCGCATCATCGCTCGGTATGCTTCCTTGCCGGTGTGTTCGGCGGAAAGCTCATCCTCGGCCCATACCATGGCGAAAAACAACCCCATCACATCTCCCTCCTGTTCTGCATCGCGCGGTATGTGATGAGCCGTGCCTTGCAGGCGTTGATGAGCATATCGGCGGCGTACATCTTCTTGGGCAGTTGGACTGCCGCTTGCATCCGCTTGGCTTCGGCCAAACTGATCTCCTCGGCGGCGATGAGCACGCGCAGACATTCCTGCAAATCCGTCACCTCTATCACGGCAAGGATCGCGTCGGCTGTTTCGCTGACGGACTTTTCCAAATGTCGAGACGCTGCGATCTCGATCATGAGTTTGTCGCGCAGGTCAGTCATGCTGCGATCCTTTCTTCGACCAGGTGCTTGCAGTTCGCTCGCACCAGTGCTTCGGCGAGTGGCGGGCAGACGCTGTTGCCGCAGCAGCTGACCTGGACGCTTTTGGAAAACGGGTGCCATACCCACTTGTCGGCGGTTTCAGTCCAATGGCCCTCAATCACATAATCGGGCGGGAAACCTTGTGCGTGGAACAGCTCGCGCGGGGTCAGCATGCGCATGCCGATATCGGTGATCACATAGGTCGCATCACCAATGTCGAGGGTGACGAACTCACGATCATCCCATGCATCGTGTGCGCGCATAAAATCAGCCACTTCGCGCGCCCGTTTCGCATGGTCTGCGGTGAAAGGCGGGGCGCTCAGCGCGGCCTGCATGTGACCCATGCGATCCTTGACGGTGATCGTGTGCATCGGGTCGTCGGTGCGGGCGCCGTCGCCGGTGCCGTAGTATTTCGCGAACCATGCTGCGACAGGTGTCTGATGGCTGCCTGTGGCGGCGACGGTCGAGAACGGGTCGCGGGCATCGTGACCGGTGGCTCCGGTGTGGTGCTGGGCGAGAAACGCAGCGGCGGCCGCATGTTTGACGCCGCCCGCGACGACTGTGCCCAAAGGTGCGCCAATGTCGAGCGATCGCGGTGCCTGGCCGGGAGCCTCGCCATAGCCGGTCTGTATCAGCATCGGGGCGATCACTGCATTCTGATCTTTCGAGCTGGCGCAGATCGTGTGGTGCGGGTCATCGACTGAACGGCACCGGCCACCTTGCTGCGCATATGTTAGGACAGGCGCGATCACAGTAAGTCCCGCACCGCCGGCGGTGATCGTGTGGGCTGGCTGGTTGCATCCCTGCCATGGCTTCTGGCTGTTGCGCATCGTCGCCATAAGGGGTGCGATCAATGCCGAATGCCCGCCGCCCGCCAGAACAGTTGGGTGTGGGGTGTCTGCACCGCTCGCCCGCCGCGCAGTTCCTTTGAGGCTCATCAAGCAGGGCGCGATAAGCGCGTGCCTGTTCCCGACAGTCACGGCACGCAGCGGTTCCGACAGGTCCGCAGTCCGCGTCCCACGTGGGCCGCCATGCCCGTAGTAGGTGGCGAGAGAGGGCGCGATCAGGCCCAGAGGGGCCGCGCCACCAGGGCGCTTGATGAAGCTGTTCGCGGTTACGGTTGCCATCGGTTCACGCAGATCCTGCCCGGTCGCTCCGCCGTTGAAGCGGGTGATCGACGGAGCGACAACGGCCTTCTCGCCACGGTTGGCGCCGGTGATTGTGCGGAACGGATCGGCGATGTCTTCGGTTCGCGCGCCGTGGGTCAAATTCACGATGAATGGTCGTTCGGAATCCAGAACATAACGCTTCATGCCGCGCGCAACCCGCGCCATCGTGTTCTTGGCCAGCGGACGCACAGCGCGCAGGCCGTGCTTTTCCATGATCTGGGGGCCAGTGTCGAAGATCGACGGGCAGGGCAGTGACCAGTCGATGCAATCAGCCGCGGTGCGCCACGGTAGAAGTTTGCCACACTTGACAGGGGCTGACTTCGGATCCCCGTGGGTTGGTTTGGGCCAGGTTATGGGCAATCCATCACGCCGCGCCACCATGAAGAACCGCTTTCGGATTGTCGGAGCGCCATAGTCGCATGCGCGCAGCTCTCGCCACTGGACCCGGTAACCGGCCTTGCGCAGCCGCTTGATCCAGAGTTCGAACGTCATGCCTGCGAACTCCTTCATCGGCTGGCCGTCTTCACCCAGCGGACCCCATGTCAGAAACTCCTCGACGTTCTCCATCAGGATCACATCCGGCTTTACCTGTTCGGCCCAGTCGACGACGACCCACGCCAGATCGCGGACGTTGCGGTCTTTCGGCGCGCCGCCCTTCGCTTTCGAGAAGTGCTTGCAGTCCGGGCTGGCCCAGAGCAATCCGACGTGCCGGCCCTTGGTGACGTCCAGTGGTGCGACGTCCCAGATATTGCTGTCGAGATGCAGCGTTTCCGGGTGATTGACCGCATGCAGCGCCAACGCGGCGGCGTTGTGGTTGATGGCCACGTCAGGGCTGCGGCCAAGTGCCAGCTCAATGCCGGTGCTTGCTCCGCCGCCACCGGCGAAGCTGTCGATGATCATGGGTTGGGTTGCGTCAAGCATCAGTCTGTCCGCCCAGCAGATCCCGCTCGGCGTAATCGTCTGCGATGGCCTGCATCACGGCGATTTCGTGATCGGCGTCGGCCTGTTTCATCCGCCGCGACTTGATCTGCCGGGGATAGACCTTGCGGCGCATCCGCAGCTCGCGAAGGGCGGCGGCGTGTTTCATTTTGGGGGTGATGTCAGTCATCGCGGACCTCTTGGCTCTTTGCCTCATCGGCGGTGGCTGGTCGGGCGAAGCCATAGGCTTTGCAGTATACGGCCCATCCGGTTGGCGTGTGGGCGCGGTAAAGGCCGGTCTTGGCCCAGGGCGTGGCGTTGTTGGTCGACATATTTCCTCCTGCAGTCCGTCGCTGGCCCCTGCGCGCAGGGACCAGAAAGAGGCTGCAGGTCAGGTGTTGGTTTCGGGTTGGCCGAGGAACAGTGGTAGTTCAGTTCCATCGCGCGCGGTGGTCAGCGCTTCGTCGAAGGCGGCATCGAACGCTTTTTCGGGGCTGTAAATCGACATGATGAACTTCACGGCGCTGCCGGACTTGCGATAGCGAAACCGAACCGGCATCCGGTATGCGGCGCCATTCTCGAAAACGGGAATGCCGATGATGATCAGATTGGGGATCTTGATCGGCGCGCCGTCCTTGTCGTTGTGTTCGTTCAAGAACTGGATCGAGGATTCGCCGGTGTCACGGTTGCTGGTCACGGCAAGGTTGCTGGTTTCATAGACCTGAAACTGACGTGACATCGCCAGCAGTTGGCCCAACTGCCCGTAGCGCCCTTCGATGTGGCGGGCAGTCTGGATCAGGCGGGTTTCCCACGACTGATTGCTGTCGGCGTCTTCCAGCTTCAGCAGGGCCGGGGTCGGATCCATAACATCCTTGGCGTTGGCTTCGATGAACTCGCCCATTTCGTCCTTGTCGAGCGGTTTGCCCGAGATCGCCATCCAGCGCTTCCATTCCTTCGACAGCGGAAAGGCATATCGACCCCGATGGGCGCAATGGCGTGCGGTGGTGTCGTTGCCGAATGGCACTCCCGGGCCTTCGGCGTGGTAATCAGCGATGCATTCCAGCGTCGGGCGTTCCATGTCGGGATTGGCGTAGAGTGCAGAGTTTTCGCCTTTGAACCGGTTGGTCCAGTCAATCAGGCTCTGCAGATCGGCAAGGCGCGCGGTGCCACGACGGCGCTGGGGTGCGAAGTATTCAGCGGCGGCGATGCGCAAGCTGGTAAGGTTCTCGATCTTGCGACCTTCGGGAACGGACACCAGCCACGCAGTGTCGATATCGCCAATGTCGATATCGGGCACTGAGTCGACCGTGCCCAGTTCGGTCATCAGTTTCTGGACAGTCTGTCCGGGGTTTTCCATCGGGCCGATGATGAGATTGTCGTCTTTCATGCGAGTGTTCCTTCTTCGCGGTCGTGGATGGATCAGATGGCGTCGCGCACTTCGCCGGTATCGGGGTCGTGCGCAGACTCGGCGGTGTCGCGGACCGGGTGCTGCATGCGGGCCAGCAACGGGCTGTACAGGGTCAGATCGCCGTTCTCGTTGATGAAGGCGGCGGCGCTGCTGGGCGGCTTTTTGGGCGATTTGAAATCAGCCTGAGCGCCCATGGCAACGTCACCCTGTTTGCCGAGCGCATATTGGATCTTGATCGTCATAGACCCTTCGGTCTTTCCGCCGTGTTCGGCGCGGTGGTCCATCAGATCGATCTGCAGTTGCCGGTGATCGGCCAGCAATTTTTCAAGAAAGTCGCCACCGTCAAACAGTGCGAGAATCTGTTCGACCGTGCGCATCTTGTAGGGATCGTGGATCATGGGGCTGTTCACTGTTGGTCCTTTCGAAGGATTGCGGGGCGCCCGGGGGGTATTTCGTGAGCGGTGGGCGCCCCTTGGCGCGTTGGGCGGGATGCCCTGCGCGCGGTGTTAAAGGGTGGGCGGCAGGGGAGTGCCGCCCGCAGGTGCGCCCGGGGCGGGAGGAAGGAGCCTCCGCGCGTGTGGCAACGGGTTGGCCGGGTCAGCCATGGAACGGCTCGACCCAGATTGCGTCATGGGCTGCCTGGGCGATGGCGCGGCTGGCAAAGGTTCCGGCGACGAAGGCGAGCAACAGGGCGATTGCGATCATCATACCGCTCAGAAGCGCGCGACGGCTGCGGGCCGTGGCTTCGCGATCGAAGTGGCTTTGGGGCATGGACCGAAAAGCGTGGGCGGCGCGACCGGCGGGGCAGTGATCGACCGGATGTGTCATGCAGGATCTCCGGCGGCTTTGCGGGCTTCGGCGCGGGCGAGATCATCCAGTGCGCCATCGAACGCCTGTGTCAGGGTTTCGTGGGTCAGGCAGGATTGCGGCGCGATCAGGTCGAGATAGGACAGCAGCAGTTGTTCGGTCGCCGGGCGGTCGAGCACATGGAGGCGGGCGATCAGGGCACAGATCGTGCGGCCGAGAAGTTGCGCGCGGCTGCTATTGAAAGCGGGCGCCGTCTTGTCGACCAGATCGCCGGTGTCATCCGCGATGGCCTCGGCGATGTTCTGTTCGACAAGACTGGCCGCATGGATCGGGGTGAGAATGTTCATGTCGTCTCTCCATCGAGTGATGAAGATCATTAATGATGGGGAACTTTCACCACGTCAAGAAAAAAAGGTGAAACTTCCCCATCGTGCCGTCGACAGATGCGCGAATCACGTGGTAGTTTCCCGCTGTGCGCGCAAAGGTGGCGAGCTTTTACTGAAAGGAATTGGCGTGGAGTTGGGATTTTTCGGCCAATCGCTGGCGGTGCAGGTGGCTCTGGCCGCAGGATATTTGGGGTATTGCACGGCCTATGCCGGCTACCGTCGCGGGCATCTCGCGCGGGATGCAATTTTCATTTCGCTGGTTTTCGCTTCTATCGCATCAGTTGCGTTCGTCCTTGGCGAAGCGTGGGGCACCGTTGCTGCGGGCCTCGTGGCGCTGCTTACTAGCCTTGCGTGTGCTTGCCTGTGGCGGATGGTGGGGCGCAAGGTTTGGCTCTGGCAATGCGCGCATCCGGAGTTCATCGCGAGGATGGGGTGCACTCAGCTTGGGACGGGTTGTTGCAATCGGGTCGTGCCGTAACTCAATTGACTGTGCACACTCGAGGTGGCGACATTCTGTACCTTACGGATCGCGCGCCGTTCAAGCATGCGCCATGGGAAGGAATATATCTTGGTGGTGACGGCAGTATCGTTATGGCGGTCGATGAAGAAGTGGTCGGAGATGGAAAGCTCACGGTGCGAGATGGGATTCTGAGCGACGGCTGGGGTGCCCGTATGACTTATCTGCCGCCATCCGAAATCGCGCGCATTGAGATTCGGCTGAAATAATTAGATTGGCGTGCGCCGTCACTTGGGTGGCTTGCCACCGGTGGTGGGTGTGCTGCTGGGTTGGACGCTGGCCCCGGCCCCGCCTGGCCGGACGCTCGGTCGGGTGATGCTCGGGGGTTTGAAAATAGGAGGGGCGGCAGGTTTCTTGGCCATTCATGCTTTCCTTGCAAATCTATCGTGTTTTCAACGGTCGCTGCGCAATGCGGGTTCTCGGCGTGAAGTGCCACTTTGGCGAGGTAGAGCCTGAGGCCCCGTCTGGTTTTGAGAAATGAGCTGTGCAAGGCGGTCGCTTATCTGGAACAAGACGGCAGCAAAGCCAGCAGTGGCCAGTAGGCCGACTCCGCCGCCTGCCATGGCAATCATCTGCCACATGGTGACAGTGCCTGTGAGGCTCAATATCAAGACCAGGCCGATAAACAACGAACCCCCGACGATCACCTGGACCACGAGGAAGAATTTTGCGAATGCAACCAGTGCGTTAATCATTTCTTTGCCTTTTTGAAAGCCCTGGAGCGACCATAGGTTGGTGGAAAGTGGTCTGGCAAGCGCGGCTGTTCAATCGCCCGCTGGTTCGATGCGTTCAGCAAATGCCCTTTGCTGATGCATCAGGATCGGTGCAGCCCAGTGTAGCGCGCAATCATACATTGGTGGGTGATCGGCGTGGAAGCTGACCAGATCGAACAGACCTTCGGGCTGTCCTTCGCGGCGGCGCACCAGTTTGACCCATGCCATGCCCTTTT
Organism: Oceaniovalibus sp. ACAM 378; assembly: GCF_008085915.1. Classification (GTDB taxonomy): domain Bacteria; phylum Pseudomonadota; class Alphaproteobacteria; order Rhodobacterales; family Rhodobacteraceae; genus Oceaniglobus. The sequence goes on along the minus strand of NZ_VSJK01000004.1, from coordinate 3,441 downwards.
CGTCTTCGACGATGCAGCGCGCACCCACTGCTTCGGAAGGAACACCCATCGAGGGCCGGGAATAGAAAAGAAGGTCGCCGTCAAGATAGGCAGGCTCCATGGAGTCGCCACAGATTTCTACGCAGGCCAGACCTTTGGGTGAAAGCTGTGGCGGGCAGACGACGTGATAATGGCCATCGCCCTTGGCGTAGCTGTCGGATAGCGGGACGCGGGCTCCAGCGCCGACATGTCCGACAACAGCAATGGGGCTGCGGTGGTCGTTGTAGGTGGTCCCTGCGGCAATGATGTCGTCGATCGATAATCCTAAAGTATCGGCCAATTTTTGAGCATTGGATATTTTCGGTGAGCTGTCGGGATTGGACGCAAGGTCGCGGATGAACGACTCGCCAAGGCCTGCCGCCTTGGACAGCGGGGAAGCCTTTAATTTTCGAGCGGCCATTACTCGAAGTAGCCCTTCGACAAAGGGATCAACGTGCTTATCCATAACAGGCTTATGCAATGTGCACCTGTTTGCATGGAACCGGGAAGTTTCCCCTTGAAGTTTTGGGGAAGTTTCACCAATACTGATTGGCATGGAAAACCTGATCCGCGAAATCGAGGCCTATGCGGCCTCTGTCGACAAACTTCCGCAGAAGGTCCTGCGCGATGCCATTGGAGCGGGATGGGGCCAATGGGCGGGCTGGAAGGCCCGCGCGTCCAGTCCGACTATGGCATCTGTTGACCGGCTCCGCGCCTTTATGGCGGCCAATCCGCCCGAACAGAAACGGGATGCAGCATGACCGCCGCACCCCATCTCCTGTCCTTTGTTGCTCCAAACGATCCCTCACAGGTCAAGCATGGAGCATCGAGAGTGGAAAAGTCTTATCCAAAATCGCGACGGATGAAAAAAACTGTCGTCGCGGAAGATGAGCAGCGCCGGATGTTCGCCGCGCTGCTTTGGCGCGCGTTTCCCGAAGCACGATCCGAGGCTGATCTGGCTGCACTGGTCGCGGGGCAACTGACAACCGAAGACCGGCCTGTGCACCCGAAGACGGTGCGCAACTGGTTGAGCACAGATAATGCGCCATCGTTCCGGTATTACCTGCCGGTGCTGATGATGGCCGGAGGTGAGGCGGTTCTGGACCTGATTTATGGTGGGGCGCCATGACGCGCCATCGGCGTGTCGATATCCCCGAGTTCGTTGTTCTCGCTCCCTGGCACAGATTGCGGCTGATCCGACTGGCCTGCTGGCGGATGGCAGCTCGGTATTATGACCGGCGGTTTCGCGCGACCTATGCGCGGGCGTCAAGTTACGAGGATTTCCACAGGGCCGCCCGGTTCAAGCAACAGAGAGAAAAGTTTTTCCGTCGCGTCAAGGGGGCGAAATGACAACCCATTATCCCGTTCTCGTTTCCGATGGTCCTGCGCGCCCGGTCTATGACGACAGCGACATCGATCCCGTCGCCTGCCGCCGATTGTGGTGTGCGCGGGTCTTGGCCGAACTGCATGTGGCAAGTCCGGTCAGCACGATGACCGGGCGCACTGACCTCAAGGGGCGCAAGCGCCAGTTTGAACGCGAGCGGGCTTTGAGCTGGCTGCAAGGGCGGGAATGCCGCGCGATTTTCGACATGCTGGGACTGGAGCATGACGCATTCTGTGAGCGTTTGGCGCAGGGGGTTCCCGATATCCGCGGCATCAGCCTGGGCAACGTGACAAACGCCCGCAAGGGCCGGGGTGCGGCCGTGGCCGTCGCGCGAATATCTCTGGGGCAGGGCGCGGAATGAGCCGTCGTATGAAAATACCGCTGGATGTCCAGAAGCGGATCATCGCGATGGCCGCAGCGGGCGAGTGCCTTGAGAAGATTTCGCGAGAGACCAAGATCGGGCGCGATCCGCTGCAGACCTTTTGTCGTTGGGCAATGGTCAAGGTCCAGAAGGACAGTTTGGCAGCGCAGGGGCTGACAGTCGCGCAGGCCGCAGATGTAAAGCTGCTGGTGACCCGGGCCCGCTATAGTCGCAAACAGGCGCTTGAGGTGGTGATGCGCGAGCGCACTCCGGTTCGGGCTGTTCCGCGGGGGATGGCGTGATGGGCGGCATCGTCGATCATGCCGTGATTGGCGATGTCACGCTGTATCTGGGCGATATGCGGGAAGTGCTGCCTGAGCTGGGGCGGATGCGCGCCGATTGCGTGGTCAGCGATCCGCCTTATCCGCTGACCTCGGGCGGCAATGCCACCGAAGTGATGGGCGGGCTGTTCTCGCAAGATGTCTATGACAACAGCGGCGATCTGATGCCGAGCGTGCCCTGGCACCACATGGGCGGACCGATCTTCCGGGCCTGCGCTGACGATGCCGATTGTTACATCATGGCAAACGACAAAAACGTCTGGGCTGCCCATGCCGCGTTCACCGGCGCCGGGTTCGCGTTTCACAACCTGCTGGTCTGGGACAAGATCCGCGCCACGCGCAACCGCTGGTACATGAAGAACTGCGAGTTCACGCTCTATCTGTTCAAGGGGCTCGCGGCACCGCAGGGCATCGCCGATTGCGGATCAAAGCAGCTGTTCACACTGAACGCCGCGCGCACGTCCGGTCATAAAACTGAAAAGCCGGTCGCGCTGATGCAGCATTACATCGCCAATTCCTGCCCGCCGGGGGGTCTGGTTCTCGATCCTTTCGCGGGTTCGGGATCGACGCTGTTGGCCGCCGCCGCACTTGGCCGGCGGGCCGTGGGGATTGAGCTGGAACGCAAATGGTTCGACGTGGCCTGTGCGCGACTGGAAAGTGCCCTCTGCGTCGGCGCTGAGCTTGGATATGGGAGCGTATGATGATGGACCTCAAGGCGATCTTTCGTGCGGGCTGTGTTCTTCGCTGGCATACCAATCCCGATCTGGCCACCACAGGCGATCGGATCGACGGGCACAGCGCACGGGTCGCTCGGATCCTGATCGCGCTGCATCCGTCGCCTTCAGTATCCCTGCTGTGCCACGCGCTGATCCATGATGACGGCGAGAGCGCGGTAGGCGACGTTCCTGCGCCCGCGAAAGATTCCACGCCTGAACTGGCTGAGTGGTTGGAGGTTGCCGAAGAGGCCGAGCGCCGCCGTCTGTGGTCTGGTGCGGCTGGCCCAGATAGTGGCGCTAGTTTGACTGATTCCGACCAGCTCTGGCTGCGGTTCGCTGACCGTCTCGACGCGTTTCAGTGGGCGGCGCATCATGGGCCATGGGTGATGAGCGGCGATGGTTGGCCCGAGGCGCGAGGGTGGCTGTTAGCCACGGCCTACGCTCTGGATTGCTACAATTCGGTTGCGCGGCTGGTCGACGGATCAGGCAGGGGAGATGTCGCATGAATGCCTCCGCTGCACTAATCCCGGTTGATACCTCTTCTCTGCCCGAATACCCGATCTCATCATCGGTGCGGCTGGACAGTCACGGCTTCGTCGCCTGGGAGTTCCGCCGCTATCT
>NZ_VSJK01000049.1 GCF_008085915.1 Oceaniovalibus sp. ACAM 378 | reverse complement strand
AGGAGTAACTAAAGTCCTATTTTCCATATTACGTTCTTTCTTCTGCTCTTCGAGTCTTTTAACAAATGTGTTGACCTCGGTAGGATCTTTAACCGCAGCCTGTATGATAGAAGTAAGAGAAATACCTAACTTCTTAAGATTTTTAGCGAGGTCATGATGGCATCCGGAGAAGATTGCAACGTGCAAGTTAGGAAGGCCTGCTGCGGTCAGACGTTCAACATGAGCAATGTCTTGGGGGCAGGAGTCTCCAACAATGACGACATAGGATATGTCTTTTCTCAAGTGTGGAATGAGATCAGGAACGCTCCAGTTCCGCACCTTCTCCATATATCTGAGGTAACGGCGTTCAAATTTAGCGATATCGGGTCGGATGGATGTTTGCGGCACAAAGGCTAAAACTTGACGACAGTTTGGCAAATATCCAGCAAAAAGAATGGCACCGAAACCACCCATTGAATTGCCTAAAGTGGTGACCGAAGAGAATCCGCGCTGCCTAATCTTGGAGTTCAGCACATCGCGGATAAGTTTAAAGCTATCGTTGTACCAACTGGGGCTCTTTTCAATGCAAAAATAAACTGAATACTCTTTAGGAATGCTTTTACGAAACTCTTCCTGTGGGAGGCCACCAACCTTTATCCCTATCCCGGAAAATGCTACAATCGCATGATCTGATGTCCCTTCCGAGAAGGTTATCTTAACCAAATGGTCTTCGTAGACCGTTTCAGGACAGCGGTTCGGGTTCAAATTTATTCTGCCTTCGATGTAATAGAAGTATTTAGACAGTCCAGTCTACCGACCGAACTAGCGTGTCAGTTTGATCATATTCGAGACGAAGCATAGAGAATATCATTTTTACTACCACTACCACCAGCTACGCGACTTCTTTTGCGGGGCACCCAACAAAAGCTATTGCCTGTTGTTTCCAAACATCTCTGTCAAGTAGCGCTTCTGCTAATGTTTCCCGTTGATCCCCAATGCCTCAACCTTTGCTTTAAGGATGGTCTTACCCGAGCGTCATAAAGTAGGCGATGGGGTGGGCGCTCCCGAGCGGCATTTGTCCCAAGATAGGATAATTGCTAAGGTGAAGGCTATCAGCCAAACCATCGACGTAGAAAACCGTGAGGTCTAGGAGGCTCTGTTGAGCGATGTGTCAGTGCGTGAGCACGGTCTTCTGCCCGATCTAATCGCTTGCGCAAGTCGTCTACTGTCTCACGTTCTCGTCCTAGTTGGGCCTCCAACATAACCACTTTGATCTCAAGGATGGATAGGTCGTTTTGCATGGGTTCCGCACCGGGTGCGGTAGCGTCCTTTTTGGGCGTTCCGATGGCAGTCAATGGGAACACTCTGGCCAACTCCGCTGCGTCGATGTGGTAAGCACCATTGTCGTTTCGGAGTGCAGATATCTTTCCGTTTTTCACGGCTCTATGAATTGTGGACTTGCTCTTGCCTGTGGCTTTGGCGGCGGCAGAAAGGCTGTATGCCATCTAGAGTTCCGTTTCGTCTCAAAATACGTTCCATGGAACGTTTCGATGGGATGGACTAACTGTCAATCTTTGATGTGTCTACAGGGTTTTCCACCGTACCCGTCACGCGTTCTTTCCTGCCGATCCGAGGGCGATGCAGTTCGGAGTAAGCTTCTTTCATTCCGTCTTGGTCCTTCATGCCCCACCCCATGATGAATCCGACCACCTTGCGCCCGTCCTTCCGAGGAAGAATTGTTACGGCGTAAGGGCTTATGGCGTTCACCTCGACCACTGCAGGTTCAATGGCTTTGCGATGCAGGTTCTTGAAGGGAAGCAGTTTATCGGCTTCTACCCCGAGTAACTCGCGGAGGTCCGCAATACTCAATCTTTCTGTGAAGATGTGCCGCAACCGCACTCGGCGCGATATCGCCTCATAAAGGGCAAAGGCATACTTACTAGAGAAGGACCGCATTACCTCAAGGTCGAGCTTGGCGAAAATGGTGCTGTCTTTAAGCAGGTCAGCCAAGCGCGGCGGGAAGCAGTATTCGAAGGTGCCCCGGTTGACCGTAGTCCTAAGGCTATTGGTACTGAGCAGTTGTAATCTGGTCTCATTGCCTTCGACGTCTGTTGTCTTCACGATGGTACGCATAAGACGTTCCACCGTTTCTACCAACCGCACATTGGGCTCGGTTGGTCCCTTGAGTTCGCTTGTTTCAATGCTGAACACTCTGCCCGGCTCTGCGATGTGCGGCCCCCAAGCATTCTCGATCAGCAGGTTGAACACACGCCTGTCTTGAAGCGTAAGAGGGCCAGTCCCTCGTAACTCGATGAGCTCCGCAGGCTTCAACATTTCCCCCATGCTGGGGGTTTTTTCTAAAGTTTTGGTCATCGGCGAATGCTTGGCTACTCTAATGGGCTACCTAGTAGCCTACTAAGTATCCGATACCTTCGCCAGCTTCATTCTCAGGGTTCTGCGCTGCACCTATAGCCATACGAAAGGTAGCCGTGAGCCATACGAAAGGTAGCCGTGAGCCATACGAAAGGTAGCCGTGAGCCATACGAAAGGTAGCCGTGAAGGGTGGTTAGTGTCACAAAATCAAGTGCTTACATGCCCATGAAGTATGAAGAAAGAAGTAAAAGAAGAAGAAGTTCCGCCTGTGGATAACTATCGCACCACACCCGGTATGCTAAGCAAGGTTGAGACAATCAAGTACGCAATGCAATTGGTCAGAGGGGTAGGTTTGCTCATGCAGACTGACTAGCGCCGCAAAGCAACGCAAGTACCCCACAAGACGGGTGTTGTGTGTGCGGGGCCATCGCGGGTCTTGATGACCTTCTGGATCAGGCGGCCGGTTTGCGGACTCAGGTCGCAGCACTATTTTGGAATGCGAAAGTCTGACGGCATCAGAACAAGATACACCGGGCGCGCTTGTCGGGCGGTTGCTGGCGCCCCAACTGCGAGAACCGCGCAGACCGTTCCACTATATCCTCAAGGGGACAAGTCACCACCTCTCGGCGCGCGCCCATCCGGCCACTTCTGGGAAGCGCCTGAACGCGCTTGGCTATGCGCAGAGCGTCGAAGGTGCGCGCTTAGCCACTCAGAAGGCCCTAAATTGCCTTCTGAGTGGCCTTGTGGTATGCCCTACCCGCATACTAGTGGTCGGACGAGTTCCCGCTCAGCGGCCCGCTCCTGCGCCCTCAGGGCCATTGCTGCGCAGTATGCACCACGCGCAGGGTCGTACTGCCCCTGCATCCTCAGCATAGACCACCAAATAAGGCCACAAGACTATTTTCTGTATGGCGTTGACCCGCCTGTACGGGCTCTACCCTTCGCGCATGGCTTGGTCATGGGGCAGCAAGAGAGGCGAGGATAAGCCAGCGCCTCGCGCGCCTTGGCGGTGGCGATACGTCATAGGCATTGGGATCGGCTGGCAGCTCTGGAGACATGCCGTCCCGCCCGTGTTCCGCACCCGGTGCGCTAGCCTGTCTGTGGTGACGGCAAGCGCAGCAAGAAAGACGTGGGCGCGCTACACGCACTGGATGAAAAAACACGGGAAGAGCCATCGAAGAGCCATCGAAGAGCCATCAAGGGTACCTTCACCGTGTGAATGGACCGAAGGTGCGTATTCCGGATTATCTGGCCACGCTTTTCGGGCGAGGAGCTGACGTTTGTTGGACAGTCTTGTGGCGCTGAACTTCGCATCCTGTTCCATCCCTACGGACAGCCGCCCAGTCAGGCCAGTCGCTTCAATGTGCGCTGCACTTGGGAGGCGTGCCAGATACCGCCACGCGCTGTGGCTACACCTGCCGAGTTCAGCGCATCAGCGATGGCTTGCAGGGCGGCGCCCTTCTGGCGAAGCGGCACAACGATGTCGGCTACCCGTTCCGCCCGTTCCCTTGCATTAGCTTTCACCGCCACATTGCGCCTGCCAGTTTGATCCCGCAGGCCGCCAAGCTTCGTGCCCCGCGCCTTGGCTTCGGCCAATGCTGCCTTGGTACGAGCTGATATGAACTCTCGTTCTTGCTCGGCTAGGGCAGCGTAGACGTGCAGTTGAAACTTGTCGGCGTAGGGCATGGATGCCACCCGCAGCTTGACCTTTGAGTCTTCCATTAGAGTAGCAATGAACGACACGCGGCGGCTAAGGCGATCCAGCTTTGACACCAGAAGGTCGGCACCTTCCTTACGGGCCAGATCAAGTGCCAAGGCAAGCTGTGGCCGGTCGTCGGCACGCCCAGTCTGAATTTCTGTGAATTCGGCCAGCACTTCGTGGGGTTCCTCTGCGAACCCTTCAAGAAATAACCTGATATCCCGATCTTGTGCAGCAAGGCCAAGGCCGGATCGTCCTTGCTCGTTTGTGCTTACCCGTTTGTAAATTACATACCGCTTCATGGTTCGCCCCTGCTGCCTTCTTAACAACATAGGCCCGCACCGGGTGCGTTGCAAACCTCAACGTTGGTTGTGAGTGTTATAATTTCATGCTCCATAATTACAGTGCGGCCACAATAGTCTTCGACCCGCTCGGCTAGCGCCATTTATCAGATTTCCTTGGCGGGAACCGTGATGGCGTCATTGAAGAAGATTCCTAGTTCTGTTACCGGTAGCGGCAAGCGTGATCATGAATCTCAATCCTATTTTAGGCTAGGTGATATTGATTCCTGGCAAAGGTCTACCAGCACTTAAAAGTGAGACAAATGATGAGCTCTACTACTCCCCACCAAAACCTGTTTCAATTCTGGAATACAAAAGAAATACCTTACGAAATTGAACAACTCATGCGTACATGGGAAGTTGTTCCTAGTTTTAGTCATAGAATATACGATACAAAGATGGCGGAATCGTATATCGCAGCGCATATAGGGTCCCGTGCGCATACCGCTTTTTTGAAATGCGATGTTCCAGCCATGCAGGCCGATTTTTTCCGCTACTGCGCACTTTATCATGAAGGGGGAGTTTATATAGATGCTGACACTGAAAGCAGTGGTGATTTAGCCAGTTTGATTGCTGATGAAGAGCGTGGGGTGCTAATGAAGCGGCAAACTAGGGTAGCTAACGATTTTTTATTTTTCAGGCATCTTAAGGATCCCCTTTTAAACAGGGTGATCGAGCAAGCAATCTTGAATATTGAAGGCCGCATATCAAATAATGTTTGGTTGGTCACGGGCCCCGGAATTATGACTAATATGTATCAGGATGAAGCACAGAGGCCAATTTTTGACGGCATAACTTTTCGGGATGTAGGTATCGTACGCAAAATTGTCCGATTCCGGAACGATTTGGAATATAAAAACTCGGACAGTGACTGGCGTCAGAGCCTTGACGCTGGTTCCTCATCTATCTTTCGAGACCTTTGAGGGTACTTGAGGGGTTTTTCAAGACTGTTCGTGGTGGTGCCATAGTTTTCGAAGTTGAAAATTAATTCGTGATTATATACGAGGCCAGTCCATGTCGAAGGCTCTTCCATTATACTCTTCTATCTCAGCTCTTCTGGATTGGATAATTGCACGTATTGGCCCGAATCGGTCATCCAAAAGATAGTGCCAACGCTCATCTGTTTTCATAGTGGTAGCAGATCCGGAAAAGGTGATTTTATCAAACGAACTACCCCCTCCGACGTCAGGAACCTTGCCGTTACTGTTGTCATGAAGCGGGAGATCCATGCGACCGAGAAGGTATGCCCTGTATTCAGGGTCATTGACCCAACGGGGGTAAGAAATTCGCACCACGCCGTCTGTCCCCAAGTGATCGGTATCTCCGACAAATTCACGTGCGTAGCTAAGCCAAAGATCGATCATGGGATTAAAATCTGCAACCGTCGAACTGATGTCTTGCTTGCGGTATTCCATCAGGCGGATCCGGCTGGCTGCCCAGTTAAAGAAATCTCGACATAGGAGAACGCGCCGAATGTGCCGACTAGCGCCGAGCATATTTTTCCGATCCGGAACCAAGGGACGTTGACGAAGGTGTGATAATTTTAGATTCTCATAACTGTATATCAGAAGAGGTTTTTCTTGCGCGCGAAGATGTTCTAGTTGCGCCAAATTGCGCTTGTTAACGGGCACCATGCCTTCGACCGTACCGACTCTGAAATGCAGGAACGGATCTTCGAAATGCGCCACATTGTTGAGAAACACCGTAGCGCTAGAAAATTGTTGCAGGATCCAAGCTGTGACAGCGTGGTTGCCGCTGCGCTGTAATCCAAACAACTGAAGCTCAACATCATTTCGATAAGGAGTAACTAAAGTCCTATTTTCCATATTACGTTCTTTCTTCTGCTCTTCGAGTCTTTTAACAAATGTGTTGACCTCGGTAGGATCTTTAACCGCAGCCTGTATGATAGAAGTAAGAGAAATACCT
>NZ_VSJK01000048.1 GCF_008085915.1 Oceaniovalibus sp. ACAM 378 | reverse complement strand
GTCGTCCGACGCGACACATCCAAAGGCTCTCTCAGCATCAAACTCAAGCGAGCTGGCTGGGATGAGGCATTCTTATGCAGCGTTCTCAATGGGCTGTAAGACGCGTGAGCCAAACGCGATTGCCCTGATCGCCGAATACGGCCTCATACGTAATCTTGAAAAATTCACATTCCGCTGGCGGTAACCCACACCAAAGTAAGAAAAGGTACAAATACAATGAGTTCAGATGATGAAAACTCAGTCCTGAAAGTTGAAGATCTTGGTGTTGCTTATGGCGCATACGAAGCTGTTGCCGGGTTGGAATTCAACATTCGTCGCGGCGAATTCGTAGCAATCCTCGGCCCCTCCGGTTGCGGGAAATCCTCTATGTTGAATGTGATTTCCGGCTTGCGGGCGCCGAGCCGCGGTCGGGTCTTTGTAGAGAATAAAGAACTATTCACTCCCAAATCAAAGGCACCACGGTTGGGATATGTGTTCCAGTCACACCGCTTACTGCCATGGCGCACAGTCCGTCAGAATCTTGAAATTGCCTTGGCTCCCTCTGCTGTGCCACGCTCTGAATGGAACCGGAAGATCGACGAAATTCTGGAAATCCTGCACATCGGTCAATTCAAGGACTCTTGGCCATTGCGTTTGTCCGGCGGTCAGAGGCAACGGGTCTCTATCGCGCGCGCGCTTGTGGTCGATCCCTCCTATATCTTGATGGACGAACCACTGTCGACGCTTGATGAGGTGACAGCCCGATCGCTTCGGCAGGAACTGACAGGAATATGCCAGCGTACCGGCGCTACAGTGGTCTTCGTGACCCACTCGGTCCGAGAAGCTGTTTATCTGGCAGATCGTATAATTATTCTCACCCGTGGCCCTGCTCGCATCTACGAAGACTACACCGTCCCATTGAAGCGTCCACGCGATTATGACGATCCGCGGATATCCGAAATCGAAAGCGAAATAGTTGCCCGTGTTCAGGCGCCTTGGGGGTTGGGCAACGCGGAGGACCGGGACGTTGCATAATTCAGAAGCTTCACCTCCATTGAATGTGCCAGCACCCGGCAGGTTCAGGCTGTTCAGTGTGTCGCCAAAGATTGGTGCGGCAGCGATCGCGCTCGGTTCTATGCTCGCGCTTTGGTATGTCATGTCGATCTATTTTCGGCCTTGGGTTCCAAGTATCGATGCCACCGCAATCGCCATGGTCGAAAAGCTTGGGTCGAGTGGGTTTTGGGACAGCTTTTTCCTTACACTCGGCCGGATATTCATGGCTTTCGCCTGTGCGACGCTCGTTGGCACCGCACTTGGGCTGTTAATTGGACTTAACGCACGTGCGGAAGCGTTCTTTCAACCGCTTTTGGCACTTGCATTGGCCGTGCCTGATCCAGTCTATATCATCTTTGCCATTCTGGCGCTTGGAACCGGGGAGGCCGCTGGATTTGTAGCGCTGACAGTCGCAGTCACTCCGTTCGTCACGAATATTGTTCGCTCTAATATTCACGCACGTGATAAATCTCTCGACGAGATGGCGCAGATTTATCATCTGCCTCGCAAAGTGCGACTAATGACCGTGCTCGCACCACAGATGGTGCCAGCCCTTTTGACCGCAATTCGATTTTCGTTCGCCCTATCTTGGAAACTGGTCGTGGTGGTTGAAGCCATCGGTCAGCCGAACGGTATCGGTGCAGATATTTTCCATAGCTTCCGTTTGCTCCGGATGCGGGAGGTGGCCGCCATCGCGATCATTTTCATCATCGCCATGCAGCTTCTGGAATTAGGCGTTTTGGGAAGACTTGAAAAGCGCCTCACACGCTGGCGCGACTGAGCGCATAAATCTTTGAATCTAAGGAGACTAAAATGAAAATCGCAATTATTGGCGGTGGTATCGGTGGCACTGCGACTGCTCACGCCTTGCTACAAAAAGGCTTTGACGTAACGATCTTTGAAAAGGCGGCAGCCTTTGGAGAAGTGGGCGCGGGCGTTCAGATCACTCCGAACGCGGTCAAAGCGCTCTCAGGTCTTGGCCTTGCAGACAATTTGTTCGAAAGCGCGTTTTACCCTCGGGCAGTGACGGGCCGCCATTGGAAAACGGGAAGTCAGAACTTCCGGATCGATCTTGGAACGGAATTCCGCGAACACTATGATGCTCCGTTCATCCATGTTCATCGGGCAGACCTTTTGGATGTCTTTGTATCCGCGTTGCCGTCCGATGTCTGCCGCTTCAACATGGCTTGCACCGGCGTTGAGCAGACAGCGCACGGGGCCCGAGCAACCTTCGAGGATGGAAGCCATTTCGACGCTGATCTGGTGATTGGTGCCGATGGTGTTCGCTCTGTCGTGCGTGACTCGATTTTTGGGTCCGGAAATCTGCGGTGGACGGGCCATCAATGCTACCGTGCGCTTATACCGACTGGCGGAGTCGTCGATTACGTCGCCCCTGAAAGCGCCTTCTGGATGGGCCCTAAAGCCCATGTTGTTACCTATTATGTGAAAGGCGGCGACGCCGTGAACGTCGTGGCCGTGACGGAAGCCGCCGAATGGGTGGATGAAAGTTGGAGTACACGCGCCTCTGTAGACTCGATGCTCAGCGATTTCGAAGGTTGGCATCCAGACCTGCAAAAGTTGTTCTCCGGTGTAGGAGAGGTGTTCAACTGGGGTCTGTTCGATCATGATCCGATGGAGACATGGTCGAAAGGTGCCGTGACCCTCCTGGGGGACGCCTGCCATCCAATGCTGCCTTTCTTGTCGCAAGGCGCGGCCATGGCAATTGAAGACGCCTACATTCTGGCGGAAGCCCTTGGCCAGTTTCCCGATGATCTGGCTGCGGCGCTGACGGCTTATGAGGGTGAAAGACTGCCACGAACAGCCCGTGTGCAACTGGAAGCGCGGGAAAGAGGTCGGTCTTACCACCTTCCAACAGAAAAAGAGATGGCCATTCGAGATGCCGAATACGCACGGCGTGCAAAAGAAGATCCGCGCACGACAGGTATCAACACGGATTGGGTCTATGATTATGATCCCCGCAATTTCACGGTTCGGGCTGGCGAATTGGCATGACTACTTTGGCCTGAAACGAACCTAAATCTCTACTTAGATGGTCTGAGAAGCATTTTTCAGGCCGTCTGCAACAGCGCCGGTCCCTGCCCCAAAGCAATTTGTTATGGTCAAAAAGTTCTGCTTGTAATTAATCATACGTTTAATTAATCATATCTTGGACTAAAACGGAGAATCAATATGAAGAGCTTTCGCGTGGGCCAGATTGTGCCCAGTTCAAACGTGACGATGGAAACAGAGATTCCCGCTCTCTTGACTGCGCGGGGTCAGGTTCACCCAGAGAAATTCACCTACCATTCGTCGCGGATGCGAATGAAGAAGGTCACGACAGAAGAATTGAAGGCGATGGATGCCGACAGCGACCGCTGCGCACTAGAACTGAGCGATGCGCGGGTAGATGTGCTCGGATATGCCTGCTTGGTTGCCATCATGTCGATGGGCGAAGGGTATCACCGCACATCTGCGCAGCGACTTGGACAGGTTACCAAAGACAACGGCGCCGAGGCACCCGTAATAACATCGGCGGGTGCGCTGGTGGATGGATTACGCGCCATGGGTGCCAAGAAGATCGCCCTTGTCGCGCCTTATATGAAACCGCTGACCGAGATGGTGGTGAACTACATCCGTGCCGAAGGGATCGAAGTGTCGGTCTGGAAAGCTCTTGAAATCAGCGACAACCTTGCTGTTGCGGCGCATGATCCAATGAACCTTCCTGGAATCGTCGCAGAGATGGACACCTCGGATGTCGACGTCGTGGTGTTGTCAGCCTGTGTTCAAATGCCATCGCTGCGTGCAGTTCCGATGGCCGAGGCCGTGACCGGAAAACCGGTCGTGACCGCGGCCATCGCAACAACCTGGGCCATGCTGAAGGCACTTGATCTCGACACGCTCGTCCCTGGCGGCGGCGCTCTGCTGTCCGGCAAATATTAAAGGATCAAACCATGATAAGCGGTTACAACCTTCACGCAAACGGCATCCGCCAACACCTTCTGCATTACCGCGGTGACGGCCCACAAATGCTTATTATTCCTGGAATTACGTCGCCCGCGATTACGTGGGGATTTGTCGCTGAACGGCTGGCTGAAGCCTTCGACGTTCATGTGCTTGACGTGCGCGGCCGTGGCCTGAGCCAAGGTGGTGATCTTGATTATTCGCTTGATGCAATGGCCGACGACGTACTTGGCGTGATTGACGCCGGAGACATGGAAAAGCCGATAATTCTTGGGCACTCAATGGGAGCACGAAATGCCATTCGTGCCGCCCGTAAAGATGGCGATGCGATGTCCGGTCTTGTTCTGGTGGACCCTCCAGTAAGCGGGCCCGGACGGCGCGAATACCCATCCAAATGGCCGTGGTACGAAGATTCGATCATAGCTGCGACCAAGGGCTGCTCCGCCAAAGACATGCGGGCGTTCTGTCCGACCTGGACCGATGAACAGGTCTCGTTGCGGGCAGAATGGCTCCACACATGTCAACTCGACGCAATCAAGACCGCGTACGACGGCTTCCACACCGACGACATACACGGGGACCTTCTCCAGATCACCTTGCCGATACGCCTGATCGTTGCGGGGGGCGCGCCTGTAATTGGCGACGACGACGTGGCCGAGTTGCTGACTCTCGCGCCCCAAACGGAAGTACGCACAGTCGAGGGCGCCGGCCATATGATCCCGTGGGACGACCTGGAAGGCTTTCTGAGCGCCGTCAAGGATTTCCGTACACAATAATAATGCCTTAAGGAGGACCCGTCATGGATCACGAAAGTTTCACACAGATTTGCTTGCATCAGTTGAAAATGTCCGGCGTACACGAGGGCGAAAAGCTGGTCGTACTGACACAGGGCAATGAACGCCTGGAATATGCCGATGCTTTCATGGCCGCCGGAGCACGGCTGGGGGCGTCAATGTATCACATGCGTCTGCCAGCTCCTTCCGCGATGGGCGGCTGGAATGTAGGCGTAACTGGCCTTGCTGCCTTGCCCGATGCAGTGGAAGCACAGAAAGCATGCGACATGCTGATCGACTGTGTCTTCTTGCTGTTCTCGCCGGAACAATTCGCCATTCAGGCTGCGGGCACTCGTATCCTGACAGCGGTGGAGCCCCCCGAACTGCTGGCGCGGATGTTGCCGTCCACAGAGCTCCGCGAAAAGGTCGAGATCGGTGCCGAGTATTTGGCCAAGGCCAAGGTCATGCGCATCACGTCACCCCACGGCACAGATGTGACCTATAAATTGAATACCTATCCGACGGTGGCCGAGTATGCTTGCACTGACGAGCCGGGCCGCTGGGATCACTGGCCTTCCGGCTTCGTCTTTACCGGAGGCGACGATGATGGTGTGGACGGCCAGATTGTCGTCGCGCCCGGAGATATCTTGCTGCCGCAGAACATGTACGTCCGAGATCCGATCACCTACACCATTAAAAAAGGCTTTATCACTGACATGCGCGGTGGCCTAGATTGTGAGTTGGTGAAATCCTATATGGACGGCTTCAACGATGAACGTGGCAAGGGCATGAGCCATGTTGGTTGGGGTATGAACCCCGACGCCAAATGGCACAGAATGACTCCAGGTGAATTTCCGGGTGGCATGGGCATGGAGCCGCGCAGCTTCTACGGCAACGTGATGTTCTCAACAGGCCCCAATAACGAATTGGGCGGGTCCAATGACACCGCATGTCACCTCGACATCCCGATGCGCAATTGTTCACTTTTCCTAGACGACGAGCCGATCGTGATCGATGGCGAGATTGTCGTAAAAGAAATGCAGATGGAGCGCAGTTAATCGAATCGCCGAGAGAAAAACATCATGAAACAGGAAAAAACCTACAAAGATGCTGGCTTCGGGGGGCAGGTTCCACGGGGCCGAAACCCCGCGCTGATTGTTATCGACTTAAGCTACGGCTTTACGGATGCTATCTATCCGACCGCTTCTGAAGCCAGCGCGCAAATCGCGGTTACCAATAGTCTGATCGCAGCTGCTCGCCTTCGATCGATCCCAGTCATCTTCACTGTGATCTCTTTCAATAAAAGTGAGCTCGACGTTTTGCCATGGCTGAAAAAAGCAACGGGAATGAAAGCGCTCGAAGACGGCAGCCGGCTCGTTGAAATAGATGACAGGTTAGATCGCGAACCCACCGACGCAGTCTTCGTCAAGAAAGGAGCATCAGCATTCTTTGGCACTAATCTTGCGAGCCAACTTGCGGGTGCTGGCGTCAACACAGTCGTTGTTGCTGGGGCTACAACATCGGGTTGCATCCGCGCATCAGCCGTTGATGCAGTACAAAGTGGCTTCAATGTATTGGTCGCAGCCGATGCATGCGTGGACCGCGCGCAGCCCCCACATGAGGCAGCACTTTACGATATTCAGCAAAAATATGGTGATGTCGTTTCATCTGCCGAAATTATTCAATATTTCAAGTCACTATAAGCAATAACTTGCTCCCATGACTGGTGCCCTTTCCAACACCAAGCGCACCAGTCATGAGATGTTGCTGGTTGAAATGTGCGCATTTCGCGGAATGTGGGCATTGATTTCGCGCGATGTCGGGCACGCGTTTCACGCCATTGTGGGCAGCCATTTTACGATCGTGGGCAGGCTGGCCGACACTTTGATAGATTCAGGCTGGAGCG
>NZ_VSJK01000047.1 GCF_008085915.1 Oceaniovalibus sp. ACAM 378 | reverse complement strand
CGGGCACGGCAATCAGCACCTCATGACGCGCTTTGGAAATGTCAATCGCCACCAAAACAGGCTCGGCCTGTGCAATGCTCATATCGGTCATAGTCGGTCTCCTCTGCGGTGTGGTTTGTTGCAAAACGACTGTAGGGACCTGAGACCCGGCTATGACCGCTGCTGCGCAATTTGAACGCTGCGCAGGCTGTCATAGCCTCTCAATCAACATCATTCCGAAGGTGTTACGGGAAGGAGTTCACCGATCGTCTCTTCGGTCTGCGCAAGCGCGCCGCAACGGGCGCGTACGAGTTCGACAGGCTCTGCACTCGATATCGAACACCGCCTGACCCCGTCGAAGTCGCCTCAGACCAATGGAATGGTCGAGAGGTTCAACGGCCGCATCGAGGAGGTGCTGCAAAGCCACCACTTCCGATCCGGCGAGGAGTTGGCGACAACGCGGCACCGCTATGTCTGGCTCTACAATCATCAGCTTCCCAAGTCAGCCTTGGGCAGCAAGGCGCCGTTGCAGGCTGTGAGAGACTGGCCCAAACTCACACCACAGTTGTTCAAGAAACAGCCGTATTACCTGCCGTGTTCGATCCCATTTGCAAAGCCCAGAATCTCCCGCTCCGAGGAAACTCGGGCACCGGACACAGGTTTTCGGTGCCCGTCATGGCTCTCTTGCGCTCCCATGTGTGGTCGCCGCAAATCTTCGCCTTTCCGCTTGACCGGGCATCGCAGCCGGCGCACATTTCCACGATGTCGAAAAACCATGACGCTCTACTGTCCCAACTCCCTGCCCGGCTGAAATCTGCACGACTGGACAAATCCCTGTCCCTCGAAGCGGTTTCACGGCTTTCCGGTGTCAGCAAATCCATGCTGAGCCAGATCGAGCGGGGCGAGAGCAGCCCGACGATATCAACCCTGTGGAATCTCACACGGGCGCTGCAGGTCGATTTCGCCGGACTTCTCGAAGCCAAGGAAGAACCGTCGAGAATTGCGATCCTGCGGTCCGGTGCGGTGCCGACCATCACTATGAACAATTCGGGGTGCCGGGTTCGGATCCTGTCTCCGCCTGAAGATGCAGGTTCGCTTGAGATCTATGAACTGGCGTTCGAACGGGGGGGCGCTCTTGAAAGTCAGCCACATGCCATCGGTACAACGGAACATTTAACCGTCACCGAAGGGTGCCTGACGGTGATAAGCGGCGAAGCCTCGGAAACCCTGAACCAGGGCGACACGGCGCGGTATGCGGCTGACGTCACCCACTCGATCTCGGGCGATGACAAGTCTCGCGCTGTTCTTATTGTCATGAATCCCAGAAAGCTGGGCTGATCTGGCGTCAGAACTGGCAAACCCGTCGCGAGGCCGAAATCGTAATCTTCGAATACATAAACGGCTTCTACAATCCGCGCCGTAGGCACTCGAGCTTGGGCTGGAAATGCCCTGTCGTTTTCGAACGGAAGGTAGCTTAAACGAGCACTTGCGGCGGCACTAAAGCGCGACAGGTCGATAGTGCCGACCACAGGCCAAGTATATCTCGGCTGATCCAGAGCGTCAGATCATCGGCGCCGCCGTAGGCCTTTTTTGTACTCAGCCCGTTTTTCACCCGATGCTTTTGTTTCGGAAGGTTGTCACGACAATTGGCGTTGAACTTGTACGGCGTTTACAGCCATGCGCGATCTCTGCAACATGCCATCCACAACCCTTCTTTACGTCCAATCCAGGATGACTTTGCCACTGGTACCAGATTTCATGGTCGCGAAGCCTTTTTCGAAATCATCGACCGCAAACCGGTGTGTGATCACCTTTGAGATATCCAAACCATTCTGGAGCATTGCGATCATCTTGTACCAAGTCTCAAAGATCTCCCGCCCATAGACGCCTTTGATGGTAAGTGCCTTGAACACGATGCTGGACCAGTCGACGGGGGATTTGCCCGGTGGAATGCCCAGCATCGCGATGCGGCCGCCCATGACCATCGCACCCACCATCTGATCGAACGCGGCTGGATTGCCGCTCATCTCCAAGCCAATATCAAAACCTTCCGCCAGCTTGAGTGAGGCCTGCACATCTTTCAGGTCGGTTGTGGTTACGTTTACCGTGTGAACGTCTGCTATCCGCCCCGCCAAGGCGAGACGATCTTCATTCACGTCCGTGATGACGACATGGCGCGCCCCGGCATGACGAGCCACCGCGCCTGCCATGATGCCGATCGGGCCAGCGCCGGTGATAAGGACATCCTCACCCACCAGATCAAAGCTCAGCGCGGTATGAACTGCGTTCCCCAGCGGATCGAGGATCGCACCGATGTCGTCTGAAATGTCGTCAGGAAGCGGGATGACATTGAAGGCAGGCAGGCGCAGATATTCGGCAAAGGCACCTTGTTCGTTCACCCCGATACCCCGGGTGGTCGGGTCGAGGTGAAAGCGCCCCGAGCGCGACTGGCGGGAACGCTTGCCGATCAGATGCCCTTCGCCCGAGCAGCGTTGACCAAGATCAAGCCCTTCGACGTTGCGGCCGATCTCGACAATCTCGCCCGAAAACTCATGGCCGGTGATCAGGGGGACCGGCACCGTCTTTTGCGCCCATTCATCCCAGTTCCAGATATGGATATCGGTGCCGCAGATCCCGGTCTTGCGGATGCGGATCAGCACATCATCCGGCCCGATCTCGGGAACCGGAGCATTCTGCATCCACAGGCCCTCGGCGGGTTTTAACTTTGCCAGCGATTTCATCTGATTGGTCATGACAGCAAACCCTCGGCTTTGCCGGCACGCTCGAATGCGGCCAGCGCAAAATCCAGATCCTCACGGGTGAGGTCGGCGCTCATCTGTGTGCGGATGCGTGCCCTGCCCTTCGGCACGACGGGAAAAAAGAATCCGCTGGCCAAAATGCCTTCTTCGAACAGGCGCGCGGACATTTTCTGCGCCACTTTCGCATCGCCCAGCATGACGGGAATGATCGGATGCTCGCCTTTCAGAAGGGTGAACCCTAGCGCCTCAAGCCCGTTGCGCCAGTATCGCATATTGTCGAACAAACGGGCGCGCAGATCGTCGCCTGCTTCGACGATGTCGAGCGCCCTGAGGCTTGCCGCGACAATCGGCGGCGCCAGCGAGTTCGAAAATAGATAGGGCCGCGCCCGTTGGCGAAGCAGATCGATGACAGCCTGATCACCTGCGATATATCCGCCCATTGCGCCGCCAAGCGCCTTGCCCAGCGTCCCGGTCAGGATGTCCACATCGACACCGAAATGCGCAGGCGTTCCGGCGCCTTTCGGCCCCATGAAGCCTGTGGCATGGCAATCATCAACCATCACAAGCGCGTCGTATTCCCGCGCCAGACGGGTGATCTCGGGCAGATTTGCCAGATAGCCGTCCATGCTGAACACGCCGTCGGTGGCGATCATGATGAACCGGGCGCCCTGTTCACGCGCCAGTTTCAGCTGACCTTCCAAATCGTCCATGTCATTATTGGCATAGCGATAACGTTTCGCCTTGCAGAGCCGGATCCCGTCAATGATCGAGGCGTGGTTCAGACTGTCGGAAATGATCGCGTCTTCCGGGCCCAGAAGGGGTTCGAACACGCCACCATTCGCGTCGAAACAGGCCGCGAACAGGATGGTGTCATCCTTGCCAAGATATGCCGCCAACCGGCGCTCAAGCGTCCGGTGCATGTCCTGCGTGCCGCAGATGAACCGGACCGAGGCCATGCCGAAACCGTGGGTCTCCAGGGCTTGGGTGGCCGCTGAAACAAGATCGGGATGGTTTGCGAGCCCAAGGTAATTGTTGGCGCAGAGGTTGACGATCTGTCGCTCGCCGACCGTGATCCTGCCGGCCTGGGCGGAGGTAATCTCGCGTTCGGATTTCCACAGCCCGTCCGCCTCGATCTGGCGCAGGGTTTCTTTGATTTGGGTCGAAAATGCTGATATCATGGCGTTCTCCATTGTCCCGCGTGTAACATGACGCACGACGATTCCGCAATAGCGGATATTGGGCGTTCTGGATGGCATTGTTGTATAGATTGCGCATGATTTGATAGTGATGCGGTCCGGTCTCTGTAGGGCTCTTGAAATGCCACACAAGTTCAACGCCAATCGTCGTGACAAGATCCCGAGGCACAAGCATCGGACGACAAACTGCTTGTGATCAAGGCCGTCCTAGCAGGCAACGGCAAGGAGTTGCCCGAGGAGACAATTTTGTCTGTGAAGCCGATTGATCGTTCCAGCACAGCGCCTCCACGATCGCCGCATCGCTCTAGCCCTGCGGGCGCCCGCGCTTCCCACGACATGTCCGGATCGCACCAGACGGTCAGAAAGCCACGCTGCCTCAGGGCCCTATTATGCGCGCGCCAGTTGGTGGTCTTTGTCGCTTTGCTCACGCAGCTTGACTACCAGGTATGATTCAAGAGGTGAATCCCAGATCGGATTTGCGCAACAACGCAGGTCAGGACTGGTTTATTGTTTGGGGGGCGTGCGTTTCGGGTGCCGCAAGTCCGGCACAAAGGAACGTAATAAGGTTCTCCATCATCCCGTCTTTGTCGACGGGGTCAGATCTAGTTTCCGTCAAGTCACTAATTCGGCCAAGATCATTCAATATGAACAAATATGTCCCGATCATGAACGCCAGTCGTACGCCGACTGTGATCTCGGATAGGTGGGGGAGAGCTTTCTTCAGAGCGTTTCGATAGCGTTTGGTCGATCGGTCGTAGACTTCACGCCGAAGTCGGATCGCATGCTCGTCGGGTTCGGCGTGCATCCGAGCTTGCAGTTTCACGAACGCCTCACCACGCGGACCGCTGTGTTTCATCTCCCATTGCGGCTTCAGATATGCTGTCACGAGATCTTTGACCTCGGGTGGCTTTGAGTTCGCCAGCAACTCATCCAACAACTTTTCCCGCCGGTCGGTGATTTCTTTACCAAGGCTCACGAATACCTGATCAAAGAGCTGCTGCTTGGATTGAAAGTAGTAATTGATAAGCGCCTGATTAACGTCTGATCGAGCGGCAATTTCGCGAAGTCGCGCGCCAGCGAATCCCTTCTCTGCGAAGACAATTCCAGCACTATCAAGAATTGCTCGGCGCAGGTCCTTGCCTTGCGTAGGCCGTCCCGGTCCGCGGCGCCTTCCCTTGGCGGTTACGGCTGCTTTTTCGGATGACTTGAGGCCGGTGGTGGCGCTGGTTGATCCAGATGAAGGTGGCTGCTCAGTCATGGACTGCGCATGCCCGCCGTGCCGAATGCGATGGTCGATTCAAGCAATCCTTTGATGGGGTCATCATCACCTTCAATCAAAAGTTCGTCCAGCCGGCTTGTCCCGGAAAATGCATATAAGTAGGCACCAATCAATAATGTCAGTCGCTGGTATACTTCGCGCACGGGCATCTCGGGCAACAGGTCAGCAAAAGCTTTGGCGTAAGCATGTGTTGATTCGTTATGAACCAGTCGGCGTAGCTCAAATGACAGTTCAGCGGGCTCCATATGCAATCGTGCATGGAGGCGCAAAAAAGCCCTTCCTTGCGGATCATGATATAACGATGCCGCCGGCTCGATGAAGGCCGCAACCAAATCTCGTAGATCATGATTGCGGCGCGCCTTCAAAGTGGCAAGACGCTCCATCCTGTCTGCGGAAATAGCGTGCCCCCGACGCGTAAAGACCTCTCTGAAAAGGTTGTCTTTATTCTTGAAATAGTAGGCAACCATAGCTGGATTCGCGCCCAGTTTTTCGGCTACTTGACGTAATGTAGTGCCAGCGTAACCCTGTTCGGCAAACAGCGCTTCGGCAGCGTCAAGAATGCCTTCTGACAGGTTGGTTTGACCTTCAGGGCGACCTGGGCGGCGCGCCTCATTGGGCAATTTCTTGTTTGCTTTGAGCATACTGTCTCTCCACATAAGTTCCATTTAACAATGCGATACCGACCTGAAGCCATCAAGGGTTCACCTGCCCGACCGGCAACACGCAACAGTTGTTCTCTGTATCTCTAGACAGATTTGACGGACTGTCGACCCATTCAAAAAATTATTAATTAGTCACTTGATTAATTAAAGCGCGTCGATAAGGTGAGCGTACTCAAGAACACAACTCAACAGGATGGACCCATGAACAGACTACTCAAGAGCGGTGTATTTGCCGCCTGTTTTGCCGCGCTCGCACTGCCGGTCGCGGCCGAGGAAACCGACGTAACGCTTCAGGCGGTTGCTGGAAGCATCGGCGGCGTTCCAATGATGATCATTGAGGGCGAGGGCCTTGATGAAAAGTATGGTTTCAAGGGTCAATTCGAGTATCTCTCCAGCGACGGGCTTTTTCAGAACTTCCTGATCGGCAACTCTGATGTGTCGATGGATAACGACATGCTTGGCGTCGCCATAGCACGCGCTGAAGGCTTCGACGTTTCTGCGGTATATCCTGTTGGCAACCTCTATCTTGGGATTGTGGTTCCTGGATCTTCCGACGCTCAAACCCCTGAAGATCTGCGCGGTATGCGAGTAGGTCACTTCGGCGCGGATTCCGGCACCACCTCTTTCATCCGCCTGATCGTTCAAGAGATGTATGGCTTCGACGTCCTCGAAGAATACGAAATGTCGCAGGTCGGTCCCGCAGCACTGGTGCAGTTGCTGGCACAAGGCGAAGTTGATGCGATCTTCAACTTTGAATCCTTCGTGTCAGAAGCGATGGTTGCCACTGACGGTCGTTACCTTTTGCAGGCATACGCGGATTACTCCAAATTCACCGGCGGCTACGCGCCTTGGATTACCAATATCGTGATGCACAACGATTGGATGAAAGAGAATCCGGCAACGGCCTATGCAGTTCGCGATGCATATGACGAAGCGATTGCCATGCTTCAAGACAGCAAATACGAAATTCTTCGCAAGCCTTACATCGTAGAAAAGCTGGGGATCACCAGTGACGCAGTGCTCGATCAAATCATCGAGAACGGCAATACCTACGGATATTTTGGCAACGATTGGTCAGATGAAAAACGTGCAGCAGCGCAGGCGTTTCTGGAAACTCTCGCAGAAAACGGTTCCGTGATTAAAAGCGTCCCTGAAGGCATCATGGTTACTCTCGAAGAAGCAATCGGCCCACGGCCCTAAGATTACGAAGGAGGGCTGTTATGTCCCGAATTGAAAGATTAACTTGGGCCACCGCTGCCCTCCTTCTCCTGATCCCGATGTGGTATCTGGCGGCGGACCGCGCGACGTTCATTGAACGACCTGATGATGTTTTGCGCGCCTTGCCGCACTTCCTTTCCCAATCCGAGACTTGGACCAATATCGGCATTACGTCGCTGCGTGTGGTAATCGGCCTTGCATTGGGGATTGTTGCAGGGGTCATCGCCGCTTTCGTCATGTCCAGATCGAAATTTCTGGGACATGTTCTGACCTACTATGTCATCGCTGCCTTGCGGACCCCAAGTGCGATTGCTGCAATCCTTGGTCTTGCGATATTCAAAGGGTCGGAAGCTGGTTACGTTCTTGTCGTTGCCTTTATCACGTTTCCTTACATGGCAATCGGCATGCGGGACGGCCTGAACAGCGCCGACCGCGAGTTGGACGAAATGGCGCAGATCTACCATCTCAATCTGGCAGCTCAGGTGCGCAACATCTGGGCGCCGTTCGTAGCCCCCTACATTTTCTCAGCACTGCGCAATGCTCATGCATTATCATGGAAAGTCATTGTCGTAGCTGAAATTTTCGGCGCTGCTCGGTCTGGGTTCGGTGCCCGTTTTGAGCATGCCTGGGAATACATGATTATGATCGAAGTACATCTCTGGCTGCTTGTATTTATGGCCATAGTACTCATCGCCGAATCAGGGGAATCGCGTTTGGAACTGAAGGCGTGAACGGTCGCTCTTGCCTGTGAGGGCGAGATGGATTCTGAATTGGGGATTGCGTTCACGGAGTCCTCATCCTCATGCAGATTTTTCTATCCGCCTTC
>NZ_VSJK01000046.1 GCF_008085915.1 Oceaniovalibus sp. ACAM 378 | reverse complement strand
TTACAGATTGCCTCGCAGCAGCACGTCACAGGGGTGGGCGCATACCCCGGAATCGGTGGGCGAATAAAAGCGGAACGGGTGGGCGCATCAAATCGGAATCGGTGGGCGCATCACCCCGGAATACGCAGTCTTGTCGAGGCAGAGCGTGACACGGCCATTACCCAGGTCGCTGAGCGTGATGCGGTGATCCAGGATCATATCGACACGATCGCAAAATTGACGGACCGAGCTGTTACGGCAGAGCGTGATTTGGCGGGTGATCGCGCTCGAGCTGAGGCTGCCGAGGCTCGTGCGATCAAAGCCGAGGCATCAGTTGACGCGGCCAATAAGGCGACTTCAACCGCTGATGACCGTGCTACAAAAACCCAAGATCGCCTCGACAAGACCGAGATCAAACTGGACGACCGCCAAGATCGCCTCGACAAGATGAGCGCCGACCTGGGGACTGCTCGCGCTGATCTCGCGACATCTAGAGCAGAAGCCGGCCAGTGCGCGGCAAAGCTCCGGGATGCTCAAGCCCTGATCGCAGAGCTACGGGCGGCACAGTAGCCGGAGGCTTATGGGCGGCGGGGCCCAGGGTGCGCCATGGTCGGGCGTCCAGAGGTCGGAGGGCCTCGGCCAGGGGTTTCAAAAGGGGGCGGAGCGCCCCTTTGCCGGAGAGACATAACGCAGTTATGGCTAGTAATACCAAGAGGCGTGAAGCCTGACTCACAGGGATTCCCAAAGCGTCGAAATTCTGAATCTATGGCGGCAGGTCTGGGAGGATTTGGCCATGGGTGTTTCGATAGCATTACGGGCGGACTTTGACGGCGCAACATTGAGGCGCCTGGCACGGAAAACAAAGAACACGAACCAGAGCCGTAGGCTGCTGGCGCTGGCTGAGATCTACGATGGCGGCAGTCGGAGCGATGCTGCGCGGATCGGCGGTGTGGGCCTGCAAATTGTGCGGGACTGGGTTGTGCGGTTCAATGCCCGCGGCCCGGATGCGCTGATTGATGGCAAGGCGCCCGGCAAGCGGCCCAAGCTTAATGATGCCCAACGTCAGGCGCTTGTGGCGATTGTCGAGAGCGGTCCGATCCCGGCGACCCATGGGGTTGTGCGCTGGCGGCTGACCGACCTGGCACAGTGGCTTCATGCGGAATTTGCGGTCTCGCTTGACGAAACGACCGTGGGCCGGGAACTGAAGAAGCTCGGCTATGTCAAGCTTACGGCGCGGCCTCGCCATCACGCGCAAGACACCGAAGCGTTGGAGGCGTTTAAAAAGGGGGCTTTGCGACCGAACTTGAAGGGGTTCGCACACGCCTCCCACAAGGCACTGCGATAGAGGTCTGGTTCCAGGACGAGGCGCGCGTAGGTCAGAAAAACAAGATCACGCGTCGCTGGGCGAAGCGCGGAACACGCCCATCGGCGCCGCATGATCAACGCACCATATCGACCTACATCTTTGGTGCGATCTGTCCGGCATCAGGCAAGAGCGCAGGCCTCGTCCTGCCGTTCTGCAACCGACGCGATGGACCTGCATCTCGCCGAGATCGCCCGAACCGTTGCGCCCGGTGCCCATGCCGTCCTGCTAATGGATCAGGCCGGGTGGCATGTCACCGCTGCGCTCATCATACCCGAAAATATCAGCATCATCCCGCTGCCTGCCAAATGCCCCGAACTCAATCCCGTCGAAAACATCTGGCAATTCATGCGAGATAACTGGCTCTCCAATCGCATTTTTGAAACCTATGACGAGATCGTCAATCATTGCTGTGATGCCTGGAATAAGCTTATCGACCAGCCCGAGCGCATCATGTCCATCGGACGCCGCAAATGGGCTCAGGGGTTCTGATCAGTGCAGGTTGGTATAAGTGATAATTTGGAAACCGGCAAGCTGCTGCTGCGAGACTACGTTAATGCGACCGTTGGCTTCGATGCCCTCGCGCATGACATGCATAAAGATCCAAAAAGCCTGATGCGTATGCTGAGCGCTAAAGGCAAACCACGGGCGGACAATCTACTGGCAATGGTGGCGCGTCTAAAGCAACGTGAGGGTGTAATGCTTTCAATGACGACTAACGAAAAATAACCTAATTTGAATTGTTCGCTATTTATAAGTTGCGCCGATTTCAAACATTTGCAATAGAAGTCACTGAAAGTCATGCTTTTTAAAAGCTCACCTTAAATCTTAATTTTGGCTATCTTCAGCACTCTGAAACTTAACGGATGCAATCTCCTCGCCCATGGAGCGACCAACGCACGATGAACGTCTTCTGGGCCTCCCAATGCTTCAATACCATCATCGTCATCCATTCCTCACGGCCAAGGATGGTTGACGCTTGCCGCTCAACATCAGGTGCTCGGTAAGACTTTGCATCATGGTTCCGCGGCGGGAACTGGAACAAAGGCTTCAGCCGCGTTTCCAAAGAACATCGATTTGATCTGGTCGGCATAGGCGTCTGTGACGTTAACGGCATCACTCGGCAGGAGCTCGACAGCACGGCACCAGTCGTCAAGGTCGATGGGGGGCGCATAGACAGGCGGAGACAGCCGCACAACCGAAGGAGGGCCCAGCAGCAGTCGCGCCTGATTTGTCGCGGCCAGAGATTGAAGGCGCATGGCTGCGAAAATAACATCCCTCCAGAATAATATACCGCCAAATTTTATTTGTCGGGGCGAGACGGAGTAAGGATCGTCGCCGCACCCGATGCTCAAAACATCGATCTGCGCGGGGGCAACGTCGAAACAGATCAGCGCTTCTATCACGGCAAGCATAAGCGGGTTGTTGGCCCATACGCCGCCGTCGACCAGCTGGTAAACGCCATTCTTGAAGGGTTGAAAAAACGTCGGTGCAGCGGAAGTAGCCAATCCGATGTTGATCATCTTCTCAAATCGATCAAACTTGTAGTCCGCGTGGTGTGGCGTCTTATAGACAAAAACCTCGCTGTGGGTTCCATCGAACGCTGGAATGCACAGTCTGTTGGCGGACTCCCCGAAAAGTCTCTCACCCAGTGTCTCGGACAAGATTCCGGCAATTGCATCACGGTCGTACCGATACAGCACCGTTTGCCGAAGAAACGAAGCGGCACCGTACAGCCAAGACTGATTGCGCGGCGGGAAAATCTCCTGGCCGCGCTCCACATATAGGGTGTTCATCTCGGCAGCAGAGAGTCCTGCGCCAAGCCCCAGCGCGATGATCCCGCCTGTCGAAGTCCCAGCAATCAGATCGAAATATTCTGACACCCGGCGACCGGCACAGAACCGCCTCTCTAGCTCGGAGAGAACTGAAGCGGAAAAAATTCCGCGTATCCCACCTCCATCCAAAGATAAGATTCGAAAGCGCCGGTCTTTCGGCCAAGCTCGTGGAATGCGCTGCTGAGGGATTGATCCCGCGGAGCGTGGGCCTCCGTGATTGAGTGTTGTGTCGCTGACTTTCATATATCCTCAATCGTTAACGTTTCCGGATGCCGTTATCTTGCGCGCCATGGGCAGCCCATCACCCAGTCCTCGCGGAAAAAGAACCAATCAATGACCATCGGCATAAGAATATCGGCGATGCATTTTTTTCGCACGCCCATTCGTCGGTCTTTGGGTCATTGACTCACGGCGGCTCTCAACTGTTGACATGTTGCGGCGGCTAGCCTGCACCGTATGGGTGGGGTGAAATATCCCACACGCGCGGGCACCGCGCTTAACCAGCCTGATCGCTCGCAAATAAACTAGGTGATAATCCTTATTGTCTGCACAAAACCTTTCCCCGACATTTGGTCATAGATCATCAAAGGCAAGTCGGCTTTGGGCATTCTCGCACGACCGGTTTCGACTGCGACGGAGGCAGGAAGAACGGGAAATACGTTGATTGTTGCACCCTCGCCGTGGTGGTATTTTATGCGATCTAAAAGGCGGCGGAGGTGAGTCTTGTAGATAGCCAAGTCCTCCTGCCTGCGCAGGATATCGTTGTGGGGCCCTTTGGCCGTAATCGACCAGATTGCGGCTTCTTTGCCCAGTACGGAGCGAATTCTTTCATCATCGACGGTTGCGCTGATCGCTAGCTTAAGGCCGATAGGCACATCCTTAGGTCCAGAATATTCGTCAACTTCAAAGTTTATCGAGGGTTGTTGTAGTTGCCATTTCCAAGTTGATGGCTCTCGGTATTTCTGGTGAACGGATACCGGCATGATATCGCCGAGCAGCGTTCCAAGTTCGATGAGAAGAGGCTGAGGGGCAAGTGCAAAAACACTCAATTGCAAGATTTCGTTCTGTTCAATTCTCTCTTTTACCTTGCGTTTAAACTGCCGGTTTAGGTTTTTACTCTGCATCTCCCAAAAGTCTGGTTCGCCGTCTTTGATCTCTGAATTAAGTTCAATGTCGATAGTCCGTCGCTCGGCAGGATGCCTGTCAGGTGGCATTGCGGCGAAGATTGCCTTAGTGGAGATCAATGAGTCCATTTGTCCGATTGTTGCCGCGAAGCGGAGAACATGAGCCGCACGATCAGCATCCATGTCTGTAACAGACTCAATCCGGTTCTCATGCTCACGCTTCATGGCGAGTAAAGAAATCTCTGGATAGTCATTCGCATGATCTACGTCGATTTCTTTGTGATGGATTGGACACATTAGCATCAGGTTGTCGATGTCGCGTGCAAGCAATGGCGACCGGATCTTATCCCCTCTTGGGCCAGACTCACTATCCGCCACAATATGTGCGATGAAGCCAAACTTGCCGTCCTGCTTGCCGGCGATCAGGTCGCCAATGAGGAGCTTGTTGCAGCCGGCGAACTCACATCGACCTGCTGCCAAAGCCCACAGTTGGGTCTGTGTCTTAGCCGGAATACTGGTACTAGACAATTTTACGCTCCAGATTAAAAATTCCCGCCGTCACGGGTTTTGGTTTAAGCTTGAAAAGAACAGCCTTCTATGCTTCTTCGCTTACAAATATCATGTTGTCTATTTGCCCTATCATTAATCATGGAAGAGTTTTTCTGAAGGCGTATCGTCGATGAGCAACCGGCCACCAATAGGGGACTGGCCACGTTGAAATGTGGTAATAGTCGATTCAATTGAGAATGTGTCTAACAGGCGGACGATAACCAGCGCCGCAAAAGAAGGTCCACTATTCTCGACCATATTGATCATGGAGGATAAATCCATTTTGCTGGGCACCGGTGGAAATGTCGGATGTGAGTGCCATTCGCCTAGATAGTCCACCCGGCCTACCCGATTTCCGTTCGCCAACAAAATTTGATCTAGCTGCTCAGTATGTAAACTTGGCAGGCTGCGGAAGCGGTCACGTGTGCCCCCCTCAAGATCAACTGTGAAGCCAACTAATTCGAAGTATCCAGGTGCGATCTGTTCTGCAACTAGCCACCCCCCAATCTCTCGGATACCGCCCTTCTTCAGGAAGACCTGCATTCTGGCGAACTGAGATCGCGGTATTGTTAGGCTAAGCGTCATGCTTCGTCACAAGATGAGCGACGACTCGATCCACACCTTGATCGACACAACTCGAGCGACCATTTACCCAACCATCGTGTGGACCGTAGATGACCGGATAGGTGTCGAAGGGATGATTAAAAATCCAGCCTTTGCGAAGGCCAATATAGTAAGCAGGCTCCGGATGGATTCTCATTTCTGCTGTTGAAAGGGCGTCCAGGGCATGACGGGCAAGCCTACTAGCGATCACGCCCACATCGCCGTCGGAGGCAAATAGGGGTTCTTCTTCGTCATCACCTTGCACCCCGTAATTCTGCGCGCGGCCCTCCGGTGGTGTCTCGCCTTTTTCATCGCACCAAGCCTGCAACTGAGATGCGGCTGCCATCGGTGGTGGGTCTTCCGACGGGATGCTTCGTGCAATGAGACCCCCGATCCCACCAGCGTAGACCCGCCCCCAAACAAGGGGCTTGCTCTTTTGCGTGCATATTGCCGCTGCCATCCTAAACACTCCACTATCTGCAGTGGTATCGATGACAAGATCACACGAACTGATGATCTCACCGAGCTTTGCAATATTTTGTATCGTCGATTGAGAGGTAAGGCTCATTCCCAGAGCGCCAACGTGCGCCATCGGCATAATTCGGAGCAGCCTATGCTGAAGTGAAGCCGCCTTGTGATGCCCAACGTCCAGTTCATCAAGTTCGTTGCGAACGAGATTGTCAGACCATAAGACATCGTTATCTAGCAACATGAACTGCCCCACGCCTTCGCGTACAAGGCTAGCAGCAACCTTGGACCCCAAGGAACCGGCTCCAATTATACAGACACTAGACTTTCGAAACGTCTGACCTTGAATGCGGCGCTCTTTTGCCTTTGGGGGCTCAAAAGTATCGAACAGATCTATTCTGCGTTCAGAACCTTGGTGCAGAACTCGGAGTAAAATCTCCTGTTTTCCATTCGATAAGACAACTAAGATGTCACTCTTCTGAGCAATCCAACGTCGCAACCTAGGTGGCAGGTATTGATAGAGGCGCTCCCCCAGTTGTTCTGGCTCAATATCAGGAATTTCCCGAATTCCTGGTAAGCGATACAAAACCCCAGAGACCAAATTACCCACTACACCTGGCCCGTCATCTGGAATGTGCGTCTGAGTATCCCGACCGATAGTGGCCACGCGTGCGACGAGAACTTCAACGGCCCCAATCCGCCGTTCTAAGCTCATGCGAAGATCTGTTGCCTGGCCAGCAAGACGTAACCTCAAAAGGCGGGCAGATTCCAACGGTAACATAAAGCGACGAGAACAACCTGAGAGCAACGTGGGCAAGTCTGATGGGTGAGCACTTGCAACGTTGGACAGAATTTCGTTCTTAGGGGTTGCCTCAAGAAGTGCCTTGGCGCTTCGGACTACATCTGTACTTCTACAGTCAGGATGCCAATTATCTGGCCTGTACTGGAGGCAAAGTTCGCCTCCTGCGCCATACTGGTGTTGCGATAGCCGAACCGTGTCGTCAGTTGGAATCACAAAAGGGGGTAGGTCAGGGAAGAGCGCCGGAAAAACTAATTTGAGGGGTATTTCTCGGTCTTCGATCACAACAGTGAATGACCAAGTTAGAAGACCGTCACTGTTCTGGCGGAACTGAGTATCCCGAAGCCATTCCGAGTTTGTTGACAGGTAATGAAGCCCCTCGCACTCTCGGATCAGTCGTTCTTCGCCGAGTGTCAGGTCCATCAACCAAAACCCTTGGGCTCCGTCGGCCTACGGTCTTCGTCACCGAATACAAGACCTGGTGCCGAGACCCCGGCCGCGGCAGCTGGAGCAACCGAAGCAGTGCGCGACCCTGAGTTTGTAGAAACTCTTAGACGCGCCGCTTCGACGACCTGATTACCAAGATCCGGCGCAAGTTCATTCAAGACGGTGTTCGCGTCCGTGAACCCCTGAACCGCTCCGAAATGTGCTCGAGCTGCTTCAAGCCAGCTGAAGAAAGCCTCCCGCCGCTTGGGGAATTCTTCCCAGCGATCTGCAAAGTTCTCGGACGGGTCGGTTGGGTTGGCAATCCACGATACACCCTGACGATCATATATCTCGAGATGCATGTCGCGAAGAATCTTACCAATTGCATCAGAAACCCGCGCTTCGCCTGTGTAGGCATGCGTGGAGAGCGTAGTTAGGATGACGCTAATAACTCGTAGATCTGGATCATGCTTCGCGAACCATTCGTCCCTGTGCCTCTTCAAAATCATGATTGCCGACTGCAAAGGCGTTCGGACTCGAAAGACAGGAACATCCTCAACACTTGCCGTCACTTTACCTTGTTTATCTAGGAAAGCCCGACGACGCTCGTTCAATTGTGCGATCTGCTTTAACTTGAACCATGAAGCAAAGCCCCTTGGATTGCTTCTGGGCCAATCGTTCGTGATGATACGGTAGGTCGTACCATTGTCACTATCAGTGATCGAAATCGCACCATCTGCGAGTGCCTGATCGGCGAGATATCCGGAGAGAACAGTGCGCATGTTTGCTTCGTTTGGGATCGCGGGCAGAACATCCATATGGAATTGTGCGCCATCGGCATACAGTAGAGTGCAGCACCTCCGCGACTCACCAACCTCGTTTTGGATCCCTCGGGCTTTGCGGTAAGCTTCGAGCTCAGTCCGCAGACGAGCGCGAAGATCGGCTTGTGAAATTTGCCCCTTCGCTAGAGAACGGAAAGAGACAACGATGTCGAGATCGTAGTCCTCGCCCGCGGTCGCTGGCTTTATCGGTGTTCCAAGTGCGAAAGAGCCTTGGATATATACGTCTGGATCATAATCACGAACTTTAGACTCATCGCGATGTAAAAACTCGCCGAGGTCCTTGTATCGCTTTTCGGCCTGATCGAAGCGATCCTGTGGCACGGCCAACTCTTCGGCCAGTTTTTCAATCGCGACGTTATATCCGTAACCAATTCTCGCATTCGAATTCATTGAAAACTCCTAAAATTTCTAGCTCCTGCTGATAGATGTTCACTTTAGTGTGAATAATCAAGGACCTCGGGTAATCCCCCCCAAAAGTAAGGGGCTGCAAAAGTAGAATTTTCTCGACAAGATGAACGAGGAGATTTTGAATGAAGATGACCAGATATAGCGAACCCCAGATCCTTGCGATCCTGCGCCAAGCCG
>NZ_VSJK01000045.1 GCF_008085915.1 Oceaniovalibus sp. ACAM 378 | reverse complement strand
ACCGAAACTATCCAAACTGAAACATGATCGCAGGCAGATGATCAGCCGGGCCCGAGCTGTCCGGGAATTACTGAAACGGCTGTCCGGGAATTAGCATAATCGCTGTCCGGTATTTCTGAAATCCGCACGCCGATGGTGTACCGGGAATATTGAGCAGGATCGCTGGCACGGCGCCGCCGCTCAGGCCGCCGCAATAGACGCCGATCAGTGTGCCGAGGGCGATCTGCGGTTCGAGGGAGAAGGTGATCGGGATGAAAACTGCGACACCCATTGTTGCAGTTAGCCCCGGGATGGCACCGGTAACGATGCCAACCAATACCCCGAGCGCGATCCAGAGAAGCCCCACGGGATCCGATCCCAAGATGAGGAACCCGTTCATCAGATGTGAAAAAGCGTCCATGATTTCTCCGTTAGCGTAGGCGGATATCAAGGGCATACTCAAAGAGGCCCCATACACCGAGGGTGATCAGGACCGATGCCAATACTGCATGGGCGGCCTTGCGCGGTTGGCGCCAGAATGGCCCCTGTAAGGCAAGTGACAGGACCACGACCAGGATCGAGCCCGCCACGGGAAAACTCGTAAGCTGCCAGATCGGCAGAAAGATAACCAGAGCTCCGAAGATGCCGGCGGCATGGGCGACTTGGCGGCGCACGCTCGGTTCACCAGAAGGCAACTCATCTTCAGGATTAGCGACCTGTGTTGGAGCGTTTCCCTTCCAAGCCTTTAGTGCCCGGACAGTCTCGATGATCAGGACAAGTGCAGAGAGCCCCAGGATCATGACCAGGACAATCAGGGGTATGGTGCCCGGCCCGACCGGGCGGCGGGACGTGCCAAAGCTCATTGAAAGTGTAGGCGTAAGGAGGGCGAGTGCCCCCCCTACTACCCCTAGAAGAAGGAGCGCAAAAGCGCCCCTTCTAAACCAGGTGTCTGCCGAAGTACGGCGCTGTACCATCTCAGCTGTCCGTAAAGATTTCGGACGCGGCCACTTCAAGCGCCTGCATTAACTCGCTGTTGTAGGTCTCCAGCTCGTCGCCGCTCAGCCCGTCAGCGATGAAGCCGTACACAGTCGAGAACTCCTGGAACTCATCACTCATTACAGCAGTCGAGAAGATCTCGATGAGCCGATCGCGCACGGCCGGATCAAGACCTGCGGGAGCTGTGAGGAAGGTGACCTGTGCCAGTTCGCCACTTTCGAACAGGTTGTAGCCAGCCTCAGCGAAGGTTTCCACGTCGGGCAGGCTTTCAATCCGTCCGTTGCGGTAGACCCCAAGCGCACGCATCTCGCCGGCTTCCATCTGCGCCATCGTCTCGGAGGGCTTCAATACGCCGGCATCGATCTGACCACCAAGGATTTCCGCGATGACTCGTGAGCCACCGGGGTAGGTCACGTGACGATAGTCACCTTCACCTGCCCGGTTGGTGAGCTCAGCCATGGCATGGTTGACGTTATTGGTGCCAGGCGTTCCGATGGTCACCGTGCCTGGGTTGGCCTTCATGTGATCCATGAAAGATGTCAGGTCCTTAAACTCGCTCGATCCCTTCACCAGAAGGATCAGCGGATCCTCTGAGAACCGTACCAGGTCTGTATAGGCGTCCTTTTTGAAGGGTACCATTTCCTGGGCGATCAATGACAACAGCGAGCTTGAGGCAAGGCCGATGGTGTATCCGTCTGGCTTCGCTGTGGCGACCTGGCCCATGCCAACGGCAGAGCCGCCGCCCGGAAGGTTTTCTACAACTGCCGTGACGCCCTGCTCCTTGAGCATTGGTACAATCAGGCGGGCCATGATGTCCGTGCTGCCACCAGGGCTGAACGGAACAATGATCCGAAGTTCCTGTGTCGGGAAATCTGCCTGTGCCGCAAGTGGCGCGGTCAGGCCGATGGCCATCGTGGCAGCGATGATGGTTTTGGTGAAATATTGCATTTTCTGTCTCCTCTCAGATTGCAAACAGGTCGTATGAGCGACTTCGCCGAACTACTTCACGTAGCCGGGCCCATCGATCAGGGGGTGGTGCTTTACGAAGTCTTCGTCGATTTCCAGACCCAGACCGGGACCCTGGAAAGGATGGAAACATCCATTTGAATCGATGGTGAACTTCTGGTCAGAAATCTCGTCGCGGAACGGGTTTGCTTTGGAGACTTCTGCTTCATAGTAGCCGGGCATATCGATGGCAGCGAGGAAGTGGATCGTTGCTGCCATGTTCAGTGCTGTGGTCGAGGTGTGCGGGTGGATCTCCAGCCCATAGGCAGAGCCCATGGCGGCGATGCGCAGCCCCTCAGTAATTCCGCCCGTCTTTGAGAGATCAGGCTGGAGGATACCAACCGTGCCACTCGTGATCAGGTCGCGGAATTCAAAGCGGGTGTAATGGTTTTCGCCCGCCGCAAGGGGTGTCGTACCCAGCTGAGCCGCACGTTCATAGAGTGGGTAATCATGGGGTGAGAAAGGTTCCTCGAGCCAGCCCGCATGGACATCATCAAGCACGGGCATGATGCGGCGCACATGGTCAAAGCTGGCATTGGCATTGGCGTCCGTCAGGATATCGACTTCAGCCCCCAGGGCGTCGCGCACCGCGCGGATCCGGGCGATGTCCGCGGCCGGGGTATCGCCGATGCGAAGCTTGAGCGCGCGGTAGCCACGGCCGACCAGCTCTGCAGCTTCCTCTGCCAATGTTTCAGGTGCCTGATAACCCAGTGCAATTCCGCCGGCATAGGCGGTTACAGGCGTACCCTCGCCACCAAGCAGGCGGTAGAGCGGCATATTGGCGGCTTTGCCTCGAATGTCCCAGAGCGCCATGTCGATTCCGCTCATCGCGATCGCTGCGGCAGCTCCCATTCCATGACTGGCGAGCTGCATCTTATAGATGCGATCCCAGACCGTGACGTTCGCAAGGGCGTCCATGCCCACAATGAGATCGCTGAGTGTCGAGCGGATCAGATGTGCTACCGCCCCGGGCGCGCGGCCGTGGTGGGATTCACCCCAGCCCACGACACCCTCATCTGTAGTGATTTTCACAAGTACCGCATCACGCTTTACCGACCGCCCGATACCAAGGGTAACGCTGTTTCCCTCAGGTATGGGGAAGGAGATCGGGAATGCTTCGATAGTTTGAATTTTCATGCTTCAGTATCCTCAGTTTCCGTGCCTGGTGTTGGGCCTAGCCCGTAGGCATCCCCAATATTGGTGATGTGAAGTGCCGCGAGGCGTCCGGCTTCGGGGGCGTCGCGGCGCTCAAAGGCGTCCACCACCACCCCCATCTCTTCGAGGGAGGCGCGCAGGCGCACCCTGTAAATGAGATTGTATCGCCTTAGCCAGCGGACCTGGTCGCGAAGATTGAGGAGCAACAGCCGGATCCGCTTGTTGCCGCCAAATGCGTAAACCGTCTCGTGAAAGAGATCATCGAAAGCCTCAACAAGATCGACATCAGGAGTGCCATCCGCACCAGCCGCAGCATCATATGCGTGGCGCAGCTTTCTGATGGCCTCGTCATCCAGTGCAAGCGTCGCCTTTTCGGCAGCAAAGCCTTCTAGTATTGCGCGCAACTCCGTGAGTTCACGAATGAAGGTCGGATCAGGGTGGGCAACCACAGATCCACTCTGGGGCTGGACGATGATCCAATCCTCAAGTGCCAGGCGGTGTAGGGCTGTGCGTATCGGAGAGCGACCAAGCCCAAGGCTTGCGGCCAGCCGAGCCTCAGAGAGGCGAGTGCCGGGAGCATACTCCAGGGAGAGAATGCGCTCCTTGATCAGAGCATATGCATCGACTGGCGTGTTCATGGGGCCGCTGGTTCCTTCTGGTTAACTACAAGGCTAGTTAACCAGTTTGCACCTGTCAAAGGTTTTTAGTGAAAGTACCAGAAGTAGCTGCGAGAATTTGAACAGCTTGGACAAGTGGATTTTCTGCGCAACAGCGGCATGGTGCTGCAAGCGAGGCGAAGACTATGGCAAGACGACCGCGCCGGAACCATAGCACGGGATGCTGTTAGACCAATGGGAACCAGTCTCTGCAATGACAATGAGGCTGCACTTATGCCGCGCAGAGATTACGCCACTTAGCCAGAGCAGCGGCGCAACTGAGCTTGAAGTTGTCGCGAGAATAAAAGTGTGCAGGTCCCCTAGCGGGTGTATTTCCCGCAGTTTCAGAGCGCGACGGGTGGGGCCATCTTGGTGTAGTGGCCGCCGGCGTAGATGGCCACGGCGCGCACGAGGAGGTGCGGATCCCAAATCTCCCGGCATAGATGTCAGCAGACAATCGATGGCAATTGACGGCGGTTGTGTGCTCCCGCAACCAAAACTTCGACATAACAGTCGCTTAGAAGCCGCCCTAACGGGCGGCTTTTTGCGTTCAAACATTTCGGAAGCACTGCGGAAGCAAGAGGGTGCGCAAGGTTGCGTGCTGGTGAGGTAGCAATCAACGCACTGGCCCGGACCGATCATTCACGCATCGCGCGGCATTTTATGGGCCTGATCGTCGTTGTGCGGTCCAAGCGCGATTCCCGGTCGTCAGCACCATTTTCGGCTTCTGGCGAAGACCCGACTCCGATTCATGGAAATTCATGGATTCAGACATCGGAAGAGAATGCAACTGTAATGCTAGTGTTCCGAGTCTGACGCTTGCTACCTGTTCCCTCTGATTTCGTCGATTTTGTCCAGCGCGCGTCGTTCCCGTGTCAAGATATCCTCGGCTGTTTTTGACCAGTGAAACGGCTTCGGCTTGGTATTGTGCTGCCCAAGGTAGTCGTAGATGGCGGCTTCTAGGTCATCGACGCTGGTGTAGCTGCCCCTGCGGATGCGCTTTGACGTGATCTCGGCGAAGAACCGTTCGACGAGTTTCAGCCATGACGCGCTGGTCGGCGTAAAATGAAGCTTGAAACGCGGGTGTTTCTCCAGCCATGCCTTTACCTCTGGCGTCTTGTGGGTGGCGTAGTTGTCGAGCACGAGATGCACGTCGCGCGGCTTGAGGACGGCCCGGTCAATGCGGCGCAAAAAGCGCAAGAACTCTTTGGCTCTGTGGCGGGGCAGGCATTCGCCGATGACCATGCCTGACTTTACGTCGAGGGCCGCGAACAGCGTGGTGGTCCCGTGGCGCATGTAATCATGGGTCATCGTGGCCGCACGACCCTTCTTGAGCGGCAGTCCGGGCTGGGTCCGATCAAGCGCCTGGATCTGTGACTTCTCGTCAACGCAGAGCACGACGGCCCGCTCCGGCGGGTCGAGGTAAAGCCCGACGATATCGGTGACCTTCTCCTCGAACATCGGGTCATTCGAGACCTTGAAACCGCGCGTCAGGTGGGGCTTCAGACCTGCATCTGCCCAGATCCTCCCGACGCTGGAAGGCGAAATGCCCACCGCCTCGGCCATGGTCGAGCGGCTCCAATGGGTGGCATTGGACGGGGTCTCCTGCACAGTTTTTGCAATCACCTTGAGGCGCGTTTCCCGTGGCAGCGGCGGCACGCGCGACGGCCGGGTCTTGTCGCGCCGGAGGCCGTCCACTCCTTCGTCAAGGTAACGCGCCTGCCAGCGCCAAACGGTGGGCTTGGACGTCTTCGCGCGCCGCATGATCTCAACGGTGCCGCAGCCGTCTGCTGTCGCCAGCACGATCTTCGCCCGCCAGACGAGCTTGCGCGCAGTGTTGCGGTTGGTGATCAGAGCTTGAAGCTCAGCGCGGTTGGCGGGGCCAAGGTATAGGCAAATGTCATCGCGTCTCATGCCCCGAATATGGCACATCAGGCCTTCAATGGGAATCCTATGTCAGGTGCGGAACACTAGATCCTGACAGAACTGAATCGCCTCCCACGATAAGATAAATAATTCCTAAACGCGGCTTTAAACATCACCTGATAATTTATGGTCAATCTTAATAACAGGAGTACCCATGACGATTGATCGCATTCTGAGACGCAAAGAGGTCGAACACATAACTGGACTGAGTCGTTCCACAATTCACCGCCACATACGAAGCGGAGATTTTCCCATCCCGATCAAGCTGACCGCCCGCTTGGTGGGGTGGCGACAGAGCGAGCTGCAGCGCTGGCTGGAGGCACGACACGACGCTTGACCCTCCGGTGGCAAGCGACCCTCTTCCGTCAGAGTGGCGTCCGTACCTTCCAGGCAGAACACCTTGGATCAGGGCCCAAACCGCGGCCCTGTTTCTTGATCGTCGTCTGCGGTCGGCTTCAGCGGCCCGAAAGGTTTTCCAGGCTCCTCGATCACTTCGGCGGACTCGTCACACCCGTTCAGCGCCGGGTTGTTTGTTGCCCAGTCTTCGCTGGCCGATGTCTCCATCGGGCCGCCAATGCTCTCAGAACTGCTGCCGTCCGGCGGATCGGACAATACACGGGTTGGGTGTGATGGCAGAGTATGACCGAAATCGCTTCGAGCGCCTCTGAGCTGCCGCTGTGGCTCTGTCGTTGGCGAAGCCGGCGGACCACCCGACGGGCTCATTCTGGCCCCGCCCCGTGAGGCCGTGATGCTCCGGCTCCAATCTTTGAAAAAGCGAAACAACGCCTCCCAGTCATCGCCGTCTAAGAAACTCCAGCCAGAATCACCAGTACCGTGCCAAGCGTCGCCAAATGACCCATGACCAGCGCCCCCAAAACCACTCGGTGAGCCCATCGTGCCGCCTTTGTCTCCGTCGCCGCCTTGTCGAAGCCACTCTTGAGTGCACTCTGGTCCTTCAGAATTTTCAACTGCGCCTTCGCCAACGAGTGCAACTTCTGGTCGGTCTGTCTCTCGGTCTTCTCGTGGGTGCGCATGCCCTGTTCCACCTGCTGAATCCCCCTGATCACGGGCAGTAGTTTCTTCTCCAGAAGAATTGGAAGCACCGCGATCCGCGCTTGCGTCACCTCGTTCGATGCGCGCGTCTGCGCCAGCGCCTCTCGCAAGGGCGCGCTCAACGCTGCGCTCTTTTGCTCCGATAAGTGTCGAAAAGTCTCTGTCTTGCTCATAGGTAAATCCTCTCTTAATCAAATGCTTCAAACTGAACTTGCGGCCGATCTGCGACGCCGAAATGTGATGCCCGTCTAGACCGAAAGAAAATCCTGAAAGCGTGCCCGTCACGGCCGAAATGTTCGGCCGGACATCGACGCCGCAGTCCTCCAGCACCTCTACGAGATCGGTGGCGGTAATCGGCGCGGCGGTCAGATCATTCAGGAGCGCCTGCAACTGAGCCTTGGTAGAAATGACACCACGATCAGCCATCTCGAACTCGCCGCGCGTCGGCGCGGTTACATGATCGCGGACTCTGCTCGGGTCGAGGAGGTGGGAGGGCTGCACCCGGATGAGATCAAACCGCGCCTCAATTTCGCGGATCACCGCCTCGCTGCGGCGGAAATCATGCGCATCGCTGACGACGCTGCCGTCCAGTCGGATCCGGCTGGCGGCAATGTGGATGTGATCCCCGTGACAGACCGTCATATAGGCTTCGAAACCCATTTGCGCGGCCCACATATCGCCAATCTGCGACCATTCTTCATCGCTTAGAGCCCGGTCGCCCTCTGGAAGGGAGATCGACATGTGCGCGACGTTCCGCGTCAAACTCGGGCGCAGATTCTTGAGCGCACCCAGATGGGCCTTGGCCGCTTGCGCATCAAAGCCGAGCGTTCCGCCGACGATAACAGCGCGGTCCCGATGTTCGCCCTTGTGATCCTGATCAGCAAGAATGTAGTCGACCAGTCCGGCGGCATTATTGCCTTTCGTAAGCTTACCGATTGCCACGATCGCCCCCGATGAGACCGGCGCGGACCTCCTCCAGATCCCGCTGCAATTGCCGCAGGAGCGGCAGGATGCGAGCCATTTCGGGACGGGCTCCGGTATTCAGGTGATAACTCATCTGATTCAAATTCGAGGCGGTCCGGCTGAGCTCAATCCAGGCATTCCGGTTCAATAATGGCACCTGAACCGTCATTTCACTGCTCCGACCGAGCAGCTGATTGCGCACCAGCGCCGCCACACTGCCCCCCGCGGCCGCCGTTTGCAGCCTATGATACTGCGCCTGGGTCAACCGTACCGTGATCTGGTGATCCCGCTTGTTCGCTAATTTCGGTCTTCCGCCTCTACCTTTGGTTCCCATGCCAAATCCCGCCTGTTGGCAGACCGGGTGCAAGCACAGCGCGCACCCAATCCGACTCGAGCGCCGCGAGGGGAGGCGGGCGTTTTTGCATTGCAAAAACATGGCTCGCTTCCTCCAAAACAGCGTCTCTGGGAGACACGTGGGAATGGCGGGTTAAAAAGATGTAAAAATCGAAATTTTGTTGGAAATGTAAGCCAAGCCTACAGTTCCGCGGTCCAAGGAATCATTTCCAAATTGCTGACTGGCTCGCGTTTTTTCTGTGGCCCGAACGAACGCACCTCAAGCCCAGTCAATCCAAATACATCGGCGTCAGTTACCAGTCTGGATTTTAGGTTGGGCGCTGAGGTGGGTACACTATTATCGGCGTCTTAGAACGATCTTCGAAGATAGCGGCTCTAATCGCGAGGGCAAACGAATTAGTGGCGCGGTGGGGCGGTTTTTCTATGTTTCTTTCGACGTCGCAGACGAAAACCTTAACCGTAAGGGCTTGGATTCAAGTTTGAAGTGCGACGGTTGGTTTGATGGCCGCGAGTTCTTCGGCCATGGCTTCTGCGGGGGTATTCCATCCCAGGGTTTTGCGAGGACGGTCGTTCATCAAGCGGGCAACGTCGTTCAGTGCGGTCTGACTGAGATCGCTTAGATCAGTTCCTTTCGGGAAGAACTGGCGCAGCAAGCCGTTGGTGTTTTCGTTTGAGCCACGCTGCCAAGGCGCGTGCGGATCGCAGAACCAGATGTCGATCTTGAGGCGACGAGACAGCTCAGGATGGCAGGCCATCTCCGAGCCCCGATCGTAGGTCATTGAGCGTCGCAGCGCCACGGGCAGACGTTTCATCTGTCGCGTGAAGCCCTCGAGGGCGGCGCTGGCGGTGCAGCCGTTCATCTTGCTGAGAATGACAAAGCGTGTCTTGCGCTCGACAACCGTGCCCACCGCCGACCGGTTGAAGGCCCCCTTAATCAGGTCTCCTTCCCATGTGTGGATGCCCCGTTTGATGCAAGAGATTTTTTCAACGGTTTGAACATGTGATCGGGTACGGTCATGTGTCAGATGCCATAATAGGGCTGGCCCCAAATCATCAGCGTTTCGGCTTGTCGTGACTGTGGATGTGAGGTGTCGTTGCCCTTGGCACGCGATGCGTGCTTACGGGGTCTTGCCGTGAGGCGCGCCCCAATTCTGAACACAGAATGAAAGGGCAACGACATGGATCACTTTATCGGTTTGGACGTCTCTTTGGCAAGCACTGCGATCTGCGTTCTGAACGCGCATGGGAAGGTGGCCAAGGAAACGACGGCTTCCAGCGAACCGG
>NZ_VSJK01000044.1 GCF_008085915.1 Oceaniovalibus sp. ACAM 378 | reverse complement strand
TTGCCAAGTCGACACCGATAATAGTAACTTCGGACATGGATGCTCCTTCCTTTTGTGATGGCTTTAACACTCACCACAATGGCACATTGCGATGCCGTCGGGAGGGGCAT
The DNA here is from genome assembly GCF_008085915.1 of Oceaniovalibus sp. ACAM 378. Lineage (GTDB taxonomy): Bacteria > Pseudomonadota > Alphaproteobacteria > Rhodobacterales > Rhodobacteraceae > Oceaniglobus. Next base: position 9,662 of record NZ_VSJK01000044.1, on the reverse strand, counting down.
CCACGCCATCAACAGAGCCCCTCGTCTCGGGTTCGCGAATGGTTTGTGGCGGAGGGAACGCGACTGGCGTCGAACCTTCTCTACCTCCTAAGGTATTGATTTTAAAATTCCCTGTGGCAATTCCGAATCCCATCTGGTGCAAAAGCGAATGAGATGCAACTCGGGCGTTCCATGAAAATCGCCTTCGTGATCCACGGCCCGTCAATGATAGTGCTGCTCACCATTGATCTTCACAAAAACCTCGTCCAAATGCCACCGCCAGTTCGAATACGACCGCATCTGCTGCACGCGTTTTCGGCGGATTTCTGCGGCGAACATTGGGCCAAACCGGTTCCACCAGTACCACACCGTTTCATGGCTGATGTCGATGCCGCGCGTGCGGGGCGAAATTCTTGTCCGGGCTCCCAGCCCGGGGTCAACGAACACACCCGCCCTGATTCCCGATATCTTGCGCGCCCGGTGCTGTATTGCAGCGGATGGCCGGGGACGCTGCGGTCGTCGCTCGCTGGATCAGCGACACCTCGAACCTGGTGCGCAGAAACGGCAGTTCAGCCGTTTCCGCCACGCGCTGCACCAGATGCCGCCCCGCCTGCCGACCGATCTCGTAGGCCGGAATCCGCACGGTGGACAGGGCCGGGAACAGATCGCCCGCGCCGGCAAAATCGCCGATGCCGATGATCGACAGGTCCTGAGGAATGCTCAGCCCCAACTCCAACGCTGCCGAGACCGCGCCCTGGGCGATGATATCATTGCCACAGATCAGCGCGGTCAGCGGGTATTTCCGGCGCAGCAGTCCCAGACAGGCCGTCTTGGCATGCGCGATGCTGTACAGCGATTGCACCGACCACTCGTCCGGCACGACAATTCCCGCCGCCTCGACCACCTGCAACGCGGCATCGCGACGATTGCGAGCGCGGTCATTCTCGGCGGTCGGTGGAAAGATGAAGCCGATCGCGCGATGTCCCAATGCCACCAGATGCTGCGCAGCGATGCGCCCCGCCTCACTGTTGTCCGAGCCCATACAGGGAATCGGCGAATCTTCGGAATAATTCCACAGTGCTACCACCGGCACATCGCGAGACGCCAACAGCCGGTAGGTGTCGGCGCTGTGGTCGAGCCCGACGAGCGCGATCCCGTCAACCCGGTGCTCCAGCAACTTGCGCAGCACCTGGTATTCGACCTTCAGGTCATAGCCGTGCGTGGCCAGCAACACGGTGAAACCCAACTCGGCCACAGTATCGTTGAACGACTGCACCAGATCGGCAAAGATCGAATAGGTCACTGTCGGCACCACAAGGCCGATGGTTGCGCTGCGCCGACCGTGCATCGTTTGCGCCGCGCGGTTGCGGATATAGCCGGTGCGCCGGATCGCGTTATCCACCTTCTTGCGCGTCGAGGGATTGACAAGGTCCGGGTGATTCATCACTCGCGACACGGTAGCTGCAGACACTCCAGCGGCCTTGGCGACGGCGATGATATCGACCTTAACAGATTGTTTTTTCATCGCAATACGCGCGGCCTCCGAATGCTTTCATGAAAACGTTTGCAATACTATTTTCATGGCTTAGCGTGAAAGTCGAGGCTGCTATCAAAGGGAAGCGGATGACAAGCGCAGGCGATGACAATCAGGTAGATCAACTTGTGGCCCGGGCGCACGCAGCGCAGGCCGATTTTGAGGCCGCAGGCAGCCAGGCACGATACGACCGCGCCGCCCAGGCCGCAGCCTGGGCGATCATGGAACCCGCGCGCAACCGCCAACTGGCCGAACTGGCTGTCTCGGCCACCGGGCTGGGCAATGTGCCCGACAAGATCACCAAGAACCATCGCAAGACTTTGGGCCTGATGCGCGACATCGCCGAGGCACAGACGTTTGGCATCCTGTCCGACGACGCCGCCACCGGCATCACCGAAATCGCCCGCCCGCTGGGGGTGATCGGCGCGGTCGTGCCCTCGACCAACCCGGCGGCGACACCGGCCAACAACGTTATCAACGCCCTGAAATGCGGCAATGCGATCATTCTGTCGCCCTCGCCCAAGGGGGTTGGCTGTTGCGAGATGCTGCTGGAGTTCATCCATGCCGAGTTCGACAAGATCGGCGAGAACCGCGACCTAGTGCAGATGATCCCGCCCCCGGGCACCAAGGCCGACACCCAGCGCCTGCTTGAACTGGCCGATCTGGCGGTGGTTACCGGCAGTCAGGACAATGTGCGCCGTGCGTACTCCAGCGGCACGCCCGCTGTCGGCGTCGGCGCGGGCAACGTCACGGTGATCGTCGATGAAACCGCCGACCTGGCGGCGGCGGCACAGAAAATCGCCGCCTCGAAAACCTTTGACAACTCGACCTCCTGCTCATCGGAAAATGCGCTGGTGGTGGTGGATTCCGTCTATGACGCCTTTATTGCCGCCCTGGCGGCTGAGGGCGGCGCGCTGGTGCCCGCGGCCAAGGCGCCGGGGATCATCGCGAAACTGTGGCCGGGCGGCCATCTGAACCGCGATGTCATCGCCAAGGACGCGGATGTCCTGATCGACAGGCTGGGCCTTGCGGGAACCGTGCCCGACGACACAAAATTCATCGTGGTTGAAACCGACGGCATCGGCCCCGAACACCCCCTGTCAGGCGAAAAGCTGAGCCTTGTCGCCGCCCTGTACCGCGCCCGCGATTACGACGATGCGGTCGCAATCACCGCCCGGGTGCTGGCGCATCAGGGCGCGGGTCATTCCATCGGACTGCACACCGCCGACGCCGAGCGGCCCGTCGCACTTGGCCGCCACATACCGACATGTCGGGTGATCGTGAATCAGGCCCATTGTTTCGCCACCGGCGGCGCCTTCACCAACGGCATGCCGTTTTCCCTGTCGATGGGCTGTGGCAGCTGGGGCGGAAACTCGATCGACGACAACCTGCACTGGCGCCATTTCATGCAGCGCACCAAGGTGATCCGCCCGATTCCGGCCCGCGAACCGGCGCTGGACGATATCTTTGGCGCCTATTGGGCTGAGGTCGGCAAATGACAACTGTCACCGACACGCCCCCCACCGGAACCGTGCGCAGCTGGCTCGACCAGCGCGCCGACCGGCAAGGCACAGACGTCAGCCATTATTTCCCGACGGCCCCCGATCTGACCTGGGGCGAGTTGCGCGATACCGCCGCCGAGATCGCGACCCACCTCGCCGGAATGGGCCTGGTCAAAGGCGACAGCGTGGCGCTGATGATGCCCAACAGCCGCATGGGCATCGCCTGTCTGTTCGGGGTGTTGTACGGCGGATTCCGCATCGCGGTGATCAACCTTGTCGCCGGAGCCGAGGCGATGGGCTATGCCCTGTCGCACTCGGACGCCAAGGTTGTACTGGTGGGCGCGGCGCAGGGTGACCTGTTCACTGCTGCCGCCGCAACTCACGAGACCGGAGCGCGCCAGATTAGGGTGGGCGATACCATCGCCTGGCCCGAGGGCACGACCCCGGCCGCCCTGCCCGACCTTGGCCCGCAGGATGATGCGCTGTTGATGTATACCTCGGGCACGACGGGGCGGCCCAAAGGCGTGCTGCACACCCACGCCAGTCTTTTGGCTGGCGGGTGGACGGTGGCGCTGGCGCACCGGCTGACCGACGCCGACCGCGTGCTCTGCGTGTTGCCGATCTATCATATCAATGGCTTGTGCGTCACCATCATGGCTCCGCTGATTGCCGGCGGTTCGGTCGTGGTCTGTGACAAGTTCTCCGCCAGCCAGTTCTGGGCGCTCTGCGCAAAACATGAGGTCACCTGGTTTTCCGTGGTGCCGACGATTATTTCGCATCTGCTGCACGGCGCCAAAGACCCCGACGCGGCGACAAAGGCGCGCATCCGGTTCGGGCGCTCGGCCTCGTCTGCCTTGGCGGTGGAAACCCAAGCCGCGTTTGAAACCCGCTTTGGCATTCCGATCATCGAAACCATGGGCCTGACAGAAACGGCAGCGCAGATACTGTCGAACCCCCTGCCCCCGGGCCTGCGCAAGATCGGCTCGCCCGGCATGGCCTATGGCAATGAGGTTGCGATCCTGGGGCCCGACATGGCGCCCCTGGCCGCCGATATCGAGGGCGAGATTGCAATTCGCGGGCCGAACGTGATGCTGGAGTACTACAAGAACCCCGACGCGACCAAGGGCACCTTCACCGACACCGGCTGGCTGCGGACCGGCGATTTGGGCAAAATCGACGCCGATGGCTATGTCTTTGTCACCGGTCGCCTGAAGGAACTGATCATCAAGGGCGGCGAAAACATTGCCCCCCGCGAGGTGGACGAAGCGCTGTATTCTCACCCCGACGTGGTCGAGGCCGCGGCCTTTGCCCGCCCCTGTTCCAGCTATGGCGAGCGGGTCGAGGCGGCGGTCAAACTGCGCGACGGAGCAACGGTCAGCCAGCACGAATTGATCGATCTGTGCACGCAAAAGCTGGGCAAATACAAATGCCCGGATATCATTCACATTCTGGACGATCTGCCCAAGGGACCCTCGGGCAAGATTCAGCGGCTGAGGCTGGCCCAGATCACCGGTTAGACGATGCTGCGGTCCCTCGGGAGGAGGGAGCAGCAGCGCAAAAGACCCCCGGCAAGACCACAATGGCGCACCGGGCAAGACAACACCAGAGGGAGGACGACATGACTACACGTTTTGCAAAGACCACGCTGAGCACCGCAGTTCTGGCCGGCGCGTTGGCATTTGGCGGCGCGGCAACCGCGCAGACCTATCCCGACCGGCCCGTCGGAATGATCGTGACCTTCGGCCCCGGCGGCGGTTCCGATGTGATGGGGCGCACCATGGCGCGCCTGATGGAAGAATCGCTGGGCGTGTCGATTCCGGTGTCCAACGTTGGCGGCGCCTCGGGCAATGCCGGGCTGACGCAACTGCGCACCAACCCTGCCGACGGCTATACCATCGGTACGCTGATTTCGCTGACCGTGGCCAGCTGGGCCTCGGGCCTTGGCGACAACAAGCCCGAGGATTTCGAGGTGATCTCGGTGATCCAGAGCTCGCCGTCGTTCCTGTTCGTGCCGGCCAACAGCCCGCACCAGACGGCCGAGGCGCTGTTCGAATTCGCCAAGGCGAACCCCGGCGCGATCACCGTCGCCACTTCGGGCTATGGCACCCAGGACGATGTGACGCTGAAACTGCTGGCAGATGCCGGCGTCACCATGGAGAACGTGCCGTTCCAGGCCCCGGCCGAACGTTATGCCTCGCCGATCGGCGGCCATACCTCGGCAATCTATGAGGAACCCGGCGATGTGGGCCAGTTCATCAAGGGGGGGCAGTTGATCCCGGTCGTCGTGTTCTCGGACAAGCGGCACCCCGAGTTTCCCGATGTTCCAACCTCAGCCGAGCTGGGCATCGATATCTCGGGGCTCGACAACTATCGCAGCCTGGCCGTCTCGGCCGGCACGCCACCTGAAATAGTCGCGAAACTGGCCGAGGCCGTGGCAACCGCCACCGCGTCGGACGACTGGAAGGAATTCTGCTCCAGCACCTACACCTGCATCACACCGGTCACCGGCGATGCGGCCCAGGCGATGGTCAGGGATTTCCGCGCGCTGATCGCCGAACAGCTGGCCAACTGAGCGGTATCGGACCATGGCGTCTGCACCGCTGTCTGACAAATCCGGCGTAACGCCCCGGGCCGGGGGGCGCACCCCCTCTGGCCTGGTCCAGCATCTGCCGTCGCTGGTGGCCATTGGGCTGCTGGCGATGGCGCTGATCCTGCCGGGGATGATGTTTGAAAGCGACCAGCGGCCCACCGCCGTTGGTCTTGGCCCTGCTGCCTGGCCGCGCGCCATGCTGCTGGGGTTGGCGTTCTTTTCAGCGCTGTGGATCGCGCGCGACATCTGGGCGCTGGGCGGGGCCGGGCGCCGCCCGACCCTGAGCATGCCCGCCGAGGATGGCGAGTATCACTTTGGCAAGGCGCTGATCGGGCTGGTGATGATCGTCGCCTACGGCTGGCTGATGCCGATCGCCGGATTTTCGGTGGCCACCGCGGTGTTCATCGCCATCTGGTGCCTGTTCGGCGGCGTGCGCAAACCACTGGTCGTGGTTCCGGTGTCGTTGATCGGCACGGTGGCCCTGTTGTGGCTGTTCATGGGGCTTGCGCTGATGCCCCTGCCACGCGGAGCCGGAGCATTCGACACTTTCAGCATCTGGTTGCTGCGCGCAACCGGCATCTACTGAACATAAAGGAAACGGCATGGCTGCGCTTGAGTTGCTGGGCGGCGGGTTTCTGGCCGCATTCGAAATCTGGGCATTTCTGACCATCGTCACCGGCCTGCTGGTCGGGGTAGTGGCAGGGGCATTGCCCGGCATCTCGTTCGTCAATGCGATGGCGATGGCGCTGCCGTTTACATACGTGATGGAACCGACGCAATCGATGCTGTTTCTTGGCGGCATCTATGTCGGCGGCGTTTTCGGCGGATCGATCTCGGCAATCCTGATCAACGTACCCGGCACGCCGGCATCCCTGCCCGCCACATGGGACGGATACCCGATGACCAAGCGGGGCGAAGCAAAACGAGCCCTGACCATCGCCGTCACCGCCTCGGCCACCGGCGGACTGGTCAGCGCCCTAATGCTGGCGTTTCTGTCGGCCCCGTTTGCCACCTTTGCGCTGAAATTCTCGCAACCCGAATTCTTTGCCGCCACCCTTCTGGGTCTGGTCAGCGTCATCGCAATTGCCAAGGATCAACCCATCGTCACCATGGTCTCGCTGCTGCTGGGCATTGCCGTGGGCACTGTCGGGATCGATCCGCTGTATGGTCAGGCGCGGTTCAGTTTCGGGGTGCCAGAAATGGAAAGCGGCATTCGCTTTGTCGTTGTGATGATCGGATTGTTCGCGATTGGCGAAGTTGTCGACCTGCTGGCCACTGACCGCGACCTGCGGCCCAAGAAAACCGGCGGCAAGGCGATCGGCGCGAAACTGGCCGATATTCTGGGGGTCAAGGGGGCCATCGCGCGGGGCACCGGCATCGGCTGTCTGATCGGGATGATTCCGGGTGCCGGTGCCACTCCCGGCGCCGTGATCGCCTATGGGATCGAGAAACAGGTGTCAAAACGCGGCGATGAATTCGGCACCGGCATCGACGAAGCCCTGGCCGCCCCCGAAGCCGCCAAGAACGCCACCACCGGTGCTGCGATGATCCCCCTGCTGACGCTCGGAATTCCGGGCAGCGCGGCCACTGCCATCATGCTGGCCGCGATGATGCTGCACGGGGTCAACCCCGGACCGCTGCTGTTCATCATGGACCCGACGATGGTCTACACGATCTTTGCCGCGATGATCATCGCCAACGTGTTGATGATTGGCGCCGGTATCGGCGTGGCGCAGATGTTTGCCTTTCTGATGCGCACCCCCCCGGCGATCTTGGCGGCGTTCATCATCGTGCTCAGCGTCGTGGGCGCCTATGGCGTGCGCAACAACATCTTTGACGTCTATGCCTGCCTTGCCTTCGGCGTGCTGGGCTGGGGAATGAAGCGGGTAGGCTTTCCCTCGGCGCCGCTGGTGCTGGGGGTAATCCTCGGCCCCCTGGCCGAGCGGTACTTCCTGACCTCGATGGCGAATTCGCATCAGGACTGGACGGTGTTCTTTACCCGTCCGATCAGTGGCACGATCATGGCCATGGCGCTGATCTTTATGCTGTGGTCGCTGGCTCCCGCAATTCGGCGCCTGATCCGCCATATACGCAGCTAGGATGTGTTTCGCGCCCGCCGGCCACCCCCTGCATAGGTGTGGCCGGTCAGTGTTTTGGGCTCAGCGCACGTAGCGCGCCGCCGTCAGGCCATCCAGCGAAATTTCGTGCGTCTTGCCCAGCACGACATCGGCCACCGCCCGGCTTGACCCGCAGGCCATTGTCCAGCCAAGGGTGCCGTGGCCGGTATTGACGAACAGATTGTCATATTGCGTCGGACCCAGAACCGAGGTGCCGTCGGGCGTCATCGGGCGCAATCCGGTCCATCCCTCTGCCCTGGACAGATCGCCGCCCCGGGGAAACAGATCGCCGATCAAATGTTTCACCGTATCGGTGGCATGGGGGCCAAGACGGTTGGAATAACCGGCAATTTCGGCCTGACCAGCCACACGGATACGATCGCCCAATCGGGTGATCGCCACCTTGTGGGCTTCGTCCATGATGGTGGATTGCGGGGCAAATCGGTCATCGGCCACCTGAATCGTCACCGAATGACCTTTGACCGGATAAACCGGCAGTTTCACCCCGATCGGGTTCAGCACATCCACCACATAGCTGCCCATGGCACAGACATAGGCATCGCCGGTAATGCGGCCCGCAATTTCGGTATCCACACCGGCGATCCGGCGGTGCTGTCAGACGAATGCGAACCAGTCTCTGCAGAGCCGGTGAAGCTGCCCCTCAAGCCGCGCCGAGATCACGCCACTCGGCAAGAGCGGCGGTCCGGTTGAGCTTGAACTTGTTGCGTGAGTAAAGGTGGTGTTCCTGATTGAAGTGATTGTAAACTGCAGAATGAACGGCGACGAATTTCTGCAAACTTCGCATCCGCCGGAAGCGCAGCATGGCCTGCTCTCGCCTTCGAAATGGCAGGTGTGAATTCTCCGCACGATTGTTGAGCCAGCGTCCTGTTTCCTGGCGATCGGCATTGCCAACCACCTTCATTGCCGCGCAATAAGACCGAAGTCTGTCTGTCACAATGATGTCTGGGTTGCCGTATCGCTTCATTGATTTCTTTAGGAATTTCAATGCCGCTCTGCGATCGCGGCGCTTTGTGACATAGGATTCCAGTACCTCACCCTCATGATCTACCGCGCGCCACAGGTAATGTGTCTCGCCGTTGATCTTCACAAAAACCTCGTCCAAATGCCACCGCCAGTTCGAGCACGCACGCATCCGGCTAACCCGGTTCTTGCGGATCTCAGCGGCAAACATTGGACCGAACCTGTTCCACCAGAACCGCACCGTTTCATGGCTGATATCGATGCCGCGCTCATGCAATAGATCCTGGACGTTCCGAAGCGAAAGCGGGAACCGAACGTAGAGCATCACCGCTAGGCGGATAATTTCGGGGTTGGTTTTGAAATATCGGAAAGGGCTGGGTTTCGTCATCCTTGGGAACTCGGCAGGCGCCCTGCCCGGCTCAAGTGGTTTTGTCTGACAGTGCCACGCGTGTAGCTGTCGCCGGGTTCGTTGTCCCGCAAAAAGGAAACGCTGGTCTGGATGGCTGCCGATAGATAAGAGATCTCAGAATTCGTCGTGATGAACGAGCCGCCTGACCGAATGAATTCCGCCTGCCGTTCCGGTCGCTTGTCGCCACCTATACCCGCGAAGACATCATTCCGATCGCAGGCATCCATGATTCTCTGCAATGCTTCCGTGGCAACAGATGATTGGAAATCCCCTGGCAGGTTCATTTCGATCAGGAAATCACTGATGCCAAAATGAAGGACATCAACAGGTGCTGTCAGACCAATGCGAACTAGTCTCTGCAGAGCCGGTGAAGCTGCCCCTCAAGCCGCGCCGAGATCACGCCACTCGGCAAGAGCGGCGGCGCGGTTGAGCTTGAACTTGTTGCGTGAGTAAAGGTGGCGTTCCTGATTGAAGTGATTGTAAACTGCAGAATGAACGGCGACGAATTTCTGCAAACTTCGCATCCGCCGGAAGCGCAGCATGGCCCGTT
>NZ_VSJK01000043.1 GCF_008085915.1 Oceaniovalibus sp. ACAM 378 | reverse complement strand
AGGGGCATCTATCCTCAGTTTACCGACCAGACCTGCCCACCATCACGCGAAATCACTGCCCACCTTCGCGTGAAATACGTGCCCATCATCACCCGAAATCGCTGCCCATCATCACGCGAAACACGCAGGTGTGGTTTCGCAGTATGCGAAAGCTGTCCTGATTTTCCGCTGCTACGGCATCTTCCAGAAACAACAGATCATAGGGCTCCAACATCTTGCCCAGCCGAGCGGCCTCAATTGGGGTCAGGCGGCTATGGACATCATGCAGTAGCGCTATGTCATCGCCAAAGCGCGTGCGCGCCTCGCGAAACAACGCTTCGATCGAGTTCATATATTTGCGCGTCGACCAAGGCTGTTCGGGCGGCAAAGGTCGACTGCTTTGCTGTTCGAAATAGTCTTTCTTGTCACCCAACACGCCATAGGTGCCTTCGAGCCCGGGCACCGCCGTTTGCAGCCGGATTGCCTTGAAGCCTTGCGCAATCAGCGCTTCAGCCCGGTCCAGCGTGTCGTCGACGGTGTCGCCGGTGGCATGGGCATAGGTTGTGATGGCCTTGCGGCTTTTGCCACCCAGAAGTTCATAAACCGGCAGGCCCGCAACCTTGCCTTTGATATCCCAAAGCGCGACATCCACCGCGGCGACACAGGCCATGTTGATTGGCCCTTTCCGCCAATAGACGCCTTTATAGAGATATTGCCAGATATCCTCGATCTCATGGGCGTTCCGCCCGATCAGACAGGGCGCGACATGTTCCTGAAGATAGGTCGCCACCGCCATTTCGCGGCCGTTCACGGTGGCGTCGCCAACCCCATAGATCCCGCATTCGGTGACGATCTTTAGGGTCACAAAGTTTCGTCCCGGACTGCTGACGATTACCCGGACGTCCTTGATTGTCAGATCTTTTGCCTTATTCATCGTTTTACCTTTTGAAAGCGCGCGTGCGTCGCTGGTGTCCAGCCGACCCAAGACCGGCGCTTATACGGTCGGCGATCGGCATGTTTCGGCGGCACCCGGAGAAAGCGTGTCACGGATCGCTCAGGTATAAATTTCGTCAACCAGGCTTTTGAGATGCGCGATGTCCTTTTTCAGGAATGGAATGACGTCATCGCCCATCCGCTGGCCATGCTTGCCCGCCTGCTGGCTGTATTCGGCGGGCATACAGAAGGTGCCTCCAACCCTGGTGCGGTGCAATTCGCTGACCAGTTCACGCCAGTTGTAACCGCCGTGATCATGGGTCGTCCAATGCACCACATATTCGGCCTCAAGCTCTGGCCCATTGGCGCGCAGATGGCAGGCGCTCTTGAAGTTCACCAACCCGTTCATATGTGGGCGGGCGATATCGACAGCCATCTGCACCGGTTCGCCATCAACCGCGCAATGCCCCATATCCAGCACGCCACAGACCAGCCCGGGGTCATAATCCGCCAACAGATGCGCAAGGCCAACCGCGCTTGCGACCATGTTGCCATAGTGGTTCTGCACACCGATGGCGACGCCGCTTCTTTCCAGCGCAGGCAAGAGCGCATCAAAGCGGCGGCGATAATCGTCAATCGAGGCGCGATAGCCTTTCGTCATGTCAATCGGCGCGCAAATACGGATTGTGCCAACGCCAGCTTCGCCACAGGCGGCAATGGTCGCCTCGTCAATCTCACCTGCGATGCTGGGAGTCTTCAGCCCATGCTCCTCCAGCAGCCGCACCGCCCGGGGCAGGTCGGACGTGACATTTCCGGGCACCACCTGATAGCCCGGCCGCACCGCCAGTTCGACGCCTTCAAAGCCCAGACCGGTCAGTTTCTCTGCCAGTTCGGGCAGCGGGTCGGTCCAAGGTTTGGTGAATACTGAAATTAACGGTTTTGCCATCAAAACACAGGTCCTTTGGTTTGTATTTGTGCGGGATGGGAAGGGCCTTAGCCCTTCAACCCCGTGGTTGCGATCCCATCGATCAGCTTGCGCTGGAAGATGAAGAAGACGACGAACATCGGCACCAACGACAGGAGCGACATGGCCAGCATGGCCCCCCAAGTGCTTGCCCCACGCGAAGCCTGCAACAGTCGAAGCCCCTGCGGCACGGTGTAATTCTCGATCGACGTCAGATAGATCAACGGTGTGAGGAAGTCCTCATAGGTCCACAGGAAGGTGAAGACCGCCGTCGTCACCAATGCCGGGGTCAAGAGCGGCAGGATGATCGAAAAGTAAATCCGGATCGGGCCCGCCCCATCAATCGCCGCCGCTTCATCGAGCTCGCGAGGGATACCTCGAATGAACTGGATCATGAGGAAGACAAAGAAGGCGTCCACCGCAAGGAACTTGGGCGTCACAATCGGCAGGATCGTATTCACCCAGCCCAGCCAGTTGAACAGGATGTATTGCGGGATCAACGTCGCATGCAACGGCAGCATGATTGTCATCATCATGAGGGCGAACAATGGCGCCTTGAAGCTGAAGTTGAGCCGCGCAAAGGCGTAAGCGACAAAGGAACAGGAAAGTACGTTTCCGATCACCGCGAGCGTCGCAATCACGAAACTGTTGGCAAAGAACACCTTGAAAGGCGCTGCGACTCCGGCCCAGCCATTGGCATAGTTTTCCCACTCGAAATGCCGGGGAATGATGCTGGTGTCGGAGAAAATGATGTTCGATGGCTTCAGCGAACTCACCGCAAGCCAGATCAGCGGATAAAGCATGATCAATGCAAATAAGATCAGGAAGCCGTGCATCATCAGCTTGGAGCGGGCCTTGGACTTGGCACTGGTGTGGTTGACGTCGACAGCCACTTCGGGCGGTTCTGTGATGGTCATGATGTTACCCCTCATCCCCGTAGTGCACCCAGTACTTGGCGCTCAGAAAAGATATCATCGTTGTGAGGCCAATGATGGCCACCAACACCCAGGCAATGGCCGAGGCATATCCCATCTCGAAATTGGTAAAGGCCTGCTCATAAAGATAAAGCGTGTAAAACAGTGTGGAATCTGCGGGGCCGCCAGTGCCGTCCGAAATAATGTAGGACGGTGTAAAGGCCTGAAACGCGCCGATGGTCTGCATGACAAAGTTGAAGAAGATGATCGGCGTCAACAGCGGTATCGTCACATAAAAGAACTGCTGTACCGGACGCGCGCCATCTATGGCGGCTGCATCATACATGTCTTGCGGAATCTGCTTGAGACCGGCGAGAAAGATCACCATCGGTGCACCAAACTGCCATGCCGCCAACAGAACAAGGGTTCCCAATGCATAGTCGGGATTGGTAATCCAACTGGGCGCATCATAGCCGAAGTAGGTCCAGAGAAACTGGTTGATGATCCCATCATACGAGAAGATTTGACGCCACATCAGTGCGACGGCCACGCTCCCGCCCAACAGCGACGGCAGATAAAAGACTGACCGATAGATCCCAAGCCCCCGCAGCCCACGATTTAGGATCAGCGCGATGAACAGGGCAAATCCCAGTTTCAACGGGACCGAGAACAGCACGTAGGACAATGTGACTTTCAGCGACGCGATATAACGCGGATCGTCGTTCACGAGCTTGGTGTAATTGTCCAACCCTGCCCAATTCGGCGAACTGAACAAATCGTAATCCGTAAAAGACAGATACAGCGAGCCCAGCATCGGACCCAGGGTCAGGACGAGAAAGCCGATGATCCAGGGCGACAGGAAAAGAAACGCGATTCCGTTCTGCTTAGTTGAAAGGTTCTTTGTCTTGCTCATGGGGACCTACCTACTCTGAAGCCATCAGGTGCCAACCGCGCCCAAAAAGGCACGGCGCCAAGAAGACGGGACAGGAAACCCTCTGCCCCGCCAGTTCGGCGACCTCGTTATTTGAGCGCCTTGAGCTTTCCGTCGATCTCGGCGGTCAGCGAATTGCCCGCCTCAAGCGCGGTCATGTCACCAAAGGCGACGGCCTCATTGTGGCGACGGAAGATCCCGCCAAGACCACCCACACCCGGACGGCGCGACGGCGCCGGATCTTCACGCAGCATCTTGAGGTAGTCGACCAACTTCTTTTCCTCAGGCGAGCCTGAAGAGCCGAATTTCTCAAGACCCGCAGTCGAGGCCGGGATCATGCCGCTGCCGGTGTAGTAGAGATCCACACCTTCGGGATCGAAGTGCATGAAGCGGATGATATCAATGCAGAGTTCTTTGTTGACCGCGTTTTTCCAGATCCCGGTCGAGTTGCCTGCGTAGTCATAAAGATGTTGTTTCATCTCGCCACCCGCGAACCCGTTTGGAAGCATCATCAGATCAAGCGGGCTTTCCATCAGCGCGCCGATGCCAATGAAACTGTCGGTTGTCTGAACCAGCATTGCGGAGCGGCCACGCACGATCCCGAGCGAGGCCGAATTGTCGCCGGCCTGGGCCTGTACATCTGCGGGCGGCGCGCCGCCAGCCTTGCGCATGTCTTCCCAATACTGGAACCACTTGGCCATCTCTTCACCGTTAAAGCCGATGGTGTGCTCTGGCGTGAATAGCGCCGCACCTCCGGCCCGCAGGAAAATGTCGCAAGCAAGGTTGTTGCCGCCGCCGTCTTCGATACCCCAGAAGCCACGCCCATGCTCCTTGCCAAGCGCAACAGAGGTCTCAAGCAGTGTTTCCCAAGTGTAAAATTTTTCAGGAACCGCAACCCCGACTTCTTCGAATTTCGCCGGGTTAAAGAAGATGGCCGTCGCAATCGCGTCGTTCGGCATTGCGTACATTTCGCCGGCGTAAGTGCAGGAAAAGACACTGCCGGCCTGATATTCGGACACATCAAGCGGATCGGGAATCCACTCTGTCAGCGGCGTCAGGACCCCGCGCGCGGCGTATTCGGCCAAGAGGTCGACGTTTACGCTGAACATGTCCGGCGCATTGCCGCCTGCAGCCTCGGTCGCGAGCTTGTCGGTAAAGGCGCGGTAGCTGGAGAATTCCGGCACGATCTCAACATCGGGGTTCTTTGCCATATAGGCCTTGAGAACCTTGAGCGTCGTGGCGAGCTGCTCCTCTGATTCAACAAAGCCACTGAAACGCACTTTGGTGTTCCCCTGCGCCAAGGCGCCCCCCCGCAACAACCGTCAATGCGAACCCGCCAAATGCTGTGGTACTCTGCTTCAGAAACTGTCTGCGCGAATGAGATGTGGTCATTTTCGTCCTCCCTAAATGTGCAACCCGAACTTTGGCCGTCATTGCCGCTGACCGCGATTCGCGGCCCGCCGTGAAGCCACGTTAGTAAAACGTTACACCTATGTCGACTAAAAATCACAAGCCGGAACTTCTGAACCTCGCGCGGGCACGCCAGACCTGTTCCGATAATGGAGAAGCTCTATTAACTTACTGTATTATAACTATTATTAGAAATACCGGCAGAATATTTCCCTCGCCGATACAGAGTACCCACTGCTCCGTTTTTGGGCCGTCGGGATGATTTTATTTATAAATCAGAAATATTTGTCTGGAACATTTCGGCAATCGGTGACTATTAGGTGTAACGAATTACGTAACGAATCCCGATGCGATCTTGGCCATCCAAGTCAGGGCTGGCGCGTCAGCGGGACAGATAGGGTTGAAGCGATGGCAGGCATCAAGGACGTCGCGAAAAAGGCTGGCGTATCCGTCAGCACCGTTTCGAATGTCATCAATGGCCGTCACGCCAAGATGGGCGCACGCACGCTAAGCCGGGTTCAAGAGGCGATCACTGCACTGAACTACACGCCAAGCGCAGTTGCACGGCAGCTCAAGTCAGGACAGATCAAGACACTTGGTCTTGTTGTACCTTCGGTGGCCAACCCCTTTTGGGGCAATGTGTCCCAGCTTATCGAGAAAGCGGCCCTTAAGCGCGGCTATCAAGTTCTGATCTGTAACGCGGAACGCGACCCCGACCTGGAAGTGACCTACATGAACTCCCTGCATGGGTCTTCGATCCGGGGGACCATTCTTGGATCGTCCCCGGTTTCTTTCGATCACCTGAGAGAGCACGCCGAAAAAGGCATGCGTATTGCCGCCTTCGACCGGGTGTCGCGCGGGGCCAAAGGGGTGGTCTCCTGCTCGGTCAGTGTCGATCAGGCGCTCGGCGCCCGCCTTGCCACGCGCCATCTGATCGGTTTGGGGCACAAACGCATTGCCTTTATCTCTGGCCCCATCGGCACCTCCAGCCGCATCGCCCGCTTGGAAGGCATGCGCCGGGAACTGGACAAAGAGGGGCTGACGCTTGAAGACGACATGATCTGGCTAGGCGGTGCCAATGCAATGGGATTTGGCGACAGCCACGCCGCAGAACTGGGCCGGACTGCGGCCCGTGAACTGCTGACCCAGGATAACCCGCCGACGGCAATTTTTACAGTCAACGACATGTATGCGATCGGCGCATGTTCCGGCGCAAGAGAGTTGGGGTATCGGGTGCCCGAAGATCTGTCGGTGGTCGGCTTTGACGATATCTTCATGGCCAAGGTCGTAGAGCCGCCCCTGACCACCGTGCGCCAACCCGTGGAGAAAATGGCCGAGCTGATCGTCGCGAAACTCATCTATACCCTAGAAAACGAAGACGGCGCCGAAGAGCCGCATGTGATCTTGCGGCCGGAATTGATGGTGCGCAACTCGACCGCCGCTCCCAAGCCGCCTCGAAAACCTTAACCGAAGGCAGAACAATGATCAAAGACAACAGCTTGTCAGGGCGAACCATTCTGATCGCGGGAGCAACAAGTGGCATGGGCCGCGCAATCGCGCGCAGCGCCGCCGCCGCTGGCGCAAATCTGCTGCTTCTGGGCCGCGACGCCGCACGGTTGGACGAAATCGCACAAGAGACTTCTGATCTGGGCGCGCCTCACGTCGTCGGAGTTCAGGCAGATGCGTCAGATGCTGCCTCGCTTGCCGCGGCACTGGCGACGCACACAGACGCTCTGGCCGCCGTCGATACCCTAGTCAATTCGGTCGGTGTCAATATCATCAACCGGGCCTTTGTCGATCTCACGGCCGACAGCTGGTCGTCAATGATCGACACCAACCTCAACGCCGCTTTCAACCTTGCCAAGGTAATCGTGCCAGTTTTCCGGCAACGTGGCGGCGGGCTGTTGCTCAACATATCCTCTACCGCAGCGCGCAAGCCCGATCCCTCTGGCGCGGCCTATCAGGCGACCAAGGCGGGCGTCATGGCGATGACCCATGCGATCATGGAAGAAGAGTGGCAGAACGGCATTCGCGCGACCGTGCTCCTTCCCGGCATGACCGAAACACCGCTACTAGAAAAACGACCAACCCCGCCGACCGACGAGATGCGCGCCAAGGCGCTTCAGCCCGAAGATATCGCCGAGGCCTGCATGTTCGTGATGGCTTTGCCGAAACGGGCCCATGTTTCGGAATTGATGATTCAACCGGCGATCCGCTGATCCCAATGCACAACACAGGTCAAAAAAGCATGGAAATTCAACCCTCCCAGATCCAAACCCATGGCCCTAAGGTGGCTGTCTTGATGCCCGCCGAAGTCCGTTCAAGGATCTTTACACAGCAGGTCGAAACCGCGCTAAGCGCCTTTGCCGAACCGGTCTTTGTCAGTGACGAAGACCTGCGTTCAGGGGCTTTTGCCGATGCATTGCCGGATGTGAACGCGGTGATCACCGGATGGCTCAGCCCCAAGCTTTCACATCTTGTGGCCCCAACGGGCGGTATTTCTTTTGTGTCCCATGCGGCCGGATCGGTGAAATTGCTGGCTGTGGAAGATGCGCTTTGCGCGGGGCATATCCGGGTCAGCCATTCGGCGCCGGAAATCGCCCTTGCAGTGGCCGAATTCACCTTGACACAGATCCTTGCCCATTTGCGCCTGCACCGCGAACAGGATGCCGCGTTGCGCGGTCCTATGAGCTGGCAGGACATGCGCAAAGGCCAGCTGGGCCAACTTCTGGCGGCACAGAATGTCGGACTTGTCGGGCTGGGCTATGTCGGTCGGCTTGTGTTGGACCGGTTGCGCCCGTTCGGTTGCACCGTGTCGGTCTATGATCCGTTCATCAGCCCCGAACAGGCAGAGCAACTGGGCGTGACGCTTCTGGATCTGGAGACGTTGTTCACCCGTTGCCCGGTGGTCAGCCTGCATGCCGCGAACCTGCCCGCCACCGAAGGTATGATCAAACGCAGCCACCTTGAGTCGATGGCCCCCGGCAGTCTGCTGGTCAACACGGCCCGTGCCGGACTGTTAGAACCGGGTGCGCTGGTGCAGGTCTTGCAACAGGGTCAGATCTTTGCCGCCATCGACACTTTCGACATTGAGCCCCTGCCCGTTGACGATCCGTTGCGGCAGATGCCGAATGTATATCTCTCGCCGCACTGCGCCGGGCACACACGGGAAAGCTATATCCGCCAGGGGCTTTCTGCGGTCGAAGAGGTGCGCCGGTTCTTTGCGGGCGAGACATTGAAGCAGGAGATTCATCGCGAAAAGGCAGCCATGCTCGCCTGAGGCGGGCAACCAGCTGTCAATTGCGAAATCAGTCATCGGGAAAAGGGGAGTGACATGGCATCAGTAGAAATCACCGGACTCAAAAAGAACTTTGGCGCGGTCGAAGTGATCCACGGAGTTGATCTTCAGATCGAAGATGGCGAGTTCGTCGCGCTTGTTGGGCCGTCCGGCTGTGGCAAGTCTACACTTTTACGGATCATCTCGGGACTGGAACCGGCCTCCAGCGGAGAAATCCGCATCGGCGGCAATGTGGTCAACCACCTCAACCCACGCGAACGCAATATCGCGATGGTGTTCCAAAACTATGCACTTTACCCTCATATGTCAGTGGCGAAAAACATGGGGTTCAACCTGAAACTCTCGGGGATGAAGCGACGGGATATCGACAAAAAAGTTGAGGGCGTCGCCAAGCTGCTTGAACTTGACAAGTTGCTAGACCGCAAACCGGGACAGCTTTCTGGCGGTCAACGTCAGCGCGTTGCCATGGGCCGCGCCATTGTACGCGATCCGGCGGCGTTTCTGTTTGACGAGCCGCTTTCGAACCTTGACGCCAAGCTGCGCGTTCAAATGCGGTCGGAAATCAAGGCCCTGCACCAGCGCATCAAGACAACCTCGATCTATGTGACCCACGACCAGATTGAAGCCATGACACTTGCTGACCGGGTGGTCATCCTCAATAGTGGACATATCGAACAGGCAGGGCGCCCGATCGACCTTTACAACAAGCCCGACAATCTCTTTGTCGCGGCCTTCATCGGCACACCGTCGATGAACCTGATCGAGGCAACCATTGTCAAAACAGATACCGGACTGGCCGCCATGTTCTCTTGCGGGCAATCTGTTCCGGTAACGACTAATCATCTTAAAATAGCGGAGCATGATAAGGTCATTGCCGGCATGCGCCCCGAGCATTTCTCTACCGAAACAATCGGCACGCAGCTTTTCGGGGCAACCACGCTTGTCGAACCTACCGGCGCGCAAACCCATATCACTTTCGAACTGGCCGGCACCTCGGCGACGGTGGTATTGGATGGCGGTGTCGACATCGCGGTCGGGCAAATGCTGACGGTATCCATCGACCCCGCCAAATTGCATTTTTTCAACACAGAAACCGGGCACCGCATCTAAAGCGCTTCGGTCTGGACGCTGGATCGCCGGGCGTTTGGCCGCCGCACGCTCCGGAAGCAAATGACGCATGAACCTTCACCAGGAAAGTATATGTGATGTTGAAAGTATTGATCGCAGGAACCGGCTTTGCCGGGCAGGGTCATGCCGATGCGTTCCGCGGGGTCGGGGCCGAGGTTGTTGGCATCGTGGGCCGGACCGAACATGTGGTCAAAGACGTGGCCCAGAAGATGCGTATCCCCTATGCCGGCACCAACTGGCAGGAGGCCTTAAAAACCTGCAAACCCGACATTGTATCGATCGCAACGCCCGGTGGGGCGCATTACGAACCGATCAAACAGGCCATTGCATGCGGCTGTCACGTGTTCTGCGACAAACCGATGACCGACAGCGCGGAAACAGCGGTTGAACTGAACGCATTGGCGCAGGCGAAGGGCGTCAAAACTGCCTATGCCGCCAGCTTCCGCTACGCGCCCAGCGTGTTGCACGCCAAGCAATTGGTGGCCGAGGGCGCGATAGGTGAGCCGACCGAGATCGAATGCATCTCGCATTTCAATCTTGAGCGTGACATTCCATTCGGCTGGTCACATCGCAAGAAAGACGGCGGCGGACGGTTGAACAACAATTTCACCCACACGCTGTCCATCGCGGCGTCCGTAGTTGGCGAAAAGATCTTGTCGATCATCGGTGAAGTCCGCGACGATCTGGGCCGTGCCCCCATTGTCGAAGGCGTGCATAACTTTGCCACGCGACGCGATTTCATCCCCAAAGACCTCAACGATCCGTCGTTGAAATGGGGGACCAGTGATGTCGAATGGTCTTATACGGTGCTCGCGCAACTTGAGAGCCCTTATGCCAAAAAACCGGTGTCGGTGCTGTTCAAACATGGCGGGCTGGTGCCCCGGTTCCATGAAGATCACATAGTGTTCTACGGCAAGGAGGGCGCGATTTACATCAAAGGCCATTATGGCAGCGGCCAATTGTATCACTATGGCAAGGACAAAACCTGGCAAGAACTCCCGCTGCCATCGGCGATTGCCGACGCCATGCCCGATGTAAAAGGCGAGACCGAGCAATGCTGGCACTATCTCGCCCGTGAATTCGTACGCGATATCACCGGCAAGACGGTGGACCCCTATCCGACCTTTAGGGAGATGCCGTAATGGGGCTCGGCGCGAATCATTGCCGTTGTGACTTGCTGAACGGTTGGCGTTGAGGTGTCGTTGCCCTTGGCACGCAATGCGTGCTTACGGGGTCTTGCCCTGAGGCGCGCCCC
>NZ_VSJK01000042.1 GCF_008085915.1 Oceaniovalibus sp. ACAM 378 | reverse complement strand
ACCGAAACTATCCAAACTGAAACATGATCGCAGGCAGATGATCAGCCGGGCCCGAGCTGTCCGGGAATTACTGAAACGGCTGTCCGGGAATTAGCATAATCGCTGTCCGGTATTTCTGAAATCCGCAACAGGCCCGACGGTTTGCGGAGGGAACTGGTCAGTTGGCCAAAACAGACCGTGTAGATGCTGCAATGTTGGCCAAAATGGGGGCGCTGTTGGAGTTGAAGGCGGACCTGCCAAAAAGTGCAATACTTCATGATCTTAAGCAGTTGACGACGGCCCGCCAAGCTTTGATCAAGGATCGAACCGCGGCAAAAGCACGGCTGGCCACAGCGACACACAGTCTGCTGAGACAGCAGATCAAACGACGCCTTAAGCAGATCGACAGTGATCTTGCCCAAGTTGCTGCAACGATTGATGCCATTATTGCAGCAGACAAAGACCTTGCAGCACGCGCCGAAATTCTCACGAGCATTCCGGGCATTGCTAAGGTTACAGCCTGTGCAATCCTGACGGATATGCCTGAACTCGGTGAACTGAGCGGCAAGCAGGCGGCGAAGCTGGCGGGCCTTGCACCGATGTCGAGGCAATCGGGAAAGTGGCAAGGCAAGGAACGCATCCAAGGCGGACGAGCCAGCGTCCGGCGGGCAATCTATCTACCTGCCGTCGTGGCAACACGCTTCAACCCAGACATGAAGTTAGAATATGAGCAGCTGATATCAACTGGGAAATGTAAGAAACTGGCTATCACAGCCGTCATGCGAAAGCTGATTGTCACCGCAAATGCCCTTCTGCGGGATCAACGGAAATGGACCCAAAACCCGACTTGACCAATACGGATACTCGGGCATTGCTGCGCAATACCCTGACGGGCAATGGACGCCCTCTTCACGATCCTCTGCGGCTGGGGCCACAACATCCGCACGATCCTGAGGCACCTGAAGGCGTTTCTGTTCCATTTCGTCTGGCTGATCGTCCTTGGCCAACGGTTCAAGCAGATCGTCCAGGACCGCCGGAGAATGGAAACCGCTGCCTGAAAGCGTTGTTCAAGACGAACTCTGATATCCTGAGCGCCAATGAGGTGGTCCGCTTTCTGAATTCGCCCTGCCTATCGACAGGTGTTGCTTAGATCTGGCTGGCTGCAAAGCCCTTACCGATGATCGGCCCGGTTGGTCGCCCAGTGGGTGAGCCGCCCAAAGGTTCCAGCGTCACCTCGTAGAGTTGCTGGGCGCCCGGATCTGGTAGGTCCGAAAAATGAAGCTCGGTTGCCGCAGCTCTGTCCAGAGTTCCTAAAGAGGTCGCACCCATCTCGGGCGACGGCAGCGTCCAGACTTGCAGCGTCCGGTCCGGGGGAACTGCGATATCTGCGACGAAGCGCACATTCGCCGTGTCATTCCCGTAATCGTCAATAACGGCCTGCGGCACGCCATTGGCATCGACAAGCACGGCTACAACGGTCGGTGTTGGTGCTTGCCGCAGTCCTGCACCGCTGAATCCAACAACCGCCCCGACCAGTGATGCGGCAATGAGACGGGGCACCCAGTTTTTCGGCGCATTGGGCCGATTTGCGGCATTCGGGGGCGCAACGGGCGAACCCTGATCCTGGGTCGGCAGCGACCCACGGACGCGGGCGGGGAAATCAGATGGCAGCGGGGCCGGTGTGGCGGACAGATCCAACGGCAGCATACGGTCACGCAAACTGCCGATCTGACGCGCCAGCGCCGGATCGTGGGTCAACAGAGCATCGAACAGCATATCCTCGGAAGGAGACAGCAGGCCCAGAACATATTCGTCAGCCAAGGCGTTGATCGTTTGTGCATCGTCGGTCATGACAAACACTCCTTCAATGCAAGCAGACCCCGGCGGATCAGCGATTTGATGGTGCCAAGCGGCACGTCCTGTCGGGTCGAGATCTCGGCGTGGCTGAAGCCGGCAACATGGG
Source organism: Oceaniovalibus sp. ACAM 378 (assembly GCF_008085915.1). GTDB lineage: Bacteria > Pseudomonadota > Alphaproteobacteria > Rhodobacterales > Rhodobacteraceae > Oceaniglobus. The sequence goes on along the minus strand of NZ_VSJK01000042.1, from coordinate 9,072 downwards.
CCAGCAGGATGGCATGACGGCTTTGCCCGTCGAGCCCGTGCAGGCAGTCGCGCAGGCGGCTTTGTCCGGCCAGGATTTCCCATCCTTCGGTCGGCACGACCTGCTGGCGGTGTTCCTGCAGCGTTGCGAGGTCCGTTGGAGACAGCACGCTTAAGCGTTTTGAATCGCGCAGAATGTTCAGGCAGCGGTTGCGAAGGATCGCGTAAACCCAGCCCCGGGCAGACCCGGTCTGCGCGTCGAACTGCGCGGCCTTGCGCCAGACCTGCACCATCGCATCCTGCAATGCCTCTTCGGCCAGATCGTGCCGCCCGAGCAACCGTCGCGCGACACCCAGCAACTGGCCGCCCTCACTGTCGAGAATAGCATCGATGCCCGTCTGCCGCCCCGCCGCACAGTCCACAAGCGCGTGGCGCAACCGGTCAGCCCTGACCGCAGCAGTGTCTTGTTCCCTCAAGGCACGATCCTTTCGCATCTCCGGCGCTGCGCACGGCCACCACGTAAGCGTCGTGGTGGCGCAGCCTGATCCGTCATACCTTGTATCATTCTCCTGCGTTTCAAAAGGAAGACACGGCCCTGACCGGCATGGATGCAAAACTTATTTCATTTCTCTGCATCCGATATTTGGTCACGCGTGTCTTCGGGACATGGACGGCGATGAACGCCGTCCTCTTGCAGACCCTGACAAAGGAAAACCCCATGTTTCGTATTGCAGCTTTCTCGACCACAGCCCTGACCCTGTCCCTGTCGGCCGCTTTGGCCGCCCCTGCCGTCGGCCTTGTCGGCGACAAGACGCTCGTGATGTTCGACACCGAAACCCTGGCCGTCAGCGGCATGATGGATGTGAACGGCATCGACAGCCTGCTGGGCATGGACCTGCGCCCTTCCAACAACACGCTTGTCGGCGTGACGCCCGACATGATCATCGTCAACATTGATCCTGCCACCGGTGAAGCAACCGAAATGGCAACAATGGACACGGCCTTGCCGCTGGCCGACCAGCCGGTGATCGTCGATTTCAACCCGATGGCCGACAAGCTGCGCTTCATGACCGGCACGACGAACCACCGCGTCGATGTGGACACCGGAGCAGTGACCGTGGATGGCAGCCTTGATTGGGAGGCAGGCGACATGCACGTCGGCGAAACCCCGGCCATCAGCGCCGCCGCCTACATCAACAGCTTTGGCAAGCCAGAGAGCACCGCAATGTTCGATATCGACAGCACCATCGTTGCGGTGATCCAGCAGGTTTCGCCGAACGACGGCACACTGGGCGCGATCGGTAAACTGGGGATCGACGCACCAGAGGCCAATTATGCGTTCGACATCCAGACCACCGATGCAATGGAAAACACCGGCTGGCTGGTCAACGGCGCGACGCTTTATTCTGTAGACCTAGAAACAGGTGCCGCGACCGCGGTCGGCATGATCGAAGGCGTTGATGGCATGATCCGCGACATCACGATCCTGCCCGCAATGTAAGAACCTACGGGTCAATCAAGGTGCGGCGCGGCTTTCTGAAAGTCGCGCCGTTCCGCCTGCAACCGTTGGCCCTTGGAACCGCGCTGCTTCGAATAGGTTGGCCACCAATAGGAAACACAACCAAAGCGAGGCTATCCATGGACCATTCCAAGCATACCCCCCTGCGCCCAGACGAGCTGGCTTCTCCGACCGTTGACGGCGCGAACGTTTACGGCCCCGATGACAGCCATATCGGTGACGTATCCCATTTTCATGGAGCCGGCCAGAATGCACAGGTTGTCGTTGATGTTGGCGGGTTCCTCGGCCTTGGTGCCAGACCAGTGGCGCTGAATGTGTCGAGCCTTAACTTCATGCGCGACGAAAACGGCAAGGTCCACGCAACGACCGCCATGACAAAGGATGAGCTGGAGAACTTGCCCGAACACGAGCATTAGGTTTCAGCAAATTCACAGATCGAAAGGGCCGCTACATAGATATGTGACGGCGGGGTCATCAAGTTTTCGGCGATCATCGCAGCGAAAGTCGGGCTCTTGGCTCGTCTTGCGAGCAATGGGCCACTCCCGCATTAGCGGGTTAGTTCAATCCCTCGATTCAGATTTTCCTCGAAACGCTTTAGGTTTTGCTGGATCGCCTGTTCGGGGATCCCGCTTTGGGGGGAGGAGACAGCGAGTGCGCGCGCTGCGCGCGGTCAACCCAAGACCGGCTTCCCTCTTTTCAACTGGCAAGCATAAGGGCACCTCTAAAAATTGCCCTGACCTTGGCGCTGCTTTATGATTGAGGCGATGGATCGGCACAGGGGATGCAGCCATGGCGCAGATGGGTTTTTTCGATCTTTCCGACCGCTATGCGAGCTTGGATGCCAAGAAGGACCCGCTGGTCGCGATCGACGCCGTGGTGCCATGGGAGGAATTCCGGCCAACGCTTGAGGGGGTTTGGCGCAAGCCGGATTTAGAGCGTGTTGCGTTCAATCGGCTTCATACCCTGCAGCCTTGAAGAAATTGTAGCATTCCTCCTCGGTGAAGAGGTTGCAGACATGGCCGACGGCCTGCCACAGCTGATCGTATGTGCGGGCAGCGGCTCGTCGGATCAGGGTTTTGAGCTTTGCGAACGCCATCTCGATAGGGTTCAAGTCTGGGCTATAGGGTGGAAGGAACAGGAACCATGCGCCTACAGCTTTCAGGGCCGCCGCTGCAGTCGGGCTTTTGTGTGATGACAGGTTATCCAGGACGATCACGTCGCCGCTCTGCAAGGTCGATGCCAGCTGTGTCTTGACGTAGAGATCGAACAGCTCGCCGTTCATAGCGCCATCAATGACCCAGGGGGCATCCAGCCGGTCGTGGCGCAAGGCGGCGATGAATGTCTGGGTTTTCCAGTGGCCGAAAGGCGCATGGTCAATCAGGCGCGCACCTTTTGGTGACCAGCCAGTGGTCTTGACCATGTTCGTCTTCAGTGAGGTTTCGTCGATGAAATCTATTCTCGGCAATAGGTTATGCATGAAAGGCTGACGCCGTGTGATCCAGATATGGCGAGCCTGCCGAACATCAGGCCGCTTCTGTTCGGCGGCCTGGAGGTCTTTTTTTATGCGTCAGGCCGAGGCTGCGCAGGACGCGCCAGACCGAGACGCGGTGGACTTTGACACCATGACCATCCGCCACCTCCAACACCAGATCATCCAGGGTCAAATCCGGCTTTGCCAACATCCGCGCTTCGATCCAGCCCCGAAGACTGGCCAGCTTACCATGCCCGCCACCATTGCCTTGCGTGCGCGGCATCAGACTACCTGCTTCACGCTTCAGGATCACCATGTCGTTGACGAACTTCACCGAAACCCGAAAGTGCGCCGCCGCTGCACGGTGGGAATGCCCTTCCTCCACAAAAGCGACAACGCGCTCTCGAAGAGCCATAGGATGTGGTCTGCCCATTTCATACCCCCATATCTGCTATGCAAACAGGGAATCACAGATCAAGTCACTTGGGTATCCTGAATCGGATAAGTCGCAACACGCTCTAGAAAATCAGAAAACAGAAGCCAAGATTGGCGTCCGGGTTCTCAACCGGATGACCGGACTTGGCCACCCACGTTTTGAACGGACCGCCTGAATTCCGTCGCGGGGAAGGCGCGTTCCGAATCTAAGTTGATCTGTGCAACACGGCCCCGCCACGTGCGTCCCCCCGCAAGTTGCCGATGCCTATATTGTCCACGTGCGGGATTTTCAGCTATGTGCAGTAGGGTTGGAACAGCGGGATGCTTTCATATTTGACATTGCTCCAGGGTCACTGCAACATATTCCCCCTCAGCGCCACTAAACCACGTCTCAACCATGTTCGCATTGTGTTAAGCGGAACATCGAGCTGATACGACAGTTCCTTATAACTCTTTCCTTGGAGATATACTCCGATGATCGCCGCCCGGCGATTGGTGTCCAACTTGTTCAGATGACAAACTATTCTTCTCGATTCCTCGGCGGCAATTGCTGATTGCTCAGGAGAGGGTCCGGGCGACACGATAAGCTCGCTGAAGTCAGCAATATCGCGATCCGATTTACGCATACGCAGTTGATCGATTGCCGCGTTGCGAGCAATAGTCATGATCCAAGTCATTGGAGAATAACCGATCACTTTATATCTGTCGGCATTGTTCCAGATCTTGATGTAGGTCTCTTGGAGGGCGTCTTCTGCGGCTTCGTGTTCGTTTAACACACGCAAGCACACGCCAAATGCCGCTCTCGACGTCGCGTCGTAGAGGCGAGAGAACGCGACTTGACTACCTAAAGCGACTTCGGCAATTAGCTCATCAATAATTTTGTTTTTTTCATCGATTTTCGTGAACCTTTAAAGTGCGGAAGCCGTTTCCTCATGCATCAATTAATGACAAGCCAGTATCCTTGATCCCTGAAAAAACAAAATTACCTATTCTTATGTCAGATTACCACAAGTAATTTTTGGAACGGAGATTTAGCAACGAGAAGAACCGTATTCGTTTGGTGGCATTTCTATTAGCAGTTCCGAAGGTATCTCATTTAGGCGATGGATTGGTTTTTCACACTAAGGTGGAACTGCCTGTCATGGAAGTTCTCGTCCGAGAGAAACACACCAGAAGAAGTCCGGCATCATTACTGAAAGTTCGATGCCGGACTGCTTTACACGATCAAGACCAGTGTCTGTGAAGGTTAGCTGTCCGACTTCATGGCATCTATCGCCATCATGTCATCGTTACCTTCACATGCGGCGGCTGTCTTCATCGCCCCCTCTTCGTTCATCGCCATCTTTTCCTCGTCCATCTTCATTTTGTCCTCTTTGGACATGTCGGCTTCCTTCGCCATCTTATCTTCTTCCGTCTTCATCTTCTCTTCTTCAGACATTTCTGAGTTTTCAGCATCCATCGCTGCCATGTGCATGTCGTCGACGGCCTTCATTTTGCTCTCATCATCCATTGCGGTGAATTCGGCGCAGGTCATCTTGGATGTGTCCATCTCGTGTGCAGCGGCTAAAGCAAAGCCCGGCATCGAAACGACAATTGCGGCGCTGGCAAGCATGTGTGTAAGTTTCATGATTTTTCCCTGTCTTTGTTAAATTATTTTAAGAGAGATGTATCCAGCTCTCCATGTTAAAAATGCCTCCGCGCCAGAAAGAGTTTCATGTGATACGATCACTTTCTAGTGACAGTGCCGCAGGCCGTATAGATCCATGCGAGAAACTACCGATACTGGTAAAAAAAAATCGACCTGCCGGATGTTGTGTTTGGTCAGGCTAAGCCTTCCCAACCCGCTGTTACTGAGGTTAAACGCAGTGGCTTTGGTCAGAGGTGAGGGGGGTTCAGGTCCTCAGGGTGTTGTCACCTTAACTTCGTGAGCGCCGCTTGATAAGAAGTGCGTTCGCGCTGAATTCAGCACCGACTTTCTGCGAGCGCAACACGGTGTTTTTCAACAGAATCGGCTCCAAACCGGACATTTTCTGCGCCAGCACAAACCGCTCAAAAACGAGGCAGACTGTGTGAAAACTTTTAGCTCCTGAAAATGCAGGCGATGATCGCGGGTTTTGCCTGATTAGGATTCCTCCGCGCGTGCAAAAAATGGTATCCTTTTGCATGACACACATCCGAGGAATATCCCGCTCACAGACGCTTCTTTTGCCTGCATGCGTGGACGATTATGTTGGGCCAGATAACGTGGTTCGGTTCATTGAAGCCTTCGTCGAGAGCCTTGATCTTGCGACGGCGGGCTTTGACCGAACCCTCGCCAAGGCCACCGGCAGACCGGGATATAATCCAGGCGACCTGCTGAAGATTTACATTTATGGCTATCTAAACCGGGTTCGCTCAAGTCGCCGCCTGGAAGCAGAAACGCACCGCAATCTGGAAGTGATCTGGTTGATGCGGCAGTTGCAGCCGGACTTCAAAACCATCGCTGACTTCCGACGAGAGAACAAGACTGCCTTTCGGCAGATGTTCCGTGAGTTTGTGGTTCTTTGCCGCAGCCTTGATCTGTTTGGCCGTGAGTTGATTGCAGTCGATGGAACGCGGCTAAAGGGTGTAAAGAGCGGCCAGCGCAACTTCACCACGGGTAAGTTGGCCAAAGCCATGGCTGAGAGTGACGAGCGGCTAAATCGCTATCTCAAACAATTGGATGAAGCGGACAAAGACGACACCACTCCCACGACGCGCGTGGACAATCTGGATGAGACGATCGCTGCCATCAAAGAACGGCGCGCACGTCTTGATGAGCATAGTGCCGAACTGGAAGCGAGCGGCGAGGATCAAATATCCCTGACCGACCCGGATGCCCGTGCGATGCATTCATCAAGCCGTATTGGGGTTGGTTATAATGTTCAGATCGCCGTTGATACAAAGCACAAACTCATTGCAGAACAGCAGGTTCATAACAAAGTCAGCGACTTAGGTTTGCTGACTGAGACAGCCAATGCTTCGCGGGAAAATCTTGGCGTTGATCAGAGGTGGTCCTGCTTTTTCGACCAGCTTTCTGCCGCGATAAGCTATAGCATTGGTTTCATGTCAGGCGGCAGCTTTCAGGTTTGGGTCTTGAGTATCATAGGCCTCTGCCGGGGTCAGCAGGCCATGCGATGAGTACGGACGTTTTTCATTGTAATAGCTGATCCAGGCGCCGATCCCGCCTCGCGCCTCTGAACCGGTCTCGAAGGCGTTCAGGTAGACGCACTCGGGCTTTGTCAGCTTGTTCTATCGCCACGGGACAAACACCGTCGTCACCATCATGCGGTCATTTCAGCAGCATAGTTGTTCCACAGGCTGAACGCATTAGTCCGGGAGTGGCGATAGGATATTGCTGAGAGGCGATAGCGTTTCGAACGGAACAAGGTTGCGGTCTGATCATGAACGGCAAGAAATCGCTGCGCTTGGCGCGAAGATTTGAAGCGGCCCATGATCTTTTCTCATCGTCTTGTGAGTCGATCCGACGCTTCTGACCGGTTGTTCAACCCCTTATGCGAGCGGTGTTCGACGCTTGGGCAAAGGTCACGGACGGCGACGCCATAGCTGCGCAGCTTGTCGGTCACGATGACCCGCGGCGCGCCCCACCGCCGCACCAGTTTTCGAAGAAATCGCTTGGCAGCATGGGCATTCCTGCGACCTTGGACCAGGATCTCCAGCACGTCGCCGTTCGCGTCGACCGCCCGCCAAAGCCAGTGCTTCTGGCCTCGGATTGAGATCACGACCTCGTCGAGGTACCATTTGTCGATCGGGGCCGGACGGTCGCGACGGATACTTGCGGCGACTTGCGCTCCGAACCGTTGGCACCAAACGCGGATGCTTTCGTAGGAGACGATCACATCTCGCTCGGCCAGGAGATCCTCGACATCGCGCAGGCTCAGCGCAAAGCGGTGATACGCCCAGACGGCGTAAGAGATGACGGAACGGCGGAAGCGAAAGCCCTTCAGGCGAGGCTGTGAAACTTTGCTGATCATGACCGAGGGCTAGGCGCGCAGCCAGGGCGCGTCATTAACCTGACAAAGCCGGCGAGGGTGCTCCTTTTGTCGTGCGACTCCGGTTTGTCCCGGACCGCGATCGTCAGGCCGCAAACCAGGTCAGTCGTACTGGTTTTTCGACCAACTTTCTGCCGCGATAAGCTATAGGGCACCTCTAAAAATTGCCCTGACCTTGGCGCTGCTTTATGATTGAGGCGATGGATCGGCACAGGGGATGCAGCCATGGCGCAGATGGGTTTTTTCGATCTTTCCGACCGCTATGCGAGCTTGGATGCCAAGAAGGACCCGCTGGTCGCGATCGACGCCGTGGTGCCATGGGAGGAATTCCGGCCAACGCTTGAGGGGGTTTGGCGCAAGCCGGATTCAGAGCGTAAATCGCGCGCGGGGCGCAAGCCGATCGACGCGATCGTGATGTTCAAGGCGCTGGTTCTGAGCGCGCTCTACAACCTGTCGGACGATCAGATTGAATATCAGGTGCGCGACCGGCTGTCGTTCATGAGGTTCCTGGGCCTCGGACTGGAGGACCGTGTGCCGGACGCCAAGACGGTCTGGCTCTACCGCGAGGCGCTGGCTCAGGCGGGCATGGTGGAGGCGCTGTTCAAGCAATTCGACGGCCATCTGGCGCGGCAGGGCTACATCGCGCGGGGCGGACAGATCCTGGATGCGTCCATCGTGCCGGTGCCGAAGAACCGCAACACCCGCGAGGAAAACAAGACCATCAAGAGCGGCGAGGTGCCCGAGGACTGGGAAAACAAGCCCGCGATGCGCTCACAGAAAGACTTGGACACGCGCTGGACGAAAAAGCATGGCAAGAGCCATTACGGTTACAAGAACCATGTGAATGTGGACCGCAAGCACAAGCTGGTGCGGCGCTATGACGTCACTGACGCAGCGGTGCATGACTGTCAGGCGGTGGATCACCTGCTGATGCGGGGCAACACCGGCGCGGGCGTCTGGGCGGATTCAGCCTATAGGTCCGAGGAGATGGAGGCGAAGCTGCGAGCGCGCAAGCTGACCAGTCACATACACCGCAAGGGCAAGCGGGGCAAGCCGCTGACCGAACCGGCCAAGGGCAGCAACCGAACCAAATCCACGGTGCGGGTCCGGGTCGAACATGTCTTCGGCGCGCAGACCAACGACATGGGCGGCACGCTGGTGCGCACGATCGCATGGTGCGGGCCAAGGCGAAGATCGGGATGAAAAATCTTGCCTATAACATGCGCCGCCTCGTCCAGTTGCGCCGCCTCGTCCAGTTGCGCCGCCTCGTCCAGTTGCGCCGCATCAACCCGTGCCCGGCATGAAAACCGGGCAAACCAGCGAGCAGATCAGGCCGAAAGGCCGTAAAAACCAGGCGTGAAAGGCGCCGCGCCGTGACCGTCCCGGGGCGCCAGGCACCAACCGACTGCCTCCCTCCCGCTTCAAGCCACACGCACTGCTGCGCGGCTACGAAAATGGTCAAAAATCGAGGTGCCCATAAGGTCGAAGCGTTTGCCAGATCATGAAATCCTCTTCTGGGCAGCAAACCTATGCCGCAGCCAATTTGGGATTTCCTTTTTGAATCGATCCACATCACCCCGCCACGAGGCCGCATCTTCCAGCAGTTTCCGGGCGTTTTTGTCGTTCTTGCCAAGCTTG
>NZ_VSJK01000041.1 GCF_008085915.1 Oceaniovalibus sp. ACAM 378 | reverse complement strand
CCAGATCATCTCTGGGTCAAACCACCCTCTCATCGCTACAAGCAGCGACTGCCGGGCAGTGGATCGTTAGCGAGCCACGGCGCTTGAGCGCTTCATTGTAGGCCGGCCAGTTTCTGGTCTTGTAGGTTGGGGGCGAAGGTCTGCTCATCCATCCCAGCTACCACGCTGGACTCGCGAGATGAATCCTTCACGGGATTTGTGCAACAAAGCCGAGCAGACCCATCGCTCACGACTTGCGAAGGCAAAACCCCGGCTGTATTTGCCGTCGAATTCGGTCGAGCGACGATTTTCAAATTCAGGCTCGCGCAAAGCACAAGACCGTTCACGGAGGCAGAGTTGAAAGAGGCGCTCAACTTGGCAACGCTAAACAAGAGTGGCTACAAGAGAGTGCGAGCAAAGTATCGGAGGCAAGGCGTAACTCTGGGCGACCGATCAGCTTTCAAGGAAATATTAGCAGCTTTGGACCAGAAAATCTGACAGCATGAGCTCAGCGGTCTCATCGACGCTGCCTTTGACCAGCATGTGTACGATCAATATTAGTCTACCTTGTGCGCCCTCCTTGTGACCCGCACTTTAGGATAGGAGGCGCACAGTCGGGGTAGATGACATTCTGCGCGGGCAGATTACCTGACAGATCGCCCAAAGCATCATCCCCGATCAGCATGTAGTCAAACACATGCCGCATCGCATCCTGGCTTTTGGTCTGGGAATAAAGATTGCACATGGGGATATCCGGAATCATGCGTGGGGCTGTTGTGGAACTTTACGGGAACATGCCTTAAAAATTAATGGCTCCGTTTGCGGCAAAACCTCCCGAAGCAAGATATGGTGTGCAACGTGATGGGTGAGCTTTGGCCAATTCAGAGCGTTCTGGAGCGTTAAAACTGGTTTTCCTCGTGGTTTTCAGAAGGTTCCTGTGCAGTTTCTCGGTGGCTGCAACGGACGATTTTTGGGACGCCAAGACCTTGATGAACAGATCAAAAACGGGGCGAAAATCCCGGCCTATTTCCGCTTGAAAACCATGGGTGACGGACGGTTAAAAATACTCTAGAGGTTTTATTTTGGGGAAATCCACGCGTCAAATCGACTATAAAATCGAGCTTTAATTCGGAGAAAAATGACGCCCAGATCAAGGTTTTATTCGGCTTTAAATCTGCTTTGATGATCGTTCTACAGAGAGTTTTCACGGCAAAATTTCCCGTAAAAAGCAGATGTTCTCAGGAGGTTTTGTCAGATGTTTTGTGGCAACAAAAAAAATTCTTTAAACCGCAAAGTTTTCTGCAAATCTCGACGTTCGACGGGTTTTTTCCGTTTTACACTATATTGTCGAAGCGAAGATCTCGAAAATTTAGTTTTACGGATTTTGATGAGAAAAACCGTTCGGGGCTGAGCGGCCAAAGATCATTGCTGAAATTTGGCATTTATCTACAATGAAACCCCAATTTTTTGAAATCGGTGAAGATCCATCCGAAAGTTGGGGTCATTTTTGCCGAATAGGGCTGTCAAATCGAATTTTTTGATATCTGCGGAAGGACCAAGGCCTTGTTGATAAAGGCGCACCTCAGAGGCGGCAGGACACCATGTCTTTGGGGCCATGTAAGCCGCCGCAACTCTTGAACCAATGTGCTGGAGCATGTCGTCGGGGGATGTTCGATGCTGAGAGCTTCACCGAAAGCGTCAAATACACCTGTCTTTCGTTGGTCGAATTACGCTTTGGCGACGCGGGGACGGGCGGTCTTTGGAACAGGCTGCGCGATTTCATCGAACGGCATTGCCAGTTGCGCCTCGGCATGTAGCACAACCAAGGCCGCCGCGCGGGCATCTTCACCGGCGTCGTGGTGGTAAAAATGCAAATTCAACACCTGTTTCAGGTTAGCAAGACCATGCCCGCCATTGCCTTTCAACTCAGGCCACGCGCGCCGGGCAATCCTGACGCTGTCGTTCCAGCGCAGCGTCGGCGGCTTAAGCCCCAAAAAAAGATGTGCGGCGTTGATGGCCTGTTTGTCAAAGTTGCTGTGCTGAATGAGATGGTGCCGGGTAAGCAGTGGCAATAGGGTTTCGAACGCCTCATGGAAGGGCAGGGCGTCTGCCACATGGTCCGGCCCGATCCCATGCAACCGAATGTTGAACGGGTCAAAATGAGTGCGCGGATTGACGAACATGGAAAATGTTTGCATTCCATTGTCGGGTTGAACACAAGCGAGGCCAATCTGGCAGATGCTGGCGGCATCGCTACAAGCGGTTTCAACATCCAGTGCGATGAACCGCAAATCTCCATGTGGGACGTGGCTGATATGTTCAAAGTCGGGGCGGGAAAAGGGGGGCATGTTTTGGATTGTTGGGCTCAACAGGTCTATGGGGTTCGTTCTGATTTTTGATATTCGTTTTGTGTAATTGGTTTCTCATAGCACTCGGCGCTGGTGGGGCAAACGCGTTTCGGGTTGGTGAGGCTGGTCTTGTTTTATTGAGATTGCAGTGGGTTTTCTTTTGATCGAAAGACAACCTTTTGAAGGGCTGACTGCCTCTGTTGATGTGTGGATGACCAACCCGACGGTATAGCAAAAGCAATTGGTGTCAGGGGCAAGCGTAGCTCTTAGCAACTGTGTCTAAGCGCCGGGCTGAAGCTGCCAAGGGACGCCGGTCTTGATGATGGCGTTGGCGATAGTGACCAGCCTACGTGCTATTGCGATGATGACGAGTTTGTGTGGTTTTCCCCGCTCCTTGAGACGTTTTGCGACTGGCTTGAGAACCGGATTGTGACAAGCGGCGGCGAGCGCGGCCTGGAACAGCACACGCCGTAGAGATCGTCGTCCACCCGCGATTGCTCTGCGGCCTCGCATCGCCCCGCTGTCATGTGGAACTGGCGCAAGGCCGGTCCTGGCAGCGGCTTCGCCTGACGTCATCCGGCCGAGTTCCGGCATTTCGGCGATCAACATTGCCGCAGAGACTGGACCGATCCCGGGGATTGATCGTAGAAGGTTCGCCTTTGCGGCAAGAGGCTGCACTCGTGCGATAACGCTTTCGATTTGCCGTTCGACGTAATCGATCTGAGCATCGAGCAGGTATATCAGATCGTCATCCATGACCTCGACACCGGCAGAGACACCCTGCCTCTTCCGAGCTCCGATCTGGGCTTTGAGCCGCTTGCGCATATCGACGAGTTGCCCTCTTCGGGTCGTCAACGTTCTAAGAATACGCAGATTTTCATCTGGCAGTTCTCGCCCGGCTTCTGGCCGGAATGCCATAAAACGGGCGATGAGTTCCGCATCGATCCGGTCAGTCTTTGCCCGCGTGCCCCGGGATAGCGCGAAGGCCTTGATCTGCGCCGGTGATAATTGCGTGGCCGTGATTCCTGCGTCGGCAAGTTCCGTCCAGAGCACCCATTCCTGGCCCCCCGTAGCTTCAAATCCCACTTTTACCGAGCCGGGTATTTGCCGGATCATTGCGACCAAAGCAATATGACCTCCTTTCGTGTTGGAATGCCGGAACCGCGATTGGCCGGGAAGGCAGAACCCGTCCAGCCAGTCGCGCGATACATCTATCCCAACGAGGGTTGTCTCAGCTATCATGTCACTCTCTCTTCCTTATGCTTCGCGGTCCCAAAGAACGGGCCGCCGTCAACTGTTCGAGACGGTGAAGAGAGGCGGGATCAGCCTGCTAGAGAACGTGGTCATGCCACAAGGTGTTTAGCGCTGTATCCCACCCCGTCACCGGTCCTGGCCGGGAGCGGCGACGGGGCATCTATAGCAGGGCCGAGACACATAAGGTGTTCAGTCCTGGCATCTGGTAGATCGGATTTAAGATGAATCGGTCTGGCTCTGAAGCCCAGATCTTGCAGATGTATTCGTAGGGCGTGAGGCCATTGAGCGTCTTGAACCTTCGGGCGAAGTTTTAGGCTGCCATGAAGTCGGCGAGGTGCGTGCGCAACTGATCATGGCTGTCGTAATCTTATCTTTTCACCGTCGCGTCTTTAATCGTTCGGTTCATCCGCTCGACCCGTTGCCCGTCAGGCAATCGCTGAGTATCCGTATAGATAAAGCAGGATATTCACCCCATTTTCGACCGCCGCGCAGCAACGCATTTGCCATAACGATGAGTTTGCGCATAACTGCTGTGATAGCCAGTTTTTGCGCTTCCCGGTTGATACTAACTGCTCATTTTTGGCCTTAAGATCTGGTTTGAAATGTGTTGCGACAACGGCCGGTAAATAGACCGCGCGTCTGACGCTGGCACGGCCGCCTTGGATTTGTTCTTTGCCCTGCCACTTTCCCGCTTGCCTGGAAAACGGGGCGATACCAGCTAGTTTTGCCGCTTATTTACTGCTCAGCTGTCCCAGATGCAACGCATTTACCTGCGGAGGGCCTCAAGCATCCACACCTCGCTTCGCCAATCCATTTCCAAAATCAAACTTGTATTGTTGCCGCGGAGGTTGGGGCGTCCTAAGGTCGACGCATAATATAGTATTGCATTGGGTATATGGTTTTTCTGAACTTCCTGAGAACAAAAACTGAGGACAAAAGACCACTGCTTGAACAGTGTCTTTCCGTTGATCTCGAGGTCAACCCGAAGACTGCCGAGATCTTTGACATGGCCGCTGTGCCGTTCGGTGGCGGGCTCGCGATTGTGACGTCCAAAGGCAGTATCAAACAGAGCCTCGACCAAATCGAAAAAGCCCTTGCGAAAACGCCACATGTGATCGGCCACAATATCCTGCGCCATGACATCGAACATCTTCTGGCAGCGCGCCCGCGGCTGGCCGCGAAAATGGCAGCACCGATTGATACGCTTTGGCTTAATCCGTTGGCGTTCCCTCGCAACCCCTACCACCACCTTGTGAAGCACTATCATGACGGTCGCTTGCAGGCGGGGCATGTGAACGATCCCGAGCAAGATGCGCGACTGGTTTTCGAGGTGCTTCAGAATCAGATCGATGCGCTGACCGAGCTTGCAGAACAGTCTCCGGATACCTTGCTGGCGTATCATTACCTTGCGACCCGCTTAGACCGCGCCGATGGGTTTGACGCGGTTTTTAGAAATATCCGCAAATCGCCTCGACCGGATCGGGCCGCAGCGCTATCGGCGATCAATGCTATCCTTGCTGGCAAAGCCTGCGGCGCGCAGGTGGCGCCAGTTATTGAAAGACTATCAGACCCAAAGATAGGCTGGCCGATGGCCTATGCACTTGCATGGATTTCTGTCTCGGGGGGAGAGTCTGTTATGCCGCCTTGGGTGCGGATCAGCTTTCCGGAAGCTGCCCTGATCGTGCGCGAGCTGCGCGATACCAATTGCGGCGATAGCGCATGCAACTGGTGCGCCGAGATGAACAACCCTGTTGGGGCACTCCATAAATGGTTCGGTTTCGAAGGCTATCGCTCCCGCCCCGTGGACATTGACGGAAGGCCCCTGCAAGAGGTTATCGTTGCGCAAGCCATGCTGCACGCAAATGTGCTTGGCATCTTGCCTACTGGCACCGGCAAATCGGTTTGCTATCAGGTGCCCGCACTTAGCCTATACGACAAGGCTGGGACGCTGACAGTGGTGATTTCACCACTGGTGGCGCTTATGGCCGATCAAGTGCAGGGGATGGAACGCGCGGGGATTTCGTCTGCCGTAACCATTAACGGCATGCTCTCTATGCCCGAACGTCAGGACGCGCTGGATCGGGTGCGGTTGGGCCAGGCTGCGATATTGTTGATCTCGCCGGAACAGCTGCGCAGTGTCTCGATCCGTTCGGTGCTAGCGCAGCGCGAAATTGGGTTTTGGGTGCTGGACGAAGCGCATTGCGTCTCGAAATGGGGGCACGACTTCCGCCCCGATTACCGCTACATTGGACGCTTCATACGGGAATTTTCGGGTGATGCGAAACCCGCCCCGATGCTATGCCTGACGGCCACCGCGAAACCCGAGGTAATCCAAGACATCACGGAGCATTTCCGCGAGCGCCTTAGTATCGAACTGGGGTTATTCGACGGCGGTGCCACACGCACCAACCTGACGTTTTCGGTGTTGGCGACCACGAAGGGCAGCAAGCTCGGGGATATCCTGACGGCGGTGTCCGCGCGCCTGCTCGCGGGCGAAAAATCGGGGGCCGTGGTCTATTGTGCGACCCGCAAAGAAACCGAGCGCGTCGCGGGTTTTTTGAAACTCCAAGGGCTTGCCGCCGAGCATTTCCACGCTGGCCTTACAGCCGACGACAAGCAGGCTGTGCAAGAACGCTTCCGCGTGGGTGATTTGCGCGTGATTGCGGCCACAAATGCCTTCGGCATGGGCATCGACAAGCCTGATATCCGTCTTGTGGTGCATGCCGACATTCCGGGATCATTGGAAAATTACTTGCAAGAGGCGGGCCGAGCTGGGCGCGACCGTGCGGCTGCCGAATGTGTGCTTCTCTATCATTCCGACGATGTAGAGCGGCAGTTTTCACTCACCGCGCGCTCGCGCCTAGAACGCCACGAGATCGGCGCCATTCTCAAGGCGCTTCGTCGCATAGACGAGCATACGCGTAATAGTGGTAAGGTCGTAGCAACGCCGGGCGAGATTGTACGCGAGGAGAAAGACCGCGAGTTTGTGCGTGACAGCGCCAGCGATGATACGCGCGTCAAGACGGCCATCTCATGGCTTGAAGAAGCGGCACTTGTCACACGCGAAGAAAACTGCGTGCAGGTGTTTCCGTCCTCGCTTTTGGTCCGCACATTGGCCGAAGCCGAGGCACGACTGAAAGGGGCCGAGATTACACAGGCCCGACGCACACAGCTTTTGACCATCGTGCGCCATGTGATGAACACGCCTGCGGATAAGGGCATTTCGACGGATGAGCTGACCGATGTCAGCGGGCTTTCGCACCGGGCGTTAAGCAAGGCGATGGCAGATCTGGAAACCCTCGGCATCGCGCGAAATGATATCGCCATCACAGTTGCGGTGCATATCGGGGTTGAAAACCAATCACGTCAGCGCCTGACACGCGCTATGCGATTGGAAAAGGCACTTATCGATCAGATGCGCGAATTGGCGCCTGAGGCTGATATTGGTGATCGCGCCCAGTTGGATATGGCCGCGGCCAGCCAGCTCTTGCGCGGCGAGGGGCATGAAGATGCAAGCCCGCATGTCCTTGACCGTCTTTTGCGAAGCATCGAGCGAGATGGACGCGATAGCGACGGCGGGCGCGGCAATATCCGCTTGCGCAAGCTGTCGAGCAAGACACTCGAAATCGTGTTGCAACGTTCGTGGCGGGTTGTGGACCAGACGGCCTCAGTGCGTTGGATGGCTGCGGAGCGACTGCTTGATTTTTTGATCGGCAAAGCCCCCGCAGGCATTCGTGGCAAGGATGTTCAGGTGGAAACGACCATCGGCGATCTGCTGGGTGCGCTGACAGGGGACGCTTCGCTTAAGGACTTTGGTATCAAGGACATGACCAAGCTCATGGAACGCGCGCTGTTGTGGCTACACGAACAGCAAGTGATGACGCTCGGCAAGGGGCTGACGGTTTTCCGCTCTGCCATGACCATCTATCTAAAATCGGGGCGTACTGGCTTCACCAAAAAGGATTTCCTTCCGCTCGAGGAGCATTACCGCGAACAGACCCTGCAAACCCATGTGATGGCCGCCTATGCTGAAAAAGGTTTGGATCATATCGATGAGGCGGTACGCCTCTCCGAAGATTACTTCACGCTTGACCAAGACCGATTTCTGCGGCGTTGGCTGCCGGGTCGCAACGTTGAGATTCGTCGACAGACCACTGGCAAGGCCTGGAAGCAAATCGTTGACGATTTGCGCAATCCGGTGCAGCAAGAAATCGTCGCGGATGACCGCGAAGAGACCAACGTGCTCGTGCTGGCGGGGCCAGGTTCTGGCAAGACGCGGGTGTTGGTCCATCGGATCGCCTATCTGCTCCGCGTAAAACGCGAAGACCCGTATGGCATTCTCGTGCTGACCTACAACCGCCATGCAGCCGCCGAAATCCGCGCCCGTCTACGCCATCTTGTCGGCGAAGATGCCGCGCGCGTTACGGTCTCTACCTGTCATGCACTTGCGATGCGGTTGGTGGGCGCAAGCTTTGAAGGTGGTGCTACCGAGCAGCGAGACTTCGACGGGATCGTGATGGAAGCCGTGCGCCAGATCAATGGCGAGGGGCTGAGCAGATCGGAGGCCGAGGCACAGCGTGAAGCGCTTATTCAGGGTTACCGTTGGATCCTAGTAGACGAATATCAAGACATCGGTCCCGAGGAATACGCGCTGATTGCCGCCGTGGCCGGGCGCTCGCTGGAAGACCCAGACCAACGGATTAGCCTTTTCGCCGTCGGCGACGACGACCAGAATATCTATGCCTTTGCCGGGGCCTCGATCTCGTTCATCCGCCAGTTTGAGGAAGACTACCGGGCCAAACCCAAGTTCCTGACCGAAAACTACCGCTCGACCCGCTATATCATTGACGCTGCCAATCAGGTTATCGAGCCCGCGCGTGGCCGCATGAAGGACGGACACGATATTACGGTCGACAAGATGCGCAGCCTTGACCCGGGTGGCGGTGCGATGGCGGGCTATGATCCGGTCGGTCAAGGGCGGGTGCAGTTCCTTGATATAGCGGCCGATGACGTGGCGCAGGCGATGGCTGCAGTGGATGAGCTGGTGCGGGTCTCACGGCTCGACCCCGACTTCAACTGGTCCCGTTGCGCGATCATATCGCGGGACTGGCGGCGGCTGGGTCCGGTCCGCGCCTATGCTGAAAAGCTCGGGCTGCCTGTCGAAATGGCCAACGAAAAGCTGCCGAGCATCTGGCGCCTGCGAGAAATGCAGCACCTCGTTGCAGGCTTGCGCAAGCGCGTGTCCGCGATGCTTACAATCCAAGAGATTCTTAACGTCCTTAATGAGCAGCCGTCAAACCGTTGGGTTGATCTCATTGCCGCAGGGATAGCAGACCTCGCACGCGAGTTGGGCAAAAAAACTATTCCTGTTCCCGATACCGTTGAGTGGCTTGCGGAGTGGTCGCAAGAAATCCGTGGCGTTCAAAGGGGGCTGTTGCTTTTGACCGCGCACCGCTCGAAGGGGCTTGAATTTGACCATGTATTGATCTTGAACGGTGGCTGGAAAGCCCTTTCAAAGGGTGAGGACGGTGAAGCTCCGCGCCGCCTGTTCTACGTCGCCATGACGCGCGCACGCCGCAGCCTCGCAGTGGTCACAAGTGGCGCGCATGACTTCGTATTGGCAGATAGCGACAGCGAGCTGTTGCGCAAAGTTGAGATACCGCGAGAGGTAGATCTTCCTCATCCCGACCAATACCAGTTGCCCGACCTGACTTCGGTTGATCTGTCTTATGCAGGCCGACTGCCCAAGACGAGCCCTACCCATTCAGCTATCGGCGCAGCTATGTTTGACGACCCAGTGACACTTGAACAGCAGCAGGGGAAATGGATCATTTTTGACCGCGACCGCCGCCCGCTTGGCCGCATGGCTGGGAGCTGGGCGCCACCCGAGGGCACCACCCTCGTTTCAGGTAAGGTGGGGGCAATCGTGCGCTGGCGCAAATCCGACAGTGATGAACGTTACCATACCTACATCAAGCACGATGAGTGGGAGACAGTTCTGCCCGAGCTCGTGTTCCGTTCGCGTGAGCGAAGGTAGAGGTGAAGACGGTTGTTGATAGTTGAAACAGATGCGGTCCTAATTTTGAAAAGTTTACAGCTTTGTTAAGACAGATTTTTTTGGATTCATTTGGTAGGGGCGATTATCATCATCATGTTTTGCCATGTTCATATATCCTATCTCAGAAAGTTCCATCGTAATGTGAGGCAACTCCGACTTATCAGTAAAAACGAGAAGTCGCAGGTGATACACGTGGGAAATCGGTCAGCTGGGGGGGGGGGGGAAGCGCAAGCAACAGTGTTCCTTGAGCCTCGATTGCTGGTTTGGGGGAACCGCAAAATAGGGCTAGCTGTGTGACACCTGATCGACATATGATCAAAACCATTGCCTTAGATAAAATAGACAAATTTGGAAAACTATGACCTTGAACTTTTCGAAAATTTGCTTTGTCAAAACTGCTTGGTCTGAAGACTATCAAGGACAGGACGTCTTCGGGCGACATGAGCATATCAAGAAATATCGTGACGGCCACGAACGATATAATTTTAAACTGGGGCCTGATGGTAGATTTTATGGCTATATTCCACCACACAAAACGCCCGACGATGCAAAAGGCTGGCTTGTAATATTTGTTGCTGCATCTACGAACGACAACGGCAGGACGTTTGGTCCACTCTTCCCCGTTGGATGGTTTGAAGACGCTGAGTTTGTAACCGAAAATGAACGTCCAGAGTATATTACGGATAAGTATTTTCCAGCATGCCTTGATGGAACAAAGTATCTTTACAGTGTTGTGTCGGAGCGTGCGTTCCTCATTCCTAGTGGCCTGCGTGAGCTTCCGCTTCCCAAGCAGCATGGACGCAAACTTGGAATGGCTTCGAAAATAGAAGTCAGATCCTCAGGCCCTAAAACGCGATCAGAGAAATGGCGAATAGATTACGCGGACTATGCAGAAGACTTGATCAAAAGACTTCATCCCAATGATAGCGCCTCCAAAGTGCCGGTTTCTCAAACCGCCATCGAAGCCAGCGCTATAGCCGAAGACCCGACTAACCGCGGCTACGCAACAAGTGAACATAGGCGCGCTGTCGAAAAAGCTGCTGAAGAATTCGCTAGAAAGACGTTTCAAGCCGATTTTCATATAAAGGACGTTACGAAAGAGAACTTGGGTTACGATTTTCACCTGAGGCAACGAACAGGACCGCGCGAGATTTTTTTGGAAATAAAGGGAACATCCGGTGTGAAGCCCATGTTCTACCTAACGCGAAACGAATTAAAGTGTCTCGTAGCCAACAGGTCGCGTTTTCACTTGTTCTTGGTCACAAGTGCTTTGTCATCTGATTTGAAGGGTGAGTTATTTACCTCCTCTCCTGTGGAGGACTGTTTCGCTTTAGAACCCCTAAACTATCAAGCGACGCCCAAAGAAGCTTAATACTACGTTTCGCATTGAAGAGGCAGATGAACCAAGCGGCATGAAACCTACCACGATGCATCTTATCTGAGCTGAAAACCTGTCCAGAAAAGCAGGACCACTTCAAGTTGCCCGGAATCGAAATCCTATCAATGGCGCGTTCACCTGAACGAGTACTGACCGATGTTCTCCACAACGCGTGGCTACTTCCATTATGGGGGGCTGGTCGTATGTTTAATAGGTTCACCACAAAGACAGCGGCCTCTTGAAGGAACAGTGAAACGGTGAAAGGATATAGGCTTTCAAGCCGTTTCAACTGTGGATGAGCAAGACCACTGACCTGCCCCCCGAAACTTCCGGGGTAATCCCCCCCGAAAGTAAGGGGCTGGATAAGTAGAATTTTCTCGGCAAGATGAACGAGGAGATTTTGGATGAAGATGACCAGATATAGCGAACCCCAGATCCTTGCGATCCTGCGCCAAGCCGAAGGCGGTGTGCCTGTGGCCGAGCTTTGCCGTGAACATGGCATGAGCAATGCATCATTCTACAAGTGGCGGGCGAAGTATGGCGGGATGGATGCGTCCATGGGGCACTGTCAGAGGAAACCGGCTTGAGCCGGGCAGGGCGGTTTCGTAGCGTAGTAGGATGACAAAACGCAGCCCTTTTCGATACTTCAAAACCAGCCCCGAAATTATCCGCCTGGCGGTGATGCTCTACGTCCGGTTCCCGCTTTCGCTTCGGAATGTCGAGGATCTATTGCATGAGCGCGGCATCGATATCAGCCATGAAACGGTGCGGTTCTGGTGGAACAGGTTCGGTC
>NZ_VSJK01000040.1 GCF_008085915.1 Oceaniovalibus sp. ACAM 378 | reverse complement strand
AAGGGTCGAACGCACTGGCTTTGGCGCGCCGTCGATGCCAATGGCGATGTGCTCGATATCCTGGTTCAATCGCGCCGCAACAAGGTCGCCGCCCAGCGTTTCCTGCGCAAACTCATGAAACGTTGGGGCCAGCCTCGTGTCCTCGTGACGGATAAGCTGCGATCCTACGGCGCGGCCAAGGCGGAGATCGCACCCGGGATCGAACACCGCCAGCACAAAGGGTTGAGCAATCGGAGCGAAGCGTCCCATCGGCATACCCGAAGACGCGAGAAGATCATGGGCCGGTTCAAATCTCCGCGCCAAGCGCAGCGCTTTCTATCCGTGCACGATCAGATCGCCAGCTTGTTTCGCCCCAAACGCCATCGCCTGTCTGCCAAATCCTACCACCACGCGAGGTCCGATGCGCTCGACCTCTGGACAGGCTATACCGCAGAGCTGACGGCCTGATTGCCGAAAGCACCCAAAGGTTTGGTCGCGCGTCAACAACGTGACAAAGCCGGTTGCCCGATTGTGACCGACCGCTCCAGTGCAAGGAAGCCTACAAACTTTACCGTGAGGTTCAGGCAGCCGATATTCTCTCGATCCGAGCATTGCGAAATTTTTCGACACAACTGACAATCTCTGTCTGCATCTGGAACAGACAAGCCGCTGTCGAAAGCGCGTCGGCAAGGGCGGCAGAGGCGGCGGACACCGTGATCTCGCGCCATTGCATCTGCGTCGGCATTCCGGTGCGCGGATCAAGGATGTGTCCGACACGCGCGTCTTCGTCAAAAGTTGTGCCGAGCGGCGCAGAGGTGGCAAGGGCGCGCGCCGCAAGGGGCACGTCACCGCCCGCTGCAAGCTTGACGCGCCAGGCATTGCCGTCGGGATCGGTGCCAAGCGCGTGGAACTCTCCGGTGTCGATGAGGATGTTCGTCAATCCCTCTGCACGCAGCATCCCGGCCACGCGATCGGCGATATAGCCCTGAGCAATTCCGTTCAAGGTCAGCGCCATGCCCGGTCGCAGCGTGATGACCGAGGCATCGAAAGTGACGTCTTGCCAACCGGTCAGCGCATTGGCTTCGGCGATGGCGCGATCACTGGGCAACCTGCCTTTTGCCGAAGCCTCGGCGTAGCAGGCCCAAAGCGGCTGGATGGTCGGATCAAAGCGGCCGTCGCTGGCGGCATGAACCACACCCGCCACAGACAGGCATTCCAGCAACTCGAACGGCGGCGATTGCATCGCACCGGTGCGGTTCAGTTGCGATAGGGTACTCTGCGCACGATAGAGGCTGAAGATATCTTCCAGCCGCGATATTTCGGCGGCAACACGGGCGCTGATCGCCTTGGCGTCGGGATGAGCCAGACGCAATGTGGCGCGCGCGCCAAGGGCAACGCCCTGCCAGACATGGATTGGTTCCGCGCGGCCCATCCCCGGCATGGCGATGGCGGCAGCGCTGATGGCAAGGAAGCGGCGACGATTGGTCATGGTGTCATCCTTCGGATTTACGCGACAGGTCGCGAAGGCGCTGTTCAAAATCGGCTTCATCCGGCTCGTTGTCCAGTTCGACAGGCGCCAGAACAGCTGTGTCGGGAATCTCGGCCAGTCGCATGACCTGCCCGCCGTTGACTTCGGCAAAACTGGCGGCCTTGGCAGGGTCCGAAAATGGCACGAGTTCGGACGCGCCCATCCCGCCCATGACGCGCCCGCCAACGACATAAATTGCATCTTCTGCGGCGATCCAGTTGGTCGGACCGGGCGTATCCCAAGTGGCCCCTGGCGCGCCCATGTCATTGACCCAGATTGCCAGTATTTCATGGCTCTGTTCCGGCATCCGGGTATAGGCCACGGCATCGCGCACCTGGCTGAAAAACAGCGGCGCGCCGGGCAATCCGGCCAGATGGGCCTGCGCCTTCGGGCCTTCATGCTCCAGCAGATCCATCTGACAATAGTGCCCGACGGCCTCTTCAGTCAGTGGCAGAGCCGCGGTTTCTTGTGCGGTCTCTTCTCTGCAAGCCGTGAGGCCAAGCAGGCCGATGGCGACAAGGGCGGCTTTCATGGCTCGCCCTTTCGAAAGGCCATCGCAGCCAGAACCAGCGAGACCAGCGGCCAAATGACGATGGACGCCAGAGATTGCCACTGTGGAATGGCGTTGGCTGCGCCGCCGATACCCGAGGCAGCCGCCGTGGCATGTGCTGCGGTCAGGTTGAACAGACGAAACGCATCGGCCGGATTGGCAAGCAGTGCGACCGGAAAGATCCGGGTGGTGAACAGGCCGCCATTGTCGGCCACGACAGCGGCCAGCAACCCCAGATCGTAGAGCACGACCATGCCCAGCCAAAGCCCGATCGCCAGCCCGGCGGCACCGGAAACCCGGCGCGCCAGAGACGACAGCGCATAACCGAACCCGAGGAAGGCCGCGCCGAGCAAGACGGATGTCCAGGTCAGCCGCCAGAGGGCGCCCAGACCTGCCAGCGCCGCGGGATCGGCGGCTATGGCGACCACCGCCGCCGCGCCGTAGCCCGCCACGATCGCGACAATAAGAATAGCAGTATGCGCCACCAGCTTACCCGCCAGGATTTCCCAGCGGGCAACCGGATAGGTCAGCAGCAGTGGCAGCGTGCCACGTTCGACCTCGCCGGCCACGGCGTCGAACGACATCAACAGCGCCACCAAGGGCACGAGATAAACCGACAGCGACGTGAGTGAGGCAACGACAACCGACAGACGGTCCGCCCCCAGCACTCCGGTCGGGGCCGATCCGGCGGCAGACAGAACCAGCGAGAAGGCGACCATCAACAGCACCGCGATCAGCACCCAGCGGTTGCGTCGCGCAATGTGGATCTCCGTTGTAGCCGTGGCTAGGATGCGGGCGATCATTGGCCGTCCCTCCGGCTGAAATGGCTGTAGATATCCTCGAGGCTGGGCGGGATCACGTCGAGATCGGCGATCTTGTCGGTCAGGGCTGAAATGCGCGCCAGCGTGGTCAGCTTTTCATCCTGTGCGCAGGTCAGGTGCAGCACACCATTGACCCGGATCGCGCCGGGCAGGGCGGCAAGGATATCGCCCTCATAGCCGTTGATCGCGCTAAGATGCATCGCCACGGGCAGTGCCGCCTCGCGCCTGAGGTCCGGCAATGTGCCCTGCGCGACCATCCGGCCACCCGACAGGATCAGCAGCCGATCAGTGCGCGCCTCAACCTCGGTCAGGGCGTGGCTGGACAGCAGGATCGCCGCCCCATCGGCTGCCAGCCCGTCCAGCAGTTCATAGAAATCGCGCCGCGACACCGGGTCAAGGCCGCTGGTCGGTTCGTCCAGCACCAACAGGCGGGGTTGCCCGATCAACGCCTGCGCCAATCCGACACGCTGGCGCATGCCCTTTGAATAGGTGCCGATCCGTCGTTTCGCCGCGCCCGCCAGCCCGACACGGCCAAGCAGCTCCATCGCGCCCGATGGGTTCAGATTGCGCAGGCGCATGTACTGGGTGATCTGTTCCAGCCCGGTCAGGGCCGGGTGAAAGGCCGCATTCTCGGGCAGATAGGCGACCTGGGCGCGGGCCTGCGCACTGCCCGGTGCCGCGCCGCAGATCGAGATCTCCCCGCCATCGGGTGCGATCAACCCGAGGATCACCTTCATCAGCGTCGATTTACCGGCGCCGTTGTGGCCGAGTAATGCCACACGCTCGCCCGGCGCCACGGCAAGTGAGACATCGGACAGGGCTTTGACCCCGCCGAACGCCTTAGTGAGACGCGAGATCGTTAACGTCGAAGTCATCGGGGTCACTTTCATTCCGCCGGGCGACCGCTTCGGCCTCCATGGCGGTGTATTCGGGGGCAACGGTTATGGATGGCGCGACCATCAGCGGCGCACTGTCAACCACACCGCCGGGAAGGGTTGCCGGAAAGCTGGACTGGGCCCAACGGATAAGCTGTACCGCGGGGGCACCGGTCAAAAGGGCAGCGGCGGGTTGCGACCACAGGATATGATCCATCAGATCGTTCGGGCGAAAGCTGCTGTCGGCAATGCCATCGCCGCCAAGATCAAAGCCGGGATGGTCCGACCAGTAATTGCCGCGCCCTTCAAAGCTCCACTCGATATCGCGTGTGCCGACATATTTCACCTGCGTCCGGTTGCCGATAAAGGCGTTCCCGGTCAGCACGTTGCGTTCGGACCCGGCGGTAAAATGGATGCCGATGTTGCAGCCCTCGAACCGGTTGTCATAGATCAGATTCTTGTGCGCGTTATATATAAAGGTGCAGCGATCCGTGCCGCCGCGCACCAGATTGCCCGAGACATCGGCATTGTTGGCATAGTTCAGCATCACGCCATGGCTGAGGTCCGACAGGCTCAGATTGTCCTTCACGATCGCCTTGTTCGAGAACATGATCGCAAAGCCAAGGTGGTTGCCGATGGACACATTACCCGACACTTCGGAATCATTGGTGTACATATAATGCACGGCAAACCGCAGGTCGCGGAACAGGTTATCGCGATAGATGCCGGTGCGCGAGGCGTTGGAAAAGATGCCGTCGCGCCCCCAGCGAACCGAATTGCCCTCGACCAGCGTTCCGGGAGAATTCCAGATATAGATACCGTTACCGCGATCATTCATGCGCGGGTTGCGGGTGCCCTCGATGGTATTGCTGCGCACCTGCGCATCGCGCCCGCCATGCACGTCGATACCGTGCAGATTGCCCAGCACGCGGTTGTTTTCGATCACGGCGCGGTCGGCCTGTTTCAGGATCTTGATGCCGGCGTCCAGTGTTTCGCCGCTCAGCCCCGATCCGGTGACGGTCAGCCCGCGGATGGTGACGTCTTCGGCATCGATGGTCACAACGGTGCCCATCCCCATACCGTCGATGATCGCGTCGATCTCCCCGGTCACGGTCAGCGGACGGTCGATGGTGACGGCCCCTTCATGGCGACCGGGTGCAAGGATCAGCACATCGCCGGGGTTGGCCCCGGCGATGGCTTTGGCAAGGCTCCCCGATCCGGGCACCACGTCGATATCGGCTGCCCAGAGGGGCAGCGCGACCGACAGGGACAGCGCAAGGATCAGGGAACGCAACATGGCTCAGCTCGCCTTTGGTTGGGTTTGCATCAGCTCGCCTTTGGCTCGACAAACATCCGGCCGCGCATCTCCATATGGAGCGCGTGGCAGAACCACTGGCAATAGTACCAGAAGACGCCCGGCTGTGCCGCGATGAACGTGACGGATGCAGTTGCCTGCGGCCCGATCTCCATTGCGACACCGTGGTTGCCCAGGGTGAACCCGTGGGTCAGATCGTCGATGTCATCGAGGTTGGTGACGATGATCGTCACCTCGTCGCCTTGCTGCACCGTGAACTTTTCCAGCGAGAAGCTGGGCGCGTTGGAGGACATGTAGACCCGCACCTTGTTGCCGTCGCGGATGATTTCTTCCTGCCAGTCATCCAGATCGACGCCATCGGCCTCGGCCTGCTTGCGGGTGTCGGCCCACATCGGGTCGTTGCGATCCCAGACCGATTTCGGGTTTACCTTGCTTGGATCAACAAGGATCGCGTCGTGCGGTTCGGCAAAGGTCGGCCCGTCGTGGATCAGGGTCATCTTGTCGCCGTCGATCGCGAACAACTGTTCGTTCTCGGGCTTGAGCGGTCCGACATTGAGAAACCGGTCCTTCGAGAACTTGTTCATCGTCAGATAGTACTTGCCGCTGGCCTCCAGCGTTTCACCCATCACCGTCGAGTTGTGGCCGGGCTGGTAATGCACGTCCTGCTTGGTGATGATCGGATCGACATCTTCGCCGTTATAGAGCTGGATCGCCTTTTCGATGTCCCACATCACCACCTGGCTGTCGAGGAACAGCGTGGTAAAGGCGCGGCCCTGACCATCAAAACATGTGTGAAGCGGCCCGAGGCCCAGTTCCGGTTCGGCCACCACGACGCTGCGCGGCTCGGCTTCGTCGTTGAACACTGCGTCCAGTTTGCGCACGTCGATCACCGACACGGTTGGCGACAGTTTGCCCGCGATGCAAAGGTGAATCTTGTCGGGTGCCATGTTGCAGCCGTGCGGGTTGTTCGGGATCGGGATGTAGCGGGTGTATTTCTTGTTCTGTCCCTTGCGCCCGTCGATCACCTTGACGCCGTTCAGCTCGATGAAGTCACCGTCTTCGATGCCCTTCTCGATTTCCTTGATGTTGAAGACGACGACGTGGTCCATGTCGGCTTCGGTCATGTCGGCAAGGTTCATGCCCATTTCCGAGTTGTAGGACGTCGAGAAGGCGTATTTGCCCTCATAGTCGCAATCGGTGTTGTCGAGGTTACCGGTCACCATGACTTGCCATGCCACGGTCATTTCGTCAGCATTCACAGCAGTATAGAAGTTCACGTACTTTTCCGGCTCGTCCAGAATCTTGCCGTCGTTGACCATCGGCACTTCGTCTTCGCCGTTACAGAAGACATAGTTGGTGCGCGGCCATTTTTGCGGACGCAAGCCGTGGATCGCTTTGGCGTTCGGGATCTCGATGATCTTGTCGCACTTCATCACATCGCAGCGCACACGGGCGACACGGGTGTTGGCCTTGTCGTTCATGAAAAGATAGCGACCGTCATAGGTGCCTTCGGTGAACGACATATGCGGGTGGTGCAAATCGCCGTTGGGCGGGAATTCGTGACCGTTGGCGGCCAGATATTCCTTGGTTTTGGGCAGCAAACCCTCGGTCAGGATTTTCTTGGACTCATTGCTGATGCCCCAGCCGGTGGCCGAACAGGTGTTGAACACCGGAATCCGCATCAACTCGCGCATCGACGGGATGCCGAGGATGCGCATTTCGCCGCACTGACCCGAGGACCAGAAGCCATAAAATTCATCCAGTTGGCCCGGACCGACCTCGGCTCCGGCGGCGGCGCGCGCGCTGGTCGTGGCAGCCACGGTCGCGGCTCCGACAACGGCACCGCCGGTCAGCATCGCACGCGTGCCGAATGCCCCGGCGAGGGCGGCACCCCCGGCGGTTGCCCCCAGCAGATTCCTGCGTGAAATCGGCAGTCTTTTGGTGTCAGACATTCTCTGTCCCTTCAGTTGACGGGTTGGTCTTTTTGTAAATTCGGGTGCCCGGCGATGGCGGCTGTGCGTCCCAGATCCGGCACGGCGCCAACCTTGGCGCGGCGGTTCATCTTCTTGATGACCACCGGGCAGGTGGTGGTGGACTGGTACAGGACCTGACAATGCAGGCAGTTGATACATTCGTTCGGGTTGATTTCACCCGTCGGATGGATCGCCTGTACCGGGCATTGGTGCGCGCAGGTCTGGCACGGATTGCCGCACTCCTTATACCGCTTGAGCCAGTCAAACATGCGAAGGCGCGCCGGAATCGCCAGCGCCGCACCCAGCGGGCAAAGATAACGGCAGAAGAACCGCTCGACGAACAGCCCCGCGACCAGCAGCCCCACGGCATAGACGACGAAGGGCCAGGCGCGCACGAAGTTAAGAATGATCGCGGTTTTGAACGGTTCGACCTCGGCCAGACGCTCGGCCTGTTCGATGCTGGTCAGCGACACGCCGAAAAGTCCGAGAAAGATCATGTATTTCAGCGGCCACAGACGTTCGTGCAGCCCCCAGGGCAGCGTCCATTGCGGAATCCGCAGCGCCTTGGCCACGCGGTTCAGCAATTCCTGCAAGGCGCCGAACGGGCACAGCCAGCCGCAATAGGCTCCTCGCCCCCAGAACAGCAGCGCCGCCGCCACCGCGAACCACAGGATGAACGTCATCGGGTCGAGCAGGAATGCCTGCCAGCTGAACCCCGACACCAGCGACCCGAACAGCGCCATCAGATTGACGACCGACAGCTGCGCATTGGCATACCAGCCCAGATAAACCAATGTGACCGTCAGGAACCCGATGCGGAACCAGAAGAAGACGCGTTCGTTGCGCGTGGCAAGCGACTGGAAGAAGAACACGCCGGTCAACAGGGTCAGCATGATGGCCAGAACAATGATTTCGGTGGTCTTGGCAGCCCAGATCCGTTTCCACAGCGCCTGATGCGCGTCAGCTTCGGTCTGGGTTGTCACTTCGACGACACCCGCAGGGACCGCGGGCGCGGGTGGGGGCGCGATGGAACGCAGGTATTTCGCCGGCAATTGGTAACCCAGATCGAAGGTGGTGAAGACCCTTTCGATCGCCGCCACATCGCGTTGCACCAGAAGCTGAATGCGAAACGGCTGGGTCGGGTCGAACCCGCTGTCGGCGGGGATCTTGAACATGTCTGATTCGTTGAAAACCGGCGCACCTTCGGCGGCGATGGTGTTGATGCGCTTGTGCAACCGGTCGCGGAAACGGACCGAAACATCGTTCTGAATCAATACGATCCGGTCAAAGATTCCACCTCGCACATAGCCCGAGCCCTTGAAGGAATAGAGGCCACGCCCGAAAATGGCGATCGCGTGTTCGCCCTCTTCCAGCCAATCCTCCAGATTTTCCGCGACTGCATCGCCCAGCAGGACGCGCGCGATGGCCGGGTGCGACACCAGCGCCGCCTGCATTTCAATGAATGTTGTCTCGGGGGCCTCTGTCAGGGCGCGTTTGGCGGCGCGCGGATCGTCCATCGCGGCGAAGGCGGCGTTGATCTGCCCGACGTCTAGCGAAAGACGCCGCAGGGTGCCGTCGCCCTCAAGCGTCATCCAGTCGGCGGCGGCTTCGGCACCCGGATCGATCTCGAACTGCGGCCCGGTGCCCTGTTCCTCGACGGCAAGACCACCGAGACCAAGTTGTCGGGCAACCTTGATGCCTGCACGGATGATTGAATCGTCGATCACCATGATGGTGACCGTCGCCCCTGAAATGATATCGAGCTGGTGCGCCGTGCCGCCGGATTCGGCCTCGGCCACAAGATCAAGCCCGCGGTAATTGGCCACCAGCGCCCTTACTTTGGCGTCCGGGATGCCGATCAACACGATTGGTTCCGAGTGTTTGACCAGTTGCACGCCGATGACCTGCGCCGCATTGTCAACGGCGACCATCGTATGGATCGGCTTGCCCGAGTACCCCGTGGTCGACACGAAATCGGACGTGACGAACGCCCAGCCGATCTGTTTTCCGTCCTTGAGGATCTGAATTGCCGGGATGTCCTGATGGGTGCTCCCGAAGGCCTCTGCACCTTCGACCAGTTGCCCGACCTCGACGTCGGGAACCAGTTTTGACAGAACGGACTGCGCTGCCGCCGGAAGGCCGAACAAAAGCATCAAGGCGAAAACGGTCAGGGTTTTCAAAAGGGTGTGAAAAGTCTTCATTCGTCGACGTCCCTTGCAAGGGGTCGCCCGTCGCTGCACATCGGATAGCCGGCAACCGAATAATCGCTAAAAATCACATGAAGGCGCGTCAACTTCGCAACCGGCGCCCCGGCAGTTACTCGCCACGCCGAAAGGCAGGCTGGCGCGAGAACGGGCATCGGCCGACCGGGATTGCGCGCAGCCTTCGGTACGGGCTGGGGGACAACCTTTTTCAACGCGACCGGTTCGATCCGATTCGAGAATTGAGTATAAGTGTACGTCATGCCAGTGGATCTAAGGGCTGGCGGAATGACACTCTTTGTTCTAGCGCAAAGATTAACGATTAAATTCGGTTTATTGGCGGGGCCCGCGCGGATTTTCCGACACTTACGCCGGCGATGGGTGCAGCACTGCGGAAAATCCGGGCAATAGGTGAATGTTGGGAGAGTATCGTATCAAAAATGCGGGGATCCGTTGCCGGATCACCTGCCTGAACGCGCGTTCAGGATTTGCCCACCTGCAGCGCTGTACCCGCGCCGCAGGTGGGCAAACAGCCTCTAGGAACCGCGTTCTGTCAGTCGAGCCCGTTCGCGGCTAAAATCTCTTCGATCGTCTTTTTGGCCTTGCCCGGCAACTTGGCCTTTAGGAAATCATCCGGAACCGGAGAGTCCGCAACCTGAATGACCATGACCATGCCCATACCTTGGTGCGGCTTGCATTTGACGCCGATCATGCCTTCAGTCGTCAATTCGACCTGGACCTCCTCGTTGATCTTTCCGACAAACGGCTCCTGGCCCTCGGGAGACATACCCTTGATGCTTTCTGCGTTGTGGCCTTTGTCGACTGCGCGAAAGACCACAGTGTCGCCTACCTGTGCCGAAACAAAGGCGGGTTCAAACACCATCACACCGGCCTCGCCCTTATTCAGCATATGAACCTCGAAGGTTTCGGCAGAGGCCAGCACCGGGGCGAGGGCAACCAACGAGGCGGCGAGGATATTTTTCAGTTTCATAGTATTTTCCTTGTTTGTCGTCGGGTCCGTTATCCAGTTCAGATGCGATATTGTCAGTGCTGGGCGTTACCCGACACTCCGCGCGGCCCGTCTGATCGTGCGGCCCGTCTGAAACATGCTGTATGTATGGAGTCTGTACATCCGATTTAAGGGTGAAGGCCGGAACAAATCCAGCCTGGGACTAAGTGCAGACGTACGCCGTCGCATGTTCAAGCATACTTTGTCGCAACCTACGAGCATTCCTCCCATTTTTGACGGGGTTCAGTCATAGAACTTAAACAACGCTTCAGTTCTATTGGCACGACGGTTCTCACGTGACGAGCGCAGGGAATGTCACCACAAACGTCGTGCCGATCCCAAGCTCGCTTTTATAGTCAATTGTGGCGTTATGCTGCTTCAGTATTTTCTTGCAGATATGCATCCCCAGCCCGGTCCCACGCTGCGAGGCGCGGGTGTCAGAACTATCCACTTGTGAGAAAAGTCCAAATACCTTTTCCTTCGAGCCTTCTGGAATGCCGGCACCGTTATCTCTTACAGCGATCTGCGGTCCATCATCAAAGCAGTGTTGACTTATTTCCACATTGCCCCCCCGTTTTGAGAATTTGAAGGCGTTCGAAAGAATATTTGCGATAACTCGATCCAATAGAATTTTATTACCATTCACAACGCAAGACGGACCCGTACCTAAAACCGTCAATGTCACATCAGAATCCGCGGCATAGTTCTGATATGCTTCAGCTGAAGTCTCGATGAGTTCGGTTAGATCGACTGGAACAAGCTCGGGTTCTGGGTTATCGAAGTCGTTTTTTTGGATGTCTAGGATGTCTTCTACTAAGGAAAGAAGACGCCGGCTGTTTTTGTAGGCGACACTTATCAGACGCAGTGTCATTTGCGGTTCTGCTGTCAGGAAATTATTCTTCATCAAGCCTAGCGCACCCATAATCGAGGTTAGTGGCGTACGAAGTTCGTGACTAACCACCGAGAGCAACTCGCTTCTGACCTTTTCCGAAACGACCAGATTTTCCATTGCGCTTCGGAGCGAAGCCGTCAATTCAGACATTTCTGACTTTTTGGACGAAAGTTCCGTAGAGTAGTTTAATAATTCCAACTTTTCACGATGTGAAATCAAAAGAGCGGTGATTGCTTGCCCTAGTTTTGACAAGGCCGCCTTTTCCTCATCAGAGTATATTTTGGATTTTAGGTCTAGAACGCATAGAGTGCCTAGGCGCATTCCAGGTTTAGGTTCCAAAACAGTCCCCAGGTAAGACCGAATGCCTGGAGCCCCTAATACGAACGGATTTTCAGCAAACCGGGCGTCGGGCGTCAAGTAGAATGTCTACCACCTCAAATTGGCGGCTTTCCATGATTGCATGTGTGCAAAAGGAAACTTCTCTGTCGGTTTCCCGTATGTCGTCTAAGCCGGTACTGGCTAGAAAACTCTGGTGGGTCTCATCAATTAAAGTGACCAGAGCAATAGGCGCGCCTACCAAGTTCGATGCCACTTTGCACAACCCTTGGATTTCTTCGAAAGGCAGCGATAGGTCGAGCTTCATATCGTGCAGAAACGATAACCTTTCGGCTTCATTCTCGGGAATAGGTATATTCAATTATCAACTCCTCACGTTCGCAAAAAAATCGGGATGTCCCGCTATGGTTGTTCTAATGAACGAGGGCGCGAGTGCTGATTTGCAAAAACCTTTCACTCAAAGCCAAGATTAGAAAACCTTTCCATACTTTCTTTATGAAAAACAACGGCATATATACTGCCTTGGTTCCCGGCATCCTGAGCAATTATTCGCGGTGCCATCACCTTCAGCATGACGCAGGACTACAATGTCCTGCGCAGCCGTCTGGTACGATCAACAAACGCTCGTTTTTGACATCAACACGAGCCCCTTGAATTTCTCCAGATGGGCTATTCAGCTGCTGGAACATCCACCAGCCTGTATCCGATCCCCGGTTCATTGATGAGAAGGCGGGGGTCGCCTGGGTCATCCTCCAGCTTGGCGCGCATACTGCGAATTGCAACGCGGGCTTTGTCAGGTTGTTGCCGCTCGACCAAACCTTTGGGTGATCTCGGCAATCAGGCCGTCAGCTCTGCAGTATAGCCTGTCCAGAGGTCGAGCGCATCGGACCTCGCGTGGTGGTAGGATTTGGCAGACAGGCGATGGCGTTTGGGGCGAAACAAGCTGGCGATCTGATCATGCACGGATAGAAATCGCTGCGCTTGGCGCGGGGATTTGAACCGGCCCATGATCTTCTCGCGTCTTCGGGTATGCCGGTGGGACGCTTCGCTCCGATTGTTCAACCCTTTGTGCTGGCGGTGTTCGATCCCGGGTGCGATCTCCGCCTTGGCCGCGCCGTAGGATCGCAGCTTATCCGTCACGAGGACATGAGGCTGGTCCCAACGTTTCATGAGTTTGCGCAGGAAACGCTGGGCGGCGACCTTGTTGCGGCGCGATTGAACCAGGATATCGAGCACATCGCCATTGGCATCGACGGCGCGCCAAAGCCAGTGCGTTCGACCCTT
>NZ_VSJK01000116.1 GCF_008085915.1 Oceaniovalibus sp. ACAM 378 | reverse complement strand
CCGGGAGCCATATCGGCGATGCACGCATCCTGCCTGACCTGCTCAGCCAGATCCCAGCCCAAGAGGAGATCGCGAGCGTCACCGCAGACGGTGCCTATGACACACGCAAGTGCCATGATGCCATCGCTGACCGCGGTGCGAATGCCGTCATCCCACCCCGCAAAAACGCCAAGCCGTGGAAAACTGTCACCGCAGGTGCGGTAGCCAGAAACGAGGCTTTGCGTGCATCAAAATACCTCGGCCGCT
>NZ_VSJK01000003.1 GCF_008085915.1 Oceaniovalibus sp. ACAM 378 | reverse complement strand
CAATCCCCATAGCAACAAACCACCCACCAAGCCCAACCCCGCGATTTCCCGCTTGAGCGCTTCTCCGACGCCAGGCAACGTCCCGCGTCACTCAAACGTCGCGCGGGGCGTCCGAGAAACCTACATCAACCCGGCCATTCACAATATCCACAGAATCCACCAAAAACGCTCCTTTTCTGAGACATTCACCAACCGCCTTGGTCTGCGCCACCCAAAGCCCCGTTCCAAACCCAAGCAGTTGTTTAAGGTTTTTGCCACTGGCGTGGAAGCCGCCCTTCGCGGCATGACAGCAATTTGGTTACCAAGGCTCCCAACTCCGCATGACGCGACACTGCCACAACTCTACCGGACCGCAACTTCAAAAAACCCCGGCGCTCCAATCCAAGCCACGTCAGGGATGATCCACCGCCAGACGGTTTGCGCGGCGCTTTAGCACCGCCTCGCGCCAGGCGATAAAGCTGACCGATGCCAGGATCAGGCAACCGCCGAAGATCACCCAGCCGTCGACAGGTTCGCCAAAGGCAAACCAGCCCAGAGTCGTGGCCCAGACCAGTTGCAGGAAGGTCACCGGTTGCGTCAGCGCGACGGGGGCCGCGCGGAACGCCAGTGTCATGGTGAAATGTCCCGAGGTGGCCAGAATGGCGACCAGAAACAGCCAGGCCAGTTCGATCATTGTCGGCGTGACCCAGACCATCGCGGCAAAGGGTGCCAGCCCGACCGTTACCGTGATCGACAACATCGCCACCACCACCGTCGGTGCCACCCGGTCTGCCATGATCTTGGCAATCAGATAGGACGCGGCGAACAGAACGCCGTTGAACAGCATGGCGACATGGCCGGGGTCTATCGCACGCACGCCCGGGCGCAGGATGATCAGCGCCCCGACCAGCCCAGCCGCCACCGCCAAAAGCCGCCGCAGGGCCAGCTTTTCACCCAGAAACAGCGCCGCGCCGAGGGTGATATAGATCGGCGTGAGGTAGTTCATCGCCGTCACCTCGGCCAGGGGGATCTGCGTCATGGCAAAGAACCACAGGATCACCCCGCCAGTGTGAACCACGCCGCGCACCCCGAACAGCGTCAAGGCCCGCCGGTCCAGACGCGCGGCGCGCACCGCCCCGATCATCGGCAGCAAAAACACGGTTCCCAAAGCATAGCGCAGGAACGCCGCCTCGGCCGCCGGAATCCGGTTGCCCAGATGTTTGACCACCGCCGTCACTCCGACAAACAGCAGCCCGGTCACCACCATCCAGAGTACGCCCGCTATCGGACCCTTCATGCGATCACCAATCCCAATGCCAGCGCCCACATGATCACGCCAATCCCGAACTCCAAAACCCGCCATGCCCCGGGCCTTGCGAACACCGGCCGGAGCAATCGCGCACCATAGCCCAACGAAAAGAAGAACACGAAAGACGCCAGAACCGCCCCCGCGCCAAACGGCCATGGCTGCCATTGCGCCGCGACAGTACCAAGCAGCACGACGGTATCCAGATACACATGCGGATTCAGCCAGGTCAACGCGAGACAGGTCAACAGCGCGCCCTTCAGCGATCCCGCAGCGTCGGCCACGGCATTGGGCTGCAAACCATCGCCACCCCGCCAGGCCGACCGGAAGGCCAGACCGCCATAGACCAGAAGAAACGCCGCCCCCGCATAGCGCATCGCAGGTGCAAGCCAGGGTGCCGCCGTCACCAGCCAGCCGAACCCCGCCACACCGGCAACGATCAGCACGGCATCGGACAGCGCACAGGTCAGACAGACGGCAAAGACATGCGCACCACGCAGTCCCTGCCGCAGAACAAAGGCGTTCTGTGCACCGATAGCCAAAATAAGGGAAAGCCCCAGGCCAAACCCGGCGACAGCAGATTGCATCATAAGATGAGAACTACGACGCGGCTTGGATAAGGTCTAGGGGACGCGCCGCCTAACACGCTGGTCCCCCCTCCTGCGTGGCACGGCCGCGATTGTTTGCGTGACGTGAGTCGGGAAATGGGCAAGCCACACCTCAGCAACACCGCGCGCCGCTACTGTGGTTTGGTCAGCCGATGTCGCAAATTGGCTGATCGCCCTTCGAAAGATATTCGATTTTCGATCAATGCCGGAAATCAGACTGCAACGGCTGTCTCGACCTTATTTCGGGGGAATTTTGAAAGCGCCACGACAATATGTCGAGTTGTTCTGGTTACGTCTGCGCAACGGCTTGCGGGTTTTCGGACTGTGTCGTGGCGCAAATGCTGAATCTACATCGTCGCAGGTGTTTGCGCTCTGCGACCCTGTGTTGATATCCGCGGTTTCAGCCAAGTCACTGAAAATATGGTAGGCCCGGCAGGACTTGAACCCGCAACCAAAGCGTTATGAGCGCTCTGCTCTAACCAGTTGAGCTACAGGCCCGCGCGACAAGCAGATACCAGACGGACAGGATGGGTCAAGCGGGATCGGGCGTGGTGCGGTCCGTCATTTTGAAATCAGTCCTAAAGGGTGTCTGCAGCAAGGCTTAATCTTCGGAGAACAGGCTTGCCTGCCCTGCCGCACGGGGCATCGGCAGGCCCAGATGCGCCCAGGCTTTCTGCGCCAGCATCCGGCCCCGGGGGGTGCGCTGAATCAGGCCCTGCTGCAAAAGGAACGGCTCGATCACTTCCTCCAGCGCATCGCGGCTTTCGGACAGGGCTGCCGACAGGGTTTCGACTCCCACCGGACCGCCCTGAAACGCATCGGCGATCAGGGACAGATATCGCCGGTCGGCGCCGTCCAGCCCCAGATGATCGACGCCCAACCGACCCAGCGCGGAATCGGCAAGCTTGCGGGTCAACGTGCCGTCACCCTCGACCAGCGCGAAATCGACCACGCGGCGCAACAACCGGCCAGCGATACGCGGTGTGCCACGGGCACGGCGGGCGATCTCCAACGCGCCTTCGGGTTCTGCGCTAATCCCCAGCAAGCGCGCCCCCCGGGTGACGATCTGGTGCAATTCCTCGACCGTATAGAATTGCAAGCGAACCGGAATCCCGAACCGGTCGCGCAATGGCGTGGTCAGCAGACCCAGCCGCGTGGTGGCCCCGACCAATGTGAAGGGCTGCAATTCGATCCGCACCGTGCGCGCCGCCGGACCCTCGCCAATCACAAGATCCAGTTCGAAATCCTCAAGCGCGGGATACAGCACCTCTTCGACCACCGGATTCAGGCGGTGGATTTCGTCGATGAACAGGACATCTCGCGCCTCAAGGTTGGTAAGGATCGCTGCCAGATCGCCGGGCCGCCCCAGAACCGGGCCGCTGGTCATGCGGAAATTCACCCCCAGCTCGCGCGCAATGATCTGCGCCAGCGTGGTCTTGCCCAAGCCGGGTGGCCCGTGAAACAATGCGTGATCCATGGCCTGACCGCGCATTTTGGCGCTTTCGATAAACACCCGCAGATTCGCACGGGCCTCGGCCTGACCGATGAATTCACCAAGATTCTGCGGTCGCAGTGCGCGGTCTGCATCCTCAGGGAGGCGGTCCGGGCGCAAGCTTGGGTCGGGGTGCGTACTGGTATCGGGGCGGTCCATGAATTATCCCTTTGGTGCCAGCAGGCGCAGTGCGGCGCGGATCAGAGTGGGCGTCGTCGCCTTCGGATCATCCCCCGCCGCCTCGGCCACCGCACCGGCAGCCTCGGACGGAGCATAGCCAAGGTTGGTCAGCGCCGACAGCGCCTCGGCCTGGGCCATACCTGCCGGAGCTTCGGCGGGTGCGGACGGGGGTACAGAGGCGACAATCAATCCGTCGTCGTCCAGATCCTCGGGCGCGGCAGGGGTTGCCGCTGCGGCGCCCCCCATGGCCATCAATGCAGGCGCCTTGTCCTTCAACTCATTCACCAGACGCTGGGCGATCTTTGTGCCAACCCCGGGCGCCGCACGTACTGCCGCCATATCGCCCAGCGCGATCGCCCGGCCAATCCCGTCGGGGCCCAATGTGCCCAGAATCCCCATGGATGCCTTGGCCCCGATCCCTTGAACGGTCATCAGCAGCCGGTGCCATTCTTTCTCCGCCAGAGTCAGGAATCCGAACAGTTGCAACAGATCCTCGCGCACCTGCAGGTCGGTGAACAACGCAGTCGCCTGCCCAGTGGCAGGCAGCGACATGAGAGTGCGGCTGGATACATGAACGACATATCCGACACCGCGCACATCGATCAGAACATGATCGGTGCCCCGGTATTCGATCCGCCCGGCAATTCGCCCGATCATCGCATCGCCCCCGCCACTGCCGCAGCCAGCCGGTCACCGGTCTGGCGGTGAAACGCATGACAGATCGCGATCGCCAGAGCATCGGCGGCATCGGGACCGAATATCTTCACCCCGGGAAGCTGCATCCGGACCATATGCTCAACCTGTGCCTTGGCCGCGTGACCAACGCCCACGACAGTTTTTTTCACGGTGTTCGGCGCGTACTCCCCGACATCCAGCCCCGCACGGGCGGGCACGAGAAGCGCGATGGCGCGGGCCTGACCCAGCTTCAGCGTGCCTGCGCCGTCCTTGTTCACAAAAGTCTGTTCGACCGCAGCGGTATCCGGGGCATGCAGTATCATAACTTCGCTCAGTTGATCGAACAGCGCCATCAACCGGTCAGGCAGATTACCCGCCACCGTCGTGCAATGACCATTGGCGACATGGCGCAGGCGCGATCCATCCACATCGATCACACCCCAGCCCATGGTCCGCAATCCCGGATCAATTCCAATCACGCGCATATTTCACCCCTGCCCTGTTGCTTTTCCGCAACCGCTAGCACGAAAGGCGAACACCCGCCACCCGAAATGCATTGTGCAATGGTTGGCGAAAGGATCGCAGAGCCTCTGAAAAGAGTTGCAAACAGCCTGTTTCCATTGGGTTTGCGACACTTCCGGACCGCCCTTCGATCCGGCGGCAAAGGTCGCGTGCGCCATGCCGCCCGCGCATGCCGGGCATGCATTCGCAGCCAGTTGCCCGCCCTGCCGATCCTGCCTAGTTGACCGGTACACAGACACATGAATTCGCTTAAAGGCACCTCACAAAATGTTCGCTCTCGACACCGCTCCATCCGCCCTTGGCCTGTCCGGCCGGATCACCGCACTTGCACTGCGCCCCATTGCGGCGTTTTCCGCTTGGAACAACACCCGTTTGACCCGCAAATCGCTGGACCGTCTGACGGACCGCGAACTTGACGATATCGGCCTGTCGCGCGGCGACATCTATCGTCTGTAGTTCGTTCCGACAGAGTACAAATCTGACCGAATGTAAAAAGGCCGCACCGGGGACAACCGGCGCGGCCTTTTGCGTTGTCCGCGCCCCGGTCACGGACAACAGCCCGGCGCGTAGCGGATCTGACGATCAGTTGATCAACGTGCGTAGATAATCGCCGACGGCCAAAGACACGCGATCTTTCTGCAACACCCAAGCGCCCGCCTGTTCCAACGCGCCACCCGCTGCCAGTCGCTCAATACGCGCATCGTATGAAGTCGGCCCGGCCTGAGCCAGCATCATCGCTTTTGCGCCGAACACCAGCATGGCAATCAGAAGCAATCCGCGGAACGGAAGGCCGCGCATCTGCAACCGACGCGGCCGCACCGTCAACAAGCCGTATTGGTCCAACTGCAATTCCGCACCACGCGCGATGGCGCGGTTGTTACGGACGATGCGTTTGCTGCGCAGGGCAAAGGAAGACGTAGATGTGGCAGACATGGCAGTGTCTCAATCCTATATCGGCCCCCACCGACAAGACCCATTATTGCCCGGATTGTGTTTGAAATGTGTCACGCGCACACATTATCATCAAATTTGCCGAAATCCTTCTTTGAATTGACGTATTCTCGATTTTCACAAAATCAATTCTTTGAAAACCCTACCATCGTCTCGGTTTCGGAAACATAACTCCGTTTCTTAACCACGCCGCCTGCCACATCAGCAACAGAATCAAATACCCACAGGGCACTGCAAGAACGACAAAAGCCGCCCCGGTCTTATCGGGGCGGCCTATTGGCGGTAGATCGAAAAAAATGGGTGCGATCAGCCGACGATTATCCGGATCAGTTGCGCCAGAATGGAAGAAAAACCGCCCGCCTGCATCATGAAAGCGCCCAAACGCTCAACCAGTGTACCATCGGCCAGCATCGCCACAGCCGCCGAATAACCCGTCATACCGATGTAGGCGATCAGACCAGCTTTGCAGACAATCAGCGCAAACATCGCACCTACAAACGCCCACAGGCTGCGGACCACGCTGCTGGTCGACCGCAGCACGTCGCCGTCCGTCGTCAAGACAACACCGGCCAGATCGGCAATGCGACGGTTGATCATGCGGATATCGACGGAAAATTCGGCTGCGGCATTCGACATGGCTGTGTCTCGTATTCTGTGTTCGGCCCCCACCGACCCTGCCTTATTCCTGCCAGATTGTGGCGTGAATAAGGCAAATGCGGCCAATTGTGGCGAAATTCGTATTTTTTCTGGTTTCATTGCCGCTTTTTCAAGGTCAGCGTTGTCCAATCGCCGATTTCTTCGCGATGAGCCAAGGCGAAACCATTTTCGTCATAGACCTGGATGATCGATTCAGCCTGCGCGTTAAGCAATCCCGACAGGATCGCATATCCTCCGCCAGCCATCGCACGCGCCATCGACGGCGCCAATTCGATCAGCGGACCCTTCAGGATATTGGCAAACACCAGATCGAATGGCGCCCTGTCCCGCAATACAGGGTGATCGAACCCTGTCGCCTCGATACAGTCGACGCGGCCGGTCAGACCATTGACCGCGACATTTGCCGCCGCCACTTCGACTGCCACCGGATCAATGTCGCTGGCCATAACCGGATCGGGCCAGACATGCGCCGCAGCCATCGCCAGAACCGCCGTTCCACAACCGATATCTACGGTGTTGTGCGCCACGAAACCTGCATCGATCAGCCGGTCCAGCGCGCGCAAGCAGCCCAGTGTGGTGCCGTGGTGCCCGGTGCCAAAGGCCATCGCCGCCTCGATCAACAATCCGATCCGGCCCGCGGGCAAAAGGTCGGTGTCGTGGCCGCCATAGACAAAGAACCGGCCTGCTTCGACCGGCACCAGCTCGCGGCGCACCTTCGCCACCCAATCAGTCTCCGGCAGTTCGCTGATCGCAAAGGGCCGCGCATCCCAGGCAGCCGCCAAGAGTGACAGCACGATGTCGTCGGGTGGCGCGGTGAAATAGCCCCCGACCTCCCACAGACCCGAACCGTCTTCCATCTCAAACACGCCAACGCCCTCGGGCGCGGGGTCCATGTCTTCCATGGCCTCGGCCATGCGGTTGGCGTTCTCGCCGTCGGCAAGGGTGGTCAGGGCTGTGAATGTGGGCATGGTGTGGCTCCGGCAGGGGTTTGTCGCGCTATAGGCGACAGGCGCCCCCACCGCAACGCGCACGAGCGCGTTTCGCGCAAACGCGCGGCACGCGCCCGCCCATCACGCGGCTGGACTAACCCCGGTGCCAATGGCGCAGGTCACGCCGGTGCCGCCGATACCGCAATATCCGCCGGGGTTCTTGGCCAGATACTGCTGATGATAATCCTCCGCGAAAAAGAACGAAGGCGCGGCCTGGATTTCAGTGGTGATCGCGCCAAAGCCCGCCTCGGCGAGGTTGTTTTGAAATTCGATGCGGCTTTGCTCGGCTGCGCGGGCCTGTTCATCGGAAAACGTATAAATGCCAGAACGGTACTGCGTGCCCCGGTCATTGCCCTGAGCCATCCCCTGCGTCGGGTCGT
The DNA here is from genome assembly GCF_008085915.1 of Oceaniovalibus sp. ACAM 378. Lineage (GTDB taxonomy): Bacteria > Pseudomonadota > Alphaproteobacteria > Rhodobacterales > Rhodobacteraceae > Oceaniglobus. The sequence continues at coordinate 388,755 of NZ_VSJK01000003.1, read as the reverse complement.
GCCCTTCCCAGAACACCCTGAGCAGGGCTTCAAATGAGATCTCGGCGGGGTCAAACACCACGCGCACCACCTCGTTATGGCCGGTCTTGCCCGAGCAGACCTCTTCGTAAGTCGGGTTCGGGGTGTAACCGCCTGCATAGCCAACCATCGTCAGATACAAGCCCGGCAGTTTCCAGAAAATCCGCTCGACCCCCCAGAAACAGCCCATGCCGAATATGACAACCTCGTGCCCCGGCGGAATATCTGTGCTCAGCGGACGGTCAAAGACAAAATGCGTCGCGGCCGTGGGGATGGCGGTGGTACGACCTGCCAAGGCGTCGGATTGCGCCACCATCTCGGATTTTTTTCTCTGGAAGAGGGACATGGACGGAACTCCTTTCGGGGATGGCAGCAATATAGGCGCATGTCTGGCAGGTTTCCAGATCGCTGACCGATCACAAATGGCGGCGCTCATCGGCGCGGCCACCCGGTTTCAGAGAAAGCTTTGCGGATCGATGTCGATGGACAGGCGCAGACTGGCGGGCAAGCGAAACTGCGCCACCCATTGCGTCAGCGCGGCTTGCAACGCCACACCCTTGTCGGCCTTGACCAGCAGGCGCACCCTATGGCGGCCGCGAATACGGGCAATGGGCGCGGGGGCAGGGCCGTAAAGCTGGGCGTTGACGGCGCGCAATGGGCCATCGCGCCGGGCCATTTCTGAGGCGACGTCGAACACCTCCTGCACATTCGGCGATGACAGGATGATCCCCGCCATCCTTCCATAGGGCGGCACGCCAGCCGCCTGCCGCTCTGATGCTTCGGCGGCCCAGAACCTGTCTTCGTCGCCCGCCAGAATCGCGCGGATCACCGGATGTTCGGGTTGAAACGTCTGGAGCATGGCGGTGCCCGGACGTTCAGCGCGCCCTGCCCGCCCGGCCACCTGTCGCATCAGTTGGAACGTCCGTTCGGCGGCGCGCAGGTCGGACCCCTGCAACCCCAGATCCGAATCGATGACACCGACCAGCGTCAGCAACGGAAAATTGTGCCCCTTGGCCACCAGTTGCGTGCCGACGATGATATCCGCCTCGCCCTTGGCGATGGATTCGATATGCGCCTTGAGGGCACGCGCACTGCCGTAAAGATCGGACGACAGGACGGCGATCCGCGCATCGGGGAACAGCGCCGTCGCCTCTTCGGCCAGACGTTCGACACCGGGGCCAACCGGCGACATGCGATCCTCGGCCTCGCAGGACGGACATGTGAGCGGCATCGGCTTGGTCTCGCCGCACTGATGACAGACCAGCCGTTTCTGAAACCGGTGCTCGACCATCCGCGCATCGCAATGGTCACAGCCGATCTGATGCCCACAGGCACGACACAGCGTGATCGGCGCATAGCCCCGGCGATTGAGGAACAGCAGTGATTGTTCGCCCAAGGCCAGCCGCGCCCGCACCGCATCACGCAGGGTGGGCGACACCCATTTGCCGCCGGGCAATTCCTCGGCCCGCATGTCGATGGCGCGCATCTCGGGCATCACCGCCACGCCGAACCGCGCGGTCAGATCCAGACGGCGGTATTTCCCCGCCTGCACATTGGCCCATGTTTCAAGCGACGGGGTGGCCGATGCAAGAACCACCTGCGCCGAACAGAGCGAGGCGCGCAAAACGGACATATCGCGCGCGTTATACAGCACGCCGTCCTCTTGTTTATAGGATGTATCGTGTTCTTCATCGACAACGATCAGCCCCAGATCGCGGAAGGGCAGGAACAGCGCCGAGCGCGCGCCGACGACCAGTTGCGCGCCGCCCTCGCCGACCATCCGCCAACACCGACGACGTTCGGTCATCGTCACGCCGCTGTGCCATTCGGCGGGTTGCGCGCCAAACCGCGCCTGAACCCGGGTGAGAAATTCGGCAGTCAGCGCGATTTCCGGCAGTAGCACCAAAGCCTGCCGTCCGGCACGCAGACAGGCGGCCACCGCTTCCAGATACACCTCGGTCTTTCCAGATCCGGTGACACCGCGCAACATGGTGGTGCCGTAAGTCCCCCCCGCCACGGCCTCGGCCAGCATCGCCGCGCCCGCCGCCTGATCCTCGGTCAGGGTCAGACCCGGTAAGTCGGGGTCCAAAAGCGGATAGGGCGTGTCGCGCGGGCTGGCCTGTTCCAACACCGCCCCCTGTTTCACCAGCCCCTTGACGACCGACGACGTGACTCCGGCACTTTCGGCCAGTTCCGACAGGGTGAAGGCCAAACCGCCATATTCGCGAAGAACGGCCAGCACCTTGGCCCTGGCATCGGTCATCCGCTCTGGTTCGCTGTCGCCCAGACGGTACACCGTGCGCATCCCCGGCGGATCGCCCAGTCCGGGGCTGCGCGTGGCCAGCCGCAGCATCGCGGGCAGCGGAGTCAGGGTATAGTCGGCGGCGCGGCGCAGGAACTGGTGCATTTCATCGCGCATCGGAGCGGCGTCCAACACGCGGATCACGCCACGAACCTTGGAAGGGTCATAGCCCCCCTCGCCCGGCCCCCAGACAACACCCATCACCTTGCGCGGGCCCAACGGCACCTCGACAAAGGCCCCAAGGTGACAGCCCCCCTCGGGCGCCTTGTAATCCAGACACCGGTCCAGCGGCTGGGTCGTCAAAACGGCGATCAACGCGCCTTCGTCAAAATACCCTTGCTCCAACGTCTCAACCCGCCTGCGGGCGCTGTGTCGCCGTCAACACACCCATAGTGGTCAGCGCAACACGGCCAATCGGGGTAAGCCAGATCGACATATCCATTTGCGCTCCAGTTACTGTCCAAGACATTGGGCTTTCGGCCCCCCCCACCAATGGGGTAACAAGGGGACAAATTCAACTCACCTGCCAATGGGGTACAGACATGAAATTCTTCATAGACACCGCCGATGTGGACGCGATCCGCGAACTGAACGATCTTGGCATGGCCGATGGGGTCACGACAAACCCCTCGCTGATCCTGAAATCAGGCCGTGACATCAAGGAAGTGACGAAAGAGATCTGCGATATCGTCTCGGGTCCGGTCAGTGCCGAATGCGTCGCGCTGGACTATGACGGGATGATCGCCGAAGGCCGCGAACTGGCCAAGATCGCCGAAAACATCGCGATCAAGGTGCCGCTGACATGGGCCGGGCTGAAGGCGTGCAAGACGCTTTCCGGCGAAGGCAACATGGTCAACGTGACCCTGTGCTTCTCGGCAAATCAGGCGCTTTTGGCGGCCAAGGCCGGTGCGACCTTCATTTCGCCGTTCATTGGCCGGCTTGACGATCTGAACATCGACGGGATGGAGTTGATCGGCGACATCCGGACGATCTATGACAACTATGGCTTTGAAACCCAGATCCTTGCGGCGTCGATCCGCAGCGCCAACCACATGCGCGACGCGGCCCTGATCGGCGCCGATGTGGCCACCGCACCGCCCGCCGTGATCAAGGCGATGGCGAACCACGTTCTGACCGACAAGGGGCTTGATGCCTTCATGGCCGACTGGGCAAAGACCGGACAAAAGATCGTCTAACTGTGATTTTGGCAGGGACGCAGCGATGCAAATTCGCCGCGTCCCTACTTCAGCTTGCCATAATTTGGCAAAATAACGTGACCGGCCAGCAATAATTCGGCTAGGCTGTCACAAATCGAACAATTTCCATGAGGCTGGAATGGGCGAAACCGCCGTGATCGCGGATGACCTGCGCAACAGGATCATCTCACACCCCGATGTGATTCTCGAAGATCTTGATCTGATGCGCGCCCTTGTGGCCGCCAATGACAAGACGCTGGGCGACAACGTGGTCGATCTGCGCGGCATTGCGATGCGGCGGCTGGAAGCCCGGCTTGACCGGCTTGAGGATACCCACCGCAGCGTGATTGCCGCCGCCTATGAGAATCTGGCCGGCACGAACCAGATCCACCGTGCGGTGCTGCGCATGCTGGATCCGGTGGATTTCGAAACGTTTCTGCATGATCTGGGCACTGACGTTGCCGCGATCCTGCGGGTCGATGCCCTGCGGCTGGTGCTGGAGACCGATCTGGCCGAGGATGACGCAGACCTGCGCCGCCTGTCCGATGTTCTGTCGCTGGCCCGGCCCGGTTTCATCGGCGAATATGTGACGCAGGGGCGCAATGTGCCGCAACGCCGGGTGACTCTGCGCGGCTGTGATGGTGGCGCGCCGCGCATCTATGGCGCGGTGGCTGCCGATCTGCGTTCCGAGGCCTGTCTTGCGCTGGATTTCGGCGAGGGCCGCCTGCCCGGATTGCTGGTTCTCGGGTCCGAAGATCCGCATATGTTCACACAGTTGCAAGGCACTGATCTTCTGGGGTTTTTCGCAGGAGTGTTCGAGCGTTCCATGCGCCGCTGGCTGGCATGATCGCGCCCGCGGCCCGTGACGCGTTGCAAACCTGGCTTGATGGGTTGGGCGCGCTTGACGATGCGGCGGACAACACGCTGACCGCCTATCGCGCCGATGTTCTGGGATGGCTGTCGTTCCTGCAGATGCATCTGGGTCAGGGCACCGGACTTGGCACCATCGGCACGCTTAAGATTGCCGATATGCGCGCCTGGATGGCTCATGAGCGTGGGCGCGGTGTTCAGCCCCGCTCCTTGGCACGCAGCCTGTCGGCGGTCAAAAGTTTTACCCGCTGGCTGTCCGAACGCGAAGGGTTCGACCCCACGGCGATTCTGTCCACACGTTCGCCGAAATTTCGCCGGAAACTTCCCCGCCCCCTGTCCACCGACGGAGCCCGGGCGATGATCGACACGGTGGAACTGCAGGCACGCGATCCTTGGGTTGCGGCGCGGGATGTTGCGGTAGTCACCCTGCTTTATGGCTGCGGGCTGCGGATCTCCGAGGCGCTGGGGCTGCGCGGCGCCGATCAGCCCCTGCCCGACAGTCTGCGCATCATCGGCAAGGGCGGCAAGGAACGGCTGGTGCCGGTGCTGCCCGCTGCCCGTCGCGCCGTGGCCGAATATGTCGCCGCCTGCCCGCATCCGATCACCGCCAAGGGCCCTTTGTTTCTGGCGATCCGCGGCGGACCGCTGGTCGCGCGCAGTATCCAGAAGGCAATGGAGCAATCGCGGATGCAGCTCGGCCTGCCCGCTACGGCAACGCCCCACGCCATGCGCCACAGCTTTGCCACCCATCTGTTGGACGCAGGCGGTGATCTGCGCGCAATTCAGGAGCTGTTGGGCCATGCTTCGCTTTCTACCACGCAGGCCTATACCGCAGTCGACACCGTTCGGTTGCTAGAGGTTTACGCCCGCGCCCATCCACGCGGCTGAACCGTTTGCGCATCGGCCCGCAATACGTCATGAAAGACCGATGACTCCCGCTTTGCGCGCCCTCTCCGTACACCTGCTGACCGCCACCGGCGCGGTTCTGGCGATGCTTGCCATGCTCGCAGCGGTCGAGGAGAATTGGGACATCATGTTCCTGTGGCTGGTGGTCGCCTTTTTTGTTGATGGCATCGACGGTCCGCTGGCCCGTAAATACGATGTGAAAACCAACGCACCGCAATATGACGGTGTGTTGATGGATCTGATCATCGACTATCTGACCTATGTGTTCATCCCGGCCTATGCGCTGTTCAAATCGGGGCTGTTGCCGGGCTGGACAGGCTGGATCGCGATCATCGTCATCACCTTTACCAGCGTCATTTATTTTGCCGATACACGCATGAAAACGAAAGATAATTCGTTTTCCGGATTTCCCGGCTGCTGGAATATGGTGGTGATCGTCCTGTTCGCGCTGGCACCGAATTTTTGGGTAATTCTGGCGCTCGTTGCCGTTCTGTCCATTGCGATGTTCATGCCGCTGAAGTTCGTCCACCCAGTGCGCACCGAGCGGTGGCGCATGCTGACCCTGCCGATCGCGCTGGCCTGGACATTTTTTGCCGGACGCGCGGCTTGGGTCGGGTTTGATCCTGACAGCTGGGCCCATTGGGGGCTGGCGCTGACTTCAGTCTATCTCATCGCAGCTGGAATCATTCAGCAGATCATCCCCGAAAAGGACTGACCGCCCGTCAGATCGCGACTCGGGGCGCGATTGGATCCGCGCTCAATCGTCTGGCATGTTGGATAAGTGATGCACGGCCGGGCAACCGGCGGCCAATATGACCGCCGATTGTCTGAATATCTACAGTGCGCTTAACGCCTGATCGCACCGTTTGCACACACCCGGATGGGTGTGATGACCGACGTCCGGCAAGATTTTCCAGCACCGATTACATTTCTCACCCCCGGCGAGGGCAAATACCACTGCGATCCCTTCAACCTCGGGAAGGCGGAAGGCGTCGTCGGGGGCCGCTGCAGCGCTGAGCGCAAGGTCCGAGGTGATGCAGATGTCATCGAAGGGAACCGATTCAAGCGCCACCATCAGGTCGGGGTCGGCGACATACACCGTCGGCGCTGCCTCAAGGGATGCGCCAATCGTCTTGTCACGGCGTTGCACTTCGAGCGCCGCAGTCACCACACGACGCGCCCGACGAATACCGGCCCATTTTGCGGCCAGCGCATCGTCGCGCCAAGCGTCCGGCGTGTCGGGGAAATCGACCAGATGCACAGAACTGTCATCGCCGGGGAAACGCTCCAGCCACACTTCTTCCATCGTAAACACCAGCACCGGAGCCAGCCAAGTGGTCAGCCGGTGAAACAGCATGTCCAGCACAGTGCGCGCCGCATTGCGCCGATCCGACGGGCCATCGCAGTACAGAACATCCTTGCGGATGTCGAAATAGACGGCTGAAAGATCGACGGTCGCGAAGGTGAACACCGCCGTAAACACGCCCTGAAAATCATAGCGGGCATAGCCTTCGCGCACCACAACGTCCAATTCGGCCATACGGTGCAGCACCCAACGCTCAAGCTCGGGCATGGCGGCGGGTTCAACCCGTTCGGCATCGGTATACCCGTTTAGATTGCCCAGCAGGAACCGCATGGTATTGCGCAACCGGCGATAGCTGTCGGAGGTGCCCTTCAGGATCTCCGGCCCGATCCGCTGGTCGTTGGTATAATCGGTCTGTGCCACCCAGAGACGCAGGATATCCGCGCCGTATTGCTGCACGATCTTTTCCGGAACGATGGTGTTGCCGATGGATTTGGACATCTTCATGCCCTTGGCATCCAGCGTGAACCCGTGGGTCAGCACCCCGCGGTATGGCGCGCGCCCGATGGTGCCGCAGGCCTGAAGCATGGACGAATGGAACCAACCGCGATGCTGGTCCGTCCCCTCAAGGTAAAGATCCGCAAGCCCGTCTTCCGATCCGTCGGCACGGTCCCGCAGGACAAAGGCGTGGGTCGAGCCAGAATCGAACCACACATCAAGGATATCGAACACTTGGGTGTATTCAGCCGGATCGACGACTCCTGCAAGAAACCGCTCTTTTGCGCCGGTCGCATACCAGGCATCCGCGCCTTCTTGTTCGAAAGCTTCAAGAATCCGTGCATTTACTGTGTCATTTCGCAGCAGATAGTCGGAATCGTCCGGCTTTGTGCCGATCTTGGTGAAACAAGTCATCGGCACGCCCCAGGCGCGCTGACGGCTGAGAACCCAATCGGGCCGCGCTTCCATCATCGAATACAACCGGTTGCGCCCGGTCCTTGGCGTCCAGGTCACCAATTCATCGATGCTGGTCAGGGCACGCTGGCGGATCGTGGTGCCGAATTCATCCTGCCCGTCGCCTACATTGCGGTCGATGGCGGCAAACCACTGGGGCCGGTTCAGACGGATCACCGGCGCTTTTGACCGCCAGGAATGGGCGTCGGACAGGGTGATCCGCTTGAGCGCCAGCAGCGCGCCGGGTTCCTTCAGCTTTTCGATCACCGCCTTGTTCGCGCCGCCGGGTTTGCCGTTGGGTTTCAGCACCTGCTGACCGGCAAAGAACGGCAGATCTTCGCGGAACGAGCTGTCATCGAGGATATTGAAGGTCATCGGCAGGCCTTCGCGCACCCCGATGATATAATCGTCGTCACCGTGCGACGGCGCGGTATGCACGAAACCCGTGCCCGCATCGGCGGTAACATGATCGCCGCGGAACAGCCGCACGTCGAAATCCCATTCGCCTTTTGCACCGTCCAAGCCGCGCAGGGGATGGGCACAGTGCAGGCCGGCCAATTCGCCCGCCGATACGCCGCGCACCCGCCGCACCATCGTCATATCCAGACGCCCGGCGGCGAACACCTGTTCGGCCAATGCATCTGCCACAAGCAAACGTTCACCGATCTGCGCCCAGCATTCCTCTGGGCGGTCAATCACTTCGTACAGCCCGTATTCGATGGCGGGACCAAAACATATCGCGCGGTTTTGCGGGATGGTCCAAGGGGTTGTCGTCCAGATCACGACACTTGCGCTATGCAACTCGTCGGCCAGCAAGGCCGCATCCGCTTCGGCAAAATCGTCATCCTGCCCTTCGGCAAACACGGTATTGCCACCCGACGCCACCTTAAATCGCACCCAGATCGCATCGGTCTGGCGGTCGTGATACTCGACTTCGGCCTCGGCCAGCGCGGTCTTTTCGACCGGCGACCACATCACCGGCTTGCTGCCCTGATACAGGGTGCCGTTCATCAGGAACTTCTGAAACTCCTCGGCAATCACCCGTTCGGCGTGGAAATCCATCGTCAGATAGGGATCGGCCCAGTTGCCGGTGACCCCCAGCCGTTTGAACTCCTCGCGCTGGATATCGACCCATCCGGCGGCAAATTCACGACACTCCTGACGGAATTCGATCACCGGCACGGCGTCCTTGTCGCGGCCCTTGGCGCGGTATTTCTCTTCGATCTTCCACTCGATGGGCAGACCGTGGCAATCCCAACCGGGGATATACCGGGCATCGCGCCCCATCATCTGCTGCGAACGGACGACCATATCCTTGAGGATCTTGTTCAGGGCGTGACCGATATGCAGGTTGCCGTTCGCATAGGGCGGGCCATCGTGCAGCGTAAAGCTTTCGCGCCCGGTCTTGTCGCGCAGCCGGTCATAGACACCGATCCGCGCCCATCTCTCCAGCCAGGCAGGTTCGCGCGCCGGCAGTCCCGCACGCATGGGAAAATCGGTCTGCGGCAAGCGCAGCGTATGTTTATAGTCGGTTTCGGTCACGGGCTGATCAGAGCACATCGGAACGGTCCTGCAATTTTGAGAAATGACAGCAAAGGGTGAGGGCGTCGAAAACGCAAATCCCGGCCACCCTGAGGGTCAGAGCGCCGGGTGGCTAATTCGAAGTCCGATGTGCTGTATCCGGTTCATATCGGGCCCGTCTTACCCGCTTGCGTCCGGTACGTCCAGATCGCGTTGCCCGCCCATGAAAAAGCCCGCCCCGGCATGCGGGGCGGGCGATGTCGCGCTGGAAAGGATTAGTAGACGTCAAAATCCGCGACACTCATCTGAGCATTGAAGTCGGTCAGCACCGAAATGATCTCGCGACCTTCAATGTCCGACCAGTTGTCATCATATGCGATCATCGTGTTCTGACCGTCAGAGGCGGCGATATAGGCCTCGACAGAGGCACCAGTGACCAATGACAGGTTCTCCATCGTGCTGGTCAGATAGACGACCTGCTGATCGTTCGCCATGTCCAGCTCATCGATCGACATGATCGTATCGAAGTCGAGCGTCGAGAGGTCGCTGGTTCCGCGCATCTCATTGGTGGACGAATTGGCAAAACTCACGGCACCGTTGTTCAGGAAGGAAATCACGTCTTCGCCCTGGGTAAAGTCGGTGATCCTGTCGGTCCCGGTTCCCGCGTCGAAATGGAACTCGTCGTTGCCAAAACCGCCGGTCAGTATGTCGTTGCCGCCCTGACCGCCAAAGATGTCGGCGCCGTCGCCGCCGTTCATCGTGTCATCACCGGTCCCGCCGACCAACAGGTCATCGCCTGCGCCGCCACCGATTTTATCGTCACCGGAACCGCCGCGCAGGAAATCATCGCCAGCACCGCCCGAGAGGATATCATCTCCGGCATTGCCGTTCATCGTGTCATCGCCGGCTCCGCCAGCCATCACGTCTTCGCCGTCGCCGCCCCACATGGCATCGTCGCCCGAGCCGCCCAGCATGGTATCATCACCATCACCGCCCAAAAGACCGTCGTTGCCCGATCCGCCGTTCAGCAGGTCGTCGCCCGATCCGCCGTTCAACTGGTCTGCACCGTCGCCGCCTGCAATCACGTCGTCGCCCGCAGCACCGAACAGCATGTCGTCGCCATTGCGGCCCAGCAAAAGATCGTCGCCAGCATCGGCGGTGATCAGGTCGTCGCCGTTGCCGCCGTCAAGACGGTCATCGCCGTCGCCACCACGCAGAGTGTCCGCGCCCTCGGCACCGATCAGCGTATCATCACCCGAACCGCCGCGCAGCAGATCGTCGCCGTCTTGTCCAAACAACACGTCGTTGTCGCCGCCGCCGTCAATCTGATCGTTGCCGCGTCCCGCAAACACAACGTCGTCACCCGCGCCGGTGTTCAGCACGTTGTCAGAGCCGTCCAGATAGGTCGTGCTGCGGGCATCCAGCGTCGCCTGGGCCAGAATATCAAAAGCCTGCGCCTGGGTGACCTGCTCGAATTCCGCGGCTGCGGCGGGCAAGATCGGGATATATCCGCCAGCGCCATTGACCTCGCCGGGCGTGCCATTGCCAAGCCCTGCGGGAATCGTCAGGCCATGGATCACATATTCGCGCAGCGCAACGTCGATCAGATCGTCGAATGAGTAGTCATTGCCGGTGACCGGGCTAAAGAAGTTCGCCGCGTCTTCGATCGCAAAACTCTGGACAAAGGCCAGACCGCCCTGCTGATCCGCCATCGGCGACACGCCGCCCGGTGTCTGGATCGGCAGCAGGATATCGCCGTAATTGGCAAGGCCCTCAAGAACTTCGACGACACCGTCGCGGTCCGTATCGCTGGCGATTGTCGGGGTCTGAGAATTGGCGGGATTGCCCTGATCGTCGAACAATCCGTGCACGTGCTGGATATGCACCTGATCCGGCGCCAGACCTTCGGCCGACACGGCGACGTTGATGTACCCAGTGCCATCTTCGTTTGTCTGCAAGGCCAGCAGAACATTGCCCGAGACGCCCGAACTGTTCAGGGCGATAAGATCGGCAGTATAGAAGGCGTCGGCACCCTCCAGAAAGCTGTTGTATGACTGAAAGGAAGAACCAAGATGTGACATGATGACCTCTGACAATAATTGTTCAAGATACCGTCACTCACGAAGCGTCAGTCAGATAAGTTTCAAAAAAATTTGAAAATTTGTACGACGGTGCGCGCCTCACCCGCCCTCGTTGGCTCGGATGCAATGGGGAGGTTGCCGTTCCGCCCTTCAGTCGCGCTTGTCGCCAGCGTCAAAGCCGGGGAACACCCCGGTCAGGGCTCGGCTGACCAGTCGCGACACCGACGGACGGCGTTGTCCATGGAACGGCAGCGGGCGGCACACTTCGATGGCGGCCACCCCCACACGCGCGGTTAAAGCGCCGTTCACCACACCTTCGCCAAAACGGCGCGACACTTTTGACAACAACCCGCCGCCCGCCATACTGCCGATCAGATCGTCCCCCACCGCCACGGCACCGGTGGCCACCAGATGGGTCAGAACAGTGCGGGTCAAACGCCAGCCGCCCAGAGTGCCCGCCCGCCCGCCATAGATTTCGGCGATCCGCCGGATCATCCTGATGTTGGCGCTCAGCGCCGCGACCACATCCGCCAGCGCCAGCGGCACAAGGGCGGTCACCATCGCCACCTGCCGCGCCGCCGCTTCAACCTCGGCCCGGGCCAGCGCGTCCAGCGGCGCCATCAGTTCGGCCTCGGCCAGATCGAACAGACCATCGGCATCGAAACTGTCGCCGCGCCGTTCGGTCAGCCGGTCGCGGCCCCATCGAAGCTCTTCGCGGCCCGCATAAAGTGCCAGCAGCCGGTCGATCACGCTGCGCGCCGCGCGCAGATCGCCGTTCGCCCGCGCCGCATCAGCCGCCTTGTGCACACCGTCAAGACGTTGCAACCGCGCCAATGCCGCACCTTCCCTGAGCGCGATCAGCAAAAGCACCAGAACGAAGGCCCCGACCAGAACCGCCGCCGCCATTCCGACCAGCGGATGCGACGCAATCAGCCCCGTCACGACATTCCAGGCGGCCAGTGACAGGAAGAAACCGATCACCGCGATCAGCAACCGCCAGAACCAGCGTGACAGAATCGACGGACGCCGCGCCGCCAATGCCGCCATCGTGCGCATCGCTTGACCGCTGGGCGCGCCCTCAACCGCATCGGGCACCGGTGGCACCAGATCAGGCGTCACAACCGGCGCCCCTTCCTCGTCCTCGATCAGAACCGGGCCTTTTGAATGCTCAGCCATGAGGCGCGCCCTTTCTAAAAGAAATCGGCTTCTTCTTTGTCTCAAATACTCCCGCCGGAGGCTCCGGCATTTGCCCCGAACACGGTGCTTTGACGCCCGGAAACGCGCTCACAACCGGTCACCGATCAGGAACTGCGCCGCACGGTCCAGCCGGATATGCGGCGGCCCCTCGCCGGGTTTCAGGGTCAGCGGCTGCGGTGCAAATGCCATCACGGCATAGTCCTGACCCAGCCAATCCGCCTGCCCGCCCCGCGCCGGCCCCAACAGATGCATTGGGTCCTGCGGCAATTCCCCGGGATGAAACGCCGCGCGTCGCCCAGTTTCCAAAAGCTGCCCGCGCACCACATCCAGCGTCCCGCCGTTGTGGGGCACCGTGTCTTCGGTCGTGGCGCGCAGGGCGGCAATCGACATGGCCGCCGTCTGTGCCCCGGAATAATCGGCGCGGGATTTTGCATCCGCCACCAGCGCCTGCATGATCGCGGTCAGACGGGGATGTTGGGTGTGGTGCAGATGGTCCGCCTTGGTTGCCGCGAACAGGATCTTTTCAACCCGTTTGCCCAGCAAGAGCCGGGTCAGGAAGGCGTTGCGACCGGGGCGGAACGCCGACAGGATATCGGCCATGGCAAGGCGCATATCCTCGACGGCCTGCGGCCCTGCATGAATTGCGCCCAAGGCATCGACCAGCACCACCTGCCGGTCGATCCGGGTAAAATGATCGCGAAAGAACGGTTTCACGACATTGCGCTTATACGCCTCGTACCGGCGATCCATCTCGCGCCAGAGACTGCCGCGGCTGTCCTTTTCGGGGCGCGGCAAGGGGGCAAAGGTCAGCACCGGCGACCCCGCCAGATCACCGGGCAAAAGAAACCGCCCCGGGGTGCAGTCGGAAAACCCTGCCGCGCGCGCTGCCGTCAGATAGGCGGTGAACCGGTCGGCCAGCGCCTTTGCCACGGGTTCGTCCAGCCGCGCCGCACCATCTGTCGCCCGCGCCAGCGCCAGATACTCGGCCGCCATGTCACGCGGCGCGATACGGGTCAGAGTTTCAGCCGACCATGCCTCAAAGCTCTTGTCGAGCAGCGAGAGGTCCAGCAACCATTCGCCCGGATAGTCGACGATATCCAGATGCACCGTGCGCGGCCCGCGCAGCCCGGCAATCAGCCCGGTCGGTTGCACCCGCAGCGACAGCCGCAACTCGGATATCGCCCGGGTGCTGTCGGGCCAGCGGGGGGTCAGTCCGGTCAGCGCGGCCAGATGGGTTTCATAGTCGAAACGCGGCAGGGTGTCGTCGGGCTGGGGTTGCAGATATGCAGTGCGTATCGATCCGTTGGCCGCCGCCACGAGTTGCGGCATCCGCCCTCGGTTGATCAGGTTGGCCACAAGCGATGTGATGAAAACCGTCTTGCCCGCCCGGCTCAGCCCCGTGACGCCCAGCCGGATCACGGGCTCAAAGAACGCCTCCGAGACCGTACTCCCGATTGATTCGGCGCTTCGGCCCAAACTGTCTGCGATGTCGCCGATGATCAAATCAGTCTCCTGCCCCGGTGCGCGACAACATAGGGGACAGGCCCGGCCGCTTCCAGTGCAGACGCGGCAGAATTGCCAAGCCCTCCGGCACAGGCTAAAGGCGCACCATGCCTCGCTTTGCCCTGAAAATCGAATATAACGGCGCGCCGTTTTCTGGCTGGCAACGGCAGATCGGCCTGTCGACCGTGCAAGGGTCTATCGAATCGGCGCTCAGACGGCTTGAACCGGGCGCCCCCGGCATTGCCGCCGCCGGGCGCACGGATGCCGGGGTGCATGCCACCGGACAGGTGGCGCATTGCGATCTGGCACGGGACTGGCCGCCCTTTCGTCTGGCCGAGGCGTTGAATTATCACCTGAAACCCGCACCGGTGGCGATCACTGCTGTGGTGCGGGTGGCCGATAACTGGCACGCGCGATTCTCGGCGCTTGGGCGGCGCTATACGTTCCGCTTGATTGCCCGCCGCGCGCCCATTGTGCACGATCTCGGGCTGGCCTGGCAGGTGCGCGCGCCACTGTCGCTGTCGGCGATGCAGGCGGGCGCGGTGCATCTGATCGGCCATCACGATTTCACCACTTTCCGCGCCACCATGTGCCAATCGGCATCGCCGCTTAAGACACTGGACCGGCTTGAGATTTCTGAAACCACATATCTGGGCGGGCAGGCGTTCACCTTTGAACTGGCCGCGCGCAGTTTCCTGCACAATCAGGTGCGCAGCATTGTCGGAACGCTGGAACGGGTCGGCGCCGGGGCATGGGCACCGGGCGATGTGGCCACCGCGCTTGCCGCCTGTGATCGCACGGCCTGTGGCCCTGTGTCGCCGCCCCAGGGGCTGTATCTGACCGGTGTCGACTATCCCAGAGCGGTCTTTGACGGGCCCACAGCGATCCTTGACGGGGACACTGCGCCAGAGTCTTGATCTGTGGTTTGCCAGACGGGCCGACCGAATCCTTGCCGAAACCAAAGAAAAGTGCCACCCTGCAGCAATGAGCAGCAGGCCGACTTCACCGTAAACATGCGGGTACCGGCACAAAAAGAGGCATAAGGCATGAAAATCATTCTCACCGTCGCGGCTCTCGCCGTGGGCGCAGCCGTTTTCACACCGGCTCCGGCCATGGCCGGGACGATCGAACGCGCTTGCCTGAAATCCGACCGCAAGGCAGCCAACCGTTCCACCTGTGGCTGTATTCAACAGGTGGCCGATCTGGTTCTGGACCGGCGCGATCAAAGACTTGCCGCAAAATTCTTCAAGGATCCGCACAAGGCACAAGAGATTCGCGTCTCCAAGTCCGACCGCGACAATCAATTCTGGAAGAAATACCACCAGTTCGGCACCACCGCCGAGGCGTATTGCTCCTGATCGCGCAGCCGATACTGCCATCACCACGGGATGCAGGTTAAGCCAGCTTTCGCGCTCCGCCTGACGGGGCGCGGTCCGTTTCTCCAAACGTATTGTCGGGGCCGCAAGTTTCACGCGACCCCTGACGCCGATTGATCCGCCTCTTTTCGCACAGCGCTTTACCGCCGTGCCCGATCATTTGACACTTCCGCTCCGCTGGCGTCTTGTGGCACGGCCTTTCCCCTTCGCGTTTCCGGAGCTTTCCCATAACGATCACCTCTGTCACTGCGGCGCCCTCCGGCACCGTTCAGCGCCCCGTAAACAATGCACGCGGCCTGCTTTTTATGGCAGCGGGAATGTTTCTGTTCTCCGCCGTCGATACACAGGCAAAATTCCTGACCGCGACCCTGCACCCGATCCAGATCGTCTGGTTCCGGCAGTTGGGTCTGCTGATCGGCGTGGCGGTTCTGCTTGGCTTGCGCGGGCCGCAAGTGCTGGTCACCGCACACCCCAAAATGCAGATCATGCGCGGATTGATGGCGGCGGGATCGGCCACATTGTTCGTGATCGCAGTCAGTTATGTTCCGCTCGCCGATGCCATTGCCGTCAGTTTTGTAGCGCCGTTCTTTGTGACGATCATGGGTGCGCTGTTTTTGAAGGAGCCGGTGGGGAAATACCGCTGGGGTGCCGTGATCGTCGGGTTTATCGGCACGTTGATCGTGATCCGCCCCGGATCGGGGGCAATTCACCCCGCTGTGCTGCTGGTGTTGGTCGCCGCCGGTCTGTTCGCGTTGCGTCAGGTGGTGTCGCGCATGCTGGCGGCCGGTGACCGCACCGAAACAACTCTGGTCTATACCGGGTTGGTGGGCAGTTTCGCCCTGACCCTGCCCCTGCCCTTTGTCTGGATCTGGCCCAGCGGCGGTACGCAGATCGCCCTTCTGATCGGGCTTGCCTTGCTGGCCGCGGTGGCCGAGGTGCTGGTGATCAAGGCGCTTGAGATCGGGCAGTCGGTCGTTCTTGCGCCGATGCAATATTCCTTGATGATCTGGGGCACGTTCTATGGATTTGTGGTGTTTGGGCAGGTGCCTGACGGATGGACCTGGGTCGGCGCATCGTTGATCATGGCAACCGGGCTGTTCGTGCTGTTCCGTGAGCGCCGCGCAAGGCGGCGTGCGGTTGCGGCCAACGTTGACTGATCCCGCCCGTGTGAACTGATCCCGCCCCTGTGAATCAAGTCAGAAGCTGGAGATCGCACTGAAATCGATGTGGGGCAAAAACGCCCGCCAATCAATCATCCGAAAACGCAAATGGCCCCGCCAACGGGCGAGACCATTCAACTTGAAACAGCAAGGATCAGGCGGCTGCCAGAGCCTTGGCGATTTCTTTCTTGATCTTCAGCGCGCCCGCCGACAGTTCAATGTCTTTCGCCTTTGCCATATACGCATCCAGCCCGCCACGGTGATCGACCGTCCGCAGTGCGGCAGCCGAGATCTTCAGGCTGAATGTACGGCCCAGCGCCTCGGACATCAGCGAAACCTCGTTCAGGTTCGGCAGAAACCGGCGGCGGGTTCTGTTTTTGGCATGGCTGACATTGTTGCCAGACATCGGGCCTTTTCCGGTCAGTTCGCAACGTCGCGACATGGGTCTAATCCTCGATCTGCGGTCACGACGCGCGAGAACCGGCGTCAGACACTTCCACACGGGCATGACCGGGGCCATGCCGTAAATTTCGTCCCGTGCTCTTACGTCCGGGGCGCGCGGGCGTCAAGCGATTCATCCGGCTTCGTCGCACGTCCGAACAACAACGAGAGCACTTCCTCGGCCGCCGCCGCCGGGGGGCGTTCGCCCGCCGCCACCGCATCGCCCAGCCGCGCCATGGCCGTGCGCGCGTCCGGATCGCCCGCCAACCGGGCCAGCAACCCCTGCCTCACCTCGGTTTCGAACCAGTGCCGCGCCTGATCGCGCCGCCGCGCGTCCCAATGCCCCTGCGTGCGCCGCCAATCGGCCAGCGCTTGCATCTTCTCCCATGCTGTCTCCAGCCCGTCTCCGGTCACCGCCGACACCGTCATGGCCAGAGGATACCCCTTGGGGTCATAGCTGCGCCGGCGCAGCAGCCGCAATGCCCCGGCATAATCGGCACAGGTGCGCATCGCCACCGCCGCCAGATCGCCATCGGCCTTGTTGATCAGAATCATATCGGCGATTTCCATGATGCCACGTTTGACCCCCTGCAATTCGTCGCCCCCCGCAGGCGCAAGCAGCAGAATGAACAGGTCGGTCATATCGGCCACCATGGTTTCCGACTGGCCTACACCCACGGTTTCAACCAGAACCACGTCGAATCCTGCCGCCTCGCACAGGGTGATCGCCTCGCGCGTGCGGCGCGCGACACCGCCAAGTTCGCTCTGGCTGGGGCTGGGGCGGATAAAGGCATTGGGATGCCGGGCCAGCCGGTCCATCCGGGTCTTGTCACCCAGAATCGAACCGCCCGACCGGACCGAGCTTGGGTCGACCGCCAGAACCGCAACCCTGAGCCCCGAATCGCACAGCGCCATGCCAAAGGTTTCGATGAATGTCGACTTGCCCACCCCCGGTGTGCCCGACAGCCCGATCCGCAGCGCCTGTCCTCGGGTTTGATCCCCCGCCTGCGCCCGGGCTTGCGCAAGATCATCCAGCAGCGCCACGGCCCGTACCCGATGGTCCGACCGGCGGCTTTCGATCAGCGTGATCGCCCGCGCCAGCGCCCGACGCTCGCCCGCGATGATCCCCGGTGCCAAGTCCTGTGTCTTCATGCCCTTGGTTTGCCCTTGGCAGCAGCGGCTGTCCAGTGCGCACTGGCATCATGTCCCACCTTGCGCGATAACCCCCGCCATGACCCCTCGCCCGTCCATAAGCCTGCCGATCGACGACGCCCTGCCGGCGCTGATCTCTGCTTTGCGCGATAAAGGTCAGGCCGTGTTGCAGGCACCGCCGGGAGCGGGCAAAACGACGCGCGTGCCGCTGGCGATGCTTGACGCGCTGGAATTGCCCGGGCGTATCCTGATGCTTGAACCGCGCCGTCTGGCCACCCGCGCCGCCGCCGAGCGTATGGCCGAAACGCTGGGCGAACCTGTGGGCCAGACCGCCGGATATCGCATGCGGGGCGACACTCAGGTGTCAAAATCCACCCGGATCGAAGTGGTGACCGAAGGCATCCTGACCCGCATGCTCCACACAGCACCGGACCTGCCGGGAATTTCGGCGGTGATCTTCGACGAATTCCACGAACGTTCGCTGAACGCCGATCTGGGCCTTGCCCTGTGTCTTGAGGTGCGCGACGCGCTGCGCGATGACCTGATGCTTTTGGTGATGTCGGCAACGCTGGACGCCGGACCGGTGGCCGATCTGATGGGCGCACCGGTGATCACCTCTGAAGGCCGGTCGTTTCCCGTCGAAACCCGCTGGCTCGACCGCCCGCGCCCCAAGGGTCAGTGGTTCGAGACGGCGATGGCCGACCTGATCCTGCGGGCCTTGGGCGAAACCACCGGCGGAGTATTGGCCTTTTTGCCCGGCGAGGGCGAAATCCGCCGGACCATGGCCGCACTGGCCGCCCATCTGCCTGCCGATGTCGCGCTGCACCCACTCTACGGTGCACTGCCCTTTGCGGCGCAGCGGGCAGCAATCGCTCCGGCGGCATCGGGGCGCAAGGTGGTGCTGGCAACCGCCATCGCCGAAACCTCGCTGACCATTCAGGATGTGCGCGTCGTGGTCGATGGCGGGCGGTCGCGTCGCGCGCGGTTCGACCCCGGCTCGGGCATGTCACGGCTGATTACAGAACGCGTCACCCGGGCCGAAGCGACGCAGCGCAGCGGGCGTGCGGGCCGCGTCGCGCCCGGTGTCTGCTATCGTCTGTGGACACGGGGCGAAGACGGCGCGCTTGCCGCATTTCCCCCGGCAGAAATCGAGGCGGCGGATCTGGCCCCCCTCGCGCTGGAACTGGCACTCTGGGGGGCCCGCGATCCCGCCGCCCTGCCCTTTCTGACCGCGCCGCCTCAGGCAGCCTTTGACGAGGCGCAGACCCTGCTGGCGTCGCTTGGCGCCCTGAAGGGCGAGCGGATCACCGATCACGGGCGGGCGCTTGCCGCAATGCCGCTGCACCCGCGACTGGCGCATATGTTGCGGCTCTCGGGGCCCACCGCCGCGCCCTTGGCCGCGTTGCTGGCCGAGCGTGATCCCCTGCGCGGCGCGCCGGCCGACCTGTCGCTGCGCCTTGCCGCACTGAAGGGGCGCGATCCGGCAGCCGACCGCGCAACGCTGGAACGCATTCGGACAGAGACGAAACGCCTGACCCCGATGGCCGGGCCCGCAACCGAATTATCGCCCGCGCAGATGGCCGCGCTTGCCTTTCCTGACCGCATCGCCCTGCGCCGCAAGGGCGATGCGCCCCGCTTCGTGCTGTCGGGCGGCAAGGGTGCTGTGCTGGCCGATGACGACCCGCTGGCAGGCGCGCGCCTGCTCGTGGTCACCGACACCGACGGCAACCCGCGCGAGGCGAAAATCAGGCAGGCCGTCGCGATATCCGAATCCGAATTACGGTCGATCCACGGCGCCGGTTTTACCTGGCAGAATGTCTGTGACTGGGACCGGCGGACGCGCCGGGTGGTGGCGCGGCAACAGGAACGGTTCGGGGCACTGGTGCTGGATGACCGCACCTGGCCCGACGCCCCGCCCGAGCGTGTGGCCGCAGCGATGTGCAATGGGGTGCGCGACCTTGGGCTGACGTTCTCGCCCGCCGCCGACCGGTTGCGCGCCCGCGTGGCGCTGGCCCGTGGCGAACGCGGTGACCTGCCCGACCTGTCAGAAACCGCACTTCTCGCAACGCTGGACGACTGGCTTTTGCCCCATCTGGCGGGTGTCCGCAGCGCGGCGGATTGGAAGGCGTTTGATCTTTTGCCCGCGCTGAAGGCGATTCATACATGGGACCAGATGCAGGCCATCGACCGGATCGCCCCACCCCATCTTGTCACGCCGCTGGGCAACCGGGTTCCCATAGACTATGGCGGGGAAGCGCCGGAAATAACCGTGCGCCTGCAAGAAATGTTCGGCATCACAACCCACCCCACTGTCGCGGGTCGCGCCCTGCGCATCACGCTGCTGTCGCCCGCCCGCCGCCCGGTGCAGACGACGATGGACCTGCCGGGGTTCTGGGCAAGTTCCTACGGCGATGTCAGAAAGGATATGCGCGCCCAATACCCGCGCCACCCCTGGCCCGAAGACCCCACAACAGCAGAACCCACCCTGCGCGCAAAACCGCGCGGAACATAAAAACCTGCGCGCGAAACCGCGCGGCACATAACCCTGCGCGCGAAACTGCGCAGAACACAAAGGATGCGACATGCAACTTCTCGAAGATCTGGCAGACGAACTCGCAGTTGAGGCGCTGGCCGCCGCCAATTCAAGCGGCGACGAAAAGATCGTCGACCAGGTCGGCGAAGTTCTGGGCGCATCGTCCCAGACTCTGCAAGAGGCTTATCTGACTGCCGTGCGCGTGCGCCGCGCTGAAACCCGTGCCCGCGCCCTGCTGGCACCGTTCCAAGTCGCCGCGAATAAAGAAAACAGATGAGTATTTGGACAAAGAAGAAGCCGGCCCTGTGCTCACCCGGGTTTCTCTTTTGCAAAAATACTCATACTGCACCGGGCCTCCTGCGCGACGGCTGGGGGATTACACCCCGAGACACCAGCGCATGATCGCCTTTTGCGCGTGCAGGCGGTTCTCGGCTTCATCGAAGATCACCGAATTCGGCCCGTCCATCACTGCGCTTGTCACCTCATCGTCACGGTGGGCGGGCAGGCAATGCATGAAGAGCGCGTCGGGTTTGGCGCGGGCCATAAGGGCCTCGTTCACCTGATAGGCGCGCAGCTGGTTGTGGCGCCGTTCGCGGGCCGAGGCCGGATCGTGCATCGAAACCCATGTGTCGGTGACCACCAGATCCGCACCCTCGACCGCTTTGGCGGGATCACGCTCGATCGTGACGTTCACGCCTCTGGACCGCGCTTCGTCCAGAGAACCCGGTTCTGGGTCGAGTGTGGGCGGGCCCGTGAAGGTCAGGTCGAACCCGAACTGACCGGCGGCATGGGCGAATGAGTTGAAAACGTTGTTGCCGTCGCCCGACCAGACCACCTTGCGCCCTTTGATCGGCCCCGAGTGTTCCTCGAACGTCATTATATCGGCCATGATCTGACAGGGGTGCGACCGGTTGGTCAGCCCGTTGATCACCGGCACAGTGGCGTGTTCGGCCATTTCAACCAAGGTCTGTTCTTCGAATGTCCGGATCATGATCAGATCGACATAGCGCGACAGGACCCGCGCCGTATCGGCGATGGTTTCGCCGTGCCCCAACTGCATGTCGGCCCCCGACAGCACCAAGGTCTGCCCACCCAGCTGGCGCACGCCGACGTCAAAGCTGACCCGAGTGCGGGTGCTGGGCTTTTCAAAGATCAGCGCGACCATGTGGTTGGCCAAGGGTTGTTCCGCGTCAGGGGTGCCCTTTGGCTGTCCCTTGCGGGCGGATTTCATCGCCAGAGCATTGTCGATGATACTGCGCAGGGCTTCGGGCGGGGTCGTGTTGATATCAAGAAAATCGGTCATGTATTGTCTCCTGGACGGAAGCGCCGGGGGCTGTCTGCCTCCCGGTCCCCCCCGAGGATTTCAAGGAATACTGAAAACGGCGTCAGTCGGCGTGGGAGCCTGCCTGAACGCGGGCGGCAGCACGGTCGAGGCGGGTCAGGGCTTCGGCAATATCACCTTCGGTCAGGTTCAACGGCGGCAACAGCCGGACCACATTGTCGGCGGCAGGCACGGTCAAGACATGTTCCGCATAGCCCGCCTCGACCACATCAGTGTTCGGCGCATTGCATTTCAGCCCCAGCATCAGGCCTTCGCCACGCACCGCGCCGAATACGCCGGGATGCGCGGCCACCAGCCCTTCCAGGCCCTGACGCAGCTTGGCCGCCTTGCGCAACACCTCGGGGAGGAAGTCGGGGGCGGTGACGATTTCCATCACCCGCGCACCCACGGCACAGGCCAGCGGGTTGCCGCCATAGGTCGATCCGTGGGTGCCGGCGGTCATGCCGCTGGCCGCGTCTGCGGTCGCCAGCACCGCGCCCAGAGGAAAGCCGCCGCCGATGCCCTTGGCCACCATCATGATGTCCGGCGTCACGCCCGCCCATTCATGAGCAAACAAACGGCCTGTGCGGCCCATGCCACATTGCACCTCATCGAGGATCAGCAGCGTTCCGTGATAATTGCAGCGGTCTCGCAACCCCTTCAGACATTGATCGGGCAGCGAGCGGATACCGCCTTCGCCCTGAATTGGTTCGATCAGGATCGCCGCCGTATTTTCGTCGATGGCATTGCTCAGAGCTTCGTGATCGCCATAGGGCAGATGAACAAAGCCGGGCAACAGCGGGCCAAACCCCTTAACCATCTTTTCCGACCCCGCCGCGGCGATCCCGGCGGAAGAACGTCCGTGAAACGACCCCGAAAAGGTGATGATGTCGGTGCGATCCGGCTCGCCTTTGTCGTACCAGTATTTGCGCGCCATCTTGACGGCCAGCTCGCAGGACTCTGTGCCCGAGTTGGTGAAAAAACAGGTGTCGGCGAAGGTATGTTCGACCAGCAGATCGGCCAGTTTGCGCTGTGCGGGAATCTCATACAGGTTGCTGACATGCCACAGCGCGTTCGCCTGTTCGGTCAGCGCCGCCACCAGATCGGGGTTCGCGTGGCCAAGCGCATTCACCGCGATCCCCGCCCCCATATCGAGGTATCGTTCGCCCCCCGCCTCGGTCAGCCAAGCGCCTTCGCCTTTGACAAACGAAAGCGGAGCCCGGTTATAGGTCGGCAGAATGCTGGAGATCATCGGTTAAGTCCCTGAACAGATAAGCCCGAAAGGTTGGCCAAATGGCCGGGGCTGTCAACGGATATGGCGGAGGATTTGGCAGAAAATCGGCAACGCAGGCGGCAAAGGCATTTTGGCCCGCTGCTGGCAGGAAAAGCTCAGGATCGACGTCGCGACCAATGGATTTCAGCGTTGCTCATGCCGCAGCGTTACCCGGTGTGGCGCAAAAAGAAAAGCGCTTTCAACGCGCCGTGCTTGCATCCGCCCCGGTTCCGTCGCACCAGCCGGGCATGCAAAACCACGCTCCCAATCCGCCCCTTGCCGTGCTGCTGATGCTGCTGGCCACCGCTTTCATCGCGGCCACGACTGTATTGGCCAAGGCGATCGGCACCGGAGGGCTGGGCGAACCGCTGCATCCCGTGCAAATCTCCCACGGGCGGTTCCTGTTCGCGTTTCTCGGTTTTGTCATGCTGGCCGCCGTTTTGCGTCCGAAGATCAAATCGCCTGACCTGCCGTTGCATGCCGCACGATCACTTTTCGGATGGGGAGGCATTACGCTGATGTTTGCGGCGGTTGCCTTCATTCCCCTGTCCGATGCGACCGCGATCAGTTTCCTTAATCCGGTTTTTGCGATGATGCTGGCCATCCCGCTGTTGCAAGAACGGGTCGGTCCGATCCGCTGGACCGCGGCGGGAATTGCATTGGCCGGAGCTTTGATTTTGCTGCGGCCCGGCGCGGGCGTCATTCAGCCGGGCGCGCTGCTGGCTCTGGCGGCTGCGGTGGTTCTGGGATTCGAGATCATCTGCATCAAACGGCTTACCGGTCGCGAGCCGCCGTTGCAGATCCTTCTGATCAATAACACGATGGGCGTCGTCATTGCGTCTGTCGCGGTGATCTGGGTCTGGGCGCCACCGACGGCAGCGCAATGGATCGCACTGGCCGCGATCGGAATACTGATGGCCTGTGCACAAACGCTGTTCATCCACGCCATGGCCCGGGCCGAGGCCAGTTTCGTGGCGCCATTCAGTTTTGCCACACTGCTGTTTGCCACGCTCTATGATTTCGCGGTGTTCGATGTGGTCCCCGATTCCGTGTCCTGGGTCGGGGCGGGGGTGATCGTGGCGGGCGGTGTATTGCTGGCCTTGCGTGACGGCCGGCGCAAACCTGCCCAGCGGGTCACGACCGCGCGCCTGTGATAAATGTGGCGGAAAAACTGCGTGACGCAGGGCAACTCGCAGGTTTCGGGCCTTGGTTTCACACCGGTCCTTGAATCCCCCGCGCTGGTGATTAGAATAGAGTATCCGCAGCGGGGTGCGTCAGGCACGCCCGTTTTTTGCCATTCCTGTAGGAGCCGCCATGTCCTGGACCGATGAACGCGTCGAGTTGCTGAAAAAGATGTGGACGGATGGCCAGTCTGCAAGCCAGATCGCCAAAGAGTTGGGCGGCGTGACGCGCAACGCCGTTATCGGCAAGGTACACCGTCTGGGCCTTTCCAACCGGGCGGGTGCCGCTCCGGCCAAGGCCGAGCCGCAAGCGACGCCAGCCGCGCCGCCGTTGCCTCCGGTGACAGCCGCCCCATCCACGCCCAAACCGGATACCGAACCGACGCCCGCATCAAGTGCTGTGCAAGCGCCGGAACCCGCCGCAAAACCAACCCCCGAACCGGCCACCACCGCCGCCCGCGAACCGGCACCGGTCCCGTCGACCAGTGTCACGCCGATGCGCAAGGCAATCATTCCCGCCGGACAACCTCTGCCGCCACAACCCAGCGCCAATGAGATTTCTCCCGAAGCCCTGGCCAGCGTGCGCGAAGTCGAAAAGACCAGCAAGAGGATCAGCCTGATGGAACTCACCGAACGGACCTGCAAATGGCCCATCGGCGATCCCGCCACCGATGATTTCTGGTTCTGCGGTCTGTCGACCCAGACAGGCAAACCCTATTGCGAGGCGCATGTGGGCGTTGCGTTCCAACCGATGAGCTCGCGCCGCGACCGTCGCCGTTAAAAGGCCGGGCC
This sequence comes from Oceaniovalibus sp. ACAM 378, assembly GCF_008085915.1. Lineage (GTDB taxonomy): Bacteria > Pseudomonadota > Alphaproteobacteria > Rhodobacterales > Rhodobacteraceae > Oceaniglobus. Next base: position 363,678 of record NZ_VSJK01000003.1, on the reverse strand, counting down.
CGGGGTTGCTGATCTTGTCGGCACCCCGCGCCTATCGATCCCTGAGCGCCAACGTCCGTTCGCGCAGCCACGCCATGAAACCGCGCGTATTCCCGTCCCACTGCGAAAGCTCTGCCTGCGGGATCGGATGACCGACGCGGGGTGACTGGGGCTTGTTCAGCGCATGAACCACCTCGTGCAGCAACAGACCTTGCCGCAGGGTGGCGGAAATCCGGTTCGCCACCTGATACCAGCGTGAATTCTGCCCCGGAAAGAAGATCGGCACCACCGTGGCCCCGGACCGCAGGATCATCTTGGCGGTAAACGGGTTCCATTCGGCCTCGATTGCGGGGCCGGACAGTGTCTCGGACGAAGCCACCACGCCCGATGGAAACAGCACGATCACCCCGCCTACCGCCAGATGATCCATCGCCCGCTTTCGCATGGCTATGTTCTGCTGCAACGCGTTGGATTCATGCGGAAACGGCACCGGGATCATGAACTGCTCGATCTCGCCCACACCGGTCAGCAGTGACCGGGTGAGGATTTTATAATCTGTCCGGACACGCCCCACGAGTTCGGCCAGAACCATGCCATCGACCAATCCATGTGGATGGTTCGCGGTGATCACCAAGGGACCGGTGGCGGGGATGCGGGCGATTTCGTCGAGTGGGGTCGTCAGTTCGATCCCCATGACCGAAAGCGCCTGAGCCCAGAATCCCTGCCCAAAGGGTACGCCCATGGATTCGAACCGGCGGATCAGGCGCAACAGCCTTAACCGGCCGGTGACCATTTCCATCACCTGAATGAACCGCTGCGCGCGGGGGTTGGTAAACGTCTGCGCATAGGACAGACGCCGCCCGTCATAGGGTCGATCAGCCAGATTGCCGCCATCGCCCTGCCCGGCGGTCAGCGGGCGCGTCGGATCGCCGTCGCTGTCGGGAGGGCCGTCGGGGGCGGTCCTGTCATCGATATCGGAAATGACCACATCCTGTCTCATGCCACCACCCGGGCTGCGCGGTCCAAGGGAAATCCCAGGCTACATGTCCTCGCCAAACCGGTCGGCGACCAGAGACTCGATGGCGTCGGCCAGCCTGTCGGCCTCGGGGCCGCTGGTCTGCACCTCGATAAAGGTTCCGCGCGAAGCTGCCAACATCAAAAGCCCCATGATGCTGTCGCCGGCGGCGCTCAGACCATCCCGGGACACCGCTGCGCGCGCATCGTGCTGTTCGACGACTTCGACCAACCGGGCCGAGGCGCGGGCATGAAGCCCCTTTTCGTTCACGATCTGCAATTTACGGGTGACTGTCACACTCAATCCTCGTCCTCTCCGGGAACCTCGAAGGCATCAATATACTTGCGCCCGGCGGTCAGCGCCAGTCGCACGGCATCAGGCACGGGCATGTGTCGGGACTTTGTCAGTTTGATCAGCAAGGGCAGGTTGGTGCCAAAGACGATCTGGCGGTTTGCAGGGCGACAGGCGCGCAAAGACAGGTTCGACGGGCTGCCGCCGAACATGTCGGTGACCACAATAACCCCGTGGCCCACATCGACCGCATCCGCCGAAACGCAAATTTCGGCCTCTTTTACGCGACGATCATCATCCGGGCCGATCGAAATCGCGATCATGCCGACCTGCTTTCCAACCACATGTTCGACCGCCGCAAGAAATTCGCGCGCCAGGCCTCCATGTGCCACGATGACGATACCGATCACACAAAACCACCCCGTCTTCCATCCCCTTGCCGCCCGGCAGTCACAGATGCCTGCCCCCTGCCCCCAATGCCGCACGCCGCTCCATTTCGCGATGCCGAGTTGACACGCGCCAGCCGGCATCCGCAAGGGCGTTGGCCATCGCCCCGGCCATTGCGACCGAACGGTGTTGCCCACCGGTACAGCCGAACGCGATGGCAAGGTGCGTCTTGCCCTCTTCTGCGAAGCCGGGCAGCAGCGTCAACAGCAGGTCGCGGGTCTGTGCAAAGATCAAGTCATAGCGCGGATCGGCCCGGACATAGTCCAACACCGCAGGATCGGTTCCGTCCAGCGGCCGCAGATCCGCCTGCCAATACGGATTTTGCAGTAGCCGCACGTCGAACACCATATCGACACCCCGCGGCAGGCCGCGCTTGTATGAAAACGATTGCACCGACACGGCCAGCCCTGTGCCCCCCGCACCATTGAACCACTGGTCCAGTTCCGCGCGCAGATCGTGGGGTGACAGTTCCGAGGTATCGATCAGGATGTCTGATCGGGCCCGGATCGGGGCCAACAGATCCATTTCACGCGCGATTCCCACTTCCGGCGTTTCGGCGGGGGCCAGAGGATGCCGGCGGCGGGTTTCGGAAAAGCGCCGCTGAAGCACCTCGGGTGAGGCGTCAAGATACAGCACATCAACCTTCAACCCCGGCAACTGCCCCAACTGTTCGATCACGTCGATCAGTCCAAGGGTGGAGAAATCGCGGTTGCGCGCATCCAGTCCCAGCGCCAGCGGGCGGGCGAAAGGTGCTCCGTCGAGCAGGCGCGGCAACAACGAAAGTGGCAGGTTGTCGATCGCCTCGTACCCCATATCCTCAAGCACATTGATCGCGGTGGACCGCCCCGCGCCCGACGGCCCGGTGACCAGAACAAGGCGGGCTCTGGCATCGGGGGGGATCGGCCGCAGAGGGTCGCTCATCGGTTCGGGCATGATTTTGGTCACGGATTTGGGCATGGTATTGGCAGGCTACCGGTTTTCAGCATCAGGAACAACGCAGGGCCAAGATGCCCCCCCACGTCCCCGGCAAACAAGGGCAGAGTGATGGTCAGAATGTCGCAGGTGGCGGGCGGTGGCAGACGTTCGTCAGTCGATCTGTCCATGTCGACCACGGCCAGAACGGGGGCTGCGGGATGAAGAGGGACAGGCAAAAGACCGATGAACCGGGCTTCGATCAATGCGGGTAAGGTTGCTGGCGCGCTGGCGATCAATGCACCTTCCCTCACGCTCAGATGCGTGCGATCATCAGCGATCAATCCGGCACCCAAAGCGATCATATGCAGCGCCAGCGCCGATTTTCCGGACCCCGACGCGCCGCGGATCAACACCGCCCGACCGTTCAGCGCGACGGCGGTGGCGTGGACCGTCGCCGCGCCACACCCGGTCACCGCGGATCAGACCGGCAGGCCGACGACGAAACGCGCGCCCAGCGGGTCGGACGTGATATCGGCATCGGTCGGGCGGATGTTTTCGGCCCAGATCACGCCGCCATGAGCCTCGACGATCTGTTTCGAAATGGCCAGGCCAAGCCCCGAGTTATTGCCAAACTGGCCCTCGGGACGTTCCGAGTAAAACCGGTTGAACACTTTGGTCAGTGCGGATTCCGGGATGCCCGGTCCGGTATCCTCGACCACCACCAGAACCCGGTTTTCCCGCTTGCGCGCCCAGACACGGATGGCATCACCGTCCTCGCAAAACGAAACCGCATTGGTGATCAAGTTAACAAAGACCTGCGCCAGACGGCTTTCCAAGCCGTCAATCACGATCGGGTCGGTTGGCAGATCCGAGATGAACTCGATCCCTTTGGATTTCGCCTCTTGGCCCAGATACTCGGTCAGATTGCCCAGCATGCTCAGCAAATCGAAGCTTTCCTCGTCTTCCTTCACCAGTTCGCTGTCCAGCCGCGAGGCGTTGGAAATATCGCTGACCAACCGGTCCAGCCGGCGCACGTCATGTTCGATCACATCCAGCAGCTTTTCACGGTGTTCCACTTTCGTGACGAAGCGCAGAGATCCGACAGCCGAGCGCAACGACGCCAGCGGATTCTTGATTTCATGGGCGACATCCGCCGCAAACTGTTCATTTGCATCGATCCGGTCGTACAATGCGGCCACCATGCCGCGCAGCGCGCCGGACAGGCGGCCGATTTCGTCGGGCCGGGCCGTCAGATCGGGGATGCGCACGCGGCTGGGTTTCACAGTGCGCGAATTACGGTCGCGCCCGATTTCCGCCGCGGCAGCAAGATCGGACAGTGGATTGGCGATGGTCGAGGCCAAAACCAGACTCAGCCCGATGGAAACCAGGATCGCGATGACGAACATCTGCAAGACCTGTTCGCGTTCGCTTCGCACCAGAGCATCTATTTCACCCGTGGCACTGGTGATCGCGACGACGCCAACCACCTGCCCGCCCCGCACGATGGGGCTGGACACTGCAAACACGGCCGCGCCGTTCTGATCGACGCCCGTGTTCACCTGGGTCGATCCATCCAGAGTGCGCGACACCATGGCACGTGCCTGAGCTTCGGCGGGCTGAGTCGCGGGGCCGTCCTTCTTACCCGCAGCAAATATCGACGACATCCCATTCCACACCGAATTCAGCGCATCGGTAATGGCAGTGCTGCGTTCCACGCTTGAGAACCCCCTGATCGGGCCCGGCGTCGCGCGTTCGGCGCCGATGGTCGAACCGGCAAGCGCGCCTGTGGCGTCGAAGAGGAAAATCTCGTTGTCATTGGCAAAACGCAGCCCGGCCAGAACGGTGGCAGGCGTCACCGCGCCGGACAATGCGCTCAGGTCTGCCGAAGCCTCGTCCGGCAGACGCGACTCGAATACACCGGCGACCAGCCCCGCCTCGGTGACCAGCGCTGCCTCGCGCTGGATGACCAGACTGTCGCGGAACGGATTCAGATACAGAACGCCCGCGACAAGCACCAGAATGGCCAACAGATTGAACGTGATGATCTTGCGCGCCAGCGGCGAGCGGTTGACGGAGATCAGACTGCGGCGCTTGCGACGGTCGCGCAATTCCTGCTCGACCGAGGCATCCGGCCCGGTCCAGTCTTCACCCAGAACGACACCGCGGTGCTTGCCCGCGCCTTTCCTGCCCATCTCGATGCCCGACGCCATCACCACCGCTTATTCTTCGTTATAGCGATAGCCGATACCATACAGCGTCTCGATCGCCGAGAATTCGGGATCGGCGCTGCGCATCTTCTTGCGCAACCGTTTGATATGACTGTCGATCGTCCGATCATCCACATAGACTTGGTCGTCATAGGCGACATCCATCAGCTGATCGCGGCTTTTCACGAAACCCGGCCGCTGAGCCAGCGCCTGAAGCAACAGAAATTCGGTCACGGTCAGCGACACGTCGCGGCCCTTCCAGATCACCGCGTGGCGCAGCGGATCCATCGACAATTCGCCGCGCTGCATAACCTGTGCCGCTTCAGCCTCGGTCACCGCATCGCCTGAAACCACTTCTTGGCGGCGCAGCAACGCTCGGATCCGTTCGACCAGAAGACGCTGGGAAAACGGTTTCTTGACATAGTCGTCGGCGCCCATCCGCAGGCCCAGTACCTCATCGATCTCATCGTCCTTGGAGGTGAGGAAGATCACCGGCATAGCGGATTTCAGGCGCACCCGTTGCAACAGGTCCATGCCATCCATGCGCGGCATCTTGATGTCGAACACGGCCATATCCGGCAGACGCTTGTTGAATGCATCAAGGGCGGCCTGCCCGTCATTATAGGTTTCGACTTCGAAACCCTCGGCTTCCAAAGTCATGGACACTGACGTCAGGATATTCCTGTCGTCGTCCACCAATGCGATCCTCGACATGGGCGTTCCTTGTGCTGCTCTGTTATCGTTGACTTCTTTTGGGGACATATTCGGTGTCTCGTCCCGCGGAAGCAACGATTAAGTGCGAATCATGCCATAACCGGCGTCACAATCCGGCCATAAAGGTGTTAGGATTGACTAAATTGTCTCACTTTTAACAAACGGCGGCCATGGACGGGAACGGCTGCGCGTCATGGTTGCGCTAAACCATCGGGCTGGTTGCGCTAAAGGGTTGCAACCCCGTGGCCTAAAATGCTCAGCGTGTCGCAAGGGCAGACCCGGGCGCGATGCGCGGCCCGGGACACACCGGTCGCAAGCCGATTTTTGGAGAACAGACATGGCCACAGGACGCGTGAATCCGAAACAGACGCTGGATCAACAGGGGATCGGCGGGCTGGGTGCTGTGCATTACAACCTGCTGGAGCCGGGCCTGATCACCCATGCATTGAAACGCGACGAGGGTGTTCTGGGCAAGGGTGGTGCCCTTCTGGTCACCACGGGAAAGTTCACCGGACGGTCGCCCAAGGACAAGCATGTGGTGCGCAGTGCGGCGACCGAAAACACCATCTGGTGGGAAAACAACGCCTCGATGTCCCCCGAGAGTTTCGACATCCTGTACGACGACATGCTGGAGCATATGAAGGGGCGCGACTTTTTCGTGCAGGATCTGTTCGGCGGAGCCGATCCGGCGCATCGGCTGGACGTTCGGGTGGTGACGGAACTGGCCTGGCATTCGCTGTTCATTCGCACCTTGCTGCGCCGCCCCGAGCGCGAGGAACTGGACGATTTCGTCCCCGAATTCACGGTGATCAACTGCCCCAGCTTTTCGGCCGATCCGGCGCGCCACGGCTGCAATTCGGACACGATCATCGCCCTGAATTTCGAGCGTAAGTTGATCCTGATCGGTGGCACCGAATATGCCGGTGAGAACAAGAAATCGGTATTCACGCTGCTGAACTATCTGCTGCCCGAAAAGGGCATCATGCCGATGCATTGCAGCGCCAACCATGCACCGGGCAATCCCGTGGACACGGCCGTGTTTTTCGGCCTGTCGGGCACCGGCAAGACCACCCTTTCCGCCGACCCAGAGCGCATCCTGATCGGCGACGACGAGCACGGCTGGTCCGAGCGCGGCACCTTCAACTTCGAGGGTGGCTGTTACGCCAAGACGATCAACCTATCGTCCGAGGCCGAACCGGAAATCTATGCCACCACCCACAAGTTTGGCACGGTGATCGAGAACATGGTTTTCGATCCTGAGACCCTTGAGTTGGACTTCGAGGATGACAGCCTGACGGCGAACATGCGCGCGGCCTATCCGCTGCACTATATCTCGAATGCATCGCCCACAGCACTGGGCGGACATCCCAAGAACATCATCATGCTGACCTGCGATGCCTTCGGCGTGTTGCCACCGATTGCCCGGCTGACCCCGGCACAGGCGATGTATCACTTTCTGTCCGGCTTCACCTCCAAGGTCGCCGGCACCGAACGTGGCGTGACCGAGCCAGAGCCGACATTCTCAACCTGCTTTGGCGCGCCATTCATGCCGCGCCGGCCCGAAGTCTATGGTGAGTTGCTGAAGGGCAAGATCGCCAAACACGGTGCCACATGCTGGCTGGTCAACACCGGCTGGACCGGCGGTGCTTATGGCACAGGATCGCGGATGCCGATCAAAGCAACACGCGCGTTGCTGACCGCAGCGCTGGACGGATCGCTGGCGAAGGCGCCGTTCCGCAAGGACAAGAACTTTGGCTTCGACGTTCCGACGACGGTTGCGGGCGTGCCCGACATCCTGCTTGATCCGCGCCGGACTTGGGACAATCCCGAAAGCTATGACCGCCAGGCTGCCAAACTGGTGGCGATGTTTTCCGAGAACTTCGCGCAATATGCTGATCACATCGACGATGACGTGCGCGCTGTCACCATCGGCTGAGGCATCATCGGCTGACGCTCTTCACTTCCTGACGGTCGTTCCTCGCGAGGAGCGACCGCAAGGAAGCGAGGAGCGCGCTATCCCATCAGCCCACGGCGCACCAGATTGGCCCCGGCAAACACCAGAACAATCAGCGTCAACCGCCGGAACAGCACCTGGTCCACCCGGTCCTGCGCCAAAAACCCGACCCCCATGCCCAATACCGCCGGCACCACCATCGCCAGCGACAGCGGCAGTGTCTGCGCATTCAGCACGCCGGACTGCACATGCGCCCCCAGCAGCATCACCGAGCCAAGCCCATAAACGACGCCTTGCGTGCGCACATGTTCGACCTTCGGTGTGTTCAGCGCCGTCAGATACATCACTGTGGGCGGGCCCCAGACTCCGGTCAGCCCACCGATCACCCCCGATATCGTACCCAGCGTCAGTTCCGCCCGGCGCCGCATCGAGGGTACAATCTGCAATTGCCAGCCTGCCAATTGGATCAGCGCAAACACGACCACCGGAACACCAAGGATCAGAAACAGGACTGATGGCGGCAGCAGCGTCACAAGTTGCGCCGAAAAAGCCATGAATATGATGACCATCGCGATAAAGCGCCAATGGATCCGCGCCGATTTTGCCGCCGCAGGAAGACCATTGCGCAGCGATTGCCAGAGGTTGGTCACCAGCGTCGGCACGATCAGGGCTGCCAGTGCCGTTTCCGCCGGCAATGTCGACGCCAAAAGCGAAATCATCACCATCGGCATCGCGAATCCGACCATACCCTTGACGAACCCGGCCAGCAGCGTCGCGCCACTGGCAAGGATCAATACCGTTGTTGTATCGACGAACATCCTTGGTCTCCTGCAGGCGCGGTCTCTCAGCACCAAGGACGTATAGACCGGGCACCGACACGGGGACAGGGTCATTTCCCTCCGTCATTTTCGTTCAAAACGCCGCGCGAAAAAGAACTCTTGTTGCGCATTCTGTTGGCCCCGCCTAGTTTATGCTGCAACTGCAAAGAACAGGAGCCGACCCATGCCCCATGACGGACCGCCCATCGGCACGGCACCCGCTACGACTCCGGTGCTTCTTGACGATCTGCTGACCCTGACCCGGGATGCGGCGGCCTCGCTGACGGCACTGGTCGAAACGGCAACCGGGCGGGTGCGCGATCTGGTCAGCGACGGCGGGCGCGTGTCTGGTGCCCTGATCGAAACGCATCAGACGGCGGCGCATGGTCTGGCCTGGATCGCCACCTATGACGCCGCCCTGTCCCGCATGCAGGACTGGGCCGAGCAGCTGGAGTCCCAAGGAAAATTTGGTGAAGTCGAGCAGTTGATCCACCAGATCGCCTTCGGTGAATACCTTTGGCAGGTCTATGGTGGCCTGCCGATGAGCCAGGGCGAGCTCCTGCGCCCGCAGGACATCGGACTGACCCAGGACGACCAGCGCACCCTGATGACCCCGGCGGTGATGACCCTGACCCAGGGTGGCAACACCCAGGCCGCACGGTCACGTCTGGTGGCGCTGATGCAGGAACGGTCCGCCGAGATCACCGTCGGCGCGACGGGGCTGGACGATGAGCTTGAGATGATCCGCGAACAGTTTCGCCGGTTTTCCGCCGACAAGGTTGAACCGCACGCCCACGGCTGGCACCTGCGCGACGAGCTTATCCCGATGGAGATCATTACCGAAATGGCCGAAATGGGCGTGTTCGGCCTGACCATCCCCGAAGAATACGGCGGTTTCGGCCTGTCCAAAGCCTCCATGTGTGTGGTCAGCGAAGAGTTGTCGCGCGGGTATATTGGTGTCGGATCGCTCGGCACGCGCAGCGAGATCGCCGCCGAACTGATCCTGTGCGGCGGCACCGAGGCGCAGAAACAGAAATGGCTGCCCGGGCTGGCCAGCGGTGAAATCCTGCCCACCGCCGTGTTCACCGAACCCAATACCGGCTCCGACCTTGGCGCGTTGCGCACTCGCGCAGTGCGCGATGGCGCCGATTGGACAGTGACCGGCAACAAGACCTGGATCACCCACGCCGCCCGGACCCATGTGATGACCCTGCTGGCACGCACCGAACCTGACACCTCGGATTATCGGGGACTGTCGATGTTCCTTGCGGAAAAGACCCCCGGAACCGACGATGCCCCCTTCCCCACGCCCGGCATGACGGGTGGTGAGATCGAGGTGCTGGGTTACCGGGGCATGAAGGAATACGAACTGGCCTTCGACGGTTTCGCAATCAAGGGCGACAACCTGCTGGGCGGCGAACCCGGCAAGGGGTTCAAGCAGTTGATGGAAACCTTTGAATCCGCCCGCATCCAGACCGCCGCCCGCGCCATCGGCGTGGCACAATCGGCGCTGGACGTGTCCCTGAAATATGCGCAGGACCGCAAGCAGTTCGGCAAACCGCTGATCGATTTTCCCCGGGTGTCGGGCAAACTGGCGATGATGGCGGTCGAGATCATGGTTGCGCGGCAGCTGACGTATTTCAGCGCGGCCCGCAAGGATGCCGGAAAGCGTTGCGATCTTGAGGCCGGGATGGCGAAACTGCTGGGTGCACGGGTTGCATGGGCAGCGGCAGACAATGGGCTGCAGATCCACGGCGGCAACGGATTTGCGCTGGAATATACGATATCGCGCATCCTGTGCGACGCCCGCATCCTGAATATCTTTGAGGGTGCGGCGGAAATTCAGGCACAGGTGATCGCTCGGCGGCTGCTGGGCTAATCCAGGCGGCGGATATCCGCTTTGCTTACCTTGGATCTGGGAAAGGTCGGGTTGCCTTTCAGGCTGCGCGACGGCACATAAACCGGTATGCGATATCTTCTGATCCTAGCCGCGCTCGCGGCCTGTTCGAGCGATGAGACCGTTTCCGGCCTTGTCGATTCCGATACCTCCTATGTGCTTGAGACGCTGGACGGCGCTGCCTTCACTTCCCGCGCGACCATCGATTTCCCCGGCGAAGGCAAAGTGCTGGGCGAAGCGCCCTGCAACCGCTGGTCGGCGGGTCAGACGCTGGACTATCCGTTGATCAAGATCGAAACGATCCTGTCAACGAAACGCAGTTGCCCGGATCAAGCGCAGGAAACCGCGTATTTCGCCGCGCTTGAACGGATGAAACGGATCGATTCAGTTGGCCGTGTGGTGATCCTGTCTGACGGCAAGTCAGGCGAGATGGTATTTCGCGCCGAACGCTGAGTGATCAGACCCGGGATTGCGCGCCTGAAAGCCGCCGCGCAAACAGGTCGATCAGCCGCCCCCTTGCTGCCGGCAGGGGGCGCTGCCCCAGCGACGGGGCAAGGTGGTTCTCAAGAAAATGCCCGGTTGTATCCAGACCCGCCAGCAATTCGGCAGCCGTCGCCGCCCCCTGCCCCAAAAGGCAGGGCGGCAGGGCAAGCAGCCGGTCTGCCCAATCGCCCGCCCCTTCTCGACTGACCGAGCGCCCGGTTTTCGGAGACACAAAAGTCAGGTTTTCACGGCTGCCCGTGACAGCGCAAACTCCCAAGGACAGCCCGAAACCGGTTTCATCAAGCAGGGACTGCTCCCAGTGCAGGTAGTCCAGCGGCCAGTCGTCATTGTCGCCCAACCGGTCAAGCAGCGCGATGGAGTGTTGGTACAGCCCCGGATGCGCTTCGCGTTCGGGCAGGCAAAATGACAAAAGCGCAGTGATCGCGTTCAGCCCGGCCAACGTCAGCCGGTCGCCCATCAGGCCCGCCCGGCTGGCGCGGGATTCGACGGTGAAGGCGCCCATGTGATCCTCGAGCCGGGCACGCCAGACAACATCAAGCTGCGCACCCGGTTGCATCAACGGCGACAGACGCCGCCCCACACCGCCCCGCACGACCCCGGCGTGGCGGCCATGAAGCGGTGTGAACACCTCGACAATCGCCGAGGTTTCGCCGTGCGGGCGGGCGGTCAGGACGACGCCCTGATCGCGCCACTCAATCACTCCGACAGCCCCGGTTCATCCAGCAGGTGCCGCCCCTGCCGATCCTCGACCTCGATCACCCAGAGATCGGGGTCATAGCTGCGCTGGCGGGCGATGACGGTGTCGGTGTCAGGCTCGGTTCCTTCGCTGAGGATATCCCAGCGCCGCTGGCCCGACATCAGATCGAACCGGCGTTCAAACACCTTTGCCTGCCCGTCGAGTGTGGAGAGTTTGACCAGAACGGCGCCCGCGGTGTCGTCGCCATGGGCCACGACATAGGCCGGGATGTCGGCCAAACGCAGGCGCGTCAGATAGGCCTGCACCCAGAACTGTGCGGTCAGGCGCATGATAAGACGATCTGTTTCATATCGGTATCGTGGCGTGTTGAGCGGGCCGTGAAAAGGCCCACCCGCCGCCTTTTTGCGGTGGCAGGCAACAGGCCCGGATCAGTCGCCGTAGTCCAGCCCGATTTCGCGATAGCGCGCGGCCTCGTCCAGCCAGCCCGGCCGCACCTTGACCTTGAGAAACAGGTGGATCTTTCGCCCGGTGAAGGCCTCGATCTCGACGCGGGCGGCCTGACTGACCGCCTTGATCGTCTCGCCCTTTTTCCCAAGGATGATGCCCCGGTGACCGTCGCGCTGGACATAGATCACCTGATCAATCCGCGCGCTGCCGTCCTTGCGGTCTTCCCACTCTTCGGTTTCCACCGTCAACTCATAGGGAAGTTCCTGATGCAGTCGCAGCGTCAGCTTTTCGCGGGTCATTTCGGCCGCGATCATCCGCATGGGCAGATCGGCAATCTGATCCTCGGGGTACAACCAAGGCCCCTCGGGCAACGCGCCTCCCAGCCATTGACGCAGATGGTCGACGCCGTGGCCCTTTTCCGCCGAGATCATGAAGGTTTCCTCGAACGGGTGGCGGTCGTTCATCGCCTTGGTCAGGGCCAGCAGAACCGGCGCTTCGACCCGGTCGATCTTGTTGATCGCCAGCACGGTCCGACCTGTCTTGTGTTCTTCCAGCGCGGTCAGGATTGAATCGACGCCTTCGGTCAGCCCCCGGTTCGCCTCGATCATCAGCACCGTGATGTCAGCATCGGCGGCACCGCTCCATGCGGCGGCGACCATGGCGCGGTCAAGGCGGCGGCGCGGACTGAACAGCCCCGGGGTATCGACGAAAACGATCTGCGCTGCGCCCTCGATCGCCACGCCACGGATGCGGGCACGCGTGGTTTGCACCTTGTGGGTGACGATCGAAACCTTGGCGCCGACCATCCGGTTCAGCAGTGTCGATTTACCGGCATTCGGTTCGCCGATCAGGGCGACAAATCCGGCACGGCGCGGTTCATTGTCGGTCATTTCAGGGGTCGTTTCGGTTGTCATGTCGCTTGCTCCAGCCGGGCCATCAATGCAATCGCCGCGCCCTGTTCGGCCGCCCGTTTGCTATTGGCGCGGGCCTGTTCCGCCTCGCCCGAGATCAGCCGGGCCTCGATGGTGAAAACCGGGGCGTGATCTGGCCCCTCGCGCGCAATTTCAGTGTAAAGAGGTGGCGGCAGGCGACGCGCCTGTGCCCATTCCTGCAGTGCCGTCTTGGCATCACGGGCGTCCGTTTCGACCTTTTCGATCAGCACGGTCCAGTGGCGCAGGATCACGGCGCGCGCCGCCTCAAAACCTGCGTCAAGGTATACGGCGGCAATCACCGCCTCCATCGCATCACCAAGCAGCGCCTGCTTGCGCCGCCCGCCTGACATCTGTTCGGAACGGCCCAGTTTCAGCACCGCACCGATATCAATGGCACGGGCCACGTCGGCGCAGGTTTCCTTGCGCACCAGTGCATTGAACCGCGGCGCCAACTGCCCTTCGGCGGCCTGCCTGTCAGCGGCCAGCAGCGCCTCGGCCATTACAAGACCCAGCACCCGGTCGCCCAGAAACTCAAGCCGCTGATTGTCGGGCCGTGTCGCAGATGAGATCGAACCGTGGGTAATGGCGTGTACCAGCAGATCGGGCGTGGCAAAATCATGCCCCAGACGTCCGGCAAATGCCACAAGATCAGCGGATAATTTCATAACGCCCGGTTCAATCGATCGCCTTGAAAAAACGGTCCGAGCGCCATGTCCAGAAGAACAGCATCGACTTGCCCGCAGACGAAAACACCACCCGGTCGGCCCGTCCGATCAGGTTTGCAAAGGGCACGAACCCAACACCCATGGCGTTCTGGCTGACCCGGCTGTCGGTCGAGTTGTCGCGGTTGTCGCCCATGAAAAAGTATTCGCCAGCCGGCACAGTATAGACCGGCGTGTCATCCAGACGGCTTTCGCGGATATTCAGAATATCGTGACTGACCCCGCCGGGCAGAGTTTCGCGGTACCGCGACTTTTCGCAATCGCCGCCAAGACCGACGCCGCCATTCTCGCATTGCGGCAAGCTGCCCATCGGGCCCTGTTGTTCGAATGTCTCGACAAATTTGCCCGCCGGTTCCTGCTTTGCCTCTTCATCGTTGATGAACAGAACCCCGCCCTTGACCTGCACCCGGTCGCCGGGAAGGCCGATCAGACGTTTGATGAAATCCGAACCCGTCACCGGATGGCGGAACACCACGACATCACCGCGATCGGGTTCGGACCCGAAGATGCGGCCCGAGATCGGGCAGATCGAAAACGGACAGGAATACTGCGAATAGCCATAGGCCATCTTGTTGACGAACAGGAAGTCACCGACCAGCAACGTGTCTTTCATGCTGCCCGACGGAATCCAGAACGGCTGAAAGAACAGGGTGCGGAAAATACCCGCAATCAACAGGGCATAAACGATGGTCTTGACGGTTTCGAGGATGCCGTCCTTCTTCTCTGCCGCTGCCATGCCCTGCCCTTTTGATTGTTCCCGCGCTTCATGGTCCCGGGACCGGGGGGAGTCAAGGTTGCCGCGCTGCAGCGCCGGGCAAGGGCAGCGCCCGCTCAGGCATCGGGCAGGGCCTCGATCACCACAAAAGCCTGTGCCCAAGGGTGATCGTCGGTCAGGGTCACATGGATGATCGAGCGGTGGCCCGGAGGGGTCATTGCCGCCAGCCGTTCAGCCGCCCATCCGGTAACCGCCATGACCGGCTGCCCGGTGGGCAGGTTCGTCACCGCCATGTCGCGCCACGCGATCCCCATGCGCAACCCGGTGCCCAGCGCCTTTGAACACGCTTCTTTGGCGGCCCAGCGTTTTGCATAGGTGGCGGCAGGATCGAGCCGGCGCTCGGCGCGCTGCTTTTCGGGTTCGGTGAACACTCGATTGCGAAACCTGTCGCCGTGCCGCTCCAACACGCCCGCGATACGCTCGATGTTGGCCAGATCGGTGCCGATGCCCAGGATCACTCCGGCGTCTTTCGTTCTCTCACATTGCGCTCCGGGCCGCGTCCATCACCCGGCGCATTTCAGCGATGGCCGGTTTCAACCCGAGAAAGATCGACTCGCCAATCAGAAAATGGCCGATGTTCAGTTCAGCCACCTGTGGAAAGGCCGCAATCTGCGCCGCTGTCTCAAAGTTCAACCCGTGACCCGCATGCACCTCAAGCCCAAGCGAATCGGCCAGTGCCGCCATATCGCGCAGCTGCGCCAGTTCGGCGTCACGTTCGGCCATCTTTCCCGCGGCATCGAAATCGCAATAGGCCCCGGTGTGAAGTTCGATCACCGCCGCGCCGATCCGTGCTGACGCCTGGATCTGGGCCGGGTCTGCGGCGATGAACAGCGACACCCGGCACCCCGCATCGCGCAAGGGCGCGATGAACCTGCCCAGCCCGGATTCGTCGCGCAGCACGTCAAGACCGCCTTCGGTTGTGCGTTCCTCACGCTTTTCGGGGACGAGACAGACCGCATGGGGTTTATGACGCAGGGCAATCGCCTGCATTTCCGCCGTCGCCGCCATTTCAAAGTTCAGCGGCACGCGCAGGTTCGCCACCAGATTTTCTATGTCGGCGT
The DNA here is from genome assembly GCF_008085915.1 of Oceaniovalibus sp. ACAM 378. Classification (GTDB taxonomy): domain Bacteria; phylum Pseudomonadota; class Alphaproteobacteria; order Rhodobacterales; family Rhodobacteraceae; genus Oceaniglobus. The sequence goes on along the minus strand of NZ_VSJK01000003.1, from coordinate 348,303 downwards.
CGCGGATATGGCGGCGATCCTCGCGCAGGTGGGCGGTGATCCCGTCGGCGCCTGCCTCTTCGGCCAGACGGGCGCCGCGCAACGGATCGGGAAAGGCGCCTCCGCGGGCGTTGCGCACCGTGGCAACGTGATCGATGTTCACACCCAGCCGCAGACGGTTCTTGCTCATGTCGGTTACCTTCCGGATTCAGCCGACGTCGTTTCCAGGTCGGCCTTCAGTTTCGTCGCCTCGATCAAAGCGCGGCGCTTTTCAAATTTCTTCTTCAACCGCTTGATCCGCGCCTTCTGATAAGCCGCCAACAACGGACGCGACGCGAAATAGGACAGCAGCGCACAGACGATACCCGGAATGATGCCGCCGACAAGGTAGGGCAGGAAGATGTGGTCAAAGAAATACTCCATCCGCCCCCAATGCGTGAGTTCTGGAGTGAAAATCGCCTTGAGGTTTCCCCAAAGCTCCAAAGATGCATAGGAAAACGACGACAGCACCACATGGAGTGGCACGCCCCCCGGATTGCCCAGCATCCTGCTGCCCAGTTCGACCGACACGGTGGCGATGATCGGAAAAGTCAGTGGATTGCCGACAAAGGTCGCCAGCAAAGCTGCCAGCATGTTGCCCCGCAGCAGCCAGGCCAGCGTCACGGCGGTAAGGAAATGAAATCCGAACAGCGGCGTAAAACTGGTGAATACCCCCGCCGCGATGCCCCGGCTGATCTTATGCGCAGGATCGGGAAGACGGCGCAGCCGCAGCACAACATACTGACCGGCACGCATCCAGCCTCCGCGCGGATAAAAGAAATGCGCGAAAGTCTGAAGATAGGAGCGTGGAGTGCGTCGTTTGAACACCACAGTCGCGCACTTTCCTTTGGTTCAGGGTTTCAGGTCCGGATCCCGATGCCGCGTTATCGTGGCAACATCGCTGTCGGCCTCAAGCATTTGCCGGACCGCATGCATATGCTCCACATCCCGCAGATCTACATCCACAATAAGGCGGTAAAAGTCCGGTTTCCGGTCGCGGAAGTGAAGATCCGATATATTCGCCTTCTGTTGGCCGATCAACGTACAGATCCGGCCCAAGACACCGGCGTCATTGCTGATCGTCATATCGAAGGACACGGTGTGCACCGCCGGGTGCAGCCCGGAATGCCACTGCAGATCGACCCAGCGTTCCGTCTCTTCTTCGAACTCGCCAAGAATTGGACAGTCGATCGCATGGATCATCACGCCACGCCCGCGATAGGTGATGCCGACGATCCGTTCGCCCGGCACCGGCTGGCAACAGCGGGCGCGCTGGAACGTCTGTTTCGGCGACAGGCCGACGATCGCGCGCCCCGGTTCGATCTCGTCTCCGGGATGGGCGATCAGTTCGGGATACAGAGTTTCGATCACAAGGCGCGCGGTGATCTCTGCTGAGCCAAGCCGCGATAGCAATTCGTCGCTGCTGGGCAAATCCATCCGCCGTGCAGCGGTGATCAGCGCCCGGTCCGTCATCCGCTTGCCCACATGATCAAAGGCGATGCGGGCCAGCTCCAGACCCAGTTTGATGAACCGTTCGCGATCCTCGTCGCGCAGGGACCGGCGGATCGCGGTCTTGGCGCGGCCGGTCACCACAATATCGATCCATGTGGCTTGCGGACGCTGGCCCTCGGCGGTGATGATATCAACCGACTGGCCGTTTTTCAGCCGCGTCCAAAGCGGCACGCGGATTCCATCGACCTTGGCACCCACGCAACTGTCGCCGATCCTTGTGTGGATCACATAGGCGAAATCCAAGGGCGTCGCCCCGCGCGGCAGTTTCACGACTTCGCCCTTGGGGGTGAAGCAGAACACCTGATCGGTGTACATCTCGAGCTTGACCGCCTCGAGAAAATCTTCGTTGTCTTCCGAGGGGTCCAGCCGCTCGGTCAGGGTGGCAATCCATTTCACCGGATCAACCGCAAACGGGTTTTCAACGCGGATCCCGTCGCGATAGGACCAATGCGCGGCAACTCCGGTTTCGGCGACCTCGTGCATCTGGCGGGTCCTGATCTGCACCTCGACCCGCTTGCCGTCGCGTCCGGACACAGTGGTGTGGATCGACCGGTAACCGTTCGATTTCGGTTGGCTGATATAATCCTTGAACCGCCCCGGCACCGCACGCCAACGCTGGTGAATCGCGCCCAGCGCGACATAGCATTCAAACTCTGATGCGCAGATCACCCGAAACCCATAGATGTCCGACAGGCGCGAGAAGGACAGCTTTTTCTCCTCCATCTTGCGCCAGATGGAATAGGGTTTCTTGGCCCGGCCGAACACTTCGGCTTCGATGCGGGCCTTGTCCAACTCATGACGGATGTCGGTGGTGATCTTGTGGATCACATCGCCGGTTTCCCGTTGCAATGTGATGAAACGGCGGATGATGCTGGTGCGCCCTTCGGGGTTCAGAACCTGAAACCCCAGATCCTCAAGCTCGTCACGCATCCATTGCATACCCATGCGCCCGGCCAGCGGAGCATAGATATCCATCGTTTCGCGGGCCTTCTGCGCCTGCTTGTCCGGGCGCATCGACTTGATCGTGCGCATATTGTGCAGCCGGTCGGCCAGCTTTACCAGAATGACCCGCAGATCCCGCGACATGGCCATGAACAGCTTGCGGAAATTCTCGGCTTGTTTGGTTTCCGAACTGTTCAACTGAAGATTGGTCAGCTTGGTGACGCCATCAACCAGTTCGGCGATTTCCTTGCCGAAATGCGCTTCGACATCGCCAAATGTCGATTTCGTATCTTCGATCGTGTCGTGCAAAAGCGCCGTCACGATGGTGGCATCGTCCAGCTGCATGTCAGCCAGAACCGCAGCAACGGCAACGGGATGGGTGAAATAGGGGTCACCCGAATGCCGCAGCTGTCCTTCGTGCATCCCCGCGCCATAGACAAAGGCGCGTCTCAGCAGATTAGCATTGGATTTCGGGTTATAGGCGCGAACCAGGTCGATCAGATCTTCGGCTGTCGTCATCTGGTCCGCCGCCACAAGTGCGCCCCGCGCATTTTCAACGCGGGCCATCACGGGGTTATTGCTGCCCCTGTGCTTCCATAAGGGCGCGCAGGAGTTTCTCTTCGCTCATGTCGTCTTCGGCGGGCTTGTCGGGTGTACCACCCATCAACAGCGCCATCGAATCCTCTTCGGGTTCGTCGACCTCGATCTGCGTCTGGTGGCTTTCGATCATCCGTTCGCGCAGGGCGTCGGCCTTCTGGGTTTCTTCTGCGATCTCGCGCAGGGAAACGACAGGGTTCTTGTCGTTGTCGCGATCAACCGTCGGCGCATCGCCGGCTGCGATTTCGCGAGCGCGGTGTGCCGCCAACATCACGAGTTCGAACCGGTTCGGAACCTTGTCAACGCAATCTTCGACCGTTACGCGGGCCATTGGAATCTCCAGTTCGTCATTGGAATGCCTGAGCCACCCTGTCTATGCCTGCTGAAAAGTCTTGACAACCACAAAATCCCCGAGAAGTCAGCCGGCGACCGGACAAATTGCAGATTTATCGGCCTCGGGCAGCGCCTGCACCATTTGCCGCACCGTCAGACCCAAAACCGGGTGCCGCCAGTCGGGCGCCACATCCATCAGGGGAATCAGCACAAAGGCCCGTTCGTGCATCCTTGGATGCGGCAGGATCAGGCGGTCGGGGGCTTCGGTTTTCTGGCGGGCAAGCGGCAACTCCCGCCATGCCTGAAATGTCGCCAGATCAGGGGATACCGCGTCGCCAAAGGCCAGCAGATCAAGGTCCAGCGTACGTTCGGCCCAACGGACGGTCCGCTCGCGTCCGGCACCCTTTTCGACAAAATGCAGCCGATTCAGCACTTCTTGCGCCGAAAGGCTTGTCTGAAAGGCCGCTGCTGCATTAATATAGTCTGGTCCGGCCCCTTCTGGAAAGCAGGGCGTATTAAATAGCCTGCTTTTGCCCGTCAAACGGCAGTCGGTTGTGTCGATTTGGGACAGTGCGTCGTTCAGCGCTTCGCTCAGGGAGTGACCCGCATTGGGTGTGTTCGCCCCCAATGCGATTAAAATATTTATATCGGTCTTTGGTCTGAATGTCGTTTTAAACACGATCCGTTTATCCTAGATACTTAACAATCCTGTACACGCGCCTATCACAATTACAACCGCCTACCACTATCGCTCACGGAAACCAGTGTTCAGGTCATTGAAAGGGCTATATTTCATGTTCTATCGAGACGAACGGCTCGCGCTGTTCATCGATGGTTCAAACCTTTACGCGGCTGCCAAGTCGCTTGGGTTTGACATCGATTACAAATTGCTGCGGCAAGAGTTCATGCGCCGCGGTAAATTACTGCGCGCTTTCTATTATACCGCGCTGCTTGAAAATGACGACTATTCGCCGATCCGGCCTTTGGTCGACTGGTTGCACTATAACGGGTATACCATGGTCACGAAACCGGCCAAGGAATATACCGACAGTCAGGGTCGCCGTAAGGTCAAGGGCAACATGGATATCGAACTTTGTGTCGATGCGATGGAGCTGGCGCCGCGGGTTGATCACATCGTCCTGTTTTCGGGCGACGGCGATTTTCGGCCATTGGTTGAATCACTGCAACGATCGGGTGTGCGGGTGTCCGTGGTTTCGACGATTCGCAGCCAACCGCCGATGATCTCTGACGAGCTCCGCCGCCAGGCCGATAATTTCATCGAACTGGACGAGCTGAAAGAAGTGATCGGTCGCCCGCCACGGGAAAATCCTCGCGACGAAGAAAATAACCTGCGCGAGATTGCTGGACAATAACCTGCTCCGGTACGGATCGGGCTGCAAATGGAACAGTGCAGCCTCGTCCAGACCGCCCCCGCCTTTGAGGGACGAGCACGTCACACTCCGCCCGGGGCTGGACGCCCCGTGCGCCCATCCCTATCTGTGGCGTGCACCCGCCTGCCTGTGGGATCCGAACTCTGCCGAGGACCGCCGCAATGCCCAAACCGCCGCTCACCTTGTATCTTGCCGCCCCGCGCGGGTTTTGCGCTGGCGTTGACCGGGCGATCCGGATTGTCGAACTGGCGTTGGAGAAATGGGGCGCGCCAGTCTTTGTGCGCCACGAGATCGTGCACAACCGTTTTGTCGTCGACAGCCTGCGCGAAAAAGGTGCCGTCTTCGTCGAGGAGCTGGAGGAATGCCCGTCGGACCGCCCGGTGATCTTTTCCGCCCATGGCGTGCCAAAATCCGTACCCGCCGCCGCCGAAGCGCGGCAGATGCTGTACGTCGATGCCACCTGCCCGCTCGTCTCAAAGGTTCACATCGAAGCCGCACGCCACCATGCAAACGGGTTGCAGATGGTGATGATCGGCCATGCCGGACACCCCGAAACACTGGGCACCATGGGCCAATTGCCCCCCGGCGAGGTGTTGTTGGTGGAAACCGCCGACGACGTGGCGCATCTGACGCCCCGCGACCCCCAACAGCTTGCCTATATCACCCAGACCACACTTTCGGTTGATGACACTGCCGGAATCGTCGCGGCGTTGCAGGCGCGGTTTCCCGCCATCGTCGGCCCGCACAAGGAAGACATCTGTTACGCCACCACCAACCGGCAACACGCGGTCAAGGCAATGGCACCGAAATGCGATGCAATACTGGTGATCGGCGCGCCGAACTCAAGCAATTCCAAACGGCTGGTCGAAGTCGGGCGCAGCGCCGGTTGCGCCTACTCCCAACTGGTGCAGCGGGCGATCGACATCGACTGGCGGGCGCTGGACGGGATCACCAGCATCGGCATCACAGCCGGGGCCAGCGCGCCCGAATTGCTGGTAAACGAAGTGATCGAAGCCTTCGGCGCCCGCTTTGACCTGACAGTTGAACAGGTGGAAACCGCCGTCGAAAACGTGGAATTCAAGGTGCCGAAAGTGCTGCGCGAATCCGTCTGACACGGTTGCGTTCAGTTGATCGGGCTAGGATCGACAGTGTCCCGTGAAACGGATTGGCTTTGGGATGCCCCGTCTCGCCTTCCTATAGATCGCGCTGGCTCACCAATGACGGCCAAGCTGGTACAAGAATGCCGTAGTGGCTCAGCGCAACCGTCGGCGGACGGGAACCGTCGCCCGTCGTGGTGCGAGATCCGCCATGACACGCCATGTCGATCCCCAAAGATCGGTTGGAGCGCCCGCTGATCACTAATCTGGCAACGGTCACGACCGAGGGTGCCCGCGCATTGCGCCCCTGTGGCACCAATGGCAAGACCGCGCACAGTGGAGGCTCGGCAGCGTTTCGCTGCTGGCGCTGGACGCGCTGTTCTGGCGGCGGGGGCTGACGCCGCCTTGGTGGAGCGCGTGATGCTGACCATCGTCGTGATCGGCGGCCTGTCACTGACCGTCATTCGAAGCGAAAGCAATGCAGCCTGAAGCACCAAAATTATTGTGATCCGCCAGTCTCGATCCGGATTTTTTCACCCGAGAAGGAACCGCATTCCCGCTGCGGTGTTGCTCTGACATCCGGCCATTCACTGGTCTGTGACGTCAATCTGTCCGGCTCGAACCGCCAAGCCCCCCGTGCCGGGTTTTCACCCTGAACCCTGCTGGTGCCATGTGAGCGACATTAGATCCATCCGACGCGGCGTGACCACGCTTGTCATCCTCGCCCTTTTCGCATCGGCCTTTTTGGCGCGCGATCTGTTGCTGCCGGTCGTCGGCGGACTGCTTTTGGCGCTGACCCTGCGCCCCCTGGCGCGCGGGATGCAGCGCGCGGGATGCCCAGCACCGTTGGCTGCCGTGCTGTTGACCCTGACGCTGACCCTTGTGCTGGTTGGAGCGGCGGGTTTGTCGGCGGGGGCGGTCAACACCCTGATGGCCGACAGCGCGCAGCTTCAAATCGACCTGAAGGTCAAGCTGGCAAGGCTGATGTCATCGGTAAAGGACGTCAAGGACGCTACGGAAGAGGTCGAATCCATGGCCCGTATGGGCGAGGATGCAACCCGCGAGGTTGTCCTGAAACAACCGTCGTTGTTGAACAATGCGATGAGCACACTGGGGCGGATCGGTGCCACCATGGGCGTATCGATGGTTCTGGCCACCTTCCTGCTCGCCTCGGGAGAAATGTTCCTGATCAAACTGATTCAGGCCCTGCCCCGGATGAGCGAAAAAAAACGCGCCCTGACCACAGTCTATGACATCGAGCGCAACGTATCGCGGTATCTGCTGACCATCACGCTGATCAATTTCTGTCTCGGGCTGGCCGTCGGAGCGTTCCTGATGGCGATGGGGTTGGACTATCCCTATATCTGGGGGGTCCTCGCCTTCACTCTCAACTTCCTGCCCTATTTGGGCGGACTGGTCGGTGCGGCGATGGTCGGGGCCTATGCCATCGTAGCCTTCGACAATATCGGATACGCGCTGCTGCTTCCTGCGGGTTACGTGTTTCTGACGGCAATCGAAGGACAGTTCCTCACCCCTTGGCTGGTCGGTCGGCGGCTTGAGATGAACGGCGTCGCGGTGTTTCTGGCGGTTGTGCTGTGGGGCTGGCTCTGGGGCATTCCCGGGGCGCTGGTGGCAGTGCCGCTGCTGGTCGTGTTCAAGGTGATCTGTGACAATGTCGAACGGCTGAACACCATTGGCGCATTCCTTGGCGGCGAATCCGTCAAAGCCGCCCCTGTAACGCCACCGGCGTAACAAACGATCCTTGGGGAATTACCACGCCCCTCTGGCCCCCGCAGCGATGATCGGCTAGGTCGGGCACAACACCGCCGGGTCACCCTCCCGCGCCACACCTTGACATCAATTTCTGCGAGGCCCGATGCCCCATATCACCGCGTACACTGACGGCGCGTGCAGCGGCAATCCCGGCCCCGGTGGCTGGGGCGCGTTGCTGATCGCCCGCGACGGCGGCTCTGTCCTCAAGCAACGAGAGCTGAGCGGCGGCGAACGGGATACGACAAACAACCGCATGGAATTGCTGGGTGCAATAAATGCGCTTGAATCCCTGTCGCGCCCCTCGGAAATCACCGTCATCACCGACAGCGCCTATGTCAAGAATGGCGTCACCACCTGGATCCACGGCTGGAAACGCAATGGCTGGCGCACGTCGCAGAAGAAACCGGTCAAGAACGAGGATTTGTGGCGTCGCCTTGATGAAGCACAACAGCGCCATCAAGTGTCCTGGGAATGGGTCAAGGGCCATGCCGGGCACCCCGAAAACGAAAAGGCCGACGAACTCGCGCGCGCCGGAATGGCACCGTTCAAGGCAAAGGCCTGAACCCGAGGTTTGCCTGTGTGATTTCGCCTGTGTGATCGAGCGCGGCTCCCCCACACAGCTTACTGCACGCGTCAGTCCAGCTTGGCTGGCAACCTCAGTCCGCGCAGCACATCTTCCGCCGCCATCGGTTGTCGGCCCGACCGCTGGGCCTGATCAATTCGCACCGCACCCGTTCCGCAGGCAATCGTGAACCCCTCCAGAACCTGCCCGGGAACCGACCGCGCCTCAGAGCCCATCACAACCTGTGAACGCAATAGCTTCACCCTTTCGCCGGCCACCTCGCACCAGGCACCCGGAAAGGGCGACAGGCCGCGAATCTGCCGATCCACAGCAACCGCCGAAAGTGTCCAGTCGACCCGTGCTTCCGCCTTGTCGATCTTTGCCGCATAACTCACGCCTGCCTCCGGCTGGGGCACTGGGCGCAGATCGTCCAGCCGCTCCAGCGCATCGACGATCAAACGCGCACCCATCCCGGACAGACGGTCATGCAGATCACCGGTCGTCTCGACAGCACCAATCGGCGTCTTTTCACACAGCAGCACTGGTCCGGTGTCCAGACCTGCCTCCATCCCCATGATGCAAACCCCGGTTTCGGCGTCTCCCTCGATGATTGCGCGGTGAATCGGCGCCGCACCACGCCAACGGGGCAAAAGCGACGCATGAATATTTAGACAGCCCCGCACCGGCGCATCTAGAACCGCCTGCGGCAGGATCAACCCATAGGCGACGACGACGGCAATATCGGCCCCCAGCGCTGCGAATGCCGCCCGCTCTGCATCACCTTTCAGCGAGATCGGATGGCGCACCGGCAGCCCCAACGCCTCGGCGCGGGCATGCACAGGGCCGGGCCGGTCCTTCTTGCCACGTCCCGCAGGGCGCGGCGGCTGGGTGTACACACAAGCCACCTCATGCCCCGCAGCAACCAACGCGTCGAGCACCGGTACCGAAAACGTCGGCGTTCCCATGAAAACGATCCGCATGTGCAGCTCCCCGTTTCTTCTTTGTAAAAATACTCTCGCCGAAGGCCAGAATTTCCACGAAATTCTGTACCCCCCTCAGCGGCGTTTCAACGCCCGCTTCAGCAGCATGTCCCGCTTGATCCGTCCGAGCCGGTCGAAATACATCCGGCCGTTCAAATGATCGATCTGATGCTGCGCACTGGTCGCCCAAAGTCCGACAAAATCGCGTTCCTCGGATTCGCCATCACGGTTCACAAAGCGCAGGGTCACCGCCCTTGGTCGCGCGATGACGGCAGAGGCTCCGGGGAGATTGGGCGATGCTTCTTCGTGTTCGCGCAGGGTGACGCTGGCGTGCAGCACTTCGGGATTGGCCATACACACGGCCTGCCCGCGCGCATCGGACGCATCAATCACGGCAAGGCGCAGCATCACCCCAAGCTGCGGCGCGGCCAGTCCGACACCGGGCATGGCGTCCATCGCCTCGATCATCTCATCCCACAGTGCGCGGATCTCATCGTTCACGGCCTCCACCGGTGCGGCCACGCTGCGCAGCCGCCGGTCCGGCCATTGGACAAACGGGCGAGGGCCAGAGCCGGGGTTGGTCATCGGTTCAAGTATCCTGTTTCCAAAGTGGCGCGCAAATCCGGGTCGATCCGGTCGAAAATCACGATCCCGTCCAGATGATCCAGCTCGTGCTGCGCACAGACGGCCCGTAGGCCCGTCATCTGCGCCTCGTGCCCCGCGCCGTTTATATCCTGCCAGCGCAAAAGGATTTGGGCAGGCCGTGTCACCGTGGCGGGAATGCCGGGGATCGACAGGCAGCCCTCTTCGAACGCCGTTGTCTCGTCCGAGGCCGAAACGATCACCGGGTTGACGCAGACCAAGGGCTCGGGTTCTGCGTCCTTCCATGTCACGTCCATCACGAACAACCGCAGCGATTCGCCGACCTGCGGCGCGGCCAGCCCCCGGCCCTGCGCGGCGTACATCGTTTCCAGCATGTCATCGGCCAGCCGTTGCAGATTCGCGTCAAACACCGTCACCTGCGGACACACAAGGCTCAGCACCGGGTCGGGCCACAGCCGCAGCGGGCGAATCACGCGCGCAACCGCTCGCGCTTCAGCTTGACCATCTTGCGGGTGATCATCTGCCGGCGCAGCGGGCGCAGATAGTCGATGAACAGCTTACCGTCCAGATGATCGATCTCGTGCTGCACACAGGTCGCCCAAAGTCCCGAGAACCGTTCGCTTTGCCCGATCATATCCAGACCTTGCCAACTCACTTCCACCTCGGCCGGACGCTCGACCTCGCCGTATTGTTCGGGGATCGACAGACACCCCTCTTCATAGACCGAGCGTTCATCCGATTCCCACGTCACATGCGGGTTCAGCATCACGATCGGTCGCGGCGGAGCGCCTTCTTCCTTGACGCAATCCACCACGATCAAACGCTGCATGAAACCCACCTGCGGCGCCGCCAGCCCAATTCCGGGGGCGTCGTACATCGTGGTCAGCATGTCATCGGCCAGCCTGCGCAAGTCCGGCGTGACCGACTCCACGGGCGCGGCGGGCTTTTTCAGACGGGGATCGGGATGGATCAGGATATCGAGTACGGCCATGCCAGTGATTTAGGGGGGCGCGCAATATTGCGCAAGGCCCGTTGCCGGACAGGACAACCGGTTGTTCCCGCCTGCGCGATGGCCGGTGTTGCCCGGATCAAAGATGTTGGATTTCCGGACAACCGGCTAAATGGTCGGGGCGATAGGATTCGAACCTACGACCCTCTGTTCCCAAAACAGATGCGCTACCAGGCTGCGCTACGCCCCGACACGGGTTCCTTACAGGCGCCGCGCGGGGAAGGAAAGCGTCAAGACGCGTCACATGGCCATGCGGCGTCATTCTGTTCAATTGCCGGATGGCGAAGCTGGCTGCCGGGCACTATTCCCATGCGCCGGGCAAGGCCGCCGTTGATCTCGAGCACGAATAATACATTGTCGCCGCCCGGAATCATCGTTTCGTCCAGCGGAACGGCGTTTTCATGTACCCGGGTGACAGTTCCGGTGGGATCGGCAAAGATCATGTCGAGCGGGATCAAGGTGTTGCGCATCCAGAATGAGGCCCGTTGCGGGCTTTCATAGACAAACAGCATGCCGCGACTTCTCGCCATGCTTTCGCGGTGCATCAACCCCTGCGACCGTTCATCCGGATCATCGGCGATCTCGACTCCGAATCGCGCTGATCCCCAGTCACCGCGCAATTCAACCGAATCGGCCAGGCACCCGGCCCAGACCGGACCCGAAACGACCAAAGCGACCAGCACGGCCAAGCCCGGAATACGTATCATTCGACTGCATTCAGGATAGAATCCCATGCCGTTACCTCGGTTGCCAGTTTGCCTCTTTTGCCGTCTACCACACGTATCGCCACCGCTTCTCCGGGTTGTAGATCGGCCAGCCCGGACCGGCGCAAGACTTCGATATGTACGAAAACATCATCGGGCTTGCCGAATACATTGGCAAATCCGAATCCCTTGGCCTTGTCGAACCATTTCACCCGCGCCGGTTCTATCGGCCCCCCCACGAGCAGCGGATCGAAAATTTCACCGCGCCGCGACTCCGAATCGGTTACCGACGGTTGCGGAGCATGGATTGACAGGATTTCGACCGCCTGCGCCCCACGCTCGGTGCGCTGCACCAACAGGCGCAATTGCGATCCATCCGCGACCGAACTCTGGCCAAAATTGCGCAGCACGTTGGCATGGAGCAGAATGTCCGAGTCGATCCCGCCAGAGACAACAAAGCCGAACCCCTTTGACGGGTCGAACCACTTTACCAGACCCTCAAACTCTTCAAGTATCACGTCGTTCTGCACGTAACCCTCGCAATCGCCGCATCCGGACGTCGAACAAATAAATGAGCTCCGGCGAAACTGCCGGGCAAAAAGGGAGTTCAGGACACATTCGTATCCCGTAAAATCTCATCACACGACGGAACAGCCTATAAAATCAAGGATAAAGTCGCGTCTTGGTCCAATCCGGCTCATTCTCGCCACGTTCCCAGCTTTCGCGGTCATGCAAACGGAACGCGCCGTCGGCCCAGAATTCGAATCGAACCGGCTTGATGCGGAAGCCGCCCCAGAACGGCGGGCGGGGCGGATTGTCACCAAACCGGGCGCGTGCCGTTTCAACAGCGTCGGAAAGGGTCTGCCGACTGTCCAGCGGGCGGGACTGCTGCGATGCCCAGGCACCCAGCCGACTGTCCAGCGGCCGCGAGTTATAATAGGCGTCGGCCTTGGCTCCGTCTTCCCGGCTGACCTCACCCTGCACGCGTACCTGCCGTTTCAGGGTTTTCCAATGCAGCACAAACGCCGCTTTGCCGTTCTGGGTCAGTTCCTGCGACTTTGCGCTGTCATAATTGGTATAGAAGACAAAGGCGTCGTCCTCGATTCCTTTCAGCAACACAATGCGCACGTTCGGCATCCCATCGGCGGCAACGGTCGACAGCGCCATGGCGTTCGGATCGGCGATTTCGCTGGCCGCGGCTTCGTCCAGCCATGCGCGGGTCAGCGCAAAGGGATCGTCCACGCCAAAAATGCTGGAGCCTGTGATGCTTGAATCGTCTGTCATGGCGTGCTGTCCCCTGCTCACCGGCCCGTTCTGGCGCGGCTTGATGATGGCGCGACAATGCCCTAGACCGACTTGAGATGTAAGGGTTCGGGAAAGGGCTTGGCTACATGGGCAACGAATTGATGACCGGGAAACGCGGTCTGATCATGGGGCTGGCCAACGACAAATCCATTGCCTGGGGCATTGCACGCGCCTGCGGCGATGCGGGCGCCGAGATGTGTTTTTCCTATCAGGGTGACGCGCTTTTGAAGCGGGTGAAACCGCTTGCCGCCGAAGTCGGATCTGATTTCGTGCTGCCCTGCGACGTGGGTGATGCCGCATCGCTTGACGCGCTGTTCGCCGAGATCAAACAGCGTTGGGGCGGGCTGGATTTCGTGGTTCATGCCATCGGTTTTTCCGACAAGAACGAGCTGCGCGGCCGCTATGTCGATACCTCCCGCGAGAATTTCCGCATGTCGATGGATATTTCCGTTTACTCTTTCACTGCCGTGATGCAGCGGGCGGAAAAACTGATGGGCCCCGGCTCGTCAGCGCTGACGCTCACCTATTACGGTGCCGAAAAGGTCATGCCGCATTACAACGTCATGGGCGTGGCCAAGGCCGCGCTTGAGGCTTCGGTGAAATATCTGGCCGAGGATCTGGGCAAGGACGGCATCCGCGTCAACGCCATCTCTGCCGGTCCGATCAAGACACTGGCCGCCAGCGGCATCGGCGATTTCCGCTACATCATGAAGTGGAACGAATACAATTCCCCCCTGCGCCGCAACGTGACGCAAGAAGAGGTCGGCAAGGCCGCTCTGTACCTACTGTCCGATCTCGGCTCGGGAACCACCGGCGAAAACCTGCACGTCGACGCCGGCTATCATGTTGTCGGCATGAAGGCCGTGGATGCACCGGATATGAGCAAGGACTGAGGGGCCACACCCCAGGGCCAGCAGTATCTTGCTCGAATTTGGCGAATATTTCACAAAACACACAGCGATTTGATAATATCGCGGCCAATTGACATATTCAAATTGGCAATCACCCTGAAGATCACTTTTGAAACAACTTGTCACCCGCACTTGATGCGGAGTGAACAAAGGTGAATTGATTACTCCAGCATTCTTGTTAACCTGAATTCACCGCAACGAGAAATTCGAACAGTCTTTCCGGTCTAACTTCAGCAAGTCTGCAAGAGTTAAACCCGCAACCGATCCGGAATGCGATTTCGATGACATCGATATTCGATGCGGCGAATAACCGGGAGGTGTATTTCCCTTCGGTATAACTCAGGATAGGAATTACTATGAAGATTTCCAAATTGGCACTCGCACTGGTGGTTATGATGCCGGCAACCGCTGCTCTGGCCCAGGACTATGACGCGGCGGGCATGCAGGCGGGTCTTACGATGATTGAGACCAATGTCGGCAATGCCTTCCAGACATACAATATCGACGCCGATCCAACGACGTTGACACTCGCGCAGCTGGTCGAGATCGTCGGCATCCTGAACGATCCCGGCAAAAGCAGCGGCGGCGAAAGCGCCAAGGCCTCGATCGAAGCGGCGCTCCGTCGGGAGTGACACCCGAAGCAGGCCAGATATCCGGCCAGCCCGCTTTAAGGAACGGGCTGGCCAATCATTCCGCGAGGAAAGTATCTTGGAGCAATTCAAAAGGTAATTAAACTTACCTGATTTTAGAATTGCGACCCTCGCCCTGACTGATGCCAGTCAAATCTGATGACCTCCATTTCCGTTACGGGAATTGATCCTGCGAATTTCGCATGTTCAGATTACCGATATAAATGCCAAGGGAGAACCGCAAATGAAACAGGCCCTCAATCGTCGGCGATTTCTGAAAGGAACGGCAATCGCAACTGCGGGAATGACGATGTCGCACACCGCCAGTGCCGATCTCGTTGCCGGGCAGGACGGGTATCCCTACGAGATCACCAAAACGGATGCCGAGTGGCGGGCCCAGCTGGGCGATTTTGCCTTTGGCATCCTGCGCGAGGGCAAGACCGAACCGGAAGGGTCGAGCCCGATGTTGGAGGACAAGCGCGCGGGGCATTTCGAATGCAAAGGGTGCGATCTGCCGCTCTATCAATCGATCTTTCGGGTTTACCCCGGCAAAGGCTGGGTGTTCTTCCGGGTCGCCGAACCGAATTCGCTGCTGGCCGGGATCGACGGTCCGAATGGTGCCACAATGGATCCGAATTTCAACGCCCTGCTGGAGGGAACCCCAGAGTTGGGCGAACTGTTTTCAATCGAGGTGCACTGTCGGCGTTGTGGCAGTCATATGGGTCATATCCTGCCCATCAAGGGACAGGCGCTGCATTGCATCGATGGGACAAGCCTGAACCTTGTGCCGGCATGAAGAAATCGGTGCCGGGCTTTGGCAAAAGTCAAAGCCCAAGCTTTCCATAACCGTCGCCCGGCGCTACAAACCCTCAACCGCCAAATGAGGGCTGCCACCATGACCGATCGCCTGCCGCACGAAAAAGGGTTCCACATTTCATGGGATCAGATCCACCGCGACAGCCGCGCTCTGGCTTGGCGGCTTGACGGGCATGGTCCCGTGGACGGCGGCTGGCGGGCTGTTGTCGCCATCACCCGCGGCGGTATGGCCCCCGCGATGATCGTTGCGCGCGAGTTGGATATCCGCACCGTGGATACCGTGAGCGTCAAATCCTATGACAACCAGACCCAGTCCGAAGCGCGGGTGCTGAAATCGCCCGATCACGAGTTGATGGGCGATGGCACCGGCATCCTGATCGTCGACGATCTGGTCGATTCGGGCCGCACGCTGGAGCTGGTGCGCGCGCTGTACCCCAAGGCGCATTTCGCCACGGTCTATGCCAAGCCCAAGGGGCGGCCGATGGTCGACACCTTCATCACCGAAGTGTCGCAAGACACTTGGATTTTCTTTCCCTGGGACATGGCGCTGCAATACGTCGAACCCTATCGGGGGGTCTGACGGCGCTTCCTCTGGGATTGTTTCGGCGGGAAACTTCCCGATAAGATCGACGCAGCGATGGAACATCGCTTACGAGCCTGCGCCGCAAAAACGACTGTTTCGAGACGTTTATTCAATCGAGGACGATGATTCCGGACTGCTTTGATTTGTGTTCCGGTTCGACATGGATCGTGATCCGAGCTCCCTGGACTGCATTCTCCAGGGCGTTTTCAATCCGGTCACAGATTTCATGCGCCTCAAACACCGTCGTTTCGCTGGGCATGACAAGATGGAAGTCGATAAAGATCGCCGGTCCGGCATGGCGTGTCCGAAGATCATGCGCCTCCATTGCCCCGTCTGCCTCTGATGCGATGATCGCGCGGATAGAGTTCAGGGTTGTGTCTGGCACGGCCTCATCCATCAGACCGCTTAGGGAGTCCTTGATTATTTTCGAACCCGACCAAAGGATGTGAACCGCCACAAGGGCAGCCAGAGCCGGGTCGAGGATCCACCACCCGGTGACGATTGCAAGAAGAATGCCGGCAGCGACACCAACCGAGCTCACAACATCCGTAAACAGATGTTTCCCATCCGCCACCAGCGCCGGAGATTTTTGCCGCCGCCCACGACTGACCAGAATCCACGCCCAGAACCCGTTGATCAAGGTGGCGCCGAGGTTCACAAGAAGCCCCTCAGTCGGCGCATTAACCACGACAGGATCCAGAAAGCCCGAATAGGCTTCGCGCAGGATCAAAAGCGCGGCCACTATGATCATTACACCTTCAAGGACCGCGCTGAAAAACTCGGCCTTGTGGTGGCCATAGGGATGGTTGGCGTCCGCGGGTTTCGCCGCGATACGAATCGCAATGAGAGCGGCGAACGCCGTCGCGACATTGACGGTGCTTTCAAGCGCATCGGACAACAGCGCAACCGAACCCGTCATCCAATACGCGAGGGATTTCAGGCCCAGGACAATGAAGCCGATAAAAATACTGCCAATGGCAAGCTTGATAGTGGTCATCACGACAGTCCTTTTTGCCGCCGGTCACGTCAGCCGATCGCTGTTCCGGTGTCGGCTTTGCAACCTGCAATTGGCATCTCAAACCGCTGAGGTAAACCGCAATACAATCTGCCATGCGTGCCCGAACGGATCAGCCCGTTCAGGTGGGTTGGAATACGTGCCCGGGCGGATCAGCCCGTTCAGGCGGGCGCAGCGTCTTGTACCGGTCGGCTGACCGTACCGCCGCCGATCGCCGCCGCAACCCCCGTGGTCGTCGGGCAGGATGTCGACAGCCCCCGCGCCACCCGCACCGCCAGATGGGCGAATGCCTGTGCCTCGAGCATATCGCCGTCCAGCCCGGCATCCTCGACCGGGGCGACCGGACAATCCACCGCCCCCGCGATCATCGCCATCATCACCGGGTTGTGCCGTCCGCCCCCGGTGACCAGCAGGCGCTCGGGCAAAGCGGGCATATGCTCCATCGCCGCCGCCACACAGCCTGCAACACAGGCGGTCAGCGTCGCCGCCGCATCGGCGTCGGACAGGTCGCAAACCGCATCGCCCAGCCATGCGAAATCGTCGCGATCCAATGACTTGGGCGGCATCCGGCGAAAGAACCCCTGCCCCAGAAGCCGCGCCAATACGGTTTCATCCGCCGTGCCCTGCGCGGCCAGCGCGCCGCCCTCGTCCAGATCGACCCCAAGCCGTGCGCGCATCAGATCGTTCAGCGGCGCATTGGCCGGGCCGGTGTCGAAGGCCAGACAGGCGCCGGGCCGTTCGGGCGCGTCAAAAGACGGATCGACGAAGGTGATATTGCCAACTCCGCCAAGGTTCAGAAAGGCGAGCGGCGCGGTTGCCCCGATCCATTTCGCACAGGCAAAGTGAAAGAACGGCGCAAGCGGTGCGCCCTCGCCGCCCATCTGCACATCCGCGCTGCGGAAATCCCA
The DNA here is from genome assembly GCF_008085915.1 of Oceaniovalibus sp. ACAM 378. Lineage (GTDB taxonomy): Bacteria > Pseudomonadota > Alphaproteobacteria > Rhodobacterales > Rhodobacteraceae > Oceaniglobus. The sequence goes on along the minus strand of NZ_VSJK01000003.1, from coordinate 330,615 downwards.
CACCACCGGCAGCCCCAGAGTTTCGGCCAAAAGCCGTCCGTCACCGACCTGCCGCGTGCGCCCCCCTTGTGGATCATGGGCCAGCGTCTGACCGTGAAACCCCACCAGATCGACCCGGGGAAACCGCGCCAGAACCTCGGCATGGGCGGACTCGACGATCTCGGTCGCCGCCCCGGCCCCTTCCCATGTTCCCAACGCTTCTTTCAGCACCGCACGTTCATCGTCGGAATAGGCGCGGTATCGCGATTCGCCAAAGCCAAAGATCGCGTGCCCATCGCTCAGCACCATGGCGGCATCCACCCCATCCAGTGATGTGCCCGACATCGCACCAAGAGCCCAGATCGGCCCGTCTGCGGATCTGTTCGCAGCCCGGTTCGAAGCCTTGCCCACAAGCGCTTTCGTCTTCATGGCTTTCCCTCGCCCAAAGCGCCCGATATAGGTGGGCCGCACCGCCAAGGATGGACGAACCGACGATGACCTACCACCCAAAATCCGACTTTCTGCATGTGATGATGTCCCGTGGCTTTCTGGCCGACTGTACGGATTATCAGGCGCTGGACGAGGCAATGCGCACGCCCGGCACACCTGCCTATATCGGATATGACGCGACCGCAAAGTCGCTGCATGTGGGGCATCTGCTGAACATCATGATGCTGCGCTGGCTGCAAAAGACCGGGCACAAGCCGATCACCCTGATGGGCGGCGGCACGACCAAGGTGGGCGACCCCAGTTTTCGCGCCGACGAACGCCCGTTGCTGGGGCCAGAGCAGATCGCGGCCAACATTGCGGGCATGCAACAGGTGTTCGCCAAATACCTGACCTATGGCGATGGCCCCTCTGATGCGCTGATGCTGAACAATGCCGAATGGCTGGACAATCTGAACTACCTCGATTTTCTGCGCGACATCGGGCGGCATTTTTCGGTCAACCGGATGCTGGCGTTTGAATCGGTGAAATCGCGGCTCGACCGGGAGCAATCCCTGTCGTTCCTCGAATTCAACTATATGATCCTTCAGGCCTATGATTTCCTTGAGCTGAACCGCCGCTATGGCTGTGTCCTGCAAATGGGCGGGTCGGATCAATGGGGCAATATCATCAACGGCATCGACCTGACGCGCCGGGTGCTGGATCATGATATCTTCGGCCTTACCTCGCCGCTGTTGACGACCAGCGACGGGCGCAAGATGGGCAAATCACAGGGCGGCGCGATCTGGCTGAATGCCGATATGCTGTCGCCCTATGAGTTCTGGCAATTCTGGCGCAACACCACCGACGCCGATGTGGGACGATTTACCAAACTGTTCACCGAACTGCCGCTGGATGAATGTGAACGTCTTGGCGCGCTGGAAGGGGCCGAGATCAACGCCGCCAAGATCATCCTTGCGAACGAAGTCACGACCCTGTGCCATGGTGCCAATGCCGCAGCGACAGCCGAGGCGACATCGCGCGAGGTGTTCGAAAAGGGCGGCGTGGGCGATGACCTGCCCACCCTTGCGTTGACCGCCGACGAAGTTGCCGGTGGCATCTCAATCGTTCAGTTGATCGTTCGCGCCGGCCTTGCCAAGACCGGAAAAGAGGCAAAACGCCTGATTGCCGAAAACGGCGCGCGGATCGACGATGCACCGCTGACCGATGCGGGGCTGATGCTGGATGTCGCCGCGCTCGCCTCTCCCGTCAAGCTTAGCGCGGGCAAGAAACGCCACGCGCTGATTACACTTTCCGACTGACTCCGCCGTCGGTCCCGATATACCCCGAGGAAAGGCGCAAGGCCTCACCCCGTCTGAAGCAGGAGCCGCGACATGACCGTTCTCGACCGGATCAAGAGCTATAAACTGGAAGAGATTGCCGCGCGAAAGGCCGCCCGCTCCCTCGCCGACGTTGAACAGGCCGCCCGGTCCGCCCCCGCCCCCCGCGGTTTTGCTTCTGCGTTGGAACGGGCCGCCGAAACCGGATATGCCCTGATCGCCGAGATCAAAAAGGCCAGCCCGTCCAAGGGTTTGATCCGCGCCGATTTCGATCCGCCCGCATTGGCCAAAGCCTATGAAACCGGCGGTGCGACCTGTCTTTCGGTGCTGACCGACACGCCGTCGTTTCAGGGGCAGGACAGCTTCCTCACCGCCGCCCGGGATGCGACCGCCCTGCCCGCCCTGCGCAAGGATTTCATGTATGATACCTGGCAGGTGGCCGAGGCGCGCGCGCTGCACGCCGACTGTATCCTGATCATCATGGCCAGCGTGACTGACGCGCAGGCCGAGGAATTGGAGTCTGCCGCGACGCATTGGGGCATGGATACCTTGATCGAGGTGCACAACGTCGCCGAGTTGCAGCGTGCCCACCGGTTGAAATCGCCGCTGATCGGCATCAACAACCGCAACCTCAAGACGTTCGAGACGACGCTCGACACCACCCGCACACTGGCCCCACAGGTCGAGCCGGGGCGGATGATCGTGGCGGAATCGGGTCTGTCGACCCCGGCCGATCTGGCCGAACTGGCAGGCTACAACGCTCGCGCGTTCCTGATCGGCGAATCCCTGATGCGGCAGGCCGATGTCGCCGCCGCAACCCGGACATTGCTGGCCAATCCGGTGCGGGGGGCTGCCTGATGGCCCTGACCCACTTTGACGGCGCAGGTAACGCCCATATGGTCGACGTGTCCGACAAGGACACGACCGCCCGCATCGCCACCGCCATTGGCCACGTCAAGATGACGCCGCAAACCCTTGCCATCATCACCGAAGGCCGCGCAAAAAAGGGCGATGCGCTGGGTGTCGCGCGTTTGGCCGGGATCATGGGGGCCAAGAAAACCGCCGATCTGATCCCGCTGTGCCATCCGCTGCCGATCACCAAGGTCACCGTCGATCTTGAACCCGACGCAGCCCTGCCCGGTATCCGCGTCACCGCCACCGTCAAGACGACAGGCCAGACCGGCGTGGAAATGGAGGCGCTGACGGCAGTCTCAACCGCCTGCCTGACGCTGTTCGATATGGTCAAGGCGGTGGAAAAAACCATGGAGATCGGCGGCATCCGCGTCACTCTCAAGGACGGCGGCAAATCCGGCCGCTTCACCGCATGATCACGGTTGATCAGGCACTGGCGCATCTTTTCGATCTGGTGACACCCCTGCCCGGCGAACCCGTGGCGCTGCGCCACGCGACAGGCCGGGTTCTGTCCGAGCCGGTCACCGCCGGGCGCGATCAGCCGCCCTTTGCCGCCTCGGCGATGGATGGTTACGCCGTGATCGCGGACGAAGCCCGCCCCGGTGCCCGGTTCCGCGTGACCGCTGAATCAGCGGCTGGGCGCGCAGCCGACCGCGCCATCGCACCGGGCGAAGCGATCCGGATTTTCACCGGTGCACCGATGCCCAAAGGCGCGACCCGCATCATAATTCAGGAAGACGTGATCCGCGACGGCGATACGATCACCCTGCGCGACGTGCTTGATGAAAGTCTTTATATCCGTCCCGCCGCTGCAGATTTCGCCAAGGGATCAACCTGTTTTCCACGCCGCGCCCTTGGCCCCTCCGACCTTGTTTTACTGGCTGCGATGAACTGTGCAGCGCCCACAGTCGTCCGTCGCCCGGTCGTCGCGCTGATTGCGACGGGTGACGAATTGGTCATGCCCGGCGAAATCCCCGGACCGGATCAGATCGTCGCCTCCAACATCTTTGGCCTTGCCGCGATGATCGAGGCTGCGGGCGGCACGGCGCGCCTGTTGCCCATCGCCCGCGATAGCGAAGGTGCCCTGAGGGCCGTATTTTCCATGACCGAAGGTGTCGATCTGATCGTGACCATCGGCGGTGCTTCTGTCGGCGATCACGATCTGGTCGGTGCCGTGGCCGGGTCGTTGGGGATGGAGCAGGCGTTCTATAAAATCGCGATGCGGCCGGGCAAACCGCTGATGGCCGGGCGGCTGAACGACGTGCCGATGGTCGGCCTGCCGGGCAATCCCGTGTCCGCCATGGTCTGCGGTCACGTCTTTCTTCTGCCGATGCTGCGCGCAATGCTGGGGCTGACCGCCGAACCGGCCCCCCGTCTAAGCGCGCCTCTGGCCGCGCCGCTTGGCCCGAACGGCCCGCGCGAACACTATATGCGTGCCAGCTTTGCCGACGGTAAACTGACAGCCTTCAACCGGCAGGACAGCGCGCTGACCTCGGTGCTGGCCGCGGCAAACGCGCTGATCCTGCGTCCAGTCGGAGATGGGCCGCGCGCGGCAGGCGATCAGGTGATCTATCTACCTCTATAGCCGTTGACACAAATCGGGAACGGTTATAGAACGTGAGGTGAACGCTTTTAAGGCGCGACACTCAACAGCTTACCGGGGTCCTTTGCAATGCTGACACGTAAACAACTGGAACTGCTGGATTTCATCAACAAGCGGATTCAACGTGACGGCGTGCCGCCATCCTTTGATGAGATGAAAGAGGCGCTGGATCTGCGGTCAAAATCCGGCATTCACCGGCTGATCACGGCGCTTGAGGAACGGGGGTTCATCCGTCGGCTGGCGCATCGGGCCCGGGCTCTGGAAATCATCAAACTGCCCGACGCGATGGAGCACCCGGGGTTTAACCCACGGGTGATCAAAGGCGATCGCGCCGATCCCCCCGCCGATGCAATGCCGGTTCATGCCCATGCTGTCGAATTGTCGGTCATGGGGCGTATCGCCGCCGGCGTTCCGATCTCGGCGCTGCAACACGAAAGCCATAAGGTGGCGGTGCCGGCGACTATGCTCTCGGGCCGAGGCAACCACTATGCGCTTGAAGTAAAAGGCGATTCGATGATCGACGCCGGAATCAATGATGGTGATGTCGTTGTGATCCGCGAAGGCAGCACCGCCGAGAATGGTGATATTGTGGTCGCCCTGATCGACGACCAAGAGGCGACGTTAAAGCGTTTCCGTCGTCACGGTCGATCCATCGCGTTGGAAGCGGCGAACCCGGCCTATGAAACCCGCGTCTTTCCCGATGATCAGGTCAAGGTTCAAGGGCGGTTGGTCGGGCTGATCCGTAGCTATTGATCGATTGCCAAACGGGCAGTCACCGGTCGTATTTCCGGGCGGCTGCCACCTCAGGCCCATGGTGAGTGACGCCTTGGCCCGGGCTCTCGCCTTTTGGCCGGGGCGATGACGTCGCAGGACGCTGTTCTGAGGCAGAATTGGCCATCCATCCCCTGATATCTTGTATCAACCAAGCCTCACCGCGCCGCGTAAAATTTTCATCGCCACAGATCTGCCGGTCAGGGATCGTTCCACAATCGCTTGCCAGCCGCCGCGCGGGCCGAGATTAATCGGACCCCGCCCCCCTCGCGCACCAAAGCGCCGCCGCCCGCACGGGTCAGGGTCATTTGGTCAAACAGGAGGCATCCCTTGGGCGGCGGGACTTCGGCAAGTGCAGCAAGAATTACCACCGGCGCGCTGGCGCAAGCCTCGTCGATCCGACCTGCCGCGCCGCGCCCGCTGAGATGCGCGACCATCCCGCCTTCATGGGTGAAAGTGACCAGCGAACCTTCCCCCGCCAATCCGCGCGCCGCCGCTGTCGGCTGATCGGCCGCATCACCATCATTCTCAAGCCAGCTGAGCGCAACGAACCCTTCACCCCGAGGCTTGTTCAGGGCACGGCCCTCAGCTGTCATCACACCGATCAACCCCCCGGAGTCCGACACCAATAGCCCGGGCCGCTCAGCCCCGGCCCAAAGAACAAACCCAAGCGCGATCGGTGCCACGCCGATCAACCGTGCCGGCCCGCGCCAAAGCGCGATCCACAATCCGCCACCGGCAAGAATAGGCAGAACGAACGCGCCCGGGGCGGCCACCCGACCGACCGCGCCATCCTGCGATGCGATCCAATGCGCCACGGAAAGTATCCAGCGCAGCGCCGGTTCCATGATTGCCAACCCGACCTCTTCAAGCCCGAACGGCGCCAGACAAGCGGCCAACACCGCCCCCGGCATCACAATTGTTCCCATCAAAGGCACCGACACGAGGTTGGCCAGCAGTCCATAATGCGCAATGGTATTGAAATGCACGGCTGCAACCGGCGCCGTCGCCGCCCCGGCCACCGCCGAGCTTATCACCGTGGCCAGCGCCGGGCGCAGGGCACGGGGAACACGGTCATTTTGCAGATCACGCAGCACGCGAAAGACCGCAACCAGCGCGACTGTTGCCGCAAAGGACATCTGGAACCCCGGTTCGGGCAGACTTTCGGGGCGCAGAAGCAGCACGATCAGCGCGGCCAGCGCGACAGCGCGCAGGGTCAGGGCACGACGATCCAGCAGCACCGCCACCAACATCACCGCGACCATGACAAACGCGCGCTGGGTCGCAACATTGCCCCCTGACAGGGCCAAATATGCACTGGCTGCGATCAGTGCGCCACAAGCCGCAATTTTCTTGACCGGCAGAGTCAGCGCGACACCGGGCAAAGATACAAGGAAAAGCCGCAGCGCGCCAAACACGAAGGCCGTCAAAAGCCCCATATGCAGCCCGGAAATCGCCAGCAAATGCGCCAGATTTGAAGCACGCAGATCGGCCAGTGTCGCCTTGCCCATGGCCGAACGGTCACCGGTGGTCAGCGCGGCGGCAAAGGCGCCCGGCTCTCCGGGAAGATGCGCGCGGACCTGCGCCGATATCGCGCCCCGCACCCGTGCGAGCCATGCCCCCTCGGGGGCTGGGGCAAGCGCGACAAGAGGCGCGCGCGCATATCCGATAGCGCCAAGCCCGTCGAACCAGGCAATGCGCTGAAAATCGAAACCGCCGGGTTCCACGGGTCCCGCGGGCGGTGACAAATGCCCGGTCACAGCCACGCGCAGACCTGGCTGTGGCGTAGCCCCCGGAGGATCGGAATGCAGCGACACCCGCACCCTTGTCGGCACGCGGCCGGGTCGCATATCCTCCAGCACAACGCGATCCAGCGTCAGGCGCACACGGTCGCCGACCGATCTGTCGATGGCGACAATCCGGCCCTCGATCGGGCCATAGTAACGGAAGGTCAGCACCGGTTCGGCAACCACATGCGCGCGCACACCGGCCAGCAGAATCCCGATCACCACAAGGATCGCGGCCACCAACGGCGGAAACCGCAGCATTCCGATACCCCCTGCCACCGCAGTGAGCACAACCGCCAACGCAGACAGACCCGTCCACTGGCCGAGGGTCGGTTCCACCGGCAAGGCGAAATAGAGACCGATCCCCACCGCGAGAAATACCGGGGTCCACGGAAAAAGCGCGCCGCGCTGATCATCGAACACCCGGTCGATCCAGGCCATGCCCGCGGTGGACCACGCCACAGGTGCCACCCTTGTCACCCCCCCGACGATTGATTAAACCTGCGCCGAGCCTAGCCGGCTCCCGGTTTCCAAAAGGTTAATGCCCATGTCCGACACCGCGCCGGTTGTCACACGTATCGCTCCCTCGCCCACTGGCTTCATGCATATCGGTACTGCGCGCACTGCGTTGTTTAACTGGCTTTACGCGCGGGGTCGGGGTGGCAAGTTCCTTCTCAGAATCGAAGACACCGACGCTGCCCGCTCTTCACCCGAGGCGACACAGGCGATTCTGGACGGTATGCGCTGGATGGGGCTCGACTGGGACGGCGACGCAGTCAGCCAATCGGCCAACGCGCCCCGGCACGCCGAGGTCGCGCACCAAATGCTGGCCAACGGCAGCGCTTATAAGTGCTTCAGCACACAGGCCGAAATCGAGGTTTTCCGCGAGACCGCCCGGGCGGCGGGGCATTCGACCCTGTTTCAGTCACCCTGGCGCGACGTCGATCCGGCAACTCACCCCGCGGCGCCCTTTGCGATCCGCGTCAAGGCGCCGACAGAAGGCACGACGGTGATCCGCGATACTGTTCAGGGTGATGTGACGATCCGAAACGATCATCTGGACGACATGATTTGTTTACGCTCCGATGGTACGCCCACTTATATGCTGGCTGTTGTCGTCGATGATCATGACATGGGCGTCACCCATGTGATCCGGGGGGACGATCATCTGAACAATGCCGCGCGCCAGATGCTGGTGTACCGCGCGATGGAATGGGCCGTGCCGGTCTGGGCCCATATCCCGCTGATTCATGGTGAGGACGGCAAGAAGTTGTCAAAGCGACACGGCGCCCTTGGGGTACATGAATATCAGGCCATGGGATATCCTGCCTCTGCGATGCGCAATTATCTCGCGCGTCTGGGCTGGAGCCATGGAGACGATGAATTCTTCACCACCGCGCAGGCGTTGGAATGGTTCGATCTGGGCGGCATCGGCAAATCTCCCGCCCGGCTGGATTTCAAGAAATTGGCCAGCCTGACCGGGCAACATATCGCGGCCACCGAGGACGCGGCACTTGTGACAGAACTACAGGGATATCTGGCCGCGGCCGATCTGGCCCCGCTTTCCGACACACAGGTGATTGTGCTTGAACGTGCCATGTACTGCCTCAAAGAACGAGCCAAGAACCTCTCGGAACTAATTGATAAAGCGCACTTTTGCCTCACTTCGCGCCCGATTGAGCAGGATGTGAAATCGGCAAAATCGCTGGATTCTGCAGCGTCCAGCCTTCTCTCTGAATTGACGCCGCATCTGCAGAATGCTAGCTGGGATCGAGACAATCTTGAGGTTGTGGTGGCCGGATTTTCTGAGTCAAAAGGCATCGGCTTGGGTAAGCTGGCGCAGCCTCTGCGGGCCGCATTGGCGGGCCGCACCGCGACTCCCAGTGTGTTTGACATGATGCATGTGCTTGGGCGCGATGAAACGCTGGCCCGGCTGGCGGATGTGATCGACTGATCGGGCCCTGACAGGTCTGCGACTGACAAATGACAATGACCGCGAGCGATTGCGGCACCCGAAACAGGAAGGAACCGCAATGGCTGACGCAAAAAAGACTGCAACCCTCACCATCGGCGATCAAAAATTCGAACTGCCGATTCTTTCACCGACAGCCGGGCCCGACGTGATCGACATTCGCAAGCTCTATGCTCAGGCGAATGTATTCACCTATGACCCCGGCTTCACCTCGACCGCAGCCTGCGACAGCGAAATCACCTATATTGATGGCGATGAGGGCATTCTGCTGCACCGCGGCTATCCGATTGATCAGCTGGCCGAAAAATCTCATTTTCTCGAAGTTTGCTATCTGCTGCTCTACGGCGAACTGCCCACAGCTGAGCAACTTGAGGATTTCGAGAACCGTGTGACCAGCCACACGATGATCCATGAACAGATGCACAACTTCTTTCGCGGTTTCCGTCGTGACGCCCATCCGATGGCGACCATGGTTGGCGTCGTGGGTGCGATGTCGGCGTTTTACCACGACAGCACCGATATTGCCGATCCCTGGCAGCGCGAGGTCGCATCAATCCGGCTGATCGCCAAGATGCCGACCATCGCGGCGATGGCCTATAAGTATTCCATCGGCCAGCCGTTCGTTTATCCGCGCAACGATCTGGACTACGCGTCGAACTTTCTGCGCATGTGTTTCTCGGTCCCGGCCGAAGAATATGTGGTGAACCCGATCCTGAGCCGCGCAATGGATCGCATCTTTACCCTGCATGCCGATCACGAGCAGAACGCATCCACATCCACGGTCCGTCTGGCATCGTCTTCGGGCGCCAATCCGTTTGCCTGTATCGCCGCCGGAATCGCCTGTCTTTGGGGCCCTGCCCATGGCGGCGCAAATCAGGCCTGCCTTGAAATGCTGCGCGAAATCGGGACGCCCGACCGGATCCCCGAGTTTATCGAGCGGGCGAAGGACAAGAATGATCCGTTCCGCCTGATGGGTTTCGGGCACCGGGTTTATAAGAACTTCGATCCTCGCGCCAAGGTGATGAAGCAATCCGCCGATGAGGTCCTGGATCTGCTGGGGATCGAAAACAATCCAACGCTTCAGGTCGCCAAAGAGCTTGAGCGGCTGGCGCTGGAAGATCCCTATTTCAAGGACAAGAAGCTGTATCCAAACGTAGATTTCTATTCCGGCATCATTCTTGATGCCATGGGCTTCCCGACATCGATGTTCACGCCAGTCTTTGCGCTGGCGCGCACCGTGGGTTGGATCTCCCAGTGGAAGGAACAGATTTCCGATCCGCAGCTCAAGATCGGCCGCCCACGGCAGTTGTATCAGGGAATGACGATGCGCAACTATACCGACGTGGAATCCCGCTGATATCTCAAAGACTTCAGCCGCGCCGGGCATCCGGTGCGGCTGATACGCCGCCCGGACTGAAGCCAGCAAATGCGCGGTTGTCTTGCGGTCAGGCCACCTGTTCCGCTTTGCTCAGAAACGGATAATCGGTATAGCCCTCCGCGCCCCCGCCATAGAATGTAGTGCCGTCAGGTTCGTTCAGAGCCGCACCGGTGCGCAACCGTTCGGGCAGATCGGGGTTGGCGATGAACGGGCGACCGAAGGCCACGGCATCGGCTTGGCCTGACCCGATCACTTCGGCCGCTGAATCCCCTTCATATCCGCCGTTTGCGATGTAAAATCCCGAATACACGCCGCGCAGACGTTTGATCATCGCCGCTGAATTCGCGTCGTCATCGCCGCCGGGAAACCCCTCGACCACATGAAGATAGGCGAGGTTCCGTTCGCTGATGTCCTGATACACGCGGGTAAACAACGCCTCTGGAGCACTGTCAGAGATATCACCCGCCTGCCCCAGTGGGGAAAGCCGCAGTCCGATCCGACCCTTTGGCCAAACCTCGGCCACGCTGTCGATAACCTGCCCCAGCAGACGCATCCGGTTTTCCACCGATCCGCCGTATTCGTCATCGCGCTTGTTGGTCCCATCCTGGAGGAACTGATCCAGCAGATAACCGTTCGCGCCGTGCACTTCGATCCCGTCAAAACCGGCATCGCTCGCCATCTGGGCCGCATGCCGATAATCCTCGATCACATCCTTGATCCGCTCAGACGACATCGCGTGAGGTTCAGAGCAATCCTGAAAACCCTCGGCAGTAAAGGTCTTTGCATTGGCGCGGATTGCGGACGGCGCCTCGGGTTGCCGGCCTTCAGGCAACAGTGAAACGTGGCTGATCCGCCCGACATGCCACAACTGGCAAAAAATTCGCCCACCAGCCGCATGCACTGCGCCGGTGATCTTACGCCAGCCATCCGCCTGCGCCGTTGAGTGAATACCCGGCGTGTCAAGATATCCCTTGGCGGTGGGCGAGATCTGCGTCGCCTCGCTGACGATCAATCCGGCGCTCGCACGCTGGGCGTAATAGGTTTCGGCCAGATCGCCCGGCGTTCCATCGGCATTCGCCCGGTTTCGGGTCAGAGGGGCCATCAAGACGCGGTTCGGCAGATCCAGATCACCCATGCGGGCGGGATCGAAGAGGGAGTTTTGGGTCATCAGTTTGTCCTTTGGGTGTTGTGCTAAAAACGCGGCAGCACCCGGTTCGTTCCGGCCTGTGACCAAACGCCGCCGCCCTATCGACCCTCGAACCTCGCTGGACGCTTTTCCAGGAAAGCCAGCACACCCTCCTTGAAATCAAAGCTTTGGCCACAAGCGCCCTGCAATTTCGCCTCGATCGCAAGCTGTTCGTCGATGGTGTTTTCAAACGAACCGCGCAGCGCCTGCTTGACGTGAGCATAGGCCAGCGTCGGCCCAGCGGCCAGTTTCGCCGCCCGTGCCTGCCAGTGCCCGGCAAAGTCATCATCTGCCACAGCCTCCCAGATCATGCCCCAGTCGGCGGCCTGTTGCGCACTGATGGGTTCGGCGAACAACGCGGCGCCCATCGCCTTGGCCGCACCCATCTGACGCGGCAGCCAATAGGTGCCGCCGGCGTCTGGAATCAGTCCGATCCGGGTGAAGGCCTGAAGGAACACCGCGCTTTGGGTCGCGATCACCACGTCACAGGCCAGCGCAAGGTTCGCCCCTGCCCCTGCCGCCGGTCCGTTCACCGCCGCAATGGTGGGGATCGTACAGTCGAAAATCGCCTTGAGCATCGGCACGTATTCGTCGCGCAGGACGCGTTCGAGATCCATATCGGCGGCATTGGCGCCGTCGCCCAGATCCTGCCCCGAACAGAACGCCCTGCCCTCGCCTGTCATCACCAGAACGCGCGCGTCCCGTTCGGCGGCCTTGACCGCATGGAGGATCTCGGCGCGCATCTGACTGTTCAGCGCGTTCATGACATTTGGGCGGCACAGGGTCAGTACGGCGATATTATCGCGCAAAGACAGGCTGATGGTCTGGTATTGCATCGGTTCGGTCCTTTGTTCCACCTTTGGACCAACCATGACCGAACCCTGCCAATGGCGAAAGCGGAACCCTCGGTCACTCTGCGGGATCAACTTCTGAGGATACGGTCCAGATCGGCCTGTTCCGCAGGACTTAACGGGTCAGGTGGCGGCGGCGGACGGCGACGCAGATAAACCGCTGCCACACCGCCGGCCAGCAGCAACATGGCAGGCCCCGCCAACCACAGGATCAGATTGGCCCCTTTGGCAGTGGGGTTCAGCAGAACATATTCGCCGTAACGGGCGACGATATAATCAACGACTTCGGTGTCGGTATCGCCCGCGACCAGCCGTTCGCGCACCAACAGGCGCAGATCGCGGGCAAGATCGGCGTCGGATGCATCAATGTGTTCATTGCGGCAAACAAGGCAGCGCAGGCCCGTGGAAATTCCCCGCGCCCGCGCTTCAAGTACGGGATCGCTCAGCACTTCGTCAGGCTGAACGGCAAAGACCGGCGTGGCAAAAGCCAGCATTGCCGCCAGAAAAACCGCCCTCATTCTGCGGGCACCGTCGTTGTGAGCGGCTTGGCCGCGCCAGCCGCCACCCGGTGCCGTCTGTCGGATAGGGACAGGCAGCCACCCAGAGCCATGATGATGCAGCCGGCCCAGATCCAGTTGGCGAAAGGTTTGACATAGGTGCGCACAGCCCAGCCGCCGCCATCCTGCGGATCACCGATCACGACATAAAGATCGCGCCAGACGCCGTTGGAAATCGCCGCCTCGGTCGTCGGCATGCGGGCCACGGGATAATAGCGTTTTTCCGGCGTCAGGGTGACGCTCTTCCCACCCCGCTCCAGCGTAATCTCGGCCATCGTCGACGCATAGTTCGGGCCACGTACTTCGCGCACGTCGCCCAGCGTCACGGCGTAATCGCCCACGTCGAAAGTCTCGCCTTCTTGCGCAATGCGGATATCCTCGATCTGCCAGGCGGTCATCGCGCAGACGCCAAGAATGGTCACGGCAAACCCCGCATGGGCCATGGATTTACCCCAGTCGGCGCGCGGCAACCGGGCCAAACGGCCAAGGCGCGACACAAATGAACCCCGCCCGCCCCGCTGCCACAGATCAGCGATGACCCCCAGCAGCAGCCACAACGACAGCATCACTCCAACGGGCGCCAGAATTCCGCGCCCGGTCTGGAACGTCCAGGCCAATGCACCCAACGCCACGGACAGCACCAGTGCGCCCCACAGAGGCTGCATCACCCGGCCGGGGCGGCCGCGCTTCCAGGGCATCATCGCGCCAAACGGCAGGATCACCGCAAGCGCCACCATGAAGGGGGTGAAGGCGGCGTCGAAGAACGGTGCGCCAACGCTCAGCTTGCGGTCAAAGAACAACTCGGCGATCAACGGCCATATCGTGCCAAAGAACACGACGAAACAGGCGACGGTCAGCAAGATATTGTTGGCCACCAAGGCCGATTCACGCGACAGGGTCGAAAACACGCCCTTCGCCTCCATCGCGCCAGCGCGCAAGGCATAGAGCGTCAGCGCGCCGCCCATGAACACCGCCAGAATCAGCAGTATGAACACGCCGCGCTCGGGGTCGTTGGCAAAGGCATGCACCGAAGTCAGAACGCCCGAGCGCACGATGAACGTCCCGATCAGCGAAAATCCGAAAGCCAGGATCGCCAGCAGCACCGTCCAGCTTTTCAATGCCTCGCGTTTTTCCACCACGATGGCCGAATGCAACAGTGCCGCCGAGATCAGCCATGGCATGAAGGACGCGTTCTCAACCGGATCCCAGAACCAGAAACCGCCCCATCCTAATTCGTAATACGCCCACCACGACCCCAGAGCGATGCCCACGGTCAGGAACACCCAAGCGGCCAGCGTCCAGGGCCGCACCCAGCGCCCCCAAGCGGCATCCACCCGACCTTCGATCAGGGCGGCAACGGCAAAGCTGAACGTCATGCTCAGCCCGACATAGCCCAGATAAAGGAACGGTGGGTGAAACGCCAAACCGGGGTCTTGCAACAGCGGATTAAGATCCTGCCCGTCAAAGGGCGGAACCTCCATGCGCAGGAACGGATTGGACGTGAAGATGAGAAAGGCGAGGAAGGCAACGCCGATGGACCCCTGCACCGCCAGAACGCGCGCCCGCAAAGGGGCGGGAAGGCCACCGCCAAACCACGCCGCGCAGGCGCCGAACACGGCCAGAATCAGACACCACAGCAAAAGCGAGCCTTCGTGGTTTCCCCAAACTCCAGCCACTTTATACAGCATGGGTTTCAAGGTGTGCGAGTTCAGCACGACCAGCCGCAGTGAGAAATCCGACGTCACAAAGGCATACATCAGCGCGCCGAATGAAAACGCCAGCAGCAATGCCTGCGTCTTGGCCGCCGGTTCGCCCAGCGCCATCCAGCCCGGCCAATTCTTGTGTGCGCCGATCATTGGGACGACCGTCTGGACGACGGCCACCATAAGGGCAAGGATCAGGGTGAAATGGCCAAGTTCTGTGATCATGGTCGCGACCATAACGCGCCCCGGCCGCGCCGCCAATGGGGCCACACGTTGTTGTGTGGCCCGGGCGACAATCAGGGCACCATGTCGCACCCTTTTCGGTGGATCAGGTCAGGTTGATCCCGCTTTTGAATGCAACACCAAGGATCGCCAGCACCAGCGCACCCAGAATCAGCCGCACGAGCCACTTCAGAATGTCCTCGATCGACCCCAGCCGCATTTCCACATTCTGGCGGTGCACCTCGTCCACCGCGTTGCGGGTTTCGGCAGCGATCAGCCGTGTCTCGACCGTTTGGCGCCACAGTTCATCCATGGATGGTACGCCAGTCATCAAGCGCAGCGTTTCCCGTCGGGCCGGGCGCAGCGGTGGCGTTTGTGGTCCGGGGGCCGTGATCAAAGCCGGGCGGTGGCGGCGGCGCAGACGGAGCATTGCGGGTCTCCTGTTGGGGATTCAGCGCATCCAGCGCCCGGGCAACATCAGGGGCATTGGCCAACGATCCGGCAATGGAACGGCTGAATTCCTGCCCCTTGGCCTGATGACGCGCGCCAAAATAGAACGAAACGATTGCACCCAGCAGCCACCAGAGCGGTTCGGGAACCAGCGCAAGACCGGCCATGCGGCTGTCAAACCATACCGGATCGACCATTGCCGCCACGAACAGACCCAGCGTGCCCATGGCCAGCGCAGGTCGTGGCAGTCGGTTCAGCCCGTCCATGAACCGGTCGAACCTGCCGCATTTCTGCAGCCTAAACTCGGCGGCGAATTGCGCCAGCGCTGCCTTGCTCATCTCTGCCTGTCGTCCGGCCGCGCCCTCGGCATTTTCACGAAACACCTCGACCGTGTCCCGGATCACGTTGCCGCCTCCGCCAAACAGCATGCGCAATGCACGGTCAATCATCCCCATGATGCCACCCGCCGCGCATGTTCTGCTGCCGTAAGACGATACCGCGGAGAAATGAACTCTTCTGCCCGGGTGATCCAGCCGCCCTTGCCTCCATCCCGTCGCCGCGCATATTTTCGGGACGCAGGGCGACTGTCGGCCAGCGCATAGTAATAGTTGCGCCGGGCAATCCCATAGGCATCCGCCAGATGCGCAGGCGCCGCCGCATTGGCCAAAGCCGCCGCCGCAGTGGTCTGCGGCCCGATTGCACCATCCACCACAACCCTGTGCCCCATATCATTCAGAAGCCGCTGCAGGATCTTGACCGCGTTAGAGCCCGCGTTGACGTACATATCAAACAGGCTGGCCTGAATGCTTTCGGGAAGGTCAGCGATGCGGGGACGCTCGAAATAATGGCGCACGAAGATGTCCCGCGCCTGATCTATCGTCAGCCGCTTTACATCCGCCGCGTCGATCCGACCGTCGCCGGTCAGGTCCAGCCCCAGACGCTGCATTGTGGCGAGGGTTACGCCATGTTTCGTCGCGCCGCCCGGATCGTCAGGGTCGTTCACATACCCGCCTTCGCGGGTCACTATGTCTTTGGCAATGGATTGTACCGACTGCATTTCCGCCCCTCCAGACTGTGTGTCCTGAGAGTGGAAACTGCGGCAGAGGTGTTAACGGCTGGGAACCTAAGCGTCCGGTTCCTGGTAAATGCCCTGCGCCTTCAGTGCGTCGATCACCTCTTTCGGCATATAGGATTCGTCATGTTTTGCAAGAATTTCAGAGGCTTGAAAGACGCCTTCAATGTAGCGACCGGTGCCGACCATGCCTTCGCCCTCACCGAACAGGTCGGGCAACACACCGGTATAGGCAACCGGCACCGTCGCGGCGCCATCGGTCACGGCGAAGGTGATCGTGCTGCCCTGTCCACGGATAAGGCTGCCTTCAGCGACCAGTCCGCCGATACGGAACACTTCGTTCGGGGCCGGAGGCGATTCGACAACTTGCGCGGGCGAACGGAAGAAATTGATGCCGTCGCGCATGGCAAAGCCGATCAGCGCGGTCGAAACGACCAGCGCCAACGCCGCAAGGACGATGATCTGGATGCGCCGCTTTTTCTTGAGCCCCTTCATATCCCCTCCGATTGTTCATCTCAGAACCTAGTGCCGCCCCGACCGATCACAATGGGGCGTTTGCGCACATGTCCATTCTTGCACAAATCAAATGTTTTTAGACGTCTAAACCCAGATTCGCCCCTCAAACTGGCACCATCTCGACAATCGAGAATCAGGCCGCCACGAATTCGATCCGGCGCCGCAAAAATTGTGTTGCCTTGTCCGATACCCGGCCGGGGTTCCCCGTGGTCAGATATCCGCTTTCACGCCCCGGCCCGATGAGTCCGGGATGCCGGTTCAGGTAATCAGCAAGGCTTTCGGCCACCAGATCGGCTTGTGAATAAACCTGCACCCCCGGCCCCAGCGCCGTCTGAAACACGTCCTGCAACAGCGGATAATGGGTGCAGCCAAGGATCGCCGCCTTTGGTTCAGGCATCTTGCGCAATAACGCGTCAACATGGCCGCGCACCAAAGCCTCGGCGAGAATCAGATCACCGTCTTCGATCGCATCGACGACACCGCCACAGGCCTGCGCCTCGACATCCACGCCGATTGCGCGAAACGCGAGTTCGCGCTGGAATGCGCGACTGCGAACCGTGGCGGGAGTGGCAAACAGCGCAACGTGTTTCACAGCCACCTCGCGCGGGGGCGAATTGTCGCCCCAGCGGCGCTCGGTCAGCGCCTCGATCAACGGAACGAACACGCCCAGCACCCGCTTTCCGGGCGGCACCCAACCCTCCTGCATCCGGCGCAGGGCCGCCGCACTGGCGGTATTGCAGGCCAGCACCACCAGATCGCAACCCGCATCGAACAACCGCTGTGTCGCCGCGGTCGTCAGGTCATAGACATCCTGCGCATCGCGAACGCCATAAGGCGCATTGGCGTTGTCGCCCAGATAGACAAAGGGAACATCGGGCAGACGCCGCTGCACGGCATCAAGGACGGTCAAACCGCCCAGCCCGGAATCGAATATGCCGACCGCCATGTCAGACCCCGTTCATGTGCATTTTTCCTGTGCCAGTCCACAAGGGCATGCCCCTGACCGCAGTTCAGGGATATGTCCGTCGGCGCGTAAAGTCCATTGTCGCTTTTGGCCCTTAATGCCGTCGCGGGCCATCAGATTACTCTGCTGCACGAAGCATTTGCGGCCCGCCTGCGCGGATGGTCGAAAGCAGCTCTTCGCGCCGTTTGGCTGCCGTCTTTTCGTTGGCCTGTTTGATCGGACCGAACCCCCTGATCTGCAACGGCAACTCGGCGAGGGCAATTACCGCATCCCGCGTCGCCGGCGACAGGGATTTCAGAACCTCTGTCATGTCGGATTCATACTGCCGGATCAAACTGCGCTCCATCTTTCGCTCGGCGGTATATCCGAACGGGTCGAACGGCGTGCCACGCAGGAACCGAAGCCGCGCCAGCAACGGAAACGCCCGCTCGATCCAGCCGCCAAAGGGGCGTTTGACCGGGCGGCCATCCGAGCCGATTTGGGTCAGCAGCGGCGGCGCAAGGTGGAAGGTCAGCTTCAGATCGCCGCCAAACTCTTTTGCGGCCTTGTCGCGGGTGGCGGAAAGCAGTCGCGCGACTTCGTATTCGTCCTTATAACTCAGCAGCTTGTAATATCCTTTTGACACGGCTTCGCGCAGCGCTTCATCCTCGATCCCATCCAGCATCCGCAGATACCGCGCGCTCAGCCGTTGCCCCTGATACCCGGTCAGGTGGTCGGCGCGAAACGCGATCCGCTCGTCCGAAGACTTGGGCAGTGTCAAGAGCTTGGACGTGAGGATCTCCTGTACCTTTTGCGGATTTTCCGCCGCCCACCGGCCCAGTTCAAACGCTCTGAGATTCCGATCGACGGACGCGCCGTTCAACGTGATCGCCGCCTTAATCGAGTCAACCGTCAGAGGCACCAGACCGCGCTGCCAGGCCGCCCCGAACACCATCATATTCGAAAAGATCGTATCGCCCATAAGAGTCCCGGAAAGTTCAGTCGCATCAAACATTTGCAGCCGGTTCTTCAACCGAGACTCCAAAGCAAGCGAGAGCCGGTCGGACGGAATGCGGAACTCGATATCACGGGTGAAATCGCCGGTGATGATCTCGTGGCTGTTGACCACACCGCCCGAGGCTCCGGGTTTCATCAATCCGATGGTTCTTGCTCCGGCGGACACCACAAGATCGCCGCCGATCAGCGTGTCACACTCTCCTGTCGCCACGCGGATCGCACTGATATCCTTTGGGGAATTCGCGATGCGGCAATGGATGTGGACCGCGCCGCCTTTTTGCGCAAGGCCGGCCATTTCCATCATGCCGGCCCCCTTGCCATCCAGATGCGCCGCCATGGCCATGATCGCACCGATGGTCACCACACCGGTGCCGCCAACACCGGTTACGACGACGTTATGGGTGCCGCGGATCTCTGGCAAAACGGGATCAGGCAAGATGCCGATATCCACTTCAGCCGTCGCCTCACGCCGGATTTCCGCCCCTTCTATGGTTACAAAAGAGGGGCAGAACCCCTTGATACAACTGTAATCCTTATTGCAGGACGATTGGTCGATCGCCCGCTTGCGCCCCAGTTCGGTTTCCACCGGAACCAGTGAGACACAGTTGGATTGAACGCCGCAATCGCCGCAGCCTTCGCAGACGTCGGTGTTGATGAACACGCGTTTGTCCGGGTCGGGAAACTGACCACGCTTGCGGCGACGGCGTTTCTCAGCGGCACAGGTCTGAATATAGACGATAACGCTGACACCCGTTTTCTGCGCGTACTCCTTTTGAATTGACAAAAGGTCGGCCCGCTCGGCGATCTGCACGCCTTTGGGGAAACCGGACAGGTCCACTTCCTCTTTTTCATCGTGAACCACAGCAACGGATTTCACGCCCATCGCCCGAACCTCGGCCACGATCTGTTCCGCGGTCAGCCCGCCGTCGTTCGGCTGACCACCGGTCATCGCAACTGCATCGTTATAAAGGATTTTATAAGTGATCGTGGTGCCCGCCATCAGCGCAAAGCGGATCGCCTGCACGCCCGAATGGTTATAGGTTCCGTCGCCGAGGTTCTGGAACACATGGCCGCGAGTGGAAAACGGCGCCTCGCCCACCCAGTTCGCTCCCTCGCCGCCCATATGGGTGAAACCGGCGGTTTCGCGGTCCATCCATTGCGCCATAAAGTGACAGCCGATCCCGGCATAGGCGCGCGACCCCTCAGGCACCTTGGTTGACGTATTGTGCGGACACCCCGAACAGAAATACGGCAGGCGAGACGCGATATCGTCGGCATTATCGGCGCGGCGCGATTCGCCCAGACGGGACAGCGCACCTTCCAGAGCATCGGTGCGCCGGCCTTCATCGATCAGAATCTTGCCCAGCTTTTCGGCGATCATCACCGGGTCCAGCGCGAACCGCGTCGGGAACAGTTCCGGCCCGTGGGTGGTGCCCATACGCCAACCCCAGACGCGGCGCCCCTGCCGGTCGTCAAAGATCGCCTCTTTGATCTGCACCTCGATCAGCTTGCGCTTTTCCTCGACCACCACGATCAGATCCAGCCCTTCGGCCCAATCGTGGAACGACTCCATATCCAGCGGAAACGCCTGCCCGATCTTATAGGTGGTGATGCCAAGCCGCTGACATTCGGCCTCGTCGAGCCCCAACAGCGTCAGGGCATGCGTCAGGTCGAGCCAGTTCTTTCCCGCCGCGACAAAGCCGATTTTCGCCCCCGATTTACCGTGCATGCGCCGGTCAATCCTGTTGGCCTTGGCAAATGCCTCGGCGGCGAATCGTTTGTGGTCGATGACCCGCGCTTCCTGCGGGATCCAGTGATCGCCGAGACGGATGTTCAACCCGCCTGCAGGCATCTCGAACTCGGGTGTCACAAAGGACATGCGGTCAGGGCTGCCATCGATGACGCTGGTGACTTCGACCGTGTCCTTCATCAGCTTCAGGCCCGCCCAAAGCCCCGAAAACCGCGATAAAGCAAAGCCATATAGCCCATAGTCGAGGATTTCCTGCACCCCGGCGGGCGACAGGACCGGCATATAGGCGTCAACCATGGCCCAGTCGGACTGATGACAGACGGTGGATGATTCGCCGGTGTGATCGTCGCCCATCGCCATCAGGACACCGCCATGTGGCGAAGTGCCGGCCATATTGGCGTGGCGCATCACGTCGCCCGAACGATCAACCCCCGGTCCCTTACCGTACCACAATCCGAACACGCCATCGAACCGGCCTTCGCCGCGCAATTCGGCCTGCTGCGTGCCCCAAAGAGCGGTGGCGGCGAGATCCTCGTTCAAACCGGGCTGAAACACGATATCGGCGGCGGTCAGAACCGATGCCGCCTGCCCCATCACAATGTCGACTGCGCCCAAAGGCGATCCGCGATAGCCGGTGACATAACCGCCGGTGTTCAGCCCTGCCGCCCGGTCGCGGGCCTTTTGCATCAGCATCAGCCGCACCAGAGCCTGAGTGCCGTTCAGCAGAACCCCGGATTTCCCGAGGTCATAGCGATCATGAAGTGTTACATCCTGCCGCATCTCCTGTCCCTCCCGGTCAGTTGCCCATACCTATAACCTAGGTCAAAATTGCTGACCTACAAAATCCTATTCGCGTTTTCCGTTTCTTTGCAATGCATGCTACTGAGCCGCTAACAGGTGGCAAAGCGTTCGCGCTAACTCCGATCGGAATGGTGCTCTATGGACTGGGATAAGCTCAGAATATTTCACGCTGTCGCAGATGCGGGCAGCCTGACTCACGCTGGCGAGGTGTTGCACCTGTCGCAATCGGCGGTGTCGCGCCAGATTCGCGCGCTGGAAGAAGTGTTAAACACAACCTTGTTTCACCGGCATGCCCGGGGGCTGATTCTGACGGAACAGGGCGAATTGCTGCACGATGCGACCAAATCTATGGCGCGGCGGGTGGATACGGCGACGGCGCGGATCAAAGACAGCGAAGAAGAGGTGTTCGGAGAACTGCGCGTGACCACAACAACCGGTTTCGGCTCGCTGTGGCTGGCGCCGCGATTGCCGGCACTGTTCGAAAAATACCCCGATCTGAAAATCGATCTGATTCTCGATGAAAGGGTGTTGAACCTGCCGATGCGCGAAGCCGACCTTGCGATCCGGATGAAAGAACCCAGTCAGGCCGATCTGATCCGCAAGCGGTTGTTCGCGGTGCGCATGCGCCTGTTCGCCTCGCCGGACTATCTGGCAAAGAATGGCACGCCCAAGCGGCTTTCCGATATTGGTCAGCACCGCCTGATCTGTCAGAAT
The DNA here is from genome assembly GCF_008085915.1 of Oceaniovalibus sp. ACAM 378. Classification (GTDB taxonomy): domain Bacteria; phylum Pseudomonadota; class Alphaproteobacteria; order Rhodobacterales; family Rhodobacteraceae; genus Oceaniglobus. The sequence continues at coordinate 308,665 of NZ_VSJK01000003.1, read as the reverse complement.
ACCACCTCGGCACAGGTCAGCGCGGGCGCGTATATGGTGCAGGAACTGATGGCCTATGACAGTCCTTCATTGCTGACCATCAACAACTATTTCGGCGTGCTTCAGGCCGTTCTGAACAATCTGGGGATCGGCGTCCTGCCCGATTATATAATCGAGGATTTTCCGACGATGGTGCGGGTTCTGCCGGAATTCGAGTCTGCCGAAGTGCCCGTTTTCCTCGCCTATCCCGAAGAACTGCGTCAATCCAAGCGGATCCACGCCTTCCGCGATTTTCTGATCGAAGAGCTGTCAACCTATCGCCAGCGTCAGCGCGAAGAAGATGCCGCACTCGCGCAAGCTTAGATAGACATGCGCAGAGTGCATATCAGCAATGCGCACGAACTTTCGGATACGCCTTGAAACCTATCCGGGTCAGGACTAACTCCCCAATCAGAAGGCAGCGGGGCATTTTTCCCAGCCTTCTACCTCCCTGTTGGACTTGGCCGAGCTTCGTGCTCGGCCTTTTTTTTGCGCTGCGGCGAACGACGGTCGCATCCCACGCACCCTGACAAATCGACATTTCGACCGATTCGCGGATGTAATGGAATCGTGCAGCATGGTGCACCGTTCCGCGCTGGCCCGTCTTTTCGACTGAAACGCCACCGCCGGCGATGCAGACGCTTTTCGCAATCGCCGACTCTCGGCCTGATCGCCCGTTTTCGATAAATTTCTTGACCGAAAACGCTTATTCGCGCGTAATTCTCGCCAAGGGATCGACGCCACGCCGTCCCGCCTGGCGCCAGTTCCCCTGAAAAAAGAACAACAGCGAGGGTCAATAATGCCAACGACACTGCTTATCGGGCTCGACGGCACGGCAACGGGTGAACGCGCCGTCAAACATGCCAAACAGCTTGCGACACTTATCGGCGACTGCGAATTGCTCGTCGTGTATGTCATTGAATGGTCACCGTTCAGCTTCCAGACCGCCGAGGAAAATGAACAGCGTCACAAACGCCGCAAAGAAGAAATCGCGGCCGCCCTCAGCCGCATTGTCGATCCGGCCGTCAAGGAACTGACCGACGCCGGATTTTCGGCACGCGGTCTGGTGCGCCACGGCGATGTTGCCGAAAGCCTGATTCGCACCGCCACCGACGAAGGCGCCGCGCAAATCATCGTCGCGCGCATGTCTGAGGGTGGATTCGTGCAGCGTTTCATGGGCAGCGCCACTGCAAGTCTGGTGATGAGCGCACCCGTTCCCGTGACAGTCGTGGCTTGAGGAAACATCATGAATCGCAAAACACTCGCCCTTGTGGCGCCCGCCCTCTGGGCCGCGTCTGTCACTGTATCGATGGCGCAAACCGCCGCGCCCCCCGAGGCGATGAGCATTGATCAACAGGTAAACAACGTCTTTGCCACGGTAACCGGACCCTTCGTCAACCTGATCTTCGCCCCGCTGCCCGGCACGTCCTTTCCGTGGATCGTCCTTTGGCTGGTCGTCGCGGCCTCAATCTTTACTGTGTATTTTGGGTTGATCCAGCTGCGCGGCTTCTGGCATTCCATCGAACTTGTGCGGGGCGATTACTCTGATCCGAACGACGCGGGCGAGGTCAGCCATTTTCAGGCGCTGACCACCGCACTGTCCGGGACTGTCGGGCTGGGCAATATCGCCGGCGTGGCGGTGGCCGTGGGCATCGGCGGGCCGGGGGCGACCTTTTGGATGATCCTTGCCGGTCTTCTTGGCATGGCGACAAAGTTCACCGAATGTACGTTGGGCGTGAAATACCGCAACGAATACCCGGACGGCACCGTGTCGGGTGGCCCGATGTACTATATGAAAAAGGGGTTTGCGGAACGGGGCAAACCGGGTGGCAGATTTCTTGCTGTGGTGTTTTCGATCTTCTGCATTCTTGGCTCTCTGGGGGGCGGAAACATGTTTCAGGCCAATCAGGCCCATGCGCAGATCGAGGGTATCGTGGGTGATTTCCCGGGCTGGATCACCGGAATCATCTTTGCCGGTGTGGTGTTTGCCGTGATCGTCGGCGGGATCAAATCCATCGCACGGGTCACCGAAAAGGTCGTGCCGTTCATGGGCATCCTGTATGTCGGCGCGGCGCTCATTATCCTGCTGGTGAATTACGATCAGATCGGCGCGGCCTTTGGCGCGATCTTTGCTGGGGCCTTCACCGGGCTTGGCGTTGCGGGCGGGTTCGTCGGTGCGCTTATTCAGGGGTTCAAGCGGGCCGCATTTTCGAATGAGGCCGGTGTCGGCTCGGCGGCCATCGCGCACAGTGCGGTCCGCACAAAAGAGCCGGTGACCGAAGGCTATGTGTCGCTGCTCGAACCGTTCATCGACACCGTGGTGATCTGCACGATGACTGCGCTGGTGATCACGATTTCCGGCACGCTGATCACGGACCCGGAGACCGGACTTTTCGTCCTGAACGAAGCTGGAACCTCTATCGCGACGGTGGGCGACGTCAGCGGCGTTGCCCTGACCTCGGCGGCCTTTGCCACCGGGTTTTCGTGGTTCCCCTATGTTCTGGCCGTTGCGGTGATTCTCTTCGCCTTCTCGACGATGATTTCGTGGTCATACTATGGGCTTAAGGCCTGGACCTATCTGTTTGGCGAAGGCAAGACGACAGAACTGCTGTTCAAGGTGATCTTCTGCATCTTTGTGGTGATCGGCGCGGCGGCCAGTCTTGGTCCGGTGATCGATTTCTCGGATGCGGCGATCTTTGCCATGGCCGTGGTCAATATCAGTGCGCTCTATGTTCTGATGCCGATCGTAAGGCGCGAACTGGCGTCGTATAATGAGCGGCTGAAGTCCGGCGCGATCAAACGGTTCCACTGACCGCACCGGCCTGACGAAATATCCATATTCACGGATGGGGCGCCCTGTATGGGCGCCCTTTTCTCGACTGCATACCCTGCAGGATCAATCTCGGTCACAGCACAACAATCTGCGCCCTTCTGGTTGAACAGGGCCAACCCGGCCTTCCCCCTGCCCGCCGCAGCGACTAGAAGATCAGCAAGCTGCGAGGGACGACCATGCAAGAACCAGCCATTTCCGACGATCTGATCGCTGCGCACGGGCTCAAGCCTGACGAATATGCGCGCGTTCTCGACATTATCGGGCGCACTCCGACGTTCACCGAACTGGGCATTTTTTCCGCCATGTGGAATGAGCACTGTTCCTATAAATCGTCAAAGAAGTGGTTGCGCACCCTGCCCACCACCGGGCCACAGGTGATCTGCGGGCCGGGCGAAAATGCCGGAGTCGTCGATATCGGCGACGGGCCGGACGGGCGCAAGCTGGCGCTGGTGTTCAAGATGGAAAGCCACAACCACCCCAGTTACATCGAGCCCTACCAGGGCGCGGCGACGGGTGTGGGCGGCATTCTGCGCGATGTCTTTACCATGGGCGCGCGTCCCGTGGCAGCAATGAACGCACTGTCGTTCGGACGCCCCGAGCACCCCAAGACCGCACAGCTTGTCACCGGTGTGGTTGCCGGTGTGGGCGGATACGGCAATTGTTTCGGTGTGCCGACGGTTGGTGGCGAAGTGCGGTTTCACGCCGCCTATGACGGCAACTGTCTGGTAAACGCCTTTGCCGCCGGAATCGCCGAGGCGGATGCGATCTTTTATTCTGCCGCATCCGGCGTCGGAATGCCGGTCGTCTACCTTGGGGCCAAGACCGGGCGCGACGGGGTCGGCGGTGCAACCATGGCATCGGCGGAATTCGACGACACCATCGAGGAAAAGCGCCCGACCGTGCAAGTGGGTGATCCATTCACCGAAAAGCGGCTGATGGAGGCGACGCTGGAGCTGATGGCGACCGGCGCCGTGATCTCGATTCAGGATATGGGCGCGGCGGGTCTGACCTGTTCGGCGGTTGAAATGGGCGACAAGGGCAACCTTGGCGTGCGGCTTGACCTTGAAAAAGTGCCGGTGCGCGAAACCGGCATGACCGCCTATGAAATGATGCTGAGCGAGTCGCAGGAACGCATGTTGATGGTCCTGCGTCCCGAGAAAGAGGCCGAGGCGAAGGCGGTATTCGACAAATGGGATCTCGATTTTGCCATTGTCGGCGAAACCATCGCGGAAGACCGGTTTCTGGTGATGCTGAACGGCGAGGTCAAAGCCGATCTGCCGCTGAAGGCCCTGTCGGGCAATGCACCCGAATATGACCGCCCATGGGTGCCGACCCCCGCCGCCGAACCGTTTACCGAAACGCTCGACATCGACCCGATGGAGGGGCTGCGCGCGTTGATCATTTCGCCCAACTATGCGGCGAAACAATGGGTATACGAGCAGTACGACACGCAGGTGATGGGCGACACATTACGCACGCCGGGGCTGGGTGCCGGGGTGATCCGGGTGCACGGCACCGACCGGATGATCGCTTTCACCTCGGATGTCACACCGCGCTATGTGATGGCCAACCCGGTCGAGGGCGGCAAACAGGCCGTGGCCGAGGCATACCGCAACCTGATCGCCGTGGGTGCAACCCCGCTGGCGGCCACCGACAACCTGAACTTCGGCAACCCCGAAAAGCCCGAGATCATGGGTCAGCTGGTCGGCGCGATCGAAGGCATCGGCGCGGCCTGCACGGCCCTTGGCATGCCGATCGTTTCGGGCAACGTGTCGCTGTATAATGAAACCGACGGGACCGGCATCCTCCCCACCCCCACCATCGGCGCGGTCGGTCTGATCGGATCGCCGGAAGATCTGATCGCCGGGCACCCGCTTGAGGGCGATTATGCCGTTGTGATCGGCGACACCACCGGCCACCTTGGCCAATCCGCCCTGCTGGCCGAAATGTTCGCCCGGGCCGAAGGCGACGCACCGCCCGTGGATTTCGACGCCGAACGGCGCAACGCCGCTTTCCTGCATGACAACCGCCAATGGCTGAACGCCGCAACCGATCTTGGTGATGGCGGGCTGGCTCTGGCGGCTTTCGAATTGGCCGAAGCGGCGGGCATCGGTCTCACGCTTGACAGCACCGACACGGGTTCGCTGTTCGGCGAGGATCAGGCGCGCTATCTGGTGGCCTGCGGCTTTGACGCCGCCGAGGCGCTGATGGCACATGCCTCCGCAGCGGGGGTTACCGTCGTGACCGTGGGCCGTTTCGGCGGCGACGAAGTCCGCCTTGGCGCGGTCGCAGCCCCCCTTGCCACGCTTTCGGCCCTGTATCGTTCAGGGTTCGCTGCCGCCGTCTTTCCGGATCAGACGCTTTACTGAAAACGCGCTCCCTATCCAAGGAAGGGAGCGCGGCTGGCCGGGTTGCCGCAGGCCTGTGCTGTGCCCTGCTGTTTCTTCAAAAATAACCGAAAGAACTTGTTAAATTATATCCCTGTCACCGGTTGCGAACATCGCGATGATGGCGCCAGACCCATGTATCGGAGAGCACCATGACCGCGCCCAAGTATTTCGCCCCCACCGGCGGCCATCCTCCGCAAACCGATCTTCTGACCGGACGTGCGGTGTTCACCGATGCCTATGCCGTGATTCCACATGGCACGATGCGCGATATCACCACCAGCGCCCTGCCCCACTGGGACGCCACGCGCCTGTGGATCATTGCCCGCCCGATGACCGGTTTCGCCGAGACGTTCTCGCAATACATCATGGAGGTCCAACCCGGCGGCGGCAGCGATCGCCCGGAAGCCGATGATGGCGCGCAGGGCGTGTTGTTCGTCGTCGAGGGCGGGTTCACCCTGACCATCGGCGGCACAGCCCACGCGCTGACTGAGGGCGGATATGCCTATATCCCTGCAGGCGCCGACTGGTCATTGCGCAACAACACCGATGCGGTGACCCGGTTCCACTGGGTTCGCAAGGCCTATGAAGCCGCACCGGGGATTGAAAAGCCCGAGCCGCTGATCCTGAATGAACAGGACATCGCGCCATATGTCATGCCCGACACCAACGGCGCATGGGCAACGACGCGCTTTGTCGATCCGGGCGATCTGCGCCACGACATGCATGTTACCATCGTCACCCTGCAACCGGGCGGCGTGATCCCGTTTCTGGAAACCCATGTGATGGAACACGGGCTGTACGTGCTGCAAGGCAAGGCGGTCTATGCCCTGAACAAGGACTGGGTCGAGGTTGAGGCCGGCGATTTCATGTGGCTGCGCGCCTTCTGCCCGCAGGCCTGTTATGCTGGCGGCCCGGGGCCGTTCCGCTATCTGCTGTACAAGGATGTGAACCGCCACGCCGCCCTGTCACTGACCCGTCGCTGAGGGGTGGCCGCCAAGGCCGCGGGTCACACTTTCGGCTGCGGCGACCACAAGTGACGCAAGTTCGGGGATGCGGGCGGTGGTGACCCGCCCCGTCGGCCCCGACAACGACAGACCCGCCACCACCTCGTCATGGGCATTGCGCACCGGGGCAGCGATACATCGCATACCCTCGTTACGCTCTTCGTCGTCCAGCGAATATCCGCGCGCCCGGATCACTTCCATATCCCGGATCAGGGCATCGCCTTCGGTCAGGGTATTTTCAGTGTAGCGTGGCAGCCCGGCAGCAATCAGAAGCGCAAGGCTGGCGTCATCCATATCCGCCATAAGCACCTTGCCGATGCCTGATGCATGCAGCGCAGACCGTGTGCCGGGCGGAAAGAACGCACGGATCGGCGCGCGGGTTTCCACCTGACTGACAAACAGCACCTGACCTTCGTTCAGAATTCCCAAATTGGCCGTCTCACCGCTGTCGCGCATCAAATGCCGCAAGGCGGGGCGGGATCGGTCAATCAGGCTGGTGCGTCGCAAGAACGCCGACCCGATCAGAAACGCGCCCGGACCGATGTGCCAAGTCTGATCGCTGTCATCAGTCTCGACAATGCTGTGGGCCTGCAAGGTGGTCAGCACCCGGTACAGGGTCGATGGCGACTCGCCCAGATCATCGGCCAGACCGGTCAGGGTCGCCCCCTCAAGGTCCGACAGGCGGGCCAGCAGGGTCATCGCACGGTCCAGCGACTTGATCGTGTTCTGTTCGGTGCTGTCATTGAACCCGCGCGGACGCCCTCGCGCCTTGCGCGGTGTCGCTGCTGGGGAACCGGGCCCGTCATTCTTTGCGAAATCCATAAGGTCCTGCCAATTTATCTGATGATCCGGGTAGACCGAGTTGAAAAATTCAGTACCTTGATAACATGGCATGAATTGGGAAAATTCGGAAACGGAAAACTTTTTCAGAAAACTAGGAGAACATGGCGGTTGGACTTATCGTAGGGGCAACCCAACCTGACGGAGGACGACATGAGCTTTCAGAACCCAGTTTTCATTCCCGGCCCGACCAACATGCCCGAGGCGATCCGCCAAGCCTGCTATATGCCGACGATTGACCACCGGTCGCCCGTGTTTGGCAAGATCCTGCATCCCTGCCTCGATGGCGTGCGCCGTATCCTGAAATCCGAAAGCGCAAAGATTTTCATCTTCCCCTCCACGGGCACCGGCGGCTGGGAAACCGCGCTGACCAACACGCTGTCCCCCGGGGACAAGGTTCTGGCCGCGCGCAACGGCATGTTCAGCCACCGCTGGATCGACATGTGCCAGCGTCATCAACTGGACGTGCAGATTGTCGAAACCCCTTGGGGTGAGGGTCTGCCTGCCGACAAATACGAAGAGGCCCTGAAGGCCGACAAATCCCATTCGATCAAGGTCGTGCTGGCCACCCACAACGAAACCGCGACCGGTGTGAAATCAGACATCGCTGCGGTGCGCCGCGCTCTGGATGCCGCCAAACACCCCGCGATGCTGTTTGTCGATGGCGTCAGCTCGATCGGGTCGATGGATTTCCGGATGGACGATTGGGGCGTCGATATTGCCGTCACCGGATCGCAAAAAGGCTTTATGCTGCCCGCCGGTCTGGCAATCGTCGGATTTTCCGACAAGGCGATGAAGGCGATTGATACCGCGACCCTGCCGCGCACCTTTTTCGACATCCGCGACATGGCCAAAGGCTATGCCAACAATGCCTATCCCTATACGCCGCCGGTTGGCCTGTTGAACGGTCTGAAACTGTCGATTGAATTGATCGAGGCCGAAGGTCTGGACAACGTTCTGGCCCGTCACACCCGTATCGCCACCGGGGTGCGACGCGCTGTCGACGCCTGGGGCCTGAAGCTCTGCGCGGCATCCCCCGAGCTGTATTCCGACAGCGTTTCAGCGATCTGCACGCCCAAAGGGTTCGACGCCACCGATATCGTCACCGTCGCGGCGCGCGATTACGGTATGGCATTTGGCGTCGGTCTGGGCGAAGTCGCAGGCAAGGTTTTCCGGATCGGCCATCTCGGTTCGCTGACCGACGCAATGATGCTTTCGGGTCTGGGTGTTGCTGAAATGGTGATGGTCGACCTGGGGCTTGATATCAAACTGGGTTCGGGCGTTGCCGCGGCGCAAAATTTCTATCGCCGCGACAATGCCCAGAAAAAGGCTGCTGCAGAATGAAAGACGTTAACGGAATGATCATCCCCACATGGGACGACGTGATCGAGGCGCACGATCGCGTTTGCCCGCATATTCATCGCACACCGGTTCTGACTTCGTCCTATCTGAACGCCCTGACCGGTGCGCAACTGTTCTTCAAGTGCGAGAATTTCCAGAAGGCCGGCGCGTTCAAGGTGCGCGGCGCATCCAATGCGGTGTTCGGTCTTTCGGATGAAATGGCGAAAAACGGTGTTGCGACCCATTCCAGCGGTAATCACGCGCTGTCACTCGCCTATGCGGCCGGTCGGCGCGGCATTCCGTGCCACGTTGTGATGCCGCGCACGGCGCCTCAGGCCAAAAAAGATGCGGTCAAAGGATACGGCGGCATCGTGACGGAATGCGAACCCTCGACCACCAGCCGCGAGGAATATTTCGCCCGTGTCCAGGAAGAAACCGGGGCTGATTTTGTGCATCCCTATAACGACCCTCGGGTGATTGCGGGTCAGGCAACCTGTTCGCGCGAACTGCTGGAACAGATGGAGCAGGATCACGGCGGCGGTCTTGACGCTGTGATCGCGCCGATCGGTGGCGGCGGGATGATCTCGGGGACTTGCCTGACCCTGTCCACCATTGCGCCCGACGTCCGGATCTATGCCGCCGAACCGGATCAGGCTGACGATGCGGCCCGGTCTTTCAGGGCCGGTCACATCATCGCCGACGATGCCCCGGAAACCGTCGCAGACGGGCTCAAGGTGCCGCTGAAAGAACTGACCTGGCATTTCGTCAAGACCCACGTCACCGACATCCTGACGGCAAGCGATCAAGAGATTATCGATGCGATGCGCCTGACTTGGCAACGTATGAAAATTGTGATGGAATCCAGCAGCGCCGTCCCGCTGGCCGTAATCCTCAGAAACCCCGAAGTCTTTGCCGGCAAGCGCGTCGGCGTCGTCATCACTGGCGGAAACGTCGATCTGGGCAAATTGCCCTGGATGCAGCATTAGGAGCTAAGACCTTGAAAGATATCAACTATGATGACCTCGAAGTAGGCTATGACGTTCCCGCCGTTCCCGGCATGGACGAAGCCGACATTCAGACGCCCTGCCTGATTTTGGATCTGGATGCACTGGAGCGCAACATCAAGAAGATGGGCCACTATGCCAAGGCCCATGGCATGCGCCACCGGTCGCATGGCAAGATGCACAAATCGGTCGACGTGCAAAAGCTGCAGGAAGAACTGGGCGGTGCAGTCGGCGTTTGCTGTCAGAAGGTGAGCGAAGCCGAAGTTTTTGTGCGTGGCGGGATCAAGGACGTTCTGGTGTCCAATCAGGTCCGCGATCCGGCCAAGATCGACCGTCTGGCCCGCCTGCCCAAGCGCGGCTCGAAGATTACCGTCTGTATCGATGACGTGACGAATGTGGCCGATCTTTCGGCGGCGGCGGTCAAGCATGGCACGACGATCCATTGCTTTATCGAGATCGATTGCGGCGCTGGACGTTGCGGCGTGACGACAACCGCCGCAGTCTTGGAAATCGCCAAGGCAATCGATGCCGCCGAGGGACTGAAGTTCACCGGTATTCAGGCCTATCAGGGCGCAATGCAGCATATCGACAGTTTTGATGAGCGTAAGATCAAGCTGGATGCCGCCATCGCACAGGTCAAGGATGCCGTGGACGCACTGACCGAAATCGGGCTGAAGCCTGAATTCGTGTCGGGCGGCGGCACCGGATCGTACTATTTCGAAAGCAATTCAGGCGTTTATAACGAATTGCAGTGCGGTTCCTATGCCTTCATGGATGCCGACTATGGCCGCATCCATGATAAGGACGGCAACCGGATCGACGCAGGCGAATGGGAAAATGCGCTGTTCATCCTGACCAGTGTGATGAGCCACGCCAAACCGCATCTGGCCGTCGTCGATGCCGGCCTCAAGGCGCAATCGGTGGACAGTGGTCTGCCGTTCATCTTTGGCCGCGACGATGTGAAATACATCAAGTGTTCTGATGAGCATGGCGTCGTCGCCGACCCCGATGGCGTGCTGAAGATCAACGAAAAGCTGCGGCTGGTGCCGGGTCACTGCGATCCGACCTGCAACGTGCATGACTGGTATGTCGGCGTACGCGGCGGCAAGGTGGAAACCCTGTGGCCGGTCTCGGCCCGCGGCAAGGCATATTGAGCCGAAGCTTCACCACAAAAACAGGCACCCCCGGAGCTCGGGAGGAGGCCCCGGCAACGGGGCCCGGGGGTGCCGACGCCAACCATGAAGGATTCCCCATGTACATCGTTCCCGAAGCCGCCATTGCCGATCTTATCACCCCCGAAGCCAGCTTTGACGCGGTTGAAAAGGTCTTCGCCTCGATGGCTGCGAAATCCGCATACAACTTTCCGGTGATCCGCGAAGCGATCGGCCATGCCGATGCGCTGTACGGATTCAAGTCAGGGTTCGACCGGGCGGCGCTGGATCTCGGGTTGAAATCCGGCGGCTATTGGCCGGGCAATGCGGCAAAGGGGCTGACCAACCACCAGTCCACCGTGTTCCTGTTTGATGCCGACACTGGCAAATGCCGCGCCGTCGTCGGGGGCAACCTGTTGACCGCTCTGCGCACTGCCGCCGCCGCAGCGGTTTCGGTCGCGCATCTGGCGCGCAGGGACGCAAAGGTGCTTGGCATCATCGGCGCGGGCCATCAGGCGGCGTTCCAGTTGCGCGCCGTCGCTGCACAACGGAATTTCGAAAAGGTCGTGGCCTGGAACCGCTCGCCCGAGAAACTCGATGGGCTGCGCAAAGTCGCCGAAGGTCTGGGCCTCGCGTTCGAATCCGTCACGGTCGAACAACTGGGGGCGCAGGCCGATGTGATCGTCACCATCACCTCCAGCATCGATCCGATCCTGACCCACGATCAGGTGAAACCGGGCACCCATATCGCCTGTATGGGCACGGATACCAAAGGCAAGATGGAGGTCGATACCGCCCTGATCGGCCACGCGACCCTGTTCACCGACGAAATCGCCCAGTCGATCACCATCGGCGAATGCCAGCACGCCATGCTGGACCTGTCGATCCGTCGCGAAGACATCACCGAACTGGGCGCCGTGATCAACGGCAGCCACGCGGGCCGCACGTCAGATGACGAAATCACCCTGTTCGATGGCACGGGTGTCGGGCTTCAGGATCTGGCAGTTGCGTCAGCGGTTGTCGATCTGGCCGTGGAAAAAGGCATTGCAATCGAAGTCGATTTTTAATGCAGAACCGGCAAAGCCATCGCACCGTCGCGCTTGGGCGCATCGGTCGGGCCTTGCCGGACGTCACGACCTCATCGACCGATCGCGCGCGCAGGCTCTTTGACAAAATCAACGGAACGGGGGCGACTTCCCGTGGCACGCCCTCGCCTTCTCGGGCCCCACAGTGCTGCGCAGTCCCGAACCCAAGCAGCAGCCGGTGGTTTTGCTGAAGACGCCGGTTTTGATGAACTGCCAGACGCTTTGGCATAACGTAAGAATATAAAAAAAGCCGCAACAGGAGAATTGAGATGTCACCAGAAGACACCAAAAAGGCCACTGAACGCCAGGCCGCACTGGATTATCACGAATTCCCCCGGCCCGGAAAGCTCGAGATCCGGGCGACCAAGCCAATGGCGACCGGGCGCGACCTGAGCCGCGCCTATTCCCCCGGCGTGGCCGAAGCCTGTCTGGAAATCGAGAAGAACGCACAGGAAGCCTTCCGCTATACCGCGAAGGGCAATCTGGTCGCGGTGATCACCAATGGCACCGCGGTTCTGGGTCTGGGCGACATCGGCGCGCAGGCGTCCAAACCGGTGATGGAGGGCAAGGCGGTCCTGTTCAAGAAATTCGCCGGGATCGATTGTTTCGATATCGAAGTGAACGAGACCGACCCCGAAAAGCTGGCCGATCTGGTCTGCCGTCTGGAGCCGACATTCGGCGCGATAAATCTCGAAGACATCAAGGCCCCCGACTGTTTCATCGTCGAACGGATCTGCCGTGAACGGATGGGCATCCCGGTCTTTCACGACGACCAGCACGGCACTGCCATCGTTGCCGCCGCCGCCGCCACCAACGCGCTGCTGGTGGCGAACAAGCGGTTCGAGGATATCAAGGTCGTCGCATTGGGCGCCGGGGCCGCCGGTATTGCCTGCCTGAAGATGATGATGGTGATGGGGGTCCAGAAGGAAAACATCACCATGCTGGATTCCAAGGGAGTGGTGCACACCTCGCGCAACAACCTGACCGCAGAGAAGGCAGAATTCGCGCGCAATACCGAGATGCGCAGCGTGATGGATGCGATGGAGGGCGCCGACCTGTTTCTTGGCGTCTCTGGCCCCGGCCTGCTGACGCAGGAGATGGTCAAAAAGATGGCCGCCCATCCGATCATCTTTGCGCTGGCCAATCCAACACCCGAAATCATGCCCGAGCTGGTACGCGAGGTTTCCCCCGAGGCGCTGATTGCCACAGGGCGCAGCGATTATCCGAACCAGGTGAACAACGTGTTGTGCTTCCCGTTCATCTTTCGCGGCGCGCTGGATTCCGGCGCGACCGAGATCAACGACGCGATGAAAGTCGCCTGTGTCGAAGCGATTGCCGGGCTTGCCCGCGCGCCGGCCAGCGCCGAACTGGGTGCGGCATATCAGGGCGAACGGCTCGCGTTTGGCCCGGAATACCTGATCCCGAAACCCTTTGACCCCCGGCTTTTGCCGACCATCGCTGTGGCTGTGGCCAAAGCGGCCATCGAAAGCGGCGTGGCGACACGCGAGATTGATCTGGAGGCCTACGGCAAAAGCCTGCAAACTCAGGTCTATCGCTCGGCCCTGATCATGCGGCCGGTTTTCATGGCCGCGCGCAAGGAACAGCGCCGCATCGTGTTTGCCGAGGGCGAAGAACCCCGTGTGCTGCGTACCGTTCAGTCAATGACCGAAGAGCTGAGCGAAACCGCCATCCTTGTCGGCCGCCCCGAGGTGATCGAACAACGGATCGAGCGTGAGGGGCTTTCGGTGCGGGCCGGTGAGCATTTCGAACTGGTGAACCCTGAAAGCGACGCAAGATACCGGGATTACTGGGGCAGCTATCACGCCATCATGCAGCGCAAGGGTGTCACCCCCGATCTGGCCAAGGCGATCCTGCGCACCAACTCCACCGCCATCGCCGCGACGATGGTCCACCGGGGCGAGGCGGACAGCATGATCTGCGGCACTGTGGGTCAGTACCTGTGGCACCTGAATTACATCCAGCAGATCCTGGCGAACGACGATTTGCACCCGGCCGGGGCACTGTCGCTGATGATCCTGGACAAGGGGCCGCTGTTCATCGCCGACACCCATGTCAACACCGAACCCGATGCGCGGCAACTGGCTGAAACGATGATCGCCGCCGCGCGCCATGTGAAACGCTTTGGGATCAAACCCAAGGTGGCCCTGTGTTCGGGCAGCCAGTTCGGCAACCTCGACAGCCGTTCAGGCCGGGTGGCACGCGATGCGCTGGCCTTGCTCGATGCCACCGATACCGGGTTTGAATATGAGGGCGAGATGCACACCGACGCCGCACTTGACCCGGATCTGCGCGAACGTCTTTTCCCGGGCAGCCGCCTGACCGGAAAGGCCAACGTGCTGGTCTATACCAACACCGACGCGGCAGGCGCGACGCGCAACATCCTGAAATCGGTGGCAGACGGGCTTGAGGTTGGGCCGATCCTGATGGGTATGGGCAACCGCGCGCATATCGTCACCCCCGGCGTGACAGTGCGCGGCCTTCTGAACATGGCCGCGCTCGCCGGAATGCCGGTGTCCAGCTATGGCTGAGGCACCGGGCCAGACAGACTTTAACAGCAAGATAGTTTTTCACACTGGGGAGGAGACCCAATCATGTCAGTGACATCTGACGAGAATATGCCGCACCACGATCCGGTCAACGAAAGAATCCCCGGGCCAAAACTGTTTACGCTTGGCCTGCAACACGTTCTTGTCATGTATGCTGGCGCCATCGCGGTGCCGCTTATTGTCGGGCGTGTGCTGGGCCTGTCGCCGCCCGATGTCGCCTTCCTGATTTCCGCCGACCTCTTCGTCTGCGGCGTCGTGACGATCATCCAATCGCTGGGGGCCTCTAAATATTTCGGTGTCAAACTTCCGGTCATGATGGGCGTGACCTTTGCGTCGGTCGGCCCGATGGTTGCCATCGGCGCCGCCAACCCCGGCACGGAAGGGGCGCGGATGATTTTCGGTGCAATTATCGGTGCCGGTATCATCGCCATGCTGATCGCCCCGCTGGTCAGCCGGATGTTGCGGTTTTTTCCACCGGTTGTGACCGGCACGATCATTCTGGTCATCGGCGTGACCCTGATGCGCATCGGTATCAACTGGATCTTCGGCTTGCCTGTCGGCCCGACCGCACCAAAGATCGTCAATCCGGAACATCTGGCCTGGCTCAAAGAGGTACGCGGGATGCTTGACGCGGGCGCTATCCCCGCGATTCCGGAGGGATTGAATATCGCGCCATCAGTGGAAAACCCCAACTATGCCACAGTGCAAAGCATGGGGATCGCGTTTCTTGTGCTGTTCACGATCATCGGCGTGATGAAGTTCGCCCGCGGTTTCTGGTCCAACATCGCGGTGCTGCTGGGCATCATTGTCGGCGCAGTTGCCGCCGGGGCCATGGGCCTGATGCAATTCGAACATGTCGGCACCGCCAAGTGGTTCGCCATCATCACCCCGTTCCACTTTGGTCTGCCGATCTTTGATCCGGTCATGATCATTACCATGACGCTGGTGATGATTGTCGTGATGATCGAATCCACGGGCATGTTCCTGGCCTTGTCTGACATGTGCGGCAAGAAACTGGAGCGCACCAGCCTGTCCGCCGGTCTGCGCACCGATGGTCTGGGCACGCTGATCGGTGGGTTGTTCAACACCTTCCCCTATACCTCGTTCAGCCAGAACGTCGGTCTTGTGGGGGTAACGGGCATCCGGTCACGCTATGTCTGCGTCATGGGTGGCGCGATCATGATCGTGCTCGGCCTGATCCCCAAGATGGGTGCCATTGTCGAGGCCTTGCCGGTCGCGGTTCTGGGCGGTGCGGGTCTGGTGATGTTCGGAATGGTCGCGGCCACGGGTGTTCGCATCCTCGGCGCTGTCGATTTCAAGGTGAACAAGTTCAATGGGTTGATCGTCGCCATTTCGCTGGGCGCCGGGATGATCCCGCTGATCGCACCTGACTTCAAGATGCACCTGCCCCATGCCTGGCACCCGCTGATCGAAAGCGGCATCCTGCTTGCCTCGATCTGGGCCGTCGCGCTGAACGCCATTTTCAACGGCACCAGCGCCAATGCCGAGGAAGAGGCCCGCGCCTCCGCTCTGGCCTCTGATGGCGCCCACTGATAGCGGCACCTGACCAACAGGCGGCCCGGTGCGATCTGCGCCGGGCCGTGTGCGTTTTAGACCACCCTTGCAAATTCCCCTGATCGGAGTGTTCGATGTTGACGGGTCTCGTGCTGCTTTATGTCGGTGCCGTCTTATGCCTGAATTCATTGTGGATGGCCGACCAGATCGATTCCCGTGAAATCGTACCGATCAATCTGGCCAGCGGAACCATTGCGGCGGTGGTCGCGGGATATATGGCCCTTGGCCCCGGTGCCGATGACACTTCCATCGCAGCCGCGGCGATGACGCTGCTGTTCGCGATCACCTATCTTTGGGTGGCGTGGAACCGGCTGACCGGAGGCGACGGGCGCGGGCTGGGTTGGTTCAGCCTGTTCGTGGCGATCACCGTCCTGCCCGTGGCCTGGCGCGAGGTGGCGGATGCAGACAGCGCCTTCGCCCTGTGGCTTGGCCTGAGCTGGCTGACGTGGTCGGGGCTTTGGGTGTTGTATTTCGTGGCGCTGGCGCTGCGCGCTCCGATCAGCCGTGCCGTCGCTCTGGCGACCGGTCTGGCGGGCGTGTTCACCGGCTGGTTGCCGGGGGTGCTGATCCTGAACGGCTTTGGTTGACCGCTCAGGCGATCAGCCGCCACAGGAACACCGCGCCCGTACCAAACCCGGCCAGCGCAATCCCTGCGCGCACCGCGGCGCGCGGCAACAGGCGCGACAACGGTGCCCCGGCATAGCCCCCGACCGTCGCCGCGACCATCATCGCCAGCGCCTGTGGCCAGGCCACCAGCCCGGCCAGGGCAAAGACCGCCACCGAAACTGCCGACACCGCAAAGGACATCGCGTTCTTCAGGCCGTTCATCTGGTGAATGTCGGCCATCCCCCACATGGTAAACAGCGCCAGCAGGACGATCCCCAGCCCGCCGTTGAAATACCCGCCATAGAGCGAAACAAGAAACAGCCCCACCGCGCCGAACGGCGTAACGCTCCGCGCCGAACGCCCCAGCCACGCGCGCAGCCAGTCGCCCCAGACAAAGACCGCCGTTGCTCCGATCAACAGGAAGGGCACGATCGCCGCAAATGCCGCATCCGATGACACAAGCAACAGCAGCCCCCCCGCCATTCCACCCAGCAGCGCGGTAGCAGTCATGAGCATCAGGCGGCGGCGATCCAGTTGCGCGATTTCGGCGCGGAATCCGACGACGCCGCCCAGATATCCGGGAAACACCGCCACCGCACTGGTCGCATTGGCAAGGATCGGTGGCATTCCGGTCAGAACCAGCGCCGGAAACGTCAGAAACGTGCCACCACCGGCGATGGTATTGACGATTCCAGCCGCAAAGGCGGCCCCCATGAGAAGGATGAGATCATACATTCCCGGCAATCCTGAAAAAGGAAACGGCCCCCGCCCGTAAGCGGCAGAGGCCACAGCGTCAATCAAAAGTCGCGATCAGGCGCGTGCGGTTACCAGCACCGCATCCTCGGGCGGATGACGATAGGTGCCGTAACCGGACAGGCCGCGCGCGACGTCCTCATCCGCCAGCTCTTCGGGAAGGACAAGATTCAGGGGCAGAAGACCCGCCACCATCAGCACCCGCACCCCGTCGGGAAGATACTGCACCGCGTTGGGTTCAAGCGGCAGACCCAGACCGACCGAAAAAGATCACCATGGTGCGACAATTCCATGCCCCATTCGACCGCATCGAGAGACCTGCGGCCACGACCATGGCGAACATGACGATCACGCCGCCGCCGAGAACCTCGATCGGGATGATCTCTGCCGACCTGTTGTCAGGGGCGCCAGTTCCTATTTGGCGGCGGCTTCAGGTTGGTTCAGTCACGATCCACGGTGGCTCGATCCTGCGTTCTTCCAGGTTGGCACCATCGCCGATCCGATCGATCACGGCGAAAAGTCCGGGGGCGTGCAGCGGTGTCAGAACTCCGTGCCATGTTCCCCGGTGCAGATTGACCCCCTGCCCCGGTGCCACCAGAAAGGCGAGCGGCGTGGCGTCGGGATCGGTCGCGACGATGACAAGCCAGGGGTTCTGGTGCATCGGCAAAAAGGCCTGAGAGCCGTCTGGGTGGCGCTCAAGCAGGTCAAGTCTATGGGGCAGCGACCGGGGCGTGGCATCAAAGATGCTGATCCCGGCGCGGCCTTGGGCAAAGTCAAGCCGGGCGCGATCGTGAAACCGGCCACACAGCCCGGCGTTGATCAGTTTGTCAGGATCACCCGACACTTCCAGAACCTCGCCAAAAGGGGCGAATGCCGCAGCACTCAGCGGTTGCGCGGTGATGGTGCGGGTCATTTCGGCGTTCTTCATGGCAGAACCGCCTTCAGCCGGTGCAGTGCGATCCGTTCAACCTGACGACGAGCCTCGGCGAATTCGGTGTCACGGTCCTGATCCAGCCGCCGCTTGAAGGCCGCAAGGATGCTGGCCTTGTCATGGTCGCGCACGGCGATGATGAAGGGAAAACCGTTTCGGGCAACGTAGGCTTCATTCAGTTCGGTAAAGCTTGCACGCTCCGCGTCGGTCAGCATGTCCAGCCCGGCACCGGCCTGTTCGGCGGTCGATTCCGAAGTCAGCTGCTTGGCCGCAGCCAACTTGCCTGCCAGATCGGGGTGCGCGGTCAGCACGCCAAGCCGCTGTTTGTCATCGGCCCGGCGAAACACCCGCGACAGGGCATTGTGCAGCCCGACAGCGGTGTCATGCGCCGCGCCAAGTTCGCCGTCATGGGCACCTTCGGCAATCCAGGGCGAATGCTCAAAGATCGACCCATAGAGTTCGACAAAGCGGGCCTTGTCCATTTCGCTCGGCCGTTCGTGACGCTGGTGCGGATGCACTTTTGCCCAATGATCGGCGATCTGTTCGCGCGTGGCGAACCAGACGCCGTCGTGAGATTTCACATGTTCGATGAACCGGCGCAGCGCCTCGGCGCGGCCCGGACGACCGACCAGACGGCAGTGCAGACCGACAGACAGCATCTTTGGCGCGCCTTCGCAGCCTTCGCGGTACAGCGTGTCGAAGGAATCGCGCAGATAGCTGAAAAACTGATCGCCCGAGTTGAACCCCTGTGGCGTCGCGAACCGCATGTCGTTGCAATCCAGCGTATAGGGCACGATCAACTGATCCCTTTCGCCGAACTCGCTCCAATACGGCAGATCGTCGGCATAAGCATCAGCGACATAGGCAAACTGCCCGGTTTCTGCGGCAAGGCGGATGGTGTTTTCCGATGACCGCCCGCAATACCATCCACGCGGCGGCGCGCCGACGACTTCGGTGTGCAGGGCGATTGCCTCAGCGATTGCGGTGCGCTCCTGATCCTCGGGCATGTCCTTATGCTCGACCCATTTCAGCCCGTGCGACGCCATTTCCCAATCCGCCGCGATCATCGCCGCCACCTGTTCGGGCGAACGGGCAAGCGCGGTGGCCACGCCATAGACGGTGATCGGCAGATCCTTGAGCATCCGGTGCAAACGCCAGAACCCGGCCCGCGAGCCGTATTCATAGATCGATTCCATGTTCGCGTGGCGTTGTCCCGGCCATTGCGCGGCCCCGACGATTTCAGACAGGAACGCCTCAGAGGCGGCATCCCCGTGAAGAATGCAGTTTTCACCGCCCTCTTCATAGTTCAGCACAAGCTGTACGGCGATCTTGGCACCATTCGGCCATTTCGGGTCAGGTGTTTCGGCCCCATGGCCTTGCATGTCGCGGGGATAACGGTTCATTTGGTTCTCCTGTGTCTGCCGATGATAGACCAATTAGTCGGGCGGGATTGTCAATAAAATCCGAAAAGACCCATGCGCGAAGATCGGTTCCGCCCCGCGCGCGCCCGGTGCACACAGGCAATATTCTTGAAAGGACAGCCCATGCCCGGATATCTGACAACCCACGTTCTGGACACCGCACGCGGTTGCCCGGCACAAGATATGAAGATTGAGCTTTTTTCGATAAAGGGCGAGGTTCGCACGCTCTTGCGCACACTGACCACCAATGACGACGGGCGCACCGACAGCCAGATCCTGCCAGAGGGCGAATTTGCCACCGGCACCTATGAACTGGTGTTTCATGCGGGCGCCTATCTGGATGCTTGTGGCGTCACACCGGAAAACCCGCGGTTTCTGGATGTGATCCCGCTGCGGTTCGGTATGTCGGAACAAAGCCACTACCATGTGCCGCTGCTGCTTTCGCCCTTCGGCTACTCGACCTATCGCGGCAGCTGATCCCCGTTCAGGCCACCTTCAGACCACGTTCAGAGCCGGGGTCATCCGCGCGATCATGAATTCCATGAACAGCCGCGACTTGGGGTCCTGATGCCGCCTGTGTGCGTAAAGACACGCCACCTGCACCGGCAGGGGTGGCGTGTCTTCGACCACGCGGACCAAGGCGCCGCTGGCCAGATGTTCAGCAATCTCGAACACCGGTTTCATGACGATTCCCGCGCCGTCCAACGCCCAGTTGGTCAGGACATCGCCATCGTCGCTTTCGAACCGGCCGTGCACCTCGAACCGGCGGGGGCCGTCAGGTGTCTCCAGATTCCACTGGAACTCGGTCGCTCCGGGAAAACGCAGGTTCAGACAGTTGTGCTGCCCGCGGTCGATGGCTTCGCCCGAGACCGGGTGCCCGTGGCGCGCGATATATTCCGGACTGGCGCACAGAACCCGGGGGCAATCGGCTATCTTGCGAATGCGCAGGTTCGAATCCTCGGGACGGCCGAGAAAGAACGCCACATCCAGACCCTCTGCCGTCAGATCGACCTTTCGGTCGCTTGACCTCAGCCGGACCGTAACCTGCGGATAGCTTTCGGCGAAGTCCGGCATATTGGGCGCGATCAGCCGCCGCCCGATGCCCAAAGGCGCGGCAATATGCAATGTGCCGCGGGGGTTGTCGGTGATATTGGCCACGCCCGCCTCGGCATCTTCCACCGAATCCAGAACCGCACAGGCCCCTTCGTAAAAAATCTGCCCTTGCTCTGTCGGCGACAGGCTGCGGGTGGTCCGCTGGAACAACCGCACCCCAAGATGCTGCTCAAGCTGGGTCATCCGCGCCGACACCACAGCGGGCGAGAGTCGCTGATCCCGGGCAGCGGCGGACATGCTGCCCAGTTCATAGACCCGGACAAAGGTGCGGATGTTATCGAGATAAGACATTGTTCGGTTTTCTTTGACGCTGCTTGCTGAATGAAAACATAGTCTGATAATCGATACTTGGATAGTGTCGCCGGATAAATGCACGGAGGTTCTCGATCATGTACGATCTCGCCATCATGTGGGACTGGTTCGCCTTTGCGGTGCGCTGGCTGCATGTCATCACCGCTGTCGCCTGGATCGGTTCGTCGTTTTATTTCGTCGCGCTCGATCTTGGCCTGAACCGCAATATCAAGGGCCCGGCCGATGGAGAAGAATGGCAGGTACACGGCGGTGGATTCTATCACATCCAGAAATATCTGGTCGCCCCCGCAGCGATGCCCGAGCATCTGATCTGGTTCAAATGGGAAAGCTATTGGACCTGGATTTCCGGCGCGGCGCTGCTGATGATCGTCTATTGGGTCGGTGCCGAACTGTTCCTGATTGACCCCGCAAAGGCCGATCTGGCTGTCTGGCAAGCGATCCTGATCTCCGCCGGCTCGCTGACCATTGGCTGGATCTGCTATGACTTCCTGTGCAAATCCCCGCTGGGCGAAACGCCCACGGCGCTGATGCTGCTGCTGTTCGTCATCCTGGTGGTCATGTCCTGGGGGTATCACCAGATCTTCACCGGGCGCGCCGCACTTTTGCATCTGGGGGCCTTCACCGCCACGATCATGACGGCCAATGTGTTCTTTATCATCATGCCAAATCAACGGGTTGTGGTGGCTGATCTCAAGGCCGGGCGCACGCCCGATCCGAAGTATGGCAAGATCGCGAAACTGCGCAGCACGCATAACAACTATCTGACGTTGCCGGTGTTGTTCCTGATGCTGTCGAACCACTATCCGCTGGCGTTTGCCACGGAATACAGCTGGATCATCGCGGCGCTGGTGTTCCTGATCGGGGTGACGATCCGGCATTATTTCAACACGATGCACATGCGCAAGCCGGTTCCGAACTGGACAATCCTTGCGACGATCGTGCTGTTCATCCTGCTGGCCTGGCTGTCGACCGCAAACACCTGGGACGGCGATTATGATGCGCTTGAGGCGCAGGAGCTGACGGCGCGCGAACAGATGTATGCCAGCACCGCCGGGTTCGACGAGGTGCAGGACATCGTGATGGGCCGCTGCTCCATGTGCCACGCCCGCGAACCGGTGTGGGAAGGAATCCATCAGGCGCCCAAGGGCGTGCACCTTGAAACCATCAAGGACATCACCCGCGAGGCGCGCCAGATCTATCTTCAGGCGGGGGTCTCCCACGCCATGCCCCCGGCAAATATCACCGAATTGCCAGCAGAGGACCGCGCCAAGATCCGCGTCTGGTTCAACAGCGCCGGACGGGACGTTGCCGACGCCTCCTGATCGCCACGACACCCCGTCCGCCACTGGCGGGCGGGACTTTGTGTTTCATCTCGCAAACGGATATGGCCCCCGGTATTCCCGGCAGGGCCCGAATTCTGACCGGCAACCGGGACGCAGGAACGAAGAGACGCTGATATGAACCGGCGTTGCAGAACCGCTTTCATCGTCGCTCTGGCGTCCGCCCTTGTGCCGGGGGCCGACGTACTGGCGCAAAAGAGGCTGTCGCCGCTGATCGGTGACCCCTGGCATATCGAAGATATCACCGGCCATGGTGTCATCGACAAAAGCCCGGAAAATCTGCTGTTCACGCCCGATGGAAAACTGACCGGCCACGGAACATGCAACCGGATATTTGCCGCATGGACAGAATCTGAGGGCGCGTTGGTGATCGAAGACATCGGCGCCACCAAAAAGCTTTGCGCCCCGGCGCTGATGACTCAGGAACAACGCCTGCTCACAGCGCTGTCCAGGGTCACCGGATACGCGTTCAATGACACCGGCGCCTTGATCCTGCACACCGCCGACGGCAAAACGATCACCGCCCGCCAGTAATTATCAGCCCAGCCAACACGCACACAGACGCGCCTTTGACCTGATCCGGCAAGCCATGTTTCGACTGCATGGCCGACATGCCCGGGGTTTCATTGACCGACGTGATACCCGGCGATATGGGGGCCTCAAGGCAAATCGCACGATGGCGTCGTGCCCTGTGGCCTTGCCCTCCTTTTTTATCCTGTACGCCCGGATTTTGACCGAGTTCACCCTCGGTCCGAATGTGATGAGGTATCGCAATGAGCCAGACGCAGATCGTTTTCCCCACAGTTCCACTGCCATCCATCAAACCGAATGCCGGAATGATTTGCATGATCGTGGCCATGTTGATGCTGCCGCTTGGCGACACGTTCATCAAACTGCTGACGGGTTCGATGCACCCGGTCAGCGTGGGCATGTGGCGGGTTCTGGCGCAGGCACTGTTTCTGGTGCCTCTGGCCTTCATCATGCGCCGCCGTTTGCGCGGAGCGATGTTTTCGCCGGTTGTCGCGCTGTCGGGCGGCTTGATGGTGATTTCGATGACCAGCCTGATTTTCGCCTTCCAGTCGATGCCGATTGCGACCGCCATCGCGATTTTCTTTGTCGAACCGCTGATCCTGACGCTGCTGGCCGGGCCGTTGCTGGGTGAAAGGGCCGGTCCGCGCCGGCTGATCGCCGTGGGCGTCGGGCTGGTCGGTGCGCTGATCGTGATCCGGCCCGGGTTCTCATCCTATGGCTGGGTCACGGTCCTGCCGCTGATTTCAGCATTTGTCTATGCGCTGAACATGATCGTTCTCAAACGCGCCTCGCGCACCCGATCCAGCCTGACGGTACAGTGCGGCGCGACGATTTATGCAATGCTGGCGCTGCTGGTGCTGGTTGGCGGAATGCATGTGGCGGGTATCGAGAACCTGACACCGCCAGCCGGTGATCTTCGGGTCTGGGGCCTTGTCCTGAGTGCCGGATTGG
Source organism: Oceaniovalibus sp. ACAM 378 (assembly GCF_008085915.1). Classification (GTDB taxonomy): domain Bacteria; phylum Pseudomonadota; class Alphaproteobacteria; order Rhodobacterales; family Rhodobacteraceae; genus Oceaniglobus. The sequence goes on along the minus strand of NZ_VSJK01000003.1, from coordinate 284,899 downwards.
TCGCCGCCATCACTTTTGTCCTAATCGCCGAGGCCTATCGCTCGGCAGATGCCACTGCCCTTGCGCCGTTCCAGTATCTTGAGATCGTCACCGCGACGGCGATGGGGTTTCTTGTGTTTGGCGATCTGCCGGATACACTCACATGGATCGGCATTTCGATTATCCTTGGGTCAGGTATCTATATCTTCCACCGCGAAGGCCATGCTGACACCTCGACCGCCGCGCCCCGGCGCAGGCGTGGGGGTCGTTAATGATCGCATCCCTGCCTTTGCAGGCGGCATTGTGGGGTCTTGTTGCACACGGGTGCCGCAATTTGCGCGACCACTGCCCACCGGCACCGGCTGGCTTGGTCACGCGGTTTCTGCTGGCCGTCGACATGGCGCTGGCCAATACTGCACCCGATGGCTATGGCCACGCCTATTACGGGCCTGACTATGTTCGGCTCTGGGTTGCCGTCACCACCCGCCAAACTGGACCGGGGCCGACAGCACCCGTCTTGCCGCCCATTGTGATGATGGCTTTCGCTCAGGATGCCGATATTGACCACCGCATTCACCACCGCGCACCATACGCCGAGTGACCGCTGGAAAGGTGGATCATGGCGACGATAGGTCTTGCTCTGGGCGCGGGCGGTGCCCGTGGTCTGGCGCATATTCACGCGCTTGAGGCATTCGACGAACTGGGCCTCAAACCGGCGCTGATCGCAGGCACCTCCATGGGTGCGCTTATCGGCGCCGCCTATTGTGCCGGGATGTCGGGCAGGGAAATCCGCGAGTGGGTGATCGGCACGGTGAACGACAGGTTCCGCCTGATCGGTGATGTGTTCAAGGTGCGCCCGAACAGCGTCAAAAGCTTTCTTGCCGATGGTGGCCCGCGGATCGGTGAGTTCAACCTTGAAGCCATCCTGACCGTCTTTCTGCCCCGCACCATTCCCGAAACGTTCGAGGCGTTGACGATCCCGTTGCGCGTCGTGACCACCGACTATTATGCCTGCGCCAGCGCCGTGTTCGACACTGGCCTCCTGCGCCCGCCTCTTGCCGCATCTGCTGCGATGCCGGCGGTGTTCCTGCCGGTGAAGATCGGCAACCGTTACCACATCGACGGAAGTTCAACCGACCCCTGCCCGCTGGGCCAGATTCAGGGGCGGGCGGATCATGCAATCGCCGTGGATGTGTCAGGCGGGCCGGGCGGCGAACCGGGCATCAAGCCGGGCAAGATCGACGCGATGTATGCCGCCAGCCAGATGATGCAGGCAACAATCGCCCGGGCACAGGCGGCTGCCTTTCCCAAGACTGTCCTGATGCGCCCGCCCGTTGCCGATTATCGCCCACTGGATTTTCTGAAAGCGGCCGAAATTCTGGAAAAGACCGCATCTCTGGGCGAGCAGGTAAAGCGCGCCATCGCAGGGTTGTGCGAACAGGACTCCGACTGATCCATCATCGAACTTGAAGCGCCTCGGCACAGGCCATAGATAGGATTCAAAAGCCGGAGGATACCCGATATGGCAATGCAGGCGCAAGAAATCGAAGATTTGATCCGCGAGACCTTTCCAGATGCACAGATCACCATCACCGATCTGCGAGGCGACGGAAATCACTATGCGGCCGAGGTCGTCGATGCGTCCTTTGCTGGCATGAACCGGGTGCAGCAGCAGCGCGCCGTCTATGCCGCGCTGAAAGGCCGGATGGATGGCTCGACCGGTGAGTTGCACGCGCTGGCGCTTACCACACGCGCGCTCTGAGGGGTGCCGCCCCGTCCAAGACGTTATCCGCCCGGTTCTGGTGCGGGGACACGGCGGGGTTCACAAGACAAGGATTTGAATACTGGCGCCAGATGCGTCGGATCAACCACTGAAAAACAACGAAGGACCGACAGAAATGACATCTGAGGAAACCATCAAAGAGACCGTGACCAGCAATGACGTCGTGCTGTTCATGAAAGGCACCAAGTCCATGCCGCAGTGCGGTTTTTCATCCCGCGTGGCGGGGGTGCTGAATTTCATGGGCGTTGAATTTGCCGACGTCAACGTGCTGGCAGACGAAGGCATCCGTCAGGGCATCAAGAATTTCTCGGACTGGCCGACGATCCCGCAGCTTTACGTCAAAGGCGAATTCGTCGGAGGCTGCGACATCATCACCGAAATGACCATGTCGGGCGAGCTGGACACGCTGTTCACCGAAAAGGGTGTGACCTTCGACAAGGTTGCCGCCGACAAGATCCGCGAAGCCAACGTCTGAATCGATGTGCGCCGCCCCCGGGGCGGCGCCACACCCTAACCCGCTGTGTGGCAGCCCGGCAGGATTGTTGTGCCTTCGGTGTTGCCATGGCCCAAAAGCGCCTCATCGCCCTTGGTGAACCAGTTATAGCCGGTGTCGTTCTTCCCGATCTCGGCATAGAGCGCGCCTGACCCCGACCGAACAGTCTCAAGCGCGACCAACCGGCCTTCGATCTGCATGACCGCAAAGGCTTCGGGACCATCGCTGTTGATATAGACCACCGACAGCCGCACATCGCGGTCGCAGATATATTCGGCCATCTTCACATCAGCCGATTTTATATCCGCCTGTGCGGCCTCTGCCCCCAACATCAATCCACAAATCAAAACGGAACGGATCATGAGTTCGCCCGTTCTTCGACGCTGTCAGCAATCGATTCGGCCCGGGCTGCCATTTCGGCAAGCGAATCGATGACTGAGGCCGGGATCACCGGCACCTCGACCCGTTCAGCGGCGGGGGGCGGCGCGTTACGCAACGCGCTGACCTCGGCCTCGGCACGAGCCAGTTGTTCCTCGGTATGGCGCAGCTGGCGATCCGTGGCGCGCACCTGTTCCTCCATTCCGGCGGTCTTGTCGGCCAGCATCAATCCGGCCATCAGCAACATTCGGCTTTCGGGCAGGCGGCCGATCTGACCGACCAGAGCCGCTGCTTCGGTATCCAGCATCCGCGCGGCGGACTGAAGATAGTGCTCTTCGCCCTCCTGACAGGCCACGTCAAAGACGCGACCGCCAATGGTGATTTTGATCTCAGGCACCGGCACTCTCCTCGACGATGGGTTTCAGTTCGGCCAGCAGTGCCTCGATCTCGTCTCGTTCGGCGGCGCGGGTTGCGCGCAGTGCCTCAAGCTCTGAACGCAGCGCCCCGGTGTCATCCGCCCCTTGTGCAGTTGCTGGCGGCGCGTCCCGCAACCCGGTGTTTTCCTCTTCCAGTGCGGCAATCCTGTTGTGGGCGGCGGCGAGATCGGTTTCCAGCGCACTCACCTTTGTATCCTGCCGCTCCTTGATTGCGCGCACCCGTTCCTCAAGCTGGGCGGTCACGTCCCGCTCGGCTTCAAGCTCGGCCAGCAGATCGGCGGCGGGGGGCAGGCCGTCGTCCACTTCGGCGGCGGGCTCAGGTTCTGGGCGCGCCGGATAAAGCGAGCCGGCGTGGGTCGCGATCCGGTCCAGCGCAGCGGCTATCCGGCGCTCCAACTCGGTCATGTCCTTCATTGGGTCTTCCTTGCTTTATGCCGCACCTGCCGATTCGGGCCATGGACCGCGAATCACCCCCGTTGGGATTCCGGGCATTTAACCCCAAGTCAAACCCGATTTCATCCCCCAAGCGGCAAATTGGCCATCTTGCGCACCTCTCAGGCCCGGTCTGCCCGGCGTTCCGCCTGACCGGGCACAACCAGACCGGGTCAGCGCGCTTGATCTTGACGTCAGGGCTGCTATCACCCGGGCCATCCGGGACATCTCCCGACAGGCCGCCAGAGGAAACGACATGGACATCGCCAGCCTGCGCGAACGCGCACCCGATCATTGGAATCGCGCCGCCGCGCTTCGGTTTCTGGCCATGGATGCCGTTGCCGCCGCAAACTCAGGGCACACGGGCATGCCGATGGGTATGGCCGATGTCGCCACGGTCCTGTTTTCGCGCCATCTGAAGTTCAGCGCGGCGAACCCCGACTGGCCTGACCGTGACCGGTTCATCCTGTCTGCGGGTCATGGATCGATGCTGCTGTACGGGTTGCTGCACCTGACCGGCTATGCCGACATGACGCTGGAGCAGTTGAAGAACTTCCGCCAGTGGGGCGCGATCACAGCCGGGCACCCGGAATACGGCCACGCCAAGGGAATCGAAACCACGACCGGACCGCTGGGTCAGGGTCTGGGCAATTCGGTTGGTTTCGCCATCGCCGAAGAATCCCTGCGCGCCAGGTTCGGCAAGAAGATCATCGATCACCATACCTATGTCATCGCGGGCGACGGCTGCCTGATGGAGGGCATCAGCCAGGAGGCGATCTCGCTGGCCGGGTTCCAGAAACTGGGCAAGCTGATCGTGTTCTGGGACAACAACAACATCACGATCGACGGCACCGTCGACATGACCGACCGCACCGATCAGTTGAAGCGGTTCGCCGCCAGCGGCTGGCATGTGCAGGAATGTGACGGCCACGACCCCGAAGCAATCGATGCTGCGATCACCGCGGCCAAGGCCGCGAACCAGCCGTCGATGATTGCCTGCAAGACCCATATTGCCCTTGGAAGTTCCGCTCAGGACACGTCGAAAGGCCACGGCGCGCTGACCGGCGACAAACTTATCGCCGACACCCGCGAGGCTTACGGCTGGGACCACTCACCATTCGAAATCCCCGACGATATCCGTAAATGGTGGGCCGAGGTCGGCGCACAGGGTGACGTGGTGCATACCGAATGGACGGCGCGGCTTGCCGATCTCAGCGATGGCCGGCAGATGCTGTTCAACCGCATGTTTTCGATGGATCCGCCGAAAAAGCTGACCGCGACGATCCGTGCGCTGAAAAAACAACTCAGCGAATCCGCGCCCAAGGTGGCCACCCGCAAGAGCAGCGAAATGGTGCTTGAGGTGGTGAACCCAATCATGCCGGAAACCATCGGCGGCTCGGCTGACCTGACGGGCTCGAACAATACGCTGACCGCCGATCTGGGCATTTTCGATGCATCAGACCGGCGCGGGCGTTACCTTCACTATGGCATCCGCGAACATGGCATGGCCTCGGCGATGAACGGTATGGCGCTGCATGGCGGTGTACGTCCCTATGGCGGCACCTTCATGTGTTTCACCGATTACGCACGGCCCGCGATGCGGCTGTCGGCACTGATGAAAGCGCCCGTCGTCTATGTGATGACCCACGATTCCATCGGTCTTGGCGAAGACGGACCGACACACCAGCCGGTGGAACATCTGGCAATGCTGCGTGCGACCCCGGATATCAACATCTTCCGTCCCGCAGATTCCATCGAAACTGCCGAGGCGTGGGAAATCGCCCTTTCGTCCACCGGCACGCCTGCGGTTCTGGCGCTGAGCCGTCAGAACCTGCCCACTGTGCGGACCGAGCATAAGAACGCGAACCTGACCGCCAAAGGTGCCTATGTGCTGGCTGACGCGCAGGCAAAGCGGCAGGTGATCCTGATGGCAACCGGGTCGGAAGTGTCAGTGGCGCTGGCGGCCCGTGACCTGCTCGAGGCCGAAGGCATCGGCACCCGGGTCGTATCGATGCCCTGCTGGGAACTGTTCGAGGCACAGGACGACACCTATCGCCGCCGCACCCTGCCCCCCGGACCTGTCCGCGTCGCAATTGAGGCCGGTGTGCGTTTTGGCTGGGACCGCTGGCTGTTTGGCGAAGGCGGAAAGAAGGACAAGGCCGATTTTGTCGGCATGCACGGCTTTGGCGCTTCGGCCCCGGCGGAAGAGCTGTACGAACAGTTCGGCATCACGGCTGAAGCGACGGTCGCCAAGGTAAAGGCCCTGTTGGGCTAAGGGCGGCATTCAGCTTTGCATTTTTTCGGGCGTGCCATGCAAGGCGCGCCCGAATTGCATTTCAGACCGTCTGCGCGACCTGTTCAAGCGGTATACGAACTTCGGCCACCGTGCCCTGCGCCGCCTCAAGCCGATGATAGGTGCCACCAAGCTGAGCACAGGACGCCTCGATCACCGGCAGCCCCAGCCCGCCGTCGCGTCGGTGATCCACAGGAAACCCGATTCCGTCATCCGCAAGGGTCAGGACATACTGGCCGCCTTCGACTTGCGAGGCTTTGTCCCTGTGTCCGCGAACGTCGATCCGCCCGGCCCGCGCGTCGGGAAAGGCATGGGTGATCGAATTCTGGATAAACTCATTCACCAGCACCGCCACCGCCGCCGCGCGGCGTGAATCAAGTTGGTAGGGTTCGATATCCAACTTAAGCGCCACATGATCCGGGCGAAATCCCTGAATCGACCCGGCGACATTCGTCAAATACCGGGCCAGATCAATGCGATCCGTGGCATTCGTGCGGTAAAGCTGTTCGTGCAGCGACGCCACCGTTTCGATCCGTCGCACCACGGTGCCCAGCGCTGTTTTGACTTCCTCGGAAACCCCCGAACGGGAATGAAGCCGGGTCAGCGCGGCCACCGATTGCAGCGAATTCTTGACCCGGTGATCGACCTCTTGACGCAGAACTTCCGCCTCGCGCAGGGCCTTGCGCAATTCGAGCTGCGTCACGACCTGCCGCGCCAGAGCTGCCAGCATATCGCGCTGCACCGGGGTCAGCCTGCGCGGGCGATAGTCCAGAACGCACAGCATGCCAATCGCAACCCCGGTTGCCGACCGCAACTGTGCCCCGGCATAAAACCGAATGCCCGGATCGTCGACGCACAACAGATTGCCTGAAGACCGCGCATCGTTGAGCGTATCGGGAATTTCAACCATTTCGTCAGCATGAATGGCATGCACGCAAATCGATTTATCCAGCGGGGTCTGCGAAGGCTGCATGCCGACGCGGGCCTTGAACCACTGGCGGTCTGAATCGATCAGGCTGACCAGCGCAATCGGCGCATCACAGATTTCTGCGGCCAAAGCTGCGATATCGTCAAAGCTCTGTTCTGGTCGGGAATCGAGTATATCATACTCGCCAAGCACAATCAGGCGCGCTTCTTGCGAGCTGGTTTCGGTTGCCGCAATTTTCATGGTGCCGACGCCTGCCCAAACTAAGAAGATTAGAACTTTATACGTTCAGCTTTCCAGCGGCAATGGACGATCGGTTGACCTTGCGGCACCTGGTCCATCCGCCCCAATTTGCGCCATCCGCCCCGCATGTCCTGCCAGTACCAGCAAGCCCCCGGCGATCGCCCAGTTCTTGATAAAGATAGACATTTGCCAGCCATCGTCCGGAATAAAATGGAACCAGCTGGTAAACAGGCAGTATATTGCCAATGCGATGGCCACCCACCGCAGCCATATCCCGAGGATCAGCGCCAGTGCCGCAGCCCCGTTGAACACCAGCGCAGGCCAGACCAGCCAGCCGGGCAGCCCCTTGCCCGTCAACAGATCTGAAACCTGCGCCGGGTCCAGCGCCTTTTGCAGCGCGCCCGCGACGAACAACAGCGCTATCAGGCAGCGCCCCAGCACGATCAAGACCCTGTCCATCCGCGCACCCATCACCGCCCCCTTGCTTTGGCCGAATTTCATGTTGCCCGGCGGACCGGGCCGGGCCATGTTGCGCGCAAAGGCGGACCTCTACCATGATTAAACGCGCAAAATGACCAACACGACCGCTATCGGGCTTGCCTCTGTGGTTCTTGTGCTGATCGGGGTGGACCTGTGGTTTGACTCGGGGGCAATGCTGTATCTGGGACGCAAGATGGCGGATCTGGTGCGATATATCGCCTTTTGGCGCTGAGCTTCGGGTCGGTGGAGTTGACTGCTGACCGGAAATAGACATTGTGGCGCCAACCCCGCCGGGGGGCGGACCGCTTCGCGCCCCGACCAGCAAAGGAGAGCTTTCATGACCGTCAAGGTAGCAATCAATGGCTTTGGCCGTATTGGGCGTAACATACTGCGTGCAATCATAGAATCCGGCCGGACCGACATTGAGGTGGTGGCAATCAACGATCTGGGCCCGGTCGAAACCAACGCCCACCTGCTGCGTTATGACTCGGTCCATGGCCGGTTTCCCGCAACGGTGACAACAACCGAAAACACAATCGACGTGGGTCGCGGCCCGATCAGGGTCACGGCGATCCGCAATCCCGCCGACCTTCCCTGGGGCGATGTCGACATCGTCCTGGAGTGTACCGGCATCTTCACCACCAAGGAAAAATGCGCCGCGCATCTGGAAAACGGATCAAAGCGCGTGCTGATTTCGGCCCCCGGGGCCGGCGCGGACAAAACCATCGTCTATGGCGTCAACCATGATGTGCTGACCGCTGACGATATCGTAGTGTCCAACGCGTCCTGCACCACCAACTGCCTGTCGCCGGTGGCCAAGGTGCTGAACGACACAATCGGCATCAAGCGTGGGTTCATGACCACGATCCACAGCTATACCGGCGATCAGCCGACGCTGGATACGATGCACAGCGACCTGTACCGCGCCCGCGCCGCCGCTCTCAGCATGATCCCGACCAGCACCGGCGCCGCCAAGGCGGTGGGTCTTGTCCTGCCCGAATTGAACGGCAAGCTTGACGGTGTCGCGATCCGCGTACCCACCCCCAACGTCTCGGTTGTCGATCTGACGTTCGAAGCATCGCGCGACACATCTGTACAGGAAATCAACGACGCGATCCGCGCCGCTGCTGATGGCGCGATGAAAGGCATCCTTGGCTATACCGATGAACCGCTGGTCAGCATCGATTTCAACCACAATCCCCACTCCAGCGTCTTCCACATGGATCAGACCAAAGTCATGGAAGGCAGCCTGTGCCGCATCCTGACTTGGTATGACAACGAATGGGGCTTCTCCAACCGTATGGCCGACACTGCCGTGGCGATGGGCAAGCTGATCTGAACATTGCCCGGACGTTGACGTAAGTAGTTTACCCGATCCCGGAGCAAGATGACTGTGCATTGGAACGGCTCGTTTCTCTGAAGAGTCATCTTGCTTCACCGGTCGTCCAGAGGATCGGTGCCCACAGATCCTCGCCGAGCGGTGTTTCCCAAGCTTAAACTACAAAATCCACATGCTTGGCACCCCCGCTCGCCGCATTGCAGCATTTGCATGGCAGCCTTCGAATTTGGGGCGTTGTCTGGCGCTAACATAACATCCATCTCACATCCTGTAAGCGAAACGCCTTACGACGAACCACAGGATACGAAGATGAAACTGATCCACGCCATCCGCGCCGCCGCCGCGCGCCGCATCGCATACCGTCGCACGGTTGCCGAACTATCTCGCCTCAACACCGATGTCGCTCTTGACCTTGGTATCTTTCCCGGTGACGCGGCAAAGATCGCCCGGCAATCTGTCTATGGCGTCTGATCTGCCTGACGCCGCTTTTGCACACCCCTGAACGGGCAGGCCGCCAAAGCCTGCCCGTTTTGCGTTCCCGTTGCTGTCTCAACCGCGCCTCGCCTTGCCCGCCCCATCTGGACCATGCCGCGTCGCCGGTGTTAACTGCCCCTATCAGCATCAGGGGGCAGACATGGCGACCGGCACAAACATCCGCACATATTTCCAGGGCGCATGGCACGACGGTGATGTTGCGGTCATCAAGGCGGCAGATCACGGCGCGTGGCTGGGCTCCGGAGTGTTTGACGGTGCGCGGTATTTCGATGGTGTCGCGCCCGATCTTCTGGCCCATTGCCAGCGGGTGAACCGGTCCGCCGAGGCGCTGATGGTCAACCCCACGATCAGCCCCGAAGACATGGTGGCGCTGATTTGGGAAGGTCTGGCCGTCTATCCGAAAAACGCTGCCGTTTATATCCGGCCAATGTATTGGGCCACCGACTGCGGTTATTCTGCCATTGTGCCCGGCGCGGGAACAGGGTTTTGCATCTGCCTTGAGGAAATCCCAATGGCTGCGCCCGACCAGTCGGCAACCCTGTGCCTCACAAGGTTCCGCCGTCCGGTATTGGAAAGTAGCGTCGTCAACGCCAAAGCTGCCTGCCTCTATCCCAACAACGCAAGGATGCTGGCCGAGGCCAAGGCGCGTGGATTTGCGAACGCTCTGGTGGCCGATGCCTTGGGGAATGTGGCCGAATCGGCGACCGCCAATGTGTTCATGGTGAAGGACGGCGAGGTGTTCACCCCCATCGCCAACGGCACATTTCTGGCCGGGATCACCCGTGCCCGGCATATGGTCAACCTGCGGGCCGACGGAATGAAGGTTCACGAAACCGTACTGGCCTTTGCCGATTTCGACCAGGCGGACGAAGTATTCATGACCGGCAACATGTCCAAGGTAACGCCGGTCACCGCATTCGAAAACCGCCAGTATCAGATCGGCCCCGTCACCAAACGCGCACGCGAATTGTATTGGGATTGGGCGCATTCGCTCTGAACGGACCCGACCATTTGCCGCGCATATTGGCGTGGACAGCCCGCCCTGCCTGCGCCATTGTTCCGCCGAATGAACAGGGAGCGCCTGATGCGCAAGTTTCTCGTCGTGCTGGACGACAGCCGCGAATGTCTGAACGCCATGCGGTTCGCCGCCATGCGCGCAGCCCGGACGGGGGGCGGGGTGGTTATCCTCGCCGTGATTCCGCCCGAAGATTTCAACCATTGGGTCGGTGTGGGCGACATCATGCGCCAAGAGGCAAGAGAACGGATCATTGCCCACTATGAGGTTTATGCCAAATGGATGCGTGACCGGCAGGGGGTCGAACCCGAACTGGTGATCCGTGAGGGCGAGGCGGTTTCCGAGATCCTCAATCTGATCAAGGAAGACGGGGAGGTGGGCGTGCTGGTGCTGGGCGCTTCTGCCGACAGCGGCGGCCCCGGTCCGTTGGTGACCCAATTGACCCGCGCTGCCGGAGAACTTTCGGTGCCCATAACCATCGTCCCCGGCGAACTGAGCAAGGAGCGGCTGGAGGCGGTGACGTAATCCGCCTGCTGTTGGCTAAAAAGGTGGCGCGCGGGGAATGGCACGACGGTTTCGATAAACGCATAGCGTTGTATCTTGCCGCGCGTCTGCGCCGGACCGATCTGGCACACCTTTGCCGCAGCCCTGCCTGAACAGGTGGTCACCCCGCCCCCGGGGCACCACTGGCGATTTCGGTTAACCCGCCAAATTTATCACCGTTTTTGCGAGGCGACCGATTGCAGTGCGCTGACGTTGGCTGGCGGCCGCCCGCTCGCGGTTCTCGCGACGTCTTAGGGTGCCACTTTGACCGGTTTTCCCGATCGGCGATCCAGCGTACAGTCGATGAGCCGATTGCCGGGCAGGCGTCGCAAACGGCTCTCGCCCTGCGTGCCCTTGCCCGAGTGTCGCACGTCTCGCCTCTGGTCGATGCCCCGGGCGCGCTTCCGCCGGGTTTCCGTCGCTGAACCCGCCAATTTAGAATCGTTCCAAACGTTGACAAACGGCCCACCAGGGCGCATATCAAGACAGTCATGCGAAAGGTGCGCCAATGTTTATCCAGACCGAATCCACTCCAAATCCGGCGACACTGAAGTTCCTGCCCGGCCAGACCGTGCTGGACACCGGAACCGCCGATTTCCCCACGCCCGACTCGGGTGCTTCATCGCCTCTTGCGCAGCGCATTTTTGCGGTCGACGGCGTGACAGGCGTCTTCCTTGGTTCCGATTTCGTGACGGTGACCAAGGGCGAAGCAGTGGCATGGGAACATATCAAACCCGCGATCCTTGGTGCCATCATGGAGCATTTCCAGTCCGGCGCAGCTGCGCTCGACGGTGAAACGCCGGCACCGGGCGGCCACGCGGCCCACGACGGACCAGACGCCGCCATCGTCGGCCAGATCAAAGAACTGCTCGACACCCGTGTGCGCCCCGCTGTGGCACAGGATGGTGGCGACATCACGTTTCACGGTTTCGACCGTGGCATCGTCTATCTGCACATGATGGGCGCCTGCGCTGGCTGTCCGTCTTCGACCCTGACCTTGAAAATGGGGATCGAGAATCTGCTGCGCCACTATATCCCCGAAGTGGTCGAGGTGCGTCCAGTCGCTGCCTGATGTTACCGTCTGAGCCCACCATTCTGGCATTCGATACGTCGGTCGCGCATTGCGCGGCCGCACTTCTTTCGGGTGGCAGAATTGTCGCCCAGCGTTATGAGGAAATGGCCAAGGGTCAGGGCGAACGGCTGATCGGGCTGCTTGGCGATGTGCTCGACGATCACGGAGCAGTCTGGGCGGATTTGGATGGTATCGGCGTAGGCATCGGTCCGGGAAATTTCACCGGGATCCGCATTGCCGTCTCGGCGGCGCGGGGGTTGGCGCTGGGGCTTGGCGTGCCTGCGATCGGCGTATCGGGGTTTGAAATCCTGCACCGCGCAAGTGCCCGCACCGCTGAGTCACGGCATCTGATCTCGCTGCCCCACCGGGGTGGCTATTACCTTCAGGAACTGCTTGACGGACGGCATCGGGGCGCCGCCATTGCGATGACAGATCCCGACGTCGCGCCGGTTCTGGACGATCTAACCGGCACGGTGATTTTGGGCGAAAATGCACACGACATTGCCTTATTGATGGCGCAGGCCGACAAGCCTTCTGCCATTTATCGTGATGCGTCCGTCCCATGGCCCAAGGCCGCCGGGCTGATTGCCCAAATCACTGCTGATCGGATGGCGACGCCTCAACCGCGCCCTGCCCCGCTTTATATCCGTGCACCCGATGCGGCCCCGCCGCGCGATCCGGCGCCGGTTATCCTGCCGTGACGAGAAAAGGCGCAGCGCGACAAATCGACGATCCAGCCGCGCGCGACTTCCCCCCCGAAACGCTTGCCACCATACATGCCGCCGCGATGATCCTGCCCCGCCCCTGGAGCGTGGCGGAATTTGCCTCGCTCCTGTCCTTTCCGGGCACATTTGTCACCGGTGCGGCGCAGGCGTTTGCCCTTGGCCGTGTGATACTGGACGAGGCCGAGTTGCTGACCCTTGCAACCCACCCGGATTACCGCAGGCAGGGGCTGGCCCGCGCAGCCCTGTCGGCATTCGAAACCGCAGCTCTGGCCCGGGGGGCTGCGACCGCATTTCTCGAAGTTGCTGAGAACAACGCCCCGGCCCGCGCGCTCTATTGTGCCGCAGGATATACGGTGACCGGACGCCGGCCCGGCTATTATCGCACGACCGGTTCCGCGCCCGTTGATGCCTTGCTGATGGCACGTCTGCTTTCCGCAGAGTGACGCTCGGTCAGATGCGTGTTTCTGCGGTCTTTGCCTGATCGCGCCACGCCACATTACAAATACAGGTTGACCCCTGCCATGCCCTGCGGCCTTATTCCAATGTCCGGGCATAAAACGATCCGTGCCCGCAAAAACAACATCCGGGAGAGCCCTATGACCCCTATGCACAAATTTCTTGGCGCGACGGCCGCGCTGGCCCTGTCCGCCGGTGCCGCTTTGGCCGACCCCGGCCTGATCATCGATCTGGGCGGCAAGTTCGACAAATCCTTCAATGAATCCGCCTATACCGGTGCTCAGAAATGGGTCGAGGATACCGGCGGCGAGTATGTGGAAACCGAACTTCAGTCCGAGGCGCAGCGTGAACAGACGATGCGCCGCATGGCCGAACGGGGTGCCAACCCAATTGTCGTTCTGGGGTTTGCCAACGCATCGACCCTGGAAAAGATCGCACCCGATTATCCCGATGTCAGCTTTGCGATTGTCGACATGGTCGTCGATCAGCCCAACGTGCAGTCCATCGTATTTGCCGAACACGAGGGCAGCTTTCTGGTCGGTGTGATGGCCGCCATGGCGTCGAAATCCGGCACGGTGTCGTTCGTCGGTGGCATGGACGTTCCGCTGATCCGCAAATTCGCCTGCGGCTACGTGCAGGGCGCGAAATCGGCCAACCCGGAAATCACCGTGATCCAGAACATGACCGGCACCACGCCATCGGCCTGGAACGATCCGGTCAAGGGCGCGGAGCTGACCAAGGCGCAGGTCTCCCAGGGGTCTGACGTGGTCTATGCCGCCGCAGGGGGCACCGGTGTCGGCGTTCTTCAGGCCGCCAAGGACGAAGGCATCCTGTCCATCGGGGTGGACTCCAACCAGAACTATCTGCACCCCGGCTCGGTTTTGACCTCGATGCTGAAACGGGTCGATAACGCCGTCTATGCCGTTTTTGAAGGTGGCGCAGAGGGTTTCAAGCCCGGCATCAACGCGCTGGGTCTGGCGAATGACGGCGTGGGTTACGCCATGGACGATAACAACAAGGATCTGGTGTCCGAAGAGATGGTCAAAGCCGTTGAAGACGCGAAAGCCAAGATCATGTCGGGCGAAATCACCGTGCACGACTATACCTCGGACGACAGCTGCCCCGCGAGCTGATGATTTCGCAGGGTAACAAGGGGCGGTCCGATGTGGCCGCCCCCGCCATGGGAACCTCCCTCGCAGTCGGAGCCGCCTTTGGTGCGACTCTGGCCATTGGGGAAACGATCAGCTTTCAGGCCGACGGCGGCGTTAAAACCGTGCGCGCCTACGATCAATTCGGCATGGCCGTTATCGAATCTATCGGCGAGCCGGGCGCGATTTATCAATGCGTGGCTCTGGATCAGACCGGGCAGCCGATCGCGACAGTGTCGGCGCTTTCCGACATGGGCCAGATGATGATCGAGGGCCTGTCTGCCGATGCCATCAGCTCGGTCAAATGTCGAAAGGTCATGTAGGATGACAACCGCCCCCGCCATCGAACTGAAAGGCATTTCAAAAGCCTTCGGTCCGGTTCAGGCGAACAAGGATATCAACATCCGCGTGATGCCGGGCACGATCCACGGCATCATCGGGGAAAACGGCGCGGGAAAATCCACGCTGATGAGCATCCTTTACGGGTTCTACAAGGCAGACGCGGGCGAAATCTTCATCGGCGGCAAAAAGACCGCCATCCCCGACAGTCAGGCCGCGATTGCGGCGGGCATCGGCATGGTGTTCCAGCACTTCAAGCTGGTCGAGAATTTCACCGTTCTGGAGAATGTGGTTCTGGGTGCCGAAGAAGGGGCCTGGCTGACGCCCTCACTGGCCAAGGCGCGCAAACTGCTGACCGAACTGGCGGCGGAATACGAGCTGAACGTCGATCCCGATGCGCTGATTCAGGATCTGGGCGTGGGCATGCAGCAGCGTGTCGAGATCCTCAAGGCACTGTATCGGCAGGCCGAAATCCTCATCCTTGACGAACCCACCGGCGTTCTGACCCCCGCCGAGGCCGACCATCTGTTCCGCATCCTCGAAGGGCTGCGGGCGCAGGGCAAGACGATCATCCTGATCACCCACAAGCTGCGCGAGATCATGGAGGTCACTGACACCGTTTCGGTCATGCGGCGCGGCGAAATGACAGCGACCGTAAAAACCGCCGAAACATCGCCCGAACTGCTGGCCGAACTGATGGTCGGGCGCAAGGTTCTGCTGCGTGTCGACAAGGTGCCTGCAAAGCCGGGAAAGACCGTTCTGTCGGTGGATAACCTGCGTGTGGTTGATGACAAGGGGGTCGAACGGCTGCGCGGCGTGTCGCTGAATGTGCGGGCGGGCGAAATTCTTGGCATTGCCGGGGTGGCGGGCAACGGACAGTCCGAACTGCTTCAGGTTCTGGGCGGCATCCGGACGGGCACCGGGCGGATCACTTTGAACGGCGAAGAGATCGATCTGACTGGCAAACATTCTGACGCAGGCACCCGGCGCGCAAGGGGCATCGCCCATGTCCCCGAAGATCGCCACCGCGAGGGTCTGATTCTGGATTTTTTTGCCTGGGAAAATGTCGGTTTCGGCTATCACCACGATCCGAAGTACAATCGCGGCCTATTGATGGACAACGACGCGCTGCGCCGGGATACCGAGGCGAAGATTGCCAAGTTCGATGTGCGCCCCGCCGACTGCTGGCAGACGGCCAAGAACTTTTCCGGCGGCAACCAGCAAAAACTCGTCATCGCCCGCGAGTTGGAACGCAATCCCGACCTTTTGCTCATCGGGCAGCCGACGCGGGGGGTGGATATCGGCGCCATCGAATTCATCCACCAGCAGATCGTCGCGCTGCGCGATGCCGGCAAGGCCGTGCTGATGGTCTCTGTCGAGTTGGACGAGATCCTGTCTCTATCCGATCGGATTGCGGTGATGTTCGACGGGCGGATCATGGGCGAGCGTCTGCCGCATGAGACAAATGAACGCGAACTGGGGCTGATGATGGCAGGTATCACCGACACCGATCGGGATGTTCCGGTGCAGGAAGTCGCGGCCAATCTGGGCCACACCGTCGGGGCAAAGCCATGATCCTTCCCAAATGGGCCGACGTTGTTCTTATCCCGCTGATCAATCTGTTCCTTGCCCTATTCGTGTCGGGCCTTGTCGTACTGCTGATTGGTGAAGATCCGGTAAACGCCATGAAGATCATGGTGAAAGGCGCCGTCGGTTCAACCTATGGCTGGGGCTATACACTGTTTTATGCCACGAACTTTATCTTTACCGGGCTGGCGGTGGCGGTGGCGTTTCATGCGCGTCTATTCAACATCGGCGGCGAGGGGCAGGCGCAACTGGGGGCGCTGGGCGTGGCGCTGGTATGTCTGGCGCTGCCTTGGCCGCATTGGACGCTGGTGCTGCCGTTCTCGATTCTTGGTGGCGCGCTGTTCGGCGCGGCATGGGCGGCGATCCCGGCCTATCTTCAGGCGCGGCGCGGCAGCCATATCGTGATCACGACAATCATGTTCAACTATATCGCCTATGCGTTGCTGGTGTATCTTCTGCTCGGTGCGTTGAAGGCACCCGGGATGGCACCGGAAAGCCCGCGTTTTCCGGCCGGTACATTCCTGCCCAACGCACGGGATGTCTTTGACATGCTGGGGATCAATTTTGCCCGCTCGCCGTTGAATGTGTCTTTTGTCCTCGCGCTGATCGCCTGTTTCCTGATCTGGCTGATGTTGTGGCGCACGCGGCTTGGTTATGAAATCCGCGCCTATGGCCAGTCGGAACCGGCGGCGATCTATGCCGGAATTTCACCGTTTCGGATCACGATGATCGTCATGCTGATCTCGGGCGCTCTTGCGGGATTGATGGGCGTCAACGCCGTTCAGGGCGAAGCACAGCGCCTGTTGCAGGACAATGTGCTGGGAGCCGGATTCGTCGGCATTGCCGTGGCGCTGATGGGGCGGTCGCATCCGGTGGGGGTGCTGATCGCGGCCGTGCTGTTCGGTGCGCTGTATCAGGGTGGGGCCGAATTGGAGTTTGAAACCAACGTTCCGCGGGAAATGGTGCTGGTGATTCAGGCGCTGGTGATCCTGTTTACCGGCGCGCTGGACAACATGGTGCGCGGACCGGTCGAGGGCGCGTTTCTGCGGCTGGGTCGCAGACCCGCCCCCGGAGCGGCGGCGGAATGATGATCGGGGTTTTCCTGCCTGAGCGGCATATGAGACAGTTCAATCCAGAAGACGGCGGATACTGACAATGGACCTCAACACCCTGATCCAGATCCTCGATTCCACGATCCGGCTGGCGACGCCGCTGCTGCTGGCCTGTTTGGCCGGACTGTTCAGCGAACGCGCCGGAGTGTTCGATATCGGGCTGGAGGCCAAGATGCTGGTCGCCGCGTTCTTTTCTGCCGCGGTGGCGGCTTCGACCGGATCGGTCTGGCTGGGCCTGCTGGCCGGGATCGCGGCCTCGATGGTGTTCGCGCTGATCCACGGCATCGCCTCGATCACGTTTCGCGGCGATCAGCTTATATCCGGCGTGGCGCTGAATTTTCTGGCTTCAGGGATGACGGTGCTGATCGCCCGCGATTGGTTCAACCAAGGGGGGCGCACACCGCCGCTTGACTATGGCAGCGGGCGGTTCGAGCCGATCACCCTGCCATACGCCGATGCGCTGGCCGGTGTGCCGGTGCTTGGGCCGGTCTATGGTGGTATGATCTCGGGTCATTCGATACTGGTCTATGTCGCTTTCGCGATGGTGCCGCTGACGTGGTATATTCTGTTTCGCACCCGGTTCGGGCTGCGGCTGCGGGCGGTGGGCGAAAACCCCGGCGCGGTGGATACGGCTGGCATATCGGTTGTACGGTTGCGCTATTCGGCAGTGCTGATCGCCGGAGTCCTGTGCGGGATTGCGGGGGCGTATCTGGCGACGGGTCTTGCGGCCGGATTTGTGCGCGACATGACGGCGGGGCGCGGTTTCATCGCATTGGCGGCGCTGATCTTTGCCAAGTGGCGGCCTTGGTATGCGCTGGGTGCCTGTCTTTTGTTCGGGCTGCTTGACGCGATCGGCAACCGGTATCAATCAATCGAATTGTTGGGCATTTCGGTGCCCGCGCAACTGATGCAGGCGCTGCCCTATATCCTGACCGTGGTGATCCTGGCGGGGTTTGTGGGCAAGGCGATTCCGCCGCGCGCAGGAGGAGAGGCTTATGTCAAAGAACGCTGACGATCTGGTCCGTATCATCCGTGACCGTGCCGGGGACACCGACGTGCGGTTTGGCCTGATCCTTGGGTCGGGGCTGGGTCATCTGGCCGATGCGGTCGACGGGGTGGCGATTGACTATGACGAGCTGCCGGGTTTTCCCCACGCCGGTGTATCCGGCCATAATCCGAAACTGGTGATCGGCGCGCTTGAGGGCGTGCAGGTCGCGGTGTTTGGCGGTCGGTCGCATTACTATGAATCCGGGCGGGCCGATGCCATGCGCCTGCCAATTGAGGTGCTCAAGGGGCTGGGCGCCGGGTCGTTGATCGTCACCAATGCGGCTGGATCCTTGCAGCCTGACATGGTCACCGGCAGCCTGATGTGTCTGACCGACCATATCAATTTTTCCGGCCTGAACCCGCTGATCGGCGAAGCCACCGATGCGCGGTTCGTGCCGATGAAAGATGCCTATGATCCCGACCTGCGTCAGGCCTTGCTGGACGCGGCAAGCGGTGAAGGTGTCGATCTGGATCAGGGTGTCTATGCCTGGTATTCCGGCCCATCGTTTGAAACACCCGCCGAGATCAACGCGATCCGTATTCTGGGCGCCGATGCCGTGGGCATGTCCACCGTGCCGGAAACCATTCTGGCTCGGTTTCTTGGGCTGAAGGTCGCCGCGATTTCGACCATCACCAACATGGCCGCCGGAATGAGCGATGAATCGATCAGCCACGAACACACCAAGGCCATGGCGCCCATCGGCGCGGCGAAACTGGAGCGGGTGCTGCGCCGGTTCCTGCGCGACCTGTCGTGACGGATGGCCATCGCATCCGCAATCGGCCAACCTTTTAACGATGGCGAAACCCGGTGTGCGCGCTCGCCCGGTGAAAAACTGGCCCTATTGAAAACGCGCACTGGCTTGAAAGTCGCCGTTGCTCTGCCCACCTAACGCGGTCTATGTGAGCCCATGCAAATCTACCTGCCAATCGCCGAAGTATCGGTCAATGCATTCCTGCTCTTGGGTGTCGGCGGATTGGTCGGTGTTTTGTCGGGAATGTTCGGGGTTGGCGGCGGATTTCTGATCACGCCGCTGCTGTTCTTTATCGGCATCCCGCCTGCGGTTGCCGTGGCAACATCGGTCAATCAGATCGTCGCATCGTCGTTTTCGGCCCTTCTCGCCCATCTCAAGCGAAAAACCGTCGATATGCGGATGGGTAGCGTCTTGCTGGCCGGGGGGCTGGCCGGATCCCTGCTTGGGGTGCAGGTTTTCAACATGCTGCGCGCGCTGGGTCAGGTCGATCTGTTGGTCAACCTGTCCTATGTCGTGCTTTTGGGTATCGTTGGCTTCCTGATGCTGATCGAGTCGGTGAATGCCATTCGCAGGTCCCGCAAGGGCACGCTGATCACCCGGCATAAGCACAATTGGGTGCATAATCTGCCGATGAAGATCAAGTTCCGCAAATCGGGGCTGTATATCTCGGTCATTCCGCCGCTGCTGGTCGGGCTTCTGGTGGGGGTGCTGTCGGCGATCATGGGGGTTGGCGGCGGGTTCCTCATGGTGCCGGCGATGATTTATCTTCTGGGGATGCCGACCAAGGTGGTGATCGGCACATCGCTGTTCCAGATTATTTTTGTCACAGCCTTCACCACCATGCTGCACGCGGTCACCAACAACACCGTCGACATCGTGCTGGCGGTTCTGCTGCTTGTGGGCGGTGTGATCGGCGCACAGATCGGCACCCGCATCGGGTTAAAGATGAAGGCAGAGCAGCTGCGCATCCTGCTCGCCGGGCTGGTCCTGCTGGTTTGTGGCAAACTGGCGCTCGACCTTCTGCTCATGCCGTCAGAACTTTATTCACTGGGCCGGGGGGACGGAAATTGATCCTGCGGCTGCTGATCCTGTTGACGCTCTGCGCCCTGCCCGTCCGTGCCGAGGAAGTGGTGGCCGGACTGAGCCAGCGACAAATCTCGATCAGCACCAACTTTGACGGATCCGAAATCCTGATCTTTGGCGCGATCAAACGGCAGCAGGCGATCGACTATTCAACCGAGCTGGGTGTCATCATCACCGTGTCAGGCCCGGACGAGGCGCTGACTGTGCGGCGCAAGGAAAAAGTCGGGCCGATCTGGGTCAACGTCGACGCGCTGGGGGTGCAAAGCGCACCAACGCTTTACGCCGTGTCGACCAGCGCACCGATCTCCGAGCTTGTGAGCGAAGATACCGACCTGCTGCACCGTATTTCGGTGCGCAGCGCGATTTTCGCCGGGATGGCGGATCAGGGCGTAGACGGCGATGCGTTCACCGAGGCGCTGATCAGAATCCGCACCGAATCGAAACGCTATCAGATGAATGAAGGTGCGGTCGAGCTGACCTCGGATACCCTGTTCAATACGTCGGTCAGCCTGCCGGCAAATCTGGTCGAGGGGAACTATGCCGTGCGCTTCCTGCTGTTGCGGGACAAACAGGTGATCAGCCAATACGAGACGGTGATTTTTGTGCGCAAGGTGGGGATGGAGCGTTTTCTCCACGCTCTCGCCTATGAACAGCCTTATCTGTACGGGCTGCTGTCGCTGTTTATCGCCATCGCGGCGGGCTGGGGCGCCTCCGCTGTCTTCCGATACGTCCGCAACTAAGGCGGGACGACCTGAGCCGCAGATTGTCGGGTCGGGTTGCGCGATCTTGCGGCGGATTTCAAAGCGGTCTTGTCTGCTGTCGTGATGCCGTCACGTGGCTATGTGGCGACCGGGTTTCCCCGGATCAGACCTCGCCTTCGCCTTGCAGCGTCAAAGGTGCGGCCGGAGCGGTCAGATCATCTATCCCCAGCGGCGCGTCCGGCAGCGCCAGACGATTGCGCACCACCCAGAACAAACGTTCTTCCGCACGGGTGATGGCGACATAGGCGAGGCGTTTCCACAAATCCACGCCCGCCTCGTTGCGACCTGTCCAGGCGGCGGCGGAAAGGTCGGGCGCAAAGACCTGCACGTCGGGCCACTGGCTGCCCTGCGCCTTGTGGATCGTCACCGCCGCGCCATGCAGAAACGTCGCGCCCATACGGGCCGCAAAGGGGATGAACGGTTCTTCTTCGTCCGGCATCTCGATCTTGACGATACTGGCGGCGCTGACCTGCGGTTCTTCGGCGCCCATGACATGCAGACGCGAAAACCCCGGCTTGCGCCCTTCGCCAAGAAAGATCACCTGCGCGCCTTTGATCAGCCCCCGGGCCTCAAGATCAATCCGTTTCTTGCGGTGTTTCAGCGGCAGTTCAAGCCCGTCGCAGATCAGCGGTTCACCGGGCAACAGAGCGTCGGCAGGCGCGCCATAGGCGGCGCGAAACGCATGGATCAGCCGGATCCGCGTGGCATTGCGCCAAACCAGAACAGGCGAACGCGCCATCATCTTTGCCTCGACCCGCCCGGCGACAATGACCCGGGGGTCACTGGCAGCCGCATCATGCACCATCCGGTCGAATGCGTCATAGGTCAGATCGGGGTCGGCCAGCGCGTGGGCCAGATCGAGAATCGGATTGTCCAGATCCTGACGGTGGATACGGTTCAACGTCAGAACTTTCGCCGGGTCCAGCGTATCGAAAACCATCGCTCCCGATTGCTTGACCGGGGCGAGCTGTGCCGGATCGCCAA
Source organism: Oceaniovalibus sp. ACAM 378 (assembly GCF_008085915.1). Classification (GTDB taxonomy): domain Bacteria; phylum Pseudomonadota; class Alphaproteobacteria; order Rhodobacterales; family Rhodobacteraceae; genus Oceaniglobus. The sequence continues at coordinate 262,998 of NZ_VSJK01000003.1, read as the reverse complement.
ACAGCATCAAGGTGGGAAAAATCTCTTGAAGATCGTCGAACTGGCGCGTGTCCAACATCGAGGATTCATCGACCAGCCCGATATCCAGCGGCTCTTCGCGCCGTTTCCACCCGGTGATGAAATCGCTGCCCCTGACGCCCGCCGTGGCCAGTGCGCCCGGCACGGATTTGTTGGTCTGGAAAAACGCCCAAGCCCGGTCGAGCGCGATATCGCTCAACCCCTCAATCGTGGGCCGTTCGCCATTTCCCGCCAGCCATTCGGCCACCCTTTCATATTCAGGATCATAGACCGGAGTATACAGGATGCGGTGGATTGTCGTCGCAGGCACGCCGCGGTTGCGCAGCACGCTGGCCGCCTTGTTCGTTGGCGCGAGAATCGCGAGGGTGCGCCGATCCTTGCGTTTACGCCCCTCCCAGTCGCCTGAAACGACATCGACACCCGCATCGGCAATCGCGTGAAACAGCCGGGCCAGCAACATCGTCTTGCCCGAACCGGCTTTGCCCGTCACCGCCAGCACCCGCGACGCACCTTCCGCCATAGGAGTCAGCGCCTCGTTATCGAGGTCAACTCCGGCAGCGCGCAGCATCTCGGTGATCCGATCGAAGGCGTCGGCCTGATCTTCGGAAAGCGGGGGCGATGCGGGGCGTTCAGCGGGCAAGGACATGGCGGCGACCATATGCGCGGCGTCGCCGGATGCCCAGAACCATCAGGCCGCCAGAACCAGTTTCCCGTCGCCAAACGCACGACGATACCAATGGGCCGAAAGTTCACCCGACAGCCCCGCACGAGCCAACAATCCGGGCCGCAGATCGGCGGTGAACGCCCAGAGCCCGGCGCAGATCGCGTCGCACCCCGCCCCGTCGTGCCCCAGCACGGCAGGGGGCCAGCCCAACCGCCGGTAAATCCGCATCATCCGCGCGTCGAAGACTCCGACCGCATGGGAAAGACCCAGATTCAACCCAACCTCAAGCCCGCCCAGCATCAGCGCCGCCGAGACACGCCCTTCGGACTGATTGGCCGCGGGGGAAATGCAGAACCGCGTACATTCCCAAATCCCTGCGTGACGGATCGGTGGACCGCCCGTCAGATGGGCGAAATGTTCGCCCAGCATCGTGCGCCCAAGGGTCGGCAGATAACGCAGCGATCCGCCGTGCCGCCCGTCGGGCCGTTCCCAGATGACATAAAGCGGATTCAACGGATCATACTGATCCCGCTCGTGCCCCCGTGCGTCTACCGGTACCTCCCATCCCAGACGGGTTCGGAACTGTGCCGCGCGGTCGGCGAACATGCTGTCGCGCAACAGCGGGTAACGGGCCAGCGCATTGCCGAAAAGATACCGGATCATCCTTTTGCCTCCACGATGAATGTGGAGTCCGGGATGCCCCGCCGGTGGTTAACGCGCCCTTGCCTACGCGACCGGCGGATGTCGCAAATTTTAACGGATCAGATGACCAGCAGCCCCTGTGATAGCGCCCGCGCGACCGCATGGGTGGTGTTTGTCGCGCCCAGTTTGAACCGCGCGCTTTCGATATAGACCCGCAGCGTGTGTTCTGAAATCGCCAGCGTCTGCGCAGACTGCGCACGGTTCAGCCCGGTGGCCAGCAGGGTCAGCGCATCGATTTCGCGCGGCGACAGCTTTTGGGCCGGAACCTGATCGCTGCCCCGCTCGATTTCCAGCGCCTTCTGATTCATGAAATGCGCCAGCAGTATCAAATCATCCAGATGTTCGTCGCGATAGGATTCCCATTCGGCGTCGGTGGCGCGATGGTTGATGGTGAAGAGCGCGAATTGTCCGCTGGGGCCGCGGATCGGCAGGGAATACCCCTGATTGCCGACACCTGCGTCCTTGGCTTCGCCCAGAAAACTGCGGGTAGCTTTGGACGTCCAGTCAAGCTGTTTCCAGTCGACAGGGTGAAAGCGGCGGTAACAACCGGCGACGACAGGATCGATCCGGGCATAGTCTTCGGTGACATAGCGGGCGACCCAATCCGCGCCATAAGTCAGCGCGGCATATTGTTCGCCGGTAGAATTGACCGAGTGATAGACAAGATGTTCAATCCCGAACCCGTCGCGCAGGTCGAGAATGGCCGAGTTCAGATCTTCAAGCGTCGTCGACGCCTGCAAACGTTGGATGAACCATTCGCGCATTGACCGCATGCAGTCCTGACAGGGCCGGAGCCCGGAGTTTGGTCGACGTGATTTCACGCTCGGCCACCGCACCTGCAAGCTCCAGCTGTGCTGCGAGGGCCGAAAGATCGTTCTTGGCGGCGAAATGTTTAAGGTCTGCCAGCACGTCGAGTATCCAGTCGTTCGCCATTGCTGACTCTCCTGCGCAATTCTTAATCAAAGGTTAATGCAACCCTAGCATGTATCAGCCGACAGGCGATATTCGCAGATTTCAACTCCCCAGAAATAGCGAGGGCTCGTTTTGCATCGCACGGAAAACAAAAGGCCGCCCTTGGGCGGCCTGATGATTCGGCGCTTGGCCGGGGGATATCAGACCCCGCGCTGTGCCTCGATCGCGTCTTCCAGCGTCCGCAATCCTGTGCGCGGCGCCTGAACCAACACCGCCATATTGCCGGGTTTGTGTTCATTGCGCCGCATCTTGACATGCGCTGCGGGGATTTCATCCCAGGCGAAAACCTCGGACATGCAGGGGTCAAGCCGCCGTTCGATCATCAGCTTGTTCGCCGATGCCGCCTGTTTCAGATGCGCAAAATGCGAGCCCTGCACCCGTTTCTGATGCATCCACAGATACCGCGCGTCCAGCGTCAGATTGTACCCTGTTGTCCCGGCGCAGATCACCACCATGCCGCCCTTCTTGACCACGAAGACCGACACAGGAAACGTCGCCTCGCCCGGGTGTTCAAACACCAGATCGACGTTCACGCCCTTTCCGGTGATGTCCCAGATTGCCTTGCCGAATTTCCTGACCTCGGCGAACCACTCTTTATACTCATCTGTGTTCACCGTCGGCATCTGCCCCCAGCAATTGAAATCCTTGCGGTTCAGCACGCCCTTGGCACCCAGCGACATCACGAAATCGCGTTTATCCTCGTCGGAAATCACACCGATGGCGTTGGCCCCGGCGGTGTTGATCAGCTGGATCGCATAGGATCCCAGCCCACCGGACGCCCCCCAGACCAACACGTTCTGGCCCGGCTTCAATTCATGCGGATGGTGGCCGAACAGCATGCGGTATGCGGTCGCCAACGTCAGGGTATAGCAGGCGGATTCTTCCCAGGTCAGGTGACGCGGGCGCGGCATGAGTTGTTGCGACTGCACCGTGGTGAACTGTGCGAATGATCCGTCGGGAGTTTCGTAACCCCAGATCCGCTGGCTGGGCGAAAACATCGGATCGCCGCCGTTACATTCTTCGTCGTCGCCGTCATCCTGGTTGCAGTGGATGACCACCTCGTCGCCCACCTTCCAGCGGGTCACCTTGTCACCCACCGCCCAAACGATCCCGGCGGCGTCGGACCCGGCGATATGATAGTCGGCCTTGTGCACGTCGAACGGGCTGATCGGGATGCCAAGTCCGGCCCAGACGCCATTGTAATTCACCCCTGCCGCCATCACCAGCACACAAACCTCGTTGCTGTCGGGGCGTTTCACATCGACCACTTCCAGCTGAAACGACGTGTCGGGTTCGCCGTGCCGGTCGCGACGGATCGCCCAGGCATGCATCTGCGCGGGCAGATGGCCCATGGGCGGAATTTCACCGACCTCATAGAGATCTTTGATGGCCGCGTCATGGGCCATCGGCGGCGTCTTGGAATCCAGTGCCGTCATGGCGCACCTCCGGGCTCAGTCATGCCGCAATGCAGAATTGTTGCGACCTCTGACCGTCAGATATCGCTTGCGGGGTAACTATGCAATGTCGCAAGGGTCATTTTTGTAATTTTATGTCTCGATGACCGTCGGATCTTTTGCATTTCGTTGCAACGCGGCATCATCCAGATGATGCGCAACAGAGGCAGCATAAAACCGCACAAGTGCCTCTTTTTCCGGTGCAATTGCCACCCCTGCCGCGGTGTCGACGACCATCTTGCGCAGTCGCAGCATCGCAAGCGGGTCCATGTCATCGGGATGTGACTGAACACACATGGGCGCATCGCGCGCCTGCATCTGTTGCGCTAGTTCGGCCATATGCGCCGTCAACTCTTCTTCGGACAGCGGCCCGCCCGCCCGTTGCAACGCGAGGCAGGCCAGCGGGACCGGCAGAACCGGCACCGCGCCGCGCAGTTCGGCCATCAGCGCGCGCGACAGATCCTCGACCCGCGCCGTACCTTCGCCCGCGAACCCGGACAGCGCCAGAGGCCGCCCGAATGCCACAGCCGCATAGCCAAATCGCCGCACCTGACCGGTAATCCGCCTGAATCCCCAGCGCAGAGCAAACCCGCAACCGCTGAGAAATGTGCCGCGGAACCGTCGCTCGCCCCGTGATGCGGTTTCGGTCAGGATGCGGTCCTCGATCACCCTGTCGTAATTCAGCGCGACGGGCACGAAGACCACATCGCTGTCGCCCCGCCCATCGACGATATAGCTAAGCAGTCCCAGCTTGGCCGGCCCGACCGCACCGCTCAGACTGAGCCCGCCTTCGGGAAACATTGCCTGGGTCACGCCTGCCTCGGTCGCCATCTGAACGTAACGCGCCAGAACCCGACGATACAGTGCGTTACGCGACCGGCGGCGGATGAAATACGCCCCCATCGCCCGGATCAGCGATGACAGCGGCCAGACCCGCGCCCATTCTCCCACGGCATAGGACAGCGCGCTGCGCTCGCCGACCAGCCATGTCACCAGAACATAATCCATGTTGGAGCGGTGGTTCATCACGAACACGATCGTTGCCTCGGGGTCTATCCGGCGCAGCAGATCGGTGTTGCCGTCCTGCACTCGCACCCGAAACAACGCCGTCGACAACCAGCGCGCAGCCCGGATCGCAAACCCGAAATAGGCGGTGGCGCTGAACGCCGGAACGATTTCCCGCGCATAGCGCTCGGCATTGGAAAATGCCACGTCCTCGCGCACTCCGGTATCTTTCGCATGGGCGGTCACCGCCTCCAGAACCGCAGGATCATAAAGCAGCCGCAGGATGGTGTCGTGCCGACGCGCCAGCTTGAAGGGCTGGATCGGCACGTCAAGACGCGCGTTCAACCGCGCCACCACACGCTCGGCCCGGTTGCGAAAGAACCAGCGGACAGTCGGGTTCAGAAAATGCGTCGCAAAGGTCACCGCCGCAAACAGCACAATCAGGATCAACAGCCACAGCGGCAATTCAACGGTAGTGAACATGGAACCGACCGTGGCAGGAACAGCGTCGCCGGTAAATCCCCCTATGCCGCAACGCGGCGATTGACATTGGAATGAAGTTGCACATATCACCGCTATAACGTAATATTATTGCGCAAGAGGCAGAAATGACCCAAAACGAGACGAAAGATAGCCCTTGGTTGTTCCGCACCTATGCCGGACACTCCACGGCATCGGCGTCGAATGCGCTGTATCGCGGCAATCTGGGCAAAGGGCAAACCGGGCTTTCCGTCGCCTTCGACCTGCCAACTCAGACAGGATATGACAGCGATCATGTGCTTGCCCGAGGCGAAGTCGGCAAGGTCGGCGTACCGGTGGCCCATCTGGGCGACATGCGCGCGCTGTTTGCCGATATTCCGCTTGAACAGATGAACACGTCAATGACGATCAACGCCACGGCACCCTGGCTGTTGGCCCTGTATATCGCGGTGGCCGAGGAACAGGGGGCGGATGTCACCGCCCTGCAGGGGACGGTGCAAAACGACATCATCAAGGAATACCTGTCGCGCGGCACCTATATCTGTCCGCCCGAACCCTCTTTGCGAATGATAACCGATGTCGCGGCCTTCACCCGCGAGCACCTGCCAAAATGGAACCCGATGAATGTCTGCTCGTATCATCTGCAAGAGGCAGGAGCGACGCCGGAGCAGGAACTTGCCTTTGCCCTGGCCACGGCCTGTGCGGTTCTGGATGACCTGAAAGGCAAAGTGGCGGAGCAAGACTTTCCCGAAATGGTCGGACGAATTTCGTTCTTTGTCAACGCAGGGATCCGGTTCGTCACGGAACTGTGCAAGATGCGCGCCTTTGTCGAGCTGTGGGATGAAATCTGTCTTGATCGCTATGGTGTGGAGGATGCGAAATATCGGCGCTTCCGCTATGGGGTGCAGGTCAATTCACTGGGGCTGACCGAACAGCAGCCCGAGAACAACGTTTATCGCATCCTGATTGAAATGCTGGCCGTGACGTTGAGCAAGAACGCCCGGGCCCGCGCGGTGCAATTGCCCGCCTGGAATGAAGCGTTGGGCCTGCCCCGGCCCTGGGATCAGCAATGGTCGCTGCGCGCGCAACAAATCCTGGCCTATGAGACGGATTTGTTGGAATACGGCGATCTGTTCGATGGCAATCCGGTGATTGCCGCGCGGGTCGAAACCTTGAAAACGGCTGCACGGGCCGAGCTGGCCACGCTTGACGGAATGGGCGGGGCGATCAAATCGATCGAATATATGAAATCCCGGCTGGTCGACAGCAATGGTGAGCGGATTGCCGGCATCGAACGCGGCGACACATCGGTTGTCGGCGTCAACCGCTTCACCGGCGGCGAACCGTCGCCCCTGACCGCCGGAGAAGGCGCGATCATGGTCGCTGACGCAGGCGCCGAGGCCGACCAGATCTCACGACTGAACGATTGGCGGTCCAAACGGGACGCGGTGGCGGTCACTGCGGCATTGGACGAGCTGCGCCGCGCTGCCGCGTCCGGGGCAAACATCATGCCCCCGAGCCTTGCAGCGGCGCGGGCGGGCGCCACGACCGGTGAATGGGGCGATGCGATCCGCGCGGTCTTTGGCCAGTACCGCGGCCCGACAGGCGTATCGCGCAACCCGTCTAACCGCACCGAAGGGCTGGACGAAATCCGCGCCCGGGTTGACGCCATATCCGCCCGGCTTGGCCGCCGTTTGTCCTTGCTGGTCGGAAAACCGGGGCTGGACGGACATTCGAACGGCGCCGAACAAATCGCCGCCAGAGCCCGGGATTGCGGCATCGACATCACCTATGAAGGGATCCGGATGACCCCAGCCGAACTTGTCGACTCGGCGCGCCGGACGAAGGCGCATGTGATCGGCATTTCGGTTCTGTCAGGCAGTCACATTCCACTGGTGGCGGAAACGCTGAAACTCCTGCGCGAGAAGGGATTGGGGCAAATTCCGGTTGTTGTCGGCGGGATTATTCCCGATGCCGATTCACGAACCCTGAAAGCAATGGGGGTGGCCCGGATTTATACTCCGAAAGATTTCGAGATGAATCGCATCATGGAGGATCTTGTACTCTTGGCTGAACAACCCCACGTTGTTGTTCAATAGGAAGTGCTAATCAAGCAGAGACATATAAGAAATGACATAGATGTTATAACCATCAATCGGCGGATACCGGGTCAATTTCCTGCTACAAGTTCTTTTTACTTGCCAATTTGGTTGAAATGGCAAAGAACGCGTTCAGAAACTTGCTCAATTCCCGGGCAAACAGATGATTGGAGCGCCAATGAACCTTGATACTCTCTCCCGCAAGGAACTGCTTTCGATGCGCGATGCCGTAGAGGCTGCACTTGAAACGCTGGAAACACGTCGTAAATCAGAAGCGCGCAAGGCTGCCGCCGCGATTGCCGCCGAACATGGTTTCGACCTCGAAGAATTGCTGTCAGCCGAAAAGAAGACCAAGAAAAAGGGTCAGAAGAACCCACCGAAATATCGCAACCCCGCCGATGCCTCGCAGACATGGACCGGGCGCGGTCGGCAACCGGGCTGGATCAAAGAAGCTCTGGCGGACAACAAATCGCTCGACGCGTTCGAAATCTGATTTTCGGAGCCCGGCAATGACCGTTCACATTGGTGCCGAACAGGGCCAGATTGCTGAAACGGTCCTCTTGCCGGGCGACCCACTGCGCGCCGAGTGGGCGGCAAAGACCTTTCTGGACAATGCCGTCTGCGTCAATCGCGTGCGCGGTATGCTGGGCTTTACCGGCACTTGGCGGGGCCATCCCGTTACGATCCACGGATCAGGGATGGGGATGCCCTCGCTTTCGATCTATGTGAATGAACTGATCCGCGACTATGGCGCACAAACGCTGGTCCGTATCGGTTCGGCCGGCGGGATGCAGCCTCAGGTGGGTCTGCGCGACGTGGTGCTGGCCATGTCGGCAACAACCCTGTCCACCCCCTCACGCGGAATTTTCGGCGATCTGGACTTTGCTCCGACTGCTGATTTCGGCCTGCTTCATGCGGCTTTTCATGCCGCCGAAGCGCTTGACGTCAAAACCCATGTCGGAGGCGTCTATTCGTCGGACGCGTTCTATGATGATCGCCCCGACCTGAACGAATTGATGACGCGTCACGGCATTCTGGCCGTCGAAATGGAAACTGCCGAGTTGTACAACCTTGCCGCCCGCCACCAGCGCCGGGCGTTGGCGGTGCTGACGGTCAGCGACCACCTGATCACCGGCAACGCGCTGTCCAGCGAAGACCGCGAACACAGCTTTGCCGACATGGTCGAAATCGCCCTGACCGCCGCCTTTTCCTGAAGTCCATTAGAATTCGCTGTGTGTGCTATATTCCGACACGAGGCAGAATCTGCCTGGTCATTACAGCAATGCCGTCACCGATTTCGTTGCCACCAACCGGACTTCTCTCTTGCCGGCTGAACCATCGGAATTGCAAGCGGATTTTTCAGCCATCTAACGGATGCGATTCAATCCACCTGTATTCGAAAGTCCCGGCAACAGGATTGCAGCCATTGCCTACTGCAATAGCTGGACAGCCGCGCATTTATAACCGCACGCAGAGGACCGGCCCCCAATTGGCAGCTGGGGGAAATAGAGCCTCTCCAACCGGATTTCGGCCGGTTCACATAACAGTATCTTGATATGGAATCTCGCCACGCGATCCATCATTCACTCGCGCCGAGTATCTAACGCTTTGACGAGTTTCGCGCTATCACAGGTAATACGAACGGGGCTTCTGTCGAATATAAAATGGGAAACGTCAAGCGTTTCACGGAGTTGTCATCGCGCGGGAATTATATTCCGCCATATCACACCCGATCGAGGAACCAGCGCTATTCGATGTGCGTTGACCGAATCGTGCCACTCGCGATGGATTGCACCACGCCCGGCCAGACCAAACACCTGAACAGCTACAGAAGGGATGCAATCACCGCCCGTGACTGCGGTCATAGCCACTGGGCGCAGGCGAAACCCATCCGGAAGGCTGAGTTGCAGGCGTATACACTTCGATCAGTAACGGGTGACAGACCGCCGTATCGCTGGAATGTTCGGAACTGCAATCGCCACCCGGGCAGGCGCTGAGTGCACCGACCAGATCGATCTCGGCAAAGAATTCGATGTAATCGCCCGGCCGAACCGGACTCGCCTTCATAAAGTATTGCCCCGTCCCCCGCAGGAAACCGGTGCACATGAACACGTTCAACACGTCATGCACCAGCGGTTCGGCCTCGCGCAGTGTCAGCCCTGCGTGATCGGCAAGGGCACGGGTCAGATTTGAATGGCAGCAATGGTGATAATCGTCGCCCGACAGCAGGCGACCGGTATAGGGATCGCAGCGCGTGCCGATCACATCATGAACGCCACCGCCGAACTCGTCGAATCCATACCACTCCAGCGTATCGGCGATGATCGTCGCCATGGGGCGCAAATGTGGAAACGACGACCAAAGCCGATCGCCGGTATCCAGATGCGTGCCATGCAGCGCGCGGGTCTTGCCAGAATAGAACCGTTCGGAAACATCCTGCGCGGACCACAGGTTCAGATCGCCAACCTGCGGACCATCAACGCTGGTAATGCGAAACACCTGCCCCGCCTTCACATCGAAACAGCGCGCATCACGCGGCGGAACAATCGTTCGCGCGGTGCAGGGAGCGCCGTTTCGCGCGCGCAGATATCCGTCCAGATCGACCGCAGGCAGAGTTTCGGGCGGATAACAGAGCACCGGCGTCACGGCACGACGGGCGTAGGCATCTTGGGGGGGATGGGTCATGGCGGGCTCCAAAGCGATGTCGGATCAAAGATTGACCGGCGCGGCGCGGCTTGCAATCCTCTCCTTGCCCCGCCTTGGCGGCGACGCTGGCTCTGGCGGTGAGCTATCCCGGCGTCGGCAGGCAAAGGCAGTATCGCGACAGGCACTTCCCGCCAATCGGCGGAATATGACGCGCATCCTTGCCGGGCTTGATCAGCACCCGCGATCACCCGGCATGGAACATCTCGGTTATGACGTCGGCCCGCTGCCAAGGCGGGCCGCGCTGTTGTCCGACCGCCCCACCCTCCGGGTCTATTTCCCGGGCGACGGGGGCGGCGACCCGGCTGGATTGGCGGAACCGGCGCGGTCTTCTGAACCCGTCCCGGAATCGCTCCAAGGGGGTGGCGCTTCGGGTGTGCGCCCGCCGAACAATCCACCCCGGACAGATTTCTTCGTCGGATCCTTGGGCGGGCCATACCAATCTTCGTTCCGGGTGGCATACATTGTTCCGGCCAACGCTCCGAACGCCAAAGTGGATCCGGCCAGCAGCGCATAATCCGCACTCTGCAAGATCAGGTACAGAACGCCGTAGAGAACCGTCAGCATCAGCGCGAGAACCAGCGTTCTGCGCCCGAGTTTCAGCCCCCAGGCACCAAACAGCGACAGAAGAACCACGGTCGCACCTGCCGACAGGGCATAGGCCGCGCCAAACCCGATCTGTTCGGCATAGGCCACCATCAGCAACACGAACACCGATTGCGCCAGCCCGATCAGAATATACTGTACCGGGTGCGCGGGCCTGCCCTGACGGTTTTCAATCAGCAGCACCGACAGGAAAGTCAGTGCGATGAACAGTATGCCATAGCGTGCAGCGCGGTAAGCCTTCTGGTAAAAGTCGTTGGGCTGGAAAAACCGGACGCCCATCGCTTCGGACCGGGCGATCCTGTCGTTGTCGTCACGCGACAGTTGCGGCAGGCCGCGCGCCAGATGCGGAATGGTCCAGCGGGCCGAAAAGCCTTCGTCGCTGACCTCGGAACCATCGGGCAGAAAGGTGCCGGTAAAGCTTGGATGGGGCCAGTCGCTGGTCATCTCCAACACCGTGTTCCGCCCCACGGGCGCGATCATCAATTGCTCTGCTCCGTTGAACCCAAGAACCAGTTCCATCCGTCCCAGCGAACGGGGATCGCCGACGTTGGCGGTGATACCGCCGATGTCATCCCCGGCGCGAGGCTCCAGCGGCAATTCAGTCTTGCCGGTGCTCAGGCGGGCCGCGCCACGCAATGCCCGGTTCGATGTCAGCGACACATCCAACCCCGCCGCATCCCAGAGAATCGCCTCGCGGTCCTCAAGCAGCGCCTCGGCACCGCTCACGTCGAAATCGAACCCCATGGTCGCCACGGCAGTATAGACCGGCACCTCGAAGATCCCGCGTGACCGAACCTCGCTTTCGCTGCTGATCGTTGCGTCAAAGCTGCGTGGATAAACATAGATCTCACCACGGCGCAGGATCTCGGTCACGGCGACCTGTTCGAATGTCCGCTCGCCGGTGACAGGATCGATCTTTTCGCGGCGTTCGTTGCGGGTTTGTGGCCCCTCCAGCGGCAGGATCAGACGCGGGCCGGCAATCACCTGACGCCCGCCCCATTCCTGTCCGACCTCCTCGATCGTGCGGCGGGAGTAATCCGCGCGCTCGCCCACGATCTCGCCGACGAAGAACAGCGGGATAAACATGAACAACGCCAAAAGCCCAACGATCAGAAAACGCATTCCCGCTGACCTTAACATGACCGCTACTCCTGACTGGCCGGATCATCGGATCCGGGAACACACTGCAACGGGTGGCGCGATACGCCACCCGTTGGATATTACTGCTAAAAACTCCGCCGTTTCCGTCGGATATGCCGTCAGATGGTACGCTCGAGCATCAACTGCTTGATCGATCCAATCGCCTTCGCCGGGTTCAGCCCCTTGGGGCAAGTCTTGGCGCAGTTCATGATCGTGTGGCAGCGATACAGCTTGAACGGATCCTCAAGCTCGTCCAGCCGCTCGGGCGTCGCCTCGTCCCGGCTGTCGATGATCCAACGATAGGCATGGAGCAACGCTGCCGGTCCGAGATAGCGATCGCCGTTCCACCAATAGGAGGGGCAGGAGGTTGAGCAGCAGGCGCACATCACGCATTCATATAGCCCATCGAGCTTTTTGCGGTCCTCGATGCTCTGGCGCCATTCCTTGGCGGGGGCATTGGTCTTGGTTTCCAGCCAAGGCTTGATCGATTCGTGCTGAGCATAGAAATGCGTCAGGTCGGGGATCAGATCCTTGACCACAGGCAAGTGCGGCAAGGGATAGATTTTGACGTCGCCCTTGATCTCGTCCATGCCATAGATGCAGGCTAGGGTGTTGATGCCGTCGATGTTCATCGCACAGCTGCCACAGATGCCTTCGCGGCAGGAGCGACGGAAGGTCAGCGTCGGGTCGATTTCATTCTTGATCTTGATCAGCGCATCCAGAACCATCGGACCGCAGGTGTCCATGTCGACGAAATAGGTGTCGACGCGGGGATTTTCGGCATCATCCGGGTTCCAGCGATAGATGCTGAACTTGCGCGTGTTCGTCGCACCCTCGGGTTTGGGCCAGGTTTTGCCGGTCTTGATCCGGCTGTTCTTGGGCAGGGTCAGTTGCACCATATCAGGCTCCTCTATTCTATCGCAGCAGCGCCGGCAGACCACGGGTCGCCAGACATTGGATGGTCCCGGTTCGGGACACGATTGTTGTCACGATCTGTCTCGTACTTGCCGTTGGGCCGGTCACGGAATCGGCCGCAAGCGACAGCAGTTCGTTGGAATTGGCGTTGTCGATCACGCAATCGATCGCGGGTTCGACCGGGACGCCGGGCAGTTTATCGGCCAGAATCGGACGGATCGCGGTTTTAGCCGCCGCGCGTGTCAGATCATCGCGTGAGGCTGGCGTGCAGGCAGCCAGCGCCAGAAGAAGGAACGCCGCGAGTTTCGTCATTGGCCGCATCCCCTGTTGCGTTTGCGTGGTCGCGTCCATTGGCACATGAGTATTAAACAATGTCTCGGCTCCCTGTTCCGGTTTCATCGACACTTCTCCGGAATAAAGCGGGACAACCCTGAACTGGTTCAACCGCTGCCCGTTCAGACCGGGAAACCGGCGCTACTCCGCCGGAAAATCCAGCCTTGGCGAAAACCATCGCCACATGGATCCCCCCGTCCGCATGGATTGGCCCGACGCCCTCCATCACAGGACCAGTGGCCGGATCGGGCCCTGCCCCGACTTTTCGCGCACGCAGCTGTCATAAACTTCGTAGGGGTCGCGCCCGCGAATGAAATCGCTGGTCACGCCAAGTTCAATATGGCTTTTCGCACCGCCGGTTCCGAACCCCACGCCCACTTCGCCAAACGGGCCATCGGCCTGTCGGGCACGTTCCTCGCATTGGCGCGCGGCCAATTGCGGCGATACCGGACCGCAGGCCGCCAGCAGCGTAAATCCCGCCAAGGCAGCACAGCCAATCAGCCGGGCTGTACCGTGGCGGGGTTTTACAACGCGATCAATAGACACGTTTTTTCGGTTCGATCTTTTTCAGATCGATCCCACCTTCGTCGTGGCTGGTCAGGGGTTGCAGGCGCACGCCTCGGTATCCCAAGGATGCCTCGTTCCCCTGAAACCAGACCAGCGAGTGCTTGCGCCAGTTTACATCGTCGCGATCCGGATAATCCTCGTGCGCGTGGGCGCCGCGGCTTTCCTTTCGCGCCGCCGCCGCCGTGATCGTGGCCACGGCGTTGGGCATCAGGTTCTCCAACTCCATCGTCTCCATCAGATCGCTGTTCCAGATCATCGAAGTGTCGGTCACCTTGAGATCGCCCAGTTTTGCGGCCACCTCGATCATCTTGACGCGACCTTCTTCCAGCGTCTTGTTCGTGCGGAACACTGCGGCGTCAGCCTGCATCGTCCTTTGCATCTCAAGGCGCAACTCTGCGGTGGGCACGTGCCCTTTCGCATAGCGCAACCCGTCGAAACGGCTCAGCGCCGCCTGAACCGAACGGGGGTTCGGGGTCGGGATCGCGCTCTCGCGGTCAACCACTTCGCCGGCGCGGATGGCGGCCGCACGGCCAAAGACCACAAGATCAATCAGGCTGTTCGAGCCGAGCCGGTTGGCGCCGTGCACCGATGCACAGCCCGCTTCGCCCACAGCCATCAGACCCGGAGCTGTGTTGTCGGGTTTGTCGGCGGTGGGGGCCAGAACTTCGCCCCAGTAATTCGTCGGGATGCCACCCATGTTATAGTGAACGGTGGGCAAAACCGGGATTGGCTCTTTGGTCACGTCGACACCGGCAAAGATGCGCGCGGATTCGGAAATCCCCGGCAGACGAAGGTTCAGCGCCTCTTTCGGCAGATGGTTCAGGTTCAAGTGGAGGTGATCGCCATCCTTGCCAACGCCGCGCCCTTCGCGGATCTCCATGGTCATGCAGCGCGACACCACGTCTCGCGAAGCCAGATCCTTGTAGGTCGGAGCGTAGCGTTCCATGAACCGCTCGCCTTCGGAGTTGGTCAGGTAACCGCCCTCGCCCCGCGCGCCTTCGGTAATCAGGCAACCGGCGCCATAGATGCCGGTGGGGTGGAACTGCACGAATTCCATATCCTGAAGCGGCAATCCGGCCCGCGCCGCCATCCCGCCGCCGTCACCGGTGCAGGTGTGGGCACTGGTGGCGCTGAAATATGCGCGGCCATAGCCGCCGGTCGCCAGCACCGTCATCTTGGCCGCGAACAGGTGCAGCGTGCCGTCGTCCAGCTTCCAGCACAGAACGCCCTGACAGGTCCCGTCTTCGGACATGATCAGGTCGATGGCGAAATATTCGATATAGAACTCTGCCTTTTCCTTCAGGCTCTGGCCGTAAAGGGTGTGCAGAATGGCGTGGCCGGTCCGGTCGGCGGCGGCACAGGTGCGTTGCACCGGGGGGCCTTCGCCGAATTCGGTCGTGTGGCCGCCAAAGGGCCGCTGATAAATCTTGCCCTCTTCGGTGCGCGAAAACGGCACGCCATAGTGCTCAAGCTCGTAAACCGCCTTGGGCGCCTCGCGGACCAGATACTCCATCGCATCCATATCGCCGAGCCAATCGGACCCTTTGACGGTGTCGTACATGTGCCACTGCCAGTTGTCCGGCCCCATGTTCGACAGCGATGCGGCAATTCCGCCCTGTGCAGCAACAGTATGCGACCGGGTCGGGAAAACCTTGGTGACACAGGCGGTACGAAACCCCTGCTCGGCCATTCCCAGCGTGGCGCGCAGACCCGCACCGCCGGCGCCAATCACCACTACATCGTATTCGTGCGTCTCGTACTCATAGGCTGCCATCGCCAAACCTCCGGTTCAAAGGGCGATGCGGGCGATGGCAAATAGCCCCGTCGCCGCCGCACCGTAAGACAGACAGATCACCGCAAGGATCAATACCTTGCGCGTCAGCCCGCCGGTATAATCCTCAATCAGCACCTGCGCGCCGCTTTTGAAGTGCATGAACCCCACCAGAAACGTCAGAGCAGTGACGATCGCCGGAAACGGCTGTGAGAAATAGTTAAGCACCGCCTGATGTGGCTGGCCCAGCATCGGGCCGACGGTGAACACGAACAGCGGCACCAGAATCAACAGGCCCACAGAGGTGACGATCATGCGCCAGTGGTGCCCCGTTCCCTCTTTCGCTGATCCAAGGCCGACGGCCCGCTTGCGGTTGGTCAGAAATTCCATCTCAGATCTCCTTACACCACGATTACGGTCAGGATGGTCAGCACGACGGAACCGCCGATACAGGCCCAGCCCAGCTTTTCCGCAGTGGGAATGTCCATGGCCCGGCCGGTGTCCCAGATGAGGTGCCGCAGCCCGGCCAGCGAATGATACCAAAGCGCCCAGACGGACAGGAACATGACCAGATCGCCAAACCACGAGGTGACGAACCCGTCCGCCCGCTCAAAGGCACTGGGCGACATCGCCGCCGCAAGGAACCACCAGACCAGCATCAGCGCAGCGACCAGCAGCGCGTTACCAGTGATTCGCGTGAGGATCGATGTCATCGATGTCAGCTGTGGGCGGTAAATGCTCAGATGCGGGGAAAGGGGCCGGTTGCCCCGGTTCACGTCGGCCATTGTATCGTCCTTCCTTTCGCCGCGCCGCAGCGCGGGTGTCGCGGCATAGTATGCGGCTTCCGACCCGGAAGTCACGGGCATCCGTGCATTTTGTCGCATCTTTCAGCTGTCGTCCGTCCGTTTTTATCGGTTCGTGATCACAAAATCGAAAACGACAGCCCTGCGCTGCGGATTGTCAGGCGCGGCGTGCTGCGCGCGCAAACCGGTCATTCGGGCATCAGCGCCCAGTAATCCAGATCAAGCAGAACATGGGGAAGATACCGGCCATCCGCACCTTTCAGCCCGGCCCCCGGACCCTTGACTGCCACTGTGCGCAGGCGGATCGCGCCGACACCCGGCGCGTCGGTGGCGGCAGTCTCCAGAACCTCGGACCAGGCGCGCACCGTGTCGCCGGCGTGGCAGGGATTGGCATGCGCGCCACTATTCAGCGCCACCACGATCTGCGCATTGGCCAGCCCGTTGAACGACAGCGCCCGGGCCAGCGAAATCACATGCCCGCCATAGATCAGCCGCCCGCCATCCCGAGCAGTCGCATCGAAATGCACCTTGGCGGTGTTTTGCCACAGCCGGGTGGCCTGCATGTGTTCGGAGTCCTCGACCGTCACGCCATCGACATGATCGATCACCTCGCCCACTACATAATCGCGCAACCGGTGCGGCTCACCTGCCAGTGCGAAGTCATAATCGGTGAAGTCGAGCCCCTGAGGAACCACCAGATCACCGGGCGCCACCGCTGAGGCCAGCACGGGCAGCACCGGTTCCGGCGCCTCGCCCGGCGTCCGGCGTCGCACCATCACCCAGCGGACATAGGACAGCACCTGTTCATTGTGCTGATTCAACCCCGTCGTCCGCACCCATACGACACCGTTTTGCCCGTTCGAGTTCTGCTTCAGGCCGATCACCTGTGATTGCGCCCGCAGCGTGTCGCCGGGCCATACGGGCGCCAACCATCGCCCTTCGGCATAACCAAGGTTCGCGACAGCGTTCAGCGACACATCCGGCACCGTTTTGCCGAACACCACATGAAACGCGATCATGTCGTCCAGCGGTGACGCCGACAACCCGCAGGATTGTGCGAAGGGGTCCGACGAATACAGGGCATGCCGCGCGGGATAAAGCATGTGGTACAGCGCCCGCTCGCCCGCCTGCACAGTGCGCGGCACCGCATGGACGATGGTTTCACCGATCCTGTAATCCTCAAAGAACCGACCGGCGTTCGTCTTGCCGGAAGGCCCGCCAGAGGAAGGCGCAGTCGTCATTGGGCGCCCAGCTTCATATCCGGGTCATAGGGGCGATCGACCACCTTGGTCACCGCCTGCGCACAGCGCATCACCCCGTTCGCCGCATCAAACCCATAGGCAGGTGAGCCGTGCAGCATCCACCCCTTGGCCAGTGCCAGAGATATTTTGTGACAGAATTCCGATGTGTCGTCGCCGGTCAGCAGACGATAGATGACATGTTCAGCCAAAGGGGTTCACTCCCAACCAGAGGTGGATCAACGCGACGACGACAAACACCACCACTGTGGCGATGACCGCCGTAAACTCTTTCTTTACAGGCACATCATGGGCCGGGGTCCATGCGGGCTGAACCCGGTTCAACACGATCACCTCGGCCACGGCCCATGCCAGCAATCCACCGAACAGAAGAAAAGACGGCGTATCACCATTGACCAGCAGGTGCGCGATTGCCCAGACCTTGACAGCTGCCAGCTGCGGATGGCGCACATATTTTGTGATCCGGGTTTTCGCGCCGGAACTTGCAAACAGATAGAACGAAAGCAACATCAACAGGTTGTTGATGCCGGTCATAGCCGGGGACCGGCCCCAGAACATCGCGCCGTCAGCACCGCGATATCCGATCACCATCAGAACGATGGCAATGCCAGATCCGACGGCGACGATGGCCTTGCCCTTGTCGCCAAAACGCGCGCGGTGATCCGGCGCGATCCGCTTCCAGAAATGTGTGCCCGACCACAGGATCAGGCCAAAAAGAATCAGGATCATATGCGCTCCAGTGTTGCGATGGCTTCGGCCTTGGCCAGAGTCGCCCGTGCGGTGACGATATGCAAGTTCTCGACGATCCTTCCATCCAGTACGGCAACCCCCTGCCCCGCAGCCAGCGCGGCGTCATAGGCGGCGATCTGACGGCGGGCGAGATCGACCGCAACATCCGACGGCGCGAAGACATCATTTGCCACCGTCACCTGTGCCGGATGGATCAGGGTCTTGCCATCCATCCCCAGAGCGCGGCCCTGATCACATTCGGCACGCAGACCGGCCTCGTCCTTGAAAGCGTTATATACCCCGTCGACACAGGCAATTCCCGCAGCGCGCGCTGCCATCAGGCAGGTTTGCAGCGCCGTCATCATCGCCATCCGGTCATCGCCAGGGGCACAGCCGATCTCTTTGGCCAGGTCGTTGGTTCCCATGATGAACCCCGCCATGCGCGGCGCGCGGGCGATGGTGGCGGCGTTCAGCACACCTTCGCAGGTCTCCATCATCGCCCAGATGGCTGTGTCCGCGAACCCGTCAAGCGCCGCCATCCGGTCGCCCAGATCAGTGATGTCCTGCACGCAGTTCACTTTGGGCAGCAATATGGCTTCGGGTCGGGCAGCGGCGATTACAGCCAGATCGTCCGCCGCCCACTCTGTATCGAACCCGTTGATCCGCACCATGGTAACGCGTTGCCCATACCCCTGAGCCAGTGCGTTCAGAAGCGTGCCGCGCGCATCGGACTTGGCGTTCGGGGCTACCGCATCCTCAAGGTCAAAGATGATCGCATCGACGGGCAGATCGCGCGCCTTGTCCAGCGCGCGTGGGTTCGAACCGGGAATATAGAGCACTGATCGCAGAGGACACGCATCGCTGGACATATCAAAGTCTCCGTAATTTTCTTGCGCTTTTGTGCCCTCAAGCGAACGAACGCACAACCCTGCTTGCGCCGCAGTGCGGCAACTCCGGTCACTGGCGCAGCGAACGGTTGGTTAATCCGTCCTTGTCATGCTCACCGCAGTCTTCGCCACAGGTCGCGGTTGTGGTCGGGACAATTCCGGCTCGGCAGGCGACGCGGCAGGTTCGCGATTTCCGAGGACCGCGCAGAGGAAGGGATACCCTTATGAAACGGCATGTTTTGGCACTGTCATTCGGTCTTGGGGCGATGTTGCTGGCCACGCATCACGCCTTTGCCCAGCAGCCGGGCGAGCGTGGCTATTGCGCGCCCTACGCCGTTGTGGCCGAAAGGCTGGCCGGACAGTTTGGCGAAACCCGGCAGTCAATCGGGCTGAGTGGCGACAATCAGGTGGCCGAACTCTTCGCTTCGACCGAGTCCGGGACATGGACGATTGTCGTGTCGACGCCTGCGGGCCTGTCGTGCATCCTGGCCGCCGGGCAGGCGTTCGAAAATCTGGCCGAGCATCTGCCCCCGGCCGGCAATCCCGCCTGATCCGGGTCCTTAACCTTTGGTTCAGGGCAGCCCGTCTCACGTCAGGGCATCGAAGATCAGCTTCGAACCCGTGATCGTCAACAGGACATAAGTCACCGCAAAGAACAGTTTTTCCGAGATCCTGTGGTGCAACCAGACGCCGATGGAAACGCCGATGAACGCCATTGGGATCAGGAAAATATCGGCCCAAAGCACATCGGCGGTAAATATTCCCAATCCGGCATAAAACACCGCTTTGAACAGGTTGATCGCCGTGAACAGGATCACTGTCGTCGCCTGATACGTCGTCTTGTCCATACCCCGACTCAGCAGATAGACGGCAGCGGGTGGCCCGCCCGCATGGCTGATAAAACTGGTGATTCCCGACACACCGCCCCAGAAATATCCCGCGCCGGGTCCGGGGTTCGCCCGTTCGAACCTGAGATATCCGCGCGCACGGGCCAGTTGATAGGCGACAAATCCCAAGGCCACCAAACCGATCAACAGGCGCATGGCATCGGCGTTGGCGACAGAGTACAGCGCCGCCCCCAACACCACACCGGGCAATGCGCCGAACATCATCACCCGGGCCACCTGCCAGTCCCAGCGCCGCCAGAATGGGCGCAGGGCCGTCATGTCCATCACGATAAGCAGCGGCAACATCAGTCCAATCGCCTGTGCGGGTTCCAGAATCAGCGCCAGAAATGGTGCCGCCGCAAAGGCCGCGCCCGATCCGAATCCGCCTTTGCTGATTCCCGCGAACAGCACCGCCGGGATCGCGAGCGCGAAAAATGTGACGCTCAGTTCCATCCGCAATCCCTCGTTCTTGTTTTGATCGGCGCGAAATTCGCCCGCGCAAAAGCCCTATCTCCGCGAGAAATGGCATGCCAGCACCAATCCCGCACCCTGCCTGGCGGATGCCGCATCGCGGCAGGCTTGCACGGCTCGCATCAAATCGCTACCCAACCGGGCAAAGCCACACCAGATCGGAGACTATATCCATGGCCAGACCTAAAATCGCCCTTATCGGCGCCGGTCAGATCGGCGGAACGCTCGCCCATCTCGCCGCCATCAAGGAACTGGGCGACATCGTCCTGTTCGACATTGCCGAGGGCATCCCCCAGGGCAAGGCTCTGGACATCGCATCGTCCGGTCCGTCCGAGAAGTTCGACGCGGCGGTCACCGGCGCCAATGATTATGCCGATATCGCGGGCGCCGACGTTTGCATCGTCACCGCAGGTGTGCCGCGCAAACCGGGCATGAGCCGCGACGACCTGTTGGGCATCAACCTGAAAGTCATGAAGTCGGTCGGCGAAGGCATCGCCAAACACGCCCCGAACGCATTCGTCATCTGCATCACCAATCCGCTGGATGCGATGGTCTGGGCCCTGCGCGAGTTTTCTGGCCTGCCGCACAACATGGTCTGCGGCATGGCCGGTGTTCTCGATTCCGCCCGATTCCGGCATTTTCTGTCGCTTGAGTTCGGCGTCTCGATGAAAGACGTGTCGGCCTTTGTCCTTGGCGGCCACGGCGATACGATGGTTCCGCTGGTGCGCTACTCCACCGTCGGCGGCATCCCCCTGCCCGATCTGGTTTCGATGGGCTGGACGACGCAGGAAAAAATGGACGCTATCGTCCAGCGTACACGCGACGGCGGTGCCGAAATCGTCGGCCTGCTGAAAACCGGCAGCGCGTTCTATGCCCCTGCCACCAGCGCGATCGAAATGGCCGAAGCGTTCCTGAAGGATCAGAAACGCGTCCTGCCCTGTGCTGCCTGGGTCGATGGCGCGCTGGGTCTCAAGGGCATGTATGTCGGCGTTCCGACCGTGATCGGCGCGGGCGGTATCGAACGGGTGATCGACATCAAGATGAACAAAGATGAACAGGCGATGTTCGACAAATCAATCGAGGCGGTCAAAGGACTCGTCGAAGCCTGCAAGGGCATTGATTCCTCGCTGACGTAAAATACCGAAGGACGGCACCCGTGCAACCGGTGCCGTCCTTCAACCGCCCAATCGGCGGCCCAAATGGCGACGCAACTGAAACAGCCGCCCGCGCAGATCGTTGGCTATCCTTGTGGCCGCATTCAGATGCATCTGTGGCATCGGCGTCGCGTCAAAACCCGCGCATCCGAAATCTACGGTGATCCCGGGAAACGTCTTTGCCACGGCGGCACGCGGATCGAATGGCACGCGCATCAAAAGCTCCTTTACCTCCAGCGCCACCGCCTGTTCCGGATCAACAGTCTTGACCGACCGGTACAGTGCCGAGATTCGCGCCGGATCGCCCCGCGCTGCCGCCACCTCGGCCAGTTGCGCGCGCCGCCCGGGGGCCGGAAACGCCCGCCACCCGGCGTTCTGCGCGATCTTGCGCACCAGTTTTCCGGTATAATTCGCCTCGGTCATTCCGTCGAAATGCAGCAGCACCGGCGCCTCGATCAACCGTCCGACCGCCGCGCCACCGTCACGCCGCGCCGGTTCGTGCAGATCGATGTCCAGCGCCCGTCCGCAGCGCACGAACGCCTTGATTCGCCCGTTCGAACTCAGCCCCCAATCAAGAAACCGCAGCGCATCGCCGTAAACCGGCGCGATCTGGGCCTGACGCTCGGCGGTTACCAGCCGACGGAATGCGCCTTCAAACAGCGTCGACTCGGGCCTGTTGCGATCGCGCACACGTTCCAGCGGCCACAGACCAACATAATCCACCTCGTCCGGCATCGCTGCCACATTACGCAGGACCTGCGCGGCATCGGTCAGAAATTCGTCGGCATCCACATGCAGCAGCCAGTCGACCCTGCCCGCCTCGTAAACCCGCCGCGCATTGATCCGCTGGCGTTGTGGCGGGCTGGGTGGCAGGGCATGGCCGGCCTGTCGCCAGTTACGCGCCGTCTGCTGTATCACATGGACCCGCTCCAACGGTGCCAAAAGCGCGGCCAGCGCCGGATCGGGCGCATCGAGAAACAGATCGATCCGCGACGCGCCAAGTTCAAGGTAATGTGCGACAAAGGCCATCACCAATGGCGCAGGTTCACAAACCGTTGAAACGACCCCCCAACGCATCCTGTCCGACCCTTTTCTGTAGCGCGAATCACACGGGAACAGCCCGCATCCCGGCGGGTTGCGATTTTGTGATCACACCCCTCATCGCTGTGATCACAAATGCCGGTTATTATCTGCAAATCTCTCAAACCCGGTTCCAGTCATCGTTATCATGTGCGAAACAGGGGTCAACAGCAGCCATTGGAGGCAAGTTCTTTGAACATTCACGAATATCAGGCGAAAGCGCTCCTCAGGTCGTATGGCGCCCCGGTCAGCGACGGACGTGCCGTTTTGAAGGCCGAGGATGCCAAGACGGCAGCAAGCGAACTTGATGGGCCCCTCTGGGTCGTCAAGGCACAAATCCACGCCGGTGGACGCGGCAAAGGCCATTTCAAAGAGGCTGATGCAGGTGAAAAAGGCGGAGTGCGGTTGACGAAATCCGTCGCCGAAGCCGCCGAAGAGGCCAAGCGCATGCTGGGCCGGACCCTTGTCACCCACCAGACCGGTCCGGCGGGCAAGCAGGTCAACCGCATCTATATCGAAGACGGATCGGGCATCGAGACCGAGCTCTATCTCGCTCTGCTGGTGGATCGCCAGACCAGCCGTATTTCCTTTGTCTGCTCCACCGAGGGCGGCATGGATATTGAAGAAGTGGCCGCAAACACGCCGGATAAGATCGTGTCGTTCTCGGTCGATCCGGCCACTGGATATCAGGCGTTTCACGGGCGGCGCATCGCGTTTTCGCTGGGCCTGAAGGGTCAGCAGGTAAAGCAATGCGTGTCGCTGATGGGCATTCTTTATAAAGCCTTCACCGAAAAAGACATGGAGATGCTTGAGATCAACCCGCTGATCGTCACCGACAAGGGCGACCTGAAGGTGCTGGATGCCAAGGTGTCCTTCGACGGCAACGCAATGTATCGCCACCCCGACATCGCCGCCCTGCGCGACGAATCCGAGGAAGACCCGAAAGAACTCGCCGCCTCCAAGTACGACCTGAACTATATCGCGCTGGACGGTGAAATCGGCTGCATGGTCAACGGTGCAGGTCTGGCCATGGCGACCATGGACATCATCAAACTGTACGGTGCGGAACCTGCCAACTTTCTTGACGTGGGCGGCGGCGCGACCAAGGAAAAGGTGACCGAAGCCTTCAAGATCATCACCAGTGATCCGCAGGTCAAAGGCATCCTTGTCAACATCTTTGGCGGCATCATGCGCTGCGATGTGATCGCCGAAGGCGTGGTGTCGGCGGTGAAAGAGGTCGGTCTGAAAGTGCCGCTGGTTGTGCGTCTTGAGGGCACCAACGTCGAAGAAGGCAAGCGGATCATCAACGAGTCGGGTCTCGACGTGATTGCAGCAGACGACCTGCGCGACGGGGCCGAAAAGATCGTGAAGGCGGTGAAGGGATAAGCAGCGGATTGGCGCAAGCCGAATAAATGTCCGGTGGACCCTTCAGACCGCAAACGAGCGGGGTTCTGAGGGCCACCAGACCGCCCCTGTCTTCCCTCGTTCATTGACCCAACAGTCCATCAAGGAGCCGAAATGGCCATTCTCGTAGACGAAAACACCAAAGTCATCTGTCAGGGCTTCACCGGCAGTCAGGGCACGTTCCATTCTGAACAGGCCATCGCATATGGCACAAAAATGGTTGGCGGCGTGACCCCCGGCAAGGGCGGACAGGTGCACCTTGACCTGCCCGTGTTCAACTCGTGCCACGAAGCGGTGGCAAAGACCGGCGCGAACGCATCGGTCATCTATGTCCCACCGCCCTTTGCCGCCGATTCCATTCTGGAAGCCATCGACGCCGAAATCCCTTTGATCATCTGCATCACCGAAGGCATCCCGGTGCTGGACATGATGCGCGTCAAGCGGGCGCTCGCAGGCACGTCGTCGCGCCTGATCGGGCCAAATTGCCCCGGAGTGATTACGCCCGGTGCCTGCAAGATCGGCATCATGCCCGGCCACATCCACAAACGCGGCAGCGTCGGCGTTGTGTCCCGCTCGGGCACGCTGACCTATGAGGCGGTGAAACAGACCAGCGACAGCGGCCTGGGCCAGTCCACCGCAGTCGGCATTGGCGGCGATCCGATCAAGGGCACCGAACATATCGACGTGCTTGAAATGTTTCTGGCCGATCCGGAAACCCAAAGCATCATCATGATCGGTGAAATCGGCGGCTCGGCCGAAGAAGAAGCGGCGCAGTTCCTGGCGGACGAGCGCAAAAAGGGCCGCTGGAAGCCCACAGCCGGGTTCATTGCCGGACGCACAGCCCCTCCGGGCCGCCGCATGGGCCACGCCGGTGCCATCGTCGCGGGTGGCAAAGGCGGTGCCGAGGACAAGATCGAAGCGATGAAAGCCGCTGGAATCGTGGTGGCCGACAGCCCTGCGGGACTGGGCGAGGCGGTTTTGAAGGCGATTGGCTGAAATCTGTCGTCCGGGGGCCCGGTCCAGGCCCCCGGCTGACGCCTGACCGCGAGTTCCTCTGGAGAGAGTGCTATGAAGGCGATCATTCATATCGGTATGCCAAAAGCCGGATCGACAACGATTCAGGAGTGCCTCTGGGCGAACCGGGACACATTGCTTGAAAACGGCGTCGTCTATTCGCGCATGCGGCAGGGTCAGACCCCCAATCGCGAAATCTGGTATGCCGCGTTGCTTTTGTCAGGTGCCGATCTGGGCGCCCGTACTTATCGCTCACGCTTCGGACGCCACAATCCCGACGAGATCGCCGGCGTTGTGGAACAATACGCAAATCATCTTGATGAAACGGCAAAACGCGATGATTTGCGCTTGTATGTCGCATCCAGCGAACACCTTTACCACCTTGAACGGGACGGAGCGATCGAAGCACTGGATCGCTTCCTGCACGCGCGTTTTGATGAGGTGCACTATGTCGCCTATTTGCGATGTCGCGAAGATTTTCTTCTCAGCCGCTATTCCCAGCATCTTCGGTCGGGGGGGACACTGCAATTCGACCAGTATCTGGATGAACAGCTTACCGATGATTTCGCCGCTCCGGTTGATCGCTGGGTAAAGGCTGTGGGCGCTGATCGGATCACGCTTCGTCTGCTGGAACCCGACGCTCTGACCGGTGGCGATCTTGTCACCGACTTCCTGACGCTTCTAAATGTCCCTCCGACGAAGATGGTGCAGGTTCCCCGACAGAATGAGGCGTTTTCCGCGAAGGCCGCTGTTATCGCGCGCGCGGTGAACGAGGAACTGTCCCGCGATGGGGCGAACCAGATGGCGCGGCGTGCGATTCTGCGTCACGTCCGAATAAGCGGCCAGAGCGATCCGCGACTGACACTCAATCAAGACCAACGCGACAGGATTTGTGCGGCAACGTCAGACGCCAACGAAAAACTGCGTTTGGCGTTCTTTCCGGATCGGGATTTTCTGTTCACGCCTCGGGGCGACGGACAGGCTTCTTCATTGGCGAACACAGACCTTCCGGATGAGGCGACGGCACGCACGCTGGCGACGGACCTGATCGCCAAACTGCGGTCCGGTCAGATCCTGACCGCCAAGGGCCATCCGGCCCGGTTACGAAATCTCGCGAATAAGGGCGGCGGACGGATGCGCAAAACCGGGGGCGAGCGAAACACCATACGGGATGCGCAATGACCCGGACTGTTTCAACGCCCCACCATTTCGCGACCTTGCCATGACCTTCGTCACTGCCATTCGCACCTGCCTGCGGAAATACGTAACTTTTTCCGGACGGGCGTCGCGCAGCGAATACTGGTTTTTCGTGCTGTTCCTTGTCCTTGGCACAGTGGCGCTCGGCTTTTTCGACATGGCGCTGTTCGGCACGGAAATGATGGAAACCGGCCCCGGTCAAATGACGATGCAGTCCAACGGTCCGCTGGCTTCTCTGTTCGGACTGGCGACGATTTTGCCTGCCCTCTCGGCGGGATGGCGGCGGATGCATGACAGCGGGCGCTCGGGTTTTCATCTGCTTTATCCGCTGATCGTGATCGTTGGCATCATGGGTGCCATGTCGTTTTTCGGCGGACTTGGCCCGATGCACGGCGGCACTTCGGGGCCGATTGCCATGATCGTTCTTGTCCCCGCTTTTATCATTTTCGCCATATCACCGCTGCTGGTGCTGTGGTGGCTGACCCGGCCGAGCGAGCCGGGAACGAATTCCTACGGTGCAAACCCATACGAGGTGAACCCATGACCGACCAACCCTCCAATGACGTGTTCCACGCCTCCAGCTTTATGCAGGGGCACAATGCGGAATATCTTGAGCAGCTTTATGCCCGCTATGCCGACGATCCCAATGCTGTGGATGAAAGCTGGCGCGCGTTCTTCAAGGCGCTCGGCGATGACGCCGCCGACGCCAAAGCCGAGGCGGCAGGCCCATCATGGGCGCGCACCGATTGGCCGCCGCAGCCCAACGACGACCTGACAGCGGCGCTGGATGGCCAGTGGCCGGTGGCGCCCGTGGCCGAAACCCGTGCCGCCGGTCAGAAAATCGTGGCCAAGGCCGAAGAGCAGGGCGTGAAACTGTCCGACGACCAGATCAAGCGCGCCGTTCTCGACAGCATCCGCGCCCTGATGATCATCCGCGCCTATCGCATCCGCGGGCATCTGGCCGCCGATCTCGATCCGTTGAACTTCCGCGAAGAAACGCCCCACCCCGAGCTTGAGCCCGCATCCTATGGTTTCACTGAATCCGATCTGGATCGGCCGATCTTCATCGACAAGGTGCTGGGGCTTGAAATTGCCACGATGCGGGAGATCATCGACATCGTGCGGCGTACCTATTGCGGCACTTTCGCGCTGCAATACATGCATATTTCCGATCCGGAACAGTCTGCCTGGCTGAAGGAGCGGATTGAGGGTTACGGCAAGGAAATCGAGTTCACGAAGGAGGGCCGCAAGGCCATCCTGAACAAGCTGGTCGAGGCCGAAGGTTTCGAAAAGTTCCTGCATGTCAAATATATGGGCACCAAACGGTTCGGTCTGGACGGCGGCGAATCCCTGATCCCCGCGATGGAACAGATCATCAAGCGTGGCGGCAGTCTGGGCGTGTGCGACATCATCATCGGCATGCCCCACCGTGGCCGTCTCTCGGTGCTGGCCAACGTGATGCAGAAACCGTACCGGGCGATCTTCAACGAATTTCAGGGCGGCAGCTTCAAGCCCGAAGACGTCGACGGTTCGGGTGACGTGAAATATCACCTTGGCGCCTCGTCTGATCGCGAATTCGATGGCAATTCGGTTCACCTGTCGCTGACTGCGAACCCCAGCCACCTTGAGGCGGTAAACCCCGTCGTTCTGGGCAAGGCACGCGCGAAACAGGATCAGCTTGGCGATCCGGACCGCACCAAGGTTCTGCCGATCCTGCTGCACGGCGATGCGGCCTTTGCCGGTCAGGGCGTTGTGGCGGAATGTTTCGCCCTGTCGGGGCTGCGCGGGCACCGCACCGGCGGCACCATGCATATCGTCGTGAACAACCAGATCGGTTTCACTACGGCACCGCACTTCAGCCGCTCGTCGCCCTATCCCACCGACAACGCGCTGGTGGTCGAGGCACCGATCTTTCACGTCAACGGCGACGATCCCGAGGCGGTGGTGCATGCCGCCAAAGTCGCAACCGAATTTCGTCAGAAGTTCCACAAGGATGTCGTGCTCGACATCTTCTGCTATCGCCGCTTTGGCCATAACGAGGGGGATGAACCGATGTTCACCAACCCCCAGATGTATCAGAAGATCAAGAAACAAAAGACCACGCTGACCCTTTATACTGATCGGCTGATCGCGGATGGTCTGATCCCCGAGGGCGAGATCGAGGATGCCAAGGCGCAGTTTCAGGCGCATCTGAACGAAGAATTCGAGGCTGGAAAAGAATACCGCCCGAACAAGGCGGACTGGCTGGATGGCCGTTGGTCGCATCTGGACAAACAGGGCAAGAAATACCAGCGCGGCAAGACGGCGATCGACAAGAAGACATTCGATGACATCGGCCGCGCGCTGGTCTCGGTGCCTGACGGATTCGAGACGCACAAGACGGTGGATCGCCTGCTGGACGCCAAGAAACAGATGTTTGGCACGGGCGTCGGCTTTGACTGGGCGACGGGCGAGGCCCTCGCCTTGGGCTCCCTGATGACCGAGGGTTATAAGGTGCGCCTGTCAGGGCAGGATTCCACCCGCGGCACCTTTTCACAGCGTCATTCGGCCATCGTGCACCAACAGACCGAGGACCGGTATTACCCGCTGAACCACATCCGCGAGGGTCAGGCGAATTTCGAAGTCATCGACTCTGCACTGTCGGAATACGCGGTTCTGGGCTTTGAATACGGCTATTCGCTTGCCGAACCCAACGCCCTGACCCTGTGGGAAGCACAGTTCGGCGATTTCGCCAATGGTGCGCAGATCATGTTCGACCAGTTCATTTCGTCAGGCGAATCCAAATGGTTGCGCATGTCGGGTCTGGTTTGTCTGATGCCCCACGGATACGAAGGTCAGGGGCCGGAACACTCAAGCGCGCGTCTGGAACGGTTCTTGCAGATGTGCGGGCAGGACAACTGGATCGTTGCCAACTGCACCACACCGGCGAACTATTTCCACATCCTGCGTCGGCAGCTTCACCGCAGCTATCGCAAGCCGCTGATGCTGATGACTCCGAAATCGCTGTTGCGCCACAAGATGGCCGTCAGCCGCGCCGAAGAGTTTCAGACCGGCAGCAGCTTTCACCGGGTGCTGTGGGATGATGCGCAATACGGCAACTCGGACCTGATCCTGAAACCCGACGCCGAAATCAAGCGTGTCGTCATGTGCTCTGGCAAGGTCTACTATGATCTTCTGGAAAAGCGCGACGAGGCTGGGCTTGAAGATACCTATCTTTTGCGGATGGAACAGTTCTATCCCTTCCCCGCGAAATCCGTCGTCAAAGAGCTTGAGCGGTTCAAGGACGCCGAAATCATCTGGTGTCAGGAAGAACCCAAGAATCAGGGTGCCTGGTCGTTTATCGAACCCAATATCGAATGGGTATTGGGCCGTATCGGCGCAACCCGTGCCCGCCCCGTTTACGTTGGCCGCCCGGCCTCCGCCTCGCCCGCGACCGGTCTGGCAAGCCAACACAAAGCACAACAAACCACGCTGGTGAACGCCGCGCTGGGTCTGGAAGGATAAATATCATGGTAACCGAAGTCCGCGTACCCACCCTGGGCGAATCCGTCACCGAAGCCACTATCGCAACCTGGTTCAAGAAACCCGGCGACACAGTGGCTGTCGATGAAATGCTGTGCGAGTTGGAAACCGACAAGGTGACGGTCGAAGTGCCCTCGCCCGTGGCCGGAAAACTGGCCGAAGTGATCGCAGCCGAGGGTGAAACCGTCGGGGTTGATGCCCTGCTCGCCACAATAGCCGAGGCAGGCAACGCCGGCCCCGAAGAGGTGAAGCCGAAGGCCGACCCAGCGCCGAAGGCCGATCCCGCACCCAAGGCCGACGCGCCAAAAGAAGCGCCCGCCGAAGACCTCCAGACCGTCGACATCATGGTGCCTACCTTGGGCGAATCAGTGACCGAGGCGACGGTTTCGACCTGGTTCAAAAAGGAAGGCGACACTGTCGCCGCCGATGAAATGCTGTGCGAACTGGAAACCGACAAGGTCAGCGTCGAAGTCCCCGCCCCCGCAGCCGGAGTTCTGGGTAAGATCACCGCAGCCGAAGGCGAAACCGTGCAGGCAGGCGGCAAGCTCGCAGAAATGACCAGCGGCGGTCAGGGCAAACCCGCTTCGGTCGCCGAAGGCACCACCGAAAACCCGGATGATACGCAACAGACCAGTGACCAGGGCAAGAGCACTGCACCGGGTGATGTGGAAGACGCGCCCTCGGCCAAAAAGATGATGGCGGAAAAGGGTGTGAGCCGCGATTCGGTCACTGCCACGGGCAAGGACGGCCGCGTGATGAAGGAAGATGTGATCAAGGCGCTTTCCACAGTCGCCGCCGCGCCGACCGCAACCACCACGCCAAGCGCGACGGCTGCACCCCGCGCCCCCGTGGCTTCGGGAGATGAGGCGCGCGAGGAACGGGTGAAGATGACAAGGCTCAGGCAGACCATCGCCAAGCGCCTGAAGGAAAGCCAGAACACCGCCGCCATGCTGACCACCTATAACGAGGTGGACATGACCGAGGTCATGGAATTGCGCAACGAATACAAGGACCTGTTCCTGAAGAAACACGGCGTAAAACTGGGCTTCATGTCGTTCTTCACCAAGGCCTGCGTGCATGCCCTGCAAGAAGTGCCCGAGGTCAACGCCGAGATCGACGGCACCGATGTGGTCTATAAAAAGTTCGTCCACATGGGCATTGCGGCGGGCACCCCCTCTGGCCTTGTCGTGCCGGTGATCCGGGACGCCGACGCCATGTCCTTTGCCACGATCGAGAAAAGCATCGCCGAAATGGGTGCCAAGGCGCGCGACGGCAAGCTGACGATGGCCGAGATGCAGGGCGGCACCTTCACCATTTCGAACGGCGGCGTCTATGGCTCGCTGATGTCTTCGCCGATCCTGAACCCGCCGCAGTCGGGGATCCTTGGGATGCACAAAATCCAGGACCGCCCGATGGCGATCAACGGCAAGGTCAAAATTCGCCCGATGATGTATCTGGCGCTGAGCTATGACCACCGGATCGTCGACGGCAAAGGCGCGGTGACCTTCCTTGTCCGGGTGAAAGAGGCGCTGGAAGATCCGCGGCGGTTGCTGATGGATTTGTAATGACGAAGGATGTTGAAAACCATCGAGCCAACAGCGAGCTTGTCATCGCAGCAATTTTGTCGGCCCTGTGGGAAAGAGGGTTTCAGTCAGACGGGTTCCAGTTCGCGGACACCAAATTGGACCGCGAACTAAGTCATTACTATGATGCTTGTTTCCTCTGGCTCATCGATGAGGGACTGGTTCGTGTGGGAAATCACCAGCGTTATTCTAGTGGTGAGCCGATGGACGTCACGAGACCGGCGCTCACTGCAAAAGGCTTTGAGATTTTGGGTAGAGTGCATCCGGGAGACAAGCAAACAATTGGTTCAAAACTAGGTGAGACACTTAAGGCTGGCGGAAGAAGTGCAGGCCGTCAGGCCGTATCTGAGGTCGTAGGGCTTGGTATTGAGTTTGCAGCCAAATACTATGCTGGGAACTCTTGAGGATGACCCACGAACTCACCATCCTCACCCTCGCCGCCCTGCTACAGGTCGTGCAATTCGCCCTCTATTCTGTCGCCGCACAGCGGCAGGTGGGGTCGAAGGCGGCGATGGGGCCGCGGGATCGCATGGTGGAGTTGACCGGCACCGCCGGGCGGCTTCAGCGGGCGATGAACAACCATTTCGAAGGGCTGATCCTGTTCACCATCGCCGTTGTCGTCGTGACCACCGGCGATCAATCCAGCACCCTAACCCAGAGCTGCGCCACACTCTATCTGATCGCTCGCGTTCTCTACATTCCGGCCTATGTCTGGGGCCTTGCCCCATGGCGCAGCGTTATCTGGAGCGTCGGGCTGCTCGCAACCGTCGTTATGCTGATCGCTGCACTTGTCTGAATCCAACAATCCAATCCATGAAGTCGTACTTTCTACCCTCAGAATTGTACAAATCGAACAAAACACGGCCCAAGGAGAAACCTATGAGCTATGACGTCATCGTAATCGGCTCCGGCCCCGGCGGCTATGTCTGCGCCATCCGTTGCGCCCAACTGGGCCTGAAAACCGCCGTTGTGGAAGGCCGCGAAACGCTTGGGGGCACCTGCCTGAACGTTGGCTGCATCCCGTCCAAGGCACTGCTGCACGCCACCCATATGCTGCACGAAGCCGAGCATAATTTCGCTGCAATGGGCCTCAAGGGCAAATCGCCTTCGGTCGACTGGACGCAGATGCTGAAATACAAGGACGAAACTATCGCCCAGAACACCAAGGGCATCGAATTTCTGTTCAAGAAGAACAAGATCGACTGGATCAAAGGCTGGGCCTCAATCCCCGAGGCAGGCAAGGTTAAGGTCGGCGACGACGTGCATGAGACGAAGAATATCGTCATCGCCTCTGGCTCCGAAGTCGCCACCCTGCCCGGTGTCGAGATTGACGAAAACATCGTTGTCAGTTCGACCGGCGCGCTGGCGCTGAAGAAAATCCCGAAATCCCTGACCGTCATCGGCGCAGGCGTGATTGGCCTTGAAATGGGCAGCGTTTACAAACGTTTGGGCGCCGAAGTTACGGTAATCGAATACCTTGACACCATCACTCCCGGCATGGACGCCGAAGTGCAAAAGGTCTTCAAGCGACTGCTGGAAAAACAGGGCATCAAGTTCATCATGGGTGCTGCGGTTCAGGGGGTTTCCACCGCGAAATCCAAGGCGACAACCACATATAAACTGCGCAAGGATGACAGTGAACACACGCTTGAAAGCGATACCGTTCTGCTGGCCACCGGGCGTAAACCGTTTACCGATGGCCTTGGGCTTGACGCGCTGAACGTTGCGACCAGCAAGCGCGGCATGATCGAAACGGACGCGAACTGGGCGACCAACGTCAAGGGCATCTATGCCATTGGCGACGCGATCACCGGCCCGATGCTGGCCCATAAGGCCGAAGACGAAGGCATGGCAGTGGCTGAAGTTATTGCCGGAAAACAGGGCCATGTGAACTATGGCGTGATCCCCGGCGTGATCTATACCCATCCCGAGGTCGCGACGGTCGGCCAGACCGAAGAGCAGCTGAAAGAGGCCGGTAAATCCTATAAGGTCGGCAAGTTCAGCTTTATGGGCAATGGCCGCGCCAAGGCAAATTTTGCCGGCGACGGCTTTGTCAAACTGCTGGCTGACAAGGACACCGACCGCATCCTTGGCGCACATATCATCGGTCCGATGGCCGGTGATCTGATCCATGAAATCTGCGTCGGGATGGAGTTCGGCGCGGCCGCACAGGACATCGCCATGACCTGCCACGCCCACCCCACCTATTCCGAAGCAGTGCGCGAGGCGGCCCTTGCCTGCGGCGACGGGGCAATCCACAGCTGACCCACCTGCCCCCCCTCAGATACGCGTGGGGGGGCAGCCAGCCTAAGCCAGCAGCAGGCGCAACCCCTGCGTGACATCGGTGCGTACCGCCAGCCGCAATCCCGGCTCATCCCCCGCCCGCAACGCCGCGAGGATGATCCGGTGGCCCGAAGGCTCTTCAGTCCGGCGCAGGCGGCCATACAGGCGCCGCATGGTCGGTCCAAGTTGCAACCAGACGGTCTCGCACATCGCCAGCATCGCCGGGGCCTGAGCGCGCAGATAAAGCGTGCGGTGAAATTCCAGATTCGTCCGAAGATACCCGACCGCGTCGTGCCGCGCGATCACATCAGCCATGCCGCCATTGATCGCCGCCAATCGGTCGATCAGCGCGATATGCGCGCGCGGCAGGGCGCGACTGGCGAGTTCGACCTCGATCAGCGCCCGCAGCGCACCCAGTTCCTCGATCCGCTCGTTGCTGAGTTCAGGTGTGGAAACCCGCCCGGATGACGACAGCGACAGCGCGCCCTCGGCCACCAGACGGCGCACCGCCTCGCGGGCCGGTGTCATCGAAACGTCGAATTGCTTGCCGATACCGCGCAGGGTCAGCGCGGCGCCCGGGGCAATCTCACCATGCATGATCTGGCCGCGCAAAGCGCGATAGACCCGTTCGTGCGCCGCCTGGGTGCCATCCGAGGGGCGAATCATCCGCGGAACGTCCAGCGGTGCAGACTGGCGCCTTCACGGCGCAGCCAGGCGCGTGGCGCGGCGTAACCGGGCAACAGCCGCGCCACTTCGGCCCAGAACGCCGGTGAATGATCCATTCGCGCCAGATGCGCGACCTCATGGGCCGCGACATAATCAAGCACCTCGGGTGGGGCCAGAATCAGCCGCCAAGAATACATCAGATCGCCGACCGACGAACACGATCCCCAGCGCGACCGGGTATCGCGCAGGGTCAACCGACCATAGCTGCGCCCCAGAACCGCGGCGTGACGATCCGATGACGCAGCCAGCCGGGTTCGGGCCAATTGTTTCAAAAACGCCTCGGTCTTGGCCCCCGGCGCCTCGGTTGTGGGCAGAAACAGGACACCATCGGCAACCTGCGGTGCCCGCCCCCTGCCCTGTTCGATCCGGTGCAGTCGCCCCTCGATCGGCAGCAGCGCGCCGAATTCAACCGCCGCGACCTCGGGGTGGCGGGCAAGCTGGCTTCGGATCCAGTCTTCCTTTTCCCGGGCGAAGCCCATCGCCTCGGCTTCGGTTCCCCGACGGGGCAGAGTCAGCGTGACCCGCCCGTCAAGCCCCGACACCCGCAGCGAAATACGCCGCGCAATCGGGGACCGGCGCAAAACAATATCGATTGGGGGGTTGCCCGGCAGAATCGCTTGACCCATACAGAACCTTTCTGACGCGCCGCACGGCTTCGGCCGCTGTTTATGCCTCAGGATACACTAGCGCCGCAGGGCCACAACCGACCATAGCAAAACCGCGATTCTATTGCTGTCAATGCAGTCTTTGACACCACGCGGCGGCTGTGTCATGGGAACGCGGATTTGACAATAGACGCCAGCCAGAAAGGGTGACCATGCCCAACGAAGAATGGGGCACCAAACGGGTGTGCCCGACCACAGGAAAACGGTTCTACGACCTGAACAAGTCGCCCGTCGTCAGCCCCTATACGGGCGAAGTCGTCGCGATTGACACGGGCAAGGGTTCGCGCACCATGCTGGCCGACAAGGCCGACAAAAACAGCGCCAAGGACAAAGAAAACGACGACGAAGAAGTCGTCCTGGATGATGACGACGATACCGATGTCGATCTGGGCGATGATGTTCTTGAAGACGACGACGATGACGACACTGTTTCGCTCGACGAAATCGCCGATGTGGCGAAGGACGAAGAGTAACCAGAACCGGGGTGGACGCGGGGTGCGATTTTTCGCTTGAACTGCCCCGCGCCATCCCCTAGAGACGCGCAAGTAGCCGCCTACAAGCGGATGCGCACGGGGCCTTAGCTCAGCTGGGAGAGCGCCTGCATGGCATGCAGGAGGTCAGCGGTTCGATCCCGCTAGGCTCCACCATACCCACTTATTACACTCCCTCTACCGCCTTCGGGTGCGATGGACCGCGTAGCGGCATCGGGGCGGCATGCGGCGGCAGCCCGCCGTTCGATGTGCTGAGTTTTGCTCCAGACTGAATCGCGATCGCGCGGGCATCCTTGATTGCGCCGCCGCGTTGTGCTGCGGATTCCTGCGTTATCCACGGACGTGCCTGAGTTCAGTGTGTTTCAGGCCCCTTCGGTGCGATTCTGCCAGCCGTGTTTGGCGAGAATGAATCGATTTCAAACTGCATTGTCGTTCAATCGGACCCTGCGCTTCAAAGCGTGTCTTCCAGCCGACAATTGACCAGCAGTTCCGCGATTGCCGCAGTGTTGGGCAAAGCAATCACGGTACAGATCAGTTCGGCCAGATCACCGGGCGCGATCATTTCATCGCGGGACACTTTGGTGACCTCCGAGGTCAGGTCGGTTTCGACGAAGCCGGGGCAGACGACGGTGGCGCGCACGCCATGATCCCAACCCGCCCGACGCGTCGCCTGATTCAGCGCCATCATCGCGAATTTCGTTGCGCCATAGGCGATGTTGTCATTCCGGATCCGCTTGCCCGACAACGACGACAGATTGACGATCCGCCCCGAACCCGAGGCTTTCAGATGCGGCAGGCAGGCGCGGGTCATGAACAGCGGGCCCTTGAAGTTGATCGCCCAAAGCGCATCCAGATCGGCCTCGTCCCCGTGTTCGATGGAAAAGCTGTTCGAGGCCCCGGCATTGTTGACCAAGCCGTCAATCCGCCCAAAGCGTTCGGCGGTCGCCTCGACCCAGGCAGAGTGGCTGGCCCGGTCTGCCGCATCATAGCGGGCGCACAACAGCCGGTCACCGGCCAGATCACCCAGATCGCTTGCCAGCGCCTCGGCGTCCCGCGCAGCGGCGCTGATTGAATATCCCTTCTTGTGCAAAAGCCGCGTCACTGCGCGTCCAATGCCACGGTTGGCGCCAGAAACCATGATCACCCGGCCTGTCGGATCAAGCATTTTGAACGTCCTTCCATTTTGCGCGACAGCGTAAGCGCCAGAGCGCTGCCCACAAGGCCACCGCCGACGATAACGACACCCGGCACGGACTCGGGCGCGCTCATGTCGCAAAACGCGACAGCGCGAAGGGCGCGGTATCGACGATGGGATTGCGCCCTGTGGCCAGTTCGGCCACCACCCGCCCGACGCCCGGGCCGATCCCGAACCCGTGCCCCGACAGCCCTGTCGCCACCCACAGCCCGGCGCATCCGGGCATCTCGTCGATGATCGGCAATTCATCCGGTGTCACGTCGATCATTCCCGCCCATGTCCCCGCGATTTGGATATTGCCCAGTTGCGGATGCAGCGCCTTGGCCGAGGTCAACATATTTCGGGCCAGCGCGGTGTTCGGGCCGGGAT
Organism: Oceaniovalibus sp. ACAM 378; assembly: GCF_008085915.1. Classification (GTDB taxonomy): domain Bacteria; phylum Pseudomonadota; class Alphaproteobacteria; order Rhodobacterales; family Rhodobacteraceae; genus Oceaniglobus. The sequence continues at coordinate 225,850 of NZ_VSJK01000003.1, read as the reverse complement.
CAAGGACGCGGGTCCGCTCGAACGGCGATTCCTGATCCAGCGACCAGCGCCCATGCCCGAGATCGCCGAAAAACTCGGTTCCTGCGCGCAGTTGCATCGTATTCCAGCGCAGTTTCATCTGTGGGATATAGGCCCGGAAATGGCGAAACGCCGCCGGAATCAGATCAAAGCGCGCCGCATGGGTGCGCCCGATGGTATAGCCCCCATCGCCCCGTCGGCGCAGCGAAGCTGAGGTCGCACCCAGCCCGCCGGGGTGGATTTCCGGCCCCGGCGTGGTGCGCAGAACGGTCGAGCGGACGCCTAGTTGCGGAATGAAAATGCCCATGTTTTCAAGAAAGGTGCGCGACCAGGCGCCCCCGCCCAGGATCACCGAGTCACAGGCGATTGGACCGCGTTCAGTCACCACATGAGAGACCCGCCCGCCGCTGTGCTCGACACCGCGCGCCGCACAGCCTTCGATCACAATGGCTCCGGCTTCGCGCGCCAGACGCCCAAGGGCCGGCACCGCAAGGCCCGGTTCGGCGGTCATGTCCGAAGCGGTGTGGATCGCGCCCTTGAACCGCCTGTCGTCTCGTCCAAGCAGAGCGTCCGTTTCGGCCGACCCAAGCACTTTGCAGTCCAGCTGAAACCCGCGCGCGCTTTCGACCCAGTCGCGGCGCGCGGCGAATTCGGCATCGTCCATGGCAAGGTAAGTGGTGCCGACCACGGCCATTCGGATTTCTTTGGCGATCGGGGCGGCGATCGATTTCCACTCCCGCTCGCTCTCGATCATCAGGGGCAGTTCGATGGGGTCACGCCCCTGTTTGCGGATCCAGCCCCAGTTGCGCGAGGATTGTTCCGCAGCCACCCGGCCCTTTTCGACCAGAACCACCGACACTCCGGCGCGTGCCAGAAACAGCGCCGCCGTAACGCCGACAACGCCGCCGCCGATCACGACGACATCGGCTCTGGCGGGAAATGTGGCGTCAGGGTCTTGGGTTAGCAACATTCCGGCGGCTCCTTGGATGGTGTCGGCGCAGCGTGTTTCAGCGCCGACACCAAGTCAAGCGGCGGGTGTCAGTAGCCCCGCGCAGCGTCGGCCATATCCGGACAGGTGCCGGTTTCCGCAAAGATCTTGAGGTTGGCCGCAATCAGCCGACCACCCGTGGCGGCGTCGATCTGCGACGCAACGTGGGGGGTGACGGTGATAGCGGAATTCGCCCAGAACGCGTTGTCGGCCGGCAGCGGCTCTTGATGGAAAACGTCCAGCGTCGCCTGTTTGATCTGGCCTGACTCCAGTGCTGCAATCAAATCGCCGTCGACGAGATGGCCGCCGCGGGCGCAGTTGATGACGCAGGCACCCTTGGGCAGCTTGCCAAAAAGGTCGGCGTTCAGGATGCCCTTGGTCGAATCCGTCAAGGGCAGCAGGTTCACGAGGATTTCACAGCCCGACAGAAACGCATCCATTCCGTCGGCCCCGGCAAAGGTTTCGACGCCTTCAATGTCCTTGCCCGATTTCGACCAACCGCGCGCAGCAAACCCCAGCCCTGCCAGCGTCTTTGCCGCCGCAGCACCCAGATTGCCCAAGCCCATGACGCCGACCACACGGTTTGGCGCCACCGGCACAACGATAGCGTGCCAGTCCTTTTCGGCCTGCGCCTGCAACTGGCGCGGCATGTCGCGGTGATGGCGCAGCACATGCAGCGCCACATATTCGCGCATCCGCTGTGTCAGGTCGTCGCCCACGGTGCGGATGATCGGCACGCCTTTGGGCAGTTCCGGATCGGCCAGCACGTGGTCGATACCCGCGCCAATCGAAACAATCACCTCGAGATTCGGGAATCGGGCCATGTCGCCCGCGCGCGGACGCCAGACGACGGCGTGCTTGACAGCCGACGGATCTTCGATTTCATCAATCGCGGCAATATCCCAGCCGGGCAGAAGGCCTTGCAGCATTTCCACCCACCATTGGGTCTTATCTTGGGCGGGCAGGTAGACAGCGACGGTCATAAGTGATCCTTTAACTCGTGGTATTGGTGGAATTACGATGAATTTCAAACAGCTTGAAGCGTTCTATTGGCTCAGTCAGATCCAGAACTACCGCAGGACTGCTGAACGGCTGGGATTGACCCAACCGGCTGTTTCGGCGCGCATTCAGGGACTTGAAACCGATCTTGGCAAGACGCTGATCGACCGGGATGCGCCAGAATTTCGCCTGACCGACCAGGGGGTCGAGGTGGCGGAGTTTGCGCTCAGTTTTCTGCACCTGCGCGAGGCGATGACCGCCCGGCTTCAGGACAAGAAAAAGCGGCGCATTTCCATCGGTGTGGCGGGAATGGCGACGATCACATGGGGACCGGCGCTGCGCGACAGGGTAATGGCCGAACATCCTGACATCCTGCTGGATTTCTATTCCGCGTCCGATTTGCAACTTGGAAAGTTCATCGAGGCCGGCACATTGGATCTGGCCTTTACCGCCGGTGGCGAGCGCGCAAGGAACGCCCACTTTTCCGTGATTTACGATGTCGGATGGGTGGCGCGGCCCGATCTGATCGAGGGACAGATCCTGCCGATGACACCCGAAACCCTGCGCGATCTGCCGCTGGTGCTCTATCCGAAATCCTCGCCGTTGTTCAATCCGGTGGCCGAATACGTCGATGAAATGTCGACACGCCCCGCGCCCCGTCATTATGGCAACTCGTTGACAACCATCTGCGAGATGCTGCGCCTGGGCTATGGCGCCTCGGCGCTGTCCAAGGTCGCGCTGGAAGAAGACCTGTTGGCGGGCCGGTTGGTGGAGATTCCGGTGACCCGCCCGATCGCGCCGCTGAAAGTCACATGCAGCTATGTCAACCGGGCGCGGCGCAAGCAGGTGGGCACGATCCTTGAGATCGCCCAAGAGGTGGCGCAGGAGTGGTGCAAAGCCCACAGTCGCTACAGCACGTTCACCCACCTGCCCTGATCCTCAGCCGTTCAGCTTGGCGTTGACCATCTTTGTCGCGCCGGAGAGTTCGCCCAGATGGGTGCCCGCGCTGACTTTGGCCTCGGAGATGCGACCCCGTTCGGTCCTCGGCTCACCTTCGGCCAGAACCGCGTCCAGATCTTCTGGTGCGATAAACAGAACGCCGGAATCGTCGGCCAGAACCGCATAGCCGGGCAGAACCGCCGCGCCACCGATACTGACTGGCACGTTGAACCCACCGCCCGAGTTGTAAAGCCGCGTCGTCACCGGCGAAGGCCCGCGCGACCACATCGCGAAGCCCTGTTCTTCGACCTCAAGCGTGTCGGTGTGCGGGCCGTCGATGCAGGCGCCTTCCAGTCCCATCATCGCCGCCATCCGCGTGACACCCCCGCCCCAGCAGGCGTATTTGGTATCGCCCAGCCGGTCGACCGCCATGAAATAGCCCGGGCCGACCTCACTCAGACAGTGATGCAGCAGCGTGGAATCAAGTCCCGGAATCGCCAGTGTCACCACAGTGCCGGTAACCACCTTGCCCTTCAGCACCGGCTGAATCGCGGGTGCCGTAAAGCCGAAGTGATAAAAGTGACCGATGGTCGCGGTTTCCAGCTTTGCCAGACGATCCAGTTTGCTCTGGTCGATCTTCGGCGGCATCGGGTTCATTTTGTAAAAAAGATTGGTCATTATCAGTCCTATTGTTTTCCAAGAACGAGATCGGGAAGGAAGGTGGACACCGCTGGCACATAGGTCAGCAGGATCAGCACCACGATCAGCGGCACCAGCATCGGCAGAACCGCCATTGTCACTTTTTCAAACGGCACCCGGCCAACTTCGGACACGATGTACAGTCCGATGCCCATGGGCGGTGTCGCAATACCGATCAGCAGGCCCAGTTGGATGATGATGCCGAAATGCACCCGGTCGATACCATAGGCATCGATCAGCGGCAAAAGCGTCGGCACCAGGATCAGCTTGGCCGGCACACCTTCGACGACACAGCCGACGAGGATGATGAAAACCAGCAGCAGCCCAAGGAACACGTTGCGGTTGTCGGTCATCGAGAATGTCCACTCGGCCAGCTTTTGCGGCGTCTGGTCAATCGCCAGCAACCACCCCATCGCAATCGAGAAGGCGATGATGATCATGATAACCGCCGTCACCATGGCGGTATCGCTGAGCGCGTCGAAGAACCCCTTCCACGTCAGCTCCTTGTACCAGATGCCAAGGATGATGCAGTAAAGACAGGCCAGAACGCCCGCTTCGGTTGCCGTGACGAAACCAAACATGATCGACCCGAGGATGATCGCGGGTGCCATCAGGGCGGCAAAGCCGTGGCGTGCGGTATGGGTCACCTCTTGCACCGTGGCGCGTTTCTGGGTCGGGAAATCGCGGAACTCGGCAAGGATGCGCACATAGATCATCAGCGCCAGACCGACGATGAGACCGGGGATCAGCCCCGCCAGAAACATCCGTTCGATCGATTGCTGCGCAAGAAACGCATAGATCACCAGACCGATGGAGGGCGGAATAAGCGGCCCGATGACCGAGGACGCAACCGTGATCGCGGCGGCAAAGGCGGGTTTGTATCCGGCCTCGCGCATGGCCTTGATCTCGATCGCGCCAAGACCGGCGCAATCGGCGACGGCGGCCCCGGAAATGCCCGCAAAGATCATCGACGACAGCACGTTCACCTGTGCCAGCCCGGCCTTGAGATGTCCGACAAGCGCGTTGGCAAAGGCAAAGATGCGCCCGGTCACCCCGGTCACGTTCATCAGGTTGCCGGCCATGATAAAGAACGGCACGGCGGTCAGCGACGCCTTGTTCACCCCTTCCAGCATCTGCTGCGGGATAATCTGCAATGCGTTCGAGAAATCGGACGTCAGAAAGGTAAGAACAACAGCGGTACCGATCGCAATCGAGATCGGTACGCGCATCAGAATCAAGACAAGAAAGCTGCCGAACAGAATCCACGCCATCAATCAGGCCTCCGGGAGGTGGTCGGTGATGTTCTCGGGCATTCCGGCGGCCATCTTGGCCAAGTCCAGAATGGCGGTCCAGGCAACCAGAACCGTCGAGATCATCAAGGGAATAGAAAGCGCCAGACGCGGCAGTTCAAGGCCTTGGGGCAGGATCGCACCGTCGAACACACCGCGCGACGTGGCGATGACCGTGGGGACCTGTGAAATAAGAACACCGGTGACAAGAAGCGTGGCAGCATCGGTCAGAATACGGGTCAGGGCAAAACCCTTTGGGCCCAGCTTGTTGGCCAGAAAATCGACGCGCACGTCTTTCAGCCGGGCGTAGAGCGCGAAGAACCCAAAGAACGATAGCCAGACGAAGAATACCATCGTCCAGGGCCACATCCAGTAGAACGAAATGTCAAACGGACGAAGGACAATCGTCGCGGTGGTCAGCCCCAGCATCGCCAGCAGGCAGATATTCGAAAGCCACATGAACGCGCCACCCAACGACCAGTTGAACCGGTCAATCGCGTTGAGGGCCCGCGTGAGCGGACCCTCCGGCTGATATTCGTGCGGAGTCAATTCGGCGCTCGCGAGGATTCAATTGCCTCGACAAAGCCTTCGGGAAGTTCGCCCTTGGCGGCCATGTCATCGTAATAGACGCGCATCTTTTCAACCAGCGGGGCGGTGTCGATCACGGTATAGGTCGTGCCCGCAGCCTTCATCCGCTCGATCCCCTCGTCGGCAACCTTGAACATCAGGTCCTCGGAAAAGTCGCCGGTCTCGTCATAGGCTTTCATCAGGCCCGCGAGGGTGGCCTCGTCCAACTCGCCCAGCGCCTGTTCGTTGACCATAAAGCCGATCGACTGCCAGTATTCGTCATGGCGCGCGATATAGGGTGCGACCTCGTTGAAACGCATGGATTCAACCAGGGCGATGGGTGAATTCACCGCCTCGACGATGCCCTTGGAGATACCCTGATACACTTCGGTCCAAGGCAGCGTGATCACTTCGGCACCCAGAGTATCCCAGGTTTCGATGGCGACCTTGTTCTCATGCATCCGCAGTTTGATGTTCTTCATGTCGTCGGCCGAATTGACCGGCTTGTTCGACACCATCACCCGGAACGGCCCGCGCAACACGCGCGTCGGATCGCCCAGCGGGCGCACGCCTGCCTGTTCGGCTGCATGATCGAACCAGCCAGTGACGGTGTCCGACGCCATGAACCGCTTCCAATGATCGATATCGTCGAAGGCAAAAGCGGCAGAGGTCCAGGCCAGCGCCGGCTCCCATTTCTTCATATATCCGAAACCTTCGGCATAGATCTGGATGATATTGGCCTGCAGCTGCTCCAGAACCGCGTCTTCCTTGCCCAGCTGTTCGTTGGGAAAGACGTCGATCGTCAGTTCGCCGTTGGTGTATTCGTTGGTCAACTCGGAAAATTTATCGAACACTTTGCCTTCAGGGCTGTCCACCGGCATCTTGGTGGCCATGCGCCAGGTCGTTTCGGCCTGACCGGCGGCGGCAAAGGCAAACACCATGGCAGTGGCCAGGCTGAGTCTTGCAATCGTCTTCATGTCGTCTCTCCCCAGTAGGTTGTTGTAACTGCTTCAATACCTGCGCGACACCGCCGCGCCCTGTAAGTCATGCAAGCCCTGCGCGACGCCCATCTTCAATCAGGCAGAAATCAGGCAGGGCGCGCATTGTCAGTCGTGCAAGCCGCGCGCAACATGGTCGCGCACAAGACCCGCACCGATCTCGGCCAGCCGGGCAACCAGCTTTTCGCCGGTTTCGGCGCTGCTCAGGTTCGGATCACAATTATACGCGCCGGTTTCGGTGGCTTCCAGAGCCTCGATCGGCGCCTGAATGTTCACCCCATCATAGCGCAGAGTTGAAAAGCCGGACACTTCAAGCCCTTTGACCTTTGCTCCGGTCGGCGCCGGGCGGATCAAATCTGCACGCAGCAGATCAGGGTAAAAATGCAGCCCGACAGAGGTCAGCGGATCGCCACCGTGGCCGGACGATTTCTTTGCCTTCTCAGCACCGATCAGATCGGGCAGCAGCCCATAGGCGACCTGCCACAGATACATCGACGGAACGAACAACCCCGCCTTGTGACGCCAGCGCAGCGCGACCTCGGTGATCACCGGCACGTTGCCGCCATGACCGTTGACGATCATGATCTTGCGGATGCCGTGGCGGGTCAGACAGGCGAACATGTCGTCGATGATACCGGCCAGCGTGGCGTGGCTGATCGAGATACCGCCATGGCTCGAGTCGAAATAGTCGCGACCCCCGAACGGGATGACCGGTGCGACGAAAGTGGCGACACCATCGGCGCGGGCGGTTTTGGCGATTTCCAGCGCCACCAGATCGGCCGCAAGGTAATCCCCCATCGGCGCGTGGATGCCCTGATCCTCGAGCGATCCCATGGGAAGAAGCACGACGGCATCTTCCGTCAGGTTCTGGCGGGCTTCTTCAGATGTCAGTTCGGCCATGCGGATCTTGTCGATCATGGGTACGCTCCTGTTTGTTGTGCGTGAACGTTGGGGCATTGAAACGGTCGCGGGGGGTCCCCGTCCAATTCAAAAGCCTTGTCGAACGATAGATAAATTTATGCCGGCTCGGCTATCTTGACCGGCCCGGCCTTGATACAGGCCGCGCGCCAGCCATCCTCCTGGGGCGTCAGCGGCGGGACCGCCTGCGCACAAGCGGGTTCGGCAATCGGGCAGCGGGTACGGAATGGACAGCCGGATGGCGGGTTCATCGGGCTGGGCAGTTCGCCGGGCAACACCCGATCACCCAGTGCCGCATGACGCGGTTCCAGCGAGGGCGTCGATTCCAGCAGGGCGCGGGTATAGGGATGCGCGGGCGTGCCAAACACCTTGGCGGCCGGTCCTTCCTCGACGATGCGGCCAAGGTACATCACGACGATCCGGTTACACAGGTGGCGCACCACATGCAGGTCGTGACTGATGAACAGCATGGCAAGATCAAGATCCTGCCGCAGATCCATCAACAGGTTCACCACCTGCGCCTGAATCGACACGTCCAGCGCCGACACGGGTTCATCGGCGACAATGAAATCGGGACGTGTGGCAAGGGCACGGGCGATGGCAACACGCTGGCGCTGACCGCCGGAAAATTCGTGCGGACGACGGCGCACAGACTCGGGCGAGAGGCCCACCTGCTCGGTCAGGCGCAGCACCTCTTCGGCGATCTTGTCACTTGGGACGATATTGTGGATCCGCAAGCCGTCGGCGATCTGCGCGCCAACACTGCGGCGCGGATCAAGCGATCCGAACGGATCCTGAAACACCATCTGCATCCGACGCGCCAGCCTGCGCCGCTCGCCCCCCTTCACGTCGGCCAGATCGCGCCCGTCAAATTCAACCGAGCCGGTCGTGGGTGCATCAAGCCCCATCATCATCCGCCCCAGAGTGGATTTGCCGCAGCCCGACTCTCCGACCACGCCGAGGGTTTCGCCCCGCGCCACGGTCAGGTCGACATCGCGCACTGCCCAGACATCGCGCGGCCGGCCCAAGAGCCCCTGACGCATGGGGAAATTTCGGCCCAACCCGTGGGCCTGTACCAATGGTCCGGTCATCAGGTCACCTCCTCCCAGCGAATACAGCGGGTGCGCCGGTCGGGTGCCGGGCGTTCAATGTCGGGCATGGCGGCGGAACAGGCGGCGATCGCATGGTCACATCGGGGTGCAAAGCGGCAGCCCGGCGGCATGTTGTGCGGCGTCGGCACCGTGCCCGGAATCGCCACCAGCCGGTCGGCGCCGCCTTCGGGAACCGAAGCGATCAGCGCGGCGGTATAGGGGTGGCGCGGACGGGCAAACACCTGATCCACCGGCCCCTCTTCGACCACTTCACCGGCATACATCACCGTCACCTGATCGGCGATCTCGGCCACAACCGCCAGATCATGGGTGACAAAGATCAGCCCCATGCCTTCGGTTTCATCCTTCAGCGTCTGGAACAGGGTCAGGATCTGCGCCTGAATCGTCGGGTCAAGCGCGGTTGTCGGCTCGTCAGCGATCAGAAGACGGGGTTCATTCGCCACAGCCACCGCGATCATCGCCCGCTGCCGTTGCCCGCCCGAAAGCTCGTGCGGATAGGAACGAACCCGGCTTTCGGGATCGGGCAGACCGACCTGCCGCAGCAGGGCAACGACCCGCTTATTCAGCGCGGCATCGTCGATGTCATTATGCGCACGGATCGCCTCGCCCAACTGTTCACCGATACGCAAAACCGGGTTCAGCGCGGCAGCGGCATCCTGAAACACCATCGACACCTCGCGGCCCCGCAGGGTGCGGAACGCGTCTTCGTCCAGTTTGGACAGATCCACCTGTGTGCCATCGCGGGTGTTGAACAGAGCCCGCCCACCGCTGATGCTCAGAACGTCGGGCAACAGCCCGGTCAAGGCGAGACCCGTCAGCGTCTTGCCCGATCCGCTTTCGCCGACGATGGCGCGGGTTTCCCCCGGCATCACGGTAAAGGACACGCCGCGCACCAGTTCGATCATGCCGGTTTCGGCGTGCAGCCGGATCGACATGTCCTCGACCCGCAACAGGGCGTCAGCCTCGGCGGCGACCTTGGCAACAGGTGTCGGGGCCGGAGCATTGCGCCCACGACGCAGCCACAGCGCGCCACCGCCGGTCACTCCGCGGGGATCAAGTGCCGATTGCAGCCGGTCGCACAACAGATTGAAGGTCAGGATCGTGCCCGCCAGCGCCAGCGACGGCCAGACCAGCAACAGCCACTGCTGCTCCATCGCGCCCCGTGCGGCCCGGATCATCAACCCCCAGGACGGTGTCGGCGGCACAACCCCAAGTCCCAGAAAGCTGAGCCCGCTTTCGATCACCATCGCCGATGCAACGACCAGCGACATCTGCACCAGAAGCGGCGGCAGTATGTTGGGCAGCACGGTCCGCGCCAGAATCTGCACCGGATGGGCACCCATGGCGGTCTGCGCCGTGACAAAATCAAGCGACCGAACCTGCAAGGTCGCAGCATAGACCACCCGCGCATAGTTTGGCGTATAAAGCAGCGTCAGCGCCAGGATCAGCGGCCATGTCCCCGCCCCCAGAATCGTAACCACGAGCAGCGCCAGAAGCAGCGGCGGCAGGCACAGGATCACTTCGGAAAACCGGACGGTGATAACCTCGACGAAGCCACGAAAAAACCCGCCCAAAAGACCCAGCGTGGTGCCGATGACGGCAGCGGCCAGTGCCGAGCCGATGGCGATGAACAACGATGCCCGTCCGCCCCAGATCAGCCGCGACAACACGTCCCGCCCGAATTCATCCTGTCCAAGCCAATGTTCCGACGAGGGCGCCGAAAATCGCCCGGGGATGTCCATCAACCGGACATCGGCCAGCGGCAGGAACGGTGCCAGCAACACCAGCGCGGCGATGATGGCCGCAATTGCGGTCGGCAGGATCAGCTTGCGTTGCGCCCGGTTCATCGGCGCACCAGGCTGATGCGCGGATCAAGGGCTGCATTGATCACATCGACCAGCAGGTTCAGGAACACGAAAAGAATGGAAATAGTCATTACGATACCTACGACTTCGGGGTAATCCCGTGCATCGACCGCCGCGACAAGATACCCGGACAGGCCGGGCCAGTTGAACACGAACTCAACCAGAACCGTGCCACCGATCAGCGTGCCCATCTCAAGGCCCAGGATCGTCAGAACGGGGATCATCGCGTTGCGCACCACATGGCGGCGCAGAATACGCTTACGCGGCAGCCCCTTGGCGCGGGCGGTGCGCACATAGTCCCGTTGCAACACCTCCAGCACCGAAGCCCGGCTCATCCGCGTGATCACCGCCAGCAGCGACAGCGCGACGGTGCCCGCAGGCAAAAGCAACAACCGGATATGGCCGACAGGATCTTCGGAAAACGGAATAAAGCCCCCCGCCGGCATGATTTTCAGCTTTTGCGCGAAGATCAGGATCACCACCGTGCCCACCACGAAAACCGGTGTCGACAGTGCCGCCGAGGCGAAGAACGAAATCGCACCGTCGGCCCGGCCATTGGCATGGATCGCCGCATAGGTGCCAAGCGGCACGCCAATGCCCGTGGCGATCAGGGCGGCTGTCACGATCACCTCAAGGGTGCGGGGAAGCCGCTTGGCGATCTGTTCGACCACCGGCGCGCCGTCACGAAACGACACGCCGAGATCACCGGTGAGCACTCCGCCCAGATGGTCGATATATTGCTGCCAGATGGGCGCGTTCAGGCCCATCTTTTCTCGCAGCGCCGCAACTGCCGCCGGATCGGCGGCAATCGAACCCTGAGACAGCAGAAGTTCAGCCGGATCCCCGGGGATGAGGTGCAGCAGCAAAAACACTGCTGTCACCACCACCCAGACGAGAAACAGCGCGACGACGCTGCGATAAGCGATATATCTCAACATGATCCCCGATCAGCCCAGCATCGCGTCTTCCAGCGTGATGCCGGAATAGAAGGTCAGTTGCCCGGGCATGTTCGCAAAACCCGAAACCGAATTCCGCATCGCATAGCCCTGCGAACGCCAGGCCAACCCGACAATAGGAACCGTCTCGATTGCCGTTTCTTCAAGCCCGCGATAGATTTCCTTGCGGGTTTCATAATCAAACTCGGCCTGACCACGGGCAAAGGCTTCGGTGATTTCCGGAGTCTCCATACCAAAGCTCCGCACAAAGCTGTTGGGCAGTGATCCATCCAGAATATTGCTCAGACCGGCAGGATCGTTGTTGTTTGCCGTGGTGCCCATAACCGCCAGATCATAGGAACCTTCGTTGCCCTTCTGCACCCGGGATGACCATTCCGGCAGATCAAGTTGCGCATTGATGCCGATCATCGACAGATAGGCTTGGCAGACTTCGGCGGTCGACTGGTGCATTCCGTATTGCGCGGTCGACAGCATGGTGCAATCAAACCCATCCGGATAACCGGCTTCGGTCAGCAGTGCCTTGGCCTTTTCCGGGTCATAATCCCAGGCGTTGGCAAATTCGGGGTTATAGAACTCGGACTGTTCGGCAATCGGCAAATGCGCCAAGGGGCCACCACGTTCGAAGAATGCAGCGGCGACAATGTCTTCCCGCTTGATCGCATGGGCGACGGCGCGGCGCACCAATGGATTGTCAAAGGGCGCGCGGGTCGCGTTAAACGTCAGATACATGAAGGGACCGTCGCGGGTGTCCAGTTTAAGCTCTGGGTTTTCCTCGATCCGGGTCATCGACTGCCATGGGACATATTCGATCAGATCAACGTCTCCGGCCTCAAGCGCCGCAACCCGCAGGTTTTCATCGGCGTAAACCGTGGCCTCGATACCGTCGAGTTTCGGAAGGCCTTCTTTATAGTAATCCGGATTGGCAACCAGCGAGAGCGACACACCCCGGTCTTGCCCGGACAATTTGAAAGGACCGGCGCCGATCATCGTATCGCGCGGTTCACCCTTTTTGATCATCGGCATGTTGTAATGCGCGAACCAGCCGGGAAGAATGGCAAGAGGTTCAGCAGTGATCATCCGCACAGTCTTTGCATCCGGCGTTTCGACCGTGAGGATCTGAACCAGCTGCCCCTGAAAATAGGCCGCAGAATCGGCTTTCTGCCCTTCGGTCACGTTCCATGCGATATCTTCGGCGGTGACAGGCGATCCGTCGTGCCATTTGGCATCACGCAGCTTGAAGATCCATGCGCCGCTGTCATCCACTTCCCAGCTTTCGGCCAGTTCGCCGCGCATCTTGCCCTCGGCGTCATAGCTCAGAAGACCCCGGTGCATCAGCAGCTTGATCGTGCCCGCCGCCGTGCCGCTGGACGCCCAAGCATCAAAGCTGGGCGGATATGTGGACAGCGCAAAGCGCAATGTGCCGCCCTCTTGCGCGAAAAGCGCGCTTGGAGAGACAAAGGCAAGTCCCCCGGCAACGGCACCACTTGCGGCAAGAAATCCGCGGCGGTTCAGGTCATGTGTCATATGTGGTTCTCCTTGTTGAAGGCGGAACATTGTCTCTGTCCCATCCGGTTTTTTCGCGTTCTTTATTGACGCTGTGTCAGGTCATTCGGCGGCGATCTTCGCATCCTGAAGCGGCGCGCGCCCATGGCCCCCGCCACCGGGCGTCATGACCTCAAGCCATTCACCCGCCCGCAACGTCCCGCAACCGCGCTCAAAGGGTTGGGTTTCCGGGCCGGTGGAAAAGGCCCCGTGTCCGCCTTCGCCGCCGCCATCAAGCCCCCACGACCGGGACTGGGTGCGCGAGATATCGACGCGGACCATGCAGTCCTCGGTCGCGCGGTAAACCCGGCGCAGCCCCATACCGCCCCGGTGTCGCCCTTCTCCGCCCGACCCGTCGATCAGCTCGTAACGTTCAAGGATCAGGGGATATTCAAGTTCAAGCGCCTCGATCGGCAGGTTCGACGTATTGGTGACATGGACATGGATTCCGTCCAGCCCGTCACCGTCGGCCCGCGCCCCGCCACCACCGCCGATGGTTTCAAGGTAAACCCAGTAATTGCCTGCTTCAGGGCCGGTCTGGCGGGTGCCGGAAAACACAGCGACCGTGCAGGCCGAATTGGTGCAGGCCGAAACCCGGGTGGGTGCCGCCTGTGCCAGAGCGCCCAGAATAAGGTCTGCAACCCGTTGGCAGGTTTGCACCCGCCCATTCACCGCCGCCGGATGGGCACAGCTGACCACCGAACCCTGTGGCGCATTCACCGTGATCGCCCGCGCCAGCCCCGCATTGGGCAGGACCGTGGGATCAACCACCGATTTCACAATGTAGTATACGGTCGCAAGCAGCGCGGTGCGGGTCATGTTGATGCCCGAACGGACCTGCGGCGGCGCTTCGAAGTCCAGCGTGATATCGCCACCCTTGATGGTGATTTCCACCGCCAGTTGCAGCGGGTCGTCGAAATCCAGACTGTCGAACACATCTTCGAACCGCCAGCGCCCATCGGGCAGCGCCGACAGCCCGGCGCGCATCTTGCGCTCGGCATAGTCGAGCAGCGCCTCGCCCGAGGCAAGCACCGTATCGACTCCGTAACGGGCACAGAGATCGGTGAACCGCTGCACGCCCACCCGGTTTGCCGCCATCTGGGCGCGCAGATCAGACAGACGTTCGCGCGGCACCTGACAGTTCAGCAGGATCATGTCCTGCACGTCTTTTTGCAGCTCTGCGGCCCGGTACAGGCGGATCGGCGGAATCCGCAAACCCTCCTGATAGATATGCGCATGACCGCGATCCACGAAATCAGAGTGATGCGCGAGGTTCACCGTCCAGGCGACCAGCGTGCCGTCGATAAAGATCGGTTGCGCCAGAACGATATCGGGCAGGTGCGTTCCGCCGCCCTGATAGGCGTCATTGCCGACGAACACGTCACCCGGCCGCATTTCAGCCGGATCATGGGCAGCCAGAACCATCGGGATAAAATCAAGGAAGCTGCCCAGATGGATCGGGATATGTTCGGCCTGACACAGCGTGCGCCCCGCGCGGTCGAACAGCGCGGTGGAACAGTCGCGCCGCTCCTTGATGTTGGTGGAATAGGAGGCGCGCACCAGGGCCTCGCCGGTTTCCTCGACAATCGAGGACAGTGCCGCGCCGATCACTTCGACGGTAATGGGATCGAGGGTCATGCTCATTTGCCAAGCTCCAGGATCAGGTTGTCAAGCGTGTCGACCCGCACCGAGACTCCGGGTGGGATCAGCGTGGTGGTGTCCATCTGCTCGACGATGGCCGGGCCATTGAACGCCATGCCAGCGTGCAGCCTGTCTCGGGCATAGAGGGCGGTTTCGGTAAAAGCCCCGGTCTCGGGATACCACACTTCGCGGGCACCTGTCACGGCGCCCGAGGCATCGGCCGGGCCTTCCGCCACTTCGGGCAGCGCCGCCTTTTGCACCACGCCGGTTGCCTCAAGGCGGAAGGTGACGCAGTTGATCCGCTCGCCCTCGACCGCGAAACCGTAGCGGCGGGTATGGACCTCGTCAAAGGCACGTTTGAGTTGATCCAGAGCGGCCCCGTCCAGCGGGCCATCAGGCACTGCAATGGCCAGTTCGTGGTTCTGTCCTTCGTATCGCATGTCGATGCGGCGGGCCGTGCGCCGATCCTCGGGCGCGATTTCCTCATCCTCGAACCACGCCGCGCCTTCGGCATCGACAGCGTCCAGGGATGCAGCAATTCGGCTCAGCGCCTCGGGTTCAAGCGGCAAAAGCCGCGTCGTCGCGAAATCGGCGCGCAGGTCGGTCAGCAACAGACCCATGGCGCACAGGATGCCGGGGTTGCGCGGCACGATCACCTTTGCCATCCCCAATTCCTGCGCCAGACGCACCGCATGCAACGGCCCTGCCCCACCAAAGGCCATCAGCGCATAGGCCCGCGGATCATGGCCGCGCTGGACTGAAACGACCCTGATTGCCTTGGCCATATTGGCGCTGACCACTGACAGAATGCCCTGCGCGGTCTGCTCCAGCCCCATGCCCAGCTTCTCGGCCATCTGACCAATCGCCTCGACCGCCAGATCGCGGCGCACCTTCATCCGGCCATCCAGAAGATGGGTCGGGTTGAGGATTTGCAAAACGATATTGGCATCCGTCACCGTGGGCCGGGTGGCACCGCGCCCGTAACAGACCGGCCCGGGATCGGCACCGGCGCTTTCCGGCCCCACCTTGAGCAATCCGCCCGAGTCGATCGACGCGATCGAACCGCCGCCAGCCCCGACCGTGTGAATGTCCAGCATCGGCGCCTTGATCGGATAGCCGTGAACCGTGCTCTCGTTGGTCTGGGCGACATCGCCCCCGGCCATCAGCGCCACATCCGAAGACGTGCCGCCCATGTCGAAGGTGATGATATCGTCAAACCCGGCCCGCGTGCCGATGGCCCGGGCCGCCACCACGCCGGTGGATGGTCCGGACAACACCGCGCGCACCGGCGATTCAGCCGCCGCGTCAAACCGCACAACGCCGCCGTTCGACTGGGTCAGATGCGGTGCGACCGTCACCCCCATATCGACGAACCGGGGGGACAAGCGCGAGATATAGCGGCTCATGATCGGGCCGAGATAGGCGTTGACCGTGGCGGTCGAAAGCCGCTCGAACTCGCGGAACTCGGGCGCGATTTCGTGACTGGCGCAGATGAAGGCGTCGGGCATTTCCTGTGCAACGATGGCGCGGGCGGCCTTTTCGTGCGCCGGATTGACGAAGGAATAGAGAAAGCAGATCGCGACCGACCCGACACCCTTTTCGCGCATTTCCCGCGCCGCGGCGCGTACCGCATCTTCGTCCAGTTCGGTCGCGACTTCGCCGGTGTGCAACACCCGCTCGGCGACTCCAAACCGCAACTCGCGCGGCACCAGAGTGGTTGGCTTGCCCGCAAACAGATCATACAGGTCAGGGCGTTTCTGACGTCCGATCTCAAGCAAATCACGGAATCCGTCGGTGGTGATCAGACCCAGCTTGGCCCCCGCCCCGGTGATCAGCGCATTCGTTGCGACCGTTGTGCCATGCCCCAGATAGGCAACGGCGGCGGTGCGGTCTTCTTGCGCCAAACCACGGTTGGTCAGCCCTTCGTCGACCCCTTGGGCGATACCGCGTGATGGATCATCCGGGGTTGACGCGACCTTCCAGACCGAGATTTCACCGCTTGCCTCGTCGAAAAGACAGACATCTGTGAATGTCCCACCCGAATCGACACCGACACGCCATGAATTTCCCCGGCCTTGCGACGAACCGGACGATTGAGCCACATCCTTCATCGCGTTTTCCCCATATTGCAGGTCGAAATCGGATCGATTGATGGCATGGCCTACGTCTCCTTGCTTTCGCACCCAGAAGTTGACCCAGAGGACACTCTGTCACAGTATCGGGTCCAATCTAAAAGTTTTTTTTCCAACAAGAACTTTCTGATTTGTCCCGCAGGTCCCGCTTCAGGCAGGCTGCGCCCTGAATTCGCGCGAAAGGCAGCAATGCAATGACAGACCTTCCCTTCACCTGCGAAAAGTCGCCTGCCTCGGGCAAAGGCGGCATGGTGGTGACGAACCATCCGCGCGCCTCGGCTGCGGGGTACGAGATTCTGGCCGCTGGCGGCAATGCCGTTGATGCCGCCGTCGGATCTCTGCTGGCGCTTTGCGTAGTCGAGCCGATGATGGTGGGCATCGCCGGGGGCGGGTTGGCCCATGTGCGGATGGCTGATGGACAGCATGTGGTTTACGACGGAATGGCCCATGGCCCCGCCGCAACCCACCCCGAAATATATCAACCCGTATCCGACGTGCCGCCAGACCACATGGAAACGGTCGGCCGACGCTCGGCTTTGGGGCCGTCAGCCGTGGCCGTTCCGGGAAACCTTGCCGCCTGGTGCCGGATGCAGGCCGATCACGGCGCGTTGCCGTTCGCCGACGTGATCGCCCCGGCGATCAATCTGGCAAGACGCGGATTCGCTGTCACGCCCTATCTGTCGGGCGCGATCAGTGACGCCGCCAAAGACATGTCGCAGGACCGCACGATTGCCGATCTGTTGTTGCCCGATGGCACACCGCTGGCCACCGGCGACCGTCTGGTGCAGGGCGATTTTGCCGAGGCCCTGCGCGAGATCGAAACCGGCGGCGCCGCAGCCCTGCACGGTGGCCCTCTGGGTGCTGCGATGGCCGACAGGATCGCCACAGGGGACGATGACGCCGGTTGGCTGACCCTTGCCGATCTGCGCGATTACAAGGTTCAACTGCGTGAGCCGATCACCGGAACCTATCGCGGTTATGACGTCATCGGCCCGCCGCCGCCCGCATCGTCGGGGGTGCATATCGCTCAGATGCTGAACATCCTAGAATCCTTCGACGTAAAGGGCCTCGGGTTTGGCAGCGCCGAGGGGCTGCATCTGATGGCCGAGGTGATCCGCATCGGCTTTGAAGACCGGCGCGCGGCCAGCGGTGATCCGGATTTCATCGATGTCCCGGTGGCGAAACTGATCTCCAAGGAATACGGTGCCGAGTGTCTGGCCCGCCTGCGCGATGTGGCCACCCCTGCCCGCGTTCAGGGCGGATATGAAAGCCGCGACACCACGCATATTACTGTCGCCGACCGGCACGGCAACGTAGTGGCGGCCACCCATACGATCAACGGCATCTTTGGTGCCCGCTTCATGGTGCCCGGCACCGGGATCATCCCCAACAACTATATGATGAACTTTGACCCCCATCCCGGACGTGCGCTGTCGGTGGCTCCGGGCAAGCGGGTGCCGACATCCATGGCCCCGATGATCGTGATGCAGGACGGCGCGTTGCGCTGGGCCTTGGGTCTGCCCGGGGGGTTGCGGATCTTCCCCTCGGCGTTGCAGTCCATCGTCAACCTGATCGATCATGGCATGACGCTGCAACAGGCGATCGAGGCACCGCGGATCTGGACCGAGGGGTATCACATGGAGATAGAAAAAGCGTTTGCGCCAAAAGAACCAGCATTGGTCGCCAAGGGCCATGAGGTGCGCCAGATGCCCCATGTCGGCGGCGGGATGAACGCCATCGCCTTTCACAAGGACGGCACTTTGGAGGGCGCGGCCTGCTGGCGCGCCGATGGCACGGTCGCAGCACTTGGCGGCGGACAGGCACGTCCCGGCATCCGGTTCTGGCCCGACCGTGCGCCTGAAACTCCGAAAACCGACAAGGCATGAGTGGGCAGCGTCGCTGCGCCAACGCCGCCCGGCCGGTCCGTTTTGCCGTGGTCTCCGCGCCGTCGGGGGCTGCCCCTTGATTCCCCGCACCACGAGTGGTCTGAACACCCGAAATCACCCTCTCGCAACATGCAGGGCCCCATGAACGCCCCACTTCGCCCGTCGCCCGAAACCGCTACTGCCGCCTTTGTCGCTGGCCTGAACGCCGTCGGCTGGAACGGCACGATCCGCACCGACCGCGCGGCGCGCGTTGTGCTTTCGACCGATAACAGCATCTATCAGCGCTTACCCCAGGCAGTGATAGAACCGCGCGACATCGCCGCGATGGCCGTCGCCATGACGCTTGCCGCTAAGCACGGCGTCGCGATCACGGCGCGGGGCGGCGGCACCGGCACCAACGGGCAATCCCTGACCGACGCGGTGGTGATGGACTGTTCGCGCCACCTGAACCGGATCATTGAAATTGACGCCGAAACCGGGGTGGCCGTGATCGAGCCGGGTGTCGTGCTGGACCAGTTGAACGCCGTCGCAAGGCCGCTGGGCTGGATGTGTGGCCCGACCGTTTCCACCGCGACCCGGGCAACATTGGGTGGCATGGTATCGACCGATGCTTCGGGCAAGGGATCGCGCCGGTTCGGGCGCACATCGGATCATCTGGAGTGCGCCGAGGTGATCTGGTCGGACGGCAGCCGCGACACCCTGCGCGATCTGCGCCCCGATGAATTGGACGCGGTGGCGAACAAAGGTGGCACTCTGGGCCGCCTTATCACGCTGCTGCGCGATGATCTGCCCGCTCATTCCGATGAAATCGACCGGGTGTTTCCGGCGATGAACCGGGGGCTGACCGGGTTCAACCTGAAACAGGTGCAGCGGGCCGATGGCGGGCTTGCGCTGACCCGGCTTCTGGCAGGCTCCGAAGGCACATTGGCGCTGATCGGCCGGATCACCCTGCGCCTGTCACGAGTGCCGCTTCATAAGGGGGCGGCGGTAATCGGTTACAGCGATTGCGACGCCGCGTTGCGTGCGGTGCCCGATCTTCTGGTGGCCGACCCGGATGCGATTGAATTTCTGGATGATAAAGTGCTGCGTCTCGGGCGCGGCGCGGCAGTCTGGGAGGCCGTCGCGCCGATTCTGGGTGATCTTGCGAACGCTGGCGGGCTGCTGTTCGCCGAAGTATCGGGCGAAACCCCCGAAGATGTGACGACGGCGCTGGATGCAGTGGCGGCGGCAGCGCGGGCTTCGCGGATTACTGCGCTTGGAGTGTTGCCCACTCAGGACAGCGCCGGGATGGCCGCTCTGGCGACCCTGCGCAGCGAGGCGGTGGGCCTGCTTGCCTCGGGCGACGGACCGCGCCGGGGTGTGCCCTTTGTCGAAGACGCCGCCGTGCCGCCTGAACATCTGGTGGAATTCGTGCGTGAATTCAGCGCGCTTCTGGATGCTCAGGGGCTGGAATACGGTATGTTCGGCCATGCCGATGTAGGCTGTGTGCATGTGCGCCCGATGCTCGACATGTTAAGCGATGCCGACCGGGCGCGCATTCGCCCGATCTCGGATGCGGTCGCCGCACTGACCCAACGCCATGGCGGGCTGATCTGGGGCGAACACGGCAAGGGTGTGCGCGGTGAATACCTTGAGGGGCGGGTCGGCCCGGTGCTGTTTTCCCTGATGGGCCGGATCAAGACGGCATGCGACCCGGCCAACCTGCTAAACCCCGGCAAGCTGGTTCAGGCTGACGGGGCCACTGGCCCCCTGCTGAAAATCGACACGACGCCGTTTCGTGGCGAAGCGGATGCCAAGATCCCTGCCGATGCACGGCGCGATTTTGCCCCTGCCATCGCTTGCAATGGCAATGGCGCCTGTTTCGACTGGTCGCCCGCGCGCACCATGTGCCCGTCCTTCAAGGCCACAGGTGACCGTCTTCAGTCGCCCAAAGGCCGGGCCGCGCTGATCCGCGACTGGCAGCGCCATCTGGCCGATGATCCGGGCGGTGCCCCGGCGCGTGCGGCGGCGGATGCGCTGGCGACAACTCTGGACACCTGCCTGTCCTGTAAGTCCTGCACGTCGCTTTGTCCGATCAGGGTGGATATCCCCGAGATGAAAGCGCAGTTCCTGCACCGTCATCACGCCACGACGCACCGGCCCCGGCGCGATCATCTGGTCCGTTGGATGGAGCGTCTGACCCTGCTGGCCCGCCACCTGCCCCGCCTGTCGAACCTTGCGATGTCAGTGATGCCCTGGCGGATCGCGGCGCTGTGCGACCTGCCTTCGCTGACGCCGATCCCGGCGGAACGGGCTTTGCGCCAGGCGGGCGCGGTGATCATCGCGCCGGATCGCCCACGCCTGTCGGCCCCCGCCGGACAGTCCGCGATTCTGATCACCGACAGCTTTCTTGGCGTGTTCGACACCGGCCCCCTGCTGGCCGCCGCCCGGATCATCGCGATGATGGGAGTTACGGTGCATGCCACCCCGCCGATTGCCATGGGCAAGGCGTTGCAGGTCCGCGGTTTTCTTGATGCTTTTCACCGGGTCCGCGACACGGCATTGCTGCAGCTCAAGGCGCTTGCCGCGACCGGAGCGCCGCTTGTGGTGGTTGAACCCGCGGTCCTTATGGCGCTGCGTCAGGAATGGCCGCTTGCGGACCACGGGGTCGAGATCCTGTCGCTGGAACAGTTTCTGCACGGGCGGCGCGGTGATCTGCCTGCATCGCGGGCCACCGCCGCGCTGACGCTTTTGCCCCACTGCACGCAGGCCTCGGGCGACCCCGGCCATACCCGCCTCTGGCAGGAAATATTTGCCCACTGCGGGCTGAAGCTGACGGTTGAAAGTGTGGGATGCTGCGGAATGGCGGGTCTGTTCGGACATGAGGCCGAACACAAGGACATGTCGCGCGACATTTTCGATCTGTCATGGCGCGGGCCGGTCACAGATAAAGACCGAACGGTTGTGGCGACCGGATTTTCCTGCCGCTGTCAGACCGCGCGCTTTGCCGGACATCGCCCCGATCACCCGGTCGAAGCCCTTGCCAAGGCGCTGACCGGCTGAGCCTGCGGACCTTGGGTTACCCGAAGCAAAAGGGGGCGGATCGCTCCGCCCCCGGTCTTAAAGCATGTGGCGGGTTCAGAACCCGTAGACGAGCGAAACGCCCAGCGTGTTGTCGGTGCTCTTGAAGCCCGGCTGCGGGTCGCTGTTGTATTCGGTGCGGTATCCGACGCGGGTGGCCAAGGCATCGGACATCTTGAACGTCACGCCAAGGTCGTTGGTCACAAGAGTGTCCACGTCCGAGTAAAGCACGTCAGTGTCATTCGACAAAAAGGCAGCATCGCTGAATTTATAGAAGAACCGCGAAGATGCGATCGCTGCCAATTCGGTTTCAGAGTTGTGGTTCTGGTCACGGATATACCGCACGCCCGGGCCAGCCTGAACGCGCCAGGTCATCTGTTCGGTGTTGATGATCCGGTAACCGGGGCCAAAGCCCAGAAAGGCATCAAGTTCGTTGCTGGCGAAACCGTCATAGCGCACGCTGCCCAACCCGAAGACATAGAACGAGTCGTTGAAATAGCGGTTGGCTTCGTAGACAGCGAAAATCTCTTCTTTGTTGCGGACGCTGTTGTCTTCGGCAATCTCTCCGGCAAAGCCCAGAGTGTGGTTCCAGACGCCGGCGCCATAGCGGAACCGACCGCCGAACGACAGATCACCGGTATCGGTGTTGCCCGAAGTGGCCGACAGACCCAGCGAAACCGACCCGGACCAGCCCTGTGCAAAGCGGTTGTCGCCAAAGCGCGATGCATCATCGCCTCTTTCGATCTCTTCGGTCACGTCATCCTGAATGTCGTCGATACGATCATCCAGCGTCCTGTTTGAGACCAGCCCACCCTGCGCGAACACGGGTGCAGCCAACATCAGAGCCAAAGTCGAAACGGAAGCCAGTTTTGCAATCTTATTCATGGGTCAAGCCTTCCCAACAAGGTGACCCGCTCTGTCTCAAGAGACGGGAGCATTTCTGCTGTGACGGCATCTATCGCTAGGGATGACTTAAGAGAAATTCAAAATACTCAGGGTTGAACCGAGTTTTACTCACGTTGGATATCCGGAGTTTCGCCCAGCACCTCGATTTCGTCATTTTCGCTGATCTCGCGCAGTGTGGCGATGATCGCCTCTTGGTTGGCATCTGCCTGTTCAACCACCAGTGCAAGGGTGTCGCGAGCGATCTCGGCAAGCTCCGGATCAAGATCATCGCGCCAGACCACCCAGACCGGAAAGGGAAACACCGGGGCGTCAGGCACCAGATGCAATCGCCCTTCCTTGAGATCGCGGGAAATATACCGCGCAGGCAGATAGGCGGCACATTCACGATTGACCACATATTCCGCCGCTTGCGCGCCCAGATTATGAGTCAGGCCGGGATTGGTCAGATGCGGCAGAGCGATGGCGTGGGCGTGGACGAACTCGGGGCCCCAATCGACAAAGACATAACGTCCGGTCAGATCCAGCGTCGGATCGGCCCATGAGGCGACAAGGACCAATTCATCCTCCATCAGCTTTTCCACGGTCAGGCCGGGGCGCAACTGTGGCGTGTACATCAGCCCGACCTGAATCGACCCCTCGATCAGATATCGCATCAGCCGGTCGGGCAGCCCGGATTCGGTGCGGATGCTGAGATCGGGCATGTTGGCGCGCAAGCCGTCCAACCAGCGAAACCCAAGGCGCGGCCACAGGGAATACTGCGCCCCGATCGACAGACTCTTGCTGAACCCTTCGGGAATGGCGATCTGTTGGCGGGCTTCCTCCCACAGTTTTATCAGCGAAAGCGCATATTTTTCAAACTCGCGCCCCGCGCTCGTCAGTTCGGCCCCTGCCTTTGACCGGGTGAACAGCCGCTTGCCCAAGGACTGTTCAATCCGCTGTATCCGCAGCGACACGGCAGACTGGGTGACAAACAACCGCTCGGAGGCCGACACAAACGATCCTGTGGCCGAAACTTCGAGAAACGTCCTGATCAGAGTAATGTCCATTCGCCAAGTATAAATAAAACTCGGGTGACTGACAATTTTTACTCATTCTCGTTCATCGAAATCCGGAGTATAGACAGAGCTGCGGAGATGAGAGCGGTCAGACATGACCGTGCGGCAGTTCGATGGGGTAACGGGCCCCAACGCCTTTGGCCCCGGTCTTATCTTCGCACATCCTGACAAGTTGCGCGCCCCCGGCCGTCATCCCAGAGCATCGCGGATCGCGACCAGATGGTTGTCAAAGGCAAGATCGTGCCGCGCCAGCAGCGACAAGCGATCTGCAATGCGGTGTACGCCGCCCAACCCATCGGTGGCCAGACCGCCCGTAGCCGTCGCGGCGACACCACAAAGATCGGCCTGCTTCATCTCGCTCTCAAACCTGCCCGCACTGTCAAATATCTGCGCCACTCCGCCAACGGGCGACGATAGCGCGATGCGGTTGTCGCCCAGAACCGCCACCGATCCGGCATATCCGGCCATGTTGCGCATTGCGGAGTCCGGCATCGAGGCAAAGCGCAGCCCCGAGTCGGTGGAACACAGCGCCAGCAGCGGCGGCGCGTCATAGATATCGCCCTGCCACTGAAACGCACAGGCGATCGTGCCATCGGACGCCGCCGCGATATGGCGCAGCGAGTTGTGATGCAGGTCGGGCGGCAGGTCCCACTGGGCGATCTGCTCTCCATCTTCCGACAGGCAGGTCAGGTTCGGGCGCATCTCGTTCAGGTTCAGTTTTTCCCGACCCGTTTCGGGCCGGGTCAGGATACCGCCATTAGCAACCGCAAGGGTCCGGGTGCCCGGAATGCGCAACAACTCGTGCGGGCCGATCCCCCCCGATGAGGTTTCGCCAATGCGCGTATAGCCGCCCTGACGCGACCAGATGCCGATACGCCCCTGCCCGCTTTCGATATGGTTCTCGGTGGTGAACAGCCGCGCGCCATCAGCCGAAAACGCGCCGTGACCGTAAAAGTGATGCCCGCGTGGCGCGACGATTTCATGGGCCACCCGCCCCCGCGCGCAATCGATGACCATCGCAAAAGTGCCGGGGCGGCGGGCAAAGGCGACCGCCTCGGCAAATTGGGGATGGGCGGCGGCGGCATGGCCACGGGCGGGCAGCGGCAGTTGGAAGGCAAGGCTGCCGTCGTCACGCAACCCGGTCAGAACGAAATCGCCCGAAGGCGTCTTGGCCGCGCTCAGGTGGGTCGGCCCGCCAACATCCGCCCAGCCAAGGCCGGGTGCGGCCCCGCTGGCCAGCAGTCCGGCCAGAAATCCGCGTCGCGTCGCCATCAGTCGCCATCCATCGCGTTGAAACCGGCCTGCACGCCCAGCGCCGCACCGATTTCGGTGGCGATGGCGGCTTGAATCCCCACGACCTGCTGTTGCAATGCCTCGACCCGGAACCGCTCGCCCGGGTCGGCGACCCCTTGCAGCGCCGGGTCGTCAAGCGTTTGCGCCGAGGCCAGCGCCCGGTCAAACGCTGCCGTGGTGTCGGGAATGTCGCCCTCGGCCAGCGCCACGGCCATGGCGCGCAATGCGCTCAGGCCCAGCGCGACGTTGCGCAGGCTGCGCTCTGAACGATAAGCCTCGGCCCGGGTGGGACGGGGGCGCTCAAACGTGCCCAAGGGGCGGCCAATGCGTTGATCCTTGATGAACTCCAGCCCCGATGTCAGCGATGTATAGAGCACGCGCAGGGCTTCGGCGGGCGATTGCCAAGGGCTGCCGTCCTGCCCGGGGTTGCGCAGCAGCCCAGCCAGATCGCCCCGCCATTCATCGTTCAGGGTGGCGGCGGCACTGGCCAGATGCAGGGCGATGGCGCGGGTAAAGGCGCAGGTATATTCCGTCGGTTCCGGCGTATCGAACAGCAGACGCTCAAGAGCAAAAAACCCCTGTGCGGCCACCGATACCTCGTTGAAAGCAGCGGGATTTTCCACCGCCGGATCATTGGCGCCGATCAGCCGCGCCACCGCCCGCCCGGTCTGATCCTTTGGGTCCGGCCAATAGGCGATTGCCAGCGACCTGCCATTCTCCTCGACCGGGCCGAACTGGATATGGCTGATCGCCAGCCAGGCATCAAAGGCCGCGTGATAGGCTGGCTTCAGATCAGGGCTGTCACAGGTCTGCACGACCTCGGCAAGGTCCTGCGTTGCATCGGCAAAACTGGCGTAACCGGGCAGGATATGGGCATCGACAACGGCTTCGACCCCCGCATCGGCCAGCGTTGGCAGGGCGAAAATCAGCGAAAGTGCAAATATCTTCATGTCAGAGGCTTTCCAGAAATCGGATCAGGGCATTGCGGTCGGGCGGAGGCATGTCGATCACCCGGTTCTTCGCCGGTTCAGCTTCACCACCGTGCCAAAGAACCGCCTCAAGCAAGGATCGCGCCCGCCCGTCATGCAGGAAAAAACTGTGCCCTGAAACCTGCTGCGTCAAGCCAATTCCCCACAGGGGCGGCGTGCGCCATTCACGCCCCGTTGCACGCGCTTCGGGGCGGTTGTCGGCCAATCCTTCGCCCATGTCGTGCAGCAGCATGTCGGTATAGGGCCAGATCAGTTGGAAACTCTGCTCGGGCTGATCGTCTAACCGGTGAGTGACAAATTTCGGCGTGTGGCAGGCGATACAGCCAGTGTCATGGAACACCTGCTTGCCGCGCAGCACTTCGCCGTCGGCCACATCGCGCCGCGCGGGCACCCCAAGGTTTGAGGCATAGAAGGCGACCAGATCCAACGCCTCTTCGCTGATTTCAGCGTTGTCGTGGATGTCGGTGTTGCCGTCCGGCGCGGCGCGGCAGGCAACCTGCGCCTTGGTGCAGTCGCCGTATCCATCCGGGTGCAGGCTGGTGGAAATGCCGATATCTCCGTGAAAGGCGGCGGCGGATTGCTCAAGGATGCTGGGTTGCCCCGCCTTCAGCCCGAACCGGCCCAGCATCGGTGTGCCGCTGACCTGCGACAACACGATCTGCGCCCGCCCCGATACGCCGTCGCCATCGGCATCATCGGGGTCGGCATTTGCCAGAATATCGCCAACCGGGATCGCATCCAGCAGGCCCAGCCCGATCATCTGCGGCGCGATCCGCGCGCTGAGCATCAGGTCAGGGTCCAGCGGGCCATAGCCCGGATCCTCAAGCGAAAGCAGGGGTGCGCGCAGGGATACGGATTGCCCGCCCGACAGTGGAACTGTGGTTTCGTCATAGCGGATCACCACGCGCGCCTCGGCCCCATGGCCGGGAATTCCGAAGTCCTGAATCTGTTCGCCATAGGTGGGTTCGGGCAATGTATCGAGATAATCCTGTATCTCGCCTTGGGTGAATTCGCCGTTTCCGGGTACCGAAATCCGCACCAACATCGACACCGCGCTGTCATCCGGCCCCTCGGGCGGATGGCCGCGCCCATCCTTCAGGTGACACCGCTGGCAGGACCGCGCGTTGTAAATCGGGCCCAGCCCGTCCGACGCAAGGGTCGAGGACGGCGATGACACCCACAGCTTGCGAAACAACCCATTGCCCAGCTTGAAATCCAGTTCGCGGGCAAAGTCGATATTGGCCGATGCGCCGCTGAATGCGTCTGCGGTATCGCTTGCCCGCACGGTGGCCGCCCCGGCAGAATTTGCCTCAAACCGTTCGGGCTTGGTGAAATCTTTGGTCGGCGCAGTGATGGCGGCGACCCGCGCGTCTTCCTTGGCGGTGCGCTCGATGACCTTTAAATGCGTATCCTGCAAATCTTGCGCCTGCGCCCCGAGGGACGAAAGAAGACAGGCCAAACCGCCGGTGATCACAATGTTGCGCAAGACTGGTTTACCCCGATTGCCCGCTGCTTTTAATCCAGATAGTTATAGTCAGGATTAGCCGGAGTGCCAGCGAATTGACACGATCGGTCACCAAAAAAGTCAGAAGCGACCCTGCCATGATGCCACTGCAACTGCGCACCGAGAATGATGCTCGCTCTGTCGGGGAGCTTCGTCTGAACGATCTGGCGCCCGGCGCCCGGCATCTTTTGAACCATCTGCGCATGATATCGCTGCGCTGTCGCGCCGCCGCCCAAACCGATCTTTATGAGGCGTGCCGGGTTCTTTCTCCCTGCCCCGGTGTCGCGCGGAACGCCCATGCGGAAACCCTGATGAAATGTCTGGCGCAGGCGCTGGGAAAACTGCCGGTGCTGTTCCGCCCGGGGGTGGAGCAGGTGTCATTCGATGAATCATGGCTGCTTAGTGCCACTGCCGCAGTAGCGCGCAAGGACTGGGACAGCTTTCAGTTCCTGCTGGCGTCGCGTGTTCCGCTGAACGTCCGTCGCAATCTTGGATCACTGATCATCGGCGTTTCCGAGAGTCTCCATCAAGTTTAGAATAATTCTAAATCGGTCTTGGCATTCTCTCACTTGTGGTTATCTTTGGTTCATCGTTGGCCAGATTGCTGCCAGCCACCCATTTTTCAATCCGGAGATATTCACATGACACAGACCGCTGCCGCGCTTTCGACAGATGCGCAAACTGAAATCGTCGAGGCCCTGAACCAGTCGGTTGCCGAAACCGCCGTCGCCACCATGCTGGCACAGAATTTCCATTGGAATGTTACCGGAATGGGCTTTGGCCCGCTGCATGCATTGTTTCAGACGATCTATGAAGACCACTTTGTCGCACAGGACGATCTGGCCGAACGGGTCAAGGCGCTGAACGGACATGCCGAGGGCACTTTGGCCGGAATGCTGAAACGCTCGAAGGTCAGCGAACATGACGGACAAGCCGATGCCAAGGATATGATCGCCGCCCTTTTGGCCGCGCAAGAGGTCATCGCCAAGACGCTGGCCGGATGTGGTGAACTGGCGGCCGGCCACGGCGATACGCTGACCGAGGATCTTTGCATCGCACGCGGCCAGATCCACGAAAAGTTCGCCTGGATCCTGCGCGCTCACCTGCGCTGATCCATCGATCGACACACTTAACGCCGCCCCCTCACCCCGGGGCGGCGTTTTCCGTTGCGGGGCGGAGTGCTTGGGGATTGCATCAGCCCGGGTCGGTCAGGAAATCCATCGGCGGGACATTCTTCTTGCGCAACTTGCGCAGATAGGCGGGCTGCCAATGGCTGTATTTGCCCATGACACTCTGCTGCGCGACCAGCATTTCCACGAACGCCGCCCGGTGCGAGGTCTTTTTTAACCCTTTGAACATTGATTTCTGCGTCTTGGTCATCGAGCAGCCGAGACAATGGCCGTTGCGTTTAAACTTGCAGACGTCGATGCAGGGGCTGGGAATCTTGCTCATCGGGTGGCCTTGAAAACGGGGATGCCGGTCTGGCACTCCCCGTCATCTGGGTATTGCATTGGCCTATTGGAATACGGCGTCGGGATCGTCCAAGCTGTCTGATCCTTCAAATGAGATCTGCGCCACGCCCAACACGTCGACCGCCCGTTCAATCGACCGGGTCTGGTCGATCAAGGCATCTACCGCAGTCATGATCAGCGCCTCACCCCCGGCGTTGCCGCGTTCCAGCATCATGTCATAGGCAAATCCAGCCTCGGCTGCGGCCTTCAACCGAACCATTTCGAGCATCGTCGCGTTTAGTTTCCCGGTCAGTTCGGCGTCGACACCGGCGTCCGCAGCGGCAACCAGCGACGACAGGCTTTCGCCCGAAGTCACCATGCCGTCGATGCCGGTATAGCTGCCCAGATACACGTTGCGGATGCCCATCGCGTCATAGAAATGACTGTTGTGGGTGTTGTCCGAGAAACAGTCATGCTCTTCCTCGGGGTCGTTCAGCATGACGCCAAGACGCATCCGCTCTCCGGCCTGTTCGCCATAGGAAAGGCTGCCCATGCCGGTCAGGATGGCCGAGATTCCCGCATCTTCATTCTCTAACAAACTGGCCCGCGCAGCACCGTCATCGGCCCATTGCGCGCTCATCCATTCCAGATCCGACACCAGAAGATCAGTCGCCGCCTTCAGGTAATCGCCACGCCGGTCACAGTTGCCGTTGGTGCAATCGTCACCCGTGCCATAATCCGACCAAGAGCGGTTTCCAGCGCCTTTGCCGTGACCGTTAAGATCCTGCCCCCACAGCAGGAATTCGATGGCGTGGTATCCGGTTGCAACATTGCTTTCCACCTCATCCGCCTCGTGCAGCGCACCTTGCAGCAGATCGGGATTGATCGAGGTTGCATCGATTTCCCGGCCCGACAGGGTAAAGGTCGGGTTGGCGATCACGTTCAGCGCGGCATATTCGTTTTCGTCCGTCGCCCCGCCATAGGCGGCATCCACATAGTCAATCAGCCCCTCGTCCAGCGGCCAGGCGTTCACGCGCCCCTCCCAATCATCGACGATCGCATTGCCAAAGCGGTAAACCTCGGTCTGCTGATACGGGACGCGGGCGTTCAGCCATGCCTGTTTTGCCAGCTGCAACGCCTCGGCGGAAGGAGTCGCGATCAGCGCATTCACCGCGTCCTGCAACGCCTGCGCCGTGGTCAGACTGTCACCGTAAGCGGCACCTGCGATATCGGCATAGTTGTCCAGAACGGCTGCCTTGTCCGCAAGGGCCGGTGCCGCGATCATCATCGTGGTGCCAAGGGCGGCTGCAAGAGTGGTCTTCATGGATGATTGTCCTTTGATAGAATGCAACTTCAACAGCGCAATGAATTCAATATGATCGGACGCCGTCGGCGCGGGATGGCAACAAATGCCGCAACACGTCAGGCACCGTCCGAAACAGCGCTTACCGCCGCATGTCGGGCAACATATTTAAACCTGACTAAAAGAGTCAACTCAAAATTCCACGCGCCATGAACGGCTCTTGCCGCCGCTCGCTAGGCCGAACGCAAAACAACCGCTTCCTCCCTTTGGTGCGGCACCTCGCGCAAAACCTGTTACACCCCGCGCGAAAACCGGCCATAACCCGGGCCACGACCGATTCAGAGGACACAGAGCCATGCACGACATCCGCACGATCCGCGACGCCCCCGAGTCTTTCGACACCGCCATGGCGCGACGCGGGCTGTCGGGGATATCAACACAGGTGCTTGCGCTGGACAACGAACGGCGCGCAGCGATTCAGCGCGCCGAGACCGCCAAGGCCGATCAAAACGCTGCCAGCAAACAGGTTGGCGCGGCCAAGGCGGCGGGGGACGAAGCGCTGTTCGAAAGCCTGCGCGCAACCGTGGCCGCCAAAAAAGCCGAAGTCGCCGAGATGGAGGTGCAGGCCAAATCGCTGGACCAACAGCTTACCGATCTGCTGCTGACACTGCCCAATGTAATGGACGACGTGGTGCCCTCGGGGCGCGACGAGGCGGACAACACCGAAATCCACCGCTGGGGCACCCCCGCCAGTTTTGATTTCACTCCGCTTGAACATTATCAACTGCCGGCAGCGCGCGGGCTAGACTTTGCGACAGCAGGGAAACTATCCGGCAGCCGTTTCGTTGTTCTGCGTGGTGCGATGGCACGATTGCACCGGGCGTTGGCGCAGTTCATGCTTGATATTCATGTGACCGAACATGGGCTTGAGGAAACCAACGCTCCGGTTCTGGTGCGCGAAGAGGCGATGTATGGCACCAACCAGCTCCCAAAATTTGCGGAAGACAGCTATCAGACCACGAACGGCTGGTGGCTGATCCCCACATCCGAGGTCACGCTGACCAATTCAGTGCGCGAATCCGTGATTGACGAGGGCGATCTGCCGATCCGACTGACGGCCCATTCGCTGTGTTTCCGCAGCGAAGCGGGCAGCGCGGGCAAGGACACTTCGGGAATGTTGCGCCAGCACCAGTTCGAAAAAGTCGAAATGGTCAGCATTACAAAACCCGAGGACAGCGGCGCCGAACATGACCGCATGACCGGCTGCGCGCAGAACATCCTTGAACGGCTGGACCTGCCGTACCGCGTGATGCTTCTGTGTGAGGGGGACACGGGTTTTGGCGCGCGACGCACCCATGATCTTGAGGTGTGGCTGCCGGGACAGAACAGCTACCGCGAGATTTCATCGGTCTCGAACACCGGTGATTTTCAGGCCCGGCGGATGAATGCCCGGTTTCGCTCCGAAGGCGCCAAGCCGGAGTTCGTCCATACGCTGAACGGTTCCGGGCTGGCTGTCGGGCGTTGTCTGATCGCGGTGCTTGAAAATGGTCAGCAGGCCGACGGGTCGGTCGCGCTGCCCGCCGCGCTGTCGCCCTGGATCGGCGGAAAAACCGTGATCACGGCAAACGGAGAGCTTGCCTGATCGCCGGCGATTCGCAACTTTCAGGTATGATTCCCGGTGCGGGTGAATGCGATCAGGCAGGATGATCGTGAGACTTGAAAATTAAATCGTTTACTATCAGAGGGTAGGGAGAAGTCGCCAGAGCAGGGAAAAGTCTTCACCATCTCTTAACCATTCCGGCACCAATGTGGTCTTGCAAGCAGACGAAGACAGGTTGACCGGTGGATTATTTCCCTTCCCTCACCCCCCTCACCCCACCCCACTCCGAGGAAGAACGGTTAAGTTGGCTTCGTCTCTTGCGCTCACGCCGGGTTGGCGTGGCGACATTTTACCGCCTGATGGCGGAACACGGATCGGCGCAGGCAGCACTGGCTGCGCTTCCCGGTGTGGCAGCCGCAGCAGGTGTTGCAGGCTATGAGGTTTGCCCCGTTGGCGTGGTAATGGCCGAAATGAAGGCCGGGCGGCTGGCGGGTGCGCAGCTGCTTTGTGCCGGTGCAGCCGACTATCCCGCAGCCTTGTCTGATCTCGCCGATTCTCCGCCTTTGCTCTGGGCCATCGGTGATCTCTCGATCCTGGAACGCCCCTCGGTCGCTCTGGTCGGGGCGCGCAATGCGTCGTCGCTTGGCACGCGCATGGCGCGGAAGATGGCCGATGAACTGGGTCAGGCGGGCAACGTTGTCGTCTCGGGGCTGGCCCGGGGGATCGACACCGCAGCCCATATTGGCGCGCTGCCGCACGGGACGATCGCGGTGATGGCGGGCGGGGTCGATGCAATCTATCCCGCAGAAAATGCCGTTCTGGCGCAGGAAATCATCGAAAACGGGCTGCGAATTTCGGAGCAGCCGATGGGCCTGCAACCTCAAGCACGGCATTTCCCCCGCCGCAACCGCATCATTTCCGGCATCGTGCGCGGTGTTGTCGTGGTCGAGGCGGCGACAAAGTCAGGCAGTCTGATCACTGCCCGCGATGCTCTGGATCAGGGGCGCGAGGTGCTGGCGGTTCCCGGCCATCCATTCGACGCCCGAGCAGCCGGGTGCAATATGCTGATCCGTGACGGCGCAACCTTGGTGCGGAGCGCCGCAGATGTGATTGCAGCACTTGGCGTCGTTTCAAAGACAGCTGAAGGTCATTCTGCACCGATTGATGGAGATACCGACCGAACCGCCGCAAAGACGACTGACAAACGCAAAACTCCGGTGGCCAGCAACACACCCAAGCCAAGCCGCCCGACCGTCGGCGATGCAGCCGGCAAGGCAGAGCTTCGTCTCAGCCTGCGTGGGGCGCATTCTCTCCATCTGCGGATTCTGGATCGTCTGGGCCCCAGCCCCCTTGCCGAAGATCAGTTGATCCGCGATCTGGCGCTCTCGGCGAAAGACGTGACGCCAGAGCTTGTCACACTGGAGCTTGACGGCAAGATCGCCCGTCAGCCCGGAGGCTTGCTTACGAAATTGTGATCCGAAGGGACCGCGCGACAATTCTCGCGACACGCCGTTCCGCCTGAAGCGCGGCGCACCGGCCATGGAATACCGCTCCGCCAAAACCGAAGCTCAGGCACCATTGGCGCAGATACCACCCCGCTCGTGAACCCCGGCCATTTGCCAGTTCGATGCGATCAATCTGCCGTGACGCTGTCGGCCCGGGGAATGTCTGGCTCCAGCAACGCCGCCTGCGCCGGCCATATGAGCACGCGGCACAGGCAACAGCCACTTGGCCCCCAACGACATCTGTCAGACCCGTCGCACAAACCACCGACCGAACAGGCGACCAATGGCACCAGCAATCCTCGGTCCAAGCCGCTCGGTCTGTCCGACAACCGGGTACGCGAGCCACGAGATTGGCCGTTAACGCGGACAATCCAGCTATTTAAACGCCAGTCGATTGAGCGAATGGCCCATCTTTCCCGCAGCCCGATTGACAAGACCGGTTCTGCACCCACATCTAGCGCCGTCGCCCGTGATGCCCGAGTCGGAAGGAATTCAATGCCCGTTGTCGTCGTAGAATCGCCAGCCAAGGCCAAGACAATCAACAAATATCTTGGCCCTGGCTATACCGTTCTGGCGTCTTATGGCCATGTGCGTGACTTGCCGCCCAAGGACGGATCTGTCGATACCGAGCATGATTTCGACATGAAATGGGAGGTCGCAAGCACCAGCAAGAAGCATGTTAAGGCAATTGCCGACGCTCTGGCCCTCGACAATTCACTGATCCTCGCGACCGACCCCGACCGCGAAGGCGAGGCGATCAGCTGGCACCTGGAGGAAACCCTCAGGAATCGGAAATCCATCAAGAAGGACACGCCGGTCAGCCGCGTGGTGTTCAACGCCATCACCAAATCCGCGGTGACCGAGGCGATGAAGAACCCCCGTCAAGTCGATATCGCGTTGGTGCATGCCTATCTTGCACGCCGAGCGCTGGATTATCTGGTGGGCTTTAACCTGTCCCCGGTGTTGTGGCGCAAATTGCCCGGCGCGAAATCCGCAGGGCGCGTGCAGTCGGTCTGTCTGCGTCTGATTGTCGAACGCGAGATGGAGGTCGAGGCTTTCCGTGCCCGCGAATACTGGTCGGTCAAGGCAATGCTGGCCACCCCGAGAAATCAGAACTATGAGGCGCGGCTGACCATGCTGGGCGGCCACAAGCTCGATCGGTTCAGTTTGGAAAACGCCGCCGCCGCCGATCTTGCAGTCAAGGCGCTGACCTCTGGCCAGTTCAAAATTGCCAGCGTCGAGGCGAAACCAGGCTCGCGCAATCCCAGCCCGCCGTTCATGACATCGACGCTGCAACAGGAAGCCTCGCGCAAATTCGGCATGGGTGCCCGCCAGACGATGAGCGCGGCACAACGCCTCTATGAGGCGGGTCACATCACTTATATGCGGACCGACGGGATCGACATGGCGCCCGAGGCGATCGTCGCCGTCCGTGATGCCATCGCCGCACGCTATGGCGATGCCTATGTCCCGGGCAAGCAGCGGATTTACAAGAACAAAGCGAAGAACGCGCAGGAAGCACACGAGTGTATCCGCCCGACGGAATTGTCGCAGTCGGCCGAAGATCTCCGCATTTCCGACTCGGATCAGCGCAAACTGTACGATCTGATCTGGAAACGCACACTGGCCAGTCAGATGGAGGCGGCGCGTCTGGAACGCACAACCGTCGAGATTCTGAGCGAAGATTCCCAGGTTGGTCTGCGCGCCACAGGTCAGCGGATTCTGTTCGATGGCTTCCTGAAAATTTATGTCGAAGGCCGCGACGACGTCACGACTGACGACGACGACCGCATCCTGCCCGAAATCCGTCAGGGCGAACCGGCGAGCTTTGCCAAAGTGTCGCTGGCATCCGAGTTCCGCAAGGCAGGTGGCGACGACAGCGCGATCATCGATGATGCAGCCAAGGGTGTGCAATCCAACGGCGCTGCGATCCTGTCGGCCAACGAGGCAGCACTGGCAATTCAGCATTTCACCCAGCCCCCGCCGCGATACACCGAGGCGACTCTGGTGAAACGGATGGAAGAGTTGGGCATTGGCCGTCCCTCGACCTATGCGTCCATCGTGACCACGATTCAGGACCGCGAATATGTCCGCAAAGAGGGCAACCGTCTGTTTCCCGAGGACAAGGGGCGACTGGTCACAGCTTTCCTGTCGAACTATTTCAGCCGCTATGTGGAATATGATTTCACCGCCGATCTTGAGGCCCAGTTGGACGACGTGTCGGCGGGCAGCCGGGATTACAAGGAAGTTCTGGGCCGTTTCTGGGCCGATTTCTCGGCCGCCATCGCCGAAACCGCCGACCTGCGCATCGGCGAGGTTCTGGACAAGATCAACGAGGTGCTGGAGCCCCATCTGTTCCCGGCCAAGGAAGACGGCAGCGATCCACGCCTGTGCCCCCATTGCGGTGCCGGGCGGCTGAGCATGCGCACAGCGCGCTCCGGCGGCGCGTTTATCGGCTGTTCCAACTATCCCGAATGCCGTTTCACCCGGCCCTTTGGCCCCCCGGGCGATGACGACGCCGATCCAAGCGGCATCCCCCCCGAGGGCAAATTGCTGGGTCAGGATGCGGGAGACAATATCCATGCGTTCAAAGGCCGCTTCGGCCCCTATGTCCAGCGCGGAGAGATCACCGAAGACAACAAGAAACCGCCGCGCCAGTCGGTCCCTAAGGAATGGCCGCCCGAACAGGTGGATCTGGAACAGGCCGTGCGCCTGCTGTCCCTGCCCCGGCCGATCGGCCCGCACCCCGAAGACGGCGTGATGGTCTGGGCCAATATCGGGCGTTATGGCCCCTATATCAAACACGCGGAATCGACCAGTGACCGGGGCGGTACCAACGCCAATCTGGAAAACAACGAAGAGGTTTTCAGCGTCGGCATGAACCGCGCGGTTCAGCTTTTGGCGGAAAAGGTTGCGTCGCGCGGCGGGCGGGGCGCCTCGGCCAAAGTGCTGCGCAGTCTTGGTGAACACCCGGACGAAGGTGGGGCAATCGACATCGTCGAGGGAAAATACGGTGCTTATGTCAAATGGGAAAAGGTGAATGCGACCCTGCCCAAGGAAAGTGACGTCGAACAGGTCACCGTCACTCAGGCCTTGGAGTTGATCGCCGAAAAGATCGCCAAGTCCGGCAAGGGCAAGCCGAAAAAGCCCGCCGCCAAGAAACCGGCGGCAAAGAAGGCTCCGGCAAAAACGGCAACCGCAAAAACGGCGGCTGCAAAGACGGCGACCGCAAAGAAAGCCGCGCCGAAGAAACCTGCAGCAAAAAAACCGGCGGCAAAAAAGGCCGCAGCGCAACCCGAAACGGATGACGACGATGTCATCGATGGCTGAAAGCGCCGGTCAGATTGACTTGGGGCTGCGTGGGCCGCAGAACGGTTGTAACGCGAAAGACTGCAATCCGATCAAACGGAGACTGACGGAATGAAAAAGGTTTACGGTTCTGCCGCCGAGGCACTGGATGGAATTCTGTTCGACGGTATGTTCATCGCCGCTGGCGGGTTCGGGCTCTGCGGTATTCCCGAACTGTTGCTCGAGGCGATCAAACAGGCGGGAACGAAGGATCTGACCTTCGCGTCCAACAATGCCGGCGTCGACGATTTCGGCATCGGCATCCTGTTGCAGACCCGGCAGGTAAAAAAGATGATTTCGTCCTATGTGGGCGAAAACGCCGAATTCATGCGCCAGTATCTGTCCGGCGAACTGGAACTGGAATTCAATCCGCAGGGCACGCTGGCCGAACGGATGCGCGCCGGGGGCTGCGGAATTCCCGGCTTTTACACCAAGACCGGCGTCGGCACGGTGATCGCCGAGGGCAAGGAAGTTAAGAACTTCGATGGTCAGGATTACATCCTTGAACGGGCCCTCGTCGCCGATCTGTCGATCATCAAGGCGTGGAAAGCCGATGACACCGGCAACCTCATATTCCGCAAGACGGCGCGCAACTTTAACCCCCCCGCCGCAATGTGCGGCAAGATCTGCGTTGCCGAAGTCGAAGAAATCGTACCACAAGGATCTCTTGATCCCGATCTAATCCACCTGCCCGGCATCTTTGTTCACCGGATCGTTCAGGGGACGCATGAAAAGCGGATCGAACAGCGCACGACGCGCAAGAAGGAGTCCGTGTAATGCCTTGGGATCGCAATCAGATGGCGGCACGGGCCGCTGAGGAACTGGAAGACGGCTGGTATGTCAATCTTGGCATCGGGATTCCGACACTGGTCGCCAACTATGTCGGCGACAAGGATATCACGCTGCAATCCGAAAACGGCATGCTGGGCATGGGCCCTTTCCCGTTCGAGGGTGAAGAAGACGCCGATCTGATCAACGCGGGCAAGCAGACCATCACCGAATTGCCGCGCACCGCGTATTTCGACAGCGCCACCAGTTTCGGCATGATCCGCGGCGGCAAGATCGCCGCTGCAATCCTGGGCGCCATGGAAGTGGCAGAGAACGGCGATCTGGCAAACTGGATGATTCCCGGCAAGCTGGTCAAAGGGATGGGCGGCGCGATGGATCTGGTCGCGGGCGTTGGACGCGTGATCGTCGTCATGGATCACACGTCGAAACACGGCGACAGCAAGCTGTTGAAAGAATGCACCTTGCCGCTGACCGGCAAGGGCGTGGTGGACCGGATCATCACCAATCTGGGCGTTCTGGATGTGGTTGAAGGCGGGCTGAAGATCGTCGAATGCGCCGATGGCGTGTCCGAGGAAGAACTGCGCGCCGCGACCGAAGCCACGATCGTCTGAGCGACCCGATAGAACAGGCCGCCACCGTCATACCGGGCAGTGGTGGCCTTTTTTCGATCGCCTCGTTGTCCCGTTTCAATCGATTGGCGTTAATTCGATGTCGCGGCACGGGGGATGAAGCAGTCTGCACTCTCGTCGCCGAACTGTCAGAAATTGTCCCCATTTTAGAAACGATACCATAGTATTGCCGTATTCCGTTGCTAATCGCCGGGCAATGACGATGGCCGATTCCCATATTCCGCGTCGCTTGCGCGACCGGTTGATCCTGATGGGTCTGCTGGCCCTGCTTTTGCTGGGTCTGATCGGGTTGATTGCGGGCACCGGTTGGCAAGACCTCGCGAACCAGATCGCCCGGATCAAAGCATGGCAGATCGCCGCTCTTCTGGGGCTCAGCCTTGTGAATTATGGTTTTCGCGCCTTGCGTTGGCATGTGTTCGCGCGGCGGTTGGGGCTGTCGATTTCACTATCGCGTAATGTCCTACATTTTATGGGTGGTTTTGCCATGTCCGTCACCCCCGGACGGGTTGGCGAATTGGTGCGGATGCGCTGGATCGCCCGTGAAACCGGGTGGAGCTTCGAGCGCACCGCGCCTCTGGCGCTGCTCGACCGGGCGTCTGATCTGGCCGCGATGGGCGTTCTTCTGGCAATTGCCCTGTCTCTTTCGACGACCGGGATTGCCGGTGGCGTACCGGTGACCCTGCTGGCTCTGGGCGCGGCTTTTGCCGCCACCCGCCCGGCGCTTTTGTCGACGCTGGCGGGATCTGCGTTTCGTCTCACCGGGCGCTGGCCCCGTCTCTGCGCGCGGCTGCGCGGCGCGGCGCGATCTTTGGCGCGGTTCTCCAATCCGGCGCTGATCGCTGGGGCAACCGGGCTGGGCCTGATCGGCTGGTTGGCCGAAGGCGTTGCATTTCATCTGCTTCTGGTCTGGATGGGCCACGACATCGGCGTCGCAAGCGCCGTTGGGATTTTCCTGTTTGCCACATTGGCGGGCGGGCTGACCGGTGCGCCCGGCGGTGTCGGTGGCGCCGAAGCGGCGATGATCGCGCTTTTATCGTTGCAGGGCGTGCCTTTGGCCGTATCGGTGCCCGCCACTGCCATCATTCGCCTGACGACGCTGTGGTTCGCCATCGCCGTCGGGCTGGTCGCCCTCCCTTTGGCAGAGCGACTGTCGAGAAAGGAAGCCAATGCGCTGGAAACCCGCTGAATATGCCGGATGGGGTCGCGCGCTGCGTGCCTCTGGCGATCTGGCCCGACCGGAGCGGCAATCGACACTCACCGCGCTGATGGGCGACGAACCAGCGCCAGCGATTGGCAACTGTCGCAGCTATGGTGATGCCTGTCTGAACAACGGCGGGCGCGCGGTGCAGATGCTGCGACTGGACCGGATGCTGAGTTTCGACGCCGCCAACGGCATTGTCCATGTCGAGGCGGGGATGCAGCTGGGCGAGTTGGCGCGGATCTTCGCGCCGCGCGGCTGGTTGCCTGCGGTGATGCCGGGCACAGGGTTTGCCACCGTCGGCGGGGCGATTGCCCATGACGTACACGGCAAGAACCATCACGGCGCGGGATCGTTCGGCCAGCACGTAGAGGCGTTTACACTAATCACGCCACAGGGCGATAACCGGCGGATCACCCGGGACGATCCGCTGTTTCGGGTCACCGTCGGCGGTCTGGGCCAGACCGGTGTGATCGCCAGCGCCGAGTTGCAATTGTTGAAATGCAAGGGCGACGTGATTGTTGTGACAGAACGCCGGATTGACGGATGGGACGATTTCCTGACCTATCTGGACGCATCTGACGCCACCTATTCCGTCGGCTGGATCGACGCGACGGCAACGGGTGAAAACCTGGGCCGCGGCATTCTGGAAGAGGCCGAGACAGGATCGGGGCTGGTTACCGCACGCGGGCGCGCGCGGTCGGTGCCTTTTGATGCGCCGGGGTTCGCGCTGTCGCCGCCGGTTGTGCGGATGTTCAACCGCGCATATTTTCGCCGGGTGCCGGAACAGGGCCGCACGCTGGTCAAACCGATCCGGGATTTCTTTTTCCCGCTCGACAAGATCCGCGACTGGAACCGGCTTTATGGCCGCGAAGGGTTTCACCAGTTTCAATGTGTCGTGCCTTTGGAACAGGCCTCTGCCCTGCGCGCCATGCTGGAAAAGGTCGCGAAATCCGGCCTTGCATCGCCCTTGGCCGTGTTGAAACGCATGGGATCGGGACGCGCCGGCATGATGTCCTTTCCGACCGAGGGTTACACTTTGGCCGTCGATTTCCGCAACCGCGCCCACGCCGTTCGTCTGATCAGCGAGCTGGAATCCGATACGTTGAATGCGGGCGGGCGCATCTATCTGGCCAAGGACGCACTGGCGCGCGGGGCGGCAATGCGGGCGATGTATCCCGAACACGGGGCATGGGCCGCGGCGGTGCGCGAAGCTGATCCGGCAGGTGCAATGACCACCGATCTTATCCGCCGACTTGACCTGAGGAGCCTGTGATGGCCGACACCGGAGAAACCTGGATCCTGCTGGGCGCGACTTCGGCCATGGCTCGGGCCATGGCGCGCGGGCTGGCGGAACGGGGCGATGGGTTGATCCTTGCGGGACGCGATATGGCGGATATGGAAACGACCGCCGCCGATTGCCTGCTGCGCGGCGCTCCGACGGCCCGGGCCATGCGGTTCGATGCCCGCGACGCCCATGGATTTGCCGCGATTATCGATGCGGTGCCGGGCGGTGTGGTGAACTGTGCGGTCTTTGTCGGTTCGATGCCGCCGCAAGGCGAGATCGACTTGGACCCGGCATTGATCGACGGCACAGTGACCGACAGCTTCACCGGTCCCGCGCGATTTTTGCAGATGCTGGCCCCCGAGATCGAGGCACGCGGCGCAGGCTGCGTCGTAGGCGTCGGATCAGTGGCGGGGGATCGCGGGCGGATCGGTAACTATGTTTACGGCGCTGCAAAGGCGGGTTTCCACACCTATCTGTCGGGGCTGCGCAACCGGCTGACCCGTGCAGGCGGGCATGTGGTGACGGTCAAACCCGGCTTCGTGGACACCCCGATGACCTGGGGGATACCCGGCATGTTTCTGGTGGCGAGCCCCGACGATGTGGCGCAGGATATCCTCAAGGCGGTGACGAAACGCCGCGACGTGATTTATACCCCGTTCTTCTGGCGCGCAATCATGGGTATCATCAAGGCGATACCCGAGCGGATCTTCAAGAAGATGTCGGTGTGACGGCAGGCTCTTCGGTCCTGATGTCCCTCCTCGCCCCGCGCCACGCTGCAATGGGGCCCGCGATAAGGGCGTTCAGGACCGAAGAGCGTCCGGCTTAACCAAACACGCGGTCATCCGAACCATTGCGCCCACAGCCCCGCCGCCCAGAGCATCAGCGAAAAGATCATCAGCAGGATACCGATTCCGATACGGTCACGCAGGGCGAAAACGATGGGGTCGTAATCCTGTTTGCCGTGAAACCCGAGTGCCACCATGCGGATCAGCCAGATCGTGATCGGAACCATTGTAAGCCAGAGAATCCAGACGGTCGGGTACAGCGCCCGCCCCTGTTCGCTGACCGAATACAGCGCAAAGATCGTCAGTGCGCCGGCAATCCCCAGCCCCGACATGTTCAGCAGATCGCCGCGATCGCGACGCCCGTATCCCCGCCCCGGCAAAGGTTCGTCCCCTGTCGCAAGCGCCAGTTCGGTCATCCGTTTGACGCAGCCCAGTGTGACGAAGACCGGGAAGATGAAAATCAGCATATAGATCGACACATCCACCCGGCTGGCTGCCGCCCCTGCCACCACGCGAATGGTATAGAGGGCCGCCAGAGTGAACACATCGACCCAGCGCATCCGCTTGAATTTCAGCGAATAGGCCAGCGAAATCGCCATATAAAGCAGGACAACACCAAAGAACGCGCCGCCGAGCGCTGCACCCAGACTCAATGCGACTGCAGCCAGCACCACAGAGGTCAACATGCCGATCCGTATGGGAACCGCCCCCGTGGCGAATGGGCGGCGGCATTTTGTCGGATGCAGGCGATCCGCCTCCAGATCGAGCAGATCGTTAACGATATAGATCGATGACGCCGCAGCCGAAAACGCGACAATCCCGGCGAGAACCAGCCAGAGGGTCGAGAGGGTGAAATCATGCGCGGCGATCATCGGCAGGATCAGCAGACTGTTCTTGACCCATTGATGGGGCCTCAGCGCGCGTTTCAGATCGCGCCACGCCCAGCCCTCCTGAACTTCGCTCACCGGATGTCCTTCGGCGCGCAGCTCAGCGGCGGCCTTTGGGTGATTGCCGACGATGATCGCGCGGTCGCCCTTGGACCAGACCGCGCAATCCGACTTGTCGTTTCCGGCATAGTCGAACCCGCCAGCGCCATAGGCCTCGATCAAAGCCCGTGACTTGGCCTCGCCCTTGAGGTTGCAGGTGCCATCGCTGGCAAAAACCCGTTCGATTCCGTGGTGGGCGGCAAGGCGCGTTACCGGAGCACTGTCCGAAGCCGAGGCAAACGCGACCGCGCGCCCCTCATCCTGCGCCGCCCGGGCCAGCGCCAGAACCTCGGGTTGGACGGGCAGCAAATCGGTGCGCAGATCCACGACCCCGGCCAGCCGCGCCTTGAGAACTGCCGGTTCACGCAGATGCCGCAGCGCCAACCCGATCACACGGACCGGGTCGCGCCCCAGCCCGGCCCAGAATGTCTCATACAACATATCAGTGCGCAGGAACGTGCCATCCACGTCCAGCACCAGCGGTTTCGTCTCATCCATAGTCGTCAGCCATTCGTCGCAGTGCGGTTGCCGACGAAGACGCAGCCATCGGTGATCAGTTCGGGTGGCGTCAGGCACAGTCCCTTGGCCACCGACCAGGCGGCCAGCACCT
The DNA here is from genome assembly GCF_008085915.1 of Oceaniovalibus sp. ACAM 378. Classification (GTDB taxonomy): domain Bacteria; phylum Pseudomonadota; class Alphaproteobacteria; order Rhodobacterales; family Rhodobacteraceae; genus Oceaniglobus. Next base: position 183,002 of record NZ_VSJK01000003.1, on the reverse strand, counting down.
TGGGCACATAGCCCCGGGTTTCGGCATAGGGGGGAACGCCGCCATGTTTGTCGACCGCCCCTTCACCGGCGTTATACCCGGCCAGCGCCAGCAGCGGGTCACCCCCGAACCGGCCCATCAGCCAGTCAAGATAGGTGACACCGCCGCGGATGTTCTCGGACGCGACAGTGCGGTCCATGACGCCGAAACGCTCGGCCGTGGCCGGCATCAGCTGCATCAACCCCTGTGCGCCAGCGCGTGACAGGATATCGGTACGACCGCCCGATTCGACCGAGATCACCGCCAGTGCAAAGGCGGGCGAAACCCGGGTGCCGATCGTCGCCTTCAGGATGTCGGTGCCGTGCCGGTCGGCGATGTCGCGCAGATTTTGCAATCGCGGCGCGGCCACCTGCCCCGACTGCAACGCGATCATCGCTGATGCAACGCGCGTGGCCGGCGAACCGCCCTCCACCCTGCCCCAGAACCAATCCAGCGCGTCACTGGCCGGAGCCTTGATGCCCGGAGGCGCGTCGGGCGTCACCGGGCGTGTCACCAGCGCGACACGGGGCGCCTGCGGCTCTACCTGGACGGTGATCCGTTTCACCTCTCCGGCTTTGGGCGGCTTGATCCGCTTGAAAGTAAACTCGGGGAACGGCTGTGGCCCTTCAGCCATGGCCGGTGAAACGCTCAGGCAAGCCGCAAGCGTGATCGACGTGATGAAATTCTGCCTCATAGGGTCGCTGCTCCGCCCTGTATTGGTTTTTTCAATTGTTGCAAGAAAACGTCGGGCGGGCCAGCCGGAGCGCAGTTTGCGCGTCCGAATCGTGCCCGACTATGGTTTTTCAGGAACGCATGGCGCGACGCAAAGAAATTTTTCTAAAATTATTTCAATTAAATTTCAGCCGGTTATGAACCGATTCAGCGCCAACATGCATGCGGGCCAGGAATGCCCCAACGACGCCCAATTCCTGCCCGAATCCACAGGCTTTATAGGATCATTCCGAACGCAAACACGGGTCAAACGCAGACCGGTCCAAAGCGAAATCGGATCGGGACTGAAACTGAAACTGAAACTGAAACACGAAACCAAAAGGAACACTAAAATGAAATTCTTCAAAATCGCCAAGAAATTCCGCAACGACGAAGACGGCGCTGTCACCGTTGACTGGGTCGTACTGACCGCCGCCATCGTAGGCTTGGGCATCGCCGTGCTGACCACCGTCAAGAGCGGCACCGAAACGGTAACCAAAGCCATCTCGACCCAACTGAACGGAACGACAATCGAGACCGACTGGGCTCCATCGAGCTAAAAAAGAATTCCGGGGGCGCATTCAAAGGGCGCCCCCGGAGCACTGACTTCCCAAGACCTAAGGGTTCAACCGCACGTAAAATTTATGGCAACAATTACCACGTGGGTTAGGACGCGCCAGATACAGAACTGACAACGGTAAAAAAACAATATTGCGAGTCTGACAATGGAATCACGTTCTACAAGTTTTCTGTCCGACGAATCCGGCGCAATTACTGTGGATTGGGTGCTGTTGACCGCTCTGTTGATGGCATTGACACTTGCGGTCATGGGCACAATCGCAACTGGTAGCAAAAACGCCACTGAAACCATGAGCTCGAATATGGCATCACGCGCGATGATCACCACATTCTAAGCAACCATCCGGCGGAACGACGAGTCTGGGACGCAAGAGCGTCCCCGCCCGCATTTTCGTCCGTGTCGCAATACAAAGTCGGGCCACCTTCTGAACCCGACTGGCGGACAGACCTTTTCCAGAACCGCAACAAACACTCAGAAACAGCATCGTTTCGCCCCATTGCACGCGCAAAACGAACCCACACCGAAACACGTGCCCCCCGCTCACTCGGGGTGGGCGCAATATCTGGAAAGGAAATCCCATGCGTATGGTATTCGGATTCGTACTGATCCTCGGCCTGGGACTGGCCGGGTTTGCGGTCTACATGGCAAATGGCTATTTCGCCGAACAAAAGGCCGCTCTTGAGCTTGAACGCTCCCGTCAGGGCGTCGCGGTGCCCACTCAACAGGTCTTCGTGGTGAACCGGACCGTCCGCTATGGGGAACGACTGGCCGCCGAAGACGTGCGCGCAGTCAACTGGCCGCAGGACGCGATCCCTGAAGGTGTGTTTCAGGATGGGGCCGCACTTTTCCCCGACGAAGGACGCAAACCCCGCGCGGTACTGCGCACGATGGAAAAAGACGAAGCGATTCTGGCCAGCAAAGTGACCGAACCCGGAATGGATGCCGGCGTATCATCGCGCCTGACAAACGGAATGCGGGCCTTTGCAATTGGGGTCAATGTTTCGTCCGGCGTGTCGGGGTTTTTGCGCCCCGGTGACCGGGTCGACGTGTTCTGGAGTGGCAACCAGCCCACCCAGCGCGGCGGTAGTCAGGAAGTGACAAAGTTGATCGAAACCGGCGTGCGCCTCGTTGCAATCGACCAGTCCGCTGACGAAGATCGCTCCAGTCCCTCGGTGGCGCGTACCGTCACGGTTGAGGCGACATCGCGGCAAGTGGCTTCGCTGGCGCAGGCGCAATCCACGGGTCGTCTGTCGCTTGCCCTTGTTGGCGCCGAAGACACCAGCGTTTCAGCCGCTGTCGAGATCGACCAGCGCGATCTGCTTGGTATCGCCGACGAAATGATTGTCGAGGTCGAGAAAGAGCGCGTCTGCACGATCAGAACCCGCAGGGGCGCGGACGTGGTCGAGATTCCCGTAGCCTGCACCAATTGATCGATTTCTAGAATCGGGCGCTGCGACCCCACATCGGGTGTGCGCGGCGCATCGGTGACGCAAGACCTGTCGTGTGTTGCCACTTGTCCACAACATATGTGTGCTACAATCCCTTGATTCTTGCATGAAAAGTACATTTGCCGCATGGTATCGCGAAATCCGGGCGTAAAGATCCGGACCAAACCGTGATCAGAGAGGCAGATCACATGCAGATTGACAGATTTCTGAGGGCCGTGCTGTTGGGGTTTTCTGTGGCAGTGGCGTCGGTTCCGGCTGCGCAAGCCGAAACCCTGAGGGTGATGAACGGGTCAACCTCAAGCGCATTGAACGTGCCGATGAACCGTGCGGTGGTGGTCGAATCAGATCAGCCATTTGCAGAACTATCCATTGCCAACCCATCCATCGCCGACATTTCCACATTGTCGGACCGGACCATCTATGTGCTGGGCAAGGCGCCCGGGCGAACCACGCTGACTTTGCTGAATGCCGAAGGCCGGCTGATCACCAACGTCGAAGTTCAGGTCTCTCCCGATATCGCCGAGTTCAAGGAACGCTTGCGCCAGATCCTGCCCGGCGAACCGATCGAAGTGCGCACGGCGAACGACGGGATCGTCCTGTCGGGCGTCGTCAGCTCGATCACCCGGCTGGACCGTGCGCTGGACCTGGCCAACCGATATGCCCCTGAACGGGTCAGTAATTTGATGTCGGTCGGCGGCACCCAGCAGGTCATGCTGAAGGTGCGGTTTGCCGAAATGCAGCGGTCGGTCCGCAAATCGCTGTCGTCCTCGCTTGCGATTGGCGGCATGGCAGGTGGCACCGGGGTCACCCTTGGCACCGGGTCACTCCAGGGGGCCAACACGACAAGCGTCCTGACCGGCCAAGGTTATAACTCGAGCAAAGAAAGCGAAGGCGCGCTTGCCCTTGGTTTTGGCGCCGGCAGCCTGCAATTTGCCGTGCTGCTTGAGGCTCTGGAGTCGAAAGGCGTCGTGCGCACCCTGGCCGAGCCGAACCTAACCGCCCTTTCGGGGCAGGAGGCATCGTTTCTGGCAGGTGGCGAATACCCGGTTCCAATTGTCGACGGAGACGGCGGCGTCAGCATCAGCTACAAACCCTTCGGGGTCGAACTGACCTTTACACCGCGCGTCGTGGACAAGGATCTGATCAACCTGCAACTGAAGGCGGCGGTGTCGGGGCTGGACAATACCGTGACATTCCAGGCCAACGGCTTTTCGGTCAACTCGTTCCGGCGGCGTGAAACCAGCACGGTGGTGGAAATGCGCGATGGCGAAAGCTTCGCGATCGCCGGTCTGCTTGAGGACGATTTTCAGGATCTCGCCGGTCAGGTGCCTTGGCTGGGCGATATACCGGTTCTCGGATCACTGTTTCGCAGCGCCGAATATGAACGAAAGCAATCGGAGCTGGTCATCATCATCACGCCCCATCTCGTCACCCCCGTCCGGGGCGAGGCTCTGGTCCTGCCGACCGACCGGATAACGCCGCCGACCGAATCGGATCTGTTTTTGTTCGGCAAGACCGCCGGCAATACCAACCGTCCGACACGGGGCGCAGCGGGTGAAGTCGCCAAACAAGACTTCGGCGGCTCTTACGGCTATGTGATGGAGTGAAAATCATGACAAAACATCTCAGATCGCTTGTCTTGATCGGCGCAATTTCCGGTCTTTCCGCCTGTGCGGACAGCTGGAATCAACAGGCCGGCGCCTTCATCGACGAAGGCGGGTTCGGCAATCCGACGATGCATAACACACAAGCGATGAGTTGCCGCGGAAAGGCCAAGGGATATATCCTGCCCGAGCCTGTCGTCGTCCTGAACCCCGACAGTCCGAAAAGCCCGCAAGTGGGCATACCAGCGGGCTATAGTAAGGGGCGTGTCCAGTGTTCGGGTGATCTGAACGGCAAATACGCGCAGGTCATCTTTGAAGAATATGTCGAAAGCGCGACCGAATTGCCGCCAGGAGGCGCGGGCGGACTTGCCGAAATCGCCTCCGCCGGAGGCTGAAACAAACCAAAGCGCGGGCCATGGTCCCGCGCTTTGTCGTTTCCGGCATCACAAAAATGTCTCCGCAAAGCGGGTAATGACGTTGTTTTAGCCTCAATGTCGCCAACATTTCCCAGCAATGTCTTCTTGACGGGCAACCAGCGCGAATCTTGACGCGCCCATGCTCCAGGGAGACGGCATCCGGCAACCCATTTGCGGTTGCGCCGATCCCGCATGGGTGTGGTAACCGAAGGATACAGGCGATGACGAACACAGCTGCAAAACAGGTTGAGCCTGAACCGATCCTTGCCTGCACGATCTGCCGCGACGTCCAGAACTTCGATCTCTTGATCGAGGACATGGAGGCCGAGATGGGCGAGCGATGGGGCGACCTGAGCTTTGCAGACGCCACGGTTTTCCTCGGCCAGCCCGAAGCGAACGCGATGGAATTCATCGCGATTGCCATCGACGAGGACGACGAAGCCAACATCAACACCATTGCCGATCTGATCAAGACCGCGGTCGAACGGCACATCCGCGTGATCGTGATCGCCGAAGAGGTCAGCCCGATGGTGCTGCACCAGCTTCTGAAACTGGGCGCAAAGGAATTCGTGCCCTACCCGCTTCCCGAAGGGGCGCTGCACGACGCAATCGAGCGTATTCGCGCGCCCGAACCCGCCTTGATCGAAGAAATCCCCGCCGCTCCGAATCTGCGCAAGTCCAGTGGCGGACGCGAGGGTGTTGTTCTGCCGGTGCACGGGCTGTCCGGTGGTGTCGGCGCCACGACCTTTGCGGTCAATCTGGCCTGGGAACTGGCAACCCTTTCAAAAGACGACGCCCCCCGGGTCTGTCTGCTGGATTTCGATCTGCAATATGGCGCGGTGTCGACATATCTTGATCTTACGCGCCGCGAAGCGGTGTTCGAAATGCTGACCAACACCGACACCATGGACAGCGAAAGCTTTCTTCAGGCGCTGCTGCCCTTCAACGACAAGCTGCATGTTCTGACCGCACCGATTGATATGCTCCCCCTCGATCTGATCGGGGCAGAAGATGTCGCGCGGATCATTGATCAGGCGCGGTCCAACTTTGATTATGTTGTGATCGACATGCCCTCAACCGTCGTGCAGTGGACGGAAACTGTGCTGAACGCCGCCCATGTCTATTTCCTGCTGCTTGAGATGGACATGCGCAGCGCGCAAAACGCCCTGCGTCTAATCCGTGCATTGAAGGCCGAAGATCTTCCGGTTGAACGGCTGCGGTATATCCTGAACCGTGGGCCGAAATTCACCGATCTGGCTGGCAAGAGCCGGGTCAAGCGTCTGGCCGAAAACCTGGACATCAAGATCGAGGTGCAACTGCCCGACGGTGGCGAACAGGTAGTTCAGGCTTGCGATCATGGTCTGCCTCTGGCCGAAAACGCGCGCAAGAACCCCTTGCGCCGCGAAATTCAGAAAATTGCAAAATCCGCGCACGAACTGAATCGTTCGGCCGCGACCGCATCGAAGTAAGGAACGCCAGATGTTCTCCCGTTACAGAAAGCAGAATGCGGAAAAGGTTCTTGCCAACGCAGCGCCGAAACCGCTGGTGCAGGTCGCCAAGTCCGCAGCGTCAAAAGCGCCAGAATCCGCGCCCGTCCCGCCCCGGACCCCGGCCAAACCCGCGGCAAAACTGCGCTCGGTTCCGGCCCCGGTTGTGCCGGAGAGCAAGGAAAAGAAGCGTCGCGAACGTCTTGGCGAAATCAAGGTCGAGATGCACGCCCGCCTTCTGGACAACCTCAACCTTGCCGCGCTGGACAAGGCGAGCGAGGCCGATCTGAAATCCGAGATCATGGAGATCACATCCGAGGCGCTGGACGAAATCGGCATCGTTCTGAACCGTGACGAACGCATGACCCTGAACCAGGAGCTGTTCGACGAGGTCAAGGGGCTGGGCCCGCTGGAAACCCTGCTGAAGGACGACACCGTAAACGATATTCTGGTGAACGGTCCAAGGCAGATTTTCGTGGAACGCGACGGCAAGCTGACGCTGACCGATGTAACGTTCAAGGACGAACGCCATCTTCTGCGGATCATCGACAAGATCGTGTCGGCGGTGGGTCGGCGGGTGGACGAATCCAACCCCTATGTCGACGCCCGTCTGGCCGACGGCAGCCGTTTCAACGCCATGGTCCCGCCGATCGCGGTGGACGGGTCGCTGGTCTCGATCCGGAAGTTCAAAAAGGAAAAGCTGGCCATCGAGGATCTGGTGAGTTTCGGGGCGTTCAGCCCGGAAATGGCCCTCTATCTGGAGGCAGCGGTCAGTACCCGGCTGAACATCATCGTCTCTGGCGGTACCGGCTCAGGCAAGACAACCACGCTGAACGCCCTGTCGTCCTTCATTGCCCATGACGAACGCATCCTGACGATCGAGGACACAGCAGAACTACAACTGCAACAGATCCATGTGGGCCGGATGGAAAGCCGCCCCGCCAACGTCGAAGGTAAGGGTGCCGTATCGCAGCGCGACTGTCTGAAAAACGCTCTGCGGATGCGCCCCGACCGGATCATCGTCGGCGAAACCCGCGGCGAAGAAGTGATCGACATGCTGCAGGCGATGAATACCGGTCACGACGGCTCGATGACCACGATTCACGCCAACAGCGCGCGGGACGGTGTTTCGCGCCTTGAAAACATGATCGCCATGGCCGGTATTGAAATGCCGATCAAGGCAGTGCGCAGCCAGATCGCCAGCGCCGTCAATCTGATCGTACAGGCCAGCCGCCTGCAGGATGGTTCGCGTCGGATGACGTCGATCACCGAAATCACCGGCATGGAGGGCGATGTGATCTCGATGCAGGAGGTGTTCCGCTATCAGCGGGTCGGTCTGACGCCTGAAAACAAGATCATTGGCCACTTCACCGCGACCGGTGTGCGCTCGCACTTCTCGGAACGCTTCAAGATGTGGGGCATGCACCTGCCCACCGAAATCTTCGAACCATTCAAGGGATAATCCAAATGGTCATCAGTGCCGAACCGCTTATCTATGGATTGATCTTTGTCGCCGTGCTGGTTCTGGTCGAAGGCATCTATCTGACCGTTTTCGGCAAATCCATCAGCCTGAACAACCGGGTTAACCGGCGGCTGGATATGCTGGAAAAAGGCAAGAACCGCGAACAGGTTCTTGACCAGCTCCGCAAGGAGATGGGCCAGCATATGAAAAGCCAGAAGATTCCGCTGTACTCGATGCTGGCCAAGAAGGCGCAGCTGGCCAATATCGCCTTCACACCGACGCAGATGATCATGATGATGGGAGTTCTGGGCGTGGTCGCCTATATCGGGTTGACCTTGCAGACCAGCGCCAGCACCCCGATCCGGATCGCCGTGGCCATCGCGATGGGCGTCGGTGGAATCTATGTCTGGGTCAACGGCAAAGCCAAAAAACGCCTTTCCCTTATGGAAGAACAGCTTCCCGATGCGGTCGAGCTGATGGTCCGCTCGCTGCGCGTCGGCCACCCGTTCAACGCCGCCATCAACATCGTCGCCAAGGAAGTGCCCGACCCGCTGGGCACCGAAATGGGTGTGATCGCAGACGAAGCCGCCTATGGCCGCAACGTGGGTGAGGCACTGAAAGCTATGGCCGAGCGGATGGACATGCAGGATCTGCGCTTTCTCGCGGTTGCCGTCACCATCCAACAGACATCGGGCGGCAACCTGGCCGAGATTCTGGCGGGACTGGCGGCTGTGATCCGATCGCGTTTCAAGCTGTTTCGCCGGGTAAAAGCGATCACCGCCGAGGCAAAATGGTCGGGTATGTTCCTGTCGGTCTTCCCCTTGGGCGCGCTGGTGATGATCAACCTGATGTCGCCCGATTACTATGACGCGGTGAAAGAAACGTCATATTTCATTCCGGCCTGTCTGGTCGTCGCAGGTTTTCTTGTGGTCAACATCTTCGTGATGCGGACCCTTGTAGACATCAAGGTCTGAGGGGCCATCATGGAACAGATCAACGCAATCCTGACCGAGCATCTGGGGCCGCTGGGCCTGCTGTTGGCCGTGGGCGGTCTTGGCGTCCTGCTGATGCTGATCACCTTGCCAGTGCTGATGAAACGCAAGGCCGATCCGCTGGATAAACTGATCGCGCTGCGCAAGCAGACGAAATCCGGCGATGACAGCACCGGGCCATCCCTGCGCAACAGCTCGAAGAACGACAAGCTTGAGAAATACTCGAACTTCCTCGAACCGCAGAACGAAGAAGAATATTCTTCGATCCGCCTGAAACTGATGCAGGCCGGATACCGGTCAAAGGATGCGGTGCGCACATTTCACTTTGCGCAATTCGCGCTGGGAATCGGACTGCTGATTCTCGGGGTGCTTTATACCATCCTGACCAGCAAGACGGGCGAGCCATCGACGCAGGCGATCATCATGTCGACGCTGATTCCGGGGGGCGTCGGATATATGGCGCCGAAGTACTGGATCACCAAACGCCAGCAGCAACGCCGTGAGGAAATCACCAACGGCTTTCCTGACAGTCTTGATATGATGCTGGTCTGTGTCGAGGCGGGTCAATCGCTGGATCAGTCCATCGTCCGGGTGAGCAAGGAGATCCGCGCCGGTTTTCCCGCGCTGGCCGATGAATTCGAAATTGTCAGCCACGAGATCAAGGCCGGCAAGGACAAGGTCAACGTGCTGCGCGACATGTCCGAACGTGCGGGGGTGAACGATGTGGCGTCCTTTGTGACCGTATTGATCCAATCGGCGACCTTCGGTACCTCGGTGGCCGAGGCATTGCGTGTCTTTTCCGCCGAAATGCGTGATAAACGCGTGATGCGGGCCGAAGAAAAGGCAAACACCTTGCCCACCAAGATGACCCTTGCCACAATGATGCTCACCGTGCCTCCGCTGTTGATCATCCTTTTGGGGCCATCAATTTACAACATCGTCGAAACGCTCGGCAAATTCAAAATGTGAGGCGATGCGCCCCTTTCTGATCCTTTCGATCCTTGCTCTGGCCGCCTGTGGAAACACCGGCGGCCTTGGCCGTTCGAAAGACAGCCCCTACGCCCCACGGGTGTCGCAGCGCGAACACAGCGTCGATGGCCTGCTTGTCGGGCACCGTCTGATGGCGGCAGGGGAATATGAACTGGCGCTGAAAGCGTATTACCGCGCGGCGGGCCAGCATGGCACATCGGTCGATGTCCTGTCGGCGCTGGGATCGGCCAACCTGAAACTCGGGCGTCTTGGACAGGCCGAACGTATGCTGCGCCTGGCGGTCGAAAAGGACGAAAGTTTCGTGCCCGCCTGGAACAATCTGGGTGTCGTTCTGATGGAACGCGGAAAAACCGGCGAGGCGGAACGGGTTTTCCGCACCGCCTATGCGCTGGATAGTGGCGAAAGTGACGACATCAAGGCAAATCTGTCGCTCGCGCTCGCCAAACTTGAAAATCCAACTTATATTGAGCATGATAATAGCAACTTTGCGCTGGTTCGGCGGGGTGGGGGAAGTTACCTGATCCTGTCCAGAACCTGAACGCGAAGGCATTTCGAGCAGGAAAAAAGGACGCAGGCACATGCGCCACACTATCACTCTTGCGCTCTGCCTTGGCAGCGCGATTGCGCTGTCGGCTTGCGGCGATCGATCAGGCAAGGCAGAGGTCGAACGGGCGATCAAGAACGTCAACGTGATCGACGAAACCAACCTGAACGACATCATGCTGACGGTGGCCGATCCGAACGAAGCGGTCGATTATTTCCGCCGCTCCAGCGCCGAAAATCCCGACCGGATCGATCTGCAACGGGGGCTGGGCCAGTCGCTGGTGCGGTCCAAACGCAACACCGAAGCCGTGACGACATGGACCAAAATCGTCGCCCACCCTGAAGCGACCGATGACGACAGAATTGATCTGGCCGATGCGCTGATCCGCAACAATGAATGGCCGAAAGCCGAGGCCGCGCTGGACCGTATCCCCCCGACCTTTGAATCCTTCAAACGGTACAAACTGGAGGCGATGATCGCGGACTCCAACAAGGAATGGAATAAGGCCGACAGTTTCTATGAGACGGCCGCCGGACTGACAACGCAACCGTCGGGCGTGATGAACAACTGGGGTTATTCCAAACTGACCCGCGGCGACTATGCCGAGGCCGAGCGACTGTTCACTCAGGCAATCACCTATGACAACGATCTGTTCACCGCCAAGAACAATCTGGTTCTGGCCCGGGGCGCACAACGTAAATACGACATGCCCGTGGTTCCGATGACCCAATCGGAACAGGCGCAACTGATGCATACCATGGCGCTGACGGCGATCAAACAGGGCGATGTCGCCATCGGCAAGGGGCTGTTGCAACAGGCCATCGACACCCATCCGCAGCATTTCGAAGCGGCCGTGCGATCGCTTCGTGCTCTGGAATCCAACGTGCAGAACTGATCCGATGATAACTTTGCCTGCCGCTGCGGCTCTTTGGTTTCTGCCGTTCGTTGTGCCGATCTGCCTTTGGGTCGCCTGGAACGACATGGCCTTTATGAAAATCCCGAACAAGGCCGTTCTGGCCCTGATTGCGGTGTTCCTGCTGATCGGTCCCATAGCGCTGCCCCTGAACGTCTGGGCATGGCAATGGGTCCATCTTGTCGTGGTTCTGGCCTTCGGGTTCGTGATGAACATGGCTGGCGGACTTGGGGCCGGCGATGCGAAATTCGCCGCCGCCGCCGCGCCCTTCGTGCTGATCGACGATGCCCCTACCCTGTTGGTCCTGCTTGCGGCAGTCACACTGGGTGCCTTTGCGACCCACCGCGCGGCAAAGCATATTCCTGCGATCCGCAATCGTGTGCCCAATTGGGAAAGCTGGACCCACGGTAAATTTCCGATGGGTCTGCCATTGGGCGGTGCCTTGATGTTCTATCTGCTGTTGGCGGCCTTTGGGAGTTAGACCTTTTCCAGCAACACGAACAACGGATCGCGATACACCTCTTTCAGTGTGATCCCCCGGGACTCGATGGCCTTCAGGATCTCACGGCGCGCAGCCAGGTTGATCGCGCACAGCGGCACCAGAACATACGCGGCGCTGTCGATTCCGGGTGCGCCGCCGTAACGCCAAGGCGCGCCGCCCTCGACCCATTCTATTCCTTCGGAAAACAGCGGCAGGTTCGACATTAGATCGGCTACCATGATCCGCTTGCCTGTGGTGTAACCGGCAGCTTCAAGTGCCTCGACAGTCGCTTCGGATGTTGCGACCAAGCCACTTTGGACCCCACAATCTGGCAGCGTCTCGTCCAACAGAATGGTCGGATCGCCACGTTCGGCCAGATCGGCGTATTTCTCTAACCCGCCCGCGCGCGCCTCCCCGGCGATATGTATGTTCACCTGATAGGCCCGCTTGCTTGAATTGAAAATATCGTCGTGCTGAACGGAACGCGGAAACATGTGCACATATTCGCTTGGATCATCGCTAAAGTGGCGAAACGGCGAATAGACCATGTTCATAAATGAAGGCGAGGTAATGGCCAGCATCGCGCACGCAATGGCTCCAACTCCCTGACGCAGATCCCAACCCCAGGCGTTGCGGATTCCGGCGTCCGGGCGCACCATAAGCAACATCAGAGAAACGATCATTAACCATTGGGGATCGTTGCCAAAATTCTGATAGGTGATGTATACCAGCCCCGGAAACAGCACCAACAGCGACAGACCAGCGGCTGGACGCCCCCCTTGACGCAGCAACACCACCGCCAACAGCATCAACAGATGCGCACCCAGAAGCATTGGCGCAGTCAGCAACTGATCGAGCGGGCGGCCGGGATGGGCACGCGTTTCGGATGTGGCTGTGGCGATCAAGTCGCCAACATAGGCCGGCCAAAACGACCAGCCGAGGATCAGTGTCGCAAGCGCCAGTGTCACCGTGCCCACACCCAACGCGACCAAAAGGCTGCGCCCTGCCCCGCGCAGCACCAGCGCAACGATCAAACCCGACGCCAGCGCGACCACAAAGGTCACCTTGATCAGGATGACCAATGCCATGCAGATACCGATCAGCGCCCCATCCAGCGCCGCCTTGTTGCGCCCCAAAGGCGGCAGAAATGCCAGCGCCAGCGCGACAAAGCTGAACCCCCAAGCCCAGCGATTATAATGCATGGAAATCGAGACATGCGGGTCAGCTTCGCCATAGACCAGTGCCAATACCAAAACCATGCAGAAGATCGCGAACAAATGCGCGAATACGCCCGAAAATCGCGAAACGGCAGTCCAGATCACCGCGGGGGCCAACACCAGCGCCACAGCAATCTGTGCCCAATGAACCGACATGCCGATTCCAAATCCGGCCTTGACGAAAACCGCGATCGGCCAAGTGGCCAGAATACCGATAGGGGTCATGAAATCCTGATGCGGGCGCTGTCCTTCTGCCATCCGCACCACAATCTCAACAAGGTGCAGGACATCGCCTTCATAGCGGTCGATATACAGCCCACCGCGTGCCAGACTCAGCCCGCCCAGAACTGCAATCGCCACCACACAGGTCAGCGCTGGTCCGAACCCCTTCATTCTCTGCATTGCTGCCCCATTTTCATCATTTGGCCACATTGGCATGGCAATTCCATTGACCACAAACTGACCCGTATTGGTGTCCAAAATCGGGCAACAGGATGGAATTGTCGGAAAACACGCAACAATATCCGAGGCGCCTCAGATGAACATGCAACCGAGCAACGTCATGGCCCCGCCGCCGCCACGCACGCTGGACCAGATGCAACTGCCTATCGTGATGATGCGCGACATCCTGTTGAAAACGATTTTCCGGATGAACCTGGAACATGTCACAGCCATCGCCCGCGAAATTTGCCTGCCCGTCAACGTGACGCAGGAATTGGTGGATCAGGCGCGCGGCCAGAAACTGATCGAGGCGACAGGTACGCTGCACGCCACCTCCTCCTCGGAAATGGGGTATCAGCTTTCGGATGCGGGCAAGGCGCGGGCACTGGATGCCCTGAGCCAATCGGAATATTATGGCGCGATGCCGGTGCCGCTGACCGTCTATGCCGAGCAGGTAAAACGCCAGTCCATCCGCAACATCCAGATCACCCGCCAACAGTTGACCGGCGCAATGGGCCATCTGATCCTGCCTGACGACCTGCTGGATAATCTGGGCCCGGCCGTGGGATCGGGCCGCTCGATCCTGATGTACGGCCCGCCCGGCAACGGAAAATCCTCGATTTCGAACGGCGTGCGGGATGCCATCGGCGACAAGGTTTATGTGCCGCGCGCCATCGAATATTCCGGTCAGGTGATCACGGTTTATGACCCGATCGTCCACACCGCCGCCACGTTTGATGAACAGGATCCGAACTCCCTGCGCCGGATCACACGCTTTGACACCCGCTATGTGCTCTGCGACCGGCCGACGGTTGTGACGGGCGGCGAGCTGTCGCTTTCGATGCTGGATCTGGTCTATAACCCGGTCGCGCGCACCTATCAGGCGCCGCTGCAGCTGAAATCTTCGGGCGGCATCTTTATTGTCGACGACCTTGGCCGTCAGGCCGAACCGCCGCAGGCGCTGGTCAACCGCTGGATCGTCCCGCTGGAAGAATCCCGCGACATCCTCGCCCTGCAATCGGGCGAAAAATTCGAAGTGCCCTTCGATACGCTGGTGATCTTTTCCACCAACTTTCACCCCAACAAGATCTTCGATCAGGCCGCACTGCGTCGGATCTTTTACAAGATCAAGATCGACGGACCGAACCAGTCGGATTTCCTGAAAATCTTTGCCATGGTGGCCAAGAAGAAAAAAATGCCCCTGTCAGAACCGGCGCTGATCCATCTGCTAAAGAAAAAATACCCGACAATCGACAACGTCTATGCCAACTATCAACCGGTCTTTTTGATCGATCAGATGATCTCGATCTGCGAGTTCGAAGGCATTCCCTATCAAATGACCCCCGAACTGATCGACCGCGCCTGGGCAAACATGTTCGTCGTGGAAGAAGATATCGTGCGCTAAATCTCAAGGGCGTTTTGCAGTGGCATGCCGCATAGAGAATGCAGTGCAAATCATTCCGCGAATTGTAGTTTGCGAAGGTATATTCCCCAAGGGTGCCCGCAGTTGAAACCTGCAGCATAGACCCTCGGAATCCTCCCCAAGATTAGAAAACCGACCGGTACCTGTCGCGAAGCTGGTTTTTCTGGACTTTTCCCATTGTATTGCGCGGTAGCTCTTTCACGATCTCGGTAAGGCGCGGCCGCTTGAAATTGGCAAGGTCGCGTTTCACCGCTGCCTCGATGGCCTGCAGATCCAGTGTTACGCCGGTTTGGGGCACCAGCACGGCAACCACGCTTTCGCCGAAATCCGGGTGCGGCACACCGATCACCGCACTTTCCTGCACGCCATCCTGCGCATCGAGGAACATCTCGATCTCTTTCGGATAGATGTTATAGCCGCCGGAAATGATCAGATCCTTGCCGCGCCCGACAATTGACAGGTATCCATCGGCATCGATCTGCGCCAGATCTCCGGTGATGAAAAAGCCGTCTGCACGCAACTCTTCCGCAGTCTTTTCCGGCATTCGCCAATAGCCCTTGAAGACATTCGGCCCGCGGACTTCCAACACGCCGATCTCGCCCTGCGGCAATTCGGCACCGGTCTGCGAATCGCAGACCTTCACTTCGACACCGGGCAGGGCAAATCCCACCGTGCCAGCACGCCGCTCGCCGTCATAGGGATTGGAGGTGTTCATGCTGGTTTCCGTCATCCCATAACGTTCCAGAATGCGGTGGCCAGTACGGGCCTCGAACCGTTCGTGGGTTTCCGCCAACAGCGGTGCAG
The DNA here is from genome assembly GCF_008085915.1 of Oceaniovalibus sp. ACAM 378. Lineage (GTDB taxonomy): Bacteria > Pseudomonadota > Alphaproteobacteria > Rhodobacterales > Rhodobacteraceae > Oceaniglobus. The sequence continues at coordinate 167,471 of NZ_VSJK01000003.1, read as the reverse complement.
AGCCCGAGATGAACAGCCGCATATGCGCCGCACGCTCGGTGCTGAAGCGCGGATCGTCCAAAAGCCGAGTGTAGAAGGTTGGCACACCCATCATCGCGGTCGCCTCGGGCAGCCGATCCAGCACGATGTCGGGGTCGAATTTCGGCAGAAAGATCATCGCGCCACCGGCCAGAAGCATCACGTTGGTGGCGACGAACAAACCGTGGCTATGAAAGATCGGCAGCGCGTGAAGCAGCACGTCGTCTGCGGTAAAGCGCCAACACTCCACCAGCGCACGGGCGTTCGACAGCAGGTTGCGATGCGTCAGCATTGCACCCTTGGACCGCCCAGTCGTTCCGGAGGTATAGAGCAGTGCCGCAAGGTCATCCTCATCCCGGGCCACTGTATCGAAATCAGACTTCTGCCCGGCAACAAGATCCGAAAGCGTCCCGCTGCCGTCGCCCGCAAGGGTGCGCAACGTACAGCCGTTCGCCTCGGCAATCGGGGTCAGGTCTTCGGCCTCGGCCGGATCACAGACAAACAACGCCGCGCCGCTGTCACCGACAAAATATTCCAGTTCAGCCGGCGTATAGGCGGTGTTGAGCGGCAGGAATACCGCGCCCGCCTGTACGCAACCGGCATAGAGCGCGAGCGCCTGCGGAGATTTCTGAATATGAACCGCAACCCGGTCACCCGGCTTCACACCCAAAGCTGTCAGCGCATTGGCATAGCGCGCCGCCTCGTCCAAAAACGCACCATGGGTGGTGGTCTGCCCGTTCACATCGTGCAGAAAGGCCGTATCGCGCCCTGAGTGAGGTGCAAAAAGCGCGTCAAATAACGGGTTGGTCATTGCTGTCCTTCGGTGCTTTCAGGATCTGGTCAGTCGGATGTGGCCGACACCCGATCCGTAATTTTCATGTAACGGGCAAAGCCGGCGACGAGGTGCTGGTGCGCGGCAGCGTGTGCAGCCTCGACTTCACCACCAATGACGGCGGCGCTGATTGCACGGTGCTCTTCAAGCGATCGCTCCATGTTCATCGGCACCGAAAGGCCCTTGCGGCGGTACAGGTGCATTTCTTTAACCAGATTGCCGTAAACCGTCTTGGCCTTGGGGTTGCCCGCCCCTTGCAGCAGCAGATCGTGAAATTCGATGTTAAGTGTGTAGTACTTCGCGGTGTCCGCTTTGAGCGCCGCCGCCTGCATCTGGGTCAGGTTCCGATCCAGCATTTTGGGAAGGCCGGGTTCGGCTCCTTCGGCAACGCGACGCGCCGCGGACGCGCAAGCCATTGCAAAAACCGCCCCCCGCAAATCATAAAGATTGCGGACTTCGGCCAGCGTTGTCACGTGCACATAGGCTCCGCGATTGGCAATCAGGTCGATCAGTCCGGAATCCGCCAGTGACCGGATTGCTTCCCGTACAGTGCCACGGCTGACCCCCATGGCACTGGACAGCGCCACCTCGTTCATCTTCTCGCCGCCGGCAAGGTCGCCCTCGACGATCATGCGCTCGAGTTCCGAACGGACTTCGCCGGCAAGCGTGACGCGTCGGTGCCCTATGGATTGACTGGTCATGATCATGTTCTTTCTTGGTACCAACAATGCAGTTCTGTCAACATTTAACATTTTTATTGTCATCAAGGAATGTATACCCTAAGGCATATGGTAGCAGATCTTCCACGAGAGGAGCCAGCATGTCGCAGCAAGCGATTCCGGTACCCGACGACAAGACCAAGGCGCACAGCGCCGCAAGCGGGGCCTTGTCCGGGCTGCGGGTCCTTGACCTGACCCGCGTCAGATCCGGCCCCACCTGTGTGCGCCAACTGGCCGACTGGGGCGCGGATGTCATCAAGATCGAGGCCCCGGTAGATACCGCACAGTTCGGCGGACCACGCTCGGGCCCTGACTTCCAGAATCTTCATCGAAATAAACGCAGCCTGACCCTGGACCTCAAATCCGAGACCGGACTGGCCGCATTTCGCAAACTGGCCGACACCGCTGATGTGATCGTTGAGAACTTCCGCCCCGGCGTCAAATCGCGGCTTGGAATCGACTATGACACTCTGTCCCAGAGCAATCCGCGTCTGGTCTATGCCTCGATTTCGGGCTTTGGGCAGGATGGCCCGATGGCCGACCGTCCGGGTTTTGACCAGATCGCACAGGGCATGGGCGGGCTGATGTCGATCACCGGTGAACCGGGTGGCGGTCCGATGCGGGTCGGCATCCCGGTCGCAGATCTCTGCGCCGGTCTGTTCGCTGCGCAGGGTATTCTCATCGCCCTCTTTGAACGGACGCAGTCGGGCAAGGGCCAGTGGGTGCAGACCTCGCTTTTGCAGGCGCAGGTCTTCATGTTGGATTTTCAGGCCGCGCGTTTCCTGATGGACGGCGATATTCCGAAACAGGCAGGCAACAACCACCCAACCTCCATCCCCACGGGCGTATTCAAGACCAGCGATGGGCATATGAACATCGCCGTGACGGGTAACAATATCTGGTCGAATTTCTGCGAGGTGATGGATCGGAAAGACTGGCTGGCGGACGCGCGGTTTGCCACCGCCCCCGCCCGTTCTGAGCACCGCGACGCGCTTGGACAAGAGATCGAAGCGATCACCCTCACCCAATCCACCGCTGACTGGATCGACTTATTCACCAAAGCCGGCGTGCCCGCAGGTGAAATCAACGACATCGGTCAGGTCTTTGCCAATGAGCAGGTCCGCCATCTCGGCCTCGCACAGCCCTTCGTCAGTCAGGAGCGCGGCGCGACCGAACTTGTCGGCCAGCCGATCCTGATGAGCCGCACACCAAGCCGTATCGCCTCTCCTCCGCCCCTCGCCGGACAGCACAGCACCGAGATCCTGACCGAAATCGGCCTGACTCCCGACGAGATCGCCGGGATGAAAGCCTCGGGCGCAACCTAACCGATCAAGAAAGCTGAGAGCCTCATGACCGATAAAGTCCTCACAGAACAATCGGGTGAAATCGCCCGCATCATCTTTAACCAGCCGGAAAAGCGCAACGCCGTCTCGCTTGAGATGTGGGAAGCGGTCGAGACCGCCGTCACCCGCTTTGCTGCGGATGACAGCGTGCGCATCCTCATATTGTCGGGCGCGGGCGGTAAGGCCTTCGTATCGGGCGCCGATATCTCCAAGTTCGAAACAGAACGCGCGAGCACCGAAGCCGTCGCCCATTACAATGCCACGACCAAGCGCGTCTACGACATGGTCGAAGGCTTTCCCAAGCCGACCATCGCGCAGATTGACGGGTTCTGCATCGGCGGCGGCGTCGCGCTGTCCTTGTGTTGCGACCTGCGCATCTGCGGCGAAGGATCAAACTTTGCGGTTCCGGCGGCCAAACTGGGTCTGGGCTATGGGTTTTCGGGGCTGAAACGGCTGGTTGACGTGGTTGGCCCGGCGTTTGCCAAGGAGATCTTCTTCACCGCGCGCCGGTTCAGTGCCGAAGAGGCGCGCACCATGGGACTTGTCAATCGCGTGGTTGCGGATGGAGAGGTTTCCGATGCCGCCGAAGAAACCGCACGGATGATTGCCGCCAATGCACCGTTGACCCTGGAGTCAGTAAAATACATCGTCGGCCAGACTGTCCTGCCGGCATCCGAGCGCGATCTTGCGGAATGCGCTGCCCGCGTAAAGGCCTGTTTTGACAGCGATGATTATGTTGAGGGCCGCCGCGCCTTTCTGGAGAAACGCAAACCCAACTTTGTGGGCGCCTGATGTCGGACACTGAGCCAAAGCGCGTGGACGAAGACATCGCCCGCGCGCATTTCGACACCGCCCTGAACGATCACGCGCAGGGCTTTGAAAGCTTCTTCTTTGCGCGGTTTCTGGGGCTGAACTTTGAGTACTTGCCTCTTGATGCGCCCGACGCCGAAAAAGACGTCTGTCGCCTGACGTTCGAGGTCGCGGACGTGCTGAGGAACCCGCAAGGTTCGCTGCACGGCGGCGCAATTGCATCGGCCATGGACATTTCGATGGGCCATCTCGTCAACAAGGTCGCAGGCCCCGGCGCCACGATCGAGATGAAGGTGCAGTTCATGCGCCCTGTCATGACTGGTACCGTCACCTGCGAAGGCCGGTTCACCAAGCGTGGGCGCAGCCTGTCCTTCATGGAAAGCCGCGTTTTTCGCTCTGACGGCAAGCTTGCCGCGCAGGCAACCGCCACGTGGAAAATGCCCAATCCGTGATATCTTGAGAAAGTCCAGATGCCGACTTTCTCGCTGGAGCTGCCTTGTCAGGTGCGCGCCCGGGTCGACACTGGCGCGTTCGAATGGCCGCGACACCCCGGCGGCCCATGCGCGTCACGTCTCATAGGTGACGGATCGGTTTGAACGGCCAGTAAACCTACGCGGCTCCCATAGGTGCATAGAGACAAAGCGCTTCAGCCCGCATCTTTGGCCAGTGCGCGAAGCTCATCAATCAGGCTTTCGGACAGGCTCAGCCCGTGCTCGCGCGCGTCCCGCAGCGCGCGGATCGCCCGGTCACCGGGCATCCGCACCGGATGCGCAGGATCGATTGGCGTGCAATGCGCCAGGCTTTGTCGGGCCAGTGCCATCTGATCGGCCAACCCGTCCTCTGACAGCAGCTGCCCTGTGTCGATTAACAGGATCATTTGACCGAGGTTCTGTCGCCTCCCCGGCGTATCGGCGGCGCCAATGTCCGACAGCATCGCCGCCCCGGACAGCCCGCCTGCCAGCAAATCAAGGCTCAGCGCGAGGTTCGCGCCCTTGTCGCCACCGATTGCCTGCATCAGCCCCTGCATCGCCGCCTTTGCGTCGGTGGTCGCGCGGCCCTTTGCATCTGTCGCCCAGCTCTCCGGGATCGCCTCTCCGGCCTCGGCAGCGGCGCGCACTCGCGATCTTGCGGCGACCGACAGCGCCATGTCCAAAATCACATGGGCCCCGTTCGGATCAGGCACACCGATGCCAATCGGGTTGTTGCCCACCACCGCATCGCGTCCGCCCGCAGGCGCGATCATCGCGGCGGTGTTGGTGGTCATGACACAGGCAAATCCAGCGTCCGCCGCGATCCAGAGATAGGGTGCAAGCGCCCCCAGATGGCTGCTGCCCCGTACAAACGCCGCCCCGACACCCACTGTCCGGGCCGCCTCCATCGCCGCATACAGTGCCCGGTGCGCGATGGCCGGTCCAAGTCCGGCGTTGCCTTGCACACGCCGCAAAGCCAGAGCGGGCGCCGAGATCAGGATTGCTGCGTCGGGAACTATTGCGCCGCTGGAAATCCGCTCGGCATAGACGGCGACCCGACTTAGGCCATGTGTGCGAATGCCCATCATCTCGGCCAAGGTGAGGATCTCGGCAGCCTCACCGGCAGCCGTCTCGGCCACGCCCAAACGCACAAAGGCGCGGGTCGCAAGCGCCCGCGCCTTCTGTTCGCTCAGGTGCACCGGCTAGGTCCCGGCCTTCTCGGCTTCACCGGCGGATTTGCCGAAACGGCTCATGAGCGGCAGCACGATCACCAACATGATCGTCACCGCAATGATCCAGCGCGACGCCGGACGTTCAAGAAAGATCATCCCCGAACCGCGCGAGATCGTCAGTGTCTGCCGCAACGCTTCTTCAGCCAATGGCCCAAGAACCAGCGCCAGCACCAGCGCCGCAGGCGAGAACCCGTAAAGCCGCATGAAAAATCCGACAATGCCCGCAGCGAACATCAGATAGGTCTCGATGAATGAGGCATGCACGCTGAAGGTCCCAAGCGCGCAGATCACCACAATCACCGGACCAAGAAGACGATACGGCACCTTGATGATCTGGACGAACAGCGGAATGGCGAAAATGCTGACCGCCAGCAGGATCATGTTGCCAAGGTACATCGAAGCGATGAGCCCCCAGGCCAACTCGGGGTTCTGCTCCATGAACAGTGGGCCCGGTCGCAACCCCCACAGCATGAAGGCGGCCAACAGAACCGCAGTCGAGGCCGAACCGGGAATGCCCAGCGTCAACAGCGGGATCATCGCACCCGAAGACGCGGCGTTGTTCGCGGTCTCGGGGGCGACCAGCCCGGCCATCTCTCCGGTGCCGAACTTTTCAGGCGTTTTCGACATGGAGCGTTCGGTGGAATATGCCATGAGCGAGGCAATCGTGGCCCCTGCCCCCGGGATCACCCCGACTACAAACCCGAGGATCGAGCCACGAACCATGGTCATCCGGGTCGACAACCAGTCATGCGCCGAGGGCCAGAACTCGGCCTCTTTGTCGTATTGCACGATTCCGCCGCTGCCGGATCTGTGCATCCCGACATAGAAAGAATAGAACAACTCGCCCAGCCCGAACAATCCGATGGCGATGGGAATGAAATAGATGCCGCCGATCAATTCCGCTGATCCAAAGGTATACCGCCCCTGACCGGACTCGAGGTCGACTCCCACTGTGCCGAGGGCAAAGCCGATCAGCGCCGATATCAGACCCAGTTTCCAGTGGTTGCCGATCATCACAACCAGCGTCAACATTCCCATCATCGCCAGCAGGAAATATTCCGGCGGGCCAAAGCTGCGCGAGACCTGTGCAAACATCGGCGCCAATATGGTAATCAGAATGACTCCAACCGTACCGCCGACAAAGGACGCAACCGCCTGCATCACCAGCGCAGGACCCGCCCGACCTTTCTTGGCCAGCGGATAGCCGTCAAAGGTGCTGGCCACCGTTGCGCTTTCACCGGGCGTATTGAGCAGGATCGAAGTGATCGTCCCGCCGTACATCGCCCCATAATATATCGCCGCCAACATCATGATGGCACCCGTCGGATCCATCCCGAAGGTCACCGGCAAAAGGATGGCAAGGCCGGCGGACGGCCCGAACCCCGGGATCACCCCGACCACCATGCCGACCATCGCGCCGACCAGAAGATAGAGCAGATTGATCGGGGTGATAGCGATAGAAAGCCCCATCAAGAGATCGCCGAAAATGTCCATCGTAGTCGCTCCTGTTGGCGGTCAGCCGTGGCCCGTCGCCGCCTTCATTGTTCTCAGATCGGCAATATGTTAATGAGACCCGGCGGCATGCTGGCATTCAACACCCGGTCGAAGAGCAGATAGACTGCGGTGGGCACGAGGATGGACAGCAGCGCATTCTGCACGAACTTACCCCGGTTCAACACCGACAGGGTCACTGCCAGATAAATCACCGTTGCAACGAAGCCGCCAAACAGCCGCAACGCCACCGCAAAGCAGAGTGCCAGCCCGATCAGCACGATGACATCGCGCCAGCGCCCGGCATCGGGCTGATCTTGGCGCCCTGCTCTCAGCGCATCGACGAGCGCCCAGATCGTCAGCAAGACAATCAACACCCCGACATTTCGCGGAAAGAACCCCGGCCCGAGACGTCCGGTTCGCGTCAGAAAGTTCAGATCCACGAAGGCGACGTAGGTGTAAAAGACACCTCCCGCGAGCACTGCGAGCAGAAATGCGATCCGCATGGTAGATTGTCCCGATAAGATCGGACCGGCCCCGACGTTTCCGCGAGACCGGTCCTGATTGCAGTTACGCGGTGTCAGTCGATTGCGCCGACGGACCTGAGAACCTTCTCAAAGCCATCCTTGGTTTCGGTCAGGAATGTGCGGAAGTCTTCACCGTAAATCACTGTGGGCGTCAGTGTGTTGGTCTTGATATAGGTCGTCCATTCGGGCGTCTCGACGACCTTTTTCATCGTCGCGATCCACCATTCCTGCGCCTCGACTGGCACGTCTGGCGGCAAAATCAGACCGCGCGGCATCGACACGCCGATGTCATACCCAAGTTCAGCCATCGTCGGCACGCCTTCAAGTCCCTCGGGCACGCTGTCGCCCGAATAAACCAACGGCCGCAAATCGCCCGAGTCGATCATGCCGAGAATTTCGCCCGGATTGCCGACCATTGCGTCCAGCGCTTCCGACAAGAGCGCCGTGGTCTGATCTGCCATCGAGTTGAACGAAACGTATTCAAACTCGAACCCGGCCTTCTCGGCGAAGAGGGACGGCACGATAAAGTCGACGTTTACGGTCCCCGTGCCGCCAATGTTCATCGGCTTCGCTTTGGCTGCGGCGATGAAATCCTCGATGTTCTGGATATCAGAGGAGCCGTTCACCACCAACACAAGGTCGTCAGTGGCCAGCAGCGCCACAGGCGTAAAGTCGGAAGGCTCCCAAGGCGTGTCTGCCTGCAGCGGTGTGGTCACAAAGCTGCCCGATGTGGTCGAGATGCCATAAGGGTTGCCGGATTGGCCATAAAGATAGCCCCATCCGACAGCGCCTGACCCGCCTGCACGGTTCTGGGGCGAGATGTTACCGGGGTAAAGTTCGTACTTAGTCAGGATGTCGATGATGGTACGCGCCATGAGATCGTTGCCGCCACCCGGCCCAAAAGCGATGGTCCAGTCCAGTTTCTGATCCGCAGACGGATAAACATCCTGAGCGACGGCCGGCGCGGCAAGCCCGACGGGTACCGCAATCAGCGCAGCGAAAAACCCGCTACGCATCCAGTTACTTTCGATGTTGAACATTGTGTCCTCCCTGTTTTCGATTTGCCACCGCAGCTCCCCTCCTCAAGGATCGTGCCGCGATGGATTATTCAGCCGGGCTGCGTGCCCGGGTCGTCTTAAAGCGTCTCGAGCAACCGCATTTTCCCGTTCATATGGTGCTGAGCGCCCTCTTTACCGGCGGCATCGCTTTCGCCTCGTTCGATGGCGGTGACGATGCGGTCGTGCTCGGAATTTGACACTTTCAATGACGTCCCACCGGTCAGAACCCGCAGCCGCATCAGCCGCACTTCCTTGCCAAGCGAGGTGTAAAGTTCTTTGGCGCGCGACGCGCCCGATACCAGCGCAACGCAGTCATGGAAGGCAAGGTTGAGCTCGAAGTACCGCTTCTCGTCGCCATCGCGCATTGCATCGTCCATCCGCACGACAAAGGCACGCAGATCGCGCTTGTCCTCCGGGGTCGCGCATCCGGCGGCGCGGGCACAAAGCAGCCCTGCAATGCCCGCCCGCAGATCATAAAGCTCAAGGACATCGTCCAGCGACAGCATCCGGACAAACACCCCCTGATTGGCAACGGCGTTCACCAGTCCTTCACGCTCCAGCGACCGGGCAGCTTCGCGCACGGGGCCCCGACTGACACCAAGCCGCTGCGCCAGGTCGATTTCGTTCAGGCGCTCGCCGGCAGGAAGCTCTCCGCGCAGGATCATCCCTTCCAACGCGTCACGCACTTCCTGCACCAGCGATCTCTGCTGCAGCTTCTGCGTCGGTTTGCGAATGTTTTGCCCAAGTTCCATAGCTGCATGACGCCGGTGGAATCGCAATATGTCAACATTATTCTGTTGATTGACAATTTAAGTGAGACTGCGGATGGTAAGTCACTGTGGGACGGATACCGTCACCACCTGCCCGATCCGAAGGGCAAAGCTGACACCTTAGATGTATGAAACAAAACATGAAAAGGTCGCCACCAAGATGAAGAATCCTGTTCTTACCGGAAAAACCGCCTTTGTCTCCGGCTCGGGACGCAACATCGGGCGCGCCATTGCGGTGCATCTCGCTCAGCTTGGATGCAATGTTATCGTCAACGGCTCCAAAGACGAGCAAGCCGCCCGGGAAACCGCAGAGCTTGTCGCCAGAGCCGGCACTCAGGCACTGGTTGCCATGGGCGATGTCAGCCGGTCGGACTGTGTTGCAGAAATCGCCGACATGGCGCTAAGCCAGTTCGGGGCAGTCGATATTGTGGTCAACAACGCCGCGCGACGTCCACATAAGCCATTCCTGGAAATGTCGGACGAGGATTGGCACAGCGTCGTTGATGCCGCCCTCACCGGGCCGTTCTACACCTGTCGTGCGTTTTTGCCCGGGATGGTGGATCGCGGCTGGGGCCGGATCATCAATTTCGCCGGGATGAAGGCGATCGGCGGCTATTTCGAAGGTGCTCCGATTTCCGCTGCCAAACATGGGGTCTGGGGGCTCACCAAGGCGCTTTCGACCGAGTTCGCGTCAAAGGGGATCACCGCGAACATCGTCTCCCCCGGCCAAATCCGCCAAGACAGCGAAACCCAGGACGACCCCGCACGCGCTGCGAAGATTCCAACCGGCTTCATGGGCGTCTCCGATGATATCGCCGCAATGGTCGGGTTTCTCGCGTCGCCCTCGGCCCGTTTTGTTACCGGCCAGATGATTGCCGTGAACGGCGGCCAAGTGACCTGAGCCACGCCCGCTGAAAAACGAAGATGTGGCCGGCCTTCTGCGCCTCGCGAAAGAATATCAAGGCGGCGAATGCACCAAGGAAAATCGCGGAAAGCAGCAATTTCCGGACAACGGATTGACCAAGTCCTCTTTCGGCGGTCAGTTTCGGGTTTTCTTGTCGCGCACACCGATAATCGCCGCAATGATAGGCGCACCGATAATGACAAGCGTGAGACGCACCAGATGGTGCACAACGACAAAACCAAGGTCGGCACCGGCAATAATGGCCAGAACCGTCATTTCTGCCTGCCCTCCCGGGGCAAATGACAGAAATCCCTCAAGCGGTGAGGCCAGTCCAAGCTGCACAACGATTTCGGTAACGATAAACGCAAGAACGGCAAGGATAACGACAAAAACCAAACCGGCAACGACGTCTCGGCGCAGCTCGTGAAGCGTCACGCCGACATATCCGACGCCGATTCCCATTCCGATAAAGAATTGTGCGGCAAGGATCGCTTCGCCCGGCGGACGGTTTTCGATCACCCCTGCCAAAGACAGGATCGCGGTAACGATCATCGGCCCAAGTATCGCGGCGCCGAACAATCCGACGCGCGCCGCCAGCAACCAGCCGCCGACGGCCGCCGCCGCCATGATCGCAAGTTCCACGGGCTCCAAGTCTGCCACGGGCGTGCCGATCGGTTCGGACAACGGACTGTCGAAGAAATAGATCAACATCGCAGGCACAATCGCGACGATGATCAGCACCCGTGTCGCATGGATCAACGCAAGAGCACGCACGTCTGCTCCGGCCTCTTCGCCGAAGATCACCATGTCCTGCAAGCCGCCAGGCATGGCGGCAAAATAGGCGGTGGGAAGATCAAATCCGCATATCTTGTGGAAATAAGGTACGCCCACAAGGCCGATGACCGCAATGTAGAGCGGAATGAAGGCCACCGACCCAGCCATCTGCGGCAATTGGGTAATCACAGCGGGGGTGATCGAAGCCCCGACCGCCACGCCAAGGATGGTTCGCGCGCTCAGGGAAAGCGAGCTTATTCCCTTCAGCGGTGCGCCAACAAGGGCAGCACCAAGGCAAGCGAACATCGGTCCGAACAAAAAGGGCAAAGGCAGATTGAGCGACCAGAGCACAAATGTGCCCAGCGCTGCGAGCAATAGCGTCAGGACGCGATGCAACGTGCTGCGGTTGAAAAAGGGCACCGAATCTTGACTCATATGTATCCAATTGTATACGGCTGGATGCATGGCGATGAAAGAGAAATTCGTGGTTCAGTCGGAAATATCAATACAGGCGTTACAGGGCGTAAGCGCATATGAACGGTTGTGCGAAGACATCCGGTCCGGCGCTTTGAAACCCGGCGCGCGGCTGACGGAAACCGAGATTGCAAAGCGACTTGCGATCAGCAGAACACCCGTGCGCGAGGCGATCAGGCGGCTCGAAGCGGATGGTCTCGTCACGCATCTGCCGCGCACCGGTGCCGTGGTCCGCAAACTGGACTATTCCGAGATCATGGAGCTTTACGAAATGCGCACCGTACTCGAAGGCACCGCGGCACGGCTCGCAGCCAGAGCGGCATCGCCGGTCGAGCTTGAAGAGCTTCAGGCGATCAATGAGGAGATGGGCGCCGCGACCGGAGATAGCGCAGCGCTCGTCCGCTTGAACCGTCAATTCCACGCGCGGCTGTTCGATGCGGCGCGCAATCGGTTTCTGCTCAAATCCATGGCCTCGGTTGAAACCACTCTGCTCATACTCGGGCCTTCAAGCATGGAATCACCAGAGCGCGTGCAAGAGGCGCTTGTCGAACACCGCGCTTTGCTGGATGCATTGTTCATCCGAGACCCGGTGGCGGCCGAGACAGCGATGCGCCAGCACATGGAACATGCACAACTGACGCGGTTGCGGATGTTGCGGCGGTCGGAACCGATGGGTTGACGATGGCGTGGCGCAACCCAAGGCAACTGTCGAGCCAAGAGTGGGGCGCTGTGATTGCTGGTGAACACTGGCACAGGACGGGTGCTTGCCGGCTCGGCCAGTAAAAAATACTCGCTGAAATTGACGAAATGGATGTTTTGCTGGGAAACTGCGGATGGCGCTCCAGACTCGACGCTTCTTGCCCGCCGGAATATGATCGTTGTCTGGACGGAGTTTGGCCCGTCCATGGTCCGTGGTTACATTTTTGGGGATATCTGAAGCCGGAGGCGACGGAATGGACAAGATACTAGTCGCGACGGACTTTTCCGAACGCTCGGACCGGGCATTGGCGCGGGCCGTCTTGATTGCCGCACGCACCAACGCGCGGCTGCATCTGATCCACTCGGTGGACGATGACCAGCGACAAAGGATCATTGACAGCGAAACCGCACTGGCCCGGCAGATGTTGCGCGAAGAGGTCCGGCGGCTGAAAGACGGCGGCGGGCCGGACTGCACCATCGAAGTTGTGCTGGGCGATCCGTTCGAGGGGATCTGCAACGCCGCCGACGCTCTGGATCCGGATCTTGTGATTTTGGGCGCGCACCGCCGCCGGGTGCTGCGCGATGTGTTCGTCGGCACCACGGCGCAACGGACGATCCGCCGGGCACGCTGGCCTGTGCTGATGGTCAACGCGGCGCCGGAACGCGATTATACCAGCCTGCTGGTCGCCACCGATCTGTCCGAAACTTCGCACCGGGCGGTCGTGCACCTTGCCGACTTGGGGCTGGGCAAACCGCACGACATTACGCTGCTGCATATTTTCGACGCGCCCGCACAACACCTATCCATGCGCGACGCAATTCCGGGGGCGCGAATGGGGCAATATCTCTATGAACTCCGGATCGAGGCCGAACAGAAGCTTGCCGAATTCGCCGCGACCCTGCCATCGGACGAGTACAAAAAGATCGCGCGTCACCACGAGACCGCCGCGTCGCTGGGGATTTTGGAGAACGCGAGTCATATCAGTGCCGATTTGATCGTGGTCGCCACCAAAGGACGTGTCGGGCTGAGCAAAACCTTTCTGGGCAGTGTCGCCGAAGAGGTGCTGCGCCGCGCCGATCGCGATGTTCTGGCGATTCCACCCGCCAAAACCTCCTGATCCGGCAAGCAACCGATCCCTTTGATCTTTCTTGCTGCGACGGTTCTGGTATTCCGGTTGCATGGACATCATTCTGATCACCACCATCATTGCCTGGCTTTTTCTGCTGATCGGCGCGGCCGAGCCTTTGGCGCACCGTCTGCGCATGCCCTATGCCGTCATCATCGCCTGTCTCGGCATTCTTGTCGGTGTGGCCGCCACGTTCTTTTTGCGAACCGAATTGACCGACGCCCTGAACCCGGTGGCCGAGGCGATCCTTGCTCTGCCGATCCGCTCCAACGTGTTCCTCTATGTCTTTTTGCCGACGCTGGTCTTTCAGGTCACGCTGGGTCTGAACCTGCGGCGGATGGCCGACGACTGGGTGCCGATTCTGGTGCTGGCCGTGGTGGCGGTGTTCGTCGCGACCTTCGTCGTCGGCTATTCGCTGGCCTATGTCAGCACCTTGTCCCTGTCGGCGGCCTTGCTGGTGGGTGCCATTGTTTCAACCACCGACCCTTCTGCGGTGGTTAGCATCTTCCGCTCGATCTCGGCCCCTCGCAGGCTGGCCCGGATCATTGAGGGTGAAAGCCTTTTGAACGACGCGGCCGCCATCGCTCTGGCCGCGCTGTTCATGGAATACGTCAAGGCCGGCGCGCCGGATCCGTCGGTGCAAAGCGCGCTGGCGCGGTTTCCCGTGCTGCTGGCGGGGGGCGTTCTGACCGGCTGGATCGCGGCGCGGATCGCAATCTGGATCATGGGCCTGTTCAGCCAGTACGAGTTGGCGGTCATCTCGGTGTCGATCGCCCTGCCCTATCTGGCCTATATCGTTGCCGAACAAAGCGTCGGCGCGTCGGGGGTAATCGCCGTGGTGGTTGCGGCGATGACACTACAACTGACCGGGCCGGGCCGCCTGCCGCCAAACACATGGCAAAACCTGCGCGAAGTCTGGGATCTTCTGGCCCATTGGGCCGGGGCGCTGATCTTTATCCTCGCAGCATTGCTGATCCCGCGGATGCTGGAATCCGTACAGCTGGCCGATCTGGGGTTGATCATGGTGGTTGTGGGGGCGGCCATCGTTGCGCGGGGGATCATCCTTTTCGGGCTGCTGCCGCTGCTGACACGGCTGCGTCTTTCCCCGGTTGTCGAACGCCCCTACCGGGTGGCGATCATGTGGGGGGGGCTGCGCGGTGCGGTCACCCTGTCGCTGGCGCTGGCCGTGACCGAGAGTTTCCTTGTCCCGGTCGAGGTGAAGCGGCAGGTGGCGATACTGGCGACCGGATTTACGCTGTTCACACTGCTGATTCAGGGCACCACCCTGCGCTGGGTGATCGGCTGGCTTGGGTTGGATAAACTGTCGCCGCTGGACAATGCGCTTTATAATCAGGTGATCGCAGTCGCACTTCAGACCGTACGCGAGGATCTGGCGAAGGTGACGGAGAACTATGACCTGACCCGCGAAACCGTACGCGCCGAAGCCAAGAAATTTGGCGAGCGGTTGGATCTTGCGATCAAATCCGCGGACGACAAGACCGAAATACTCGACCGCGACCGGGTGACACTAGGGCTGGTCGCGCTGGCCAGTGCGGAACGCGACGCCATCATCGCCCGTTTTCGGGACCGCACAATCTCGGCCAATTTGTCCGAGCGCCTGCTGTCCGAGGCCGACGCGCTGATCGAGGCGTCGCGCCACGGCGGGCGCAGCGGCTATAAGAAAGAGGCGCGGCGCAGTTTGGGTTTCGGTCACTGGCTTCGACCGGCGATCTTTCTGCACAATCGGTTGCGAATTTCGAGACCTCTGGCACGGATCACCGCCACGCGCTTTGGGCTGCTGCTATCGCAACGCCTGATCCTGCGCGACCTGCACGGCTTTATCGACGGACGTATTCGCCGGATTCACGGGCGGCGGGTCGCTGAACTGCTGCACGCGATGCTGGACCGGCGCATCGAGACGGTGGAACAGGCGCTGGAAGGGCTGCGCCTGCAATATCCCGGATATGCCGAAGAAATGGAGCGTCGCTTCATTCGTCGGACGGCATTGCGCTTTGAGGAACGGGAATATGACACGTTGCTGGAGGACGGGTTGATCGGCGAAGAGGTCCACAGCGCGCTGACCAGTGACATTGGCACCCGGCGCCTGCGCGCCGAAGCGGCGCCGCAACTGGATCTCGCGATGCATAAGACCGAACTGGTGCGCCGCTTTCCGCTGTTTTCGGATATGGAAGACCGCGTTCTGAACAGGCTCGCGCGCTCTCTGGTGACGCGCTATATCAACGTTGGCGACCGGATCCTGCGCCGCGACGATGCCTCCCGCAATGTCTATTTCGTGGCAACGGGTGCGGTCGAACTTGAGGTCGGTGGCCAGACCTGGCGATTGGGACGTGGCGACATGTTCGGTCAGATGAGCATGCTGATGCGGCGGCGCCAACGGGCCGAGGTGCGTGCCATCGCGCCTTCAACGCTTCTGGTGCTGGACGAAGCACGCTTTCTGCGGCTTCTGAAACGCAGCAAGGCGATTCAGGCCGCAGTCTACGCGAGCGCGGTGCGCCGCGGAATTCCGATCGAGCAACTTTCGGTCGAGATTGAGGCGATGGAATAAGGTCTTTCGGTCATGCAGCCTGGATCAGGTTTTCACGCTGCCTGAAATGCCGGGGTGTGTGACACTGATGGTTCCGGCCTCGAAAGCCTCGAGACGGCGGAAGAAATCCTTCATGATCGCGTCCCGATCAATGTAACGCACATAGCGCATCACATGACGCGCTTCGTCCGACTGCCAGGTGATATCGTCGGCAAGGATCGGGGTCGGCATTAGGATCGACGGTGCCCAGGCGTCATTCAACAGCCAGGCAATGGCCGCCATGTCCCATATTTCCTTGGTCCAACCTACATGATCGTCGGAATACTCTTTGAAACGCCGGGCCAGAAACGCGCCGATCTCGCCCTGCGGCTCGACATGTTTTTCAATCTCCAACACACTGCTGGTCAGATGCGAAGTTACACCCATGGCCGGTATCAAAATAACCGGCACCCCGCTGTCAAACAGAACCTGCGCCCCGCCGACATCTTGCATCAGGTTGAATTCCGCATTCTTTTTAAAGGCGCGGGGCCAGTCGAGAGCATCTCCGCCCAGCCAGATCACCACAATCCGCTCGGCAATGTCGGGCGCCTTCAGCAAGGCCGAGGCCACATTGCTGATCGCACCGATGGCGATGACATAGAGCGGGCTTTGCGCACTGTCGTCACGTGCACGGCGGATAAGATCGTCCACCGCCGCGCCGGGTTGCGCCACCTTGGCAAAGCCAACGTATTCGGTCACGCCCCGATGGGCAAAGCCGTCGTGCGGCACACCCAGCCGTTCCAGCAATCGGCCGATTTCGTCAAAGCTCAGCTCCATGCCGATCCCCGGAGTTTCGGCCCGGGTATTGCGGAACGGCGCGGCATAGATCGCCTCGACCGCCAGACGTTCAGGGGACAACAGCATCTGAACGACGGCGAACTGATCGTCGATCTCGTTGTAAGTATCGGTGTCGAGAACGACGCGAACCCGGCCTTCGGGTGGCATCAATCGCTTAAGGTGTTCTTCTTGGCTCAGGCCCATGATGCCCCCCTTTTTAATGCTGGTCAGGCGGCGTGGGCCGCGATCTTGCGGAAGAAATCCTTCAGGATCGCGTCACGGTCGATGTGATGGACATACCGCATCAGGTGACGCGAACGGTCTGTGCTCCAGGTCGGGATTTCGGTCAGGACCGGAGTTGCCACCAGATCGGACGGACACATCGACGAATCCAACAGCCAGGCCACCGGCGCCATGTCCCAGATCTCTTTCGACCAGCCCATGTGATCGTCGTTATATTCCTTGTATCGCTGGGCCAGGAACCTGCCGATCTCGCCATGGGGTTCAACGTATTTTTCAATCTCCGGAACAGTGCTGAGCAGGTGCGAGACAACGCCCATGCAAGGCAGCAGGACCATCGGCACACCGCTGTCCAGAACGACCTGTGCCGCGCCCACATCCTGTTTCAGGTTGAATTCACGGACATGGGGCCATTCCAACGCGTGACCGCCAAGCCAGACAACAACAGTGCGGTCAATGATCTCCGGCGCCGTCAGCAAGGCCGAGGCAACGTTGGTGATTGCGCCAATGGCAACGATATAAAGCGGGTCTTCGGGGGTGGATGCCTTGGCGCGGGCCACCATGTCGGTCACGGCGTCCGAGGCGACAATCTTTTTCTCCGGCCCCATGAAACGGGTTGCGCCGCGATGGACGAACCCATCAGGGCTGCGGTCCATCCGTTTCAAAAGGCGCAGGATTTCGTCAAAGCTCAGTTCCATTCCGTGACCCGCATTGTCGGATCTGTGGTTGTGGAATGGCGCCGCATAGATCGCTTCCAGATCGATTTTATCCGGTGAAAGCAGCATCTGGACGATTGCGAACTGGTCGTCGATTTCGTTGTAAGTATCAGTGTCGAGCACCGCGCGCACCTTGCCGGTGGGTGGCGTCAAAAGACGAAGTCGTTCGGCATCGCTCAGCTGGGTCATGGGTATTCCCTTCAGGTATTACTGCGGATCGGCAGATTATCGGTGTGCCTGCAGGACGGCGCGGCCGTCGTCAGCGTCGAAAAGATAAATGTGGTCGGATGCAACATTCAGCGAAACGCTCTCCCCTGCATGCAGGGGAAGCATCCCTTCAAACACCGCCTGAAGAAGATGTTGCCCACAGCGCACTGCGGCATGGGTTTGCGATCCGGTGGGTTCAACCTGTT
The DNA here is from genome assembly GCF_008085915.1 of Oceaniovalibus sp. ACAM 378. Lineage (GTDB taxonomy): Bacteria > Pseudomonadota > Alphaproteobacteria > Rhodobacterales > Rhodobacteraceae > Oceaniglobus. The sequence continues at coordinate 149,493 of NZ_VSJK01000003.1, read as the reverse complement.
CGATGATACCTTTCAGGTTTCCGCCGCTGTCGCTGATGCGAATATGTTCGGGGCGCACCCCAACGGCAAGATTGCGACCATCCGCGACGCCGTGCTCGGGCGGCAATGTCAGGGTTCCGGCCTCATCAGCCAAATGCACCTGATCGCCGTCAATCTTTCCATCCAGAAAGTTCATCGCCGGTGAACCGATAAATCCTGCCACGAACCTGTTCACCGGTGCGGAGTAAAGCTCCATCGGCGTGCCCAGTTGTTCGATCCGACCGGCATTCAGCACCGCGATCCGGTCGGCCAAAGTCAGCGCCTCGATCTGATCGTGAGTGACATAGATCGCCGTGGTGCGGACCTTGTTGTGCAATGCCTTGATTTCGGCGCGCATCTGCACCCGCAACTTGGCATCAAGGTTCGATAGCGGCTCATCGAACAGAAAGACTTCGGGATCGCGGACGATCGCACGGCCCATGGCGACCCTTTGGCGCTGTCCCCCGGACAGTTGTGCAGGTTTGCGATCAAGAATTTCTTCGATCTCAAGCAGGCGCGCAGCATCATCGACGCGTTTGCGGATTTCGGTTTTGGGAATGCCCGCGAGACGAAGGTTCAACGAGACATTCTCGCGCACCGTCATATGCGGGTACAGCGCGTAGTTCTGGAAAACCATCGCCACATTGCGTTTCTTGGGCGTGCTTTCATTCATCCGCCGCCCATCGAATCGGACCTCACCGTCGGTGATGCTTTCAAGACCGGCGATCATCCGAAGGATCGTCGATTTGCCGCACCCGGACGGGCCGACCAACGCCAGAAATTCGCCCTCGGCAATCGACAGGTCCACGCCATGAATCACCTCGGTCTGGCCGTAGGATTTTCGCAGCCCGACGAGTTCCACCGTGCTCATTGTCCGCGTGTCCTTTCGCAATCACCAGTTCAGAGACAGAGATTTGATTCCACTCTGCACATGTGTGCAGCATATTGTGAAGAGATGACAGGTCAAGGTAAGCAGATGCAATGATCAGAAAAACCAAAGTGCAGATTCGATCTTTGGATGTGGCCCGGCTTGCCGGTGTCAGCCGTTCAGCGGTTTCGCGCACCTACACAACCGGCGCCTATGTGTCCGAGGAAACCCGCCAGAAGGTTTTGTCGGCCGCCGAAATGCTTGGCTATGCGCCGAACGCACTGGCCCGCAGCCTGATCACGAAACGGACCGGGATCGTCGGGATCGTATCGACCGATCTGGACAATCCGTTTTACGCGGCGCTTCTTCAGCAGCTTGGCACAGCGCTTCAGGACGCCGGTCTTGCCCCGCTGCTTTTGTTTGGCGACGAGAACAGCACAGATCAGCAAATCACCCAGATGATGTCTTACCGGGTGGATGCTCTGGCGATGACAAATGCGACCCTGTCATCCCGTATGGCGGCCCGTTTCGCTGCGTCTGACAAGCCTATTGTGGCGATCAACAGATATCTGGCGCAGGAAGAGATCACCTCCATAACCTGCGATAATGCCGACGGGGCCGCCAAAGTGGTGGATCATCTGGTGGAAATCGGCTGCCGCAAGATCGCTTTTGTCGCCGGCCATCCCGACGCCTCCAGCAGCCGCGACCGCGAGTCGGGTTTTTTGCGTCAGATGGCGCAGCACGGCCTGTCGCCGACGTTGATCGCGGTTGGTGATTACACACATTATGGTGGCGCCGAAGCCGCACGGCGCATCCTGGGGGCGGGCAAGACGCCAGACGCGATCGCCTGTGCTAACGATCTGATGGCCTTCGGCGTGATGGATGTGGCCCGCAACACCTTTGGCATCAACATTCCCGGACAACTGAAAGTCACCGGTTTCGACAATTCCAGCCTTGCCGACTGGCCGTCACACGCGCTGACATCAGTGGATCAAAACGTCGCAAAAATGGTCCAGCTGGCCGTCGCACTGATACTGGCCGGCATCACCGGCACACCGCAAGCGACGCCTTCCCACCTCCAGATATCCAGTAGGTTGGTCTTGCGTGCCTCTACTATCGGATAGGTGGAACCGGTGGATTCCCAGCTTCGCTGTTGACAGTTTTTCGACCGACCTGCACACTTGTGCAGACATTTGGGAGGAGACAATGATGAACGATAAAATGAGTCGGAGAACACTGGGTGCCGCCCTCTTGGTCGGTGCGGGGATGATGACCACGGGCACTGCCGTATTCGCGCAGGACGTGACAATCAACTTTCTGAGCGCGCAGCGCGACGATATCATGCAGCCGATGATCAAAGGGTTCGAAGCGGCAAACCCCGGCATCAAAGTCGTACATCAATCCGTACCCTTCAACGACCTGAACGCCGCAACCGAGTCGCGGATCGGGCAGGGTGACACAAGCATCGACGTGCTTCATGCCGACACGCCGCGCATCCCCGCCTTTGCGTCACAGGGGTATCTTCTTAACCTCGACGACCGGCGCGACGTGATCGATGCGGCAGTTCCGAACGCAGTCGATCTTGAACAGGTCAGCTATGACGGCAGTCTTTACGCATATCCGATGTGGACATCGACGCAGTTGATGTATTTCAACCGTGACGTCCTCGAAAAAGCGGGTCTCGAGATGCCCAGCGGCGATCCCGAACAGCGCCTGACCTGGGAGGCGCTGCTGGATATGGCGCGCACCGCCAAGGACAGTGGGATCAAATACGGCCTGACGTTCCAGCAGGTCGACCGCTATTACCAGCTTCAGTTTCTGTTTGAATCCAACGGCGCGGGTTCCGGGCTGACCGGGGATGAGATGCTGACTCCGACGATCACCAACGACGGTTGGATCGAGACGGCAAAATGGTATGGCGATCTCTACGAGAGCGGATTGGCACCCAGAGGCGTCACGCCCGAGCAGACAGACGATTTGTTCATCAACGGCGAAGTCGCGTTCATGATTGCCGGTCCCTGGGCAATCGCACGTTATGAAAACGCTGCCGATCTGAACTATGGCGTTGCGCCAGTCCCGTATTTCGAGGGCGGCAAACCTGTCACCCCCACGGGTTCCTGGTCAGTGGCGATCAACCCCAACTCCGAAAAGAAGGACGCAGCGCGCGCATTCGCCGAGTATATCTCGCTCGATCCCGAAGGTGCCTATCTGTCGATCAAGAACAACCCCAACATTCTGGTAAACGCGGAAGCCTTCAAGAACTATTCTGCCGACATGGATGGTCTTACCGACAAGATCGGCTCTGCGATCGACATCATCTCTTACGAAACGAAGAATACCGCAGTTGGTCGCCCCAGAAGCCGGGGTTTCGTCACGTTCGAGACGATCATGAACCGCACCTTCAGCGATCTGCGCAATGGTACGGATGCTGAAACCGCGCTGAAAGGCGCCGAGCGCCAGTTGGACCGCGCCTTGGGCCGGATCCAGTAAACCACACAGAGACGACCGGCCCCCCTGCCCGGTCGTCTGTTCTATTCACATCAGCGATTGACGATATGACGCAACGCAGTGCCATCCTAGCAGCTCTCGCTTTCCTGATGCCCGCGCTGGTTTCAGTCTTCCTGTTGCGTCTGTGGCCAGCGGCGGTTGCTGTGAATACCTCACTTATCCCACCCGGTGGCGGTGGCTACAGTCTTGAGAACTTTAGATATATCTTCACCGATCCCGTATTTCTGAACAGTCTGAAGGTGACGATCGTCTTCCTGTTGATCGTCAATCCACTGCAGATCGCCATATCGCTGGCCTTGGCCCTGCTGATGAACACCATGGTGCCGCTGATCGGTTTCTGGCGCACGGTCATTCTGCTGCCTGTTGCAATCCCGCAAAGTGTCTCGGCCGTTGTCTGGGGCGTCGCCCTCAGACCCGATGGGTTGGTCAATGCCGTTCTCGTCGCCTTGGGGATGGAGCCGCAGCGGTTTCTTACCTCATCGGATCAGGCGTTGGCCTCGATCATTCTGATCGTCAGTTGGATTGGCGTTGGATATTGGATGACCTTCATCCTTGCCGGGCTTCAGGACATTCCGAAATCGCTTTATGAGGCGGTGCGGATCGATGGCGCGAACCGCTGGCAGCAATTCCGCTTTGTCACCCTGCCGCAACTGCGTCGCCCGCTGACTTTCGTCCTTGTCGCCAACACCGTGGCCAATTTCCTGATCTTTGCGCCTGTGCAGATCCTGACTGCCGGTGGGCCAGAGGGATCGACCGACCTCATCATGAACACGGTCTACACGCAGGCCTTCATCATCTCGGACCCTGAAAGCGCCGCCGCATCGACGGTGGTTCTGGTTGGGGTCGTCTTGTTGATCGTCATTCTTCAGTTCCGCCTGATGCGCGCCGAGGACAGCAATGAATAGCGACAAACGCTTCAGCTACGCCCGATTTGCCGTCATTGTTCTGGTCGCGATAGTCTTTTTCGTGCCCCTTTGGTGGATGACTGTCAGCGCATTTCGTCCGACCGACGCCATCTTTCGCTATCTTTCCCCTCTCAGCCCGTGGAGCTTTTTCCCACGCACTTGGACGCTCGAAAATATCACAGGGATCTGGTACGGCAACTTCGGTCGCGCCATATTCAACTCGATATTCATCACTCTGGTCACAGTCGTCCTTGGACTCGCGATCTGTTCCACGGCTGCTTTCGCCCTGGCGGTCATTGAATTTCCGTTCAGGAAGTCGGTCTTCATGGTGATGGTGATTTCCTTCCTGATTCCATTCGACGCGATCGCGGTGCCGCTTTACGGCATCATGCGCATGATGAACCTGCAAAACACCTATACCGGGCTGATCCTGCCGGGGATCGGCAATGGTCTGGCCGTTTTCCTGCTGCGGCAATTCTTTCTGGGAATCCCAAAAGAACTGCGCGAGGCAGCCTTTGTCGACGGAATGGGGTGGTTCGGTATCTACTGGCGGGTATATCTGCCGCTGTCGGGTCCGGCGATGCTCAGCGCAGCGTTGATCCTGTTCGTCTTCCAGTGGCAGGCATATCTGTGGCCTCTGCTGATCGCACCCGCCCCGGACTACAAGGTCGCCGCGGTGGCGATTGCCCAGTTTTCCGCCGAGTACAATCCGAACTTCGGTCTGATCTTCGCCGCGTCGCTGGTGATTTCAGTCATCCCGATGATCGTTCTGACGGTACTGCAAAGATATTACTCCACCTCAGTCGCTTCGACCGGTGGCAAGGAATAAAAGTGACTGAGCCCCGGCGTGGCGGATTCAACTGCCCTGCCCGGGTCGGGATTGTCGTGAAATCCGCAATCACATTCCCACCGCGCGGGTGGTGGCAGGCCAGTCAGTATTATCTCAGGCGCCGCCAAATGTGGCAGGGCGCGGTCAGCTCAGCAATGCAGTCTGAACGCCAGAATCCCAGCCCAGATACAGCTTTTCCTCACTGCGGATGACCGGGCGTTTCATCAGCGCGGGATGATTGGCCAATTGCTCTTCCGCCTCGGAGGCCTTCATCCAGTCAGACAACCCGCGATAGGTGGTCGACGCGCGGTTGACCAGACGGTCACCGAATTCAAGAATCAGTTCGTCCCATTCAGAGGGGCTGAGAGGATCGGCGCGGATATCTCGAAATGTGACATCATGGTCGGCACTTTCCAGTGCTTTAATGGCTTTTTTGCAGGTGTCGCAGGTCGGAATACCGTAGAGAGTGAGGGCGGTCATTTGGAGCCTTCGGTTGCGAAATGATCAGATGGATGCCTTTGGTGGGCAGATTATGGGGCAAAATCCAAGCGCTGTCATCCGCCAAGAAGCCCGCGCGCCGCCGATTCTGCCGGGCCACAGTTGTGCAAAGCCCTGCATCGCGCGACGACAGCCCCGACCACATAGAATGCAGACAATCCGCCGCTCCCCTCGGCAGGCTGATCGCAGTCAGGCGCGAATGAATTCATGCAAGACACATCTGGGGGATGACTCACGAATGACCGGGCTGCGTTTCAGCTTCCATTCCGTGGCGTCGAATTCTGGAAAGAACGCATCGCCATCCTCGATTGAAATATCAACTTCCGTTATCATCAGGCGATCCGCAATCGGCAACAAGGCTGCATAGATCGATTGGCCGCCGATGCCATATATCCGCGTGTACCCAGCCGCATAGCATTCCTTCACCGCATCGCCCGGGTTGGAACTGGTCAAATCAGCCTCAATGTCTGAGCGCGTCACGACACAATTGAAACGGTTGCGCAGCGGGCGAACCGGCAGGCTTTCCCATGTGCGTCGCCCCATAACAACAGCCCCGCCTAACGTTTCTCGCTGGAAAACCTTTAAATCTTCGGGGGCCGACCACGGAATATCGCCGCGACGGCCAATGGCACCATTTGTGGCGCGGGCAACAATCAAAGTCAGCATCTAGACTGCCACCGGCGCTTTAATGGGCGGAAAAGGATCGTAGTCCACAAACTCGAAATCCTCATACTTGAAATCGAAAAGCGATTTAACGTCGCCGTTGATCTTCAACCGGGGAAGAGGTCGCGGTGAACGCGAGAGTTGAAGCGCGACTTGCTCTCGGTGATTGTCGTAGATATGCGCGTCACCGATGGAGTGAATGAATTCCCCGGCCTCATATCCGGTCACCTGCGCCAACATCTGCAACAAGAGCGCATAGGAGGCAATATTGAACGGTACTCCAAGAAACATATCTGCGGATCGTTGGTAAAGCTGAAGATGCATCCGGCCATCCGCGATGCGCACCTGCCACATCGTATGGCATGGAGGCAGCGCCATTTGGTCAATATCATCCGGGTTCCACGCGCTTACAATCAGGCGCCTGCTGTCAGGAGCCTTTTTGATCGCATCAAGGAGTTTACTAATCTGATCAATTGGTCCCGAGCGCCCCGGAAAGCTGCGCCATTGGTATCCATAGACAGGTCCAAGGTCGCCATTCTCATCGGCCCATTCATTCCAGATAGACACACCATTCTGTTGTAGATATTTGATATTCGTATCGCCGGAAAGAAACCAAAGCAATTCATGAACAATCGATTTGATGTGCAGTTTCTTGGTGGTGACAAGAGGAAATCCATCACCAAGGTCGTACCTGCATTGCATACCAAAGTGGGACAACGTGCCCGTTCCCGTCCGATCGGAAGACCCGACGCCCTTGTCCAGAACCGTTTGAAGCGCATCCAGATATTGCTGCACGATGTATATTCCTTCAGAACTTGATTGCGATCAATGGACCTTTGCCCACATGCACGGGTTCAACTGACATCTATCGCATCGCACCGCAAACCAACAGTCGCCACTGCACTGGGCATCGGCGCGACTTAACTCAACACACGATTCTTCGGGTAAAGTTCTGCAGGCGGTGTCCGGTCCAGCGCCTCGCAGACCGAAATTTCACTCATTCGGCACATGGCATCCAGCGGCAATCCATTCTGCACATTGCGAAACGGCAATTCAGACTCGTTGGTCACCGCTTGCAAGCCAAAGAATACATAGGCCACGACCGCTGAAAATACCGGGGCATTTTTTCGGCAACATCAAGGAAATCCGCAGATATTTCTGCAATTATCTTCGCCTGGGGCGGGTGTAAATCCCGCTCCGGCACCGTCGGCCTGGCCTTCGTCTCTCTGGCACCAGTGCCGCACCCGCCGGATTCGACTGGGAAAGCCCGCGTCGCCTTAACCGTACCCCCATGCGGGATCGTCAAGCTCTGGCGGCTGGTGCGAAAATTCCACATCGGTTCGAAGGAATCGCGCGCGTACCGAACTTTCCTTGACTTGAATCCTCCAACCCCCGACCTTGATCGAAAATATAAAATCGGCAGAGATCGGGCAGAAAATTGATGATCAGAAAACTAATCGCCGCCAGCGCGCTGGTCGGTCTTGCGGCATGCAGCGGCGGTGAATTCCTGTTTCCCGTGGAAGAGGAAGAGGAAGGGTCAATCACCGACCCGAGCCCGATGTTCACAGGCGAGGTGAATAAGGTCGACTATGACGCGGACAACAATCAGTTGGTTGTGAACAACCTTCCCTTCGATGGTCCCGATGGCATCTATCAACAAGTGGCCGCGCGCACCGAGGTGAACGGTTTCGGCGTTTACACCAGCCTGCAAACTGCCAATACCGGTCAACGCCGGTACTTTGCCGTCTTCCGCCAGTCGGAGCACGGCGAAGTGGCGGCGATCGCGACCGGCGACTACAAAAATTTCGGTTTCGGAGGGACATCGGTTGCCCGCGATGGCACGACGGCGATGCGGGCAACGGGTGAATACGTCTATCGTGGGCTGTACGGCGGGTTGCGCACCTTCAGTGATGACACCTTCAAAGATCGCGGGGGAATTGAACTGGTCGAAGGCGATGTCCTGCTTGAGATCGACTTGGCCGATTTCGACGATACCGGCGCCGTCGAGGGGCGGGTATCGAACCGGACCGCGTACAGTATCAATGGGGTGCCGCTGCAGCCGCTGCCAAACATCGTCTTCTCAACCACATCGATTTCGGCAGGCGGGGTGATCGACCCGGGTACCGCGTCCACAAGCAACAGGGATGGCTCGGCCCGGGATAGCGGCACCTATCAGGGCTTGTTCGTGGGTCCCGACGGCGAAGAAATTCTTGGCGCCGTAGACATCTCGGGCACGTTCGTTTCCTATCAGATCACCGAGACCATTCCGACCTATGACGACACTGGCGCTCAGGTGTTCGACAATAACGGCGATCCTGTCACCGAAGGTGTCCGGATCAGTTATCAGGACTTGCTGGATCTGCGCGCGACAGGCAGCGATCGGCTGGACAGCATCACCATAGCGGAAAACAACGAGGATTTTCAGGTGCGTGAGCTGGGTGTCTTCACCTCGCAGGAATAGACCGATGCGCGCCGTTCCATTCATGACCGGGCGTCTGGCCGTCGGGGCTCTGGCCACGATGCTGGCGTTTTTCGGCGGTTTGACACCGAATTATCCGTTGGCGGGCACGGCAATGGCGCGCGAGGTCAGCGGCGAGGCCATCCGTCTGGACATCAACGAGGCGCGCAAACTGGCCGCGATCATGCTGCGCGACGGGCAATCGGGTGACGCGCGTACGCTCGCGCTGGGCCTGTTGAAACGGGATCCACGCGATGTCGATGCGCTGCTGATCCTTGCGCAGTCCGAATTTCGGCTCGGGAATCTGGATCAGGCTGTGCGGGCAGGACGCCGGGCTTTTGCGGCGGCCCGCACCGACGCTGCGCGATATCAGGCGGCCCATGTTACAGCGGCCGCGCTGAACCTTGACGGGGCGCACACCCGCTCGCAAATCTGGCTGCGGCGGGCGGCACAACATGCGCCCGATGACGGGTCGCGCCAACAGGTGAGGCGGGATTTCCGCAGTGTCGCCGCTGCCAATCCGCTTGAGTTCAGCCTGAATTTCGGCCTGCGCCCCAGTTCCAATGTCAACAACGGATCGCAACACGACACCGAGCAATTGGGCGGGTTGACCCGGGTGCTTGACGGTTCGGAAAAGGCGCTGAGCGGACTGGAATATTCACTGGACGCCGACCTGCGGTATCGGTTGTCCGAATCCAAGCGGCGGCGGTTTTGGGTTGGCGCGAGCGCGCTTGGTTTGGGCTATGCCCTGTCGGATGAGGCGAAAACCATCGCGCCCAATGCCCGGGCTCAGGACTTTTCCTATCTCAAGGCCGGCGTGAATCTGGGTGCCGACCTGCGCGACGCGTCGGGGCGAGGCGAAACCCTATTTCAATTTTCGCTTGCGCAGGTTTGGTCTGGCGGTCATCGGACCACCCATTCTGCGGAAGTTTCAGCGACCCGAAGGCATCTGATCAGCCCGACGGCTCAGCTTCAACTGCGCGCAAGTGCCGAAAACCGATGGAACCCGAAGCGTCCGATTGAGGATTCGGTGATCCTGACCCTGTCGGGAAGTTGGCAGAAACGTCTGGTCTCGGGCGCGCAATTGGGGCTGGAGCTGGGTGTTTCCGACAGCGATTCAGACTCGTATCGCACCGCGAGCAAGGCGGTCTTTGCGGGCGCCAGCCTGTCCTTGGCAAAACCCGTACTTGGCGCCGCGACAAACCTGTGGGCCCGGATGCAGATGCGCGATTTCGACCTGCCGTTCCTTGTGTTCGATGCGCGCGAAGACACGCGGATCAGCATCGGCACCACGCTGTTTTTCCGCGATCTCGACTATTACGGTTTCGCCCCGACCCTCGACATCGGATACAGCCGCAGCCGGTCGAACATCGGGGCCTATGACGGGCGGTCTTTTGGTGTCGGGGTCGGCGTCCGCTCGGTGTTCTGAGCGCCCCCCCTTTCCCGCGCGCGTATGCGTGCTAGAGTTGGGACAACATCAAGGAGTCCCAGATGAAAATTACTTACCTTCACACCATGGTCCGGGTTCTGGATCTCGAAAAGTCTAAAGCGTTCTATGAACTGCTCGGGTTGGTCGAAACCCGCCGCGTCGACAATGACAAGGGCCGGTTCTCGCTGGTTTTCATGTCGCCCCCCGGGCAGGAAAATGCCGCCGTTGAGATGACATATAACTGGGACGGCGATGATGGCCTGCCGTCGGATGGGCGTCATTTCGGCCATTTGGCGTATCGCGTCGCGAATATCTATGACCTGTGCCAGCATTTGATGGACAATGGCGTGACCATCAACCGACCGCCGCGCGACGGTAACATGGCCTTTGTCCGCTCGCCCGACAACGTCTCGGTCGAATTGCTGCAAGAGGGCGACCCCCTGCCCCCGGCCGAACCTTGGGCCAGCATGGAAAACACCGGTCACTGGTAGGCCTGGATAAAAGAATGGCTGCGGCGATGGATAGTTTTGTCCAGATCGCCGCGGTTTTTTCCGCCTGTCACGGCGATAGAGCACAAGCGGCTGCGCGATCTGCCGATAATGGCCCTGGCCGCCCCGGCATTTGCGCAGTGGATCAATAGATATAGCGGATCTGATCCGTCCAATACCGCTCGACCCGGCGCAGGGTGACGTTGATGTTTTCGATTCCTTCGCGCCCCAGAACGCCGCGCGACTGCAGACCCTCGGCGTGGCGCTGGAACAGCTTGCGCACCACATCATGCACCGCGCGTCCTTTGGACGTCAGCCTCACCCGCACCGCCCGCCGATCGATGCCGCAACGCTGGTGGTGCATATAGCCCATTTCAACCAGCTTTTTCAGGTTATAGGAAACATTGCTGCCCTGATAATAGCCGCGCGATTTCAGCTCGCCCGCCGTCACCTCGTTGTCGCCAACGTTGAACAACAAAAGCGCCTGTACCGGATTGATTTCCAGCACGCCGACCCGTTCGAATTCGTCCTTGAGAACATCCAGCAACAGCCGGTGCAATCGTTCGACCAGCGACAGGCTGTCGAGGTATTCCGTCATGAACCCGCGCTCGACGGGCGCGCCCATACGTTCGTGAACACTCATATCAATCTCCGCAAAATCTGCATTGACGACAGGAATGGCGAAGAAACCCTAATTTTTTACAAACTATGCCACGAATTCGTGCTTAACGGCCGTGATGGTGGCGCGCGATGTCATCAATCAATTCCGCGAAACGATCCGGGACCGCCAGTTTTCGGCTGACCCACATGTAAAGATCATGATCGTTTTCAGACAGGATTTCATCATAGAGATCCAGCATTTCGGGCGAAAGCCGCCCCAGCCCGGCGTCAGAATAGGCCCCGAGAATCAGATCCATTTCCTTGATCCCGCGCCGCCAGGATCGCATCTGCATCCGTTTGATTCGGTTTTCCGGCGTCTCGTCCATCATGACAGTGCCGCTTTCAGCCGCTTTTCCAACCGTCCCACCCGGTTGGCAATCAGCGCCAATTCGCCCTGGGTCTGGCGCAGATCGGTCAGGATCGCGGCAACATCATGGGACATCGGGCTCTCGCTCGGGGGGGACAGACCGTCGCCTTCTCCGGTCAACAGCCAGCGCAGGGTAACATTCAACAGTCCCGACAACATGTTCAGTTGGTTGGCACGCGGTTCGGAAACGTCGTCTTCCCATTTCTGGAGCGTGGACAGCTTGACCCCGACGCGTTTCGCCAGATCGGCCTGTGACATGTCCAGAACCTGCCGTGCATCGGCAAGACGGTCGCCAAAAGTGGCGGTTTCGTTCGAATACCAATCTTGGGCGATGGCGTCTTCTTCGGTCATGCCTGCTCCTGCGTGAGTCGTGGCCCCGCGATCGGGGCTTGATCCGGTTTCCCACGAACCCTAGAACAATCCAACCGTGACTTCTACCGGGAGACTGCAATGGATTTCCTGTCCGCCACACTGAACCGCGTCAAACCGTCGCCCACGATCGCCGTGACCACCAAGGCCGCCGAACTGAAGGCCGCCGGACGCGACATCATCGGCCTTGGCGCGGGGGAACCCGATTTCGACACGCCTGAAAACATCCGCGAGGCGGCCAAGGCGGCCATCGACGCGGGAAAGACCCGCTATACTCCGGTCGACGGCATCCCCGAGTTGAAGCGCGCCATCTGCGACAAGTTTCTGCGCGAGAACCGGCTGACCTATTCCCCCGATCAGATCAGCGTCGGCACCGGCGGCAAACAGATCCTGTACAACGCCCTGATGGCCACGTTGAACCCCGGTGACGAAGTGGTGATCCCCGCACCCTATTGGGTCAGCTATCCCGACATGGTGCTGCTGGCCGGGGGCACGCCGGTGGTGGCCGAGGCATCCATGCAGACCGGGTTCAAACTGACCGCTGATCAGTTGGAATCTGCCATCACAGACAAGACGAAATGGCTGATCTTCAATTCGCCGTCCAATCCCACCGGTGCGGGATACACTTGGGAAGAGCTGAAGCAACTAACGGATGTGTTGCTGCGCCATCCCGATGTCTGGATCATGTCCGACGATATGTATGAACATCTGACCTTTGGCGACTTCACCTTTTGCACCCCTGCCGAGGTAGAGCCGCTGTTGTATGACCGCACGTTGACGGTCAACGGCGTGTCCAAGGCCTATGCCATGACGGGATGGCGGATCGGCTATGCCGGAGGGCCGAAACATCTGATCGCCGCAATGCGCAAGATCCAGTCGCAAAGCACGTCCAACCCCTCTTCCGTCAGCCAATGGGCCGCGGTCGAGGCATTGACCGGTCCGCAGGATTTCCTTGGTCCCAATCGCGCGCTGTTTCAACGCCGCCGCGATCTGGTGGTGGCGATGCTGAATGATTGCGCCGGTATTCACTGTCCGGTCCCTGACGGGGCATTCTATGTCTATCCATCGATCGCCGAATGTATCGGAAAAACCAGCGCAGGCGGGGTTGCGATCACGGATGACGAAGCGTTTGCCACCGCATTGCTTGAGGAAACCGGCGTAGCGGTGGTGTTCGGTGCGGCGTTCGGCCTGTCTCCGAATTTCCGCATCAGCTATGCCACCGGTGACGATGAACTGCGCGACGCCTGTACCCGGATCCGGACATTCTGTGCCGGGCTGAGCTGAGCGATGGACTTGCCCGAGTATTTCTTTCGTACCCGCGAAAACGGCGCCTTCGTGTTCCGGGTCGAAAACGATGCCCGTCAGCGACGGCTGGATATGGATCAGATCGCCGTGGTCAACATTCGCAACGGCGAAGTGAAACCCCATGGCGACAGGGTCTTATCGGTCGGGGACAAGGCCGCGATTGCCGAGTGGATGCGCGACAGGCGCGCGGTTCTGGCGGCGCGTGACATCGATGATATCCACCGCGCCGTCGATTTCCTCCACGCGACCAGCCATTGGGTGCAGTCCAAGGCAACAGATGACGAGATCGATGCGGTGACGGATGCGCTTTTGCTGGCGATGCATGACCTGCGCGGCGTACTGGTCCGGAAAAAGGCTGACCGGTTGGGTCGAGCCTGAACCCAAGGATGCGGGCTTTGAGTGCGGATGCCTCCGGCGGGAGTATTTTTGCAAAGAAGAAGCCGCGGGTCATGAATTCTTAGTACTCTCGGCGCAATCTGGTGGCACGTCCGGTCGAGGCGTAGCATCAGGAGACTGTCATGGAGTACGGGCTGTACGAAATCATGATCGCGTGTATCGCCGTGCTGGCTTTGCGCGATCTGCGCCGCGCTGTGTTCGGGTCGTCTATCCGGGGATTTTCACAGTAAGGCTTGCCCACAGGCTTTCCCATTGCGCATCTTTGATGATCTGGTCACCTGCCGGGCGGCGCAGAACGACCGTGTCGAACAGATAGGTCATGCCGGGCTCCACGGGAATTGTTGCGATCCCCTCGGCATTGGTCCGGTAGGTATTGACGGTCACCGATCCTTCGGCAGTCTTGGCGAAAACTTCGATCTGGGCGGTGTCGCGGGGTTTGTCGTCATAGAAAACCTGCAGGGGCAAGCCTTGCGAAAGATCATCGGTATAGGGATTGGCCAGCGCAACGATTTCGGTCAGCAGGCCATAGCGGCGGTCGGCGCCTGCCCCGTCACCCACCGCAACGAGGCTTTTGCCATAGCGCGAGTAGGCTTCGATGATATCCACTTTTGGGGCGCCGCTGGCTTCGTGTTCGGCTGCAACCCAATCTGCGTCCTTGTGGTGCAGGAAGGCGGTGAATTTATCCCACTCTTTCCACGTCACATCATAGTCGCGGGTGACATGCAGGATCACGTTCAACCCGTCGCCCAAGGGCGCCTGGTTCAGCGCCGGACGATCGCCCACCCGGCCTGTGACCGCGACGCGGATATCGCCCCGCGCCAGCTCAAAAAGGCGAAAATTCTGCGGAATGAAAGCATAGGGCGATCCGACGAAATCCTGGCCGACGCGGATATCGGCCTGAATGTTCGCGCCCGGATCGAGTGTGAAATCAACCGGATCGATCCAGAATTCGTGGCCAATGGCCAGCGTTGTGCTAAACGCGAAAGCGGCAAGGGTCAGCACAAGAGGTTTGAACATGGTCACGACTCCACCTGATCTGCAACATAGGGGGGGCGTGGCCGCATTGCTGTCAACCCTGCTGTGGGTCACTTTGGCGTGCCTCATTGCGCCCGCCCTGCCCGCCCGTGCCCATGAGGTTCAGCCGGCGGTGTCGGATCTGACCATCGACGGCAATACGATGACGCTGGACATCGTGCTGTCACTGGAACCGCTGGTGGCGGGGGCCGATCTGGAGGGGCTGGAGGATACCAACGCGAGCGACCGCGCAGAAGAAATCGACCGTCTGCGCGCGTTGAATCCTGCCGCGTTGGAACAGGCGTTCACCCCCATTTGGCCGCGCATTCGCGACGGAATCGTGGTCCGGTCGGACGATCGGCCGGTGGTGCTCGAACTGGTCGGTCTGGAGATCCCCGAGGTGGGCGACACAGCCTTGCCCCGCCTGTCTCGACTGCACTTGGCGGCCGCCCTGCCCACCGGCGACAGCCCGGTCATCGTCGGATGGAACGCGGAGTTCGGCGCGCTGGTTGTACGACAGATGGGGGCGGGCGATGACGCCTATTCCGGGTATTTGACCGGGGGCGCGGCAAGCGTGCCAATCCCGCGCACCGGCGCAGTGCAGCAATCGGCGATTACCGTCTTTCTCGATTATGTCGGAATCGGATTTGAACATATCATTCCCAAGGGGCTGGACCACATCCTGTTTGTTCTCGGGTTGTTTTTCCTGTCGACGCGGCTTGCACCCCTTCTGTGGCAGGTGACGGCGTTTACCCTTGCCCATACCCTGACCCTCGCGCTGGGAATTCTTGGTTATGTCAGCGTCCCGGCCAGCATCGTCGAGCCGCTGATTGCGATCTCTATCGCCTATGTCGGGATTGAGAACGTGCTTTCCCGGGGGCTGACGCCCTGGCGGCCTGTCATCGTGTTCATGTTCGGATTGCTGCATGGGCTGGGGTTTGCCAGCGTCTTGGGCGACATCGGGCTGAACCCGACCCAATTCGCCACAGGATTGATCAGCTTCAACGTCGGGGTAGAGCTTGGCCAGTTGAGCGTGATCGCGATTGGCTTTCTGCTGATCGGATACTGGTTCCGCAACAAGCCGTGGTATCGCAGCCGGATTTCCAATCCCGCGTCCATTGCCATCGCATCGATGGGAATTTACTGGGCGATCGAACGGACTGTTCTCTGATTGATTGTTGAAAAAATGCAAGACCCCGGCGGGATTTACCGCCGGGGTCACAGTGAATCGCCGGAATAGCGACAGTTCGGATCTAGAGCCTGTTGGCTGTGTTGATCAGACCAAAGCCCGAACCAATCAGCTGCACCACGGTTTGTACGCGCGTGACGGGGCTTTCCGTGGCAAGCACCACATCGCCGGGCTGAATGTACAGATTACGTGCGCTGAACAGCCCATCCGCCGAGGTCATGTCGATGGCAAAGACCACCCGTTGTTTTTGCGGCCCACGCACCCCGGCCGAAAGTGCCGAGCGGGGATATTCGCGCAGCACCAGCACGCCTTCCGGATCAGCCCGAGAATCTGACAAGCCACCGATCATCGAAATCGCCTCGAGCGCCGTGATATTTTCGCGGTCGAAATACACAATCTCTTCCTTGCCGGCCGCACCCAGTGACAGGAAAAAGCGCTTGTCCTCCTGCACGATTACCTTGTCGCCGCCACTCAGGACGGTATCGATCTGCGGATCCTTGTACAGGCGTTCGATCGAGGTGACATACGTCGAATTCCCACGCTGCAATTTCACACGCGGGTTGCGCAGGGTCGGGGGCACGCCGCCGCCCTGGCTGATCAGCGCGAGTACCGAGAAATTGTTGTCAGGCAAGGGATAGTTGCCGGGGCTAGACACGCCCGCGACCAGATCGACCGTGTTCTGCCGCCCCGCTGCCATGGTCAGTTGAACCTGCGCCGAAGGGGAAATCTCCAAAAGCTGGCTCTGGATGGCCGAGCGGGCCCGCTCGGGGCCCATCCCGGCAATCCGGATATCGCCAACATAGGGGATGAACACCCGGCCCGACGGCGACACTGCCATTTCACCCAAGGGCGCCACCCGCTGACCATCGGACAGCAACAGCGAATTTTCCTGATTGTCCCAGATCGACACCGTCACCCGGTCGCCCGGGGCGATCACCTGCCCCAGTGAACCCTGATCAGACTTCGGCCAGCCGTTCGAGAACTCGGAATTCACCGGCGGCCAGGCCTCAATTGCCGGCAGCAGCGCGCGATTGACCTGATAAAATGCCAGATCATTCTCTAATGTATGGGCATCCTTGGTGATGTCAGTGCGCAACGCGGCACCCTGAGGCAGATTGCTGCACCCCGCAGCGAAAGCGGCCAGGCTTAGCGACGCCCAAAGTGTCGTGCGCAATCGGGTCATGATTCCTCCTGGACGTTCGATGTGGCGCTGCCGACACCGCCTTGTTAAACAGATCCCAACGCGGGCCCGACTTAGCCATCGGTTACAGCAATACAGACGTTTCGGACAAGAACTGTCGCATGAATTCACCGGTTTTTCTGGGCTCTGGTGCCCGTGTTGCCCGATTGGTTGCCAAAAGGTGGCCAAATTTCGACACAGGTGGCGATTTTCCGCTTAGGGTGGCGCGGAGACCGGGGCGCGATTGCGATATTCTGTGGGACATGACAGCGCCGCCACCATCCCTTGAGGTCGGGCACTCGGTTGCCGTTTGCTTTGCCGGGGCGACGCCGCGCGGCGATGGCCCACTTGATACCAACACCACTCTGGCACTGGCGGCGCTGTCTGCGGCACGCCGATGGCGGCTGAAACACCTGTTCCTGTGTTCCTCTTCGGCCGTCTATGGGGATCCGGGCCCGGACACTGTGCCCGAGGTTGAACTGCCTGCACCCGGCGCCCCCTATGGCCGCGCGAAACTGGCGATGGAACAAGCGGTGCGGGCCGATATACGCGTCGGGGATCCGGGCGTCACGATCCTGCGGCTGGCCAATGTGGCCGGCGCAGGTGAACCTTTCGACAGCGCACAAAAGCGCGATCTGCCCGCCCTGCCGCTGCACCAGTTCGCCGATGGGCTTGGCCCCAGTCGCAGCTATATTTCGCCCCGGGATCTGGCGCGCGTGCTGCACCGGCTGTGTTATCTCGCAAACGAAGCGGCACGGCTGCCCTTTTTGCTGAATGTTGCCGCGCCGCAGCCGACGGCGATGGCCGATATCCTGACGGCGCTAAACCGCCGGTGGATCTGGACACAAGCGCCCGCGAATGCGATCCAATGCGTTCACTTGGACACTGCGCGTCTCGCCGCGCTTTGCCACCTGCACCCCGACTCAGGGTCTGCCGCGCGTATGGTGGCCGATCTGTCCGGGACCGAGGCCCCGACATGACACCGCAAAAACGCGCGTTCGACCTGATTCTGGTTTTGCTGATGATCCTGTGGCTGGGGCCGATCCTGCTGCTTGTACTGGCAGTCATGTTGGTGCTGGACGGGCGTCCGCTGTTCTATACTTCGGAGCGGATGAAAACACCCGACAAGGCATTTACCCTGTGGAAACTGCGCACGATGACGGTGAACCGTGGCCCCGAAACCGGCGTGTCGGGCGGTGACAAATCCGCGCGGATCAGCCGTTTCGGGCGGTTCCTGCGCAAGACCCGCGCTGACGAACTGCCGCAATTGTGGAACATCCTGCGGGGCGACATCAGTTTTGTTGGACCGCGCCCACCCCTGCGCGACTATGTCGAACGCTTTCCCGAGCTTTATGCAGAGGTGTTGAAATCGCGCCCCGGGGTGACAGGTCTCGCGACTTTGCGCTTTCACCGGCATGAGGAAAGCCTGCTGGCCCCTTGCGGTGATGCGGCCCAGACCGATGCCGTCTATGCCCGCCGCTGTGTACCGCGAAAGGCCGAAATCGATCTGATCTATCAGAGAAACCAGTCGGTCTGTTACGATCTGAAACTGATCGGTCAGACCTTTGGCAAGGTCATTCCAAAATGAACACCTGCGGCTGTGCCTCGGGGCGGGCCGAAGATGCGACACGCGCACTTGTTCCGCCTGTACGTGGAACATATTCAATCATCAGCGAGCCGATTTCAGGGCCGCCCCACTGAACCGATTTCAGCAATCCGGCGTCAGGCGCGAACCAATACCGATTTTCAAAGCTGTAGTCGTCATTGGCGCAGGTTTCGGTGATCACCCGGGCAGAGAACCCGACACCGACAACCGTCGTCTGTTCGGTTCCCAAGGTCGCCAGCTCACAAAAGAACCGCTGTAACCCAATCCGTTCATTGCCTTGCTGATAGTAATGCTCGCGCAGGACTTCGCCCTTGCCACTGTTGACGCTGGGCACTTTGGCGGACATCAGATCGTTGCCCAAACCCCGGGTCTGGATCAGTAAACCGTTGAAAACGGTCAAAGACTTGTTGTCGGCAGAGGTCCAGGTGACAGCCGCGCCCTTTTCCGACGTCAACGTCAGCGCCGCATCCAACCCGATTTTTAGCTGCGTCACCTTCAGCAACGGACGAGGATAGGCGCGCAACTGCGCATCGGTCGAACTGATCGCCTCGGCACCCAGAACATTGCTTCGGGTTACCGTATCGCTCAGGGTTGACACCGCCGCATTGCCCAGCGCCGCAAACCCGTTGGACGACGAATTGCTGCTGCAAGCTGCCAGTCCAAGAAGCCCCAGCACCGAAACTGCCATCACTTTCATGCTCATTGCCAGAACCGCCCAAAGCTGTCGTCCATCGTCGGCCTCTGATATTGGCGCACCCGTTCATAGAGTCGTCCACCGACATCCAGCTTGGCGCCGCCGTCGCGTGTCACCGGGCGGAGCGTGGTGCCCAGACGATTGGTGTTGGGCGTGCCAAGGAACCATGACACCGGGATCGAGAACCGGATTCCCTTGTCAAAAGAGCCTTCACCGAATTCCTCGGCCGATGCGCTGGTCAATGTGGTGAACGCCCCGACCCGCCAGCCATTGCGGAACTCACGATCAAGAAACAGTGTCGCGCCAACATCGCCCGCCAGATAGCGCCCGACGTCCAGTTGCGCATGAAATCCGTTTTCAAACTGATAGTAAGCCGACACATGTCCCGTCGCCACGCTGTAGTCGCGGAACCCGAACTGCAGGTCATATTCCCGCTGCTTTACATAGTTCAACTCGGCCCCGACGGCCAAGCGGCTGTTAACCGGACGCCACAGGAGTTCACCCGACACCCCCCCGAACATCCTCTCAAGATAACCGCCCGATACCCGGCCATACAGGTTTTCACCCGGCTGGAAATAATAGGTGGCGGTCAGATGTTCGAGAGCCGGATCGCCCTGCCGGTCATAGTAATATTGATCGGTACGCACGCCGGGAAGGTTCGATTTCGGAAGCCGCGTGGGATCGTCGATATTGCCGAACGCCTTTTTCGTGACCGATCCCGAAAAGATCAGGCCCGGTGTCGGCTCTACAGACGCGCTCAGACGTGCGCCCGCCTCGAACCGGAAAGGGTTGCGCGGATCGAAATAGCTTTGGCGCAGATAGGGACCGAGATTCCAGCTGAATCGCGGGAAATATTCGGTGTTCAGCGCCGATTCTGCGGGGCGCGGCCCGGCCGGGGAATAGTCGGTCAGCGCCTGTGCCTGCGCGGTGCCGTTGGGCGCATGTTCCAATGCTTCGACATCGGACCGCCGGATCGTCACCGCCGAAACCGCGACACCGTTTACCACGGGCACGACCCGGAAATTTTCGACCGAATTGGGCATGACCCCGGTCAGGCCGCGCACGACGCGACCGATAAATTGGGCCGAATTGTCGTAGCGCCCGTTGCGCACCCGCACATCCACCGTGCCAGCGGTGGCCGACAGGGATTCGACAATGATCCCCTGTGGTTCCAGACGCTCACTGAGACGACGCAACAGGTTGGCGTTGATGCCGGGGGCCAATGCCCATTCATCGCTCCAGGCCTCGGCGCTCTGACTGCGGGCGGGGCGGGCGACGACCGGCACAGGGGCCGTGCCACGGCTGCCCTTGATCGGCGGCTTATAGGGATTCAGCGACACGTTGACGTTCAGACCAACCGCCGACCCATACAGGTAATAGGCGCCGAGATTGACAGTGTCGTTGAACTTGTAGTTCAGACCGAAGTTCAGCGGCGACTTGTGCTCGACAATGCGCGACGTTGCGACGTTGATTCCGCCGGTGCGCCCGGTTTCCGCAGCATAGACATCGGATGAATATTCGGCCAACAAGGTCAGCTTGTCCGTCGCGCGCCAAGTGATCCCGGCAAACGGCGCGGCGGGGCCACGAAACCACTGGTCAAAGTTGAACTTTCCGCCGGTATCAAAGACCGTACCCGGGCGCTCGCCAAATGGCGCTCCGATGTCCTTATATGATCCAAGCCGCCCCCAACCCAGACCACCAGACAGGGTGACCCGGTCGCCAAACGTCTTGGTTGCCACGATATACTCGCCCGAGAACAGCCCGGTTCCGACGAAATCCTGCAACCCGATCTTTACTGCTGGCAGCCATGGCGTTTCGTCAAACACCCGAAGCGAGATGTCGAACGACCGGTCGTAATAGTCTGGAAACCCGGCATAGTTCAGTCCGGCGAACTTGGTATAACGAAAGCTGCCTTCGACCCGGGGCAAAACCTGAAACGTCAGGGTTGACCGGGTGATACCGCCGAAATGCGATGCGGTGACCGAAATCTGGGCATCCGGCTGGCTCAGGGCGGAGGGCATGTCGATTACGCCGGTCACGCCATAGAAGTTCAGGTTCGGCCGGTTCGCGATCTCGCGGTACAGTGAATCCTGCGATTCAACGGGATCGCCTGTGACAACAACACCAAAGGTCGCCACTGCAGCCCCGAGCAGCCAGCGTGTCGTTCCTGCCAGTTCGTTCACTGCGATAATCCCACAAATCCGACATCCATCCGGGTGCCTGTCAATAGACGCCACCCTAAGGGCAACCGCGTTAAAATTACAATTCGTTCATGGGACTGCCGTAAACCTGTTGGCGCCTGTGACCCAAAAACCAACGGCGCAAAAGCTTGGTGCTCAGGATTTTACCGATGCGACCAAGGGCTGTGACGGGCGATATCCCTCGACCCAGCGTTCGGCGACGGCCAGCGCGGCCTTGTCATTGCCCGTTGCAAGCGCCTCGCGCAGGGCACGGATGGCCGATGCGACCTCGATTTCCGACAATCGTGCCTCGCGGGCGGAAAATATCTTTTCATGGGGCGTGGTCACATGACCTTCGCCGATCAGCAGTTCTTCGTGCAGCTTTTCGCCCGGACGCAGGCCGATTTCTTCGATCTCGATATCACCATCGGGGTTCGCATCGTCACGGACGGTATATCCGGCATCTTCGATCACCTGACGGGCCATGTCCCAGATGCGGCGGGACTTGCCCATGTCGAGCACGAACACTTCGCCGCCCGAGGCGAAGGACCCCGCCATCAGGACCAGGCTCACCGCTTCCTCGATGGTCATGAAAAACCGGGTAACTTCACGATGGGTGACAGTGACCGGACCGCCATGGTCGATCTGCTCCTGAAACAGGGGAATCACCGATCCGGACGAGCCCAGAACATTGCCAAATCGCACCATGGCAAAGACTGTGCCGGGTGATCTTGCTGCAAGATCCTGCACCACAAGTTCGGCCAGACGCTTGCTGGCGCCCATCACATTGGTGGGGCGCACGGCCTTGTCCGACGAAATCAGGATGAACCGTTCGACTCCCGCCTCACGCGCTTCGCGGGCCAGCGTCCAGGTGCCCAGAACGTTGTTCGCCAGCCCGACCAGCGGGTTATTTTCGACCATCGGCACATGCTTGTATGCGGCGGCGTGAAACAACACGCGGATTGCGTGATCCTGCAAGACCCGGCGAACCAGACGCGCCTCGGTCACCGAACCCAGAACCGGAACGATTTCAGCACCCACCTCTTGTGCAAAAGGGCGCAGCGCACGCTCGGCTTCGAACAGCGCGTATTCGCTGATTTCAAACACCACCAGTTTCGACGGCTTGCACGAGATGATCTGCCGGCACAGCTCCAGCCCGATGGACCCGCCGCCGCCGCTGACCAGCACGGACTTGCCCGCCACATGGGAACAGGCAAAGTCCATCGAGCGATCAAAAGCCTTGCGCCCCAGAAAATGCGCCGGCTGAATCGGGACAAGCTTTTCCAGCAATGTGCGCTCTTCGCCGATCAACTGTGCGAAACTGGGCAGAGCCTGCACCTCAAGCCCATTGCGTTCCAGCCGTCGTGCGATCTGGGTCAGCTTTGGATGCGACAGAGAAGGCATCGCCAGCAAAACACGGTCCACACGCTTTTCGGCAACAATTTCAGCAATCTCGGTCGTTCGCCGCACCGGAAGTCCGGCGATCGACAGCCCCTGAAGCGCGGTATTGTCATCGACAAAGGCCACCGCCTCGATTGTCTTGTGGGCGGCCAAGGCGCGCGCAAGCTGGCTGCCCGTGGTTCCGGCACCATAGATCAGCACCCGGCAGCGTGGGCCTTTGCGCCGGTACATCGACATCACCAGTTCCAGCAGCACAACCCGGCTGGCGGCTGAAAACAGAAAATAGACGATGCCGAACACAATATAGCTGCCGATGGCCAATCCATCGGTTCCGATCTGGTGCAAAGCCGCCGAACAGACCGCCACCAGCGTCGACAGGATTGCGATCCGGCCCATCCCCGAAGCGTCATAAGCGTTCAGCCGAATGTCCGGAATTTTCAGAAAAGACGAAATCGCCGCCGTCAGCGCCATCAGAATCAACAGAACAAGACCGTTCTTGCCAAATAGATCCGCGACGACAAGACGGTCATGCTGCACTGCAAAGGTGAACAGATAGGCCAGCAGGACCATCACCAGATCGACCCCAAGCAAGACGGCCCGCTTTCGGCTGCGCGATAGGGAAATAAGGAAGTTATTCAGTCTTTTCATCATGGTGTCCAAAATTGACGCCTGCACAGGGATACCACGGAAAGTGGTCGTTCAATCGACCACAGTAGCCTTGTTCCGAGTTAGATGCTTAAAACGCGGGCAGATATTTACAACGGCGAATAGACCAATGTATATCCCTGCCGCTTTTATCCGCACAAGACGATTCTTCTTCGTCTGCGAAATGCCGCTTAAGCCTCTGAAAGCACCCCGATCCATTGGGGTGGAAGCCACCGGCGGGACGCCGGGGGGATGGCTTGGAAAATCGTGAAAATGCGGGCCCACGACGGGGGTTGCGGGGTCTGCCGCTAAGCACCCGGAGGCATTACAGAAATGGCGCAGGGCAGATTATCAGCGTTGCCGCGTAGCCGCCGGTGCCCACCCGCCCGCGCACATTGTTTCTGGCCTCGACGTCGGCTTACGCCGCGAACATCGTTATGCTCCATGTCGAAACCCAGAGGGCCGAGAGGCGCAAAGATTTTGCCCTGACCGGCAAAATGTTGAAAAAATGCAGACATCGAACCTAAAACGCGATCATTTGGCGTCGGATTGTCCGTTTGTGGAAAATGATTGCATCTTCGCCGTCGTACCGCAGCCCCCCAATTCGAAGTCACAGTTGCCCGAATTCTGAAAAAACATTGACAGGGGAAACCCTTTCGGAATGCAGTGCTCACAGGATGACGAATTCAGACCCCCCCCTGCTGACCACCGCTGACGGCCCGCCGGTCGAAGTGCTGTGCCCGTCCGGCCAAGGCCCGGTGCTGTTGGTCTGTGAACATGCCGCCAACAGGTTTCCGGCTGGATTGCGCACTCTTGGTCTGTTGCCCGAGGCGCAGTTGTCCCACGCAGCCTGGGATCCCGGGGCGTCCGATCTGGCGTGTGCCCTGTCCGCCCGACTGAACGCGCCGCTTGTCGCCGCACGGTTTTCGCGGCTTGTTTACGATTGCAACCGTCCGCCCGAAGCGCCCGGTGCAATGCCCACACAAAGCGAACGCTTTGCCATTCCCGGTAACGCCGCGCTGAACACGGCCGACCGCGCCGCGCGTACGGCTGGAATCTACCACCCATTTCATAGCGCCCTTGCAGATCAGTTGGCCACGATGAACCGCCCCGCGCTGGTCACCATCCACAGTTTTACGCCGGTGTTTCACGGTCAACGACGCGACACCGAACTGGGCCTGCTGTTCACCGACCGTGACGACCGGCTGGCGCGCGCCATGCTGTCCTGCCCCGGCCTGCCGCCCAACACGGCACCCAACGCGCCCTATGGCCCCGGCGACGGTGTGTTCCACACGCTTGAAATACACGCCCTGCCCCACGGCCTGCTGAACGTCATGATCGAGGTCAGGAACGACCTTCTGACCACGCCTGAAACCGTCGCGCATATGGCGGATACGCTGGAGCGGATGTTGACCTTCGGCCTGTCACGGTTCGAGCGGTTGCAGGCACAACCCTCATGACCGCCGCCCGCCGGTTTATCACCGTGGTCGATGCAGTAAACCGGCGGGTCGGACGGATCACGATGTACGGCATATTCGTCATGATCGGCATCCTGCTGTGGTCTTCGGTAAGCAAGGTATTCTTTCTACCCGCGTTGTGGACTTTGGAGTCCGCACAATTTGCCATGGTCGCCTATTACATCCTCGGCGGGGCCTATGCGATTCAACTGGGCAGCAACGTGCGGATGGATCTGTTGTACGGAGCCTGGTCGCCACGGCGGCGCGCGCTGGTCGATGCCTTTACGATCTTCTGCCTGATCTTCTATCTGGTTGTCCTTTTGTACGGCGGAATCGGCAGTTTCATCTATTCGTTGCAGTATGGGGGCGAGCGTTCGCCAACCGCCTGGCGTCCCTACCTCTGGCCGATCAAGGGGATCATGGTCACCGGGCTGATCCTGATGCTGCTTCAAGCGCTGTCAGAGTTCACCAAAGATATCTTGCGGCTGCGCGGAGAAGACATCTGATGAGCTATGAATACATTGCCATCCTGATGTTCTCGACCATGATGTTGCTGTTGTTGACCGGCCAGCGGGTGTTCGGTGCCATCGGCGCGGTGGCGGCGATTTCGGCGGTGGCGCTGTATGGTACGGGCGGCGTCGACATCCCGTTTACCGCAGCGATGAAACTGATGAAGTGGTATCCGTTGCTGACCCTGCCGATGTTCATTTTCATGGGCTATGTCCTGTCGGAATCGCGTATTGCCGACGATCTGTACCGCATGTTTCACGTCTGGATGGGGCCGGTGCAAGGCGGGCTGGCCATCGGGACAATCCTGTTGATGGTGCTGATTTCTGCGATGAACGGGCTGTCGGTGGCGGGCATGGCCATCGGCGCCACCATCGCCCTGCCCGAGTTGCTGAAACGCGGATACGATAAACGCATGGTCACCGGGGTGATTCAGGCGGGATCGTCGCTGGGCATTCTTGTGCCGCCTTCGGTTGTGCTGGTGCTTTATGCGATGATCGCGCGTCAGCCGGTGGGCCAGTTGTGGTTGGCGGGCGTGTTGCCCGGACTTTTGATGGCCGGGCTGTTCATCGCCTATATCGTCATCCGCTGCCGGTTAAACCCGGCGCTTGGCCCGGTCATTCCGGCCGAGGAACTGGCCGCGATCACCCGCGCCGAAAAGCGCCGCATGCTGCTGGCCGGACTCTTGCCGCTGGTCATCTTTGCCACGATGATGGTGCCCTTCGTCAATGGCTGGACATCTTTGGTAGAGAGCAGTGCAATCGGCGCCATGACCGCTTTTGTCGCCGCCGTTCTGAAGGGCCGCATGACGCGCGAAGTGTTCGAGAATTCGGTTCGGAACACGCTGGGCATTTCCTGCATGTTCATGTGGATCATTCTGGCCGCGCTGGGCTTTGGCGCGGTGTTCGACGGGCTGGGTGCGGTGCGGGCCATTGAAAACCTGTTCACCGAACAGATGGGGCTGGACCCCTGGACGATCCTGATCCTGATGCAGCTGTCGTTCATCCTGATGGGTACTTTTCTTGACGACACTGCGATGCTGGTGATCGTCGCGCCGCTGTACATACCATTGGTGCGTGCGCTGGGGTTCGATCTGATATGGTATGGCATCCTTTATACGATCACGACGCAGATCGCCTATATGACGCCGCCGTTCGGATATAACCTGTTCCTGATGCGGGCGATGGCGCCGGACGAAGTGTCGCTTGGCGATATCTATCGCTCCATCGTGCCCTTCGTGGCCGTGATGGTCCTGGCGCTGGCGATCATCATGGCGTTTCCGCAGATCGCCCTGTGGTTACCCGGCTATGTCTATGGAATTTAACGACTAAGACTCCCGCCAAAGGGGGCATTTCTCAACAAGGAGAGTTCACATGACCACCAGACGTAAGTTCATTACCGCCGCCGCCGCCGCTCCGGCCGCGTTGGCGACTCCGGCGCTTGCACAGTCCAAGATCAAATGGCGGATGCAAACCTATGCCGGCCCTGCCCTGGCCGAACATGTCATCGATCCGGCGATCAAAAGCTTCAACGCCATCGCCGGTGACCAGATGGAGATCGAACTGTTTTATGCCGATCAGCTGGTTCCGACCGGCGAATTGTTCCGAGCCATGCAGCGGGGCACCATCGACGCGGTACAATCTGACGACGACTCCATGGCGTCCCCCACCGAAGTCACTGTTTTCGGCGGTTATTTCCCCTTCGCCTCCCGCTATAGCCTCGATGTGCCGGTCCTGTTCAACCAGTACGGCTTGAACGCGATCTGGGACGAGGAATATTCCAAAGTCGGCGTCAAACACGTCAGCGCGGGTGCCTGGGATCCCTGCCATTTTGCCACCAAAGATCCGATCCGCAGCCTTGAAGATCTGAAGGGCAAGCGCGTCTTCACCTTCCCCACGGCCGGACGTTTCATGGCGCAGTTTGGCGTCGTTCCCGTGTCGCTTCCGTGGGAGGATATCGAGGTCGCCGTGCAGACCGGCGAGCTGGACGGTATCGCATGGTCTGGCATCACCGAGGATTATACGGTCGGCTGGGCGGATGTGACGAACTATTTCCTGACCAACAACATCTCGGGCGCATGGGCGGGATCGTTCTTTGCCAATATGGACCGCTGGAACGAACTTCCGCCGCACCTGCAAGAGTTGTTCCGCGTCTGCTGTGACCAGTCGCATTATTACCGTCAGTGGTGGTACTGGGGGGGCGAGGCGTCTTTGCGGGTTGACGGTTCCAAGATGGAACTGACCAGCATTCCCGACGCTGAATGGCAAACGGTCGAAGATGCGGCACTGGTGTTCTGGGATGAAATCGCCGCCGAATCCGAGACCAAGGCAAGAGTTATCGAGATCTTCAAGAAGTACAATTCCGACATGAAGAAGGCCGGACGCCCCTATCGTTATGGCTGAACCATCACTATTCATGCAATCTGTCTGATATCGGGGCGCGCGGCACAATGTCGTGCGCCTCTCCCTCTCTGCCCAAAGGATCACTGCAATGCCTGCCATGACACTCGACACCCTGCGAGACGCCGCTGCATCCGGCGCGGTCGATACGGTGCTGGTCTGTTTCATCGACATGCAGGGGCGGCTGACCGGCAAGCGGTTCCATGTGGGCAATTTCCTGTCCTCCGGGTACGAGGAAACCCATTGCTGCAATTACCTGCTCGCCACAGATCTGGAGATGACAACTCCCGATGGCTACAAGGCGACCAGTTGGCGCCACGGATACGGCGATTATGTCATGAAGCCCGACCTGACAACGCTGCGCCCGATGCCGTGGCTCGACGGTACGGTGATGGTGCTTTGCGATGTTCTGGACCATACCACCCACGCTCCCGTCGCCCATTCCCCCCGCGCCGTGCTGCAACGCCAGATTGCGCGCCTTGCTGATCTTGGATTTTCGCCAATGATGGCGACCGAGCTGGAATTCTTTTTGTTCGCAGACAGTTACGACGATATCCGCCGCAACAAGTTCCGCGATCTGCAGCCGATCTCGGGCTATAACGAAGATTACAGCATTCAGCAGACGACGCGGGAAGAAGCGGTGATGCGCCCGATCCGCAACCACCTGTTTGCCGCCGGAGTGCCGATCGAGAATTCAAAGGGCGAGGCCGAGACCGGGCAGGAAGAACTGAACATCCGCTATGCCGATGCCATGTCCTGTTGCGACCATCATACGATTGCGAAACAGGCGATCAAGGACATCGCTTGGGCTAAGGGCCACGCCGCGACCTTCCTGCCGAAATGGCACCGTGACAAGGTTGGGTCGGCGGCGCATGTCCATCAAAGCCTGTGGGAGGACGGCGCGAATGTCTTCCATGATCCCGACGCCGATATGGGAATGTCTGACACCATGCGCGCCTATATGGCGGGGTTGATCGCCCATGCGCCTGATTACACGGTGTTTCTTGCGCCCTATGTCAACAGCTACAAACGCTTTGTCGCGGGCACCTTTGCGCCGACAAAAACTGCATGGAGCGTCGACAATCGCACCGCCGGATTCCGTCTTGTGGGGGCCAACACCAAAGGGATCAGGGTCGAATGCCGGATCCCCGGATCGGACATTAACCCCTATCTTGCCTGCGCCGCCCAGATTGCGGCGGGGATTGCCGGGATCGAACAGGGTATGAAGCTGGATCCACCCGTTGGCGGCGATATCTATGCCGCAGAGGTGCCGGAAATTCCGCGCAACCTGCGGGATGCCGCCGAAACGCTGCGTGATTCTGCCATGTTGCGCGCTGCTATGGGCGATGATGTGGTTGAACATTACGTTCGATGCGCAGAAGTGGAGCAAGAAGATTTCGAGCGCGCCGTGACCGACTATGAAATTGCCCGCGGCTTTGAACGTGCCTGAAAAATCCTGAAAGGACGCCCCAATGCCCAGCGTGATACGCTGCATTTCTCCCGTTGACGGTTCGGTCTATGCCGAACGTCCGGCGCTGAGTTTCAACGAGGCGGCGGTGGTCGTCACCCGGGCGCGAACCGCGCAACGGGACTGGGCCGCACGCCCGGTCGCCGAGCGCGTGGCGCTGGTGATGGCCGGTGTCGCTGCCGTGGGCGCGATGAACGACGAGATCGTTCCCGAACTGGCATGGCAGATGGGCCGCCCGGTCAGATACGGCGGTGAATTCGGCGGGTTCGAAGAGCGCGCGAAATATATGGCATCGATCGCCGAGCGCGAGCTGGCTCCGATCGTCATCGAGGCTTCACCCTACTTCGAACGCCGGATCGACCGCTTGCCCCATGGGGTTGTTCTGGTCGTGGCACCCTGGAATTACCCCTACATGACCGCGATCAACACCGTTGCCCCGGCACTGATAGCCGGCAATGCGGTGCTGTTGAAACATGCCAGCCAGACGCTGCTGGTCGGCGAACGGATGGCGCGCGCCTTTGCCTCGGCAGGTGTGCCCGAAGACGTATTCCAGAACATATTTCTTGATCACACGACCACGGCGGGCCTAATTTCGAGCAGCGCCTTTGGATTCGTGAACTTCACCGGCTCGGTTGCGGGCGGGCGCGCCATGGAACAGGCGGCGGCGGGAACCTTCACCTCGGTCTCGACCGAACTGGGCGGAAAAGACCCGGCTTATGTCATGGAAGACGCCGATGTGGCGGCGGCGGCAGAAACTCTGATCGACGGAGCGATGTTCAATTCCGGACAATGCTGTTGCGGAATTGAACGGATTTATGTGCACGAACGGCACTTTTCCGACTTTGTTGATCGCGCAGTTGGCTTGGCCGAAGCCTATCGTCTGGGCAATCCGCTGGACCCGGAAACCACGCTGGGGCCCATGGCCCACGCCCGTTTCGCGAAAGAAGTCCGCGCCCAGGTGGCCGAGGCCGTGGCCGATGGCGCGACCCCGCTGATCGATGCCAAAAAGTTTTCCGACGATGGCGGCGCCTATCTGGCGCCCCAGATCCTGACCGGCGTGACCCATGACATGCGGATCATGACGGACGAAACCTTTGGCCCCGCCGTTGGCATCATGAAAGTGTCGTCCGACGATGAGGCGATCGCGCTGATGAACGACAGTGCCTATGGGCTGACGGCATCCTTGTGGACCGCCGACCGCCAGCGTGCCAATTCTGTCGGTGCTCGGATCGAGACGGGAACGGTGTTCGCCAACCGCTGCGATTATCTTGACCCGGCGCTGTGCTGGACCGGGTGCAAGGACACCGGACGCGGCACCGGCCTGTCGCAACTGGCCTTCGGGGCGCTGACCCGGCCAAAATCCTATCATTTGAAAAAGGGCTGAGACATGCGTGCCAACTGGTCATACCCCACCGCAATTCGCTTCGGTGCCGGGCGAATATCTGAAATCGCCGACGCCTGCCGCGCCGCCGGGATTTCGCGCCCGCTACTGGTCACGGACCGCGGATTGGCCGGCATGGAGATCACGCGCAAGACATTGAAGCTGCTGGCAGAGGCCGGGCTTGGCGATGCGATGTTTTCAGACGTCGACCCAAATCCGAACGAACGCAATGTCGCCGATGGACTGCGCGTTTACCGCGACGGCGGGCATGACGGCGTGGTGGCGTTCGGCGGCGGATCGGGGTTGGATCTGGGCAAGGTGCTGGCCTTCATGGCCGGTCAGAGCCGCCCCCTGTGGGATTTCGAGGATATCGACGACTGGTGGACAAGGGCCGATGCGGACGCGATCCATCCCATCGTCGCCGTCCCGACAACCGCCGGGACCGGCAGCGAAGTGGGCCGCGCCTCGGTCATCACCAACAGCGAAACCGCCGAGAAAAAGATCATCTTTCATCCCAAGTTCATGCCGACTGTGGTGATCTGCGATCCCGAACTGACCGTCGGCATGCCTGCGGCGATCACTGCGGGCACCGGCATGGACGCCTTCGCCCATTGCCTTGAGGCCTATTGCTCGCCCCATTATCACCCCATGTCCCAAGGCATCGCGCTGGAAGGATTGCGGCTGGTGAAAGAAAATCTGCCGCTTGTTTTTGCCACGCCCGGCGACCTGACGGCGCGGGCAAACATGATGTCGGCGGCGATGATGGGTGCGGTGGCGTTTCAAAAGGGGTTGGGGGCGATCCACGCGATCAGCCATCCGGTTGGCGCGATATATCACACTCACCACGGCACGACGAACGCGGTGGTGATGCAACCGGTGCTCCGTTTCAACCGCCCGATGGTCGAAGAGCGTCTTGCGGCGGCGGCGGCATACCTTGGCATCCCGGGCGGGTTCGACGGGTTCTATGAGTTTGTCGGCGAGTTGAATGCGACCCTTGGAATTCCCGCCAACCTGACGGCTCTGGGCGTGACCGATCCGGATATCGACCGGTTGCTTTCCGGCGCCTTGAAGGACCCAAGCTGCGGCGGAAATCCGGTTGAGATGACGTCAGAGAATACGCGCATCCTGCTCGAGAGCTGTTTCTGAACGCTTAACGTAACGCGGCGGCGCGTTGCGGTTCGGGCGGGGCGCAGGTGAACCCTCCGCTTTGCTGGACCGCAACCGCACCGCGCGCATTGCCTGCTGCAAGACACCGGTCCAGCGGCAGATCCGACAACCAGGCATCCAGAAATCCGCTGTTGAACGCATCGCCCGCGCCCGTGGTGTCAATCACCGGCATGGGCACAGTCGGCATATCGACACTGGCGTGTTCGGTGACCGCGCGGGCCCCCGCAGCGCCACGTTTGATCACCGTCAGGGGCGCCAGCAAACCCGTCAGACCAAGGTGCGACAGTTGCGCCACCTCTTCCTCGTTCGGCATGAACACATCCACGGCAGAGATCAGCGCGCCCACATCCGCCGTTGTCCGATCGTCCCACGAACAATCCAGCGAGATGCTCACCCCCGCCCCGCGTGCCAGATCCAGCAACCAGGGACATTCGATCAATGTGGCCAGCTCGCCGATGTGCAGGTGGCCAATCCCTGCCAGATCGCTTCGGTGCAGCCGGGGAACCGCCGCACCGACACGACGTGTCAGGAATGCACGGTCGCCGTCGCCGTTCATCGCAACGGTGATCTGTGGCTCATCGCTCTCTGACGGGCGGCACAGGGCGGCAACGATACCCACCGCCTCCACGTCGGCCCGCAAACACTCGGCGAAGGGCGGCGCGGGCCAATAGGCGGCCAGATAGGCGGGTCGGCCAAGCTGTGCCAGATGCGCCGCAGTGATCACCGCGC
Source organism: Oceaniovalibus sp. ACAM 378 (assembly GCF_008085915.1). Lineage (GTDB taxonomy): Bacteria > Pseudomonadota > Alphaproteobacteria > Rhodobacterales > Rhodobacteraceae > Oceaniglobus. The sequence goes on along the minus strand of NZ_VSJK01000003.1, from coordinate 116,715 downwards.
CGCCCCCCGCATGCAGGCTGACGCCTTTGGCATAGGTTTCGCGCCCCAGTTGCGGCATGGCAGGCAGCCCGGTGAACACCAGATCGCAATAAAGCCTCCCAACACAGAGCACGCCGTCAGGGCTGGGCACCGCAGTCATCGGATCGTCACGCCAGTCGTGGCGTCAAACAAGTGCAGCGCGCCCGGATCCGCATGGAGCGTCACGGTAGAGCCGACCGCCGGCGGTGTGCGGCCATCCGCCTTGGCGATCACCTCGCCCCCTGCCTGCGCACCCGCATCAACATAGATCAGCGTTTCATTGCCCAGCGGCTCCTGCACGGTGACGCGGCCCGTCAGGATCGGCACGCCGCCAGTCAGCACCAGATCGTCAGGCCGCACCCCCACGTTCAGCACGCCATCGGGGGCGCGGGCCAGATCCAGCGGTGCACCGCCTGCAATGCTGATCGCGCCGTCCTTTGCAGTTGCGGGCAGCATGTTCATGCTGGGCGCACCGATAAACCGGGCGACAAAAGCATTGGCGGGCGAATGATAGACCTCGGCCGGGGTGCCAACCTGCTGAATATGACCGTCTTTCATGATGACGATCCTGTCGGCCATGGTCATCGCCTCGACCTGATCGTGGGTGACAAAGACGATGGTATTGCCGACCCTCTGGTGCAGTTTCTTGATCTCCAGCCGCATCTGGGTGCGCAACTGCGCGTCAAGATTGGACAGCGGCTCGTCAAACAGAAACACCGCCGGATCGCGCACCATGGCCCGCCCGATGGCAACACGCTGGCGCTGTCCGCCTGACAACTGGCTCGGCTTGCGCTCCAGCAGGTCGGTCATATCAAGGATCGCCGCGACCTCTTCAAGCCGCGCGGACTTTTCCAGTTTGGTCATCTTGGCGGTGCGAAGGCCGAACCCGATGTTCTTTCGCACCGTCATATGCGGATAAATCGCATAGTTCTGGAACACCATGGCGATGTCGCGATCCTTCGGCTCGAGATTGTTCACCACACGACCGCCGATTTCAATGGTGCCTTGCGTGACCTCTTCCAACCCGGCAATCATCCGCAAAGTGGTGGATTTACCGCAGCCCGATGGCCCGACAAAGACCACGAACTCTCCGTCCGCGACCTCAAGGTCGATGCCGTGCAAGACTTCGGTCTTGTCATAGCGTTTGACAAGGTTCCTGAGGGCTAGGGTGGCCAAGAGATCAATCCTCTAACAAGGCGGCAAAGGCGGATGAAAGATCGCGGGCGGCATCTGCCCGGCGCCTGTCGCGCTGCGCAGCGGCCGACAAAAGAGTATCGTGCGCCTGCCCATAGGTCTCGAATGCATGTTCGAGCGCGGCGGGTGCCGGGCCGCCGGGGCGGTCGCGGCGGGCAACAAAACTTTCGGGCGCGACGGCGGTGCGGAACTGGCCCTCCGCGATCTGCGGCGCGCGTCCTTCCCCGCTTTGGAACGCGGCCGCAAAGGCGGTGTATCCTTCGCTGAGTGGCTGGCGGTCAGAAATCACCGCGCGCGCCGTTTTCGCCGCAACCTCGTGCGCTTGGCGAAAACTCAGCCCCTCATCACGCACCAGCGTATCGGCCAATTCGGTGATCGTGATACAGGCCGCATCGGTGTTGGCGCGCACCCGGTCGGCATTGATCGAACAGGCCGGAACAAAGCGGGTCAGCAAAGCGAGAACCCGATTGCCCGAGTCGAATGCGGCATAACCGGCCTGCTGCACCTCGCCCTCGGAATCGTTCATATCGGTAAAGGGTGTGTTGTGCATTGTGTTCACCACCATGTCGCATCTGCCCACCGTGACGCTGGACAGATGGCGCAGGTGTTCAATCGGCACCGGATTGCGTTTCTGCGGCATGATTGAACTGATCTGCACCAGACTGTTGGGGACATAAAGCTGCCCGACCTCAAACGCGCTCCAGAACGCGAAATCCTGAACCAACCGGCCCAGATGCAGGAACACCAGCTTGATCGCGGAATACAGCCCGGTGATGTAATCGACCGAGGCAATACAGCCGTAAGAATTCAGCAGCGGCTCGCGAAACCCCAGCAGTTCGGCCATACGCGCCCGGTCCACCGGGAAACCGCTGGTCGTGATCGCCGCCGCGCCCATGGGGCAGAGTTCAACGGTTTTCAGTGCCTGCTCCAACCGTTCGCCGTCGCGCTGCATCACTTCGATCATCGCAGACAGATAATGGCCAAAGGTCGAAGGCTGCGCCGGCTGCCCATGGGTATAGGCCACGATCAGGGTATCGCGTTCGCGCCGGGCCGTCGTCAGCAGCGCGTCGATCAACCCGCACAGCCCCGCCAACAGCGCGTTGCCCTTGTCCATCAAAGCCAGTTTGAACAGCGTGTGATCCATGTCGTTGCGCGACCGCGCTGTGTGCAACGCGCCGCCGGGGTCGCCAAGGCGGTGTTTCAACTCCGCTTCGATCAGGAAAAAGTAATCCTCATGCTCACCGGTATAGTTAAGAGCGGCGAGATCGATCTCGGCCTCGATGGCGGCCAGAGTGCGCGCAATCGCACGGCAGTGCTCCGGCGACAGAATGCCGACCTCGCCAAGCATCACCAGATGGGCGCGGTTGATCTGTCCCATATGGCGCGCATGGTGCATCTTGACGCCCTCGAACAGCGGCGCAAGCACCGTGTCGCGATAGACCGGATCGGGAAAGGTGGACGTGTCGGTCATCGTCTCAAACACCCCACCGGTTGCGCCTGCGGCTAGTTTCCGAGTGAGTATTTATGCAAAGAAGAAACACAGGCTTCTTCTTTGTCCAAATACTCATACTCCGACCGCTCCACGCGCGCAGTTTCATCCTTTGAGTCCCGCCATGACAACCCCGCGGATGATGAACCGCTGGAAAATCAGGAACACCACCAGCGTCGGCAGGGTGGAAATTGCGGCACCCGTCATGATCAGCTCCCAGGCGACATCCGCCTCGTCTCCGAAGGACGACAGGCCCACCGGCAGGGTGTACATATCCACCGAATTCGCGACGATCAGCGGCCAGATGAAGGCGGTCCAGTTGCCCAGGAACACGAAGATCGCGAGGGCCGCCAGCGCCGGTTTGACCAGCGGCATCGCCACGGTCCACCAGATCTGCAGCTCGTTCAGCCCGTCAATGCGCGCCGCCTCGATGAAATCGTCGGGGACGGTTTCGAAGAACTGTTTCATCAGGAAGGTGCCGAAGGCGGTCATCAGCCCCGGGAACATGATGCCCCAATAGCTGTCGAGCCAGCCGAATTGCTGGCTCATCAGATACCAGGGGATGACCAGCATTTCCGTCGGGATCATCAGCGTCGAAAGGATCGCGATGAAGATGATATAGCGCCCCGGAAAGCGGAATTTGCACAGGGTATAGCCGACCAGACTGTCGAACAGGATGTTCGAGACGGTGGTCAACGTGGCAATGACGAGCGAATTGACGAACCAGTGATAGAATCGCCCGTCCTCAAGCACATAGGTATAGTTTTCGATCGTCGGCTCATCGGGGATCAGGTTGACGTTATACACCTCGTGCGGCCATTTCAGCGAGGTCGAGATCATATAGGCGATTGGCATCACCATCGCCACGCCACCCAGAAACAGCAGCAGCCAGCGGATGATCTGCCCCATGTTGGCGGGCCGCTTGGGCGCTGTGACCGACAACAGAGCGTCACTGGTCGGGCGGATGCTGTCGGCGACGGTCATTTGTCCCTCAGGATGCGCAGCTGCACCAGTGACACCACCAGCAGGACGGTGAACAGAACAACCGTCTGTGCGGCGGCATATCCCATATCGAAGGAACTGAACGCTGTGTCATAGATCATCAGGACCAGCGGTTTGGTCGAATTCAGCGGCCCGCCCGGATTGTTCGTGGTCATGTTGAACACATGGTCGAAGATCCGCAGGAAACCGATCGAACTGAACACCACGATGAACACGATGGTGGGTTTCAACAGCGGCAGGGTGATTTCCCACAGGATCGTCCACCAGCCAACGCCGTCGATCCGCGCCGCCTCGTAATAGCTTTTGGGAATCGAGCGCAGACCAGCCATGAAGATGATGATCTGAAACCCCAGCCCGGCCCAGATCGCCGGGGCAAGGATCGCGGGCAGCGCATTGGTGGTGGAATTCAGGAACGCGATCTGCCCGATACCAACCGACGCCAGCAGGTTGTTGAACAGCCCCGTCGGCACCGGCTGATAGAACCAGCGCCAGACCCAGGCCATCGCCACGGCGGATGTCATGAAGGGCAGGAAATACAGCATCCTGAGAAACCCGTGCATGAACCGCAACTGATCCAGATGATAGGCGATGATGAATGAGATCAAGAGACTGAGCGGCGTGCCGATCAACAAGTATTTGAAGGTGTTGGCAAACACTTTCCAGAACACCGGATCATTGAACAGCTTGATGTAATTGTCGAACCCGGCCCAAGTCCGGGTGCCCAGCAGGTTCCAGTTCTGAAAGCTGATCAGGATGGCATTGCCCGTCGGATAGAACCGGATCACCGTATAGAACAGCACCGGAAGGGCCAGGAAGCCCCAGGCCCAGACGATCTGCTTCTGACGGATGGTCAGGCTCTTGTACATCGCGCGCGCCTTTGGTTGGCCCCTCGCTGGAGATCGGGCGGCCCCGGAGGCCGCCCGCACCTTGCGGCGTCGTTACTTTGCGTCGTCGATAATCTTCTGTTCTGCGGCTGCCGCCTCGGACAGGGCGGCCGCGGGATCGCCGCCCTCCAGAATGATCTTGTCGACCATCTGAACCAGCACGTCGCGCTGGGCGCTTTCATTCACGAACTTGGTTGTGTGAGCATACTCAAGTCCGCGGATGAACGGGCCGAACACCGGATCGTTGGCGTTCTTTTCCGTCATGCCGACCGACGGTTTGGCGGGCAATTCACCGACCACATCCAGCCACAACTGCATCGCTTCGTCGCTGACGATATATTCCATGAACTTGACCGACGCGTCGAATTTTTCGCCCTCGGCCTTGGTGGTGATCGCGTTGACCCAATAGGAGGAATAGTTGGATTTTGTCCCGTCCGGCCCGGCGGGCAGTTCGGCCACCCCCCATTTCAGCCCACGGATTTCGGCCAGTGCGCCAATGCGGAACGATCCGTCGATGTGCATGCCCGCACGGCCCGCCTTGAACGCCGCCTGTGGTTCATCCATGAATCCGAATGACGTGGCGGGCGGCGTGCCCGATGCCAGACCGGTATAGAAATCCAGGGCCTTGCGCCCTGCCTCGGTGTCATAGTTCACCTTGGTATAGTCATCCAGATAAGGCTCGCCACCCATCTGCCGCACCAGAACCTCGCGCAGCCAATGGTGGTCTTGCGCGGTCATTCCTGCGGTCAGGCCAACGGTTGTCACATTGCCCGCACCGTCAAGCTTGGTCATCGCCTGTGCGGCTGCGACCAGTTCGTCCAGCGTTGCGGGCGGGGCGTCTATCCCCGCCTCTTCCATCAGCCGTTCGTTGTAAAACAAGGCAAGGCTGCGCACGGCGGTCGGCAGTGCCCAATAGGAATCGCCCTCTTTCATCGCCTGAACCATCGGGAAGAATTCGGCATCAATTCTGTCGACCGGAAAGACATCCGCGGGCAGCGGCTGAATCAGCTTGGCATCGACATAGTCGTTCAGCCAGCCATAGAACAACTGCACCACATCCGGCCCCTCGCCGGCCGGAACCGCCGCTGCAACCTTGGTGCGATAATCGGCATAGGGGAAATGGGTCATCTTGACCGTGATGTCCGGGTTTGCTGCCTCGAACTTCTCGATCAACTGTTCCATCGCCGCGATGCGGGCGTCAAAGAAATACTGCCAATACTGGATTTCAACAGCATGGGCCGCGCTGCCCAAAAGACCGGCGACCGAAGTTGCTGTCGCAAACAGTGTCGCGCGGGCAAGGCCCGGGATCCGTCTGATTGTCATGGTGAACTCCCTGTTCGGCCCGATCCGGGCGTTGGAGATGGCGTGGCAGTTCTTTGACCGCCTTCCCTAATAAATAACGCAACCCATTTCAGTAAACAAGCGACGTGGTATACCCGCGAATTGTGGTCGTTTCCTGCGGCCCCTGCGCATATCATCGCAATTGTCACGGTCGCACGGTTGCCGACTGATACGCGTCGTGGCGGATGACGACGGCCCCGGGCCGTAACTTATCGGTCGTCCACCACATATTCACGCCACAGATCGCCGTCGCGGTCTGACCATACCGGAGCCGATATGCCCCTTTCCAATTCCGCCCGTATCGCCGCGCAAACACCTCGTATCATCGCCCTGTGGCGCGCATTGAATCCCCTGAGATCCTGCGTCAGCTTCATGAACACCGGCGCACATCCCGATGACGAGATCTCGGGCATGCTGGCAGCACTTTCATGGCGCGACGGGATCGACCTGTCCTATGCCTGCTCGACCCGGGGCGAAGGCGGGCAGAATGACATCGGCACCGAGGCGGGTGCCGTACTCGGTGCACTGCGCACCGCGGAAATGGAGGCGGCGGCGCAGGTCCTGCCTCTGCGCCTGTATTGGCTTTCTGACAGCGCAGACGATCCGGTGCATGATTTCGGCCTGTCGAAAAGCGGGGTTGAAACGCTTGCCAAATGGGGACGCGCGCGGACGTTGGCGCGTTTCGTCCATATCCTGCGCACCGAACGGCCCGACATCATCTGCCCGACGTTTCTGGACGTGCCCGGCCAGCATGGTCACCACCGGGCAATGACCGAGGCGGCGCATCTGGTGATCGATCTGGCCGCCGATCCGGAGTTTTCGGGCTGTGATCTGCCGGTGTGGCAGGTGAAAAAGCTGTATCTGCCCGCTTGGTCGGGCGCGGGGCAGGCTTATGATGATGCGCTGCCACCCCCGCCTGCCACGCTGGCGATCCCCGGTCAGGGCTGCGATCCAGTCACCGGCTGGACGTGGGAGCAGATCGGCCAGCGCTCGCGCGTGTTTCACGCGACGCAGGCGATGGGGCGCTGGGTGCCCGCCGATACGTTCCGCGACTGGCCGCTGCATCTGGCAGACACACGGGTTGCCGGGCCGGACGTTGGCTTGACCGCCGGATTGCCCGCGTCGCTCGCACAACTGGCCGGATATGCCGGGGCAGCCGGATTGGACGACACTCTGGCTCAGGCGCAACAGGCGATGGATGAGGCCCGCGCCGCATTTCCGGATGGCGCGGCGATCCTACCCCATGCCGTGCGGGCGCTGACGCTGATCCGAACGGCGCGCGAAACCTGCCCGCCCAGCGCAGAGGCCGAGGTGCTCCATCGTCTGTCCCGCAAGGAGATCCAGCTTTCGCACCTGATCCGCATCGCTGCGGGTGTGACGGTGATCGGACGCACCGCCGATGACTGGCTGCGCCCGGACGAAACAACCGCCGTCACGCTGGAAACCCATGTGGGTAGGGCGGATTCGGCCACGGTCGACCTGCTGCTGCCGCACGGCTGGCGGGCCGACGAATCCGGCCTGACACCGGGCACCGATGCCACACCCTTTGACGCCTATCGCGACACATTCCTGCCCGACACGCCCCCTGCCCCCGCATTGGCCGTCACCCTGCGTATCCTCGGAGTGGACTCCACAACGCGCATCGCGTTGGAAACGCCGCCGGTGCTGCAACCGGCGCGATCCGCCACGATGAGCCCCGCCGCCGAGGTGTTCAACATTGCCGCACCCCGCGCCCTTTCAGTAACTTTGGGCGATATCCATCCGCCCAAAGCCATCGCCGCTTTGATCCTGCCAGAAGATTGGCAGACCATGCGCACCGAAAACGGATTCGCCCTGACCCCGCCCGCCGATGTCGCGCCGGGCCTGCACCAGATCGACCTGACGCTGGACCGGCAGCCGGCATTGGCCGCGCGGCGCATTCTGCATCACCACATCGCGCCGACCCTGCATCTTGCTCCGGCGCGGCTGGCGCTGCGGGTTGTCGATGTTGCCGTCCCAAAGGCGCGGATCGCCGTGTTTTCGGGGGGCAACGACCGGGTGGCACATTGGCTGTCGGCGATCGGTTGCGATGTGCAGCAGCCGGACACCACCCTGTCCGACCAGGCACTGAACGGGTTTGATACCGTGTTGATCGGCATATTCGCACTGAAGTTTCGCAACGGGTTGGCGGCGCTGATGCCGCGCCTGCGCGATTGGGTCGAACGGGGTGGCAACCTGTTGACGCTGTATCATCGGCCTTGGGACAACTGGTCGGCGGCGGGGCTGGATATCGAGATCGGCCAGCCGTCACTGCGTTGGCGGGTGACAGATGAAAACTCGACGGTGACGCAACTGTCGGATCACCCGCTGTTGACCACGCCCAACGCCATCGGCCCGCAGGATTGGCAGGGATGGCACAAGGAACGCGGGCTGTATTTCGCCAAGGGCTGGGGCGATGCCTATCGCCCTCTGCTGGAGATGGCCGACCCGGATGAGGCGCCACACCGGGGCGCTTTGCTGACCGCAGACATCGGCAAGGGTCGGCACACCCACACCTCCCTGATCCTGCATCACCAGTTGGAGCACCTGACCCCCGGTGCGTTCCGCCTGATGGCCAATCTGGTGACGCCACGCAGATAATCCCCGCCGCGCGATACGCGCAGAGGCAGGCCATGGATGCTCTGCCCGACCTGACCCTGAACATCAGGCCCAAGGCCGCGATATACCCCGTGCATCTGCATCTCCTGCGCGTCGTGCCGGTGCTGATCGCGCCCGCAGCATAGAGCCCGTGACGGGTCGGCGCGCCCGTGCTACTCCACCAAAAATACTCAGGAGGCATCATGGCACCGAAATTTGGCACGAGCGGATTGCGCGGTCTGGTCACTGAGCTGACCGACGAGCTCTGCGCCCGCTATACCCGCGCGTTCCTTTCGGTGACCCCGCACGGCGGAACGCTGCTGGTCGCCTGCGATCTGCGCCCCTCGTCGCGCCAGCATCTGCGGGCCGTCGCCGCAGGAGCACGGGCGCTGGGGGTCAATGTGATCGACTGCGGCGAAATCGCCACCCCCGCGCTGGCGCTGGAGGGGTTGCGGCAAAAGGCTCCGGCGGTGATGATCACCGGCAGCCACATTCCGGCAGATCGCAACGGGCTGAAATTCTATACGGCGACGGGTGAAATAACCAAAGACGACGAGACGGCGATCATCGCCGCGCTTGTCCCATGGAACGGGCCGATGGACCTGTCGGATCCGCTCGCCGACACCAGCACGGACGCGCGGTATATCGACCGGTTCACCGGTTTCTTTGCGCCGGGCGCACTGTCGGGTCTGACCGTCGGCGTCTATGAACATTCGGCGGTCGGGCGTGACAGCCTGTCGGCGATCCTGCGCGCCCTGGGTGCAACCCCCCGTCCGCTGGGCCGCAGCAATACGTTCATTCCCGTCGATACCGAAGCCGTGCCCCCAGCCACCCGCGTGCAACTGGCCGAATGGGCGGCGGGCGGCGATCTGGACGCCATCGTCTCGCTGGACGGGGACAGTGACCGCCCGCTTGTCACCGACGCGACGGGTACGGTCATTCCCGGCGATATCATCGGTGCACTGACCGCCCGGCATCTGGGCGCGACGGAGGTCGTCACGCCGGTTTCATCAAACACGATGGTAGAGCGCATGGGCTTTGCAACCACCCGCACCGGGATCGGATCGCCCCATGTCATTGCCGGGATTGAGACGATTCTGGCCGGGGATCCTTTGGCAAAGGTCGTGGGATACGAGGCGAACGGCGGGTTTCTGACCGGGTTCACGGCCATATCAGAACACGGCACCCTGCCGCCGCTGATGACCCGCGACGCGGTGCTGCCGATCCTCTGTGCGCTGAGTGCCGTGCCGCTGGCCGCAACGATGGCCACGCTGCCGCCGCGCCGCACGGCGGCCGACCGGGCCGAAGGGTTGCCGACGGTTGTTTCACAGGCGCTGATCGCCGATCTGACGGCCAGCGCCGAAAGCCGCGCCGCGATATTCCCCACCATGGGGTCTGAAGCGGGGATCGATCTGACGGATGGGTTGCGTATCACCTTTGACAGCGGTGAGATCCTGCATCTGCGCCCCTCGGGCAACGCACCAGAGCTGCGCTGTTATGCCGAAGCGGCGAGTTCTGCGCGGGCCAAGGAGATCGTGGCCGATGCACTGGCGCGAATTCTACACCACGTCGGCTGACATTGCCTTGGCCAGATCGTCGAAGGCGCGCAACTGGCCGATCAGCAGGGGCATCGCGTCCAGCGGAATCCTGTTTGGCCCGTCGTTGAGCGCGGTGTCGGGTGCCTTGTGCGTTTCGAAAAACAGGGCAGCCACCCCACGGCACGGGCCAGCACCGGGGCGAATTCGCGCTGTCCGCAATTGGTCGTGCCCTGCCCGCCGGGCTGCTGCATCGAAGGGGTGGCGCCGAACACCACCGGATAACCCGTGGCCGCCATCACCCGCAAAGCGCGATAATCGCTGACGAACGGGGCCTGCAATGCCATCCCGGCCCGGGTCAGCCGCTGAACAGGAAGTGCAGCACGTCGCCGTCCTTGACAAGATAACCCTTGCCCTCGACCCGCATCTTGCCGGCCTCTTTGACCGCTGCTTCGCCACCCAGCGTGACATAATCGTCAAACCCGATGGTTTCGGCCCGGATAAACCCGCGTTCGAAATCGCCGTGGATGACCCCTGCCGCCCGGGGCGCCAAGGTGCCCTTGGGGATCGTCCAGGCGCGTGCCTCTTTCGGGCCGACGGTGAAATAGGTCTGCAACCCCAACAGATCGTATCCGGCGCGGATCAATCGGGTCAGTCCAGCCTCTTCCAGCCCCAGTTCCTCAAGGAACATCCCGGCATCTTCGGCATCAAGCTGACTGATATCTTCTTCGATCTTCGCGGAAATCACGACGATTCCGGCGCCCTGTTCGTTGGCCATTTCAGTGACCCGGGCGCTTTGGGCGTTGCCGGTCGCAGCCTCGTCCTCGGCCACGTTGCACACAAACAGGATCGGTTTTGCGGTCAGCAGTTGCAGCATCGCCCAGGCGCGGCGATCATCTTCGGCCACTTCAATGGTGCGTGCGGGCTTGCCCGCTTCAAGAGCCTGTTGCGCGGCCTTCAGCAGGCGTTCTTGCGCCACGGAATCCTTGTCGCCACCCTTGACCTTGCGTTGCAGCCCGGAAATGCGGCGCTCGATGTTTTCCAGATCGGCCAGCATCAATTCGGTCTCGATGGTTTCGGCGTCGGCCACGGGATCGATCCGGCCCTCCACATGGGTCACATCATCGTCTTCAAAACAGCGCAATACATGGGCGATGGCATCGCATTCGCGGATGTTGGCCAGAAACTGATTGCCCAGCCCCTCGCCCCGGCTTGCGCCTTTGACCAGTCCGGCGATGTCGACAAAGGTCATCCGCGTCGGGATGATCTGTTTGCTTTTCGAAATCGCGGCCAACTGATCCAGCCGGGCGTCGGGCACGGCCACTTCACCCACGTTCGGTTCGATCGTGCAGAATGGAAAATTCGCGGCCTGCGCGGCGGCGGTCCGGGTCAGCGCGTTGAACAGGGTCGACTTGCCCACGTTCGGCATGCCGACGATACCCATCTTGAAACCCATGGCGCGCTCCTTTTTCTGCCCTCCGCGCTTCTAGGCGGCGGCGGCGCGCGGTGCAAGCCGTGGTGGCTCAGCCGTCTTCGCGGCGGTCAGCATGCGACTGATAGATCAGCAGCCAGGCCAGAAGGATAAAGATCGGATGGCCCAATCCCCCTGAAATCAGGATCGCGGGCACCCAGATCAGGAACACGACAATCGACAGGATCAACCGACCCGTAAACAGGATCGACAGCGGCGGCAGGAACAGGGCAAGGACATAATTCATCAGCGTCATATGGGGCGACACGGCAAAGGTTCCAGTACCGGGCTGCGGAATTTCCCGCGCACCATTGATCTTGCCGCCGGTTTCACGCACACCCAAGGGACGATGCCAGAGGGGACGGATATGGGACGGATCGACGCAAAATTTGCAGAATTGCGGGCAAAGGGGCGCAAGGCCTTCGTGTCCTATGTCATGGCAGGCGACCCGGGTTTCGATACCTCGCTGGCGCTGGTCCGGGGCTTGCCCGAGGCGGGCGTGGATATCATCGAACTGGGTTTGCCGTTTACCGATCCGATGGCCGACGGCGAAACGATCCAGCTTGCCGGACAACGGGCGCTGGCGGGGGGGATGACCCTGCTGCGCACACTTGATCTGGTGCGCGCGTTCCGCAAGGACGACAATGTGACGCCGATCGTCCTGATGGGATATTACAATCCGATCTATTCGCGCGGTGTCGACCGTTTCCTCGCCGAGGCGAAAGAGGCCGGTATCGACGGGTTGATCGTGGTCGACCTGCCGCCCGAGGAAGACAGTGAATTGTGCATTCCGGCGCAGGCGGCGGGGCTGAACTTTATCCGTCTTGCCACGCCCACCACCGACGACGCGCGCCTGCCCAAAGTCCTGACCAACACGTCGGGCTTTCTCTATTACGTCTCGATCACCGGAATCACCGGCGCGGCAGCCCCCCAGGCGGTCGACGTCGCTCCCGAGGTCGCACGGATCAAGGCGGCAACGGATCTTCCCGTCATCGTCGGCTTTGGCATCCGCACCCCCGAGGCATCCCAGGCCATCGCGGAAATCGCCGATGGTTGCGTCGTGGGATCGGCCATCGTGGCGGAAATGGCGTCAGGCAAACCCGTGGAACAGGTGCTGGAGTTTGTCCGCGGGTTGGCCGAGGGGGCGCACCGGGCCTGATCCGGCGGTTCTGCCATTCAGGCTCGCGCGGGTTCCCCCACCTTTGCGATCGGCTTGAAAACCGTGGGTCCGGCCCTGCGTGACCCCTGAATTGAGAGTTGCCGTGCCCCCCGGGCGTTGGTAACCATTTCTTACCAATTTCACCGGAGCCGCCCAATGCCCGTCATCACCGAGATCGAAGACCTCAAGCGTATCTACAAACGTCGCGTGCCGAAGATGTTCTTTGACTATTGTGAATCGGGCGCATGGACCGAACAGACCTTTCGCGACAACTGCGCCGATTTCGACCTGCTGCGCCTGCGTCAACGGGTTGCGGTCGACATGGCCGGGCGCAGCACGGCCAGCCAGATGATCGGCGAGGATGTGTCGATGCCCGTCGCGCTGGCCCCCGTGGGCCTGACCGGGATGCAGCATGCCGATGGCGAGATTCTGGCCGCCAAGGCCGCCGAAAAGGCGGGCGTGCCATTTACCCTGTCCACCATGTCGATCTGCTCGATCGAGGATGTGGCGCAGAACACCACCAAACCTTTCTGGTTTCAGGTCTATACCCTGAAAGACACCGATTTCATGGAGCGGTTGTTCGACCGGGCCCGCACCGCAAACTGTTCAGCCATCGTGATTACCGTTGATTTGCAGATCATGGGCCAGCGTCACAAGGACATTCGCAACGGGTTGTCCGCCCCGCCCAAACTGACCCCGAAATCCATCGCAAACATGATGACCAAGGTGCCATGGGGCCTTGAGATGCTGGGCACCAAACGGCGCAGCTTTGGCAATATTGTCGGCCATGCCAAGGGGGTCAGTGATCCGTCATCCCTATCATCGTGGACTGCCGAGGCGTTCGATCCCTCGCTCGACTGGGACCGGATCGCGCAGTTCAAAGAGATGTGGGGCGGCAAGGTGATCCTGAAAGGGATTCTCGACTCCGAAGACGCCCGCCGCGCCGTGGACGTGGGCGCCGATGCCATCGTTGTGTCAAACCACGGTGGGCGACAGTTGGACGGCGCGATCAGCTCGATCCGCGCATTGCCCGAAATCGTCGAGGCTGTGGGCGATCAGGTAGAGGTGCACATGGACGGTGGAATCCGGTCAGGTCAGGACGTGCTGAAGGCCATCGCCATGGGTGCAAAGGGCACCTATATCGGGCGGTCTTTTGTCTATGGACTTGGCGCGATGGGGCAGCAGGGCGTCGAAACCGCGCTTGAGGTGATCCGCAAGGAGCTGGACACCACCATGGCGCTGTGCGGGCGCAGGTCAATCGCTGGAATCGACCGCGACATCCTGCTGATCGACGATGAGTTCAACCGCTGGCGACGCAAGGTCTGACCTGACCGGCGCTGTCCTCCGGGCTATTCTCCCACAAGATCGCCGGGTCGCCCCGGCGTTCTTTCATCGCCGGGAAGGATTTCAGCCGGCGGCCTGCCACAGCCACGCGCCGTCGTCGCGCCGCGTCTTGGTGGCGCGCGCCCCGTGCCACAAATGCTGGCAATGGGCGAAGCTTTCGACCAGAGCCAGCCCATATTCACCCGGCCCGATCTCGCGCTTGAACATCACACGGAAACACTCGGCGGCGGTTTTCGGTTCGCTCAGGTATCCGTGCAGCCGGTCCAGAGCGCCGTGGTGATTGGCGATCAGTTGGCGCAGCCGCAGCGGCAATCCGTGAAACGGCAGCTTGTGACCGGGCAGAATCAACGCGGCATCATCGGCCAGCGGCAGGAACCGTTCGCAGGATTCCAGCCATTCGCCCACCGGATCGGCCAGCGGTTCGGTGGCATAGACCCCCAGATTTGGCGAAATTGACGGAATCAACTGATCCCCGCCAATCACCAGCCCGTCATCGCGCGACCAGAGTGTCGCGTGTTCCGGTGCGTGGCCGTTGCCGATCCGCACGTCCCAGTCGCGCCCGGCAATCCGCACCACCGATCCCTCAGCGATCCTAGTATATCCCAGCGGCAGCGGTGCCACCACATCGGCAAAGTTGAATGGCCGTTCACCCGCGCGCTGTGCAAACGTCGCGGCGTCCATCCCGGCCCCGCGCCAGAAGTCCAGCGTTTCGGGCAACGGGCGGTCCTGATCGTCCAGCACCAGCATCCGCGCCATCAGCCATGCAGTGCGCGTGGTTATCAATTCGGCGCCCTGCGCCTGAAACCATCCGGCCAGCCCGATATGGTCGGGGTGATGGTGGGTGACCAGAACCTTTGTCACCGGGCGCCCCGCCATCGGCCCGGACAGCAGCGCCTGCCACACCGCGCGGGTCTTGCGACTGTCGAAACCGGTATCGACAACACACCAGCCATCGCCATCGTCCAGCAGATAGACGTTGACGTGATCCAGAGCCATCGGCAGCGGCAGACGCGCCCAAAGCACACCTTCGGCGATTTCGGTCGCCTCGCCCGTTACCGGCGGTACGGCGTGGGGATAGCGCAGCGTGGTGCCAGCCATCACGCGGCCAGATCGTCCGGGCTGAGCGTATACAACCCTTCCGCCCCGACACGCACCTGCGCCAGCAGACCGATATGCTCCGGCAGGATCCGGTCGATATAAAATGCGGCCAAGGCACAGCGCTTTTCATCGCCTGCAATGGCGGATTTCAAGTGAAAGTGCCCGCCAAGCACCCGTGCAAAACCGCGCAGGTATGGAACGGCACCGGCAAACCGGTTCTGCATGTCGTCCTGCGCCACCAACCATTCGGTCGTCTCGCGCAGGGTTTCGGCAGCGCTCCAGACCGCCTGTGCCAGTTCGGGCTGTTTGGCGCGGGCAGATTCGGCCCCCGTCTGGACCTCGTCAAGCAGGCGGAACGCGGCTTCCCCCTCGTCCATCATCTTGCGCGCCACAAGGTCCATTGCCTGGATGCCGTTGGTGCCCTCATAGATCGCGGTGACCCGCACGTCGCGGGAATACTGCGCAGCGCCGGTTTCTTCGATCACGCCCATGCCGCCATGCACCTGCACGCCGGTCTGGCTGACCTCGATCCCGATATCGGTGCCGAATGCCTTGGCGATGGGCGTCAGCAATGCGGCCCGTGCGGCCCAGTCGGCATCACCGGTGGCGCGGGCCATGTCGATGGCCACGGCGCAGGCCAGCGCGATGGACCGGGCGGCCCAGACGTCGGCCTTCATGCCCGTCAGCATCCGGCGCACATCGGCATGTTCGACAATCGTACCCGTCCCGTCCGCGCGCCCCTGTTTGCGGTCCAGCGCATAGGCCAACGCGTGCTGAAATGCGCCCTCGGCCACGCCAATTCCCTGCACCCCTACGCCAAGACGGGCGTTGTTCATCATCGTGAACATCGCCGCCATGCCACCGTGTTCGGGGCCAATCAGCCAGCCTGTCGCGCCGTCATACTGCATGACGGCGGTGGGCGAGCCGTGCAGGCCCATCTTGTGCTCAAGGCTGACGACGCTCAACTCGTTGCGCCGCCCCGGATTTCCATCTTCGTCGGGAATGAATTTCGGCACCATGAACAGGGAAATCCCCTTGGTGCCCGGCACTGCGTCGGGCAATCGCGCCAGCACCAGATGGCAGACATTGGCGGTGAAATCATTGTCGGCCCACGAGATATAAATCTTCTGCCCAGAGATGGCGAAGCTTCCGTCGCCGTTCGGCTCGGCCCTGCTGCGCAACGCGCCCACATCGCTGCCCGCCTGCGGTTCAGTCAGGTTCATCGTGCCGCACCATTCGCCGCTGATCAGTTTCGGCAGATACAGCGCCTTGATCGCATCGCTGGCGTGATGCTCGAGCGCCTCGATCTGGCCTTGGGTCATCAGCGGATTCAGTTGCAGCGACAGACAGGCCGATGACATCATTTCGTTCACCGCGGTCGTCACGGTCATCGGCAGGCCCATGCCGCCCTGTCCGGGGCTGGCCGACATGCCGATCCAGCCGCCGTCGGCAATCGCCGCATATCCTTCGGCGAAACCGGGCGGGGTGCGCACAATGCCGTTTTCCAGCCGCGCGGGGTGCTGATCGCCCGGACGTTGCAGCGGCGCCAGAACGGTTTCGCACAGCCTGCCCGCCTCGGTAAGAATCGCCTCGGTCACGTCGGTGGTAGCCTCGGAAAACAGGTCGGTCGCAATGACCTGATCCAGCCCAACGACATGGTCGAACAGAAAGGTAAAATCACGAATCGGGGCGCGATAGGGCATTGGGTCCTCCGGAGGGGCGCCTTGGCAAGCTGCGGCAACGCATTTATAGGGCGATGTGCGCAATCTGGTCCGGTGGGCGCGATCCGACAACCCCGACGCAGCGTAAAAATCGACATGGCCGAAATCGACACCTCTCTGCTACAGCCTGACCGCCCCGGTCTGGCGCGCGCTGCTGCCCTGCTGTCGGCCGGCGGGTTGGTCGGATTTGCGACCGAAACGGTCTATGGGCTGGGTGCAGATGCGACCGATGACCGGGCGGTGGCGCGGGTGTTTGCGGCCAAGGGGCGGCCATCGTTCAATCCGTTGATCGTCCATGTTCCCGATCTGACCGCAGCCGCCCGGATCGCGGTGATCGACGGCGCGGCACTGATGCTGGCGCAGGCTTTCTGGCCGGGGCCGCTGACGCTGGTGCTTCCTTTGCGGCCCGACAGCGGGGTGTCGCAACTGGTGACGGCGGGTCTTGATACTGTGGCTGTGCGCGTGCCCGCCTCGGCCCTTGCGCGCGAACTGTTGATGCTGGCCGGAGTGCCCGTGGCAGCGCCTTCGGCCAATCCATCGGGGCGTGTCTCGCCCACCACCGCCGCCCATGTGATGGACGGCTTGTCGGGACGGATCGACGCGGTGCTGGACGGCGGCGCCTGCGGTGTTGGTGTGGAATCAACCATTGTCGGGTTCGATCCGGTGCCGACCCTGCTGCGCCCCGGCGGGCTGCCGGCCGAAACTATTGTCGCCTGTCTTGGCGCGCCGCTCGCCCTGCCCGCCCAGAATGGCGCGATCACCGCGCCGGGACAACTCACATCACACTATGCGCCACGCGGCACGGTCCGGCTGAATGCCGACCGGGCTGAACCGGGCGAGACCCTGCTGGGCTTTGGCTCCGTGACCGCTCCGCTGAACCTGTCGCCGGGCGGCGACCTGACCGAGGCGGCGGCGAACCTGTTTGCCCACCTGCGGGCGCTGGATGCCATGGGGGCAACCCGTATCGCGGTGTCGCCGATCCCGCAGACCGGTCTTGGACTTGCCATCAACGACCGTCTGACCCGCGCCGCTGCACCGCGGCGAGGCTGATGCCTTGCACAGGGCCGGGCTGCGCTGTATCGGATCAAGGATGACACAGGTTTCTGTTGTGCCCGTTTTTGACATGGAAGATCGCGCCCGCCTGCCCTGGCGGTTCTTCGGCGCGACACTGACGGCCATTGCCCGTCCCTGATTGTGGCCAGAGGGCGCCCGCCCGCACACCGTTTTCCGAACTTGCAACAAGGGAGAGGACCGATGTCCCCCAAGACGCTCTATGACAAGATATGGGATGACCATCTGGTAGACGAAGCCGAGGATGGCACCTGCCTTCTCTATATCGACCGGCATCTGGTACATGAAGTGACCAGCCCGCAGGCCTTTGAGGGGCTGCGCACCTCGGGCCGCACCGTGCACGCGCCCGAACGCACCATTGGCGTGCCCGATCACAACGTGCCCACCACACCGGGCCGCGACGTGCATATCGACAACGAAGAATCGCGCATTCAGGTCGAGGCTCTGGACAAGAACGCCCGCGATTTCGGCATTCACTATTACCCGGTGTCGGACCTACGGCAGGGAATCGTGCATATCGTCGGTCCCGAACAGGGCTGGACCCTGCCGGGCATGACGGTGGTCTGCGGCGATTCGCACACCGCGACCCATGGCGCATTCGGCGCATTGGCGCACGGGATCGGCACGTCCGAGGTCGAACATGTGCTGGCCACCCAGACCCTGATCGCGCGCAAATCGAAGAACATGAAGGTCGAGATCACCGGCAAGCTGGCGCCGGGCGTTACCGCAAAAGACATCACCATGTCGGTCATCGGCACGACCGGCACGGCGGGCGGCACCGGGTATGTCATCGAATATTGCGGCGAGGCGATCCGCGATCTGTCGATGGAAGGGCGGATGACCGTCTGCAACATGGCCATCGAAGGCGGCGCACGCGCCGGTCTGATCGCGCCCGACGACAAGACCTATGCCTATTGCAAGGGCCGCCCACACGCCCCCAAAGGCGCCCAGTGGGAAGCCGCGCTGAACTGGTGGAAAACCCTGTTCACCGATGACGACGCGAAGTGGGACAAGGTCGTCACGATCCGCGGCGAAGATATCGCGCCCGTCGTCACCTGGGGCACCTCGCCCGAGGACGTGTTGCCGATCACCGGAGTGGTTCCATCGGCCGATGATTTCAAGGGCGGCAAGGTCGATGCTGCGAAACGCTCGCTTGAATACATGGGGCTGACGGCGGGAACACCGCTTTGCGAAATCCCCATCGATACCGTGTTCATTGGCTCTTGCACCAATGGCCGGATTGAAGATCTGCGCGCCGCAGCCGCCATCCTGAAGGGCAAAAAGGTTGCCGATGGCGTGCGTGCAATGGTCGTGCCCGGATCGGGTCTTGTCCGCGCCCAGGCCGAAGAAGAAGGGCTGGCCGACATCTTTAAGGATGCCGGGTTTGAATGGCGCCTTGCGGGCTGTTCCATGTGCCTTGCGATGAACCCCGACCAGCTTGAGCCGGGCGAACGCTGCGCGGCCACATCCAACCGCAACTTTGAGGGCCGTCAAGGCCGCGGCGGACGCACCCACCTGATGTCCCCCGCCATGGCAGCGGCCGCGGCGGTGACCGGCAGGTTGACCGACGTGCGGGAGCTGATGTGATGAAACCCTGGAACAAATGGTTGCTGCTTGGCCTCGTGTCGATCGCTTTTGGCATATTCGCCCTTGGCAACACGGTTCTGGCTTCGCTGGCGATCACCACGCTGACCGGGATCCTGTTCCTGCTCAGCGGCGGGTTTCAGATCGCGGGCAGCTTCATGGGCGAGGACAGCGGGGCGCACAAGGCGCTGAACATCCTTCTGGGCGCGCTTTTGGTGTTCCTGGGGCTGTCGTTCCTGTTCAACCCGTTCGAGGGGGTCGTCTCCCTTGCCCTGCTGGTGCTGGTGCTGCTGATCGCCAACGGCATCGTCCGGGTTGTTCTGGCCTGGCGCATGCGCGCCTCGCCGTTCTTCTGGCCAATGCTGATTTCGGGCGCGGTTTCCGTCCTGCTGGGCGGATATATCGCGGCGAATTTCGCCACCGTCGGACCACAGATCCTCGGCATCCTTCTCGGGGTCGAACTGTTGTTCAACGGGATGGGCCTTGTCGTGCTGTCGTTCTTTGTGCGGGCGATGCGCAAGTAATTCAGGGGCCTGGATACCTACCCCTCAGGAGACCGAGATGGATAAATTCGAAAAACTCACCGGTGTTGCGGCACCTCTCGACATGATCAACGTCGACACCGACATGATCATCCCAAAGCAGTTTCTAAAGACGATCAAGCGGTCGGGCCTTGGCGTGTCACTGTTCGACGAGATGCGGTATGACGACGACCGAAACGAGAAACCCGATTTCGTGCTGAACAAACCAGCCTATCGCAACGCGGAAATCCTTGTTGCCGGTGACAATTTCGGCTGTGGTTCGTCGCGCGAACATGCCCCCTGGGCGATCAAGGATTTCGGCATCCGCTGCGTCATCGCGCCGAGCTTTGCCGATATCTTCTATAACAACTGCTTCAAGAACGGCATCCTGCCCATCGCCCTGCCGCCAGAACAGGTGGACCTGCTGATGCGCGATGCCGACAAAGGCGAGAATGCACGGATGACCGTCGATCTCGAGAATCAGTCGATCACCACGTCGGACGGTGAAGTCCTCACCTTCGAAGTCGACGCGTTTCGCAAGCATTGCCTGCTGAACGGATTGGACGATATCGGCCTGACGATGGAAAAAGCGCCGGCCATCGAAACATACGAAGTCACACTTGCCCAGGCACGCCCCTGGGTCTGACCTGTGGGTCTTGTGCCCGCCGCGCGCCACCACACAAGATCATGAGGCAGCCCCAAGGGCTGCCTTTTTTTCGCTTTACCATTGATGCAAACACGCACCAGTTCCACCCTTAAAAACCCTAAGTCTTTCGTCAAGGTTAACAAGACGTTGAGAACCGAAGTGAAAGTAGGCAAAACTTGGGCAAGATTGAGGCAACCCGTCACAAAGTACGGGAACAGGCTGGAGCAAGGGCGCGACACGCTATCGCGTTCGTCCGCATCGAGGGTACATGGCAGTGATTTCACGGCTTGTCGGCGCGTGCTTGCGAGGGTTTCTCGTCATGCTGCTGATCGCCACTCCGGCCCTGCTTTTGCCGGGTGTGTCGACCGATACCGCGCAGGTGATTGTTTTCATCGGGCTTTTCGCCGCCGTTCTGACGGTATTCGAATACAATGCGGCCTATCCCTGCCTCTATGAATTCCGCGATGCCCCGCCATTTAACCGAATCAGGTTCATCAGCCTGCTGATCACCGTCTTTCTGTTGTCGCTGATTCTGAAGGGTGAAGTGCACCCGACCTTGCTGACAGATCTGACCCGCGCCATCGGATCATTAGTGGGGCAAGCCATCGATGTGCCCTACAGCCCGGTGCGGCTTGTGGTGCTGATGCTGCCCGAAAGCGCCCCGGTCTCCCAGTTGGATCTGCTGCGCGCACTGGCCGGGCTGGCCTATCTGACGTCACTTGTGTCGCTTGCCGTGTTTTATATCGCGCTGCGGCTTCAGGGCTGGCCGTTGCAAAACGGCAGCTTCAACGTCTGGGTCAACCTGCCGACGTTCGATCCCACCTCGGGCGGAGATGTGGTGACCCGGTTACGTCGTGACAGCCATGTTAACATTTCCTTAGGTATTCTCCTGCCATTCCTGATGCCTGCGGTGGTCGCCTCGGCGTCGTCCCTGTTTGGCTCGGTGTCGTTGACCAATCCGCAAACGATGATCTGGACGGTGGCGGCATGGGCATTTCTTCCGGCCTCTCTTTTGATGCGCGGGATTGCGATGGGACGAATTGCAGGGATGATCGCCGACAAGCGGCGTCAGACCACTCTGGACGATTCGGGATTGTTGGCCGCCTGATCACCATCGCCGCTTTTGCCGGTTTGCTCGTGGCCAGTCTGGCACTGAGCACCGCAACGGCCCGGGCAGACACGATTCGCGTCGCCACCTTTCACACAGGGCTGGCGCGCGATGGTCCGGGGCTGTTGTACCGCGATATCCTGAAGGGTGACGCCCAAGCCAGGCTTGTTGCCGGGATCGTCGCCCATATCGCCCCCGACATCCTGATCCTGCAGGACGTGGATTTCGATCATGGACAGTTGGCGCTTGGCGCTCTGGCGGGGCTGTTCGCCAGTGCCGGTCACCCGATGCCACACCACTTTGCGCTGCAACCCAACGCCGGGCAGGCCACCGGGCTGGACATGGATGGCGACCGGCGCAGCGGAACGCCGCGCGATGCCCAAGGATATGGCCGGTTTGCCGGTCAAGGTGGCATGGCGGTGCTGTCACGGTTTCCCATTGATCACGGGGCCAGTCGGGATTTTTCGGCGTTATTGTGGCGTGATCTGCCCGGCGCAGACCCGCCCACCATGGCTGGCGCCCCCTTCCCGTCGGCGCAGGCGATGGCGATTCAGCGTCTGGCCTCGGTCGCCCACTGGCAGGTTGTGGTGACACTGCCCGGCAATCAGGTGCTGAGCCTGTTGACATGGCATGCCACGCCGCCGGTCTTTGACGGCCCGGAAGACCGCAACGGGCGGCGAAACCACGACGAAACCGCGCTGTGGCTGTCCCTGCTTGAAGGTGCCTTGGGCCCGCCCCCCGCGGCTCCCTTTGTCGTCATTGGCAACGCAAATCTCGACCCAGTCGATGGTGACGGGCGCAATGGCGCTCTGATGCGGCTGCTTGAGGATCCGCGCCTGTCCGATCCGCGTCCGTCCTCGCTGGGCGGTGTCGCGGCCGCACGTTCAGACGGCGGGGCGAACCTTGGGCAAAGCGGCGATCCGGCGCGCGACACTGCCGACTGGCGCGACACCGACGGGCAGCCGGGCAATCTGCGGGTATCGTTCATCCTGCCGTCCCGCGATCTGACGGTGCGCGATTCAGGCGTGTTCTGGCCCGCGCCGGACGATCCGCTGCGGGGGTTGCTGGGCGAAGAAGACAACGCGGCGTCGCGCCACCGGATGGTCTGGGCCGATCTGGTGACGGATCGCTGAGATGATCGGAACAGGCAGTGGGTCCGGAAAAATCGCGTCACAACGGCACCGCGCCGACGCCTGTCAGCTTGACCCTTTGCAGGCATGGCGGTACGCCGCTGCTAACCGATTGCAAGGAGTGTCAGATGTCCAACCCCTCCCTTCTCATCCTGCCCGGAGACGGCATTGGCCCCGAGGTCATGGCCGAAGTCCGCAAAGTGATCACCTGGTTCGGGGAGAAGCGCGACATTCACTTTGACGTCTCCGAAGATCTGGTGGGCGGCGCGGCCTTCGATGCCCATGGCACCCCCCTGACCGACGAAACCATGGCAAAGGCACAAGCGGCCGATGCCGTTCTGCTGGGCGCTGTTGGCGGACCGAAATACGACAATCTGGAGTTCAGCCAGAAACCCGAGCGTGGCCTGCTGCGCCTGCGCAAGGAAATGGACCTGTTCGCCAACCTGCGCCCCGCACAGTGCTTTGATGCGCTGGCCGATTTCTCGTCGCTGAAGCGCGATATCGTGGCCGGGCTGGATATCGTCATCGTCCGCGAACTGACCTCGGGTATCTATTTCGGCGAACCGCGCGGCGTGTTCAAGGAAGGCAACGAACGGATCGGCCTGAACACCCAGCGCTACACGGAATCCGAGATCGCCCGGGTGGCACGCTCGGCGTTCGAGCTGGCCCGCAAGCGCGGCAACAAGGTCTGTTCGATGGAAAAGGCCAACGTGATGGAATCCGGCGTGCTGTGGCGCGATGTGGTGACCGAAATTCACGCCGCCGAATACCCCGATGTCGAACTGTCGCACATGTATGCCGATGCGGGCGCGATGCAACTGACCCGCTGGCCCAAGCAGTTTGACGTGATCGTCACCGACAACCTGTTCGGCGACATTCTGTCGGATCTTGCCGCCATGCTGACCGGATCGCTTGGGATGCTGCCTTCCGCATCCCTCGGGCTGCCCATGGAGAATGGCCGGCCTAAGGCGCTGTATGAACCGGTCCACGGTTCAGCCCCCGACATTGCCGGGACGGCCAAGGCGAACCCCTGCGCCTGCATTCTGTCCTTCGCCATGGCGCTGCGATATTCGTTCGATCTCGGGGACGAGGCGTCACGCGTTGAAAAGGCCGTTGAAAAGGTTCTGGCCGATGGTGTGCGCACTGCCGATCTGATGCAATCGGGCGGCGGCACACCCGCATCAACCACCGAAATGGGTCAGGCGATCATCGCCGCACTGGACGCGAGCCTCTGAAAAGCCTTTGACTTGGGGGGGCGATACGTCCCCCCCCCGGTCAGCGCCGGTCAAATTGCGGGCAACCGTTAAATCTGCGCGCCTGCCTGTGCATGGACTTGACCGCCCGGCACATCTGGCCGAACACGGGGCCAGACAATGGCCTGCCGGATTACAGTGGGCCAGAGCAAGGCGGCACGCATGAACGACTCGGCGAGATCCAATATCAAGGGTGCGCTTCTGGCGCTGTTGGCCTTTGGGATTTTTGCCACCCATGATGTCGTGGTCAAGGTGCTGGGCGGCTTTTATGCCCCGTTCCAGATCATCTTCTTCTCGGTTCTGTTCAGTTTTCCACTGGCCACGCTGATGCTGATGCGCGATGCCACCAGCGGTAACTTGCGGCCAGTCCATCCTTGGTGGACCGCGCTGCGCACGCTGGCATCGGTGCTGACCGGTTTTTCCGCCTTCTATGCGTTTTCGACGCTGCCGCTGGCACAGACCTATGCGATCCTGTTTGCGTCGCCGATGTTGATCACGATCCTGTCGATTCCGGTTCTTGGCGAAAAGGTAGGGGTGCACCGCTGGGCCGCCATTATCGTCGGCCTGATGGGCGTCTTCGTGGTGCTGCGCCCGGGTTCGGAACCGCTTTCGCTGGGCCACTTTGCGGCAATGACCGCGGCTGTCGGCAGCGCAACTGCCTCGGTGGTTGTGCGAAAGATTGGTCGGGATGAACGCAGCGCGGTTTTGATGTTATATCCGATGGTGTCGAACTTCGTCGTCATGGCCTGCATCCTGCCTTTCGTCTATCGCCCGATGCCGCTGGAGCATCTGGGACTGATCGGCATGATCTCGGCCCTCGGATTTACCGCCGGATTGATCACGATTGCCGCCTATCGTGCCGGAGATGCCGCTATCGTCGCGCCGATGCAATATTCCCAGATCCTGTGGGCGGCAGGGTTCGGCGTGCTGTTTTTCGACGAGGTTCCCGACAACCTGACGCTGGTCGGGGCCACGATCATCATCGCAAGCGGGATGTATATCGTGCTGCGCGAAACCATCGGCGGTGTGTCGCGCAATACCCCGGTGCTGGAAAACCGTTCGCCCCGGGAGACCGGTTCGCCACCACGTATCGCGGCCCTGCTGCGTGAGCGTGCAAACATGATGCCACCGGGATATCAGGCCCTTGCCAAACGTCGGACAAAGCAGTAACCCCCCTGCACGGTCGGGCTGTAGCGCAGCCTGGTAGCGCACCTGCTTCGGGAGCAGGGGGTCGGAGGTTCGAATCCTCTCAGCCCGACCAATATCTAAAAGCAATTATTTTCAACACCTTGTCGAATCGTGAGCGTTGCACCCGGGGCTTCTGTGTGTAACAGCTCATTCTTCCAGCGGATTGCGAAGTTTCACTCTTTTCGCGATGTCCGGGTGACAAAGCGTCTAGCCGATCTGTGTGCGTCAGGGATTTTCTCGAAGACGCCCCGCAAGTTCATCATGTCGTCGGTCATCTGGGCCTCTCCGGTTGCGATCGGTGGCAACAAGTGCCTGCCGGACGACCGCCTGTGTGACCTGCACCACCCCGCTTGCTCAGGTTTGATCGTGGCTCGGCAATCGACGGTCATGGTCACGAAGTCAGGCTGATCCCGACGGCCCTGGGTTCAGGATTACCGCCACCGTGACAAATCCGGCCAGGCGGATCTGCCGCGCCCATGGGTTGACGATTGAACTGCATATCGAGGGTTTACTGTCGCTTAGCCTTGCGCAGAAACTGCACGGCATCGCGGACAAGCGGTGTTCTGTCGAACCAGCGCAATGCGTGTACATCCGTCCGAGAGGAGCGCTGCGAACCAAGCGTCGGCAGGATCGCCAACGTCACCAAATCGGGTCGGCTGGCTCGGAAATGATTGATCGCACCATCGTAATGCATCGGCCCCCCATCCGGATGGCCCGCAGGGCGTGAGAGGATCACGCTCAGATAGTCGTGAAAATCGGCGATCGCCTGCCCCCGGATGATATAGAAATGTGAGCAAAGAACCGGATGGTTGGGCGGCAGACGGAAAATGTTGGCCTCGGGTCCGACAAGGTCGCCGATCTGGACAGAGGTGTAACCTGCATAAAAGAAGTCCCATGCCTCGCGCCCCATGATGTCGAGAACTGCAGGCAGGCGGGAAAGGAAATCAGGAGCAAAATCGAGATCGTCTTCGCAGATGATTACCGACCTCTCTCCAGCCGAAAGTGTCTGCTCAAGAACGGACTTGTGACTGAGAAAGCACCCCCGCGTGCCCAAAGTCGTGAACCCTGCAAGTTCGGCCGGACGGACCGCCGGAAACACACGGATGCGCGGATGATCGAACGACAGCCCGATCCGGGCCAACTGAGCGTTGAATTCGGCGCGGCGATCCGTCCGCTCAGGCAGGTTGATCAGGAAAAGCAGACCGTGGTCTGCAAGGAAACGCTCGATTGGGTCTATGATCTCAGTCCTCTCGGGTTACCGGACGGTTTTGAACTCTAATTCCGGCGAGGATGGTCAAGACCAGACCCTTCGTCCAGAGGGCATCAAACTGATACAGACAAGTGCGGCGGATTTGTTGCCCTGCCCGCATTCGCCCGTGTCACCGCCAGAGGGAAGATGCAGGTGCTCAGCTTCTTGGCGCTGATCGGCACGTGCTGAGCGCGGTGCGCATGTACCGACAACACAAGCGGCCATGGCCTGATCGGCGCTGTTGCACGGGCTATTCGTATTGCCCCAATCGGATCTGCACCCTCACTGATCGCTTCGCGAAATCCCGCCGGATTGCGGGTCGCCTTCAGGTTAACCCCGAATCCCAACCTCAAAAGCGCGCCTGTGACGGCCCGTGCATCGCTGACGAGATTCATCACTGATGACAGGCGCCGCATCCCCTCGACCCTCAAGATGGGCGCACCCCAGACAGCGGTCCAAAGATCCCGATATCGGACAAGAATGCTGACGTCAGACGGGCCGAATTCAACTCATCGCGAGGACGGGCCCACGCGGCGCCGGACCCTGTTCAGCTGTACTCGATCCGCGGATCCACATAGGCGTAGAGAATATCGACGGTCAGGTTGATGAAGATATAGATCACCAGAATTACGACGATACAGCCCTGAATCAACGGATAATCCCGCGTGTTGATCGCCTGAATCAACAGCCGCCCAAGCCCGGGATAGGTAAAGACCGCTTCGGTCACGACGGCACCACCGATGAAACTGGCCATCATCAACCCGACAATGGTGATAAACGGTAACAGCGCGTTCGGCATGACGTGCCGACGCATGATCGAGCGTTCCGGCAGACCCTTGGAGCGCGCAGTGCGCACGTAATCGGCGTTCATCTCGGTGACCAGCGAGGCGCGCAGGAACCGAGCCAACACGCCCGAAACATAGACCCCCAAAGTGATCGCGGGCAGGATCAGGTTGCGCATCGCCTGTGCCGGATCCTCCCATATCGCATAGTGGCGCGAGGCGGAGGGCAGCCATCGAAGATCCACCGCGAACCATAGGATCAACAGGATACCGAGCCAGAATGTCGGCACGCCAAGGGCGAGCGCGCTCCAACCGCTCAGCACCCGGTCCAGCCAGCCGCCCGGATACATCGCGCTGACCATCGCCACCGGAATTCCCAGCAAAAGCGCCACGATGGTGGCGGCCGCGGCCAGTTGCAGCGTCGCGGGCAAGCGATCCATGATCAAATCGAAGACCGGCTCTCGGCTGTGGATCGAAGTGCCCAGATCACCGCGCACCGCGTGGCTCAGCCAATCAGCGTATTGCACCGCCACGGGACGATCCAGACCGAATTCGCGTCGGGCCGCCTCGATGGTTTCCGGTGTCGCATTCTCACCGACAATCACGCCGATGGGCCCGCCCGGTACGGCAAAAAGCATCGCCCAGATCCCGATCGAGGCGATCAACAGCACCGGGATCAGTTGAAGGATACGGCGACCAATGAATGCGATCATTTCAGCGTTCCCTGCATTGCGGTTTCGCCCGGATTTTCGATCAGGCGCGACAATCCGCGACCGATGGAATCAAAGGCCAGGATCGTCAGCGTCAGAACGATTCCGGGCAGCACCGCGTAATACGGCGCCTCGTGCAGATAGGTTTTGCCGGTGCGCAGCATTTCGCCCCAACTGGGCGTCGGTGGTGGTACGCCGACACCAAGAAAAGCCAACGCCGCTTCCAGCAGAATGGCGACCGAGGACAGCACCACAACCTGCACAAGAATCTGACTGAGCGAATTGGGCAGGATCGTGCGGAACATGTTATATCCCGCCGATCCGCCAAACGCTTCGACCGCGATGACGAAATCGCGTTTGCGCAGGGACATCACCTGCGCCCGTACGATCCGTGCAAAACCGGGAATCCCGGTGATCCCCACGGCCAAAAGAGCCGCCCCCTGAGACCGTCCGAACACCGCGATCAAAGTCATGGCGAACAGGATCGCGGGCAACGCCATCATCACATCGACCATCCGCATCAAGGCCGCATCGCGCCAACCACCAAAAAATCCGCCGATCAGCCCCATGGGCACTCCGATCAGCGCCGCAATCACCACAGCCCCCGCCGCCGTGACAAGTGAGGTGCGCGCGCCGAATACCACTCGGCTCAGGATGTCGCGACCCAGTTCATCCGTGCCGAACCAGTAATCGCGCGACGGCCCTTCCAGCGAGCGGATGAAATCCTGCCCCAAAGGGTCAAGCGGCAACAGATCGGCAAAGACCGCGACCAGCACGATCAAGGCCAGAAACCCAAGGCCAAGCGCCGCTCCGGTCTGGCGCAAAAGCGCATGCAGTGTTGAGAGGATGACATGCAGATATTTCATGTGCCGGTCGCCTTTTGCTCAACCTGTTCCAACGGCCCGGCATGGTAACAGGCCGCGCGGCTTTCGGTTTTGCCGTATCTCTCGAACGGCGGTGGCGCGCTGCGGCAGATCTCGGTTGCGCGAAAGCAGCGGGGTGCAAAGGCACACCCGGGCGGCGGCGCTGCGGGGTCCGGCACTTCGCCTTCCAGCACGATCCTCTGCCGCCTGCGGCCCTCCACCGGGTCGGGGATCGGCGCCGCCGACATCAGGCTTTGGGTATAGGGATGCACCGGTGCATCATACAGCGTGTCGCGGTCGCTTTCCTCGACGATCCGGCCCAGATACATCACGGCCACCCGGTCCGAGATATGGCGCACCACCGAGAGATTATGCGCGATGAACAGATACCCAAGATTCAACTCTTTTTGCAGATCCTCCAGCAGGTTCAGGATCTGCGCCTGGATCGAAACGTCCAGCGCCGCCACGGGTTCATCAAGGATCAACAGCCGGGGTTGCAGCACCAACGCTCGGGCAATGCCGATGCGCTGTTTCTGCCCACCCGAGAATTCTGCCGGATAGCGCCCGAACATCGACGGTGACAGCCCCACCATATCGAACAGTTCGGCGATGCGTTTCGCACCGCCCGCCTCGTCGTACAGGCCGTGGATGTGCAGCGGTTCGGCGACGATATCCTCGACCGTCTTGACCGGGTTGAGCGAGGAAAACGGATCCTGAAAGATATACTGCATATTGCGGCGTGCGTTGCGCATACCGGATGCCGACAGGCCAAGAATGGACTGCTGGTTCAGCAGGATGTCGCCCGCCGTCGCCCGGGTCAGCCCCATCACTGCCTTGCCGGTTGTTGTCTTGCCGCAGCCGGATTCGCCCACAAGGCTGACGGTTTCGCCCGCGTGAACGGTCAGATTCACACCCTCGACCGCGCGCACATGTCCGGTCACCCGTTGCAGGATGCCGCGCCGCACCGGGAAATGCACCTTGAGATCGCGGATCTCCAGCAGCGGCGGTTGATCCGGCACGTTACGGGAAATCTCGCGCACTTCAGCAGGGGCGGCGGCTGTTGGGGTGTCCCGCCAATAGTGGCAGGCCGACGCGCTGGCATCATCGACAATGCGCAGCGCCGGATCCTCGGACAGGCATTTCGGCCGCCCGTTTCCGACACTGCACCGGGGTTCAAATGCGCAACCTTTGGGCAGTGAGGCAGGCGAAGGCGGCTGCCCCGGAATCGGATCGAGCCGCCGATCTGTCATATCCATACGCGGAATACTGTGCAGCAAGGCGGCAGTATAGGGATGGCGGGGCTGGGCAAAGATCTGATCCACCTGCCCGGTTTCCACAATCCGCCCGCCATACATCACCGCCACCCGGTCGGCGACTTCGGCCACCACACCCAGATCATGGGTGATCAGCACGACCGCCGCACCAGTGTCTTTCTGACGCTTGGCCAGCACGCCCAGCACCTGCGCCTGCACCGTCACGTCCAGCGCCGTTGTCGGCTCATCCGCGATGATCAATCCGGGCCGTCCGGCCATGGCCATGCCGATGACGGCGCGTTGCCGCATGCCGCCGGAAAATTCGTGGGGATATTGGCCAACCCGTCCTTCGGGGTTGGCCACATCCACTTCGCGCAACAGTTCAACGGCCCGCGCCGCCGCATCGCGCTTGGCCAACAGGCCCAGTGCGACCTGTCCTTCTGTCATCTGCCGCCCCACGGGCAGGACAGGGTTTAGCGTGGTCGAAGGATCCTGAAACACGAACCCCACATCCCGCCCGCGCATTCGACGCAGGACTTCGGCATCGGCGCCGATCACATCGGTGTCCTTGACCCGCACCGCCCCGCCGACCCGCGCCGAAGCAGGCAGCAGGCCGGTGATCGCCAATGCGGTGACACTTTTGCCCGAACCGGATTCGCCGACGATGCACAGAACCTCGTTGGCGTGCACATCAAAGCTCACGCCGCGCACCACCGGCACCCGATCAGGGGTGCCGGGGAAGTCGACCGTGAGATCCCTGACTTTCAGGACCGGTTCGGTCATTTGAATCCAATGGTACGACCGACCAGCAGATTGTCGATATCGAGCGTGAAACCACCCAGCTTGGGATCTGCAACGATCAGACCCGTCTCATAGGAGTTGGTCGGGATCGCAAAGGCTTCGTCCACCAGAACCGCGTTCAGATTGTCATAAGCCGGCTGAACGTCCGCGCCAAAGCTGGTGTCGACCTGCTTGATCGCCTCGACATAGGCGGGGTGGGGATGCGGGTTGCCGAAGACCGGGTTGTCCACCGTGCGATAGATACTGTTGGTGGCCACCCGCGACGGGAACTTCTGCACGTTGCCGACCCCGCCAAAGGTCGCCGCAAAGTCGCCTGACAGCAGGGCGTCGATGAACTCGGCGCCTTCCCGCACGTCCAATTCGATCTTCAGCCCCGCTTCCTCAAGTGAGCTTTGGACGATCTGGCTGATCGCAACAACGCCCTGTTCCGAGCCATAGACCAGAAGTTTCCAATCGGTCATTTCCTCTGGTGACAGACCAGATTCCGCCAGCAACGCCTTGGCCTTGTCGACGTCATAGGCGTAATTCGCATCATAGGACGGATCAAAGGCCGGGCTGGCAGGGGCCCATGGCAGCGCAGTTCCTTCGCCCAGACCTGCATAGCCGATCTTCAGGATCGCGGGACGGTTCATCAGATGATTGAACGCCTGACGGAACTTCTTGTTCTGGAATGGCCCTCTGGTGGAATTGATCCGGAACACCTGAACCAGTTTGCCGGGGCCCTGAAGCACCTGATACCCGGCATCGCGCAGACGCACCGCCGTGCGCGAGCTGCCGCCATAGATCAGGTCGATCGAACCCGATTCCAGCGCCGATGCGGTTGCGGCATCTTCCGAGAACACGGTAAAGTCGATTCCATCAAGGATCGGCTGGTCCGCGCGCCAGTAATCGGGATTGCGCTTCAACGTGATGCTCTGTCCGACCTTGCGGTTGTCCAGCATGAACGGGCCGGTGCCCGCAGGCACGGTTTCCACGGTGTCGATCCCCGCCTTGTCGATCGGCAACAGGAACTGCAACAGGTCGAGGATCTGCTTTGTCGGCACCGGTTCGTTGAAATTGATCGTTATAGTATGGGCGTCACCCGCGCTCCAGTCCTTGACGATGGACATGGTGGAAAAGACGTTCTTGCCCCTTTCGGGATCGGTCGCCTTTTCCAGCGTCGCCACGACGGAATCGGCATCAAAGGCGTTGCCGCTGTGGAATTTGACGTCATCGCGCAGCTTGACTGTCACCGATTTGTTGTCATCTGCAACCGTCCATTCGGTGGCGAGACTGGGCATCGCCTCGCCGTTTTCGTCGTATTCTATCAGACTGTCATAGAGGTTTTTGATCATGAAGAAGTTGACCGTCGAGAATTGCATCGGGTCATAATTCGTCATGTCGAAAGGCAGGCCAACGCGCAGCGTGCCGCCTTTCAGATCCTGCGCCATCGCGAATTGTGGCAAGCCGATGGTTCCGGCACCAAGCGCTGCAGCACCCACGCCCGCAAGGACGGTGCGCCGCGAAGGACGAAAACTGTTCTGTGTCATATTCTCTCTCCCATTGGTTTCTTGGTTGTTATCGTTTGTTTGCAGGGTGCGCCGCGTGCCAGTCATCGACCTTGTCCAACGGATAGATCGGGCGCGGCAGGCGTTTCCACGGCAGGGTAAAGACGTCGGATTGCCCCGGCCCTGCGGTGTCGGCCCGGATCAGGCGCGACGTGATCGGCTCGAAAAACTGGAAATTCGACGCGGTTTTCAGCACGGCGATCTTATATTCTTCCGGCTCGATCCCGAAGAAGCGGTAGACTTCGGGCAGGTTGCCTGCGACGCCGCGCAATTCGGAAATCATCAAAGTGACCGGCCCGACATCAAAGATCACCACGCGACCCATGTTGATCTGGTCCTGATGCGAATAGAATTTGACCACGACCTTGCTGCCATCGGCGATCTTGCGCACCTTGCCCGTCACCTCCAGCGGAGTGAAGAATGCAGGCGCGGTGCAGCCGCCCAGCTTTATCGTTACCTCGGCCCCCTCGCCCGCCTGCGCCAATTCGGCCACGGCGGATTTCGAGATCATCGGGATCAGCGCGCGGCCCTTGATGTTCTGGCGCAGCATGGACTCGAGGATCAGATTGCTGTCGCCGGACGAGCCACCGAATACCGTATCCCCGGTGTCGCTGATCACAACCACGCCCTTGGGTTCGGCGTCGGCCATGCGCACGGCCTCGTCCACCGGCACCGCCTCGCGCTCCTGAAAGGCATCGCGCAACGCCCAGACATGTTCGGCCATTTCCTCGGCCAGCTTTTGGGCCAGATCCCGGTCACCGTCGGTCACCACCACCGTGGACCAGCCACCTTCAGCCACGTCCAGCCAGGGTTGCATCGGAAAATTCGACACCTGCAACACGCGCGGATCGCTTTCCACTGCGCGGGCCTTGTCGAACCAGTCTTTCATCGGCCCCTTGGACGTCAGAAACTGTTCCTGATGCGACACCAGCGGGATCTTGCGCCAGGCCATCACCGGTTTCGCCCCGCCCGCCACGACCTTCAGGATCATCTCGCCACCCAGTTTTCCGGTGTCGTGCAGATCGTGGGGTTGGGTGCGGTGGCCGACGATGCCATCGACGTTCGCCATGAGTTTCGTGGTGATATTGCCATGGTGATCCATCGCCAGAACGATGGGCACATCTGGGCCGAGGATCTTGCGACACAGTTCTGCCTGCTCACCCTCGACATCGTCGATCCCCTCTGCAGCGCAAGCCCCGTGAAGCTGCAACATCAGGCCGTCGATCTTGCCTGCATCTTTCAACCCATCGCGGATGCACTGCTGAAAATACTCAAAGGATTCACGGTCCAGACGCCCGCCCGCCACGGCAAAGCCCCGCACGATAGGAATCGTCTCGACCTCCAGCCCGGACTCCTGCACCGCCTCCAGATAACCGCCGGTCATGCCGTGTTTGCCCTGTTTCTCGATCATCTCCTGCCCTGCGAGGATGCCGAAGGCGCGGTAATCCTCCATCGTCGTGGGCTTTGGATTGAAATCATTGGTTTCCTGGGCGACGTGTATCAGCGCGATGCGCATGTCTGTTCTCCGTTTCGTATTCATTGGCGACCTTCAGAAAAAGGTCATGATCGCTTTGGTAACTGTGTAGTCGTCATCGACGATCATCAGCAGTTTCCACTTGTCAAAAGTCGTGCAGGGATGGCCGATGCCAAACCCCACCATATCTCCGACCCGCAACGTGCTGTCGGGCGGCACAGTCATGTGGCAGTGTTGATCGTTCAGCGCCTGAACCTCGTGACCTTCGGGCATCGCCTCAGGGCCCGACATGGTGCCGTCATCCCGGTACAACCACATTGGTTTCGGCAGGCCCGCATCGCTTCCCACGTCGCGCTTGCCCATGGTCAGGATCACCTTGTCGGCGTCGGGGCGCGACTGGACGAGCGCCCAGACCTCCAACGCCGGCTCCAACCCGCCCTCGGGCAGGACCAGCGATGTTTCGCGCTGGATCCGCTCGAACGCGCGGGCATAGCCCATGACATCATGGGTCAGATAGCAGCCCGAACGCAGCACAGAGACGACAGGCCGAGCAAACCCGGCGGCGTTCAGACGTTCGCCGACCCGGTCAAAGAACGCCGACCCCCCGGCGCTGAGCACCAGAGGCGCGCCATCCGGCAGCAATCCCGCCGCCAAGACCGCATGTCCGGCGGCCACGATATCATCCACCAATGCGGCGGCGGCGTCGGGATCGGGGGCGACACCCTCGAAACACTCAATCCCCGCAAAGGCCAGACCGGGTGCCGCGGCGATGGCCCGCGCCAGCTCGAGCGCAGCGGCACCACTGCGTACGCCCGTTCGTCCGCCAACAAAGCCAACCTCGACCAACACGCGCAGAGGATTTCCCTCAGGGGGCGGATTGCGCGTGGCCCCCTCGGCCAGTGCGACGACACCTTCGATACTGTCGGCAAGACAGTAGAGTTCGATCCGATCCGTCCCGTGCAGCACCGAAAAACAGGCATCAATATTCTGCCGCCCAATCGGCTGGTTTGCCAGAACCACACGCCCGACACCAAATCGGTGGGCAACCAGAACCTGTTGCGCGGTCGCCAGCGTGATGCCCCAGGCACCATCGGAAATTTGCAGATCATACAGATGCGGCGCCATCGTCGTCTTGCCGTGCGGCGCCAGTTCCAACCCGTTGGCGGCGGTAAAATCGCGCATCCAGGCGCTGTTGGCGCGCAAGCGATCGTCGCGGATCACCGCGATCGGAAACGGCAGATCGCCGCGCAGCATGTTCCAGCCCTGTGCGCCGATATCGCCCAGCCGCATCGCACCGACACCCGGAGGCATCCCCTTGGTCAACGGATCGATCATTGTGTCGTCCAATGGCCCAAGGGTCATTCCCGGCAGGGTATCCTTCATCATGTTCATGGTTGTGAATCCAGCGGAGCGAAGGGGCGGCGCAGCTTGGTAAAGGTCTGTTTGCGGATATCGTATGGAAATGGCCCGCCGGTGTTGAGATACAGGATTTCGGCGGCAACCGGGTGAAAGGCCGCGTGAAAGTGGTTTGACGACTTCACCACCACGATCTTCTTTTGCGACAGGTCGATCCCCAGTTTGCTGAAGGCTTCGGGGCTGAAGGTCTGGGCGCGCGTGCTCGACAGCACCACATCGAGATTGCCGACACTCACCGCCGCCGCAGGCCCGAGCGACACAAGGCTCTGCTCGAACGGGATGATCAGATCGTCACTGACCGCCCGCACCGTGACCTTCGCATCGATGGGTGGGCCGGATGTGGACGCCGCTTTGCCACAGAACCGCAGGTCGATCTCGGCCCCCGGCCCCGCCGCGCGACAGAAAGACACCGCGATCGGATCCCACATCGCACCGATGGCAGATGGAATCTCGGGATGCGCCAGCAGCGCTGTCACCATCACCGTGGCATCCCCGGCAACACCGCCGCCCGGATTGTCCCAACGATCGGCCAGCACCACCGGCTGCCCGGCAATGGCCAAAGCGGCAGCGATGGCTTCGTCGGGTTTGAGATGCGGCGCAGAACCGCCACCCGGCCAGCCCATGATTTCCTGCGCCAGAGTTTCGGCCAGCGCCGGCCCCTTGTCTGACGGACCGTCCGAGATCACCAACACCTTGGTTCCCATGTCATAAACATCGGCGGCGCTGAATCCGTGGGCAATGGAAATCGACAGGATGCCATCCTTGCCCTCCATCGCCAAAAGCCGATCCACGAAACTCCGCCCGGGCTCCCGGCTGGTCATGAAGGCGCAGAGCGAGCGCGTGTCGAAGACATGCATCACCGGCTTCACCTCGCCTCGCGCCGCACGCAGGCACAAATCGGTCATGTCGCGCGCCCGGGCCAGAAAGTCGGTGTGCGGGAACTCTTTGAACGCGACGATCACATCGCCCGACTGCACCATCTGGTCGCTCAGGTGGCAATGCATGTCCAGTTCGGCGCCGATCACACACCCCGGCCCGACGATTTTACGCGCACAGACCATCAGATCGCCTTCGCAATCGTCATACCCGACAGCCACCATCGCCCCGTGCAATCCGAACAATACGACATCCAGCGGCATCGCCGCCCGGATCTGGTCCAGAATTTCGTCACGCAGGCTTTCATAGGCCTGTCGCGCCACCGGGCCGGCAGGCTCGGCCCATGTCGCCGTGCCTTCAATCAGGGTGAAACCATCCCGCTTTGCCGCCTCACGCGCCGCGATCATCGGCCCCGAGCAAAGTGTCGGCGTTTCAGGATGCGTGCCGGGCGGGCAATACAATGCACCCTCAAAGGCACTGCGATCCACGTAAAGCGGTGAAAAAGTGTTCGTTTCAGTCGCCAGCGATGCCACGAATACGCGCATATTACCTTCACCTTAGCTCAATATATCGTTCCATATAGTTGAACGATAATGAATTCCTTCCTGCAATCAGACTTTGCAAAAGGCCACTCTGTCAAGAAAATAAATAATATTCTGCATTTTTTAAGATGTTTCTTGCAAAGCCAACTGAATACTTGCTTAACTCCCTGTATTCCACGATTCGAAACGTTCTATAATGTGGAACAGATGGGGCGACAGTGACGAAGGCAAGAATTCAATCGATCGGCCGCGCGGCGGCTTTGCTTGATGCCATGGGATCGGGTGACTGGGTCGCGCTGCGCGATCTGGCCCGGCATGCGGGCATTGCCAAGACGACCGCCTTCAATTTGATCGGCGCCCTGACCGACGTCGGGCTGGCCGAACACGATCCCGACAAGGGACTGTACCGGCTTGGGCTTTTGCATATGGTTTATGGTCGGGCGGTGGATCGGCGGCTGGATATGGTGGCGTCAATCCGCCCCCATCTCGTGCGTCTCTGTGCCGAAACCCGCGAGACGGTGAACCTTGCGCTGCCCGGCCCGACCGACGCGATCATTGTGGAAAGTCTGGAAAGCAATCAATCGCTGCGTGTCTCGTCCTATGCCGGGACACGGGCGGATTATCATGCAACCGCCTGCGGACGCGCCCTGATCGCATGGCGTGGCGAAGAATTTCTCAAGACGATTTTTGAACTGGCACCGCTGCATTCGAAAACCCCGAATACCACGACCGATCTCACCGCGCTCAATCTGCTGCTGGAGCGGTGCCGCAAGACCGGTTGGAGTTTCGAATTCGAAGAGAACGAGATCGGCAGCGCCTGTGTGGCTGCGCCAATCTTCGACGCGGGCGGCCAGCCCATCGCCTCGGTCAGCGTCGCGGGACCGGCGGCGCGCTTTGACGATGTGATGATGCGGGACATGGGCACGATGCTCGTTGAGCGCATGGCCGAAATATCGGCTGCGCTGCAACACCACTCGAGCGGCGCGGACATGATCCCCAAGGCTTGAAGGCCCGGAAATCAAGGCGCGACCTTAAAGAATAGAAGGAAACCGATATGCCGACCCCACCTCGTGTTCTTCTTGCGGGCATCTTCCACGAAACCCACACGTTCGTTCAGGGCACGACCCCCTTGACCGATTTCACCATTCGCCGTGGTGACGCGTTGTTGCAGCGGGCCGGAGACGGTTCGATGGTGGATGGGTTCCTGGAAGTGGCCAAGTCCGAAGGCTGGAACGTGGTGCCGGTCTGCGACTATCTGGCCGCGCCTTCCGCCACTATGGAACACGCCGCGTTCGAAACATTCTGGAGCGAGCTGGAAACGGGCGTGAAACGTGCGCTGAAGGACGGGCCGCTGGATGCGATCTGGCTGGCGCTGCACGGTGCGGGCGTGACCGATGCCTGTCAGGACATCGAGGGCGAACTTCTGGGCCGCTTGCGTGCCATGGACGGCATCGGCAGCGATATGCCGATCTTTGGCGCCTTCGATCTGCATGCCAATTTCACCGAAGCCATGTCGCGTCATGCCACTGCACTGGTCGGCTACCGCGAAAACCCTCATATCGACGCGCGAGATACGGCGGTCCGCGCGGCTCAACTTCTGGCGCGCACTCTGTCGGGCGCACCGATGCCGCACATGCTGTCGCTGCGCGTGCCGGTAATCTGGCCGCCAACCGGCACGGGCACCGCCGTGTCGCCGATGCGCGACCTTGAACTGCGCGCCCGCGAGATCGAGACGGAAAATCCCGACATCTGGGCGGTGAACGTGATCGGCGGCTTCTCATTTTCCGACGTTCACGATGCGGGCGTGGCGTTTTCGCTCGTGACCACGGGCAACGATACCGCGGCGCAGGCGGCGCTCGACTCGCTGGCGGAAATCGCAATTCGCCTGCGCGACAAAGGCCAGCCCGCCGAATGGGCTCTGGACGACGCCCTGAGCGAGATCAAGGCAAAGACCGACGGCCCCTGGATCATCATCGAACCTGCTGACAACATCGGCGGCGGGGCTGCGGGTGACTGCACCACCGTATTGCGCGGGCTGCTGCGCCACGGCATGACAAACGCCGCCGTGATCATCGCCGACCCGGAATCAGTGGCGGCGCTGAAGGATGTTTGCCCGGGCGACACGGCGCAGTTGAAGATCGGCGGCAAACGGACGCCGCAAGACCCGGGGCCGTTGGATCTGACGGTGACCCTGATCCGCAAAAGCGACGGCAACTTCGATCTGGAGGACCGCAACAGTCACATGGTCGCCTCGCTGGGTGTGCATATCAAGATGGGCCCCTGCGCGGTTGTCGAAACGGCGGGCGTGACCATCCTGCTGACCAGCAAGAAAACCGCGCCCGCCGATCTGGGACAGTTGCGATCTCAAGGGATCATCCCCGAGAGCCTGTCGGCGATTGGCGTCAAGGGTGCAGTGGCCCATCGCCGCGCCTATGACCCGATCGCGGCGGGCAGCTATATCGTCGACACGCCCGGCCCATGCGCCAGTGATCTGAGCACCCTGCCTTATAAGAACCTGCGCCGTCCGATCCATCCGCTGGATCCGACCTGAGCCATGCGAACCACGAAGGAATTGTTATGATCGAATATCCCGACAGCCCCGACACGCCACATTCCCACCTGCCGTTCAGTCCCGCGACCAAAGTGGGCAATCTAATTTTCGTTTCGGGCCAAGCCTCGGTCGATGCGACGGGCAAGATCGTTTTCGACACGCTGGAGGGCGAGATGCGGCGCTCGATTGAAAACCTCGAGAAGGTGCTGAAGACCGCAGGGAGCGATCTGAAACACGTGGTCCAGACCCGAAACTATGTCCGCCTGCACGAGGATATAGCCGAGTTCAACCGTGTCTATCTTGAGTTTTTCTCAAAACCTTTCCCGGCCCGCACCACCATTTCGGGCTGCCTGTCACCCGCCCTGCGCTATGAAATCGACTGCATCGCGGTCGTCGCCAACGAAGGAGAAGGCAAATGACCGCCACCAAAACCGCACCGAACCCGACCAGCGCCGACCGGCCGCGCATGTCTTTCGACGGATCAAAAGCCGCCATCGCGCGAAACTCCGAGTGGCTGGCGGGTGGGGTCAGCAGCAACTTCCGCCTCAACATCTCGCCGACGCCACTGGTGATCGACAGCGCCGATGGCGCCTATCTGACCGATGTGGATGGCAACCGGCTGATCGATTATTACCTCGGCATGGGGCCGATGATCCTTGGTCACAAGCCCAAAGCGCTGACCGATGCTGTGGCAAAGCAGATGGAAACCGGCATCCTGTTCGGTGCCCAGTCCGAGATCGAGGCTGAGGCCGCCCGCCTTGTCTGTGAAATGGTCCCCAGCGCCGAACGGATGCGCTTTGGCGGTTCGGGCTCAGAAGTGATTCAGGCCGCCTTCCGCATCGCCCGCGCGGCGACGGGACGCGACAAGATCCTGAAGTTCGAGGGGCATTATCACGGCTGGTTCGACAACGTGCTGTGGTCCGTTGCCCCCGGCGACGCCCAGCCCGACGCGCATGGCGCCATCGTCCCGCAGCCCGGCTCGCAGGGGCAGTTGGCCAGCACCGCCGATGCCGTTGCCGTGCTGCAATGGAACGACCTTGACGCGCTGAAGGCCCGCCTTGCCCGCAAGGACATCGCCGCCGTCATCATGGAACCCGCCATGTGCAACGCCGGTTCGATCCACCCGCACGCGGGATATCTGGAGGGCGTGCGTCAGGCCTGCACCGACACCGGGACCATCCTGATCTTTGACGAGGTGATCACTGGCTTCCGCCTTGGCGCAGGCGGCGCGCAGGAGTTGTTCGGCGTCACCCCCGACATGTCGACCTTCGGCAAGGCCATTGCCAACGGCTTTCCTGTGGCCGCTGTGGTGGGGCGCGCCGATCTGCTGGACCTGACCAACGGCAAGGTTTTGCACGGCGGCACTTATAACGCGCAACCGCTGGCCATGGCGGCCACGGCTGCCACCCTGAAACTGCTGACCCCGGACCTCTATGCCCAGATCGGCAAACAGGGCGAGCGGTTGAAAGAGGGGTTGCAACGGATCTTCCACGACGCGGGCATTACCGCCTCGGTCGTCGGCTTTCCGCAGGTGTTCCATGTCGCGCTCGGGCTGAGCAAACCGGCAAGGAACTACCGCGAGCTGAGCACGATGAACCGCGCCGGATATGTCGCACTGACCACAGAGATGATGTACCGGGGCGTGCGCGCTCTGGAACGGGGCGCATGGTTTATGTCGTCGGAACACAGTGACGACGTGATCGACGAAACCCTTGCCGTCGCAGCAGAATCCGTACGGGCCGTGAAGGACGCCGGGAAAATTTGACACCGGCACGCCGACTTTTGCACACCCGTTTTCGTAATCCTGGGAGGATAGACAATGACCACCAGACCCAAGACCGATCCATTCGACATGTCCCGCCGCTCCATGCTGCGCCTTGGCGTTGCTGGCGGAGTTCTGATGATGAGCCCCGCCGCCTTTGCGGCGTCGGGGGGCGATCCAGACGCCAAGCGCGGTGGCACCCTGACCATCGGTGCCGACGCCGATCCCATCGGTCTGGACCCGGTGACCAATACGGCATTTTCGTCGGGCGACTTCACCGGATTGCTCTATACCGGCCTGCTGCGCTGGAGCCCCGATATGCAGATCGAACCCGATCTTGCCACGGGATACGAGATGCCGGACGAAACCACCTATGTCTTCACGCTGCGTGACGGCGTGACGTTCCACAACGGTCAGGCATTCTCGGCCGAGGATGTGAAACACACCTTTGACCGGATCATGGACCCGGCGACGGGTGCGCGGTGGGCTTCGTCCTATTCCAGCATCGAGTCGGTGACAGTGAAAGACCCGCTGACCGTCGAATTCAAGCTCAAGACGCCGGATGCCGCTTTTCTGCGCTATCTGGCGACCAACCCGGCCGGGGCGATCGTGCCCCAGGGCGTTGAGGATCTTGTGACCCAGCCCGTCGGCACCGGGCCGTTCATGTTCGAATCCTATGAACCGAACCGCGAATTTGTGCTGGTTGCCAACCCGAATTACTATGAGGATGGTCAACCCTACCTCGACAAGGTGATCTTTCGCTTCTTCAAGGATCAATCGGCGCTGGCTTCGGCGCTGCGGTCGCGCAGCATCGATATGACCTGGCTGAAAAACCCCAAGGTGGCCGATCTGATCACCCGCACGCAGCCGGATCTTGTCTCGGCGCCGGGTCAAACCTCGCGGACCTTCCCGGTGTGGTTCAATCTCAAGGCCGCCCCGATGAACGACGTGAACGTGCGCCGCGCACTCAGCCTTGCCACCGATCGGCAGGCCTGTCTTGATACCGTTCTTGGCGGATCGGGCAAGGTCGGCGCCGCGCTGCCCGAAAGCCAGATCGGCGGTTATGACGGCACATCCGATCTGCCCTATTACGGTCAGGACATTGAAGGCGCAAAGAAACTTCTGGCCGAAGCCGGGCATCCCGATGGCATCGACCTTGGCGACTATATCGTCGTGGCGGCCAACGATCTTGACGTTGCCTGTGCGCAGATCCTGCAACAGCAATGGGCGCAGGCCGGTATCAATGTGAATATCAAACCTACCGAAACCGCGCCTCTGCTGGAGATGTGGAACAAGGGCACGTACAGCACCCTGCTCTCGGTGGCTGATTCATGGACCCCGGACCCGGATGCAATTTTTCTACGGATGTCGTCGCGCGGAACTTTTGGTGCGAATATGGGCATGGACGACGAAGCGATGGATCAGATGATCGCAGAGGCCCGCACCATTACCGACCCGGAAAAGCGCGCCGCAGCCAATCAGGACATCCAGCGGCGGATCGCGGATCAGGCCTATGTCCTGCACATCTATCAGTATCCCCTGCGTTGGGAGGCATGGTGGAACTATGTTCAGGGCTATCACGCATTGGCCGCCAATACCCGGACCTATGTGCGCACCACCTGGATCGACAAGTAAGGGAGCCGACGTTACGTGACACGCCTTGTTCTGATCCGTTTCGCCCTGGCGGTGCCTATCCTGCTGGGCGTGTCCGTTGCGGCCTTTGCCTTGATGCGGCTTCTGCCGGGCGATTTTGCTCAGGCGGCGGCCGGATCAGCCAATGTTTCAACCGAAATGCTGGAGAAGGTCCGCCGCGATCTGGGGTTGGATCAACCGATCTGGGTGCAATACCTTGCATGGCTCGGGGACGCCCTTCGCGGAGATTTCGGAACCTCATTTGTCACGCGACGTCCGGTGACATCGGAAATTGGGGGCCGTCTGGGTGTGACGTTCGAGTTGACGGCACTGGCCGCGCTGATGGCCATGGTCATGGGCGGGCTGACCGGTCTTGCCTCGGCCCGTTTCCGAGGGCACACGGATTGGATCGTGCGGCTCTGGAACGGATTGATGCTGGCGATTCCGAATTTCGTTGTGGGCACTCTGATCGTGCTGCTGGCGGGGCTGTATTTCCCGCAGATTCGCATCTTTTATTTTGTTCCCTTCACCGAAGATCCGCTCGGCAGTATCGGCAGCCTGCTGTTGCCGGCCTTTGCGCTGTCGCTGGCCGTCTCGGTCACGGTATCGGAAAACACCCGCGCGGCGGTGCTTGAGGTGGCCAGTCAGGATTTTGTCATGGTTGCCCGTGCCAAGGGGCTGCGCCCGCGTACCGTGCTGCGCAACTATCTGGTCCGCAATGCGCTGACCCCGGTCATTACTGTTACGGGCCTGCAAATCGCACAGCTTTTGGGCGGGTCCATCTTGATCGAAACGATCTTTGCCATTCCCGGCATGGGCCAATACCTGTTCGATTCAATCACCAGCCGGGATTATCCGGTGATTCAGGCCATCGTGCTGACCACTGCCGCCGTCGTGGTTCTGGTTAACGTGCTCGTCGATATCGCCTATATCCGCGCCGACGCGAGGGTCGAGGGATGAGCGATACTGACTTCGTCACCGACGACGATGCCCCCCTGCCCCAGCGGCGCAAGGCTGCCAATGGTGATCGGTGGATGGTCGGACTGGGTCTGGCCATGCTGGCGCTGATGCTCATCCTCACCCTACTTGGCCCGCTGATTGCGCCCTACGATCCATCGATGACCTCGCCCAACTCGCTTGCGCCAGCCAGCGCCCAGCACTGGCTGGGAACCGACAGCATCGGGCGTGATATCCTGTCCCGGCTTATCATCGGTGGCCGCACAACCCTGCTGATCACCGTGGTCGCGGTCTGTCTGGCGCTTGCCGCCGGGTTGGTTCTGGGGCTGACGGCGGGTTATATTGGCGGTGCGGTCGATCAGGTGATCATGCGGGTGCTCGACGTGATCTTTGCGTTTCCCGTTTTCCTGCTTGCCATTGCGGTTGTGGCCGCGCTGGGGCCGACGGTGCCGAACCTGATCCTGACCATCGCGATCGTCTATACTCCGATCCTTGCCCGCGTGGTGCGCGCG
Source organism: Oceaniovalibus sp. ACAM 378 (assembly GCF_008085915.1). Classification (GTDB taxonomy): domain Bacteria; phylum Pseudomonadota; class Alphaproteobacteria; order Rhodobacterales; family Rhodobacteraceae; genus Oceaniglobus. The sequence goes on along the minus strand of NZ_VSJK01000003.1, from coordinate 72,415 downwards.
CCGGTCCTCTCGGTCAAAAGCTGGGATCATGTCGAAGCCGCGCGCAGCGTTGGCGTCAGCGAATTCCGTCTTGTGACCCGGCACATCCTGCCGCTGGCGATCTCACCGATCCTTGTGCAGGTCAGCCTGACGCTGGCCAATACCATTTTTACCGTCACCGCGCTTTCATTTCTGGGTCTCGGCCCGCCTCCACCCGATCCCAACTGGGGCGGCATGCTGGCCGAGGCGCGACAATTCATGGAGCTTGCCCCCTTGACCGTCATTGCCCCCGCTGGTGCCATCGTCTTTGCCACCCTCACCTTTATCGTGCTGGCAAACGGGTTGCGCGAAATGCTGGATGTGGCAGGTAAAAGATGAGTGATCCATTTCTCAAGGTCCGCGGGCTCACCGCCGCCTTTACCACCCGTGGGCGTGATGTGCAGGTGTTGAACGGGCTCGACTTCGACATGGCGGCTGGCGAAGCGATTGGAATCGTCGGTGAATCCGGCAGTGGCAAAAGCGTGACCGCCCGTGCCCTGATGCAACTGGCCCCCGAGGGGTCCTCGATCCGATTGGGTGGTTCGGTCACGTTTCAGGGTCAGGATCTGTTGCAATATAGCGAGCGCCAGATGCAGACCCTGCGCGGATCACAGATTGCGATGGTCTTTCAGGATCCGATGACCTCGCTGAACCCGACGATGACTGTCGGGGCCCAGATCGACGACATGCTGCGCCGTCACAAAGGTCTGTCCGCCCGCCCCGCCCGCGACCGCACGGTCGAACTGTTGGAACGTGTCGGCATCCACAACGCCCGCCGCCGCGCCGACGACCATCCGCACCAGTTTTCCGGCGGTATGCGGCAGCGGGTGATGATCGCCATGGCGATTTCCTGCGACCCCGCGCTGCTGATCGCGGACGAACCAACGACGGCGCTGGATGTCACCGTTCAGGCGCAAATCCTGCGCCTGCTGTTGCAACTGCGCGAGGATCTTGGAATGGCGCTGATGCTGATAACCCATGATTTCGGGGTCATTGCAGGTATGGTCGAACGGGTCATGGTCATGTACCGGGGCGACATCGTGGAAACCGGCCCGGTCGAGCGTATTTTTGACGCCCCCGAACACCTCTACACCCGTGCATTGCTTGCGGCGGTGCCCCGTCTTGACGCACCGGAGGCCAAGCCATGAGCGCACCGCTCCTGCGCGTTCGCGACCTTGCCGTCACCTTTCCGCCGCGCCGGGGCAATCCGGCAGTGCGCGCCGTCGAGGGGGTGAGCTTCGATCTTGCCGCCGGTCAGACCCTTGGCCTTGTCGGTGAATCCGGCTCGGGGAAAACAACGACGGGCCGTGCGATCCTGCAACTGCAAAAGGCCAGCGCCGGATCAGTCGAACTGTTGGGCCGCAACCTGACCACAATGTCAGGTGCACAACTGCGCGGCATGCGCCGCCACATGCAGTTCGTGCTGCAAAACCCGCATTCGAGCCTCAACCCGAGGATGCGAATTTCCAGCATCCTGACCGAACCGCTTCTGGTTCACCGCCCGATACCCCGCGATCAGTTTGCCGCAAAGGTCGACTCGCTTTTGGAAATGGTCGGGCTGGACCCCGAGGTGCGCAACCGATTTCCACACGAATTTTCCGGCGGCCAACGCCAGCGCATTGTCATTGCCCGCGCTCTGGCCGTCGATCCCGACTTTGTGGTCTGTGACGAGGCGGTTTCGGCGCTGGACGTGCGCACTCAGGCACAGATTGTCACGCTTTTGGCCGATCTTCAGACCCGGCTCAACCTGTCGTCCCTGTTTATCGCCCATGACCTTGCGCTGGTGCGCCGCCTCGCGCACCGCGTCGCGGTGATGTACGGCGGGCGGATCGTGGAACTCGGCACAGCAGCTCAGGTCTATGAGAACACCGTGCATCCCTATACCCGCACCCTGCTTGACGCCGTACCTGTCCCGGACGTGCAAGCGCAACGAAAGCGCCTGCGCAACGCCGCTCCGCCACCGGTGTTTCCCCGCGAATACGATCCGCGCCACCCCTGCGTCTTTGGCGAGGTCCACGCAGAAAGCGGCACACCCGAATGGCACGAAATCGCGCCCGGCCACAATGTTTCGTGCCGGTTCTGGCCTGCAGGGATGACGCCCGGACAGTAGCCCAAGGCAAACTGTCATCGCCTGCCGCCCGTTCCAAGGTGATTTGGCGACCTATCCGCTATCCATCGCCCCGTTGAATCTGGATATGCAGTTTTTCCCGAGGGTGCGGGCTGCTGAGGCCCTGCGTCGGAATAGGTCATGATCGCTGTCTCGCCGAAGCGGTCCAACGGCGTTGATGATGCAATCGCCCTGTTCCATCGTCTTCAAGACAGGCGAAAGATTTCGGCGGTGTCGTGAGCTGAGATGCAGATTTGGGGTTCGGAGGCTTGTCAGTCAGGATCTCTGGCGCGGATAAGCTTTGATGTGCTGCCTCGCAACGCACTTGATCAGGTGGTCGGCTGGTGACCCTAGTCTCCTTTCAGTCCGACCAGTCATTTCCCTGCCGATTGCCAAGATGGTTTGTCATTTCGCCAGACCACTGCTTTGGCAAGGGGCAAGGGTGCGGCTCCGCCGCCGGGAAATCGTGTAATTTCCCGGCGAAGACGGTTAGTCCAACACCTTTTTCAGGAACTGAGATTTCAGGCCCATCTGACCGACTCCGGGAATCCTGCAGTCGATATCGTGATCGCCGCCGACCAGCCGGATATTGCGAACCTTGGTCCCGACCTTGACCACAGAGGATGATCCTTTGACTTTCAGGTCTTTGATCACCGTCACAGTGTCGCCATCCATAAGGATGTTGCCGACACTGTCGCGCACTTCGTCGGCAGCGTCAGAGACTGCGTCTGGCGACCATTCATGCCCGCATTCCGGGCAATTAAACAGGGCATCCACCTGATAGGTGAAAACCGACGAACATTCGGGGCACGGAGGCAGGATCTCGCTCATGGCGCAACCTATAGCCTGCTGGTTGCAGGGCGGCCAGCCAGAGATTGGCATGCCGCCTTCACCGAACGTCGGATTGCTGCCGCAACTTCGCCGTTGGCATGGTTTTGTCCAACCTCGCCCCCCCCTGCACCGCCAACGCGACACGACCAATTTCCCCCTGCAAGCGGTGCCCACCTTTAAATCTCAAAACCTCTGGCCCATCGCTGCTGCGCTGTGGCTGAATGGCGCGGTGCGCATTGTGGCGGCTCCAAAGGATTGTCGGTGACACCGGTTTGAAAACCGCCTACCCATATGTGCCCAGACCTGAAGGGGAGTTTTGCTGTGACCGTTTCGCCCATCGACGCCCGCCTTGCCAGTGCCCGCGCCATCGCAACCCAAGCCGGAGACGTGGCGCTGGAATATTTCCGATCGTTTGACACCCTGACCATCGACCGCAAGGGCCATCAGGATCTGGTGAGCGAGGCGGATCGCAATGTCGAAACCCTCGTGCGCGGATTGATCCGCGAGGCCTTTCCCGACGACAGCATCATTGGCGAGGAAGATGCGCCAGAACCCGGCATCAGTGGATTCACCTGGGTCATCGATCCGATCGACGGCACGGCGAATTTCGTGCGCGGCATTCCCGCCTGGACGGTCGTTCTGGCAGTGACCGACGCGACCGGCATCGTCGCCGGGATCGTCCATGATCCGGTGCATGGTGAAATGTGCCATGCACGCACCGGCGGCGGTGCATATTGCAATGACCGGAAACTGGGTGTGACGCCCGGGGCCAAATTGACCGACGGGTCTGTCGGCATCGGCTTTTCCGCGCGCACCGCCACAGATGGCGTTGTGCGCGCGATCGAGATGCTGACCGAACAGGGCGGCGTGTTTTATCGCAACGCTTCGGGCGCGCTGATGCTGTCCTATGTCGCGCAGGGCAAATTGCTGGGCTATGTCGAGTCGCACATGAACGCGTGGGATTGTCTGGCGGGTCAGTTGCTGATCGCCGAAGCGGGCGGGCGGATCGAAGCACAGGATACCGCAGACATGCTGCGCAACGGCGGGCGTGTGGTCGCCGGGGCGCCGGGGGTGTTTGCCGATCTGGTCGCCATCGCCGATGCTGCATTTTCGCGCGGTTGACAAACCGGCCCGCCTGACCAACCCTACCCGTTCGCCATCCCCTTCTGTAATCACGAAAAAGCGCGCGGCATGACCGATATCCTGGACGGTTTCACCGCCGCCTTTTACCTGCTGATCGGGCTGGATTCCGACCTGATCGAAATCAGCCTGCGGTCGCTGCACGTCAGTCTGACGGCGTTGCTGTTTGCCTGTGCCATCGCGTTTCCGCTGGGCACCTATCTGGCGGTGCAGCGTTTTCGTCACCGGCGAACGGTGATTTCGGTGCTGAACGCGCTGATGGGGCTGCCGCCTGTCGTGGTGGGCTTGATCGTTTATGTCTTCCTGTCCCGGTCGGGGCCGCTGGGGGTGCTGGGACTCTTGTTCACTCCAACAGCGATGATCATTGCTCAGGTGATCATCATCACTCCATTGATTGCCTCCATCACCCATCAGGCCATGCGCGATCTCTGGGCCGATTATCACGACCTGCTGATCTCGCTGAACGCCACCAAACGTCAGCGGATCGCAACGTTGATCATCGACGGACGGCGCAACCTGCTGACCGCCGCGCTGGCCGGATTTGGACGGGCCATCGGCGAGGTCGGGGCGATCATGATCGTCGGCGGCAATATCGATCACGCCACAAGGGTGCTGACCACGGCCATCGCGCTTGAAACAGGCAAGGGTGATTTCGCGCTGGCGCTGGGGCTGGGCTTTGTGTTGATCGCTCTGGCCCTCTTGGTGAACCTTTCGATCCATTGGCTGAGCCGGACTGAAAGTGACGGGCTGTGGTAGAAATGCTCCCCCTGCGCGTGACGGGGGCCATGGTGCGCCGCCGTGGCAAGACCCTGCTTGGCCCCATCGATCTTGAACTGGCGGGAACAGGGCTGACTGTGGTGATCGGGCCGAACGGATCAGGCAAGACGACACTGCTACGCGTCATGCACGGGATCGAGCGATTGACCGCTGGGCAAATCGCATGGGCCGTCCCCATGGCCGAGGCACGCCAGCGGCAGGCCTATGTGTTCCAGCAACCGACCATGCTGCGCCGTTCGGTTGCCGACAATCTGGCCTTTCCGCTGCGGCTGTCTGGCCAACCGCAGGCACAAGCGCGGGAGACGGCTGCCGAGTGGGCCTGCCGGATCGGTCTTGGTGACGCGCTCGACCGTCCGGCGCTGCGGCTTTCGGGCGGCGAGAGACAGAAACTCGCACTGGCCCGCGCCCTGATCCGGTCGCCCAAGGTCTTGTTTCTGGACGAACCCTGCGCCAATCTGGACGGACGCGCGACGCGCGACATTGAAGCCCTGCTGGTCGAGGTACGCGACACCGGAACGCGCATCGTGCTGGCAACTCATGACATGGGACAGGCCCGCCGTCTTGCGACGGAGGGTGTGTTCCTGCGTTCGGGGCAGGTCTGGGAAAGCGGCACCACCCTGTTGACTGCACCGCAGACACCCGAACTCGCCGCATTTCTGAAGGGAGACATCGTACTATGATCCGCGCCGCACTTCTGGCCACGGCAACCCTGCTTGCCTCACCCACCATCGCCGAACCTCTGCGCATGGCGGTCACCACGTCGTTTGAAAACTCGGGTCTTGCCGAGGTGCTTTTGCCGGTGATCGCCAAAGACACCGGGATCGAGGTGCAACTGGTTGTCGTCGGCACCGGACAGGCCCTGAAACTGGGCGAATCCGGCGATGTGGATGCGATCCTTGTCCACTCAAAATCCGCCGAAGACGCATTTGTCGCCGCCGGAAACGCCCCCCATCGGCGGGAAATCATGTATAACGATTTCGTGCTGGTCGGCCCGGCGGGCGACCCTGCCGCGATTGCCGGAACTGACACGGCCATCGCCGCGCTTGGCGCAATCGCAAACACCGAATCCGCCTTTGTCAGCCGTGGCGATGACAGCGGCACACACAAGACCGAGCTGGCGCTTTGGGCCGCTGCCGATCTTGACCCCGCCGGGTTCGGAAAATGGTACAATGCCGTCGGCGCCGGCATGGGTGCGGCGCTGAACACTGCTGCCGGGCTCGATGCCTATATTCTGGCGGATCGTGCCAGCTGGCTCAACTTTGGCAACAAGGCCACGCTCGCGCTGTTGTTTTCAGGCGATCCCGCCCTGTTCAACCAATACGCTTTCCTGCCCGTCAGCGCCGAAAAGCACCCGCATGTACGCGCCGATCTGGCCGAGACATTGGAAAACTGGCTGACCGGGGATGTCGCGAAAGGCCTGATCGACGGTTATAAAATCGCTGGCGAGCAGTTGTTCGTGTTCAATGCAGAGACAAACTGAGCTTCTGGGCGGCGACATTCGCTGCCGCCCGTGCCCGGACCGTTGCAACCGCCGTGTCGCTGCGGCACCGCGTGTGATCCAAGCCGGATTCGCACGTTCCGGCCCGCCATCCCGGCCGCAATGCCACTGACAACCGGCCCCGTGCCGTCGATTGATTATTCTTTCGCGTCAGGCCCGGTGATTGACCCCGTCACCTCATGGGTCAGGCCGATTTCATCGATGGTCAGCACCACCTTGGCGGCGAATTTTCCACTTGAGGAATCGGCGTTGCGCATCGCTTCTTCGATGGCCTGTTGCGATGTCACACCCACCTGTTTCAGGAACTTGCGCATCGACATATTGAATTCTTCACTCATACGGCGCTCCGTTTGATCATTCCCGGCGCACAATATTGCCGCCCGGTCCTGAGCAGACAGACTGGCCCGCTTCAGGCTGAAATGCCAGAGAGTTCGAGACGGACATGGCCATCCGCGCACCATTGCGCTGCTATCCATCCAACCCGGTCTGGAGGGCTGCGGTGTTGCCCTGCGCCGGAATCTGGGCGACAAGGGACATGTTGGCGGGCGAAAACGGTTTAATCTCAGGCAACTGTCGGGGATGCGCCAAGGCGCAAATTCGAAAGATTTGCCGGGGTCATATTACCGCTGTTCAGCAAACGGTCGGTTGATCCGGTCGCCACTAAGGCGCCCGCCCTGTGGGTTGGGCCAATTCAGTGGAACCAAAGTCCACGACCCGCGTTTCAAACAAGGGTTCCATAATCGGAGATTGAAATGAAGAAATTCCTGTTGATTTTGCCACTGGCCGCATCGCTTGCCGCCTGCGACACACCGCAGCAATCCACTCTGACCGGCGCCGCCGCAGGTGCTGCGCTTGGTGCGACTGTTTCGGGTGGGGACGACCGAGTGGTCGGCGCATTGCTCGGGGGTGCTGCCGGGGCCGCAGCCGGCAACTATCTCGGTCGTTCCGCCAACCAGTCCGGACAATGCGTGTATCAGTATCCCAACGGTCAGCGTTACACCGCTGCTTGCCCGTAAAGAGCGACAGCTGAGCTACCAAACCGGGCGCCCCATTGCGGGCGCCCTTTTTTGTTTGTCAGAGTCAGCACCCTGGCCTCACGCGGGGTTACGGTGAACCAAGCTGAGCCTGCAATCGAATCGCTTTTCAGTCGAGTCAATCTTGCCATGTCGATGGATTGGCCCGGTGGTTGCCCGGGGCCACAGGATTAAAGTCTGTGGACTGGACGCCCGAATGCCGCCGTTCAGCGCGGCATCCCTCAGATCGTTTTCGTCTGCAGATGTTGTAGGATGAAGGCGACGACCTCGGCGGGCGGCGGACCGATCGGCACGGTCAATGCGCATTCGTCCGGCGCGGGCGGTTCCAGTGCTGCAAACTGACTGTCCAGCAGGGTCGTTGGCATGAAATGCCCGGTACGTTTGCCCATGCGCCCGGCGATCAGCGCCTTTGACCCGTCCAGATGCAGAAACATCACCGACGGCCCTGCGACAGCACGAATCCGGTCACGATAGATGCGTTTGAGCGCCGAACAGCCGACGATTGCTACCCCCGGCGCCACATTCAACGTCTGCCCAACCTGATCCAGCCAGGGCGCCCGGTCGAGATCGGTCAGGGGCGTGCCCGCCTCCATCTTGGCGATGTTAGAGGCGGAATGCAGATCGTCACCGTCGATATATGTAGCACCCATCGCCTCGGCCAAAGCCGCGCCGATCACACTCTTGCCGCAGCCCGATACACCCATCACAACGAAACGCTTCATCGACAATCCCCTTCGCACAGACGCGTTGTCGATAGCACGGGATTGTCGCGCTGGTCGAGACAGGGTGACAGCCAAGTTTTGCAGGTTCGGAAGGCCAGAAGGTTCAGCTCTCTGGCGTTTCATCCCGTCCGGTGTCATCCGATCCGTGCCGCAGCTTCAGCGGCTCTTTGAATGTCAGGGTCCGATAGGGGAACGGGATCTCGATACCCGCGTCATCCAACCCGCGTTTGACCCCCGAGACCACCTCGTCCTTCGATTTGCGCACCTCGACCGGGGTGGCGCCCGTCCACCATGTCACCTCGAAGTTGATCGATGAGTCGGCAAACTCCTGTGCAAAGACCTGAATTGGCAGATCGCCCTGCCGCACCGTGGAACAGGCAGCAACCGCATCGGCAATGACCTGACGGGCGGCATCCAGATCTTCGTCATAGGCGACGCCACAGATGATGGTGACCCGCCGCACATCGCGATCGGTGCGTACCGTCACCGGGTTCTTGAAAAGGATCGCATTCGGCACGATGACCAACTGACCGTCGGTCTGGCGGATATGGCTTTCGCGGATCGCGATCCGGTCGACCTGACCCTCGATCCCTTCACATTCGATATGATCGCCGATCCGCATTTCGCGCCGGAACAGAATGATGATCCCGGCCAGAAAGTTCTCGAATATATCCTTGAACGCGAACCCGATGGCGACGGAACCAATGCCCAGTCCCGCCAACATGCTGGCTGGTGTCAAACCCGGAAATACAATCACCGCTGCGACCATGCCACCCGCGACCCAGACCAGAATCGACAGCAGTAGCGTCAGCAGTTCTTTCAGGCTGGGCCGCAAACGCGTGCCTTTCAAGGCGCGATTCATCACGCCGCGGGCCAATCTGGCCAGCAGCCAGGTGATGAATATGACGAACAACGCTACGACAATCTGCGGCAGCAGCACGATGGATGCGCGGACGATGTCGGTCAGATGGGCGATCAAAATCTTGACGGGTTCCAGAAGATTTCTCCCACGGGTGCAGGATCACAACCGCTGAAGCCTGAAATTGTTCATTTGCCACAATTGGACTAGCGTCTTCCGCCCGCCAGCGCCGTGAGCGCAAAGCACAAAGCGGCCACGCAGACCATCGTCGGACCGGTCGGAGTATCGAACCGGTAAGACGCCAACAATCCGCCCAGCGCCGAGGCGGCGCCGATCACCGCGGCAATCAACGCCATCGCCTCGGGTGTCCGCGCAAGGGGGCGGGCGGCAGCGGCGGGGACCACCAGCATCGCCGCGATCAGCAGCACGCCGACCACCTTGATCGATACCGCCACCACACAGGCCAGCGCCAGCGTCAGCACCAGTTGCTCGCGCCGCGGATCAATACCGCTGGCCTGCGCCAGATCGGCGTTCAGCGTCGCCATCAAAAGCGCCGACCATCGCCAGGTCAACAGCCCCAGCACAAGCACCGCCCCGCCCCAGATCACCGCCAGATCCCCCCGCGACACAGCCAGTATATCGCCGAACAGATAGGCCATCAGGTCAAGCCTGACACCGCTGAGAAACGACGCGGCCACCAACCCAAAGGCAAGCGCCGAATGGGCCAGCACCCCCAAAAGCGTGTCCATGGCAAAACCCCGGTCCGACAGCAGCGACACGGTCACCGCCATCGCCAGCGCCACGATCAGCGCACCAAGAAACACCGGCAATGAAAACGCAATGCTGAGCGCGATCCCCAGAATCGCCGCATGGGCGGTGGCATCGCCGAAATAGGCCATGCGCCGCCAGACGACAAAACATCCCAATGGTGCGGCGGCCAGCCCCACGCCAACCCCCGCCAGTGCGGCGCGCACCAGAAAACTATCAAGGATCACTGGCCTGCCCCGTCGTCGTCGGAAATGTGGTGAGAATGTTCGGCCCCGGACTCGTGCCCATGATCATGGGTGTGATCGTGCAAATGCCCGTGTTCGTGCCGGTACAGCGCCAGAGCACCCTTGGTGCCGGTGCCAAACAGCGCGCGGTATTCCGGCGCGCTTGCCACCACCTCGGGGTGACCTTCGCAGCAGATATGACCGTTCAGACAAATCACCCGGTCCGACGCGCTCATCACCACATGCAATTCATGGCTGACCATCACAACGGAACATCCGAGGTCGCGGCGCACGTCTTCGATCTGACGATAGAAGGCGGCGGACCCGGGCTGATCCAACCCTTGGGTCGCCTCATCCAGCAACAGCAGATCCGGCGCGTCAAGCAGGGCACGGGCAAGCAGAACTCGCTGGAACTGTCCGCCCGACAGCTGCGCCATCTGCCGCCCGCCAAGATCGGGCACCCCTGCCCGGTGCAAGGCATCGCGGGCACGCACGGCCGAAACCGGACGCGGCAAAGACAGGAACCGCGTCACCGTGATCGGCAGGGTCGGATCGATATGCAGCTTTTGCGGCACATATCCGATGCGCAGCCCCTCGGCCCGCACCACCCGGCCCGAAGTTGGTTTCACCGCGCCGATCATCACCCGCAACAATGTCGATTTTCCCGATCCGTTCGGCCCGACCACGGTCACGATTTCGCCCCGCCGGATGTTCAGGCTCACGCCTTGCAACACCGATACGCCGCCAAGCTGGACATCGACTGATTCCAGCGCGATCAGGCTCACGCAGCCCCGACGCAGTTGGGGCACAGGCCCTCGGCCTCGACCACGGTCTGTTCGATTGTGAACCCGTTTTTCGCCGCCGCAGCATCCAGGGACCGGCCCGGACCCTGCTCCGCCTCGGCCACCGCGCGGCAATCGCGACAGATCAGAAAGGCGGGTGCGTGATCGGAGCCCGGAAAGGCACAGGCAGCAAACGCGCTGAGCCGTTCGATCCGGTGGGCAAAGCCGTGCCTGACCAGAAATTCGAGCGCCCGATACGCCACGGGCGGCTGTGCGCCGCGCCCTTCGGCCCGCAGGCGATCAAGGATGTCATAGGCCCCGAAGGCGCGATGTTCTTCCAGCAAAATCTCTAACACCCGGCGACGTACCGGGGTGAACTGCACACCCTTTTCGGCGCAGTGCCGGGCCGCGCGGGCGACGGCGGTGTCGATGCAACGGGCGTGATCGTGGCGTTCAAAGGCAATGGGGCGCATGGCGGCCTCCTATGGGATTGCAATGTTATAACATCCATCATACAGAGGTTGCAATGTTATAAGATCACAGGATCAATCCAATGTTCAATCCCCGCGCCGCCGCCCTCTGCGCCCTGCTGTTTGCCACCCCCGCAATGGCCGATGTGCCCAGGGTGGTCACCGATATCGCTCCGGTTCACGGATTGGTCTCGAAGGTGATGCAGGGTCTGGGCACGCCCCATCTTATCGTCCGACCGGGCGCATCGCCCCACGATCATGACCTGCGTCCCTCGGATGCCGGCGCGCTGCAATCTGCGGATGCGGTGTTCTGGATCGGCACGGCGCTGACCCCGCAACTGGAAAGCCGGATCGAAACGCTCGCCGGATCGGCGGTGTCGGTGCAACTGCTGAACCTGCCGGGCACCGAGACTTTGGCGTTTCGTCTGGGCGCGACCTTCGGGCCTGATGACCACGGGCATGACGCGGACACGCCCGCCCCCGGCACCGCGCCGGATCACGACCACGATCACGACCATGATCAGTCCGGAACCGACCCACACGCCTTCCTGTCACCTGACAATGCTCGGCTATGGCTGGGTGAAATCGCCTCCACACTCTCCGGTCTCGACCCGGAAAATGCCGCGATCTATGTCGCAAATGCCGCCGCCGGACAGGCCGAGATCGACACGGTGGTGGCCGAAATAGAACCCACACTCGCCGCCCTGTCAGACGTGCGATATGTGGTATTCCACGATGCCTATCAGTACTTTGAACGCCGGTTTGGCCTGGCCCCGATCGGCGCGATCAACCTGTCTGACGCGTCGGACCCCAGCCCGACGCGGCTGGACGCAATGCGCGCAGCAACCAAAGGGCAGAACGTCGTCTGCGCCTTTTCCGAACCACAGTTCAACCCCGGCCTGATCGCCGCTGTGTTCGGCGGAACGGATACGAAAACCGCCGTGCTCGATCCGCTGGGCACCGCGATTCCGATTGGGCCGGGGTTTTACCCTGCGCTGCTGCGTGATCTTGCGCAGGGTATGGCCGACTGTCTCTGATCCGCCGATGCGGGCGCAAGGCGGCGGAATCGGATCCGCCGCACAGGTTCAGGGCAACTTGCCGCCCAATTCGTCGTCGATGTGAATCTGGATAATCTCGTCAAAGCTCGACTCTGCACGAAAGCCCAGTTCAATGGCGCGCTGCGGATCAAAATTCTGCGGCCAGCCAGCGACGATGCGGGTGATCGTGTCATCCGGCTCGACCTTGATCAGATCCACGGCCTTTTGGCCTGCAACGCGGCGCAGCGCCTCGATCTGTTCAGCCACCGTGGCGCTGAGTCCCGGCAGGTTGAGCGTGCGGCGCTGCCCCAGAGGCGCAGTGTCGAGCGTTGCCGCATGCAGCAGAAACTCGACAGCCGAACGCGGGCTGGCGTGCCAGTGACGCACGGTGTCAGCAACGGGCAGGACGGCGGGTTGCCCGGAAAGCGGTTCGCGCAGGATGTTGGAAAAGAACCCCGACGCCGCCTTGTTCGGCTTGCCCGGACGCACGTTGATCGTCGGCAGACGGATGCCGATTCCGTCGAAAAACCCACGACGGGAGTAATCCGCCAGCAGCAATTCGCAAATCGCCTTTTGCGTGCCATAGGATGTTTGCGGCGTATTGTGGAACGTATCGCTGATCTTGTCGGGAAATGGCGCGCCGAATACTGCAATGGACGAGGTAAAGACCACACGCGGGCAATAACTCTCGCGCAGCCCTTCCTGCCGGATCGATTCAAACAGGAACCGGGTGCCATCAAGGTTAATCAGATACCCTTTGTCGAAATCCGCCTCGGCCTCGCCTGACACGATCGCGGCCAGATGAAAGATCACATCCGCCCGCAGCCCCGCAAGACGGTCTGAGACCCCCGCAGTCGTCAGATCCGCCGCCATACAAGTGGCCGGAATGCCAGAGGGCGCGGCGGGTTCGTTGACGTCGACCAGCGTCAGGCGGTCAATGGTCTTGCCGCCCAGCGCGCCATCGGCGACCAGCCTTTGGGTCAGCTTGGTTCCGACCATTCCGGCCGCGCCGATGATCATGATATGCATGTGTCCGTCCTTTTATTGGCATCGCATTATTGGCATCAAAGCGCCCTATGGCCGCACCGGCCTTTTGGCGCGACTGAAAAAGCATGTGACGGTGCCCCCTCCGCCGCACGCGCCCATATTGGTGGACTTACATCGCAAATTGCAAGGCGTGGCGCATAGTGCCGCCTTGCCTGCGATCTTTGAGTCAAACGGTGATCCAGCGTAGCTTTGTAATAACGCGCCAATCCGGCTTTTCCTGCCCGGACTTTCATCGAGCCTCTCAGCCTGACGCTATTTCTTGCCGGGCGTGCCGTCGAATTTCTTTTCGAGATCGGCCCAGCAATCAATATAGTCATCCTGCAACGGGGCTTCTTTTGCGGCGAAGTGGGTTAGATGTTGGGGAAAGCGGGTCTCGAACATGAACGACATGGTGTCTTTCAATTTCTCGGCTTCCAGATCGGCATTCGACGCGCGCTCAAAAGCTGCTTTGTCGGGGCCATGGGGCAACATCATGTTGTGCAGGCTCATCCCGCCGGGAACAAACCCTTTGGGTTTGGCGTCATATATGCCGTGAATGTTGCCCATCAGTTCGGACATCACGTTCTTATGGTACCAGGGCGGGCGAAACGTGTCTTCGGCGACCATCCAACGGTCGCGAAACAGCACGAAATCGATGTTCGCCGTGCCTTCCACCCCCGAGGGCGCGGTCAGAACGGTAAAGATCGACGGGTCCGGATGATCGAACAGCACCGCGCCCACCGGACAATAGGTGCGCAGATCGTATTTACACGGCGCATAGTTGCCATGCCATGCCACCACATCCAGCGGGCTGTGGCCGATATGCGTCACATGAAATTGCCCGGCCCATTTGACGGTCACGGACGATGGTGTCCCACGATCCTCAAAGGCCGCGACCGGTGTCTTGAAATCGCGCCGGTTCGCCATGCAGTTGGCACCGATCGGTCCGCGCCCGGGCAAATCGAATTTCTGACCGTAATTCTCGCAGACGAAACCGCGACACGGGCCGTCGAGCACTTCGACACGGTAAACCAGCCCGCGGGGAATGATCGCGATTTCCTGCGGTTCGATTGTGATGACGCCGAGTTCGGTGCAAAACCGTAACCGCCCCTCTTGCGGGACGATCAAAAGCTCGCTGTCGGCCGAATAGAAATAGGCATCGACCATCGAATCCGTCACCAGATAGACATGGCTGGCCATGCCGACCTGAATGTTGACGTCGCCCGCCGTGGTCATCGTGCGCATGCCACTGAGCCAAGTCAGCGGCTGGTCGGAATGGGGCACCGGATCCCAGCGGTATTGGCCAAGCGACACGACATCCGGATCAACATGGGGGGCGGATTTCCAATAGGGCAGATCGAGACGCTTGAAACGGTGCGTGTGTTTGACCGAAGGTCGGATGCGGTAACACCATGTGCGTTCGTTCTGATGGCTGGGCGCGGTAAAGGCGGTGCCCGAAAGCTGTTCGCCGTAAAGCCCATAATTCACCTTTTGCGGCGAATTCATGCCTTGCGGCAGGGCGTCTGGCAAAGCCTCGGTTTCGAAATCATTGCCAAACCCGGGCATGTACCCGGCGACCGTTCCAACCGGCGTCGCCGCGCTGAGCAGCCTTGCAGGGGGCTTGTCCATCGGATGTCCTTTCGCGACCATGCCTTGCCGGTATTGTTAGCCCCTGAGGCCAACAAGTCCAACATGATCACCAATAGGAAACCGTCGTTCTTTACCGGACGCCACAGCTACATATTGCTGTCGATCCAGCGTGACATCATCACCCGGTCGCGAAAGCATTCCGGGGGGACCTCACGCCGCTTGATGCGGGCGATACGTTCAGCAAAGGCGACCTGTTTCGAACTGGGGTAGTTCGAGAATTTGCTTTTCGCCAGAATAGCGCGGTGTTCATCGATCCAGTTCGACAATGCGCGCCGGTCTGACTGCACCTCGCCCGGAAGGGTTGCTCCGGTGCCCTGCGCGATCTGACGCGCATATCTGATCTGTTTTTCCGTGACCGGCAGGCGGTGATAATCATTGCTGATCAGGCTTGCCGAAGTTTCGTGACTTGCAGAGTCCATTGGTCCGCTCCATCGCTTGTTCCATAACATATAGAACAAGACGGGAACATTGTCAATATATGGCGGAGCTGACCAAATACGCCACAAGATGCATCCCTAGGATGTCTGCCGCGCCGGGCGCCAAAGGATCGTGAACAGCGTCACCAGCGCGCCCAGATTTGCCAACAGGATCACCCAGTAAATCCACGCCGGACCGGTGATCGGCCCCGCAGTTTCGGTGAAAGCGCCGACGCTGCCGATCAGCAGCACCACAAAAGCGAGCCATGCGAGCCAGCGCCAGTTGTGCAGCAGGCCCAGCGCGATCAGCCCATAGAACGGTGCAACCAGTGCCAACAAAAGACCGAACGTCGAAAACCCTCCCAGCAGTGGCACTCCAAGATGCAGTACGCCCGACACCAGCAGGAACACCGCCGCAGACAGGTATAATCTTTCATCACGATCCATGGTCACTCCTCTGGGCAGGGCATGCCGGCGATGCCCCATGCGATGATGTCGTCCAGATGCGATTGCAGGGTTCCGGGCGCGGCATCACGCCCGCCACCGGGATTGAAGCCCCATGAAATCAGACCGCCGACCTCGGCATCGTGGGTGATGTGTTCGATCAGCCCCGCCAGATCCCGGTCGCCGTTGGTGTCGGGATTTCTGACCTGAGCGCAGATTTCGGACGATGTGCGGCCCGTCCAGACAAACTCGACCGGGGCCAACTGCCAGTCCATATTGGCATGGGGCGGTGCGTGGGGAAGGGTGTTGGGCCGTTCGGATGTGACATGGCAGGTGGAGCAGGTCAGCGTTTGCGCGCCGATCCGACTTTCGCCGCCGATGATATTCATGCCGTGGGGCCGGGTTGCCGTCTCGCCCATCAATGTCCAGAGCGGCACGGCATCCGCATCCACATGGCAGTTGATACAGCGGGGATGGGTGAAAACCTCGTTGATCCTGTCCCAGGCGGCCAGCCCCTCGGCCATTGGCACCGATCCCTCGGGCGGGACGGTTACGGTCAGCCCGCCAGTGTCGGCCAGCGCGACGCTGGCAAGCCCCAGAATGGTGCCAAGGAACAGCGCGGGGCGGAGTTTCATAGGGCGCCTCATATAAATGCGATGTGCCGGTTGAACGGCATTTCCCGGATCCGTTGCCCGGTGGCGGCGAATATTGCGTTGGCCAGAGCCGGAGCAGCGGGGGGCACGGGCGGTTCGCCGATACCGCGCACCGAGGTGCCATTTTCCAGCCCCCGCACGATAATTTCGGGCGTCTGATAGAGGCGCAGACCCTCGGCCATGTGATAATTCGTCTGCTGCGCCGCGCCGTCGGAATAGGTGATCTCTGAATTGATCGCATGGCCCAATCCCCAGATCACGCCACCCTGCACGAGATTTTCAAAGTTCAGCGGATCGATCACCCGACCGACATCGGCAGCAACGAACACCCGGTCCAGCCGGATGCCGCGATCCGTCATCGTCACCTCAACCACCTCGGCCACGGGCACCCCAAAGGACGCCACAAAGGCGATACCGCGCCCCTGCCCCGCACCCAGCGGCGCGCCCCAATCCGACATTTCGCCCACAGCCTCAAGCACCTTGCGTGCCACAGGATCGGCAATCAGGCGCAAGCGTTCCGCCAAAGGGTCGGCACCCGCTGCATGGATCAACTCGTCCAGCGCGCAATCGGCAAAGAACCCGGCATGGGACGCCCCGACCGAGCGCCAGGAACTGACCGGCGACAGGCCCGGCACCGCGTATCCGGTGACCCGGTGATGCGGCAATCTGTACGGCACATCCCACGCCCCCGCGACGATCTGATTGTCGGGTCCGGGGATCGACTGCCCCAGCCGCGCCGCCTGTGACCGGGACGGAGAGGCGGCGGCGATGCCAAGATCCAGCGCGTGAACCTTGCCGTCCTTCACCACCCCCCGGGCACGGGCCATGGCGATCTGGCGGGGGAAATCCTGTGCGAAATCCTCCTCGCGGGTGAAGGTCAGCTTAACCGGAACACCCTTCAACGCCGTCGCCACCTCAACCGCGCGGTCGATGTTCTCAAACTCAAGCCGGTGACCGAAACTGCCGCCGACATACTGATTGTGAAAATGCACCGAACTTTCCGGCAGACCGGTCGACTTGGCCACCCGTTGCTGCACAAAACGCGGCATCTGATGACCGACCCACAGATCGGCGCGGTCCCCGGTCACGCGGACCAAAGCACTGAGCGGTTCCAGTGGCTGATGCGCAACATAGGGCGCGCGGTATTCGGTTTCGATCACCGCACCGCCGTTCAGCGCGGCGGGAATATCCCCGTCATCGCGCCAGACGGAATCAAGCCGTTCTTCGGTGAAAGATGCCGCCACCTCGGCCCAGTGATCCGCCTGTTCCGCTGGATATGGCGCAGTATCCCAGTCGATACGTACCGCCTTCATCGCCTGCATCGCGTACCATGTGTTGGTCGCCACCACGGCCACACCGTTTTCCAACGTCACAATGTGCAGGACGCCCGGCATGCCCTCGGCCCTTGATGCATCAAAGCCTCGCATCCCCGCACCCTTGCGCGGGTTCACCCGGCAGGTCGCGTGAACCATGCCCTCCATCGTCAGATCAATGCCATAGGTCAGAGCGCCGGTGGATTTCGCGGGAATGTCGAGCCGTGGCACATCATGGCCGATCAGCCGCCATTCTGACGGATCGCGCAGCTTTGTCACCTTGACCGGGTCGATCCCGGCGGCGATCCCGGCCAGATCGGTATAGGCAATGCGCGTTCCGTCCTTCAGCACGACCGCGCCACTTTCGGTGCGCAGATCGGCCACATCCGTCCCGGTCTTTTGCGCTGCCGCCGCCTTCAGCGTTTCACGCGCCACCGCGCCGGCATGGCGCAGCTTGTCAAAACTGTCGGAGGCGGTGCTGGACCCGCCTGTCACCTGCGCGCCGATCAGTTTGAACGCGCTGCGCGCCATGTCACGCAGGGCTTCTGCGGGGATGCTGTCATCGGTATATCGAAACGGCACGGCGTCGGCCGCCAGCGCGGTATTCCAATAGGCGCCATCGGGGCGGCCGGGATCAGTGGTGAACTGGCCCGGGTCCAGATCCATTTCCTCGGCAATCAGTGTGGATTGCAGCGCCGTCGTCCCCTGCCCCAGATCCACATGGGGTGTGATCAGCACGATCCCGTCGGGCCCGATCCGCACCCAGGCGTTGAACGTCGCCTGCCCGGGCTCGCGCCCCTTGGCCAGCGGATTGTCGGCGGGACGACGCACCGTCCACGTGCCAAAGGCAACCCCGCCGGCAATGGCAACCGATGCGATCAGAAAACCGCGGCGCGCAATGGTGGCAACGGCCATGGATCACGCCCCCCCAAGTTTGGCAGCCGCCCCATGGATGGCTGCGCGGATGCGGGGATAGGTGCCACAGCGGCACAGGTTGGCCGACATGGCGTGATCAATGGTGTCGTCGTCAGGCGCCGGATTCACCGACAAAAGCGCTGCCGCCTGCATGATCTGTCCCGACTGGCAGTATCCGCATTGCGCCACCTGATGTTCAATCCAGGCCGCCTGAACGGCGTGCAGCGCCTCAGGCGTTCCCAGCCCTTCAATCGTTGTCACCTCACCGGACAGATCGCCAATGGCCAGTTGACAGGAACGCACCGCCTGACCTTCGACATGCACCGTGCAGGCGCCACATTGGGCGATACCACAGCCGTATTTCGTGCCGGTCAGTCCCAGTTCATCGCGCAAAACCCATAAAAGCGGCATATCGGGCGATACATCAACCCGGTGCTGCGTTCCGTTAACCGTCAGATCGATCATCGCCGCCCCCTGATTGCGCCTGCTGAACTCAGGACTACTGCCACAGAGCTAACGCCGCCATGCCGAAAGGCAAAATAACGTGTAGGATAACCCTGCGTCGCAAAGGCCTGCGCGATCGCGTCCATTCCCCGCTTCACCTGCCGCCCAACGCCTGTGAGCGCCAAAGGATCGTGCGCGACACTCCTGCGCTACCGTAAGCGCCGCTTTTTAGAAGTTAAGCCCCCTTTCACCCACCCCTGTTAAACCGGGCAGCGGTGGGTAAAGGGGTGAGTTTTAATGACTGCGCATGCAAATGCGCCGGTGATCATCAAACGTAAGAAGATCGTCGGCGGTGGCGGGCACCATGGTGGTGCCTGGAAAGTGGCCTATGCGGATTTCGTGACCGCAATGATGGCTTTCTTCCTTTTGATGTGGCTTCTCGGCGCGACAAACGAAAATCAGCGCAAGGGAATAGCCGATTATTTCAACCCGACGATCACCATCAATCGCGTGTCGGGCGGCGGAACAGGGTCGTTCAACGGCGACACCGTATTTTCCGAAGATCGCCTGGCGCAGAGTGGTGTGGGCGCGACGCAGACCTATCATGCGGACAGCGATAAATCCCGCGGTGAAACCGGAACCGATATCAGCAAAGCAGAATCGACGGACGGCACCACAAACGACGAACAGTTGACCGAACTGGCCGAATTGCTGATGGCGCGGTCCGGCGAAAGCATGCTCGACGATGCGCTTTCCCGCCATATCCTGACGCGCGTGACCGACGAAGGTCTGATCGTCGAGCTGTTCGACCTGCCCGATGAACCGCTTTTCGACGGCGAATCGGACGTTCCGACGCCACTGCTGAACGAGCTGACCGGGATCGTCTCTTCGGTCTTTGGGCTGGCGCGCAACAAAATCGCCGTCGGCGGGCATGTCCACTCAGAGCCCATCGTGCGCCTGAACAATCCGGTCTGGGACATCTCGACCCAGCGGGCGCATCGGGTGCGGGGCATGCTGAATCCCGCATTTATTCCTGAAAACCGGGTACAACGCGTCACCGGCCATGCCGACCGGAATCTTGTGACCGACAACCCGATGTCCGTGCGCAACAACCGGATCGAGCTTACCCTGCTGCGCTGAACGCAATGGCCGCCATTTTAGGTATTAGCGTCATGTTAAGGCTGCTCGCCTAACAGGGAAAGGACTGAGAAAAACGCATCAGAAAGGCGCTTTCATGACCATCTCCTCCTCCCTGGCGGCCAGTGTCGCAGGACTGAACGCCAACGCGCAACGGTTGGCCGGCATTTCGGACAACATCGCGAACTCGTCGACGTTCGGTTATAAAAGGGTGGTGACCGACTTTCACTCGATGGTCGTCGGCGGCCGGGCGGGGCAGCAGGGGACATATACCGCAGGTGGTGTATCCACCACGACGGCGCGCAGGATCGAAGATCGCGGTATGGTTCAGGGCACCAACAATTCGATGGACATCACGATTGGCGGGCGCGGCTTTCTGCCAGTCACCAACCGCACCGCGGTCGGCCAGCCGGGTGTCTTGCCGCTGGCTCTGATGACGACCGGATCGTTCCGACCGGATGCCGAGGGCGTGTTGACCAATTCATCGGGGCAGGTGCTGATGGGCTGGGGTTTGAACGCCAACGGGACCCTGCCTGCCGTGGCGCGCGACACCAGCGCGTCGCTGGAACCCATTGTCGTCACCAAAAATCAGTTCGCAGCCAACCCCACGACCCGGATCACCATGGGGGCGAACCTGCCATCCACAGACACGAATGCCGGCGCGGCAGGCGCGGCGCGGGATCTGTCGGTCGAATATTTCGGCAACCTCGGTCAGGCTGAATCCCTGAACGTCAGCTTTACACCCACGATTCCCGCGGTCGGATCGTCCAACACCTGGACAATGACAATCACCGACTCCGCATCCAACGGCGCCACCGTCGGCGAATATGAGGTGACGTTCAACGACGGCCCGACCAACGGCGGCACCCTTGCCACGATCACCGAGACCACAGGCGGCGCCTATGACCCGGCCACCGGCAAGGTGACGCTGACACTCGGCGGCGGCGATATCGACCTGAACATCGGCCTGCCCGGTACCCCCAACGGCCTGACCCAGCTTGCCGCCAGCTTTGCCCCGACCGAGTTGACCAAGAACGGATCCCCCGTCGGTAACCTTGTCGGGGTCGAGATCGATCCGAACGGCATTGTAAGCGCAATCTTCGATACCGGCTTCAACCGACCGATCTATCAGGTGCCGCTGATTGACGTTCCCAATCCCAACGGGCTGAACGCGATGAGCGATCAGACCTATTCCCTGTCGATGGAAAGCGGTCCGATGTTCCTGTGGAATGCCGGTGATGGACCCACGGGCGAAACCCAAGGCTATACATTGGAGGCATCGACAACGGATGTGGCACTGGAATTGACCAACCTGATCCAGACCCAGCGCGCCTATTCATCGAATGCCAAGGTGATCCAGACCGTCGATGAGATGATGCAGGAAACCACGAATATCAAACGCTGAATATCCCCCTGCCGTCTGCGAGGAGTAGAACATGAGCATGTCCGCCACATTGTCCAACGCGCTCAGCGGGTTGTCCGCAGTCCAACGGTCCGCACAGGTGGTGTCCGCAAACATCGCCAACGCCCTGACCGAAGGATACGGACGGCGCGAAGTGTCGCTTTCCGCAGCCAGCTTGGGCGGCGTTCAGGTCAACGGGATCGTCCGGGTCGTCGACCCGGCGGTTCTGTTTGACCGCCGGATCGCCGATGCCGGGCTTGAGCGTGACAGCGCCCGCACCGGCTTTCTCGACCGGTTCGCCGCCCTTTTGGGCAGCGCCGACAGCAGCAACTCGCTGACCGGGCGGCTTGCCACGCTTGAGGGCCGCCTGATCGAGGCGGCAAGCCGACCAGACTCCACCACCCGCCTTGAAGGCGTCGCCGCTGCGGCCCGGTCACTGGCCAACCAGATCAATCAGGCGGGCCAAGGGATTCAGGCGGAGCGGCACGCCGCCGATGCCGCCATTGCGCGGGATATCGAAACCCTGAACACCACGCTGGCACAGGTTGCCAAACTGAACGCCGACATCGCCCGCAATGCCGGTAAAACCGATATGAATCCCTTGTTGGACCAGCGCCAGCAACTGATCGACCGGATCGCGCAAATTGTCCCCATTCGTCAGATTCCCCGGGATCGCGATGTGGTCGCACTGGTCACCACCGGCGGGCAGGTGCTGCTTGACAGCCGTGTCGCGACCATCGAATTCACGCCGGCCAATGCGGTCACCCCGGGCATGTCTCTCGCCGGGGGGCAGTTGTCGGGGCTGACGATCGACGGGCGTGCGGTCACGCCGGGGGGCGACGGACGGATGGATGGTGGGCGGCTTGAGGGTCTGTTCGTGATCCGCGACTCCTCGGGACCCGAGGCCCAGGCGCAACTTGACGCCTTCGCCCGGGACCTGATCCAGCGTTTCGAAGATCCTTCGATCGACACCACACGTGCGCCCGGCGCGCCCGGACTGTTCACCGACAGCGGCAATGCCCTGACCGTCTCTCCCACCGAAGGACTTGCCCAGCGGCTGAGCCTGAACGCGCTGGCAGATCCCGAACAGGGCGGTGCCGTTTGGCGGCTGCGGGATGGGTTGGGCGCGGCGACCTCCGGAGCGGTCGGACAGGCCGGCATGCTGCACGCGCTCACTGACGCCCTGAATGCGCCACGCGCCACCGCGTTGGGCGGTGCACAATCGGCCGCCACTTTTGCCTCGGAATTCATGGCGCAAGTCAACGGCAGCCTGTTTCGTGCGGAGGAAACCCAGACCTTTGCCCAATCCCGCGCCGATACCCTGCGCCAACAAGAATTTATGGGCGGTGTGGACATGGATCAGGAAATGCAAAAGCTGCTGCTGATCGAACAAAACTATGGTGCCAACGCCCGGGTAATCCAGGCGGTCGACGAAATGATGCGCCGCCTTTTGGAGATCTGAACCATGTTGCAATCCATCGGAACGCTTTCCGCCAGCTACTCGAACCGTATTTTCAACGCCCGGATCCGCACAGACCTGAATACGCTGGCGCAGGAACTGACCAGCGGACGCAAGTCCGATCTGCGCAGCGCGCTGTCGGGCGACATGGCTCCGGTCGCCGCGCTGGAACGCAGCCTGTCGCGCCTCAGGGCATTCGACACTGTCACCGCCGAGGCCGATCTCTTTACCAACACACTGCAGCAATCGCTTGAACGGGTCAAAACCCAGATCGAAGGTCTGACAGAAGCCGCGCTTGCCATGGAGAACACCACGAGCCCGGCGTTGATCCATAACTTCGGCGAAGAAGCCAGCAGCCGGTTCGAGGCCCTGGTTGGCACTTTAAACACCACTGTCGCAGGCCGGTCGCTGTTTTCCGGTGATGATACCGAATCCCGCGCTGTCGCCGATCCCAAACTGATCCTTAACGATCTTGCAGCACTGCTCCCCGGCACCGCCACCGCCGAAGATGTCTCGGCGGTGGTTGACGCATATTTCGCGCCCGGCGGCACATTTGAAACCGCGCGCTATCTTGGCAGCACGGACCCTCTCGCCCCCTTCAGGCTTACACCCGAAGACACGGTTTCCCCCGGGATCGACGCGCGACAGTCCGAATTGCGCGCCATGCTGGCCGCGACGGCCAAAGGTGCGCTTTTGGCGCGGGGTGCATTATCCGGTGACATCCAAAACCAGTCGAACCTTATTTCCATCGCCCGGGACGATCTATTGGGCGCGACGGCGGGCATCGTGGCGCTGTCGGC
The DNA here is from genome assembly GCF_008085915.1 of Oceaniovalibus sp. ACAM 378. GTDB lineage: Bacteria > Pseudomonadota > Alphaproteobacteria > Rhodobacterales > Rhodobacteraceae > Oceaniglobus. The sequence continues at coordinate 48,489 of NZ_VSJK01000003.1, read as the reverse complement.
GTCGGTCGGCACCGCCGAGGCGCGGATCGATGCGGCGCGCAGCCGAAATGGCGCCGAAACCGCCAGCCTGCAACATTCCCTGGCCAAACTGGTCACCGCCGACCCCTATGATACGGCGACCCGGTTGCAGGCCGTCCAGTCGCAACTTGATACCTTTTACACGGTGACCGCCCGGCTATCGCAGCTGAACCTGACAGGATATTTGCGTTGATCGCCCTGCGCGCATTGATTGTACTGGTTCTGTTTCTGGCGCCACAGCTCGCGCCCGCACAGGTCAGGATCAAGGATTTGGTGGAATTCGACGGGGTGCGGGGCAACGATCTGGTCGGTTACGGCCTTGTCGTAGGGCTGAACGGCACAGGCGACGGCATGCGCAACGCGCCGTTCACCGAAGACATCATGGCAACAATTCTTGAACGGCTGGGGGTCAACGTGACCGGCGAACAGTTCCGCCCGAAAAACGTGGCGGCGGTGCTGGTTACCGCCGCGCTTCCGCCGTTCGCCCGCGCCGGAGCACAGATCGACGTAACGGTCTCTGCAATCGGTGACGCAGGCAGCCTGATGGGCGGAACGCTTGTCATGACACCGCTGAATGCCGCCGACGGGCAGATCTATGCCGTGGCACAGGGTACGATCCTTGCGGGGGGCGTGGTGGCTAAGGGCGATGCCGCATCGGTCACCCAAGGCGTTCCGACGTCGGGCATTATACCCTCCGGCGCCCGGGTAGAGCGCGAAATCGACTTCGATTTTTCGGGGCTCACCTCAATCCGTCTGGCCCTGCGCACACCCGATTTCACCACTGCTGGACGGATCGAACAGGCGATCAACCGCAACCTCAATCGGTCGGTCGCGGTAATGCTGGATGCGGGCACAGTTCTGATCGACATTGCCGCAACCCGTTTGCCTTCGCCGGCCCATGCGCTGGGACGGATCGAAAACATCGAAATCTCGCCTCAACGCAAGGCGCGCGTCGTGGTCGATCAAAGCTCGGGAACGATCGTCATGGGCGAAGACGTCCGGATCAGCAGGGTGGCCGTCAGTCAGGGCAACATCACGCTTCGGATTGAAGAAGCGCCGCAAGCGGTGCAGCCCAATCCGTTTTCCCCCGGCACAACGGTTGTACTGCCCCGCACCGCAGCCGGAATTGAGGAAGAACCCGGGATCGGCCTTGCCGAAGTGCCTGGCGGCACGTCGCTGTCGCAAGTCATTCAAGGCTTGAATGCACTGGGAGTATCGCCCCGCGACATGATCGACATACTGAAAAGCATCAAGGCTGCGGGTGCGCTACACGCCGAATTTATCGTGCGCTGAACTTTGCGGTCTCCGATCAAGTCACGGGGTGATGTTACCATGCATCTATCGCCACCCAAATTCTTCGGTGCTCGCGGCTCAGGGGGCTCGCAATTGAGGGAGCGAAGATCGGGTGGCGCGACTACCGCCATTTTTCCGAGTATAAGGGTTTGTTTTCATTTTAAAGATAGTCAGTCCCGGCCAAGGCGAACATGCTGCAAGTCATTCCTCCGTCTTGACAAAGAACCTTCGGCAACTTCCAGCCGAGTGCACCGCACCCTTACTCAATCCTAACTTGTGTCAGTGCCCGTCCCGCCCGGACAGAGGATATTGAACCTGCACGTCGAACTTCGGGGGAGAGGTCTGCGCGCGATTTCATCCGACAGGGCTCTTGCAAGCAAATTGTGATCCTTCACCAGTTTGAAACAAGGGCACCCTCGGTACTTCCGGCAGGGCACATTTTCCCGAAATGTTCCCGCAAGTCACCTGTTGTCCAGATTGAGGCTGCCATGACAATGTTGAAGCTCGAAGACAAAATAGTCGCGTTGGAACGTCTCATCGCCAGTGCCAGCACCACTGAGAAGAAGCGCGCTGCGCGCCGCCTGTACAGTTTGATAAACGCCACTGAGTTGAAACCCGCATTCAGTGCATCAAACTGTGACGATGACCTGTTATTCGACAATGTACCTGTCTGAGTAACGTCATTCCTCGCGTATCAAGGCAATATCTGTTGCCAAAGGGCCCGATGCGGCTCGGAGCGGGGCGAAACTCAATTGATTTTGATTGAGAGTTTTGCCCCGCACTCCTGCCACCTGCCTTTGGCCGAATACGCGAAGACGGTGGATACCGCTCTGTATATGAGCATTTTCCTGAAATAACAGTCTTTCAATTGAACTGAACAGCGCGACAAAGCCCTGGCTTTATGGGGGCGTTGACACGGTTTCAAAATAGCGCGCCTTGCGGCTCCCGGCGCGGTGTGAGTAATTGGCCATATTACCCCCCGCCCCCGCAAGTGGAAGACGATTGACATGAAGATTGCGACCCGTTCTGGAACCCATTTGGTCGTACTGATGGTTCTGGGTGTGACACATCTTCTGAACGATCTGATGCAATCGTTGATTCCGGCGGCCTATCCGATCCTGAAAGAGACCTATGATCTGGATTTCGTCCAGATCGGTATGATTACCCTCACATTCCAAATCGCCGGTGCCTTGCTGCAACCGGTGATCGGTATGGTCACCGACCGCCATCCCGCACCCTATTCGCCGGTGGTCGGGATGATGTTCACTCTGTCCGGTCTGGTCAGCCTCGCGTTCGCCCAAGGGTATCCGACAATTCTGGTATCTGTGGCGCTGATCGGCATCGGCTCGTCGATTTTTCACCCCGAAGCGACGCGAATGGCCCGCTATGCGGCCGGCGGCCGGCAGGGGCTTGCCCAGGGTATTTTTCAGGTCGGAGGACAGGCTGGCGGGGCGCTTGGGCCGGTGTTTGCCGCACTGATTATCGTGCCATGGGGCCAGCCGACCCTTGCCTGGTTCGCTGTCAGCGCACTTATGGCGATGATTCTGCTGATGTGGATCGGCAGCAAACAACGCCAGATCAGCGCCGAATTCGCGGCGATGCGGGCGCGCAGAAAAACTGACGTCGAGACTGTCCGATACTCTCCGCGGACAATCGGCGTCGGACTTGTCGTGCTAACCTTTCTGATGTTTACCAAAAACGCCTATGGCGAGAGTTTCCGGTCTTTTTACACCTTCTATCTGATCGAACGCTTCGGACTTTCCATTCCTGCCTCACAATTGATGCTTTTTGTCTTTCTGCTCGCTGCGGCGTTCGGAGTATTGATCGGCGGAATCGTCGGCGACCGGATCGGTCGTTACCGGATCATCTGGATCTCGGTTTTGGGGCCCCTGCCCTTGACGCTGATCCTGCCATACGCAGACTTGTTCTGGACCGGCGCACTGACGATCATGATCAATCTGATCATGGCCAGCGCCTTTGCCTCGATCCTGATTTATGCGATGGATCTTCTGCCCAACCGGATCGGGTTGATCGGCGGTCTGTTCTATGGGCTGAATTTCGGACTTGGCGGTGTCGCAGCGGCGTTTCTTGGCGTGTTGGCAGACAGCTATGGCGTCGAAACAGTTTATCAGATCTGTTCTTTCCTGCCGCTTGCGGGGCTGCTGGCATGGTTCCTGCCCCGGATTGACAACGACGTTGGAAATTAAGCAGAAATCCCTCTCGAACGCGACGAGGAACTGGCCCGTCGGCCGGACTGAAATAGCTGTCGCCGGGTCAACAACGCGCTGTTCAAGCCTTGGGTCAGCGCCCCTGCGCATCGCGCCGGGCGCTTTGGTCAGCGCTCGGCGACCAGCATCCTTGAGCTTATCCCTGATCGGCAACGCGGGCTCTGGACGCGCCCTCTGCGCTGGCCTAGCTTGCGCGCCATGAACAACGCGATCCCCGTGCGATTTCTAGACCGCACCACCCCTCCGACAATTTTCACGCTGATTTTGCTGGCCGGCATATCGACGCTTGCTATGAACATGTTCCTACCGTCGCTGCCGGGAATGACCGTTTATTTCGATACTGAATATTCGACAATGCAATTGGCGGTCTCACTTTATCTTGCGGGCAATGCGCTGCTGCAACTTGTGGTTGGCCCGGTGTCCGACAGATATGGTCGTCGTCCCGTGATCCTTTTCGGGCTTGGCGTATTCGTCGCGGCGTCGCTGGGCTGTATTTTCGCGCCGACGATCGAGATATTTCTGCTTCTGCGTGTGATCCAGTCCATCGTTATAACCGGAATTGTCCTAAGCCGGGCGGCGGTGCGCGACATGGTGCCCCAAGATCAGGCGGCATCGGTGATCGGCTATGTCACCATGGGCATGGCGGTGGCACCGATGCTGGCTCCCGCCGTGGGTGGCGCGCTGGATGACGTGTTCGGTTGGCAAGCGTCGTTCTGGCTTTTAACCGGGCTAGGGGCGGCAATCTGGTGGCTGACCTGGCGCGATCTGGGTGAAACCGCCGTGCCGCGTCCGATGACGTTGACGGCGCAGATCCGCGAATATCCCGAACTTCTCAGGTCGCGCAGGTTCTGGGGCTACGCGCTTTCGGCGGCGTTCACATCGGGCGCGTTCTTTGCCTATCTCGGTGGCGCGCCCTATGTCGGTACCAATGTGTTCAACTTGACGCCCGCCAGCCTTGGGTTGTTTTTCGGTTCGCCCGCCATCGGGTATATGGCGGGAAACTTCGTGACCGGGCGATATTCCGTCCGCTTTGGCATCAATGCAATGATCATCTGGGGCGCGGCCCTGTCTGCCGGAGGATTGCTGATCGCAATGCTGCTGTTTCTGGCGGGATACGACTCGGTCTGGGTGTTCTTCGGGTTCATGGTTTTCGTCGGGATCGGCAACGGGCTTGTCCTGCCCAATGCCACCGCAGGAATGTTGTCGGTTCGCCCACATCTGGCGGGCACCGCCAGCGGTTTGGGCGGTGCGATCGCGATCGGCGGCGGAGCTGCGTTGTCGGTTCTGGCCGGTCGCATGCTGGAGCGCGGCGACGGCGCATTGCCGCTGCTGTATCTGATGGTCGTGACCGCGGCGCTGTCGATGGTCTGTGCCATCTATACGGTCCGGCGAGAACGGGTGGTTGCCACTTGACAGCAAGGCTTTGCAAAAGCCAGCGCGACCGCGTCGCACTGGCGATGCAGAAACCCGGTGACGGTTCAGAGCGATCCGATCTGCGCATCCGTCCGTCGCTGATACAAAGCGCATCGACAAAGCACGGACCGGCTTCCTGCCCTGCCACATCCGGGACGGACAGACACAGTTTTCCTGTTGGCGCTTTGTCGGCGCTTGCCAGAAAGCGCGCCGCCCCCTAGCGTTACCCGGAACCGACAGATCGAAGGACCGAATGATGACCCAGAGCGCAATTGCCGCGCTGATGCTGGCCCTGCTAAGTGGGCAGGCCGATGCTGCCGGATGCCGTGTGCTTGATGGCGCATTGATGTGCGATCCGATGCCCTCACCTCGCCCCGGCAACCCCGTCACAAAAGACGCCACACCGGTCACTTTCGAGCAATGATCGATCTGATCTCCGGCCATTTCGTCGTGTTCTTCGAGCACCTGATCGCTGCATTGTTCACCGGGGTGCTGCCCGTCGTTCTGATCGCGCTGGTGATCTTTGTCATCGCATGTTTTGCGACCACCGACGGCCATTCGCGTCGTATTGCGCTCTTGTTTGCCACCGTTGGTGCGACCATCGGGCTAATTCTTGGTGCCAGTCGCGAACCGGTGGTTCAGGCGGTCATCCCGGCTTTGATCACGCTGATCACCGGCTATCTCGGCTGGACGCTGCGTCGGGAATCCCTGGGCCAGGACCGCTGGCTGACGGCCTTTGCCCCCGTCACTGACACCAACGCCGAGATTGCACCTTTGGCAGGCGGCAGTCGGGAAAGCGCGCAGGCGGAAAAGATACGTTATGCCACGCGGCTGGTATTTTCCGCTGTGCTGGCCCTGATGCTGTCCACGGTTTTTGCAACCATGTGGGGCGCGTCGATGCGCGCGGGCAAGGAACAATCCGACCGCGCCCATGAGGCCTGGCTGATCAATTTCAAAGAGCAGCAGGTGCCGCTGGAAACCGAACTGAACCGCCGTGATCTGGGCCTGCCGCCGACCATACCCGTCGAGCAGCCCATCAAGGCCGCCGCAGAATGATGCTTTACCCGCCCGTAACTGCCCGGTATCGCTGGACCTATACAGGGAGAAATTCATGGAACTGACCGGAAGCCGCATCATTTCAGCCGACCGAGCCACGGTCTGGAAACATCTGAACGATCCCGAAACCCTGAAGGCCTGCATCCCCGGCTGCGAAGAACTGACCGGCAACGCCGACGAGGGGTTCGCAGCGGTGGTCAAACAAAAGATCGGTCCGGTCAAAGCGACGTTCAAAGGCGCGGTCACCCTGTCCGACGTGAACGCCCCCGAAAGCTATCGCATCTCGGGCGAGGGCAAGGGTGGCGTGGCCGGATTTGCCAAGGGCGGCGCCAATGTCGTGCTGACCGAGGTCGAGGGCGGCACCGAACTCTCCTATGTCGCCGACGTGTCGATCGGCGGCAAGCTGGCGCAGCTGGGCAGCCGGCTGATCGACGGGGTGTCGCGCAAGCTGTCGGACGAATTCTTCGACCGCTTCAAGACAAGGGTTGAAGGCGGCGACGCCGAGACCTGACGCCCGGAAATCCAAGGCGCAGGCGCTTAAAACTCGGGCACCTACAGCGCGACATCCTTGACCGACTGCATCGCCACATAGGTGGAGGTCTGCGCCACATGGGGCAGTGACGAAATCCGTTCGCCCAGAACCGCGCGATAGCTGACCATATCAGCCGTGCGCACCTTGAGCAGATAGTCGAACGAACCGGCGATCATGTGGCACTGTTCCACCTCGGGCACGGCCAGAACGGCGGCGTTAAAGGCGGCCAGCGCCGATTCGCGCGTGTCGGTCAGCTTGACCTCGACAAAGGCGACATGTTCACGCTTCACGCGCACCGGATCAATCAACGCGCGATATCCGGCGATCACCCCATCGGTTTCAAGACGCTTCAGGCGGGTCTGGGTGGGCGATTTGCTCAGCCCGATCCGTTTGGCCAGATCGGTCACGCTGATCCGGCCCTCGACCGCCAGAACAGTCAGGATCGCGCGGTCGAATCGATCCAAATCGCCACTGTCCGTTTGCATCGAAATCCTCGCTTAAATCAGGCCATTCACCTGACTTTTCCCGATATCCGGGCAACAGTCACGCCAAATCGGCGCTACAGTGGGTAAATTCATTCCGGTTTGGGGAACCTGCCACATGCGTGAGACTTCTACTTCACCCGCCCTGCCCTTTACCGCCGACAAATACGGCGATGCCGACAGCGTGTTGGCCGGTCTGATCGACACAGCCGCACTGTCGCCCAGTGACCGCGCCGCCATATCCGCCCGGGCCGCGACCCTTGTAAGCGGCATCCGGTCGAGCGCAAAACCCGGCTTGATGGAGGTGTTTCTTGCCGAATACGGCCTTTCCACCGGCGAAGGCGTTGCGCTGATGTGTCTGGCCGAGGCCCTGTTACGGGTGCCTGACTCTGCCACCATCGACGATCTGATCGAAGACAAGATCGCGCCGTCAGACTGGGGTACGCATCTGGGACGCTCGTCGTCATCGCTGGTCAATGCCTCGACATGGGCTTTGATGCTGACGGGCAAGGTGCTCGAGGGGGAAAAACCCGGTCTGGTCGGCACCCTGCGCGGCGCGGTCAAGCGGCTGGGCGAACCGGTGATCCGCACTGCGGTGGCCCGGGCAATGCGGGAAATGGGCCGCCAATTCGTGCTGGGCGAGGATATGAAAGCGGCGATGGCACGCGCTGCCAACATGGAAAAGCGCGGCTATACCTATAGTTACGACATGCTGGGCGAAGCGGCACGCACTGCCGCCGATGCCGCGCGCTATACCACCGCCTATGCGCGGGCGATCGATGCCATGGCCCCGGCTGCCATCCACGGCGACATTCGCGCCAACCCGGGGATCAGCGTGAAATTCTCGGCGCTGCATCCCCGTTATGAGGTGGCCCAGACCGACCGCGTGCTGGAAGAACTGGTGCCGCGCGTCACGACGCTGGCCCGGCAGGCGGCGCGCCTCGGCATCGGGTTCAACGTCGACGCAGAAGAGGCCGACCGCCTGACCCTGTCGCTTCAGGTTATCGAACAGGTGCTGGCCGACCGCGAACTGGCCGGGTGGGATGGCTTTGGTGTGGTGGTGCAGGCCTATGGGTTGCGCTGTGCGCCAACCATCGACTGGCTGCACGCCCTTGCCACACGGCTGGATCGCAAGATCATGGTACGACTGGTAAAAGGCGCCTATTGGGACACCGAAATCAAACACGCCCAGACCCTTGGCATGCCGTCTTTCCCGGTGTTCACCGCCAAACCCGCCACCGACGTCAGCTATATCGCCAATGCGCGCAAACTGCTGGCCATGACCGACCGAATTTATCCCCAGCTAGCCACCCACAACGCCCATACGGTCGCCGCGATCCTGCATATGGCCGATGACAAATCCTCGTTCGAATTCCAACGGTTGCATGGCATGGGTGAACGGTTGCACGATATCGTTCTGGAGCAGGAAAACACCCACTGCCGCATCTATGCCCCCGTGGGCGCGCACCGCGATCTGCTGGCCTATCTGGTGCGCCGGTTGCTGGAGAACGGTGCCAATTCATCCTTCGTCAACCAGATCGTCGATGAAGACGTAACCCCCGAACAGGTCGCCGCCGACCCCTTCGATCAGATCCACCGCAAGGCACCGGTGCGCCGGGGTACCGAGTTGTTCGCCCCCGAGCGGGACAATTCCAAAGGCTTCGATCTGTCCAGCGCGGCAACTCTGGCAAAAATCGCGGCGGCGCGTGATATATCCGCCAGTTTCGACGCCGCGCCGATTCTGGCCGGGCCGGTGGCACCCGGCGAGCCCAAGCCGGTGCACAGCCCGACGGACGGCACCCAGATCGGCAAGGTCCAGAATGCTTCCCCTGAGGATGTGGAAACCGCGCTGTCCGCCGCTGCCCCGTGGGATGTGGCACAATCGGAACGCGCGGCAATCCTGAACCGCGCCGCCGATCTTTACGAACAGAACTTTGGCGCATTCTTCACCCTTCTGGCGCGTGAGGCGGGCAAGACGCTGACCGATTGTGTCGGCGAATTGCGCGAGGCAGTGGATTTCCTGCGCTACTATGCCGCCCAATCCGCGCATCTGACCCACCCTGCCTGCGGCGTGTTCACCTGCATTTCACCTTGGAATTTTCCGCTGGCCATTTTCACCGGTCAGATCGCAGGGGCGCTGGCGTCAGGTAACGGTGTACTCGCCAAACCCGCGCCACAAACTCCGCTGGTCGCCCATCTTGCCGTCACCCTGCTCCATGCTGCGGGCGTGCCCCGCGCATCTTTGCAACTGTTGCCCGGAGACGGCACGGTCGGCGCGGCGCTGACCTCGGACGCGCGGATCGCGGGCGTGGCCTTTACTGGATCAACCGCGACGGCGTTGAAGATCCGCGCCGGAATGGCCGCGCATATGGCCCCCGGCGCGCCACTGATCGCCGAAACCGGAGGGTTGAACGCGATGATCATCGACTCCACTGCGCTGCTGGAACAGGCGGTGCGGGATGTGGTGATGTCGGCGTTCCAGTCGGCGGGGCAACGCTGCTCGGCCCTGCGCTGTCTTTATGTGCAAGAAGATATCGCCAGCGATTTCAAAAGGATGCTGTTTGGTGCGATGGATGAGCTTTCGCTGGGCGATCCGTGGGATCTGGCCACCGACACTGGTCCGCTGATCGATGCAACCGCCCGCGCGCAGATCGCGGATCACATAGGTCAGGCCCGAGCCGAGGGTCGGCTGGACAAACAGTTGAGCGCGCCGAAACAGGGCCATTTCATCGCCCCCACCGTGATTGAAATTCCGGGTATTGCGGCACTGAAACGAGAAATATTCGGGCCGGTTCTGCACATCGCCACCTTCCGCGCCGGAGAGATCGACCGGGTGATCGCCGATATCAACGCGACGGGATACGGGCTTACCTTCGGGCTGCACACCCGCATCGACACGAGGGTGCAAGAGGTGACGGATGCCATTGCGGCGGGCAACATCTATGTCAATCGCAACCAGATTGGCGCGGTTGTCGGCTCGCAACCCTTCGGCGGCGAGGGCCTGTCGGGCACCGGCCCAAAGGCGGGTGGCCCATCCTATCTACCGCGTTTCACCGCCGAGCTACCAAAGGATCGCGGGCAGGCAGGCGAGGACAGCCTGCCGCAAAGCGATACTTCCACCCTGTCGCGTACATTAAGTTTACCACTCAAGCCCATGAAACAAAATCCGAAAGACCTGCCGGGCCCAACGGGTGAATCGAACCGGCTCTCGATCCATCCGCGCCTGCCCCTGCTGTGTCTCGGGCCATCAGACAATCTGCGCGCGGCTCAGAAACAAGCCGTCGAAGCCTTGGGCGGCACTGCCATCCTTGCGCGTCTCGACACCGAAACGCTGGAAACTCTTCCGATCTTCGGCGGCACAGTCTGGTGGGGTGACAGCGACACGTCCCGGGCCATCGGCCTTGCCTTGTCGCGGCGCGACGGGCCGATCGTGCCGCTGATCACCGGGACGGTCACGCAAAATGACGTGACCTATGAACGCCACATCTGCATCGACACCACCGCGTCAGGCGGCAACGCTGCCTTGCTGGCCGAGGCCGCCACTGCCTGAGGGGAAACCTTGACGAAGCCGGGAAACATGGGCACATCTTCCGCCCATGTTTCCAATCCGCGACCACAACCCATCCCTGCGCACGCCCTTTGTTACTTGGGCGCTGATCGTGGCCAATGTTGCAGTGTTCCTGCTGACCCTCGCCATCGGCGACGACCAGCGGGCACTGTCCGAGCTTTACTTCAACTGGGCGCTGATCCCTCAAAAATCCGATCCCGTCACCTATATCACCTCACAGTTCATGCATGGCGGGTTCCTGCACTTGGCGGGCAACATGCTGTTCTTGTGGATCTTTGGCGACAACCTGGAAGAAGAGATGGGCCATGGGCCGTTTCTGATATTCTATTTGGCGGGCGGCATCGCTGCAGGGTTGGCGCAAACTCTCTCGGCCCCCGGATCGACCATACCGATGGTCGGCGCGTCGGGCGCAATCGCGGCAGTGATGGGCGGCTATCTGTTGATGTTCCCCAAGGCCCGGGTGGATGTGATGATCATTTTCATAGTGTTTTTCCGCATCTTTGCGATGCCGGCCTGGATCGTTCTGGGTGTGTGGTTCGGGTTGCAGATGTTTTCCAGCCTGAACAGCACCACAGACATGGGCGGTGTGGCCTATTGGGCCCATGCGGGAGGATTCGCGGCCGGAGTGATGATGGCCCTGCCTCTGTGGCGAAGACGCGGTGGCACAGGCTATTGGAGCCGCACTGCCGGTCGCCCGCCGCATCCGGATGCGCAGTACCGATATTCCGCCTCATCGGTGCCACGCGTAGGGCGACGCCGGTGACAGGATTGCGGGCCACATGTCATTGCGGCGCTGTGCAACTGCGCGTCACGCTGAGCGATGGCCTGAACAGCATCAGACGCTGCGATTGTTCGTTTTGTGTAAGGCGGGGCGCCGCAGCAGTGACAGCGCTGCGCGAAAATGTCGAAATTGTGCAAGGTAGCGACAACCTGAGCCGCTATCAATTTGGCACGAAAACGGCTGTGCACTATTTCTGCAAGACCTGCGGAATCTATACCCACCACAACCGACGGTCCAACCCCAAAGAGGTGGGGATCAACGCCGCCTGCCTTGACGGCGTATACCTGCCCGATCTCGATCCAATCCCATGGAGCGACGGGCGCAACCACCCATCCGACAAGAGGTCCTGATCAGCCGCGAACGAGTTTCAGGAACGGATCAAACAGCGCATCGTTTGCGACAACGATACTGCCATCTTCGACGATTGATTGTCCGACCCGCAGCGGCGCCATCAGGGCACCTGCCTCGCGGCAGATCAGAGCACCCGCTGCAATATCCCAGGGCTTCAACCGCTGCTCCCAATATCCGTCAAACCGGCCTGCCGCGACCCATGCGAGGTTCAGCGCTGCGGCCCCCCACACATGCAATGCGGCGGTGGCAGGGGCCACACGGGCGATTTCGGTAATCGCACCGGGAAGACCCGCATCGCCGGAATGCGGGATCGACGTCGCAAAGACGCCTTCGATCAGCGAACGACGCCCCGACACGCGGATCCGACTTTCGTTCATCCAGGCTCCGCCACCTTTTTCCGCCACGAACATTTCGTCCTTCGCAGCGTCGAAGATCACCGCCGAAACGATTTCGCCCTTATGCTCCAAAGCGATGGAAACGCACCAATGCGGCATGCCGTGGAGGAAATTCGTCGTCCCGTCCAGCGGATCGACGATCCAGCGGCGGGTTGGATCCTTGCCTTCGACAGGCGCGCTTTCTTCACCAAGCCAGCCATAATTCGGGCGGGCGTTCATCAGGTCATCGCGGATGATGTTTTCGGCGGCGATATCGGCCCTTGAGACAAAATCGCCCGCACCCTTGACCGACACCTGAAGGTTCTCGACCTCGCGGAAGTCCTTGATCAGGGCCCGTCCGGCGCGGCGCGCGGCCTTGATCATCACGTTCAGATTGGCACTGCCCTGCATGGTCTTCTCCGGCCCCGGTTGAAGCCTGCGTCTTAGGGGAAGGGACGAGCTTTGCCAAGGGCCGCGCCAAAGTGCGGCACCGGTTTACAAACACCCCGTCGCGTCAAACCGCGGCGCGCCGGCCTTCCCGTTGCAATTTCACCGGCTCGCTGCGTGCGAGACGCAGGAAATGCGACATCCAGGGCACTGTCGTATCCTCGGATCTCGTCGCGGCGAAAAGCCGTTTGGTCAGCCCCTTTTCGGTCAGCGGGCGGGTGATGTAGTCAGAGTGGTACCGCACCTCGCGCAGCACCCAATCGGGCAGCACGGCGACCCCGCGGCCCGACGCGACCAGCAAAAGTATGACGGCAGTCAATTCAACCTGTCGCACGCCGCGCGGCTCGACCTTGGCGGGGGTCAGCAGTTCAGTGAAGACATCCAGCCGCGCCCGCTCGACCGGATAGGTGATCAGCGTTTGATCGCGGAAATCTTCCGCCTCGATAAACGGTTTCGCCGCCAGCGGATGCCCGGCCGACGCGACGAACACCGGTTCATAATCGAACAGCGGCGTGAAATCGACGCCGGAAATCTTTTCAGGGTCCGCAGACACCACCAGATCCACGGTTTCCTTCTGCAACGCGGGTAGCGCATCGAAGGCCAGACCGGGGCGGATATCCACATCGACATCGGGCCAGGCATGGCGGAATTTCTCAAGCACCGGAAACAGCCATTCAAAACAGGCGTGGCATTCGATGGCGATGTGCAGCCGGCCCGCCTTGCCACTGACCAATCCGGCGAATTCCTCTTGCGTCGCCTCGATCTCGGGCAGTATCCGTTCGGCCAGACGCAACAGCTTCATCCCCGCAGCCGAAAGTTTCAGCGGTTTCGAACGGCGCACGAAAAGCTCTACCCCGGCCTGATCTTCAAGCCCCTTTACCTGATGGGACAGCGCACTTTGGGTTATATTCAGCTGATCCGCCGCCCGGGCCACGCCGCCCGCGTCATGGATCGCCTTGATTGTACGCAGGTGGCGAAATTCGATATGCACGGCGGGACTCATGATGTTGATGAGAATTATGAATTTGTCTCACAGACCGGATGCTGAAACAAGTGTCCAACCCCCGAGAGGATTCCACCATGACGACGCCAAATGTCTCGTTCGAGTTTTTCCCGCCACAATCGCTTGAGGCGTCATTTCGTTTGTGGGACACGGCAAACATTCTGGCGCCGCTGAATCCCGGTTTCGTTTCCGTTACTTACGGCGCAGGCGGCACCACCCGCACCCTGACGCACGAGGCTGTGGGCCTTTTGCACAAGAATTATGGCCTGACCGTGGCCGCACATCTGACCTGTGTCGATGCATCGCGTGAAGAAACCCTTGCGATTGCACAGTCTTACAAGGACGCTGGCGTAAGCCAGATCGTTGCCCTGCGCGGCGATCCACCCAAGGGCAGTGGCACGTTCACCGCCCATCCCGAAGGTTTCGTCAGCTCCGTCGATCTGATCAGCGCGCTGGCCGAAACGGGCGACTTCGAGATTCGCGTTGGTGCTTATCCCGACCGCCACCCCGAAGCGGCCAACGACACCGCCGACGTGGATTTCCTCAAACGCAAGATCGACGCAGGCGCCACATCGGCGATCACCCAGTTCTTTTTCGAGGCGGATACCTTCCTGCGGTTCCGCGATGCCTGTGCTGCCGCCGGAATTGAAGCGCCGATCATTCCGGGCATTCTGCCGATCGAGAACTGGGGCGGCGTGAAACGGTTCGCCGCGCGCTGTGGTACGTCAGTGCCCCAGTGGCTGGACGATGCGTTCACCACCGCGGTTCGCGACGGACGCGAAGAACTGCTGGCCACCGCGATCTGCACCGAACTCTGCTCCGGGCTGCTGAACGAAGGGGTGAACGATCTGCACTTTTACACTTTGAACAAGCCGCACCTGACCCGCAACGTGTGCCATGCCCTTGGAGTGACGCCGCACGTCGGGCTTGAGAAGGTCGCCTGATCGCGGCACCCTGCGCGGGCACTGACAGGAGCCCGCAATGTACTTTTCCGAATCGACCGACGAATTGCCCGATCCTGCGACGGTTCGGTCGATGTCGGGTCTTGAGTTCATGCAGCGGGTTCACGACGGCACCCTCCCGCAGCCGCCAATCGCGCGGCTGTTGAACTTTCAATTAGATGAGGTTGCGCCGGGCCGCGTCGTGTTTCGCGGCACGCCGTCGTTCGACCACATGAACCCCATGGGCGGCGTACATGGCGGCTGGTACGGCGCTTTGCTGGACAGTTGCATGGCCTGCGCGGTGATGACGAAAGTGCCAAAGGGCGCGGTCTATACGACGCTGGAATACAAGATCAACATCACGCGCGCGATCCCGCCCGGGGTCGAGATACTGGCGACCGGATGGACCGACCATGTGGGCCGCTCGACCGGCGTGGCCCATGGCGAAATGCGCGGGACGGATGACGGGCGACTATTTGCCACGGGGTCGACGACCTGTCTGATTATGGGGACCTGATCCTGCTGGCCTAACCATGCTGGCGTGAGGATGCGAGCCTGATCAGCGAGGTGCGCGACGAATCCGGGCTGCCTCCGGCGGGAGTATTGTCAAGTGGAGAAGCGGCTATTTTTCAGTGCCATTGTAGTGGTATAAGTTATCTGATCTACGTTGATATCTACGTCTTGGCTACGGGTTAAAAGTTGCTTTCGAAAAAAGCAGCACATCAGGCTCATAACCTGAAGGTCGTAGGTTCAAATCCTACTCCCGCAACCAAAAAACAGCGTTAAATCAAATTCTTAAAGCCCGACCTAATCAGTCGGGCTTTTGCTTTTGCAAAACGTGTCAACGCCATGTCAACGTTTGGCGAGTCGCATTTGAAGAGCAGAATACAATAGGCGCTGGTCGCGAGAGAATCCTGTGGAAGCATCACGGTATGATCGAGTTTCGCACCCTCACCGATGACCATCCCGACCTCGCGCATTCGCCCTTGCTGCGGGCGGAATTGCTGACCCGTGTACGAAAACTCAGGCTGACAGGCCGTTCACTGGGGTAGGAAATCTGCGCCTGTTTGATCAGATGACCTTCGTGTGTCGCGCAACAAGCCCATGGCAGATGCGCTGAATAAGTCTTACAAGACGATAATCGGAATCCAGACCCGCCTCGTCGGCGCTCCGAAACAGGAGCCATGCCCATGGTAGAACCAGAAACATTTGCGTTCCTGACAGTTCTCGCAAAGAACAACCGCAAAGCCTGGATGGACGCGCACCGCGCTGAGCGCGATGACGCCCTGCGCAATTTTACCGGCATCGCGATGACATTGCACGACTATGCAGATCGCTTTGATCCTTTCGTGGCTGGGGCGAGGATCAAACCCAAACAGAGCTTCACCAAGTTCTTTCAAGAGCCGCGAGACCGCATCGGACGGGCGCTTTACCGTTCAGATGTGGATGTTTTTGCCAATGCCGGTCATCCCGCAGAAGACTTCGGATACTACCTGCATATCGAACCGGGAAACTGCCACGCAGGTGCCGGGCTTTTCCAACCATCCAAAGAGGCGCTCGCGCGGTCGCGCAACCGTCTGACCGATGATCCGCAGGGCCTGACAGAGGTATTGGCCGATCGTGATTTCAAGAAGACTTTCCCAGACGGATTGGTCACCCGAAAGGCGTTGAGCGCACTGCCAGACGGCTATGAAAATAGCCATCCTGCGGCACCCTATCTGAAAATGTTCGGTCTCGGATGTCGCAAAGACTTATCGGACGCGGCCCTGCTCGACGACGGGGTGATTGATCTGCTGATCGAGATCTTTCGCCCTGCCAGCCAGCTGGTACGCTACTTCGACTGAATACCTGCGAGAAAGAGATCGCCAGCGGAGGTGTCGTCGAGTGATTGATTTTGTCCGGAAACATCGCCAGCACACCGGCTTTGCCGAAGATCGTCTGTGTGTATCTAAATTCTATCGTGCTCAGCCCACAGCCACCGCGCTCGACACTTGGCAAAATGATTTTTGATTTTTATGGGCTTTGTGAAACCAGAAGATGCTAATGCTTTCCCATTAGTGATTGCCTGAAGAACTGGAATTCTAAATTCAGAGGAGACGTTGCAATGCCCTACGTAATCCAATCATTCTTAACCGCGACTGCCATTTTGATTGCCGCTGACTGTTCGGCCCAGTCCCGCACCGACACGATGTTTCTGAAGATGGATGGGGTGGAGCAGCAGCTTAACATTTCACTCATCGATCCGCAGGTCATATCGAAATGGGAAGCGTCGGCCCCAGAGTGGGGAACAATGAACATCGATGGGTTTCTTGGGGAGGCCACCAACGCCGAACTGCAAGTCAATCTCTTCTTTAGTGTCTATGGGTCGGGCAGTGATCAGCGGATCATCGAGCCGAGCATAATGATACTCGAGCGCGGCACGCCAGGTGCATGGGATACATCGGACCGCGACGAAGATCCGATCATCACCGTCACCACCTATGAAAGTTCGGATGCTGGCGTGTTGGTTGAAGGTACCTTTTCAGGCACCCCTGACCTACGGAGCATGAAAATGGCAGATTATGAGAAAATTGGCGAAATCCGAACTGTCAGCGGCAGTTTTTCGATTCTGTATCCAGCTCAGTAAGTTCAAGCGAAACCCGATGTAATCGACCTGACTCAGTAAGGTCGATTACAAGCTCGTTTTCTGGCTCAAGTTCCGTCGACGACGGCAGAAAATGTCCGGTTTTATTCATGTGTTTGGACTTTTCGGGCGTGCTGTGTATCTCCGCTTTCCCGTCGTATTTACTGGCTGTGTGAGGTCCTCGAAACGTGATCGCCTCATTAGTGGCTGTACGGTTGCGCTGCGAACCTGTGCCATGTTCGGACGCTGGAGAGTTATTCGCAGTCCATTGAAACTGTAAGAGTTTGAAGCAAGTTGATCGTTGATCTGTACAATCGAAGCCCTTTGAACTGATTTCACGGGGCATCGCCCCGGCCCGGTTTTCCCCTGCAGGCTCGCGCATCACGGCATAGTTGCTGACCATTCGAACAACGACCGCACCTTCCGGCAGCGCCTCACTCTCGGCAACGCCTCGGGCCTGGACTGTGGTGCTGTACTCAACCACAGGTGGGCAAACGCGTCCTGACCGATCATAACTGCCCGTCGAGGAGGCGCTCAGCGAGAGCATCGCGATCATGAGGGCGGCGGCAGGCGGCGTCCAGCATCTGGCGTTGAATGCCATGCTTTGTCTCCGACGCCTGAAGCCGTTTCGCCAGCCGCCCAGCGCGTTCACCAGCGCGGCGCAGGTTGAGCAGGAACAGGATGACGGTGCCTGATCAGAATTTTGCCAGTGCCGCGGCAGGCGATTTCGGCGCGTGAGAAATTGCGCCAGCGCCAAGCGTCCTTGGGCACATCCCGCCAATGGCCGTAAAGGGTCGTGGTCATCGTGGTCTCCTGCAAATAAAAACCCGCCACTCAGCACTGGGCTGGAAAAGTCCTGTCGCATTCGAGCGCAAGGTGGCCTAAACGAGCACTTGGGGCGGAACTAAAACGGGACAGGTCCAAAATCTTCGATCTAGTTCGTGGTGAAGATCTGCAGACAGCAAATCGGAGCTTACGCCCGTGCCCAGTCTTCGGGGACCACTTCACATTCCTGAGAACGGATCGCACTATCAAACCGTCGGATCAAACACCTTACATTGGAACTGAAATCCCGCCCATCAGTTATCAGTAGATACCTGCTGAGAAGGGCTCCGTCGCAACGAAACGCAAAAGAAAGACGCACATGTTCACCAGGCGCCATTTCATCATATCGGCAGCAGCTCTGCTTTCTCCGCCCTTTGCAGCCCCGGTTTTCGCATCAACCCATCTGCAAGACCAGTGGTTCGCGTGGGATGCTCAGGTAACTCCGCGTGGCTACGACAGTGAAACAACCAACATTTGGGGCTTGCATCCGCGGTTGCTGCCACGTTTGGTCAAAGCACGTGAGGGGCTTGTACCGGGCGATATTCATGTCGATGCAATCGCGCGATATCTGTACCATATTCAAGGTGATGGAACAGCCATGCGCTACGGTGTAGCCATCGGTCGTGACGGTCTGTACGAGCCCGGCACATATACGATCCGGCGCAAGGCAAAGTGGCCGAGTTGGACGCCCACGCCGAACATGATTAGCCGCGAGCCTGAAATCTATGCCAAGTACGCGGACGGGATGGAACCCGGACCGGAAAACGCACTGGGATCGCGTGCGCTCTATCTCTTCGTCGGGGAGCGTGACACCTATTTGCGCATTCATGGCACACCACTTCCGCGTTCAATCGGCAGCCGCGCTAGTTCCGGGTGCGTGCGCATGGTTATGCCACATATCAACGACCTATTTGATCAGGTCGAAACAGGTGCGACCGCCCACCTCTACCCTGCAGAAGAGGGTAACGTGGCTACAACCAGCTGACGCCTCTCCGAAAGCCCGCGCGGTCACCTTAGTTGAGGGCGCGCGGTGTGGCTGTGGATAGCGAAAATGAGTTAACTTCGTCAGAATTCTTGGCCAACAGCGTGCTGCAAAAGCAGCTTTTCCGTCAGCTTGTAACCTGTGGTTCGACCGCAGCCTGCGTGCAGATTGGTCTTCCGTCGACCGTCCGTAGCGGCAACATCGTTATTTCAACCGGACCAGCGTGGCGGTACCAATAGCACCCGTCTTCGGGCTGCAGGATCACCTCTTGAAGGTTCTGATAGGGCGCTGCGATCATGGACACTCCTTCCGGCAATTCTCTGATAAACCCCGTCGACTCGTCAGTTGTCTGACTAAGAGGTATGGTACAGGCGCCGAGTGCCAGAAGTGCGATTAAAATCAAGATCGGCTGATATTGCTTCATGGCATCAGGCGAGACGATGCCCATACAAGCTGCCTCCAGATTTGAGATCGTTGGCGCGTGATGTTTCAATGGAAGCATTGAATATCCTCGATTCTTGTGATGTCCCATTCGAAATTCGGATGGTGCGGCTTTGGCCAAGCGCTGTGTGGATCTTACGATGGGTAGCACCGCCGCAGCATACATGAAAGCAGGCGCGGCAACGCGACCGCCAGGATTCATCCCATGCCATGCAACCCGTGCAGGCTTCCGGTCCAGAGCGCGGGCACCACGACAACGGCTGCAACGGCCAAGACTGCAAGCCGGTCGCGCCATTTCTCCAAGCGCCAGAGTAGGAAAGCGGCCAGCGCAATCACCAGACCTAATTCCAAGGGTGCGAAGATGTCGCCGTAAAAGCGGCCGTCCCAATAGCTGACTGGGCTCTGAAAAACCCAGTCGCTGACAGGCCAGAACTGTCGGCGTGCGTCGTCGTGGTGGGTCAGGAAATCGGCGGAGGCGTGCAGCAGCCCTGAGCCCGCGAAGGCGCGCAGGATGACCGACCCGCGCCAGGCCGCCAGCCCAAACAGACTCCCCCAGACCAGGAACCCGTGGTCGATGGCAAAAACGGCTTGCCAAGTATCTGAAAAATAGAGTTGCCCGAACACCTCATGCTCGGGAATTCCGAGAAGGCGCGTGCTCCACAGAACCATCATCAGTATGGGGAGATCGGGCGCAAGACCGCCAAACAGGGCTGAGAACAGGATTGACGAAGCCATGGGGCGCGAAAAGACGGCGGCGCCGATAAGTATGTGGGATGGTGTGTTCATGTCTTCAGCATGCGAGGGATGGCAACGAAAGCTCGTCGGCAATGTTGCGCCTCAGACGCGAACCAGGCACTGCCCCTTGTATAACCGTGTGTCCGACAACCAAGCCCTGTGTTCCGGCAAAGCCGAACACGTCAGTCAGGGCGCGGATGCGATCAAGTTCAGCCTGAACCGCTGCAGAGTTCATGTCCAGTGCGAGTCGGGCGAAGTCGAGCCCGACGTCGGCAGCATCGACGAGGAGCGCGCGCCGGTCGGCGACAAGTAAAGTGCGTATGACTCGCTGCCGGTTGGGTTGCTGTAAACCTTGTCGCGCCGCAGCCAATTACGCGCGCGCTGCAAGCTCCGAAGGGGCGCAAAGAACGGCAACTCGTGCTGAGCAAGCTGGACGGTGCCAGACTCTTCAGCAGGGATTTCGTCAGGGGCGCGCTCGAGGGCTCGGCAATATGGGCAGAGGAACGCGCTGCAATACGCGATCGAAACAATGCCCGAAGACGGGTTCTTGCCGAACAGCGCCCCGCAGAGATTGGCCTTGACCGCGCCCATGCGTGCGCGACGTGCCGGGGCATCCTCGTCCGGAACATGAAGGCCAATGAGGGCTACGGATGCTTCTGATACCTTTCCGTCTGTCTTCAAGGTTCGCAAAGGTGGCAACCCGTCGATAGCCGAATACGTTGGACTTTGATCAGAAAACCGCTCCCAGAGCATAGCGCGAAGACCGTAGATGGCTCTGATCGTCGCCCCGATGATAAGAAGATACCGGGGTTTGGCCCTCACAGCACTGTCACCAGAGTTCCGACCGGAACCTGCTGATAGAGATCGATGACGTGTTCGTTCAGCATCCGGATGCAACCATTCGAGACCGATGTCCCGATGGACCATGGTTCTGTCGTGCCGTGGATCCGAAAATACGTGTCGATCCCGTTCTTGTAGAGGTAGAGCGCGCGCGCACCCAGAGGATTGTCAGGACCACCGGGAACCCCGTCGGCAAACTGGGCATAGCGGTCAGGGTTTCGCCGGATCATATCATTCGTCGGCCGCCAGGAGGGCCACTCTGCTTTGCGCTCGATGATTGCCGATCCCTTGAACTCCAGACCGGCGCGACCGACACCGACGCCGTAGCGGATTGCGCGCTCGCTCTCAATGATGTGGTAGAGAAAGAACAGGCGCGGGTTCACAAGGATCTGACCCGCAGCATATTGTTCCCGGACACGGACCTCGCGGGGCTGGAATTCGTCAGCCAGGAGAAAGGGCTTTACTGTATGGGCGCGCAAAAGGCTGGGCGTGGTCAGGAACGCGGCTGCCGTGCAACCGATGGCGGAACGTCGGGTTAACATACTGTCTCCAAGTGGCAAACTGTGGTGGGAGAGGCGTTCGTTCAGCACAGCTGTCGTGGAGGGGGTGGCTGAGGCCCAAAAACCAGTCTGGTGACGGGCATTGGGGCGATCACGGAAGCGGCGTCTGCCAGGCCGACATTCGGGATCGACACCGTTGGCGGGGAGTTCCCGACCCACTGGCAAGATCCATGGACTCCGCCCTTGCTACAAAAAAGATCGTAGGAAAGTTCCATCTGCCCGGCGCGATCGACCGCAGACGCAAAGTCGTTCTGCTCCGTGACATTTGGAGCAGCCGTGATGGCCATGAAAAACCAGAAGAAGAGTAACAAAACCCGCATGCCGTTATACTAGCAGGCAGGCACCACTAATGCGGTCATCACAACGCGGTGATTTTGGACATGCCGGTACAACTGCAGCGCGCCAGACACGGGCTCACCCGATTGTGACTTAGCGAAGCGGCAATCCGTTTGACCACCCATAATGGAAGGCTGCATAAAAAAGAAAAGAAGGAGCAGTCGATGCGATTCAGTTGCCGAAGGCTTCTCGTGGGTGCGTCGGCCGCGTTCATGATATCGGCGCAAGGCGTTCTGGCTTCGCAAAACACCGAAGCATCGGTCCGAAATAGTATTTTTTCGTCTCCGGTGCGCGATTGGCAAGACCATTCCGACGCACTCGGTCGCGGGATCATCATTGGCGACACCGCTATCCGGGCGCTGCAGTTCTGGACCAGCGACGGCAAGATGCGACTTTTCTCGACCTCGACCTCGACCTCGACGTCGGTGCCCTTGACCAATGACCTGACACGCCGCGGCTATACCGAGGTAGTGGAAAAACCCGTCGACCGAAGCTGGGCCCCGACCCGATCGGAACCCAAGTGAAACTGATCTGACGTGGGCACGACAAGATCGCCCCTTGCATCCTCTGTTCGAGACCGCCTGCAAGCGGTCCTGATTGCTTTTCGAAGCTGGCTGACAATGTGTCTGATCGCTGTACTCGTCCTCGCTCCCGTGGCCACGTTGGCGTTCGAGCAGGGGCATGACGATCAAACCTCAATTACCGCATCGTCGGAACCTTCCCCCGAACATGCAATGCTCTGCGACAAGGGCCTGTCGTGCTCGGCTTATCTGGTTCTGGAACATGCAGCCGCTGTACGGATTGAAACTGCCACTATGACCTTGGCTCCATCCGGCGAGCAACTTACGCACGACATTGCTGGTCCTGCAATCGATCTTCCGCCTCCACGCTTCGCCGCCTGAAAGCGGGAATCGTTTGCTTTATTGACCCGGCGGACGGGATTATCGGTACGCACCGAAACGTCCGGGCGCGCGGTCGGGAAAGCTGGACATCCCACCTTTACGAGCCTTGCTTTCCGCTGCGCCTCATGCGCGCACGCGGGTTTGAAGGCAGTTCCAACAATAAAAGCACTGGGTGGACAGGCTGATGACATCAGGCACGACGGGCATATTTGCTGCATTTATTTCTTTGGCCGCGGTTGCGGCGCTGGCTCATTCGGGGGCAACAGGGGTTGGCCTCGAGCGCATGACCGGCATGACCGCGATGCGTGACATTGTGAGCGAACTCGCGCCCATGATGCAGGGCACGGTTCCCTACAATGCATTCGTAGTTTCAGATGGCGGCGCGGTGATTGCAGGGCATGCGGGTGATACGATGATGGCACTGTTTCCCGAGGGCAGCCTTGAGGGCGTGACCTACGCCAAACCGGAAATCTGGGTTAAGTGGCGGGATTTTTCCGCGATGGCGCAAGAGCTTCGTGTTTACGCCGAAGCCCTGTCGAAAGCCGCGCCGAACGGGCTGCAGCCCGCCACGCCGCCACCGAATGCTATGGCCGATATGGTTCACTCCGGCATGGCGATGGCCACAACCCCACCGGCAGAAAAGTCCTTTACCGTTGCGGAACTGATGGGCTATGGCGGACCCGCAGACACCGCTTCCTTTGCGCGGGCGACCATCAACTCAGCAACACTCGAAGTTGATCTTGCGTCCCTGGCGGCAGATGACCTGTTTCAGCGGATCACCGCGACCTGTTCTTCTTGCCACGCGCAGTTCCGCGCCGGTCGGAGCTGAACCATGCGGGGCATCATTAGAGCAGGGATCGTTTTACCAACGGTGCTGGTTGGTGCGGGAGCCATAGTGCTATCGCTCTGGGCCATCGGCGCCACGGAGCCTGCCGCTTTTCCGCCAGGAAACGCCGAGCGCGGCGCTTATCTTGCACGGGCCAGCGGTTGCATTTCTTGCCATACCGACGCGGTCACGGCGGGTCCGGCGCTTGCGGGCGGCGCGCCGCTTGACACGCCCTTCGGCAGTTTCGTTCCGCCAAACATCACGCCTCACCTGCAGGATGGTATCGGCAGCTGGACGATCCAGAACTTCGCACAGGCCGTACGGCAAGGCGTATCGCCAGACGGGGACCCCTACTATCCGGTCTTCACCTACGAATTCTATGCTGGATTCACAGATCAGGACATTGCCGACTTGTGGGAAGCCTTCCGGACGGTGCCACCAGTGGCCAACGAAGCAGCGGCCCACAACGTCGGTTTCCCGTTCAGCTTTCGGTCAGGCCTCAAGCTTTGGCGGGCAATCTACCTTGATGCGCCTTCGACAGATGCACGATTGGGCACCTCGAACTCTTGGAACCGCGGTCGACTTCTGGTCGAGGGCGCTGCACACTGCGCGGCATGCCACACTGGTCGCAATCTGGCTGGGGGCCTCGACAGCGAGCGCTTTGGCGGAAATGCTCAACTTCCGGGTGGGAGCAAAGCGCCATCGATCCAGATCGCCGATCTTCTCGCAAATGGCTGGACAGTGGCCAATCTCTCCTACGCTCTGAAGTCCGGCATCCTGCCGAGCGGCGACGCCTTCGGCGGAAGTATGGCCGAGGTGGTGAAATTTGGCACAGCGTTCCTGTCCGAGGACGACCGCGAGGCCATCGCCAGTTACCTCCTTGATCCCGAAGGAACCGGGATCGTGCCACCACCTGACATTCCCGTCGCTGCCACGCCCATGGCCGCCATCATGGACCACTCAACTATGGCTATGACCAATGAAAACTAGGTTTATCGCCGCGATTCTTGCTGTCGGGTTCGTTCTGTTTGCAGGAGCGTTCATCTGGGCAACGGTCCGACCGTCAGCCCAAGGCGAAGCACCGGCAGCGGTTCCGGCGGCAACTGCGACGCTGTCGGAAGTCCTGTCGGACGGGCGCATCGAGGCGCAGGTCTTCGCCCTCGGGAACAGAGATATTCAGCTGGATCTTCAGTTTTTGCACGCAGCAGATGGAATTGAGACGGCTGACATGCGGCCGAGCGTCAATTTTGCCATGGTTCAGATGCACATGGATGGGATCGAACCGCCCTTGCAACCGATCGCGGCCGGTGTCTGGAGGGTGCGCTTCAAGTTGCCGATGGCGGGGCGATGGGTCGTAAACGTCGGCATGGGCGAGGAATTTGCAGAGGTCGAGTTCAATGCAGACTAAGGGTCATTCCATCCTGATCGACAGGACCGAACTTTCGAAACGGGGCTTGCGAGGAACGCTTGTTGCGCTTGCTCTCTTTGTGGTGATTGGGACCGTGTCGGCGGTCTGGGCCAATCCATTATTCACGCGCATGACACCAGTCGGAACTTGGGAGTTGGCGGCGACAGCCATGCTCGCCGCACTCGCGGGTGTCACGTCAGCCTTTTGGGTTCCTCGATGCCGCATGCGCGCGCCCGGAAGTGGGGGCATCGTCGGGTTCCTCGGCATCGCGTGCCCGACCTGCAACAAGGTGCTGATGCTGATCTTTGGTGGCCCTGCGTTGCTCGCGTGGTTTGATCCGTTCCGCCCGGTGCTGTCGGTGTTTGGGATACTGGCAATGGGCTACGCGGCCTTCCGGTCATGGCAGGCGTTCAGGGACCAACTGGTGGCCGCCCCAGTGCCCAAGATTGAAATTTCTGCAGAGGAGCTAAGCTGAATGACTTTCGTCAAGAAGCTATTGGTGCCAATCCAAATCCATATTGGCACGCGAAACACCGCCGTCCGGCACTTACTGGTCGCGGCCCTCGGCTTAAGTCTGCTTGGCGTTTTTGCCGCCGTCCATTCGACCTGGAGCCCGATGCACCGCTGGAACCGCTCCTTTGGAGACGCGGCGATGGTTCTCGTGGCTCTGTCCGTCGGCATCGGCCCCCTCGCGCGGCTGCTCCGGTCTGCAACACGACTTCTGGCGCTCCGGCGAGAGCTCGGCATATGGGCGTGTCTCTATGCCGTGGTCCACACCGCCATCGTTCTTGTCGGCTGGGTGGAGTACGATCTGATGCGACTGTTCGGGTTCGAATGGCACCCGGAGTTGCAGGCCTACGTCATGTTTCAGCAAGGTTTCTCGTTGGCAAATGCCGTCGGGCTTTCGGCACTGTTGCTGGTGATCCTGCTGGCTGCAACATCCAGCAACCTCGCAATGCGTCGGCTTGGAGTGTCGGGCTGGAAGTTCTTGCAGATGGGTGTGCTGCCGTTGTGGTGGTTGACGGTGGCGCATGCCGGCTATTTTCTGTTCATCCATTTCCTGAGTTTCCACCGTGCTGTACCTGACCCCAACCCACTTCGGCCATGGTTTGCCGGTCTGGTCGTCATGGTTTTGCTTTTACGATGGATTGCCTACATCGCGACCGTACGCGCCAAGGGCCGTGCAGTCCGTGGCAGCGCAGGGACGATCCAAGCGCCACTCGGACCGTGAAATGTCCCTAATATCAAAGATCACTACTCGTCGGGGCCTGCGCCGATCGGCCAGAATCCACCCTTGGCACGGTCGCTTTTCAGACCACGAATACTGGAGCGAACCCGCCTCCTGGCGTCCTGAAATTTGTGGTCTGGCCCTGATAGAGACGCGCAGCCACCAGAAGCACGCGGCTGTCATAGGTATAGAGCCGGACATCCATCTTCCGCACCTGAGGTACGTCGTCGATCTTGATCATGCGTTCGCTGGGCCGAACCAAGGTCTGGGCGACGTAGCCGCCCCGTTCGATTTCTGCCCAGACGCCTTTCGTCACCTTGTCGCCACGGTACACCGCCTTGCCGCCATGTCCACCCATCGGCTTGAAGAACAGGCCCTTACGCGACTTCCACATGTCATCGGCGTTTTCAGGAGTGACGAGGACAGTGCGGGGGATCGATCTGAGCCGGGCCAGATGTGTCGGATCCAGACCCCAATCTTCGAGCACCGTCGGATCGGAGAGAAGTGAAAGGTTGCGCTTGTCGGCGAGAAGGGCGTGGTTGTGCGGATTTGGCGTCACGACCACCGCGCCATCACGGTAGGCCTCACGTAGCGCCCGGTACTCTGGCTGCTCAAACGCGAAATCGGTGACCCGGTTGTAAACGAGATCGATTGGTTTTCCCTCGACGCTGAGCTGGCCACCCTCATAGCGGAGGTTGCTGGCGTCCGCGATAACCGCGTCGATACCGCGCGCAGCCAGAACCTGCCGCACGAGCACAAACTCGGGATAGAGGTATTGTTCCTCCGGATTGTCGTCGACGATGGCGATCCGATGTGGTGTGCCGGTTCCGCGTTGGCGCACCCATTCTTCCTGAAACATGCGAACCGCCGCGTACCCAAAGGTTTGCGGCACCAACGGCATGTCCATTTCGGCACAGCACGCGCGCTGCGCCCTGGCGAGAAGGGCATTGAGGAATGCTCCGCCGGCATTGGTATTGATCTCGATCAACCGCGGCCCGTCCACGCCAAGATGGAAGTCGTAGCCCATCAACGCACCGATCGGACCGTGATCTTCGCATGAGATTTCGGGGGCCCATGACAGAACCGCAGCCTTGTATGAAGCGAGCCGGGTCGTCGCTTCGATCGCAACGACCACCGCCTGCATGTCGGCCACCTGGCTGGCCGAAAGGAACACCGGGACGTTCGCGAACAAGTGGGCCTTGGGGCGGATGTACGCCTCGCAGAACTCCGGGTCAGCGGCCTCGTGCTCCAACGCCTCGCAAAGTAACTGACGGTCGAGTGTGACACAGAAACAGTTCTGGTTCAGCCGCTCCGAAAGGGTGTGATCCGCACTGGAGGAAGTGGCGTCTGGATCGCTCATCGACCGCGCCTCTGTTGCTGCGCCCAGTGCAGGCGGGCTTCAATTCCGAGAGGGGCGAGGAATATTCTGACGTTCCTCATTGCCCCAGCGCCTCGGTCAGCAAGCCGATCCCGAGCGTTGCGTTGGTTTTGGCGATCGACTCTTCGGCTTTGCTGATCGTTCCAGTCAATGCCCGGATCGCGTCGATGGTCTCGGGAATGACGATGGCCTGATTATCAACCATGTAGGCGTAGAACAACTCGTCGCCTTCCACTTTCAGCATATCCGACCAAAGCGCCACTTCGTAAAGGCTGTCATGCGGGCGGCCGAGGTCGGCCATCAGTTCCTTGACCGTGTTAAGTGCCGTCAATCCGGCATCCATGCGGATTAAAGCGATCCGTGATGAGGCGGAAAAGGCAGCGAGCACCTCCTCCTTGGAGGCTGGTCGGGTCAACTGCACCGACCAGTAATGCAAATGCGCCAGGGTCTCTGGCACCTTGACCGCCATTGTGATCACATCGAGGTCAGGGTCCACGCTCTGCGCATCCGGCCCTTGATGGCTGGGAATCTCGGGCTCGGGGACAAGTGTGTTCATGATACCGCCAAGGTGGCTTTCCCATGGATCCGTCGCCCGGCGCAGCAGCGTCCCGCGTGCGCGATGTAGCAGACCCGTGTGCTTCAGCGCTGTAAGGGTCCTGACGATCGATGTTGTATTACAAGAGACGACGCGCGTGCTGTCCCGGTTCAACGCGCTGGCATAGCTGGTCTCGGCGACAAAGGAATGTCCGGTCACCTCGTGCTTTTCGCCCCCCTGCACAATGAATTTGATGCCTCTTTGTCGATAGATGTCGACATTGACCGCCGCGATTCGCTTTGGCGTGCAGTCAACCACCAGATCACTCGCCGCGAGCAGATCATCGAGGTTCCCGGCGACATCGAGACCGGCGTTCCGCATCGCCTCTGCATGGTCCCCGGTGGCGCCGCAGAGGCGAAACCCTTTCTGCATTGCCATCCGCGGGCGCCAGTCGACACTGATATCCGCCACCCCTGCAAGTTCCATATCGTCCTGTTGGGCCACGGCGTCGGCGACACGCTTTCCGATCACGCCATAGCCATTGACGGCGACCCGGATCTTTTTCGCTGCATTCATCGGTTTCTCCTTGCGCCGGATACACACCGCTTTGAGGTGTCGCTGTTGATATGCGGTAATCCGGCAAGTACTGCGTTAAACTGGGTCAGTTAGGGCTCATCGACAATCACCTTCGGCGTACATCCTCGCACAACGGTTCGATTTTTTTGGTCGACGAATGCGTGGATGGAACTTGGCGCCGCAGGGCTACACCGCTGTCCCGCTGCACCAGCATAATACCGCCCAGCACCAGGATGACACCCGCGATCTGGATCACCTCGAGTCTCTCACCGAAAAAGGCAGCGCCGATCATGAGACCGAAGATCGGCACCAGAAATGTGAAGGCATTTGCCCGATTGAGCTTCACTTGCTTCAACGCCTCGAACCAAAGCCAGAATGCAAGCGCTGATCCGAAGACCGCGAGAGCCACGAGGATCAGGACAAATTTCGTTGACCACGTCAGCGATGAAACATCTTCTGTCATCATGGATATGAGTGCCAAGGGTACCGCACCGACGAGGAACTGAAAGCCCATTGCCATGATCGGGTCAACCTGACCAGTGAGGCGCTTGATGGCAACATTGCCCACGGAAACACCGGTTGCCGCGACGACGACATAGGCGATACCGAGGGAGTAGCCTTGGGTGTGGCCAGCGCCGAGGCCCGGCGAGGCGATGACGACGATACCAGCCAAGCCGACCGCCAGCCCGATCTTTCCAATTGCATTGAGACGTTCACCCAGGAAGACATGCGCGAGAACCGCCGCAATGATCGGCTGCACGTTCACGATGACAGTCGCGAGTCCTGGCGAAACGAACTCTGCCGCGTGGAACATACCGAAAAAGCCCATGCTCGTTGCCCCGAGCCCAACCGATACGATCAGGATCCAGGAACGACCACCGACAGGTATCGGACGATGAAGAAGCAATCCGAGGGCAATCAGGCAAACCCCGGCCAGCGCGGCCCGCAAGGTCGCGAAGGCGAGATGCGGCGCCAGATCCAGGCCTATGGTGATGAGCGGAAAGCAGGAGGCCCAAAGCACCATGACCGCAAGGAGGCGCAGGGCGGCACCGATGGTCATTTCTCAAGTATCATGCTTCGGCCCCTTGCTGGGATTTAGAAGGTGAAGTCAGAATGTAGTCTCACCGGTCATTGCTGAGTTGATCTAGATCAGTGTGTAACTGGGACGGGTATTCTATGTTACAATTGATCCGGATTCATTTGGGATAGGCAGAATACCGCATGTGGCAACCCCGTACATGGCTGCGCAGAAAGGATCCGCTTTTTGCGACGTGGGGCTTGCGGCGCTGTCTTGTTTTGCTGCTGGTGTTTGCCTTTTCAACGTCAGGCCTCGTCCATGCCAATATGGGCGACCACGCCGCATCCGCAGCATCACTTTCGTTTAAGCTCGCAACTGTGGAACACGCGTTGACCATAGAGCAGCATTGTGCCGATGATGCGGATGAAGCCCATGGCACCCTCTGCTGCAACACCAGCGTATGTTCGTTTTGCACGCCGCTGATCTCAACGGCGGCCATTGCAAGGGCAGCGGTTGCTGATGTTGTTGTGGTGCTGCTCGATGAGGTTCATCCCGGCCTCGCGCCGTCGCCCGGTTTCCGTCCCCCGAGTCTCTCCGCGAACGTCTGAGCCCGCGCGCTATTCCCAGCGCGGCTTCCCCTGCTGCTGATATCGTATCGGCCTGCCACGGCGATACCCACCCCGACCAGCAGCGAGCGTCTTCGACCGCTATCAGGTCTGGTCCGGCAAATAGACACGTAGAAACGGCGTTGGCATAAGCAAACTCCGCGGGTGGGGTCTGGGTCAATCGCGCAATGAACGGCAGGTCGTGCAAGCGCGATCCGCAATGAGAGCCGCTCTCGATCGACCGACGCTGAGAGAACTGATGCCGCACTTGGTGCCCACACGAAGGATGACAGAATGAAAACGAGCGTAATCAAAGTGGGCGACATGTTGTCGGTGTGGAGCCTCGACGAAGTGGAAAGCCGGATTGGCGAGGTGCCTGACGTTGAAAGTGTTACGGTGAATTTCGCAGCGGAAAGCGCCACGGTTCGCTATGACGAAACCCGCGTTGCGGTTGCCGATATTAAATCGACTGTACGTGAGCTTGGCCTGCAACGCGCCAAACAGGCGAAAGATGTGCCCGTTGCCGAAGATCTGCACACCGACAAGCACAAAGGCCACTTAGACAAGGGCGAACCGGATGCCGCGGTCGTGTCGACCGGGCCGAAGTCAAAGACCGATATCCCTGCCGCCACGCTGGGCGCACACGCAGGCAATGACCGACACGACGACAGGGTGTCGGATGCATCGACACCCTCAACTGACAAGCAGACCGACAGGCCGAAACAACCATCCGGCCATGCGGGCCACGAAAACCACGACAAACACCAGGGCCATTCTCCCGCGATGTTCCGGGACCGCTTCTGGCTGTCGCTGGCTGTCACTGTTCCGGTGGTCATCTGGTCTGCCCACATCGAGGATTTGCTGGGCTACCAAGCCCCGGCGTTCCCCGGATCAGACTGGATGCCGGCTGTCTTGTCCACGGCCGTATTCCTCTACGGCGGTCTGGTCTTCCTGCAAGGCGCGTGGCGAGAGTTGAAAGACCGGCTGCCGGGGATGATGACCCTGATCTCGCTCGCCATCACGGTTGCCTTCGTGTTCTCATGGGTTGTTCAGCTTGGATTTATTGACGCGAGTGCGCTGTGGTGGGAACTGGCAACGCTGGTCACGATCATGCTGCTCGGCCACTGGATCGAGATGCGGTCCATAAATCAGGCCGAGGGCGCCCTGAAGGAACTGGCAAAGCTTTTGCCGGATACCGCAACGAGGATCACCGATGCAGGCGAGGAAGAGGTCGCCATAAGCGCCTTGCAGAACGGCGACCTGCTTCTCGTGCGCCCGGGTGAAAGTGTTCCCGCGGATGGGGTGGTTCGCAAGGGAACAAGCGACATCGACGAGGCGATGATCACTGGCGAATCGCGACCCGTGAGAAAAGGCGAAGGCGACGAAGTGATCGCCGCGACGATCAACGGCGAAGGTTCTCTGCGCATCGAAGTCACCGGAACGGGCGACAAGACAAAGCTGTCCGGCATCATGCGGCTGGTGGCCGATGCGCAGACGTCCAAATCCAGAGCGCAGCATCTTGCCGACCGCGCAGCCCGGCTTCTGACGGTTGCCGCGATCGTCGCTGCCGTCTTGACTTTCGCCGCGTGGCAACTGGCCGGGGCAGAGATAGACTTTTCCGTGGTGCGGATGGTGACGGTTCTGGTGATTGCCTGCCCACACGCATTGGGGCTGGCGGTGCCGCTCGTGGTGGCCATATCCACGACGCTGGGGGCGCAGAACGGGCTGCTTGTGCGGGACCGGCGTGGCTTGGAGGAGGCCCGCAATCTCGACACCGTAATCTTCGACAAGACGGGCACGTTGACGCTGGGCGAGTTCCGGGTTGTCGCAATGTCCGTCGCGGACGGCCTTTCAGAGAATGAAGCGCTTCGGATCGCGTCCGGTATTGAAGCCGAGTCCCAACATCCGATTGCCCGAGGGATCGTGAAGACTGCGGAAGACAAAGGCATTGCGGTCCCATCAGCCGACGGCTTCCGCTCGATCACCGGAAAGGGTGTGGCAGCAACGATCGACGGCGCAGAATACCACATGGGCGGCCCGGCGCTCCTCAAGGCCGAGAATGTCCAAGTGCCGCCAGCGCTTTTGGAGGCCGCCGGGGCTGCGGCCGACCGTGGGCAGGCGGCGATATATCTGGTTCGCGAAGGCAAAGCGCTTGCCGTCTACGCTGTGGCGGACGCGATCCGCGAAGAAAGCCGCGAAGCCATCGCAGCGCTGCATGACCGGGGGATCGAAGTCGCCATGCTGACCGGCGACGCGCAAGCCGTGGCCGATGCCGTCGCCAAGGAACTTGGCATCGACACCGTGTTCGCGGAAGTGTTGCCAGAGGAGAAAGCCTCGAAGGTCCGGGAACTTCAGGCCCAAGGCAAGAAAGTCGCCATGATCGGCGACGGCGTCAACGACGCCCCGGCCCTGGCCACCGCCGATATCGGGATCGCGATCGGGGCGGGCGCGGACGTCGCCGTCGAGGCCGGCCACATTGTGCTGGTGCGGTCCGATCCGCGTGACATCCCCCGGATCATCACCCTGAGCCAAGCCACATACCGAAAGATGATGCAGAATCTCTGGTGGGCGGCAGGTTATAACATCTTCGCTATACCCCTTGCTGCAGGCGTTTTGGCACCGTGGGGCATCGTGCTTACCCCCGCGATCGGCGCGGTGCTAATGTCGGCGAGCACAATCGTGGTGGCGATCAATGCGCAGCTGTTGAAGCGGGTCAGGCTATGAACGCGTCTGCAGGCCAACCTCACTTGAAAGCCGTGGATTTGGTCAACAGCATCGCCCTGCACGGCACCGTTGCGATTGGTACCAGCATGATGATTGGCGCAGGCATCTTCGGGCTGAGCGGTCAGATCGCCGAGCTGGCGGGACCGCTGTTTCAGCTTTCCTTCATCGCGGGCGCAATTGCCACCGCATTCAGCGCCTACACCCACTTCAAGATGTCGAACGCTTATCCCTTGTTGTTTGTCGCTCTGTTGCTGGTGAGCGGCGTAGTTGTCGGCGGTGTACCAGCAATCGCGTCGGGATCAGCGAACGCGCAGAAAGTTGCGGCAGTGACGGCGCATCCCGTTCCGTGTTGCGATCAACCCAGTCAGAAGACGCATCATAGCGGGTCAGGGATGCATATCGCTTGTGCCTTCTGCGCGCCGACCCCGCACTCCTTCGAGCAGGCCGTGCCCCGCGCCACTGGCTCAGATATCTTTAAGCGAGACTTTGCCATGACGCTGGGTCGAAACGCAGCACCCGACCCATTTCCACCCAAGATCATCTCAACTGCGTGATGCCGTGGCCTCCTCAGGGATGCCAATTCGTTGGACCCCGGCCTCAATCGGTCGGGAATCAGATCTTAAAGGAAAAGCCAAAATGATACACGAAAATCGGGCCCTTCGGGGCGCAGACCGGATCCTCGGATCCATTCATCCTCATGCTGGCAAGATGCGTCGGCGTAGTCTGATCGTGGCGGTGACCGCCGCCACGATCGCCTGGGGCAGCGCCGGAATTGCCCAGACCGTGGCGGCCCTCCCGGCAGGCGGCATGGTTTTCACCGCGGACGAATATAGCAGCACCCTCAGCCGGATTGATCTGGCGAGCGGCGATGTCACCACCGCTCCGGCCACGATCGTGCCTCACAATGTGCAGATCAGCCCCGATGGCAGCCTGCTGCTTGCCGTTGGTCTTGCAGCTGGTGGCGGCGATGAACATGGCGGAGAACAGACCCCCGGCTCCATGGAGGGCATGGAGGGCGCAGGCGAACTGGTCCTGTTCGATCCCCAAGACCTTGCCGCAGGTCCGATGGCGCACATCCCGGTGGGAATGCATCCTGCGCATGTCATCACTGACATCGACGGCAAACGCGCCTTCGTGACCAATGCCGAAGATGACACGTTGAGCGTCATCGACCTGGCCTCGCGAGAGGTCATCGCGACGGTAGCCACGGGGGATTATCCGCACGGTCAGCGGACAAGCCCCGATGGGCGCGTGATCTGGGTGGCGAACGTGAATAGCGGCAACGTATCGGTCGTCGACACCAGCACGCTGAAGGAAGTGGCCCGGATCGATGTCGGCGTCACCCCGGTGCAGGTTGGTTTCCTCCCTGACGGCAGCCGCGTCTATGTCTCGCTGCGCGACAAGAACAGCGTGGCGGTGATCGATACGAAGACGCAAACGGTTATTGCGACCGTTGAAGTCGGACGCGGCCCGATCCAGCTCAATGCCACACCGGATGGGCGCTTCGTTTATGTCGCCAATCAGGGAACCGAAGCCATTCCTGACGATACGGTGTCAGTCATCGATGTTGCTACAAATAGTGTCACGGCAACAATCCGCACCGGAAGCGGCGCGCATGGCGTAGCGGTCAGCGGCGACGGTAAAGATGTGTTTGTGGCCAACATGTTCGATGGGACCGTCTCGGTGATCGACGTTGCAAGCCAAACGGTTCTTGCCAACATTCCCGTCGGTAAAGGAGCAAGTGGCATCACTTACCGACCTTGATCCGGTCGAGATCCACACGCCGCATTCGGAAATAGGCGCGGCGTGCGGCACTCTCGCGCTTACCATTGTTTCTCCATCCAATTCGACACGTTTTACCCCGGTACACCCATTGCGAGGAATAGCACCATGAACAAGCCGCTGTCGCCCGACCTGATACAAACGATGGACGCCTATTGGCGCGCAGCCAACTATCTCTCCGTTGGCCAGATCTATTTGCACGACAACCCTTTGCTCGAAATTCCCCTGAGCCTTGAGCATGTGAAGCCGCGACTGCTTGGCCACTGGGGAACCACCCCTGGGTTGAACTTCGTCTATGTCCATTTGAACCGTATTATCAACAACCATGACCTGAACGTGCTGTATGTCACCGGCCCCGGGCACGGTGGCCCGGCCCTCGTGGCCAATACCTATCTTGAAGGGAGTTACAGCGAGTTCTACCCGGACATCACGCAGGATGAAGCAGGGATGAAAAAGCTGTTCAAGCAGTTTTCCTTTCCCGGTGGCATCCCCAGTCACGTCGCAGCAGAAACACCGGGCTCCATCAATGAGGGCGGGGAGCTCGGCTATTGCCTGTCACATGCCTATGGTGCCGCCTTCGATAACCCAGACCTTTTGGTCGCGTGCGTTGTTGGCGACGGTGAGGCGGAAACTGGTCCACTCGCCACCAGCTGGCACTCGAACAAGTTTCTCAATCCGGTGCATGACGGTGCGGTCCTGCCGATCCTGCACCTGAACGGCTACAAGATTGCGGGCCCCACCGTACTTGCCCGTATTCCCCGTGACGAGCTTGAATCCCTGTTCCGCGGCTACGGCTACACCCCGCATTTCGTCGAAGGCGACGATCCAATGGAGATGCATCAGCTGATGGCCGCGACCCTCGATACGGTGATCGCAAGCATTCGGGAGATCCAGACAGAGGCACGTGCGAATGGGTTCAAGGTGCGGCCGCTCTGGCCGATGATCATCCTGCGCTCGCTGAAGGGATGGACCGGCCCGAAGGAGGTGGACGGCAAACAGACCGAGGGCACATATCGCTCGCACCAGGTGCCGATGGGCGACATGAGCCACCCGGGGCATGTGAAAATACTGGAGGAGTGGCTGGAGAGTTATCGCCCGCGCGAACTTTTTGACGAGACCGGCAGGCTCAAACCCGAACTTGCTGAAATGGCTCCGCGCGGGACACGGCGGATGGGCGCCAATCCGCACGCCAACGGCGGTCTGCTGTTGCGTGAGCTGACCCTGCCGGATTTTCGCGACTACGCGGTGGAGATACCGAAACCTGGCAGCGTGAGCGCCGAAGCGACGCGCATCCAGGGCCAGATGATCCGCGACGTGGTTAAATTGAACCCGGAGACGTTCCGTGTATTCAGTCCGGACGAAACGGCGTCGAACCGCTGGGGCGCGGTGTTCGAGGTGACGAACCGTTGCTCGACCGCAGAGATTATCCCTGGCGACGATCACGTCGCACCGGACGGCCGGGTGATGGAAGTTTTAAGCGAACACCAGTGCGAAGGCTGGCTCGAAGGCTATCTGCTCACCGGCAGACATGGCTTTTTCTCATGCTATGAGGCCTTCATCCACATCATCGACTCGATGTTCAACCAGCATGCCAAATGGCTCGACGTCGCCAACCAGATTCCATGGCGGCGACCAATTGCGTCGCTCAACTACCTGCTCTCTTCACACGTGTGGCGGCAAGATCACAACGGTTTCAGCCATCA
The DNA here is from genome assembly GCF_008085915.1 of Oceaniovalibus sp. ACAM 378. GTDB lineage: Bacteria > Pseudomonadota > Alphaproteobacteria > Rhodobacterales > Rhodobacteraceae > Oceaniglobus. The sequence goes on along the minus strand of NZ_VSJK01000003.1, from coordinate 11,975 downwards.
GGATCCGGGCTTTATTGACCATGTCATAAACAAGAAGGCAGAGGTCGTCCGCGTCTATCTTCCGCCCGATGCCAATACCCTGCTGTCGGTCACAGATCATTGCCTGCGCAGCCGGAATTACGTGAATGTCATCGTTGCCGGGAAACAGCCATCGCCGCAGTGGCTCGATATGGATGCAGCCATCCAGCACTGCACCGCCGGGCTGGGCGTCTGGGATTGGGCCAGCAATGACGAAGGCGGCGAGCCGGATTTCGTGATGGCCTGCGCCGGGGATGTGCCGACCATGGAAGCCCTGGCTGCGGTCGATATCTTGCGACAGCATTTCCCCGTGCTGAAAATTCGGGTCATCAATGTGGTGGACCTGATGACGTTGCAGTCACAGAGCCAGCATCCGCACGGCCTTAGCGACGAGGATTTCGACACCCTGTTCACCAGGGACAAACCCGTCATCTTTGCCTACCACGGCTACCCCGCGCTGATTCACAAGCTGACCTATAATCGAACCAACCATCACAATCTGCACGTTCATGGATTCAAGGAAGAGGGAACCACCACGACACCCTTCGACATGGTGGTGCTCAACGAACTCGACCGCTTCCATCTGGCCAAGGCCGCTGTTGACCGCGTGCCCGGATTGGGTGCAAGCACCGCCGATTTCGCTCAATTCATCGACGACAAGCTCGTTGAGCACGCGCGCTACATCCGGCAACACGGCGAGGATATGCCTGAGATCCGCAATTGGAAATGGGGGTCGAATGGTGCAGGGCCCAAAAGCCCCGTGCGCACATGAGCGGCGGCGTCCTTCCACAGATCCATCTTGTCCGGCATGGCGAGACCGCCTGGAGCCTTACCGGGCAGGCGACCGGTCGCACGGATATTCCGCTGACCGATCGCGGTGAACGGGATGCGCAGAAACTGGGGGGGCTATTACAAGGGCAGAGCTTCCTCAAGGTTCTTACCAGCCCGTTGCAACGCGCCCGGCAGACGGCGGTGTTGGCGGGTTTCGGCGATCGGGCGGAACTCGATCCCGATCTGATGGAATGGGATTATGGCGCAAACGAAGGCAGGCGCACGGCGGAGATCCAGGCCGAGCGACCAGGATGGAGCTTGTTCAAGGACGGTTGCCCGGACGGAGAAACACTGCAAGCCGTCAGTGATCGCGCGGACAATGTGATTGCCCGGACCCGGATGCTCGACGGCAACGTGCTCGTCTTCGCCCATCGCGACCTCCTGCGCGTCCTCGCGGTCCGCTGGCTCGGCATTCCTGCGGCAGACGCCCGCCATCTCTATCTCGACACCGCCACACACAGTATTCTGGGGTATCACCACAACCTGGAAGAGCCGGTTATTCGTCTTTGGAACGAAGGCCAACGACGCAACGTTCGTTAACCAGTCGGTTCCAGGTGAGCAAGCCATCCGGGTTTTTGCAGGAGTCCTGGCGTCGAAGTCGATGTTGTCCGGCGTCCCTGAACCGGAATTCACGCACGCCCCCCTCACCCGGGAATAAAACGCGCCCATCTGACAATCCGCTCTGAAAAAGGAAAGTAACATGCAAATCGGAATGATCGGTCTTGGACGGATGGGGGCAAACATGGTGCGGCGCCTGCTCAAGGAAGATCACCAATGTGTGGTTTTCGACAAGTCATCCGAAACGGTGGGGTTGCTGACACAGGAAGGCGCTATCGGGACTTCGTCGCTAGCGGATTTCGTTGAAAAGCCGCACAAACCGAGGGTAATCTGGATGATGGTTCCGGCTGCGTTGGTCGAGCAACTTATCGCGGACATTCTGCCACTGCTCGATCCTGGTGACATTCTCGTCGACGGTGGGAATTCTTACTACGTCGACGACATGCGGCGTGCCACTGAACTTGCGGCCAAGGGGGTTCACTACCTCGATTGCGGCACCAGCGGCGGCATCATGGGGTTGGAGCGCGGCTATTGTCTGATGATCGGCGGGCCAAGCGACGCGGTGAAACACCTTGATCCGGTGTTCAAGACGCTGGCGCCGGGAATAGGCGACATCCCCCGCACTCCAGGACGGGAGAAGCTGGGCGGCACAGCGGAACATGGCTATTTGCACTGTGGCCCAAGCGGTGCGGGTCACTTTGTAAAGATGGTGCATAACGGTATCGAACATGGCCTGATGGCATCGTATGCCGAGGGCATGAACATTTTGAAGCACGCCAATGTAGGCAATAGCGACCGGATCGCCGATGCAGAGACAACCCCGCTCCGCAATCCCGAGGCGTTCCAGTTCGATCTCGATCTTGGTGATATCGCGGAAGTCTGGCGGCGGGGCAGCGTCATTTCCTCGTGGTTGCTGGACTTGACGGCGACCTCCCTGAGCAAGGATCCAACGCTCGCAGCGTTTGGGGGAAGTGTGTCGGATTCCGGAGAAGGCCGATGGACGATCAAGGCGGCGATCGATGAAAATGTCCCAGCTCCGGTGCTCAGCACGGCGCTATACGCGCGTTTCAGCTCGCGCGGCGAGGCGGATTTTGCCGACAGGCTTACGTCCTCGATGCGATTTGAGTTCGGCGGACATCTCGAAAAGTCAACCGATCGGTAGGGCTGCGACAGGGGAGAGACGCGTTCTGTCGGCGTTTCCAAACGGAGGACCATCATGAAGCGGCAACCGCATGCCAGCCCAGCAGATTCGGGGGACGAGAGACTGGATGCGTTGCAGCGTCATGCATTCGACTACTTCCTGAACGAAACCAATCCCGCGAATGGCCTCGTGGCCGACAAATCGCAGGCGGACTCCCCCTCGAGCATCGCGGCTGTGGCTTTCGCGCTCGCGGCCTATCCCGTCGGTGTCGAGCGCGCGTGGATCTCGCGTGCCAACGCAATCGAGCGGACTTTGGCAGCGTTGCGGTTCTTCTGGAACAGCCCGCAGGGCACGGGCTCTGACATGACTGGGCACAAGGGCTTCTACTATCACTTTCTTGACATGACGACCGGGCGGCGTGCAGGCGATTGCGAGCTGTCAACCGTCGATACCGGCTTTCTGCTGGCCGGTATGCTCGCCGCCGCGAGGTATTTCGATCAGGACAGCGAAGACGAACACGAGATCCGGACGCTGGCCGACGCTCTCTACCTCCGGGCCGACTGGCAATGGGCGTGCAACGGTGGTGCGACGATCACCCACGGGTGGACTCCCGAACGCGGATTTCTGCCTTACCGATGGGAAGGTTATGACGAGGCTGCCCTTCTCTACGTCCTCGGCTTGGGCTCGCCAACCTTTCCCCTCGCTGCGGAGAGCTACGCGGCATGGGTCTCGACCTACCAATGGAAGGAAATCTACGGCTACGAATTCATCTATGGCGGCCCACTGTTCATCCACCAGTACTCGCACATCTGGATCGACTTCCGCCGAATCCAGGATGCATACACCCGAAACAAGGACATCGACTATTTCGAGAACAGCCGTCGCGCTACCTATGTCCAGCGAGAGTATGCGATCCGCAATCCGCTTGAATTTGCGGGCTACGGAGAAAACTTCTGGGGGTTGACCGCGAGCGACGGGCCCGGCTGGACGACGCGCCGCATCGATGGCATCGAACGCAACTTCTTCGACTATGTCGCCCGCGGCGCACCCTACGGCCCTGACGATGGCACGGTGGCGCCGTGGGCCGTGGTGGCGTCGCTGCCGTTCGCCCCAGAAATTGTCTTGCCGACGATCATGCATTTTCAGGATGTGTATCCGCAAGTTACCGGCGAATACTGCTTTCGGTGCAGCTTCAATCTGAGCTTTCAGAACGAAGCAGACGCCGGTTCAGGTTGGACGTCGCCCTATCACTTCGGGATCAATCTCGGTCCCGTGATACTCATGTATGAGAATTACCGATCAGATTTTTTGTGGCGGCTGATGCAGGCCTGTCCTTACGTGGTCAACGGACTGCGACGCGCAGGATTCACCGGCGGTTGGCTTTGACGGCTGACCGGGGAGCTGATGCGACGCAGATATTCTGCGCCACCAAACCTGCCGTCCAAGTCGGCGGGGTTGCTTTATCCCGTCACTGGGTTTCTGCTGTCGCCGAAGATCGCGGCGGCGGTGAGCCTCTCGCCGGTTTCGATTATCAGCAAGACGCTGCGGATGCGGCGGGTCGGTCTGTGAAAGGGCACGAAGGTGGGTGACAAGCCGGACAGATGGGAAGGCGTCTATCGGACCAAGGCGGAGGCCGAAACGAGTTGGTTCGAGGACCGCCCTCAAGTATCGCTCGATCTGATCGCTTCGACCGGGGCGACACCCGATGCGGCCATCGTCGATATCGGGGCAGGATCGTCACGGCTTGTGGATTGCCTGCTCGACTTGGGGTTCCGCCAGATCACGGCGCTCGATCTTTCGGAAACGGCACTGGCAAAGACCCGAGCGCGTCTGCCTGACGATATGCCTGTCACTTGGGTCGTAGGAAACGTTCTGGATTGGCAGTCGTCCGGGCACTTCGACGTCTGGCATGATCGGGCAGCGTTCCATTTCCTGACTGAACCGGCCGATCAGGAAGCCTACCTGCGCGTAATGGACCGTGCCTTGGCATCTGGTGGCCACGCGATCATCGGCACATTCGCACCCGACGGTCCGGAAAAATGCAGCGGCCTGCCGGTCGCGCGCTATGACGCTGCCCTGCTGGCGGAAAGGTTGGGGCCGGGTTACCGGTGGGTGACGTCAATCTACCATAATCACCGCACGCCGTGGGGTGCCGTCCAGCAGTTCCATTTCGGCCTGTTCAGGAAGGTTTGAACACCCCGCCCATTCGTCAATCGACCCACGCATCCTGCGACCGCTGCGCCTGCGTCGCGCGAATGCGGTCGGGCCAGGTCGACTTGATGTAGTCAAGAATGGCCGTGATCTCGCTGTCGGTCAGCACCATTCCAAAGTCCGGCATGCCCGAGGTGAAGGACACGTTCATATCGTCCACCACCGCCTGCCCGCCACGCGTGATGTAGTCGGTCAACATCGAATCGTCATGTTGCCAGGTATGGCCGGATTCGTCATGCGGCGGGGCAAGGTAGAGGCCGCCTTTATCCGGGCTGCGCCATTCCGGTTGGCCCTGCAATTCTGCGCCGTGGCAGGATGCGCAATGTTCGACATAGAGGTCGCGCCCGTCCCGAACCTCGGCATCTGCAGCATCAGTCAAAGCGAGAACCATCGCCGCAGATATGGAAACCGACGACGATGTGATCCTTGGGGCTGACGAGTATGGCCACAATGATCTGCTGTGCCGCATCGCAACTTTCCTTGTTATCCACGACCAGTAAGAGGAACCCACCATGAAGAAACTGACTGAAACCCAAACCGTCATCCTCAGCGCCGGTGCCCAGCGCCCCGACAATAGTGCTCTGCCGCTGCCAAAGAGGCTGCACGGTGCGGCGGCGAAGATGGTCATTAGCAAGATGATCGAGCGTGGATGGCTGCAGGAAGTCGACGCCAACCAGCGCCGGGGCTAACCGCTCTGGCGTGAAACCGGCGATGGGCATGGGACTACGTTGGTGGTCGCGGATGTCGGGCTGTTAGCGATTGGGATCGAACCGGTGGTGCTTCAGGCGGAGGTCGCGATCAGCGAACAGGCGGCTGAAACGCTCGTGCCAAAACCGCCGACCCAGCGTGCGGGCACCAAACAGGCGCTACCGATCGCGATGCTTCAAGCGGACGAAGGCTCCACGATGGAGGCGATTATCGCCGCCACTGACTGGCAGGCACACAGCGCGCGAGGGTTTATGTCAGGTGCTTTGGGTAAGAAAAGGGGGCTGGTCGTGACGTCTTCGAAGGAAGAGGGAAGGGGACGGGTGTATCGAATTGGTGCAAGCTGAAACTCAGTAAGACCGTTTTTGCAATAAGTTTTGCCGCGATAAGCACGAGAAACGCAAATGCGCTCATCGGCCTGAATTGCGCTGGGCATGTCGCAGTTCTTCGCTGTCGCTTGTGCCGATCCTTGCTTCCATGTGCTGAACATTTTGTCCTCCTTTCATGCTTATGATGGTTAAAGGTCGAAAGGAAAACACGCGTTAGGTATCGAAACAAATGCGAGGCTGGCCCTCGCCGTTGGCTTTCCGGATTAAGTTTCTGTCACCGTCCCATCGACACAGTCAGATCAGCGATAGCCGACGTTCATCACATAGTTGAACAGCAGATCCTCTTCATGCTGGACTTCATGCCAGAGGTTCTGAAGGACATCGCGGGCGTTCAACACACCGAGAGGTTTGCTGTCGGGATCGACAACCGGGATATTTTTGAGTCGGTGTTTTTTCATCATTTCCCAGACGTCTTTCAACTGGCCCCTGGGTGTTTCTGTCTTGACCTCACGGGTCATGGCCTGGGTCACCGGTGCTGTACAGCTGGCTCCTGTGCAGATGCCGATCTGGCGCACGGCGTCGGTTTTGGTCAGGACGCCGACCATCCGGCCATCGTGGTCGCAGACCAACAGAATGTCATGATCCCGCTCCAGCAGCCTTGCCGCCTGCAAAAGGCTGGCGTCGGATGCGATGCAGTGCATCCGCTTGCGGGCCGTCGGCAGGAATTTCTCGATAAACATGTGATGCCCCGTTCTAACTGGTTATTGCGATCAGCAAGGTTGCCACGATGCCCGCCGCTCCGCCAGCCGCGCAGGCAAGTTGGACAAGGGCGATCACGGCAAAGCGTGCGCGCGAATGAATGTAATCCTCCGCAATGGTCTGAAGCCCAAGGGCTGCATGGTGGAAGGCTGCAATCAGCAACAGGATCATCAGGATCGTGTTGATCGGCGATTTCAGCCAATCTGAGAGCGCCGCGTAGTCAGTCGCGCCACCGTTCGCCAGCGCCCACACAAGCCACAATACCAACGGCACCAATGCGATGGCCGAAACGCGCTGCGCCCACCAATGGCGTGCGGCGTGCCCGGCAGCCCCAAGGCCATGCGCGGCGGAATAGGGCGTAATGCGGGGCCGGGTCATGTCAGCACCCAGAGCCACAGCGCTGAGGTCAAGACCAAGCTTGCCGCCACGACGGCCCAACCGCCAGTGTAAATCGCGCGCAACTCAAAGGCGCGCACGCTGTCCCAGATCAGGTGACGGAAGCCGTTGCAGAGGTGATAAAAGACGGCCAGCGTCAGCAGGAACAGCACGGCACGCCCCGGAATTGACAGCACGACCGCCTGCGCGCAGTCGAACGCTGCCGGTCCCATCGCACCTGCAACCAGCCAGGCGGCAAGGCCGAAGGCGAATAGCGCCAAGGCCACACCGGACAGCCGATGCCCAAAGGACATGACCGAGGTCAGCTGTGGCCGGTAATTTTGCATGTTCGGGGATTTTGGACGGGGATAACTCATGGCGTGCTCCTTCCTATTCAGCCGCCGCGCTCCAGCATCATTCGCTTGATCTCGGCGATGGCCTTGCCGGGATTCAGGCCGCGCGGGCAGGTGCGGGTGCAGTTCAGGATCGTGTGACAGCGATAAAGCCGGAACGGATCGTCCAGCGCCTCGAGCCGCTCGCCGCGCCCCTCGTCGCGGCTGTCGGCCAGCCAGCGCCAAGCGGTCAGCAGGGCGGCGGGCCCCAAGAACCGGTCACCGTTCCACCAATGGCTGGGGCACCCCGAGGTGCAGCAAAAGCACATGATGCATTCGTAATAGCCATCGAGGACTGCGCGTTGTTCGACCGATTGCAGGCGTTCACGCTCGGGCGCGGGCGTTTCGGTTTTCAGCCAAGGCTCGGTCAGGGCGTGCTGTGCGAAAAGATGGGTTTGATCGGGCACCAAATCCTTGATCACTGGCAGATTGGCCAGCGGGTAGATTGTGGCAGGTTCGGACAGCTCATTCATGGCGCGCGTGCAGGCCGTCCAATTGGTGCCGTCGATGGTCATCGCGCAGGAGCCACAGACGCCCTCGCGGCAGGACCGCCGAAAGGTCAGCGTCGCGTCGACCTTCGACTTGATCCAGATCAGCGCATCCAGCAGCATCGGCCCGCAATCGTCAAGATCGACGCGGAAGGTGTCCATCCGCGGGCCCTCGTCGCCATCCGGATCGAAGCGGTAAATGCGCAAGGTCGCGATCCGGGTCGCCCCTTCGGGCGTGGGCCAGGATTTTCCCTCGGCAATGCGCGCGCCTTTCGCCACCCCAAAATCGCGCGGCACCGGAAAGTGGCGCGGCCATTTCAGGCGGGGGACTTCATCCACTTCATCAGAATGGTCAACCATCACATACCCTCAAGCGTTTGCCGGGTGCCCGAAATCAAACCATCATTCATCGTCAGACCTCGCCCGCGAACGAGGCACGCTGATGGCCATAGGATCGCTGGCGAAGAAGCTCTCGTTCAGCGCCTCGTCAAGAAGTGCATCAAGGTGGGCTTTGCGGGTGGTATCAGGGTCTTCCTGCAAATCGGGTGGGGGCGCGTTCTGGCATCGAACCTTTATCGCTGCCTGCCTCGCTGCACGTTTGCAAAACGGCGCTCTCCGCATCGTATTTACTGGTCGACTGCACGGTGCCGTGTTCGTCCACATCGACCCTAATCCCAAACGACACAGAGGCGAAAATCTGATGAGGCTTGTCATCCGCGTCACCTTCCCCCACCTCAAACCACCGGCTGATCGTGCCTATTTCTATGCCGTCATACATCTCCTCGATGCTGATGCCAAATGCGGAGGCTATGGCAGCCATATCGGGCTCAAATCTATCGGCGGGAAGTGTAATTCTTAGCATCGGTTGCCTCCTAATTCCTTGGCGCGTGGTGCCGTCATGCGCGCGCTGCGCTTTCGCATTGACGCACCCCCGTGGCGGAACTGGGCCGCGCCTCTTCAGCATTTACATAACACTTTTTCGTCGGAGGTCTGGCGCTTGATTGCGGCAGGTGATTGACTGTGGAGCCGACGCCAAATCGATCTGGTGTGCTACGGTTGCAGCCGTTCTATTGGCCACGCCGATTATCATATCATTCATTTTGCCGTCCTCTCCGCTTCATATGTGGTTTCACTACCGACATGTTGGCACATTGCGATGCCGTCGGGGAGGGCGGCAACCATCCCATCTATCCATAATGGACACTATCACCCACTCTATCACGCAGGCAGGGCAGTCAGACCGGACGCATACGATCGGCCGCATCCTCGATAACTTCGAGCATCTTGCCAAAAAATGGGCCCCGGAGCCGCGTAAACCAAAAGCCGCACCCAAACGCCTCTGATCAATACGGCGCGCCCACGGCCTTCGCCGAATGCTTACGTTGAACACGCCCCAAGGGATTCGCTTGACGTTGGAGGGGTGCGCCGAGATTCGTTCGCGCCAGATCACAACTTGATCTCCGGTAACGCCTCATCGGCGACCTCGCTGTCGCTGATGAGCTTCTTCTTGGCCATGGCCTCAATTGCCGCGAGGTAACCTATGCTCGTCACCAATAAGGGAATAACGCCCTGCATCCCTGGGCGTAAATCACGCGATAAGCCAATCAAATACGACAAGCGTCGCTACAAACGACGGAACCGGATCGAAATCATGTTCGGCCGACTGAAAGACTGGCGACGGATCGCAACCCGATACGATCGTAGTCCGAAGGTATTCCTATCTGCGATCGCCCTCGCAGCATCCGTCTTGTTCTGGTTGTAAATCAACGAATCTGGAGCCTACGAATTAGCTTCCGAGAACTTCCGGGTTCACGCAATTCAGAGGGGGCTCACCGGCGAGGATCCGGCACATTTCTTCCGCTGCGCCAGTGCTCATCACTCTTGAGCTTGTGGCCGTAATGGCTGCCACATGGGGTGAGAGCATCAAGTTCGGGCAGGAATATATTGGATCATCCTGGGGCAGCGGATGAAGATCATGAACATCCAGTGCCGCGCCGGCAATCTGACCAGTAATGAGGGCATCCCTCAAGGAAGATGTCTCGATGACCGCGCCACGGGAGACGTTGATCAGTACGGCCGTCGGCTTCATCAGGGCGAGGCGCCTTGCATCCACAAGGCCGCGCGTCTCATCGGTCAAGGTACAGCTCAACACGACCACATCGGCCTCCTCGAAGATCCGGTCCAGCTCCACTTCCTGGACACCGGCGGGCAAATTCCCGGTGCGGCGCGACGTGCCGATCACCCGCATCCCGAAGCCATTCCCCGCGATCTGCGCCACGCGAGATCCAATAGCGCCAACTCCGATTATCCCGAGAGTGTCGGGACTGATTTCTGTGGTCTTCTCCGCCCTGCTCCGCGATCTATCCCAGCCCGCGTCCCGTAGATCTCGATCGAAAACGGCGGCCCCCCGGCGCAGGTCAAGAATGGCAGCGAAAACATATTCCGCCACAGCATTGGTGTTGCTCCCGGGGAGGTTGGCGACAACAATCCCTTTGGCCGTGGCCTGAGGGACAGGAATGAAGTCCAATCCGACCCCGTGACGAACAATGCCCTTCAAGCCAGGGGCATGGTCGGCAATGTCATCGGGGAGCTGGGCGCGCACAATAATGCCGCTCACACCCCGCGCCAATTGGCGCAGGGTGTCAGCTTTGGTATCAGGAGCGACAATCAGTCTTGCATGGCGTTCTAGAATTGCTACCCCATCCCCATGGATCGGGTTCGTCAATAAAACTACTTCTTCCGCCATTGCGATAATCCTGTGTTTGCTCGAGGTGCCTGTATGTTCAGTCCCGGCGCATGAGCTACGAGACTGACTCAGCCACTTTGGTGCGGCGCTTGAGGAATTTCATAACCACCGGTCCAAAAAGTGCCACAACCGCGAGGCCAATCAGAAGTGCTGATACGGGTCTGCTGAGGAAGACTGACCAGTCACCACCGCTGATCAGGAGTGCGCGCCGCGCCTCGCTCTCGAGGATCGGACCAAGCACCAAGCCCAGAACGATCGGATAGACCGGGAAGCGAGCCAGAGTTGCGATCACCCCGACGACACCCAGGACGAGCATGACACCCACGTCGAAGATTTGCTTGTTCAGAGCATAGGTACCCACAACCGTAGTCAAAAGTAACGCTGGATAGAGAAGGTGCTTGGGCACATTCAGGATGCGCACCACATAGCGGTAGCCCACGATCGAAATGAAGAACATCATCAGGTTCGCCAGCAAGAACGCTGCGAGTACGGCATAGATCACGCCACTCGAGGAAGCGAAGAGCTGCGGGCCTGGCTGCAATCCGTGGATCATCAATCCCCCGATCAGCATCGCGGTGACCGAGTCCCCTGGGATGCCCACGGTCAGCAGGGGGATAAGCGCCCCGCCGGTCACGCCGTTATTGGCCGCCTCGGAGGCAATCACGCCACCGACCTCACCCTTCCCATAGTTCTTACCCTCCGGGTCGATCCGCCTTTCCTGATCGTAAGCAAGGAGCGAGCCGATGTTTCCACCGAGTGCTGGCACAATTCCGACCCCCACACCGATGACCGATGAGCGCAAGAGCTGCCATTTACGGGAGACGATCTCAGACCAGGGTGGAAGCATGCCCTTCAGGTTAGATGATCCGGCAACCCTCATTTGGGGTCCTGCCATGGCAAAGACGATCTCGGGGATAGCGAAGAGCCCGATCAGAGCTGGGAGGATGCTAATTCCCTGGAACAAGTTGATGGTACCGAATGTCCACCGATCCGCACCGGTGGTGGGGTCGAGGCCAACGATTGAAATGGCAATTCCGATGAATGCGCAGAGGATGCCCCGCACAAGCATGCCTCCCGAGAGGGACACGACGATCGTCAAACCAAAGAATGCCAGTGCCGCGTATTCTGCTGAGCCAAGCTTCAAGGCAAGCTTCGCGAGAACCGGTGCGAATGTGACCAGTGCGATCCAGCCGGTGATGCCCCCTACAACTGAGCCAACCAATGCCCAGCCGAGGGCCCTTCCCGCCTGCCCTTTGCGCGCCATGGGATAACCATCAAGCGTCGTAACCATCGCACTGCGGGTTTCGCAAATTCCCGGACACGGATTTCAGTAATTCCCGGACACGCGTTTCGGTAATTCCCGGACAGTCCCGGGGGGCCTTTGGCCCGGTTGGTCATCGCCTGCGCCGTCGCGGCATTCTC
>NZ_VSJK01000039.1 GCF_008085915.1 Oceaniovalibus sp. ACAM 378 | reverse complement strand
CGCTCCAGCCTGAATCTATCAAAGTGTCGGCCAGCCTGCCCACGATCGTAAAATGGCTGCCCACAATGGCGTGAAACGCGTGCCCGACATCGCGCGAAATCAATGCCCACATTCCGCGAAATGCGCAACCACACCACGACGCCGCTTGCGATTGGCGAGATCTATAACACGATCTGGGATTGCAAAGAGATGATCCAGAACCAGTGGATCGATTATATCCGCACCGCCACCACCCATGCGGGAGGGATCACGGGCGTGCGGCGCATCGCGGAGTTCGCGGCGATATTCCATGTGCGCATCGCGCCCCATGGCGCGCCGGATCTGTCGCCGATCTGCTTTGCCGCCCAATCGCATCTTGATCTCTGGGTGCCAAATTTTGGGATTCAGGAATTTGTCGGGTTTGGAAATGAGGCGTCAAACGAAGTATTCTCACACGACCTGACCCTGAAAGACGGGATGATTCATGTCGGCGACAGCCCCGGTTTAGGGGTCGATTTCAACGAAGAGGCCGCCGCGAAATATCCTTACAAACGCTCTTATCTGCCGGTCAGCAGACTGGAAGACGGAACCTTGTGGAGCTGGTAGCCCACAAGCTCCCCCCCCTTACACTAACGAAAATGAGGCAACTGAACATGAACAACACTTTTGGCAAGACCGATCTGGTGACCAGCAAAGTCGTCTATGGCTGCATGGGCGGCGCCGGAGCATTCGGCGCGCAAGAGGAAAAGGATTCCATTGAGGCGCTGCAGGAAGCCCATAACGTGGGGATCAACTTTTTTGACAGCGCCGAAGCCTATGGCGCAGGCTATTCCGAACAACTTCTTCGCAAGGCTCTGGGCGACAAACGCTCGGATCTGGTGATTTCGTCCAAGGTTGCCCGCGAAAACCTGGCCCCCGATGCGATCATTGAGGCCTGTGACCGCAGCCTTAAAAACCTCGGCACCGATTATATCGACCTTTATATGTTGCACTGGCCCAACCGGGATGTGCCCTTGGCCGACAGCATCGGCGCGCTGAAGAAGCTGAAAGAAGACGGCAAGATCCGTTGGTACGGCGTGTCAAACTTCGGCAATCAGGATCTGGACGAGGCGCTGTCTTTGGGTGAAATTTCCGTCAACCAGCTGCCCTATCACCTGTTTTCGCGTGCCATCGAATTCGAGGTGCAGCCAAAATGCGAAGCTGCCGGCGTGCCGATTATGTGCTATTCCTCGCTGATGCAGGGACTCTTGGCGGGCAAATACAAATCGCTTCAGGATTTCCCGGTAGACCGCGCCCGGACCCGCATGTTCGACCATCGCAAATGGGCCGACGCCACACACAAGGAAGAGGGCGCCGAGGAGGCTGGTCAAGAACTGCTCGATGCGCTGTGGGCTCTTGTCGGGGAAACCGGCCTGTCGATGGAGGAACTGGCCATCGGCTGGCTGAAATCCCGCGCATCGGTCGGCGGCGTCATTGTCGGTACGCGCAATGGGGCACAAAGCCGGGGCCTCAAAAAGCTGCTGGATGTTCAACTCGAGGATGGCGTTTTACAAGCTCTGGATGATGCTTCAGAGCGACTTAAACAGGATCTGGGCACCGACATCGACATGTGGGGCAAAGGCCGAACCCGCTAGCAACTTCTTTAGTTGCCCTACGCCTACCTGCGCGAAACACTGACCGCCATTGCGGGCGGCCAACCGGCGTCATGCATCGACGATCTCATGCCGCGGGCATCCCAAAAGCTGTCAAGCTGAGATCGCAGCGCGGTTCAGGCCCCGCTTACACTAAAATGGACAGAACTGGTAGATTTCTTGGCGTCGAGCTTGAGGATGCTCTAGCGATCGAAATCTAAAGGCATGGGCCGTCTTCACGGACGGCCCAGAGCCGACATTGGCCAGGGCGGTCCTCGCTGCAGAGCAGCTTTGCGAAATCAGCCATTCGGCGTGAGTCGCAGCGCGAGATCAGCCATTCGGCGTGAGTCGCAGCATCTTCGATGACAGAAGGGCAGTAGTGCGAACCAAGCTGGTGCCTACGTCCCACCGAACGACCATGATATTCGCCCCTTGTTGGGCGGTTCAGGCACATGCCAATCTCCCGACCAGAGGTCATAATATTGGAACTGCGACAGGACCTCGCGAACTCTGCTGTCTCCGATCCGGTCAGTAACCTTTGTGGGGACAGATACCCCTGTATCGTGCCCATCCAGAGCGAATAATTCGATATGCTCATCAAGACTGAATAACAGATCACGCAGACGCTGATCTCGGTTGGCTCCTTTGACGATGAATTGCTGAGCCATGGCTATCCCCGGTAGAAGGTTACGCAGGAACAGCCGAGTGCCTCGGCGTTCAACAAGACTTTAGCAGTATCGTCGTATTGTTGCCCCCGAAGGTCGAATACAATCTCGATGCGGGAGATATTGAGCGGGAGATCCTGTCGGGCATGTTCCAGCCTCGCACGAGTGAACCTAGCTGCGAGAGAAACCGCCTCAGGCGTCTTCAGATCATGATTATGAACGAGGATGCATCGCTCATCCATAACGATTTCTGGTACAAACATTCGAACCTCCATGCTTCCGCCACATAAACGCCCTGCGTTGCCATCCGCAATCGGCTCCTTGCGGACCTCAGATCCGGCGCAGCATTCAATCGGCCCGCCCGTAGCAGCATCAACTCGGCCCAGAACGGGCACTTGATGCTATAAGCTGATGCTGCCACGCGGCCCGTCATTCCTGCCATTCGCGGCATCTGCTAGGCATCAAGGCGGGTAAACTCACACTTTGCGGAAAGAACTGCCTCTGTCGGGGCCTCTGAAAAGGTCCGCTCTAGCACCACATCCTGAGCGAACAAATTCATCCGCCTTGTGAACGTTCATGGTATCCAGCGCGCTCCCTTCCAGATTACCTGTGTTGTGGAGTCTTCCTGTCTTCAGCGATACAATAGCACGGGGATCTTAACCGTCTGGATCATCGCCGTTGTCGTCGATCCGATAATGAGCCGCCTGATCCGGCTGTGGCCGTAGGCTCCCATGACAAGCAGGTCGAAGCCTTCGTTTGAGACCAACTTGCCAAGAACCTCCTCGGGTTCGCCAGCCGCAGTGCGCGCGGAGGCCGTGATATTTGCGCTGCGCAGTTTCTCAACGGCGCTTCCGGCAGTTGCCTGCGTGCGATCCGTGTCGTTCCCGATGCACAGCACGCAAACGTCGAGATCCGTGAACACAGGGCTTGTCGACATCCGATCGACGGCGACCTTGGCGCTGGGGCTGTCATCGTAGGCGAACAGAACCTTGGCGATTGGCCTGAACTCGCGCGAGGCCACGAACACCGGCACCTTGGATGTGCGCACGATCCGTTCCAGATTTGAGCCAAGATGCCCCGTGGCAAAGTCCGCGCCTTCGCCCCGTTTGCCCATTGTGATGGCTCGGATATCATTTTCGACCTCACGAACCGCGTCCAGAAGGTCGCCCCTGCGTAGCCGAAGGTTCACGACCGATGCACCGTCTTGCTCCAGAATGGCCTTTGCGTCCTCCAGAATGGCATGGCCCTTCGCTTGTGCCAGTTTGGCGCGTTGCTCATCCAGCGTTGCCAGCTGTTTGAGCAGGGCCGACCGGGCACCAAGCCGCAAGGCGCCTGAAAGGTCCGTAGTTTCTGCGCCTTCGCGGCGGCCGAGAACATGCATGGCCTCGACGCTGGCATTCAGTTTCTTCGCGATCCATGCCGTGTGGTGACAGACGCTCTCGGAATAGGCCGAGCCGTCGAGCAGCGTGAGTATCTTGTCCATGGTATTCCTCCTCAGTGCCCCATCAATGTGTCCGTCGCGCCCGGCTTGTCATGTATGGCAAGCTTGTCGACGAGGGTTTCGGACGCCTCGTTCATGCCGATGACCTGAACATCTGCGCCTTCCCGGCGCAACTTGAGGATCGCCATGTCCAGCGCCTGAACCGAGCTTATGTCCCAGATATGCGCCCGGCTGACATCCACGATCACGCGATCAAGAACTTCCCGGTAGTCGAAGGCATCGGCAAAATCCTCGACCGACCCATAAAAGAGCTGACCCTCAAGCACGTATGTCCGCTCGCGGCCGTCGGCGGAGAGGGTCGAAAGAACGCGGAACAGTTGGGCAATTTTTCCGGCAAAGAAAATGCCGGACAGGAGGACGCCAACCAGAACACCGATAGCGAGGTTGTGTGTGTAGACCACGGTGACCACCGTCGCGATCATCACGATGGAGGACGAGCGCGGATGTACTTTCAGGTTCTTGATCGAGGACCACGAGAAAGTGCCAATGGACACCATGATCATGATGGCGACCAGCGCAGGCATTGGGATACGCGCGACCAGATCGCCCAGGCCAACGACGAGGGCCAGCAGGACCGCCCCCGCTGTGAAAGCCGACAGACGTCCCCGACCGCCGGACTTAACATTGATGATCGACTGACCAATCATTGCGCAACCGGCCATACCCCCGATGAACCCTGTTGCCGTGTTGGCGATGCCTTGGCCGATACACTCCTGATTGCGATTGGATCTGGTATCGGTCAGATCATCGACAATATTCTGGGTCATCAAACTTTCCAACAAGCCGACGACGGCGACAGCTATGGAATAGGGAAGGATGATCAGGAGCGTTTCGAAGGTGAGCGGGATCTGCGGTATCAGGAAAATCGGCAGGGTGTCAGGCAGTGCGCCCATGTCTCCAACCGTCCGCACATCCCAGCCCATGACCACGACAACCACCGTGAGCACGATGATCGTGACCAGCGGTGAAGGCACGGCAGTGGTGAGACGCGGAAAGAGGTAGATGATCGCCAGCCCTGCTGCCGTCAGCGCATAGGTCAGCCAGCTGACGCCGGGATTGCCGAGGTTCAACTCTGGCAATTGCGCCATGAAGATGAGAATGGCCAACGCGTTTACAAAGCCCGTCATCACGGATTTGGAAACATAGCGCATGAACCGTCCGAGCTTCAGCAGTCCGGCCCCGATCTGGAGAAGCCCTGCAAGGACTGTGGCTGCGAGCAGATACTCAAGACCGTAATCCTTGACGAGGGTGATCATAAGCACAGCGGTGGCGGCGGTGGCGGCCGAAATCATGCCGGGTCGACCGCCTGTAAACGCAATCAGAACCGCAATAGAGAAAGAGGCATAGAGCCCGACTTTAGGATCGACGCCGGCGATGATGGAGAAAGCAATGGCTTCGGGTATCAGCGCCAGAGCGACGACGAGACCAGCGAGCAGATCGCCGCGAATGTTGCCAAACCATTGCTGGCGGTAGTCAGAGAATGAGATCATGAGCGGTCCAATACCATGTGTCAGAGGGTCTTTTCGAAAGACGGTCCGGCAGTTCAATCTGGTATTTTCTTAGGGGTTGTCTGGCGGATCGGCGGCCAGAAGAGCCACCCGGTATCGCACCGGGTCCTTACGCAATCCGTTGAGATAAACTTGATTTTTTGGAAAACCTCAAGGCGCAAAATACATCCCGAGCGATTTGGTGGGTCTGACACCTTTTTGATAAAATCGATTGGCATCGTCAAGTTGCGGGGGAACGCACGTGGCGGTAGTATGGCGCGAGCGATGTATTTTGAATTTAATCGCTCCAGCCGCGACGGGATGATCGCGGTCGGGAGCGTGATTATGAATCGCGTTAAATCCGACGCTTTCCCCGATACCATCTGCGGTGTAGTCAGCCAGAAAAACCAGTTCGCTCCTGGCGTCATGAGCAAGAGTATGGACAGCAGGAAGGTTGTGTCGTAAACTTTCTGTGATGCCGAAAGGAGATTTGCTTCGGACACAGTTATGCTGCAAGCGCTGCAAACTGCTGTGCGCCGGATAGCCCCTTGGCACAGAACTGTCCTTTCCGGATCATGTGTGCGGTCTCGATCCCGGCGACCGTGGCGGCAGCGGAATGGAAGGCTTTGAACCCTTGCATGGGCCCCGTGATCCGCTTGATAAAGCGATGATTCTGCTCAAGAATATTATTGAGGTATTTGACCTGCAGGACCGTGATGGTTTTCCCGGTGCCGGTGAACTTCAGGATCACATTGACCCTTTGCAAGCCGGCGAGGTTGGCCTCCGCTTTCGTCGATGATCACCCGATCGGGCACGCCGTTCGTGCCTATCGCACGTTTAAAAGATCGCCGGGCAGCAGCCGTATCGCGACGCTCAGACAGCATGAAATCAAGGGCTTGCCCCTCACGGTCAACAGCTCGGTACAGATACGCCCACTTGCCCTTAACCTTGATGTAGGTTTCATCCATTCGCCAGGATACAGCTGTTGGTCGCTTTCTGGACTGCGCATTTGCAGCGATCTGCGGGGAATATCTGATGACCCAACGGTTCAAAGAAGAATGATCTACGCTGACGCCACGATCGGACATGATCTCTTGCAGATCACGGTGCGAGACGCCGTAACGGACCTAGAAATAAACCGCATACAGAATGACGGATTTCGGGTATTGCGCGCCCTTGAAGTCAATCATAGTTCCGTTCCGTTCCGATCGTGCGTGTCCGGTCTCGCACATCTAGTGCTGCATACGCTGCCGGGGCGACAGTGCGAAAAGCTTGCGACACTACCGTTTCGAACGCACCGCCTGAATTCCATCTCGGGTAGGGCGCGTTCCGAATTGCGGTCGATCCGTGCAACACGACCGATGCTTTGGGCGTTGTGATCTTTGGCGACTGCGCGAAAGACCACGGTGTCGCCCACCTGCGCCGCCACGAATTCGGTTTCGAACACCATCACTCCGGCATCGCCCCTTTTTAGTATCTAAACTTCAAAGGTTTCAGCATGCTGGGCGCAGGTCACATGGCCCTGTTGTCTGTGAAGTTTCCCTAATTATCCCACTCACTTCAGCATGGAAACCATGCAGACCCCAACCGAAAGAAAAACGCGATAGAGTTTTTTTCTGGACACAAGTGGCTCCGAGAGCGTTTATTAATAGCTAATTATTGTCTCGAATCATTCAGACGACGGCTTTCAATGGCTGGGCGATCGGCATGATTAGTTTTGTTTGCAGACAGTTCACAAATATTTGGTTGTTCCACAGACTTTTAGTCGACTGCGTTTTGCGGTCCAACACATAATATTTTTCATGGGGATTCACCGCCATGCTTGATGGAAAAATCACAATTTCTGAAAATAATGATGATGTAATCATCGACCTCGGCTGCGGCGAGGGTGGCAATCCGGACATCGGGCTGGATGCCTGTAAGGTCAAGGAAGACAACGATTTTGGTGGCAAACCTGCGCAGCTGACTCTGGTCTATAATCCCGATGCGGATGGGGTGAACACGCAGGGCGACAAGGCCAAGATCATCGGTGCGAACGATGACGACGACTCGGCCTATCTGGTCATCACCGACAAGAAGGGCGACACGATCTATTTCGAGGGCGAGGTTACGAAGGGTCAGGCGATCACCTTCAGCGCGCCCGGCAGCAAAGGTCTTGGAAGCCAGACCTTCATCAATGTTTATGACAGTGCGGCGGATCGGGGTGGCAGTCCGCAGCAGGTGATCAACCTTCACACCTCGTGCTCGGCGCCGCTGGTGATCGGGGAAAGCTTCGGATCGGTCGAACTGGCTGGCTTTGGCTTTATGGACGACGGTGCGATGGTTGAATTCGGCCAGACCGCGACCGATGGCGACGATGGCGTGGTCTATGAGATCACCGGGGGCGCCGATGCGGCCCTGTTCACTGTCGATGCCGACACCGGCGAGGTATCCTTTATCGACCCGCCGGATTACGAGAACCCGCAGGATGCGGGTGGCGACAACAATTATGACGTCGAAGTCACAGCCTTTTATGTGGACGGGAACGGCGTCAAGACCGGCGAGATCTGCGAGGTCAAGCCCCTCGAGATCTGCGTCGAGGATGACTGCATCAAGGTCACCGAGAACACGACTGTTCCCGTTATCGACCTTGACTGCGGCGAGGGTGGCAATCCGGACATCGGGCTGGATGCCTGTAAGGTCAAGGAAGACAACGATTTTGGTGGCAAGCCTGCGCAGCTGACTCTGGTCTATAATCCCGATGCGGATGGGGTGAACACGCAGGGCGACAAGGCCAAGATCATCGGTGCGAACGATGACGACGACTCGGCCTATCTGGTCATCACCGACAAGAAGGGCGACACGATCTATTTCGAGGGGGAGGTTACGAAGGGTCAGGCGATCACCTTCAGCGCGCCCGGCAGCAAAGGTCTTGGAAGCCAGACCTTCATCAATGTCTATGACAGTGCGGCGGATCGGGATGGCAGTCCGCAGCAAGTGATCAATCTTCACACCTCGTGCTCGGCGCCGTTGGTGATCGGGGAAAGCTTCGGATCGGTCGAACTGGCTGGCTTTGGCTTTATGGACGACGGTGCGATGGTTGAATTCGGCCAGACCGCGACCGATGGCGACGATGGCGTGGTCTATGAGATCACCGGGGGCGCCGATGCGGCCCTGTTCACCGTCGATGCCGACACCGGCGAGGTATCCTTTATCGACCCACCGGATTACGAGAACCCGCAGGATGCGGGTGGCGACAACAATTATGACGTCGAGATCACAGCCTTTTATGTGGACGGGAACGGCGTCAAGACCGGCGAGATCTGCGAGGTCAAGCCCCTCGAGATCTGCGTCGAGGATGACCCAACCGACGACCCGGTCTGCATCGACGAAAATACAAAGCCTGTGGTTGATCTGAACCTTACGTTGGACTGCCCGAGGGAAGCGCCCAAGGACGTCGGGCTCGAAGTCTGTGCAGAGCGGGATCGGCTCAAGGACGATGCAGATATCAAACTCGACAAGCCCACCGAACTGACGCTGACGCTTGGCGATGCCTTGTCGACCCAACCCTCGAGCGTTCAGCCCTCTGGCAAATCAGACGTCAGCGCGATTTTTGCGCCTGAGGACGGTGACGGGCAGCTTTTCGTCCGGGTGACCGACGACGACGATCCCAGCAAGACCGATACGGTGTATTTCCAAGGTGCGGTCAATTTCGGTGAGAGTTTCACCGCCCTTGCATCGAACGCGGGCGACACGAAGTTCGCTTCAAACAGCTATGTCCACATCTTTGATGACGACGGCACTTTGCTTCAAACGATCAAGTACCACACCTCGTGCTCGGCGCCGATTCTGATTGGTGACGCGGTGGGATCGGTGACCGTCACAGCGGTCGGTCTGCCCAACAAGGATACTGGCGCCGTCATGACCTTTGGCGGCACAGAAACGACGATCGAGACCCTCGGCGAGGGCGATATCGTCTATTCAATTGTCGGCGGCACAGATGGGGACCTTTTCGTGGTGGATCCCGAAACCGGAGAGGTTTCGTTCAAGAACGCTCCAGACTACGAAAGCCCACTCGATCAGGGCATGAACAACATCTACGATGTGACGATCCGGGTGACCGCAAAATCCGACCCGACCTGTTTCAAGGACACGCCGATCGCGGTCTGCGTCGAAGATGTCCCCGAGGGCGGTTCTCTCTCGGGCACCTATTTCTGCGACGACGACCGTGACGGCGTGGATGACGGCGCGGCGGCGGGTGACGTGGATATCGCGGGCAAGCTGGTGACGCTGCTGAATGCCGACGGCACACCAGCAAGCGACATTGATGGCAATCCGGTTGCCCCGGTGCTGACCGATGCCACCGGCGATTACCGCTTCGTCAATCTGGCACCGGGCAGCTATGTGGTGATGTTCGAGCCCACCGACGGCAAGAGCTTCATCGCCCCCGACGTCGGCAGTGACGACACCATCGACAGCGACGTCATCGATCCGGTGAACGGCAAGACCGCGCCCGTCACCGTGGTCGTGGGCGAAGAGACTAAAGATGTCGACGCAGGTGTCGAGAAGCTGGCCGGTTCTCTCTCGGGCACCTATTTCTGCGACGACGATCGTGACGGCGTGGATGACGGCGCGGCGGCGGGTGACGTGGATATCGCGGGCAAGCTGGTGACGCTGCTGAATGCCGACGGCACACCAGCAAGCGACATTGACGGCAATCCGGTTGCCCCGGTGCTAACCGATGCCACGGGCGATTACCGCTTCGTCAATCTGGCACCGGGCAGCTATGTGGTGATGTTCGAGCCGACCGACGGCAAGAACTTCATCGCCCCCGACGTCGGCAGTGACGACACCATCGACAGCGACGTCATCGATCCGGTGAACGGCAAGACCGCGCCCGTCACCGTGGTCGCGGGCGAAGAGACCAAAGATGTCGACGCAGGTGTCGAGAAGCTGAACGGCAATCCGGAGCCTCATGACGATGCAGGTAAGGGCTGCGCCGACACGTTGATCCGGATCGACGTGCTGGCGAACGATACGGACCCCGACGCCGATCCGCTAACCGTTCAGGCGGTGAACGGGGTGGCGATCAGCGAAGGGCTCACCATCGACATCGGCGGTGTTCTTGTGACGCTGGATGGCGGAGATCTGGTGTTCGACGGCGAGACCCCGTTCGCGGGGCTCGACATCGGAGAAGAGGCATCTGTCACCTATTCCTACACGGTCTCCGATGGCAACGGCGGCACGGCGAACGCCGATGTGGATGTGACCTTCTGTGGCGATGCCAATTCAATTGTGTCGCTTTGCGAAAGTCTTCCGGACGGGCAGATCACCTATAGAGTACAGGCCAGCAATCTGGAATTTCCCGTCGAGGAATACGCTTTTGACTTGCAGATCGTCGATGCCGGAGATGTCAGGCTCGACGGTGTGATTTTCCAGCAGGCCTATTGCCTCGACCGCAACACGCCATTTGAATCGGCTGAAATTCTGGCTAACGCCCCCTTGGTCACTGCCGAGATCTATTGCAGCGAGGAGGCGACGGCAGGCAATGCCTTCCGCGCGGAACAGACATCGTTCTTCAATGGCCAGAGCGCGGCGAACAACCTTGACCTGATCAATTGGATCCTGAATCAAGATTTCGAGAACAACGGCTACAGCGGTTGGGAAGTCCAGCGGGCGGTCTGGGAATTGACCAACAACGAGGATCTTGAGTTTCTCGATGCAATCGACCCCGGTTTTGGTGACGATGACAATGTCGATGCCATCCTTGCCCTTGCCGCCGGCAGTGGCGAAGGCTTCAAGGCCGGTGTCGGCGACGTAGTGGGCATTATCGTCGATCCGGGGGACGACAATCCTCTGAACACGCAGCCATTCATTCTGGCTGTCAATTTCGAAGCAGTCGATTGTTTCTGCTTCTGAAAATGGGATGGCATCCGTTCCGCGTGGACGCATGCAGCAGGCGGTTTGCCGCCGATCATGGCCGGAATTGGCCGGCCATGTCCTTCAATCTCCAATGAATGGAGCTTTTCAATGATGAAAATCTTACTCGCGGCCGGGGCCGTCGTATCATCTGCCGGAATGGCCGCTGCCGGATGCGGCGGCATCGGTGGCGGAGTCTGCGTCAACGTTCCGGAAATCAGCGCCTTGGACGGAGTGGCGGCGATCGCCGTCGTTCTCACGGCCGTCGCACTGGTCTGGGAGCGCAAGCGCAGGGTCTGACCGCGCTGACGTGTCTTTGTCGGGCCGTCCATGACCGGTCGGCCCGACATCTTCATTCGATCATGGAGGCATTCCATGTCCATGTTTTTGGCAACTGATATTGTACACCCCGGGCAGCACCGGATGCGACCGTTTCTGATCGCGGGCTTCTTTGCCGCTGCCGCTCTGATCTATGGCAACGTCGTTTTCTTGTCTCAACTGGGCGATTGCAAGACTGTCGCATCCTGGAAATTCTGTACCCTCTCGTCGAATTTCGTCCAACGGGCCTTGGCGGTCATTGTGCTCAGTGGAATTTATGGTTTTTCACGGCCCAGGGCCTTCGATCCGGTGTTGAATGGGCGCGGAGACGGGGCCATGGCCGCAGCTCTACGCCTTGGTATACCCGGCGTGCTTCTTGTGGGGGCGCCGCTTGCAGCGTCCGGCACGCCGTTTGCTGGCGGGGCGCTGTTGCTGGCGGTGATGGGGTGGGGCATCGGCATAATCCTGCTTGCCGGATCTGTGCTGAGGGTTGTCGCGCCCTTTCCGGCATGGGTCCGGAGTTTCGCACTGGGCGGCCCGGTTCTGTGGATCCTGTTGGGTCTTGCACTGTTCCTGCCTGATATCGGCGACATGCTCTTCCCGATCTGGCATATGGACGGGGTCAGGGATGTCACCTTTGCGGCGGTTGTCTGGCTGTCATCACAGATCGGACTGATGCTGATATCCGATCCGACTGGCTATGTGCTTGGTCAGGGGGATTTCTTCGTCAAGGTCAATCAAAGTTGCTCCGGCGTTGAAGGGCTGGCGCTTACGACCATTTTCATGACCGGATATATGGCGCTGTTCAGGAAACAGATCAGACTGATGCGCGTCGCCCTGATACTGCCATTGGCGCTGGCGCTCTCGTGGATGCTGAACGTCGTACGGATCAGTCTGCTGCTCTGGATCGGGGTCAACGTCTCGCCAGTGCTTGCCGTCGAAAGCTTCCATTCACACGCCGGTTGGCTGATGTTCAGCCTGTTGTCGCTGGCCATCATCGCGAGCGTACAAAGCATTCGCTGGTTCCACCGGCAGCCTGCGGAAAGAACGCCGGCAACCCATACCGATCTGCCGCCGATCCTGAAGGATTGGAACATCGCGCGCATTTTTCCGTTTGGCGTCTTCATGTTCACCGCGTTGCTGGCGTCGACGTTCTTTGAAGACCCGGCGCTGGCTTATCCGCTCCGGTTTGCCGCAATATTGGGCGCGCTGTGGCTTTTCCGGGCCCATCTGATTGATCTTCCCTGGCGCTTTAGCGGTGCTGCAATGATCGCCGGGGCCGGGATCGCTGCGTACTGGATCGCAACCGGGAACCCTGAGCAACTTGGAGAAGGTAAATCGTTCCTCGCGGGTCTCTCCTCCAGTTTCGTCGCGCTCTGGATCGTGACGCGTATCGTCGGAACAACGCTGCTGGTTCCGATCTTGGAAGAACTGTTCTTCCGTTCTTATCTGCTCGAACGATTTGGCGCCTCACGCGGCACCCTCGGAGTTCTCATCGCCGTCGCTGTCAGCACCATAGCCTTCGCAGCCCTGCACGACAGATGGCTGGCAGCCGCGATTGCCGGTTGCATCTTTGCGGTGCTTGCCTTGCGGCCCAAGGGGCATTTGGTGGATGCAATTCTGGCCCATATGGTTGCCAATGGCGCGATTGCCGTATGGGCGGCTCTCAGTGGAAACTGGTCGATGATCTGACTTGCCTGTTGTCGCAGAGGATACCGTCATGTCCTGTAGATTTCCACGCGGAAGTGAGCCGGGTTTTTCATCGAGAAGTGAGCCACCTATAAGTTATGTTTCGGGTCTCAGGCTTTGGTCATGCATGATTGTCCTCCCTCTTTTTCTGCGCCGCTATGGCTGCGCTTGCTTTGAAGCGGAAGCTGTCGTTTCCGGTCTCCAAGATGTGGCAACGGTGGGTCAGGCGGTCGAGGAGTGCGGTCGTCATCTTAGGATCGCCGAAGACAGTGGCCCATTCGCTGAAACTCAGATTTGTGGTGATGACGACGCTGGTGCGTTCGTAAAGTTTGCTCAGCAGATGGAAGAGCAGCGCGCCGCCTGATGCACTGAACGGCAGGTAGCCAAGTTCGTCCAAGATCACGAGGTCCAGGCGGACGAGGCTTTCGGCAAGCTGTCCGGCCTTGCCTTTTGCCTTCTCCTGTTCGAGCGTGTTGACGAGTTCGATGGTCGAGAAGAAGCGGACCTTGCGGCGATGATGTTCGACGGCCTGCACGCCAAGGGCTGTCGCGACATGCGTTTTGCCGGTGCCGGGGCCCCGCTTCTCGGCGATTGCTGCGCATTCGCCTGCCAGCCAACGGATCAGCACGACGTTCTGGGCGCCGTCCATGAACTCGCCGCGATGAAGTTGGCGCACCGTGGCCTCGTTGATCTCACTGGCCGCGAAGTCGAAGCCGGAGAGGTCCTTGTAGGCCGGAAAGCGTGCGGCCTTCATGTGATAGGCGATGGACCGGACCTCCCGCTCTGCCACTTCAGCCTTCAGCAACTGGGCGAGCATAGGCACCGCGGCGTCGAATGCTGGTGCGCCTTGTTCCATGAGGTCGGTGACAGCTTGCGCCATGCCGTGCATCTTCAGACTGCGGAGCATGATGATGATGGCGCCGATGGCGGGATCATGACGCATAATGACCTCCGGCGGTCCGGGCCCGCAGGCCATCATAGCGTTCGACATTGGCTTCTGGTTCGCGCTGAAGGATCAGCGCCTGCGGCGTATCGATGTCCGGCCCACCGATCGTCTTTCCGTCGATTAAACGATGCAGAAGGTTCAGCACATGGGTTTTTGTGGCGACACCCTCGGCCAGCGCCTTTTCCACGGCGACCAGCACAGCCTGTTCCTCGTGATGCAAAACCAGCGCAAGGATGTCGACCATCTCTCTGTCACCACCAGGCTTGCGCAACATAAGGTCTTGCAGCGGCTTTGTCAGGTTTTTGGCGGGCGACCAAACCTTTGGGTGATTTCGGCAATCAGGCTGTCAGATCTGCGGTATAGCCTGTCCAGAGGTCGAGCGCATCGGACCTCGTGTGGTGGTAGGATCTGGCAGACAGGCGATGGCGTTTGGGGCGAAACAAGCTGGCGATCTGATCGTGCACGGATAGAAAGCGCTGCGCTTGGCGCGGGGATTTGAACCGACCCATGATCTTTTCGCGTCTTCGGGTATGCCGGTGGGACGCTTCGCTCCGATTGCTCAACCCTTTGTGCTGGCGGTGTTCGATCCCGGGTGCGATCTCCGCCTTGCCCGCGCCGTAGGATCGCAGCTTATCCGTCACGAGGACATGAGGCTGGCCCCAACGTTTCATGAGTTTGCGCAGGAAACGCTGGGCGGCGACCTTGTTGCGGCGCGATTGAACCAGGATATCGAGCACATCGCCATTGGCATCGACGGCGCGCCAAAGCCAGTGCGTTCGACCCTT
>NZ_VSJK01000115.1 GCF_008085915.1 Oceaniovalibus sp. ACAM 378 | reverse complement strand
GCACAACGAAACTGCCATCTGGGAAGGCAAATGTGTCCACATATTTGCCTGGCAGATCGCGCGTGATGTCATTCTCAGCCAGGATGATCCGCTTGCGTTCATAGGAGAAGGCAAGTTGCGCACCAACAAGACGCTCGTCTTGGAAAGCGAACACATCACGCAGGCGATCGGGTTCAATGTTCATCGGCCTGTGCAGATTGTCGGCGCGACGGGCGGCCTTTGCAAACTTGGCGTTATAGCGCTCAGTGA
>NZ_VSJK01000114.1 GCF_008085915.1 Oceaniovalibus sp. ACAM 378 | reverse complement strand
GTGTCGAACCGCTCGACAGCCTGAAGAACTGCCATGGCTCCAGAGACCAGAAGGGTGCGTATGTCGCGCTGTCCCATCTTCGACGTCTTCCCGAGCCGGGCCTTGCCGCCTGTCGAGTGCTGCTTAGGCACGAGCCCAAGCCACGCAGCAAAATCGCGACCGCGTTTGAAGGTGGCCAGGTCAGGTGCAAACGTCTCGATCGCAAGAGCCGTTACAGGGCCTACGCCCGGCATGGTCTGTGCGCGGCGGA
>NZ_VSJK01000113.1 GCF_008085915.1 Oceaniovalibus sp. ACAM 378 | reverse complement strand
TATGGGCCTACCATCGTTTCGCCCTGAGCCTGCGTGACGTCGAGGATCTATTGGCCGAACGCGGTGTAACAGTTTCGTACGAGACGATCCGAGATTGGGTGAACCGGTTCGGCTCCCAGTTTGCCGCCAAGATCCGCCGGGACCGTCCGTCGCCGACGGACAAAGGGCATCTCGATGCAGTCGTGATCCGGATCAAGGGTCGAACGCACTGGCTTTGGCGCGCCGTCGATGCCAATGGCGATGTGCTCGATATCCTGGTTCAATCGCGCCG
>NZ_VSJK01000112.1 GCF_008085915.1 Oceaniovalibus sp. ACAM 378 | reverse complement strand
GAACGCCTCGCCTTGGCTCGTCGAGCTGCTCAAGCGCAAGCCGCCGAAACTCGTGGCCGTCGCGCTGGCCAACAAGATCGCCAGGATCGCGTGGAAAATGATGATGTCGGGCGAGGCCTATAAGAACACTGCTGCGCGACCGGCCATGGCTTGCGCGGTGTGACGAGATCGGCCAGTCACGGGGAGCAGGTGAAAGACGCTACCGTGCTGAGCTGATGCGTGAACTTGCAGGAAATCTGAAGATGGTGTGATCGATCGATCCGAGACGTGGGACACCCCGTATGTGCCAATGGCCCGATGTGGCCGTCACCTTGTTTGGAACCAACGTCGCGGAA
>NZ_VSJK01000111.1 GCF_008085915.1 Oceaniovalibus sp. ACAM 378 | reverse complement strand
ATCAGCCACGCCTGCGCCGAGAATGTCTGGGTGAACTGATCCAGATCGACGGATCAGATCATCGCTGGTTTGAGGATCGTGGCCGTGCCTGCACCTTGCTCGTGTTCATCGACGACGCCACCAGCACCTTGATGCAGTTGCGGTTTGTGCAATCAGAGAGCACGTTCAGCTACTTTGAAGCGCTCAATCTGTATCTCGCGGCACATGGTCGGCCAGTCGCGTTCTACAGCGACAAACACTCGGCATTCCGCGTTGCCAATCAGTCCGCAAAATCCGGGCATGGCATGACCCAGTTTGGGCGTGCGCTGAATGAGCTAAACATCGAGATTCTTTGCGCAAACAGCTCTCAGGCCAAAG
>NZ_VSJK01000110.1 GCF_008085915.1 Oceaniovalibus sp. ACAM 378 | reverse complement strand
GACAAACACTCGGTATTCCGCGTTGCCAATCAGTCCGCAAAATCCGGGCATGGCATGACCCAGTTTGGGCGTGCGCTGAATGAGCTAAACATCGAGATTCTTTGCGCAAACAGCTCTCAGGCCAAAGGCCGTGTTGAACGGGCCAATCGAACGCTTCAGGATCGCTTAGTCAAAGAACTCAGGCTTGCAGGCATCTCAGACATCGACGCTGCAAATGCGTTTCTGCCCGCCTTCACTGAGCGCTATAACGCCAAGTTTGCAAAGGCCGCCCGTCGCGCCGACAATCTGCACAGGCCGATGAACATTGAACCCGATCGCCTGCGTGATGTGTTCGCTTTCCAAGACGAGCGTCTTGTTGG
>NZ_VSJK01000109.1 GCF_008085915.1 Oceaniovalibus sp. ACAM 378 | reverse complement strand
TTTCTTTGCACGTTTGGCCAGCTTAGAGTTCCAACCTTCGGTATTACGGCGGCCATTTGGCTGATAGCGTGTCGCTTGTTTGCCGGCGCGCCGTTTCTTTGGGGCCGCTTCGTCCTGTTCAGCTTTGATGTATTCCAGAACCGCGCTGAGATGTTTGTTCTCGGTGATGGCCGCGTGGGTGACGCGCTGATCCTTGTCGAAGACGGAGTAGGGGATAGAAATACCCCTCCATCGCACAACGAAACTGCCATCTGGGAAGGCAAATGTGTCCACATATTTGCCTGGCAGATCGCGCGTGATGTCATTCTCAGCCAGGATGATCCGCTTGCGTTCATAGGAGAAGGCAAGTTGCGCACCAAC
>NZ_VSJK01000038.1 GCF_008085915.1 Oceaniovalibus sp. ACAM 378 | reverse complement strand
ACACGGGAGCCGCATTTGGACCAGGCATGATGTGGCAGCCACCGCGCTGACTACGGACGGAAGCATCATCCCGGTACGGGAATACCCTCGACTGTCTCACCCGCAAACTCGGCCAGAAAAGTCAAACGGGATTGTTGTTCAGCCGATTTGACAGGCACAAAGCGCATCGTCGGCCGTACCGCTGCTTCTGCAATGGCCTCGGCGTCGTTCGCGTCATTCTTCTGACGCTTGACGAATGGCTTCACATAGATGGGTGGGATCAAACGGACATCGTGACCAAGCTTCATGATCTCGCGCCCCCCGGTAGTGCGACGACGCACACGCCTCCATCGCAACGACACAGGGCGGCTGTTCGCTCAGGAACTTCAAGAGCTGACCCCGAGATAATTTCTTACGGAACACGGGTTCGCCTGCCGCCGTCGCGCCATGCGCTTGGAAAACTGATTTTGCCAAATCGACGCCGATCATTGTAACTTTGTTCATGGATGCCTCCTCCACTTTGGTGCTTTCAACATCACCACTATGGCACACTTTGATGCCGGTTCCGGGGTGGGGCATCCACACCATCAGTGGCCAGGAACCAGGCGCGCTTCGATGTCTTCGGGGCGATGGATAATCCGCAACGTTTCCGGGACCATAGCAGATCCAGCCAACGAGGTGCGCCGAGCTCCGCGCTTCGGTTTGGCCTGCCGCAGGGCCTCAATCATCAGCGCTTTCAACCCGCCGCGAGGCTGCGCGTAGATCGCAGCATAGATCGTCTCGTGGCGAACACGTTGACTGGGATCATCGGGATGCATGCGCCGCAGTCTGGCCGCGATCTGCTCTGGCGACCAGCACCAATGGATCAGACGGTTGCGCACCCAGTCGTAGAAAGGAGCCTCGGGCACCAGTTTGCGCCGTCGTCCCGAGCGCAGCTGTGCCGCATCACGAGCCAGCCTCGCCACATGTGGATCATACCCTTCAGGCGTGGCGCCCCGCGTCAGTTCAAGCCCGATGGTGCCGTGATGCCTCCCAAGAAGCCGACCAATCTGACGAAGGCTCGATCCCCGCTTATGTTCTGCAAAGATCACGCCACGTTCCTCGGCGTTCAGGTGCTTGTAGTGTCTTTCCATGGCGACATCCTATGCCCTTCGGGCTGTCGGTGTCGCACTTCAATCTTGAGGCTAAGGGGTTTGCCGGCTTGGGAAAGGTTGAATTGAAGTGACGGAGTACCATTCAACGCCTAAGCTTTCCCTTAGACTAAAGATGCAATCTGGAGGACCAAGTTATGAAAACTCTCGCGTGGATAATCTTCCTGACTCTCTTCACAGCGACAGCGATGGCAGAAAATCAGGTGGGCATCACCAAAGACATGCCATCAGTCACCGTGCAAACAGATAACGGTATGGTGCAGATCGACAGGGTCCAAGACACCAAAAATCAGATAGACGGCGAATGGGCGCTTACATCGCGCCCCTGTCCCGACTTTTGCATTCAACCGCACAGCCCTGCGGAAGGGGTGACCACGATTGGCGAACTGGAATTAATAGAGATGCTCCAGGACCCCGAGGCCGTGGTAGTGGACAGCCGCACCCGTGACTGGTTCGCGGGCGGCACGATACCTGGTGCAATCAACATTCCTTACACCTATGTCGTGGACGAACTTGCACAACTGGGTTGTGAGCCCGATTTCGACGGCTGGGACTGTGCGGAGGCAAAGCCCGTAGCGCTGTTCTGCAACGGTGTCTGGTGCGGCCAGTCGCCCACCGCGATCCGGAACATGATCAAGGCTGGCTACCCTGCGAACCGCATTTTTTATTATCGCGGCGGCATGCAGGGTTGGCGTTTGCTAGGCTTAACCATGATTGGCGGCGAATAACGGCCCAGACCAGTCTTTGGCCAGTTCGCCTACCGCTGCGGCGCAGCTTCTCCAAACCAGCCATTCGTATATTGCGCAGCATTATCTCGGCAGTAGCGCCTATAGTAAGACACAATAGCCAGCCTGGGGATGCCACTTAAATTCGAGCCACGGCTGCACTCGCACATCCCACCCACGCTGCCATATCTAAACCGTAGCCGAAGACATTCACGAGCAAGAAGATCTTGCGGCAGATCACTGAATGTTTCATGTTTTGCCTATTTCTGCGCCGTGAGAAGGGATTCAGTTTTGAAACACGTCATCCAGAAGATCTCTCAAAATGAACGGGACTTTGATCGGCTTTTTATCGAAGAATTTGACATCACCCGCGCGCCACACCGCCTGCGGCCCAACCGGTATGCGCAAATCCAGAAAACCGAGAAACGAAGGTCGTTGGTATCCACGGAGCACAACCCAAAGCGGCAAAAAACTCGCAAAACCCATGCAGTGATTGCCCCCATGAGACCCGTAAACTCGGCCCGCAAAGGCAGAGACAAAGCAAGCCTCCTCGTCAAATCCCCATAGCTACGGCGGTTCCACCAAGCCCAACCCCGCGATTTCCCGCTTGAGCGCTTCTCCGACGCCAAGGAGCGACACGCCTTACTCAATCGCCCCGCGTGGCGTCCGAGAAACCTGCACCAAAGCCGACGTCCAACAGTAATCTTGGATGCTGCGGTGCGGCCCGTCGAAGGAGACATTCATGCATCACGCAGCATTTTGTCTGCCGAAACGTAGGTCAGCGGACTTTGCCGTCGTTGGTAGCAAACTTGTCAGGGTCCGCTTTCACCCGGCGCGTGGATCGACCGCAGCTGACCTCGTCGGTTTCTGGCTCCGTGCCCTTGCAGGTCCTTCGCTATTTCTCCGCCCCCCGTCCTTTGCGAGTTGCAAGCAACCCTCAGCGATACAGCAGGACAGGAATTCTCACTGTCTGGATCATCGCCGTAGTCGTCGATCCGATAATGAGGTGCCTGATCCGGCTAGGGCCGTAGGCACCCATCACCAAAAGATCGAAGCCGTCTTCGGAGATCAGCTTGCCGAGAACCTCCTCGGGCTCGCCAGCGGCGCTGCGGGGTATCGCCGTGATGTCTGCGTCATGAAGCTTTGCCACGGCTTCTTCGGCGATTTTCTGAGCCCGGGCTTCGTCCTGTCCGATGCAGAGGACGCAAATATCGAGATCCTTGAACACTGGGCTTGTCGACATGCGTTCGATGGCGACCTTGGCACTGGCGCTGCCATCGTAGGCGACAAGAACCTTGGAAATCGTCCTGAACTCTCGCGACGCCACGAACACAGGAACCTTGGACGTGCGTACAATGCGTTCCAGATTGGAGCCAAGATGCCCGGACGCAAAATCCGAGCCTTCGCCCCGTTTGCCGATCGTGATTGCGCGGATGTCATTCTCGACCTCGCGGACGGCCTCCAGAAGGTCGCCCTTGCGCAGCTTCAGATTGACGGGCTGAACCCCGTCCTGTTTCAGAATGGTCTTCGCATCCTCCAGAATGGCATGGCCTTTCGCCTGCGCCAGCTTGGCGCGCTGTTCATCCAGCGATGACAGCTCTTTCAGCAGTGCCGACCGCGCGCCGAAGCCGAGGGCCCCGGACAGGTCCGTAGGTGCCGCGCCTTCGCGGCGACCCAGTACGTGCATCGCGTCGACGCCGGCATTCAGTTTCTTCGCGATCCAGGCAGTATGGTGGCAGACGCTTTCGGAATAGGCCGAACCGTCCAGCAGTGCGAGTATCTTGTCCATGTCGTTCCTCCCTCAGTGGTCCATCAACTTGTCCATCGCGCCGGGCTTGTCATGGATGGCAAGCTTGTCGACGAGGGTCTCGGACGCCTCGTTCATGCCGACAACCTGAACATCCGCACCCTCGCGGCGGAACTTGAGGATCGCCATATCAAGCGCCTGAACCGAGCTGATATCCCAGATATGGGCCCGGCTGACGTCAATGATGACACGATCAGGGGCCTCACGGAAATCGAAAGCATCCGCGAAATCCTCGGTCGATCCATAGAACAGCTGACCTTCCAGCACATAGGTCCGTTCGCGCCCGTCGGCGGAGAGCGTTGACGAGATACGAAACAGCTGGGCGATCTTGCGGGCGAAGAAAATGCCGGACAGCAACACGCCGACCAGAACGCCGATGGCAAGGTTGTGCGTATAGACCACAGTGACCACCGTCGCGAGCATCACGATGGAAGACGACCGTGGATGCACCCGCAATGCCTTGATCGAGGACCAAGAGAAGGTGCCGATGGACACCATGATCATGATCGCGACCAGCGCTGGCATCGGGATGCGCGCCACCAGATCGCCAAGGCCCACGACGAGGACTAGCAGGACGACTCCCGCCGTGAAGGCCGAAAGCCGTCCGCGGCCACCGGACTTCACGTTAATGATCGATTGGCCGATCATGGCGCAACCGGCCATTCCTCCAATGAACCCCGTCGCAGTGTTGGCGATGCCTTGACCGATACACTCTTGGTTTCGGTTGGACTTGGTATCGGTCAGATCATCGACGATGTTCTGTGTCATCAGGCTTTCCAACAGGCCGACGACCGCGACGGCGACCGAATAGGGGAGGATGATCATCAAAGTCTCAAATGTCAGCGGTATCTGCGGGATCAGGAACACCGGCAGGGTATCCGGCAAAGCCCCCATGTCCCCCACGGTCCGGACGTCCAGGCCCAGAACCGCCACAGCCAAAGTCAGCACGACGATGGTGACAAGCGGCGACGGCACAGCGGTCGTGATGCGCGGAAAGAGGTAGATGATCGCCAGCCCGACCGCCAAAAGGGCATAGGTCAGCCAACTGACGCCGGGGTTCGTCAGGTTAAGCTCGGGCAGCTGCGCCATGAAGATGAGGATGGCCAAAGCGTTCACGAAGCCCGTCATCACGGATTTCGAGACATAACGCATGAACCGCCCGAGCTTCAGCAGCCCCGCACCGATCTGGAGCAGACCGGCGAGGACCGTGGCCGCGAGCAGATACTCTAGCCCGTAATCCCGCACGAGCGTGATCATCAGGACCGCGGTGGCGGCGGTGGCGGCAGAAATCATGCCGGGGCGGCCGCCCACAAAAGCGATCAGGACCGCGATCGAGAAAGAGGCATATAGACCCACCTTCGGATCAACGCCCGCGATGATGGAAAAGGCGATGGCTTCCGGGATCAGCGCCAGAGCGACGACAAGACCGGCAAGCATATCGCCGCGAATGTTGCCGAACCATTGC
This sequence comes from Oceaniovalibus sp. ACAM 378, assembly GCF_008085915.1. Taxonomy (GTDB): domain Bacteria; phylum Pseudomonadota; class Alphaproteobacteria; order Rhodobacterales; family Rhodobacteraceae; genus Oceaniglobus. The sequence goes on along the minus strand of NZ_VSJK01000038.1, from coordinate 10,898 downwards.
TGTCGATAGTCAAAGATTGAGGTCATGAACAGTCCAATACCCTTTGTCGGAATGTCTTTCCCAAGACGGACCGGCAGTGCAATTTGAGCATACTTTAAGGGTTATCCGGCGGATCAGCGGCCGGAAGAGCCACCCGGTATTTCACCGAGTCCAGTCGTTATTGGCACGGCTTAAAAATGATTATTTCAGAAATCTCAAGGGGCAACGCAACGTTTCCGGTTACTTGGAAGGTCAATAAGGGAACAATGCCCCAATTTCGATCAGTGTGATCCTGAAAGCACTCATTCGCGCAAGGTGCAGCGTTGGTCTATCTGGGCTCGGAGCTGACCTCCGATGCGCCCAGCTTTTCATGATATAGTGCAGTGTCAACGTCGGGTTGTCGATGTGGGAGGGCATGGCGGATCGGAGGAACTGTCATGCAAACACCAAACTTACCGGCCATTCGCACACGTCGCCCCGCGTGGAATAAGGGGCGCATCGTTGGTCAAAAGCGACCACTGAAGCCCAAACATGTCTGGGCGATCCGTGTCAGGCTGGAACTGGCCGAGAACCATCGCGATCTGGCTCTGTTCAATATGGCCATTGATAGCAAATTGCGCGGGTGTGATCTTGTCCGCATGAAAGTCGTCGATGTCATGGCTTCTGGACAGATCAAGAAACGGGCATCGGTGCTGCGAAGCAAAACCCAAAAACCGGTGCGGTTCGAGATTTCCGAAGGCACTCGCGCCTCGGTGGGGAAGTGGATGAAAGATCCGTTGATGGTCGGATCCGAATATCTCTGGCCGGGGCGCTTTCACGAGCGGCTTCATATCTCAACGCGCCAATATGCCCGCATTGTGCGGGAATGGGTTTCGTCCATCGGGCTTGAAGTGACCGCCTATGGCACCCATTCGATGCGACGCACGAAGGTCACCCAAATTTATAAGAAGACGGGCAACTTGCGTGCCGTGCAGCTTCTGCTGGGGCATACGAAGATGGACAGCACAGTTCGTTATTTGGGCGTTGAACTTGAAGACGCGTTAGCAATTTCGGAAGCCATTGAAATCTAAGCGTTAGGGCCGTTCAACAAGGACGGCCCAGAGCCGACTTCCAAGACTATTCAAGATGCTGCGATGCGGCGCGTCATTGCCGCCATTCATGCAAAGCGCAGCATGCTGGAGTTTCAAACGTCGGTCAGCGGGATTTTGCTGCCTTTCCGAATTTCAGTGAGCCCCGTATCGGGCGCCTCACTTTAAGACCAATGGTCGAACTGAGGAGACAACTTTTATACATCTCCTTCATGTAAATCTCGCGAAGACGACGTTATCTTCACGACTATCTAATAAGCGCAGGTGGTGCCGACGAGCAGGGTTGCGGCGTCGATGCCGAAGGCGCTCTCGAGGCTTTCGCCGAACAGCGCGAGCCAGGCGTCTTGGGCGCGGTATGCGGTTTTCTCACGCTCTGCTGGGCAAGCAAAACGCATTTCCGCGACAGACTGAAGGTGGTGAGCCATCTCATGGACAAGCACCGAGAGTTCGGCAGGCGAGCGCCCCGTCCAGCCATCAGACAAATATATGGTGCGGTCGCCATAATCATAAACAGCGACAACCACACCGGGCGGCACGCTTGCATTTGGGCCATAGCGCATCGCAACCAGCGCAGAGTCCGTCACGGTGAACAGCGCGGGCGCTTCTGCCGGGGCGGGCAGATCAAAATTGGCCGTGAGCCATAGCGCGATCGTGTCCAGAAGAGGTGGCGCCTCGCGCGTTTCTGCCGCGACCGGAGGCGCAGCGGCCAATAAGAGGCTGACGATAGTGGATCTTATGACAGGGAAAAGCATGTTGGGCTCCTTAGGCAAGGACATGCATCAGGTTCGCCCGGTTGCCGCCTGGGGTCATGAATGAACCCTGAAAGAAGTCTGAAATTGTGCTATAAGTCTCTCAGTAAGTTCTGGAACCGGATTATGGACGCCTCAGGTGCCCTTCGCTTCGGCGGCTTCGTCCTGAACCGCGCACGTGGCTCCCTGCAAGACGGGAGGGGCGCGGACCTGTTCTTGCGGCCGAAGTCCTACCGGGTGCTTGAAGCCCTGTGCAAGCGTCGCGGACAGCTTATGAGCAAGGATGCACTGATCCAGGAAGCCTGGCCGGATGTATTCGTAACCGATGATTCACTGGCGCAGTGCGTGAGCGAGATACGGCGCGCGCTTGGGAGTGACGGCGCCGGGCTTGTGCGTACCGTGCCGCGCAGGGGATACATGCTGGTGGCGGATGAGCCTGCGAACAGGGAACCAGTTTTCAAAAAATGGGGCCCGAACCTTTGGCTTGCACGGGCGGGTGGGCTTGCCGCGGCTATCGTGATGGCGGCGGTTACCTTCTGGTGGGCACAACCCCGGGATAAGCCGACATCTGAAAGCGCGGTGGCGGCGTCGCCCGCGGAGCAAGCTGATGCGTTGCTGTTCGCGCGCGACTGGCGACGGCGCGAGGATAACGAGCAGGCGCGGAGGCTGCTTGAGACGGTGGTTGCCGATGCGCCAAGTGATGCAGAAGCATGGGCGCGCCTTGGGTTGACTTACTGGCTGGAAGTCCAACACCTCTCCTGGGGTGGGGGACGGCGCGAGATGACCCGGGCGCTGGCACTGGTTGAAAAGTCGATTTTGCTCGGCGGCAGCGCGCAGTCGCATCGTCTGCTGGCCGAGATGCGTCTGCTCGCGCCATTCCCTGATATGCGTTCGCCGATCGACGCGCTTGCGAGCGCGCGTGCGGCAGTGGCGATTGAGTCTGGCGATCCCGACAACCTCGTTGTGCTGGCTCACGCACTGGCACTGACCGGCCACGCAGGCGACGCGGTTCGAACCATCGAGCGCGCGCGACGTCTCGGTCCGTACTCACCCGCCTGGCACCGACAGATCGCTGGTCTCAGCTATTTGCTGGCGGGGAAACCCGCGCGCGCTATCGAGGAGTTCGGCCCGCTTTACGGCGCTGGAACATTCGCAAGCGCCCGGTGGTGGCCGGGCTGGCTGTTCGCCGCAAGCCTTGCGCAGGTCGGCCGGGTCGAGGAGGCCGCTATGGTCGTCCATGGCGCGCAAGGGCGCCGCCCCGAGCGCAGTGTCGCCGCCGTGGCGCATTCCTTTGTCGGCTTGTCCGAAGGCCCGGGACTCGACATTTTGCTCGATGGGCTGAGGCTCGCGGGTATGCCGGATTGATTTTCACTCACTTTGTCTGGGCGTGGTCCGTCCAGTCGTCATAGGTGTCGCGGAAACTCAGGTAGCTCTCCCACGCATCGGCGAGCAGGCGATCAAGGGCAACCTCTTCTGCGATCACCTCATCCCAGGCCCGTTTCAATTCTGCGAGAATATCCAAGGGCCATGCGTGAAGTTCCACGCCGTCCGCGCGAAACCCCGCCAGAGCCTCGATTTGCTGCAGTACCGCGTCTGTCGCGGTCCAGGTCAAAGTTTCGCTGCATGCAGCCGCCAGCACGGCCTTGTTCTGATCGCTCAGCGCGACCCAGGTCCTCATCGGCAGGAGAACTTCAAGCGAGGTGACCGGCTGTTGCCAGGCCGGGAAGTAAAGATGCTTTGCAAGCTTCGCGATGCCGAGTTCGGCGTCTATGGAGGGGAGCGAAAATTCCGCACCATCAATCAAGCCGCTGCTCAGCGCCGCGCGAATTTCCTCGGCCGGAAGCTCGTAGGTGACGACGCCAAGCTTTTTCAATACCCGGGCGCCGTAGCCGAAACTGCGCATGGAGAGACCGTCAAGGTCCGCGGCGCTCTGGATTGGCTCCACGAACCAACCGCCGCTTTCCGCAGGCAGGATTCCGCAATAGAGGCTCTTCAGCCCATGACGCGTATAAATTGCCTCGAGTGCTTCTGTACCGCCACCTGTCTGCATCCAAGCTGTGAACCCAGCCGTATCCGGCCCAAATGGAATGCCGGAGAAGATTGTCAGGGCAGGATCCTCGCGATGATGATGACCGGCCGAGCCCCAAACTGCGTCAATGAGTTCCGTTTCCAGTGCGGCAAAGGTTTCCTGATCAAGCACCAGCCTGTCGTAGACCTCGATGATGAAGCTCCCCCGGGACAGCCGCCGCACTGTTTCAGCAAAACGCTCGCCAGCCTCACCGAACAGCTTGGGGTAGAGCAGGCTGTTCATGCGCCATCGAAGGATGTCTTGCTGTCCGGCCACCGGAGCCGCAAACAGACAGGTTATGAAAGCGATCGTCAGAGGGAACAGATAACTACGAAGAGCTTGCATGATTCTACCACCATTAGTTGACGGGGATGCAACACGGCGATTGCCCTAAAGGTAACACGGCACAGCTCGCATGTATTCCTTCACCGCACATGCAACCAAATTTGACCGATGACCTGCGCTGTCCAGCCTGGTTTGCCAAGTTGGACCAGTCGGACCAGTCGGACAGTCTGCTTCAAGGAAGGCTGCCCACTTGATAGGAAACGCGGTGAGCGTCTCCATTTTTCGATCAAGTTCGAAGAAACACCTCGAATGACACTGGGGTATAGGCCGATCGCGCGGATCAACAGGCAATTACGACCCAGACTTTACAAAGCCCGCTTTCTGCGCTTCGCAGCCGACCTCGGATGCAGCGCAGCACCTTGTGTTAAAGTGTGGTGTCAACGTCGGGTTGTCGATTTGGGAGGGCATGGCGGATCGGAGGAACTGTCATGCAAAAACCAAGCTTACCAGCCATTCGTGCGCTTCGCCCTGCTTGGAACAAGGGCCGCATCGTTGGGCAAAAGCGACCGCTCAAGCCCAAACATGTCTGGGCGATCCGCGTTCGGCTTGAGCTGGCTGAGAACCAACGCGACCTGGCGCTGTTCAATATGGCCATCGACAGCAAGCTGCGTGGCTGCGATCTGGTCAAGATGAAGGTCGTCGACGTCATGGCGTCCGGCCAGATCAAGGAACGGGCTTCCGTTCTTCAGAGCAAGACCCAGAAACCTGTCCGGTTCGAGATTTCAGAAGGCACTCGGGTCTCGGTGGCGAAATGGATGCAAGACCCGCTCATGATAGGGTCCGAATATCTCTGGCCCGGACGTTTCCACGAACGTCTTCACATTTCGACACGGCAATACGCTCGGATCGTTCGTGATTGGGTGGCATCAATCGGTCTCGATGCAAGCGCCTATGGCACCCACTCGATGCGCCGAACGAAAGTAACGCAGATCTACAAAAAGACGGGAAACCTGCGCGCCGTCCAGCTTTTGCTTGGGCATACCAAAATGGACAGCACTGTTCACTATCTTGGTGTCGAGCTCGAAGACGCCCTCGCCATCTCAGAGGCCATTGAAATATAGACAGCTGGGCCGTCTTCATGGACGGCCCGAAGCCGACTTCCGCTGACCACTTCGATGCGGCGCCGCAGCTTCACCAGACCGGCCATTCGTGCATCGCGCAGCATTTTCCAAGTGTGAGTGAGGGCAGTGCGGACCTTCCGGACTTTCGCCGCACATGCGTAGTCTTCGCTGCGTGTGCGAGGGCGTCCGGGAGAAAGGGCGGACACCGGACTGATGGAGACGAAGCGCTTCCATCGATGGAACATGGAGAATATAGGCAGTTCAAACATGCCTCAGCCGTGATCGCCTCTTTTCGCGAGAGGCAGTAGACTTTACACGTGGAACGCATTCGACCATTGAGATGGAGTTGACTACTACATTTATGCCCTCGTTCTCAGATCACTTGATTGACGCAACGCATCTGTAAAACTGAAAAATATGCAGGTAAGTTTCAATCTTGGGGCGATTAAAGAACTCTTTAGAGACCGAGAGCACATTCGCTATGATGAGGAGCAATCATGCTGTCCAGAGAATTTGACCACACGAATTGGGGATATAAACAGCTTCGCGCTGCTGTCGATGCGGCAGGCGTCGCATTGTGGTCATGGGATATAAACACGGACACTTTTACTATGGACCCGCATGGCTACGAGCTATGGGATGTGCCACGGGGGCAGGCACTGACTTTCGAGCGTCTCTCGGAGAAAATCCATCCCTCAGATCGAGATCGCGTCAGGGAGGCCTTCTCGGCCACGAAGGCCGTCAAAGGTGCCTATGAGATTGACTTCCGCACGCTTTTGAACGGTGACGTACGCTGGATATCCGCGCGTGGTCATAGCGCAGATATCGACATTGATGGACAGGCAATGACGGGAATTTTCATAGATATCAGCGGGAGGAAGCACGCCGAGGAAGGTAATGAGCTTTTAGCTGGTGAAATGAGCCACCGGGTTAAGAACCTTTTAGCAATAGCGGCCGCTTTGACAAAGATGACCTCCCGATCATCAAGTTCGACAGAAGACATGTCAAAGCAGCTGACACACCGACTGATTGCCTTGGGGCGCGCACATGATCTGGTGCGTCCTTTGCCTGGAAGCCAGGGTAAGGCGGCGCTGCTCGGCGATCTTTTCACCGTGCTGCTCTCGCCTTATGACGATGATGGTGCCTTCGCGGGCCGGATTAGGGTTGCCGTGCCGCGCATGGGTATTGGAGAAGCAGGAGCGACAGGACTGGCCCTCATTGTGCATGAACTTGCCACGAATTCGCTGAAGTATGGAGCACTGTCATCCGAGGTCGGGACGCTTGATATTTCGGGATCACAGGAGGGCGACGACGTTAGCATCATCTGGAAAGAGCACGGCGGCCCGACTGTCACCGCACCGCTGAAAGGCGACGGCTACGGGAGCAAACTGATCCGCCAGACCATGGAAGCCCAGTTCGGTGGTGAGATAATCTATGACTGGCCCGCCGACGGACTGATCGTCACTCTGTTGGTTAGCGTCGATCAGCTTTCAACTTAGTCCTCTAAACCATCTCGTACTGGACCGATAACGTTCAAAGGGCTGCAACAGTAAAGCTGCGCTACCCGGCACGTTTGCTTGGTCTGCTCCCTGAGATGCCCACACAGAGGAATACTGTGGGAAGCAAAATGGTCTTTCCGCGCATGCCGCACTGCGGCAGACTATAGGGGTTGGATAGCGGCGTTGGGCTCACCCGACCTCAGGCACCCATGCTGCAACCGCGAGAGCCCTATTCCTCATCGCGGTCAAGAGGGCTCTGAGCGGGCCGCCGCACCGCAGTGTTGAGCGACAACCATCATGACCGGTGCCGACAACCACGTTGGCTGGTGGGGCTGAACGGAAGACGGGCATGCCCGTCTGGAGGGCAGCCCCACCAGCCTGATTGATTTCGGGGGTAGGTGCTGGTCGCTGCGGGTTGGTAAGCCGGGGCTCTCTGCCATCAAACGGAGGACCCGGGTTGGCCTACAAACCCATCACCGACCAGCAATTGAGATTATATATGACCGACCTCCAAAATCACAGCCAGCGCACAGCGGCTGCCCGCGCCGGGTTCAGCGAACGGACCGCCCGGCGCTTCGATGTCGACCCGACACCGCCTTCGCAGCGCAAGATCGTTCACGGGCGCACGGTGGCCGATCCCCTTGAAGGCTATTGGGATACCGACCTTCTTCCCTTGCTGGAGAAGGACAGTGCGTTGCAGGCCGTCACCCTGTTGCGCCACCTTCAGAGCGAGCATCCGCTGGCCTTCCCCGACGATCGTATTCGGCGCACCCTGGAGCGGCGGGTGCGGCAGTGGCGGGCGCTGATGGGCCCCGAGCGCGACATCATCTTCCGCCAGACGCCCGAGCCGGGATACATGGCCCAGTCTGACTTCACCCATGCCGAGGAGCTGCGGGTGACGATCGCCGGCCAGCCGTTCCAGCACCTGCTCTACCACTTCGTCATGGTCTACAGCCGCTGGGAACATGTCGGCGTGGTCCTCGGTGGGGAAAGCTTCACAGCCCTTGCCGAGAACCTGCAGCAAGCCCTCTGGTCGCTGGGCGGCGTGCCGCAAAACCACCGGACCGACAGCCTCTCGGCCGCATTCCGCAACCTGACCGCCGATCAGCGTGAGGACATCACCAAGCGCTATGATGCCTTCGTCGGCCATTACGGCATGGACGCCAGCCGCAACAACCGTGGTGAGGCCCACGAGAACGGGGCGGTGGAATCCCAGAACCGACATCTCAAGAAAGCCATCGAACAGGCACTGATCCTGCGCGGCAGCCGCGACTTCGCAACGATTGAAGATTACCGGCGCTTCATCGACACGCTGGTTGCTGCCGTTCAGGCGGAGCGGACGCATTTGAAGCCTCTGCCACAGCGGCGCACCACCGACTTCACCGAGATTGTGGTGCCGGTCACCCGGACAGGCGGCTTTTTGGTCAAAAGCATCTTCTACAGCGCCCCATCGCAGCTGATCGGGCAGCGTCTGCGGGTTCACCTCTACGATGATCGCATCGAGGCGTTTCTCGTTGGCACCCTCGTCGTGACCCATCCCCGGGGCCGCGGGCGCGACAATGGGCATCGCCTTCATGTCATCAACTACCACCATGTCATCCACGCCCTGCGGCGCAAACCGCAAGCCCTGTGGGGTTCGATCTACCGCGACAGCCTGTTCCCCCGCACCGAATACGCTGAAGCCTGGAAGGTATTGCAGCGCGATCTGCCAAGGCGGGACGCCTGCCGCCGGATGGTCGATCTGCTGTTCATCGCCCATGAACAGGCCTGTGAGGCGGAGTTGGCATATTTGATCTCGGCAGACCTCGACGCGGGTCGCGTGCCGGAGCCCGGAGCACTGGTGTTGCTGCTGGCTCCAAAGGCCACAGTATTGCCGAGGGATGTCGCTGTCGCCCATCCCTCTCTGGACAGCTTCGATGCTCTCCTTGGGGCAAGCGCATGACCGCCCGCGAGATCGACATCCACACGCTGCCCAGCATGCTGACCGCGCTGCGGCTGCCAAGCTTCCACAAACTATGGGCCGAGATTGCCACCCGCGCCGACACCGAAGGCTGGCCTGCCGCCCGTTTCCTGGCCGTGCTGGCGGAATATGAACTGGCCGAGCGCGACATGCGTCGTATCCAGCGGCACCTGAACGAGGCGCAACTCCCGGCCGGCAAGACACTGGCAACCTTCGACTTCAAGGTCCTGCCAACCTTGCCGCGCGCCCGCGTCGAGGCTCTGGCGGCAGGCGACTGGCTGGACGGCGGCGGCAACCTCATCGCCATTGGCAATTCCGGCACCGGCAAGACCCACATCCTCTGCGCCATTGGTCACGCCCTGGTCGAGGCAGGACACCGCGTCTTCTACGCCCGGACCAGCGATCTGGTGCAGAGACTTCAAGCCGCCCGCCGCGATCTCATTCTCGAGGCCGCCCTCGCCAAACTCGACAAGTTCGACCTGATCATTCTCGACGACATCACCTACGCCCACAAGGATCAGGCCGAAACCGGCGTCCTCTTCGAACTGATCGCTCGGCGCTACGAATACCGCAGCATTGCCATTGCCGCCAACCAACCCTTCAGCGGTTGGGATCAGATCTTCCCCGACAAGGCCATGACCGTCGCGGCCATCGACCGTCTGGTTCACCACGCGACGATTTTGGAAATGAACGCCGAAAGCTTCCGCCAGCGTGTGGCGACCGCCAACAAGAAGGCTCAGGCCGAAACGCCAGCGACAACCATCACCGACAACCACAACGAAGGAGAAAGCTGAGCCAGAACACTCAAACTTACGCCAACCTCGGCGGCCTCAAAACCGGCCAAGATGGTTGACGGTCCCGGACAAGGTGGTTGACGCGCTACACCGCAGAACGAAAACATGGTTTCGCAGCCGGTTGGAGGTCCGCTTATGAAGTCCGCGCCCGCTGAATTTGTGATTGCAGCGAATTCACACTCTCCGCCCTGACTGCCGGTCGGCGCGACTGGCCCACGGACCAAAGCTGCCGTCCCCCCGTCATGCGGTGCTGCGCCACAAGACCCGCCGTTCATGCGTAACGCAGCATTCTGGAAACTTAACCGAAGTGATGGCAGATCATTCTACTCTGTCAATCGTGCGAGAGGCGCGCTTAGATACCAACGAAGGCCGTTAGGATCGTAATCACGGTGTGTCTTTCCCGAAGTCATACTTTCGAGAATAGGGCCTGTAACTTGAGAACCAAAGCCTTTCCTTGTCGGTGCGGTGACTGGCGGACCACCTGTTTCAACCCAAGAAATTTCGATATTCGGAGCTACTTGTTCGGTAATCGCCCAAGACAGAGCTACCGAGCCAGTTTCCTGCGACAAACCTCCATACTTAGCGGCGTTTGTAACCAACTCGAAAATCGCCATACCCACAGCTTGTGACGCGGACTCATTTGTGTGTACAGTCGGACCACTTATCGTGACACGGGGATCTGCGGGATCGATCAGATGTGCAAATTGCTTATGGGCAAGCGTTTCCAAATCAACATGACTTCCCTGACTATTGATTAAGATATCTTGGTTTGATGTCAGACTTTCCAAGCGTTTGTTAAACACTGCAAAAAAATCCGGTCCTTCGTACATGCGACCCGTCTGCCGAGCAATAACCTGAACTATCGCAAGCAGGTTCTTGGACCGGTGGTTAACCTCCTGCAACAGGGTTTGGATATGGGCCTCAGATGCTTTGCGGGCGCTAATGTCACTGTAGGTCGCGACGAATCCGGTATATTCTTGTGATACGTCGTGGATGGCCGAAATGCTCCTTTCCACCTGCATTCGCTGACCATTCTTATGCAGTCTCTCCGTCTCACTTCTGACGGTTTCGCCGGACGCAATGCGCCGCATATCGTCCGAAACATTCGTCAAATCTTCTGGCGGTACCAAAATCTCATCAAATCTCTGACCAATAACTTCGGCTTCAGAATAGCCGAAAAGTTGCTCAGCAGCAGGGTTCCATGCGCGGATGGTCCAGTCCATGCTCACAGGGCAATCGCGTTTGGCTCACGCGTCTTACAGCCCATTGAGAACGCTGCATAAGAATGCCTCATCCCAGCCAGCTCGCTTGAGTTTGATGCTGAGAGAGCCTTTGGATGTGTCGCGTCGGACGAC
>NZ_VSJK01000108.1 GCF_008085915.1 Oceaniovalibus sp. ACAM 378 | reverse complement strand
AAGTCGACACCGATAATAGTAACTTCGGACATGGATGCTCCTTCCTTTTGTGATGGCTTTAACACTCACCACAATGGCACATTGCGATGCCGTCGGGAGGGGCATCCACGCCATCAACAGAGCCGTTTAAGGCGGTTGCTACACTCCGAACAAGTTGGCGCTATGGTAGGTTCCGGGTTTCGTATTGCGGCTCTAAATTTCAAAGTTCCGACTGTGACCTGCCCCCCGGTCGTCCCTCGGTCATAGCGAGAGTCCTTGGGTTTGATAGTCGTCGGTTTCGGGTGTGGCAAGCGCGCCGGGCGCGATGCCATCAAGTAGCTCAAGCGCTCGGCGCGCTTCTGCGGGGGTCTTGTTGCCGAGCGATG
>NZ_VSJK01000107.1 GCF_008085915.1 Oceaniovalibus sp. ACAM 378 | reverse complement strand
AGGTTGTTGAAGCTTGAACGCCCGGGTACTCTCCGGCCATGCTGAGTATTGAAGATTTGTCCCGGATCAAATGCTTCCGGTTTCCGCGGAGCGTCATTGGCTACACCGTTTGGGCCTACCATCGTTTCGCCCTGAGCCTGCGTGACGTCGAGGATCTATTGGCCGAACGCGGTATAACAGTTTCGTACGAGACGATCCGAGATTGGGTGAACCGGTTCGGCTCCCAGTTTGCCGCCAAGATCCGCCGGGACCGTCCGGCGCCGACGGACAAATGGCATCTCGATGAAGTCGTGATCCGGATCAAGGGTCGAACGCACTGGCTTTGGCGCGCCGTCGATGCCAATGGCGATGTGCTCGATATCCTGGTTCAATCGCGCCG
>NZ_VSJK01000037.1 GCF_008085915.1 Oceaniovalibus sp. ACAM 378 | reverse complement strand
CAAGGCTGAACAGGACGAAGCGGCCCCAAAGAAACGGCGCGCCGGCAAACAAGCGACACGCTATCAGCCAAATGGCCGCCGTAATACCGAAGGTTGGAACTCTAAGCTGGCCAAACGTGCAAAGAAACAAGCCGAAGCTGCCCCGTCTCACGCCGCCGAATGACCACGCCCGCATGGCTGTTCAGGGCTGCGATATATGAGGTCTGCGCCCTGCCCAGCCATGATAGCGGACCACCAAGTGAGACATTTCTACTTTGCGGGCCGATGGACATTTCTACTTGGTTGCAACATCATGTCGCCGGGGTGGATTTCACAAATGAAGTGCAACACCGGCGGAAGTCTTTCGGGCCAATTTGATGGAGTGACAGGACTCCTCATGATACGGTAAGGCCGCGGAAATTGCGCTTCGCCGTGAGTTCTAAAACGCACAATCATAACAACCCGGTTTGCCCACAGCCCCACACAGCTTCGTTGCTCTGTGGGGGCAATCCACCGTGCGGGGCCATGGATAGACCTAAATCCAGCAAAGTGGCGCAGCTTTTCTCCGGCGACTGGTGCGATTTTTGTCCGGCGTTAACACAAAGGTTCAGGCGCCGCATTTAAGTCAATGCATCCTGGTGTGTGAAGGGTGCCAATGCCACCTATCTTAACAGCTTAGCGTAGGATCCGGCACTCTGCGGCATCAGACCCCACATAGAACAACCTGACGTCAACGCGGCACCAACGGAACAAGTCACCGTGCTGGGTCGTTTTACCCGAGAACACAAACTGAAAGAATTTCTGATATGCCCAATACACTGACACCCAACGCGCCGTTTCCAGACGTTGCCGTATCCACTCTCACGAATGGGGAGGTCAAAGTTGGTCAGCCGAACCGGGACCACGGCGACTGGCAATTGGTTGTTGTCTACCGCGGCAAGCATTGCCCGATCTGCAAATCCTACCTGACCGAGCTGAACGGCATGCTGGACGACTTCGCCGCGATCAACGTAGACGTTGTTGCGATCTCGGCCGATCCGGAAGAGAAGGCAAAAGCCTCAGCGAGCGATATCGGATACAACGGTGCCATCGGCTATGACCTCAGCCTCGCGCAGATGGCGCAGCTTGGCGTCTTTGTCTCTGACCCACGCAGTCCCGAAGAAACCGACCGCCCCTTTGCAGAGCCCGCGACTTTTGTCGTGCGCGGCGACGGCAAGCTGCAGATTGTGGATGTGTCGAATGCGCCTTTCTCGCGCCCTGCCTTGAAAGGCTTGCTCGACGGTCTGACGTTCATTCGTCAAAAAGACTATCCGGTGCGCGGCACTCACGCCGCCTGAGCCATATCTGAAGAAAGATGCTGCCAGGCCAAAAAGCTGGCAGCATTTTTTTTGCGACGACCCTCACGCTGTTTGTGATGTTGCCCAGAGCGCGATGAGCTGATCCGCCAGATGCACCATATCATCGGCGACGATGTCGGGCAAAGGCACACCGTCGACATGCATCACCGCGTTGCCAGGACGCCTGACCAATGCACCTGAACACCCCGCCGCCTGTGCACCGACCGTATCCCAAAGATGACAGGCCACCATGCACAGATCAGTCAAATCCACGTCCAATGCCTGTGCAACCAACCGATAGGTCTCAGGCGCGGGCTTGAACCTGCGGACGTCGTCAACGCTGAAAGACCGTTCAAAAAATCCTGAAAGCTCTGCGCGGTCAAGCGGCGTGGGAGACGGTCCGGGAGGCGAATTCGTCAGCGTCACCAGCCGAAACCCGGCGGCGCGCAGCTTTTCCAGAGCGGGGGCGACATCGGGCAAGGCTGGCATTGATCCGAGGTGCCCTTTCAAATCCACAATATCGCTGTCGCGGATCTCGATACCTTTTGTCTCGCCCACCATACGCAGTGTGCCCCCCGCCAGTTCACCGAACGGCGTATAGAGGCCAGACAGCGTCAGAGCTTCTGAATAGAGGACAAGCTGGGCGAACCAGTTCCGCATGACGGCCGCATCGCCAAATATCCGTTCAAAGATGGGCTCCAGTGTCGTGAGGTCCAGGAGCGTCTCGTTCACATCGAACACGATGACGGAGGGAGCTTGGGCTTTGGGCATGATGTCTCCGCTGTCGGATAGAATTCAGGTCAATGGTGCCTGCGGCGTCGTATAAAATTTCTCTCCGGACCGAACGACCAACGCACCGATCGCAGCAAGCCCGCTTGACCGCGCACACAACGTACCATCGTAGGCCGCAAACACCATAGACGTAAGCGCCAACCCGTAAACCGGGCATTGCCGCCTGCCGTTTTTGCGCGGCGCGGTTCAGCACATCTTCAGTCTACTGATTTATGCTCTTTCCTGACATCTCTGCTGTAGTGCAGCCTTGCGATGAGCCTCTGGATCGACACGGAATATCACGCGACCCGAATATGGCTGCGGCTCTTTCCCGTTCTTGGCGCAAGTATCGACGGCTTCATGGAGCTTTACCACACTGTCGCATGAAATCCCGGGCCGTCACGGATGCAGCAATCTGACCGGTCAGGGTGCCGGCCTCATTGTCGTATCTGATGCGGGCAGAGCAGCCTTTGTCAGGCAGTTTGTCAATGAACCATGTTCCGGCGGGGGCGCGAACTTCTCCGACCCCCAGACATATGCAGAGCTTAAAAGAGAGAGATCCCAGCAGCAGGTAAACCTTACCTGCTGCTGAAAAGGCCCGTGTGGCTGACGCCTATTTGGCTGGCGGCGTGAGCGTTGGATAGGTTACCCCAATCTGCTCCAAGTATGTGTCGTACTTGGAGGCATCATAGTAAAATTTCTCTTGCTGGGGGCGGAACTCGGCCATGATCTCTTCATTTTTGGTGATTGCGGGCTGATCCTCGCCTGTGATGAACGGCGTGTAGGTCTCATTTGCCGTCTGCTCGTCGCGGAAATAGGCCCGAGATTGCTCTAACAACTCAGGTTCCATGAGTAGATCAAGCGTCGTCATCGCAACTACCTTGGCTCCGGCAATGACACCCTTGTGCGCGATCGGCGTCGCCATCGTCATAGCGTTCGACCAGTGATGCCCGGGAAGCCCCGGAACGTTGGAAGGATAGCGGATAGTAATAGTAGGAACGACCCACGACACATCGCCAATGTCGTCGGAGCCGCCGCTGGTGGGAGTTTTTAGTGGCGCCCCCAATTCGTCGAGTTCTGTCGCAAGCCCCTTTTCATCTGCACCGACCGTGGCCTGAATCGCCTTGGCGAAAGCTTGGTCGTCTTCGGTCCAATCCGGAAGTCCCACCTTCCTGATGTTCTTGTCGGCGGCTTCTGCCATTGGTTTATTGAAGTGGCGAGGATATGCCGTGCCAACCATCTTTCGTGAAACGGTCGTATCGGTCATCATCGCCGCAGCTTCTGCGATCTTGTTAAGCGTATCGTAGTTTTTCTGAATATTTTTCTGATCCATTTCGCGGACAAAATACCAGACTGACGCTAGTGACGGAACGACATTGGGTTGATCTCCACCGTTCGTGATCACGAAATGTGAGCGCTGATCAGGTCGCAAGTGCTCGCGTTTGACGTTCCAGCCAATGTTCATAAGATCCACGCCGTCGAGAGCGCTTCTCCCTTGCCACGGTTGGCCGGCGGAATGAGCTGATTCACCCTCGAACGTATACTCCACTGATACAAGGCCCGTGCCATTCGCCTGACCCCAACTCGTCACCAGATTATTTGCAACATGGGTAAAGATGACGGCATCTACATCTTCGAACATCCCGTCTCGAACGAAGTAAGCTTTGGTTCCAAGAAGCTCTTCCGCCACGCCGGGCCATAGCATCAAAGTCCCCGAAATGCCTTCGCGCTCCATAAGATCCTTCACCGCGAGCGCGGCCACGATATTCACCGCCTGACCTGAATTGTGACCCTCGCCATGGCCGGGTCCGCCCTCGACCAACGGCTCATGGTAGGCGACGCCGGGCTTCTGCGACGCCTTCGGAATGCCATCGATATCGCTACCGAAGGCGATCACCGGCTCTCCGGTTCCCCAAGTCGCTGTCCATGCTGTGGAAACGCCCGCCGAGCCGTGCTCGATTACAAAGCCGTTCTCCTCCAGAAGTTTGGTGAGATAGCCAGAGGTTTCGACTTCCTGAAACCCGAGCTCGGCAAAGCTGAAGATCGAGTCAACCATTACCTGCGCAAGCTTGCTGTTTTCTTGGACCGCCTGAATGGCCTCGTCCTTCAGCGCAGCAAGTGCAGTGTCATCGGGCACAGAGGATTTTATCTCCGCTGCTGCCGCCTGTGCGGCGGCGAATTGTGGCATGGCCATGGCGAAGGCCGTTAGCAAGCTTAGCGTACACACCATCTTGACAGGCAAGATTTCATTTCGGAATTGCATTTTTACCTCCCGGAAATCGTGCAAACGAGTCGTCTGCAGGATTAGAGAAGCACAAATAGAAAAAAATTCAATCCTTAGTTGTTTCGTACTTAAGGCACTATCGCCTGAACTTCGGTCGTGATCCTGAAATGATCCAGATCCAACAAAAGCGGCGGCGTCTACCTTGGTGAAGCGCGGTCAATATCTAGCCGTGACGGCTATATGCGTCCTTAAGTTTTTCCATACCAATGCTAATTTCTTATGCCTTTGGGTGGGGCGTGGGAATTGGCCTAGCGTTTCCAGTCAGAACCTGGTGGGTCTTCTGCGGGCATTGGCAAGGGATTGTTGTCAAGTACCACCTTGCGAGTCCCAGTAAGAGTGACAACAGAGTAGGCTCCTTAACTCTGGCGTCGGCTATGCGGCGAGTTTTCATTATCTTGAATCTATTTAGAAATTACGAATCCGTACTGCCCCCAGCGCGTCATTTCTAATTTTTAGCCAATTTTGGACGCATCGTGCTCGGGCGGCAGGAGACTGAATCTTTCAGGATTCACAAACAAAAACCCGGCACCCTTGTGGATGCCGGGCCGGGGTCCGAATAGATATCGGGAATTGCTTCAGTTGGTTACATAGTCGTACTGGCCCGCTTTCCATTCATACATGATATATCCGGGCAAAGTCACATCGCCCTTGTCGTCGAATTTCAGCGCACCGAGTACGGTGTTGAAATCCCCGGCATTCAGCGCTTCGACCACGGGTTCATAATCTGTGGAGCCTGCCGCAGTCACTGCATCCGCATAGACCTGGATTGCGGCATAGGTGTAGAGTGCATAGCCCTCAGCGGTCTTTCCGGCAGCAGTCAAGGCGTCGACGACTGGCTTCGCCTCTTCGTTGCGGCGCGGATCGGGCGAGAATGTCATCATGGTGCCTTCGCCCGCGTCGCCGGTGATGGCCCAGTATTCATCCGTGACCAGAGCGTCACCCGACATCATGATCGTGTCCATACCCTGCTGCTGCATCTGGCGTTTGATGAGACCCGCCTCGGTATGATAGCCGCCGACATACAGAACCTCGACTCCGGCCTGCTTCAGCTTTGACACCAGAGCGGTGTAATCCTTTTCACCAGCCGTGTAGGATTCCGACATCGCAGACTGTCCGCCCTGTGCCTCGTAGACAGCCTGCGTGGCATCGGCCAAGCCTTGGCCATAGGCGGTCTTGTCGTTGATGAAGGCGACCTTCTTGCCGGCGTAGTGATCGATCAGGTATCTGCCGGCAACATCGCCCTGCTGGTCGTCCCGGCCGCAGACGCGGAATATCCCGTCCGAGGGCCGCTCGTCGGTGAACTTCGGGTTGGTCGAGCCGGGCGAGATCTGGATGATCTGTTCGTCTGCATAGACTGACGATGCCGGAATAGACGAGCCCGAGCAGAAATGTCCGGCAACGAAGGTCACGCCATCACCGGCGAACTGGTTGGCCACCGCAACCGCCTGCTTTGGGTCGCAGGCGTCGTCGCCGACAACCAGGCGGATCTGTTCGCCCATGATACCGCCCTTGGCGTTCAGGTCGGCAACCGCCTGTTCGGCTCCGCCTTTCATCTGCTCCCCGAACGAGGCATATTGCCCGGTCATCGGGCCGGCGACGGCGATCACGATCTCGGCCTGTGCTTGCGCTCCAAAGGAAAGGCCGAATGCCGCGCTCGCGAGAAGTATTTTTTTCATGTGAACTCCCTGTCGACACCTGTTTTCTAAGGGCGCGAGGTCAGGGTGTCTACTGCCTCACGCCGGGATGTGGTGGGGCGCCGCCCCGTCACAACAGCTCCATCGAACTCCAGATCACGGGCAAAGGAAAGCCCTGTTTTGCCGTGTTGCAGCCCGCCATTTACGGCCGCACTTTCCATTTGAAAGGGCCGCTGCGCTCGTATGCAAAGCGGTATTGCGCGCTCATCTGAGCGGATCGCGTGAACAAATGGGCAAGGGCCGCCACGGCCAGAAGGACGGCCAGATCGATGACAAAAAAATGGAGTGACAGGAGCGTTCCGTCAAACAGCGCAAAATGGATGAAACGGACCGCGCATGCCAGCAATAACACATAGACGAACAGCTTCCAGCGCGCGTCCCAACCAAGCGCCACCGCGCGTCCGGTCATCCAGGCCGTGCCACCGCCCAGGACCACCGTGACAAAAAGGAATGACCAAAGCGATTCCTCCCAGATCAGACCATCCATGCCATCCCTCCGATTTCCAAGTTGCCCAGCCCGAAGCGGCGCGCCATCAGTGCGCCCCGCCTTCCAGATAGGCCGCACGCACATCCTCACGCCCCAGAAGTTCGGCACCTGTGCCACTCATGGTGATTTTGCCGTTGACCATAACATAGGCCCTATGCGCCAGTTTCAGCGCGTGAAAGGCGTTCTGTTCTACAAGGAACACTGTCAGCCCCTCGTCGCGGTTTAGCGCACGGATGGCATCGAAAATCTGCCGCACGATCAGTGGGGCCAGGCCCAGAGAAGGTTCGTCGAGAAGCAGCAGCTTGGGGCGACTCATGAGCGCGCGGGCGATAGCGAGCATTTGCTGTTCGCCTCCCGAAAGAGTGCCGCCGCGTTGATGTCGCCTCTCTTTCAGGCGTGGAAACAGGGTGAACGCCTTTTCCAGATCCTGATCGAAATACTCCGGATTGACCAGCGCTGCGCCCATCATGAGGTTCTCAAGCACCGTCATCGCCCGGAAAATCCGCCGCCCTTCCGGGGACTGAGCGATGCCAAGGCGCATGATCTCATGCGTGGGCATCGCGGTGATGTCCTGACCATCATAGACCACTTGACCTTGGCGCGGGTGAGGATCGCCGCAGATCGTCATCATCAGCGTAGACTTGCCCGCTCCATTGGCGCCGATCATGGTGACGATCTCGCCACGGTGAACGTCGACGTCGACCCCTCGCAGGGCAATGATCTTGCCATAATAGGTGTGGATATCGCGGACCGAGAGCAAGGTTTTACTCATCGCCGGCCCCTTTTTTCGTCCGACCCGTAACTTCGATCAGATCTTTTCGCACCTCGGGCACATCGATCTCGGCTTCGTCATCCACACCGAGATAGGCAGCAACCACCCTCGGATCGGACTTCACCTCAGCCGCGTCGCCATCGGCAATCTTCACGCCGTAGTCCAGGACGATCACATGATCCGAAATCTCCATCACCACGCCCATGTCATGTTCGATCAAAAGGATCGAGGTGCCGTGCGTTTCGCGGATATAACGCAGCAGTAGGTTGAGATCGGCGGATTCGCGCGGATTCAACCCTGCGGCAGGTTCGTCAAGGCAAAGCACCAGCGGTTCGAGGCACATCGCGCGGGCGATTTCCAGTCGGCGCTGATCACCATAGGGAAGATCGCCGGCGGCATCGTCAGCACGATCGATCAGACCAACATGATCAAGCCAGTAAGCCGCCTTTTCCGTTGCGGCTTTTTCCGCCCTCTTGAAGGATTTCAGACCTAAGATGCCGCCGATTGTATAACCAGACGCGACCATCAGCGGATTGTGTTGGGCGACCAGAAGGTTTTCCAGCAGTGTCATGCCGCTGAACAGGCGGATGTTCTGGAACGTTCGCGCGACCTTGGCCTTTTGCGAAATTTCATAGTCGGGCATGCGTTCCAGCAGAAAGACCGCGCCGGCGTCCGTGCTGTGCCACCGTTTACCCTTGGTTGTCGCATGCTCGACGGCTGCGACCTGCGCACCTGTTCCGTGACGTGCAACAATTCGTCCTTCCGTCGGCTTGTAAAAGCCCGTTACGCAGTTGAAGACCGTGGTCTTGCCAGCACCGTTCGGCCCGATCAGCGCAGTGATATCACCGCGCCCCACCTCGAACGACAAATTATTGATCGCCAGCAGGCCGCCGAACCGCATGGACATGTGTTCGACCGTCAATACCGGATCGTCCTTCCAACGGTGGACGGATCGCGATTGCGTGCTCATGTCAATGTCCCTCGCCCTGTGCGACCTGATCTGCCTTGATCAGCTTCTTCTCTTTCAGCGTTGCCGAGGGTTCGCGAGTAGACACCAAGCCGCGAGGCTTCCAGACCATGATAACCACCATTGCCAATCCGAAGATCAGCATTCGGAATTCAGTCGGTTCGAACGACGGCCCGAAGACCTGTTTGAGGAAGTTCAGATTGCGCAGAAGTTCGATCCCGCCGACCATCACGACCGACGCTATGACGATCCCGATCTGGCTGCCAAGTCCGCCCAGAACGACGATTGCCAGGATGATCGCCGATTCCAGAAAGGTAAAGCTTTCGGGCGAAATGAAGCCCTGCCGGGTGGCAAAAAACGATCCTGCAAACCCCGCGAACATGGCGCCGATGGAAAATGCGCTGAGCTTGGTGTTGCGGGTATTGATCCCGAGGGACCGGCAGGCGATCTCGTCCTCGCGCAAGGCCTCCCAGGCGCGGCCGATCGGCAGACGGCGCAACCGCATAGTAACAAAATTTGTCAGCAGGGCCAGTACAAGGATGATGTAGTAGAGAAAGACGAAGCGGTGGATCGGATCATAGGGAATGCCGAACACGTCGCCAAAGCTACCCTCGCCGCGACCGATTTCGAGCCCGAAGAAAGTAGGCTTCGGGATGCCCGAAATGCCGTTCGGCCCGCCGGTAAAATCGTTCCAGTTGATAAGTACGATTCTGATCATCTCGCCGAAGGCCAGCGTCACGATGGCGAGGTAATCGCCGCGCAGCCGCAGCACCGGAAAGCCAAGGATCAGTCCCCAAGTCGCGGCCAGCAGCCCCGCCATCGGCAGAGCCGTCCAGAAGCCTAAACCTAAATAATGCGCTGAAAGTCCAAAAGAATATGCTCCGACCGCATAAAAGGCAACATATCCGAGATCTAGCAGCCCTGCGAGACCGACGACGATGTTCAACCCCCAACCGAGCATGATGTAGGTCATGATCAGGATAGAGAGATCGATAAACTGGCGGTCCTTGTTGGGAAACAAAGCCATGAAGAGAAACGGCAGCACCAGTGCGAAAAGCAGCGCGACGCGGCCCACTGTCTTGCCGGACGGTAGCGCCGCGACGATGGTCTTTCTTGCCGGCTTGCCGCTGCCCCAGTCGCGGTCGAACCAGAACAGGTTCAAAGCCATCCGGCCGGCAAAAACAATCGCGATAGCGGTCAGCCAAAGACCCCAGCGGGTGGTGACGTTCAGCCCACCGGTCACGATATCGGTACGCAGCGCGAGGAAGAAGAAGCCTAGAATCGCCGCCAATGCCCCCGCAATCAACGACTCGCGCAGGGCGCGGGCCATGCGGGTTTGCGGAACGTCGGCGTTCTTAGGCGCAACTGGTGTCGTTCCGGCAGGCACCTGCCCCGTCCCGGCCATCAGACCTTCTCGATCTCGGGCTTGCCCAAAAGGCCGGAGGGCATGAAGATCAGAACGATGGCGAGGATGGAAAACGCGGCGACGTCCTTGTATTCGACACTGAAATAAGCCGACCAGAAGACTTCGATCAGCCCGATCAGCAAGCCGCCCAGCATTGCGCCGGGAAGTGAGCCAATGCCGCCCAAGACGGCGGCCGTGAAGGCCTTCACCCCGGCGAGAAAGCCGATGTAGAAGTCGATGACGCCGTAAAGCAGCAAGAACATCAGCCCCGCGACCGAAGCTAGTGCCGCCCCCATGATGAAGGTCAGCGAAATCGTGCGGTCGACGTTGACCCCTAGAAGGGAGGCCATCTTGCGGTCCTGCTCGCAGGCCCGTTGAGCGCGCCCCAACGGCGTTTTCGATATCAGCAGCGAAAAGGCGACCATCAGGACAAAGGTCGTTCCGATGATGATTATCTGCATGTAAGAAAGTTGCGCGCTGATCGTGCCGGCGTCACTGGAACCGGACATCAGAGTTATGCCACCCTCGATCTGTGGTGGCAGTGGCTTAACTCGCGCGCCCTGAGTGACCTGAACGAAGTTCTGCAACACGATCGACATGCCAATGGCCGTGATCAGCGGTGCCAGCCGGAACGATCCACGCAAGGGGCGATAGGCCAACCTCTCGACGGTCCAGCCCCACGCCGAGGTGAATAGCATCGACACAATCAGCACCAGCAGCAGAACCACCGGCAGGAAGGTGATCCCAAGTATGGTGGTCAGCACCAGGAACGTTGCCAGCGCGATGAAAGCGCCGATCATGAAGATATCGCCATGCGCGAAATTGATCATGCCGATGATGCCATAGACCATCGTATAGCCGATGGCGATCAACCCGTATATCGATCCCAGGGTCAGCCCGTTGATCAATTGCTGAACGAAGTATTCCACTGATGTCCCCCCGCCACGCACAGAATCTGCGTCTGCATCCTGCGATGCGAGATTAGCGACAAGAATGAAAAATAAAACATCTAAAATAGCAGATCTATCGCACAGATATTTCCTGCGATACGCATCCGACAGCTTGGAGGGCCGTGTAAAAAGTCATCCCGGCGTTCTCACTCGCTCTACGGTCGGGCCGGCCGGTTCCGTGACAGCGATCGGTTCCGGCCTCTGTTCGGGACTGTCCTGGCGCGACGCGTCGCCGAGGGTCTGGTCGGCGGGACAGCGTTCGGGCCCGACGTCTCCATCATCAACGCAGAGGCAAGCCGGTATACGAAGGCTGAGTTCGAGACATGGAGCGTGCCGGAAAAGATCACCCGCGCCACCCAGGAATATCTCGAAACGCAGGACGACGCCGCCTTTGGGTCTGCGACCCCGGTGAAGTCGAAGACAATCTCGCCGTCGGACCCGGCCGCACGCTTCACTGGCGCCAATCGGGACAGGGCGTTCTTTGCATATAGCACCACCGACCTCGTCGAGCTGGACAACGCAGTGATCGTCGATGTGCCGGCCACCGCTCCTACGCAGGCAAGACCGAAGTAAGCGTTCGCTGGACCTCACCTTTTGATCAGGTTGACGACTTGAAATTCCACGGAAGCAGATCGTCGATGCCGCTTTGCGGCTGACCGTTGGCAATCGCAGTCAGGGTGGCCTTGAGGTAGGCGAAGGGCTCGACGCCGTTGATCTTGCAGGTTTCAATCAGTGACGCGATATGGCCCCAAGCGCGGTTAGGCCCGTCATGATCCGCGCAAAGACGCCTTTTTCGCTCCAGCGTTTCCAGCGATTGTAGAGCGTCTTGGCGGGGCCATACACCCTGGGCGCATCGCACCACCGCAACCCATTGTGATTGATAAATATAATGCCGCTCAGCACCCTCCGATCATCAACCCGGGGCTTACCATGGCACGTGGGAAAAAACGGTTTCAGGCGTTCCATTTTGCACCCCGCTCAGCCAGTAAAGATTGCTCATCGACTGAAATCAATGGGTCTGGAGCCTACGAACGGCTATGTGAAGAAAGGTCGCCGCTCACCTGGCCGACCGTCCAAGCTGGAGTTGCATTATGCAGCAAAACGCGCCGCGGCGGCACAGACGCAACCTGAAAGCTGACATGCGGTAATTTGGTCGGAGTTCGGCTGTGCGGGACAAAGTGAGCTTTTGCTGAATCATCACCAACATCTACTTTTCATCCAGGAGAGAGAGTCGTGGTGCCAGTCATACGACGCATTTTCCAATGCCCAATCCAGACCCGTTGCTGAAATCTCAATTTTGTCGGCCGATTTCCCCGGCGATGTCACTTGCGATCCCCATAATCCGGCGGACCCGGGCGGACGGCTCGGGGCCTTTGCGCGCAATCGACCACAACTCGTGATGGCGGCGATGGAGCAAGGGCGCGACGGTCAGCCGGTCGCGCCCGGCAAAGGCCTCGATTCCGCTGCGAGGCAAGAGGGTGTAGCCGATGCCGCAGGCCACCGGTGCCGGGATCTGGCCGATCTGGTTCACGACGGTCCGGATGCGCAATCGGTCCGCGCCGGTGAACGTGTCTGGGAAGTTCAGGGACAGAAGCTCATTTGCGTAGGCATAACCGTCGGGGTGCGCCACGAAACCGCGGGTCTCTAGGTTCTCAAAGGTCACGTGGCCCCCGGCGGCATCGGCGGGCAGGATCAGACACAGTTCCTCCCGACCGATCAACCGGGCGTCAAGGCGCGGGTGCCCGGGGTCCTGACCGACCACGCCCAAGTCGAAGCGCCCCTCCAGAACGCCGGACAGGACGTTGTTCTGCGGTGCCGCTTCCAGATGGATCGTCAGACGCGGGGCATCGCGCATCATGGCAATCAGCCGCGGATAAAGAATCTGCGCGAAACTGCCGGAACAGGCAATCCGGACCTCTCCGACGTCTGGATCGTCGGCGCGGATCGCGGCGTGCAGCTGCCGTTCCTGCGCCCGGCGCGCAAGACCCAGATCGCGCACCGTCTCACCCGCCGGGGTCAGGGCAAAACTTTTCCCCTCCTGCGCAATCAGACGTTGCCCAACTTGGCGCTCCAGCTTGCGCAGATGCTGCGAAACGCCGGGTTGCGTCATGTTCAAACGCGCGGCGGTGCGGGTGAAGTGGCCCGTTTCGGCAAGGGTGACAAAGGTATCGAGCCAGGTCGCGTTCAACATCGGATCATCACGTTTCGTTTGGAAAGACATTTCAGATGATAATTTCACCAAACCATGCGCTGCGTCTATCTGTCATTCAAGCAAACATCGAAAGGAAAAAACCATGACCCCGACCCCTCGCACGTTTTCCCACATCGGCATCTCTGTCCCCGATCTGGACGCCGCCGTGAAATTCTATTCCGAGATTATGGGCTTCTACGTCCTCATGGCCCCCAGCGAGGTGACAGAGGATGACAGCGCCATTGGGGTAATGTGCACCGACGTTTTCGGTCCGGGCTGGGACCGGCTGCGGATCGCGCATCTGTCGACCGCAGACGGGATCGGCTTCGAACTGTTTGAATTCAAGGGCAACGAAGAACCCGACGACAACTTTTCCTACCGCCGCCATGGCACCTTCCACTTCGCGGTGCAGGATCCCAACCTCGAAGAACTGCTGGAGAAGATCGTCGCCGCCGGTGGCAAGCAGCGGATGCCCGTGCGCGAATATTTTCCTGACGAGAAGCCATTCCGCATGGTCTATGTCGAAGACCCCTTCGGCGTTGTCTTCGAGATCTACAGCCATAGCTATGAGCTGACCTATTCGAACGGGGCCTACGCGTAAGTAGGTCACCGATCCCCATCATAGAGGAGACACGTCATGAAAGCCGCCATCATCCGTGACTACGACACCCCGATCGAAATCGCCGACATCGATCCGCCCGCGCTGAAGGACGATTCCGTCCTGATCGGCGTCCATGCGGCCAGTGTGAATCCCATCGACTACATCCTGCAATCGGGGGCGATGAAGGACAACATCCCCCTCGCGTTTCCCCATGTCATGGGCTTCGACGTCTCGGGCGAGATCACGCAGGTCGGCACGGACGTTGCCGGCTTCAAGGTCGGGGACGCGGTCTTTGCGCGCGCCAATCAGCAGGACGCCGGTGCAATCGCGCAGACAGCCCGTCTGAAGGCGGATGAGATGGCCCTGAAGCCCGCAAACATCAGCCACGAAGACGCGGCCTCCGTTCCGCTGGCGGGGCTGACGGCGTGGCAGGCGCTGATCTCGAAGGCGAAGTTGAAGTCGGGCGACAAGGTCCTGATCCACGCCGGATCAGGCGGGGTCGGCACGCTGGCAATCCAGATCGCGAAACACTTCGGCGCCCATGTCGCCACCACATGCAGCCCGCGAAACGCGGATCTGGTCCGCGACCTTGGGGCGGATGTCGTGATCGACTACCACAGCCAGGCCTTCGACGAGGAGCTATCGGACTACGATATCGTCTTCGACATGTTGGGCGGCGAGACGCTGAACCGGTCGTTCAAGGTTCTCAAGAAGGGCGGAACGCTCGTTTCGATCAAGGGTCAGGACACCGGCGGTCTGGCCGCCCAGCACGGCGTCCGGTTCGAGTGGTTCTTAATGGAGCCCGACGGTGCCATGCTGGCGGACTTGGCAAAGCTGATGGAGGACGGGATCGTGCGCCCTGTCGTCGACCGCGTCTATCCCATGAGCGAGACCACCGACGCCTACGCGGCGCTCAAGGACGGTCACGTCGTGGGCAAGATCGTGGTGGCCATAGATCAAGCGTAAGGCAAGTTATCCCCTGCCCGCCCCCGGATGACATTGTATCCAGTCGGGGGCCTGGACGCCGTCGCCAGGCCCCCTTCTGCGCGTCAGGCCGATTGCATGTTCAGCGCCTGTCCGTCGTGCTTGCCGGTCGTGGCGGCCTCGGCCAGCACGGCGGCCACGTCGGCGCGGCTCGCTTTGGCGGACGTATCGACCTGATCGCCAAGGATGACATCGGCGCTGCGACCGTCGTCGGTCAACGATACGGGCCGCAGGATGGCATAGGTCAAGCCGGACGCCTTAAGGTGTTCATCGGCGTCGTGTTTGGCCTTCAGGTAATGCGCCAGATCGCCCGACGGGTCGGACTGATCCGCACCGATGGAACTGAGCATGACGAAGCGGTCGACGCCCGCGTCTTTCGCCAGATCGATCAGCCGCATCGCGCCATTGCGATCCACCTTGTCGGTCATGCCCGGCCCGGTCGACCCACCGGAGCCTGCGGCAAAGATCACCACGTCGGCTCCGTCGCAAACGCCCGGTTGCAGGTCGGTCAGATCGCCGTGCCGCAGGTCGGTGCCTCCGGGCAGGGTCGAGGTGTCGGAGCTTTCGCGCACAAGGGCGGTCACCGTGTGGCCTTGATCCAGCAGGTCCTGTGTCAAAAGCAGGCCTGTTTTGCCGGTAGCACCGGCGATGAGGATATTCATGGGCATTAGAGGGTCCTTTCGTTGAATTTACGCGGGCAGTGCCATCGGCCCGGCGGATCGCGTTGCCGCGATGTAGCCAGACTGTTCTTGTAAGGCGTCCCAATAGGCCGCGATCCCGGGGTGGTCTGTCAACAGACCCAAGCGCGCCAGCAACGCGATGATGTAGGAGAGCTGGATGTCTGCCAGCATCGCCTTGTCGCCGAACAGCAATGGTCCGTCACCGATGGCCCGCGCGATATAGGTAAGGTGGGTGTCGAGCGCCGCTTTTGCATCGTCGGGCACCGGTTTCCCACGGAACGCGGGCATGATCGCCCGCAATCCGACCTCGGCGAAGGACGCTTCGACATAGTCGAACAGGGCCTCGTGCCGCCAGAAGTCCGCTGTGTCGCGCGGCGGCGTATGGGTGTCGTCGTCGAACTTGGCCGCCAAATAGCGCATGATCGTAGCGGATTCAGCGATCAGCTCGCCGTCGTCGTCGATCACCGGTGATTTGCCCAAGGGATGAACCTTTGACAGTTCCTTCGGCGCACGAAACGCCTCTGTCCGGTCATAATCGACCCGTTTACAGGGCTGGCCCAGATCGGCCAGCAGCCACAGGATACGGGTGGCGCGAGAGTATTGCAGGGCGCGGAGGGTAATCATGGCAAAAAGATCGCTTTCACGTTGACGAATCCCTTCGTGCCAAAGCCGCCGTGTTCGCAACCATAGCCTGAATCCTTGACCCCGCCGAACGGCATGTTCGGATCGGCCGCCCCGAACGAATTGATGCGAATCATGCCGGTATCGAAATGGTCGCGGCGAATGTGGAGATGCAGCTCCGGTTAGTGTCGGCGGCGTCGAGGCTGTCTATCCTGCACCAGCAAAATTTTCCTCCGTTTATCTCAATAGTTTGGGCTCGAGCACTAAATCGCTCCGCGATAGGGCGCTTGTTTCTGCCTATGTGCTGAGCTGGGATTTGTTTCGCGTTTTGTGATGTTGGGTGTGTGCTGTTGATCGAGGTGATTTTGCCTCGATTGACAGAGGACA
>NZ_VSJK01000036.1 GCF_008085915.1 Oceaniovalibus sp. ACAM 378 | reverse complement strand
GAAATTGACCGCAACACCGTAATCAGGATCGCACGCATCAGTGACGGTTTCCCTCATTACATCCATTTGATTTCTGAGAAGCTATTCTGGCGAGTTTTCGAGGCCAAGAACGGAGGAGTAGTAACTCCAGAGCTTTTTGGGGATTCAATGCAGGATGCCGCTGAAGCTTTGGATATGAAGCTAAAAAAACCTTACGAAGAGGCGACCCAGAAATATAGAAATGACTACGAAAACGTCCTCTGGGCGGCAGCTGATGGTCACGAACTACGAAGACGAAGTACAGACATCTTCACATCTTATGAACGTATAATGTCTGCTCAAAGTAGAAACCCACTTGATAGGACTAAATTTAATCAACGTATTAACAGCCTCAAGAGAGATACTCACTCCAACATACTGACCGGCTCGCGTGCAGGCTGGTATGAATTTACTGAAACAATGCTTCGGGGATATGTGCGGCTTCGCGCGGAGCAGGCTGGAGTTGAACTGGAAATTGACCATCCAGCAATCGCCAAGCGACTTGGTTGAACGGCCGGCACCCCGACAAACATTTGGGCATCACCTGTGCCGGTTTCGTTCTGGAGGCATTTTGCCGGCATTGATCTGCGGAAGGACTGCTTCACAGATTGTCCTGTAAGGACAGCCTGCGCAGGTTAGTGCTTCACAGAACGCGAAAGCTTGACGAGCCATCTCAGGCCCCAGAGCCCTGTACGGCTCATCAAGGCTACGGCGCTCTTGTTCAGCCCGTTCAAGGACGCCACCGACGAAGTCCTCATTAAGGCCGTAGTAGCGCACCGTTTGCCCGCTTAGGCGGGCTCTACCGGATTGGTCGTTGCGTATCCCGAGAGCCTTCAGCATCCGCCCGATTGTTGCGGGGTCTTGTAGTGGCAGAAGATCCCGCGGTACTGCCCCAGGTGCGTCGAGTGTGCGGGCTTCTGGGATCATAGCAAGTTCCGCTTGAATTTGTGAAAGCGAAATTGCGGTTCTAGTGCCTCGTTCCACGATAGCTTCCACAGCTTGAACCAGAAGATCCCCGGCCGTAAGGTTGTCACTCTTGTTGAAGGCTAGACGCTTAATGGCCTTCTTTACGGCCTCAATAAAGGCTTCGTCGCCGGCCAGCTCAGCAATGGTTTCCAGCGGCGCGGCGATCTGCTCTGCACGGCCTCCACGGGTGGCTACCTTATCTTGATAGACCCGGTGCGCCTCTCTGATATTCGACATTCCCCAAGCATGTAATTCCTGTCGCAGTGGCTCAGTGATCGCAAGATCGCGGCCACGGATACGGCCTTCCTCCTGCACCGCCTTCGGCATCGGCCGACAAAGGATCTGATACATCCGGGTCGCATTAACCGCATCGATACCAAGGATGTTAGTGATCACCTTCGGCCCATAAAAGTTCAACATTCTGGTCGTGCCGTTCTTTTCGATCACGGATTTCACGCCGGTCGTTTTCGAATAGCTGACTTTCAGCACCTGGTTGATGTCACCATAGCCGCCATCGTCACCACCTCGACGACCAACCGCTTCGAGATCATCGAGAACCAGCAATCCGCGTCCCTGATCGATGAAGCGAACAAAGGCTTTTTCTGAACCGCCGCCGAGAACCCGTCCATTGAATGACAGGTCTGCGATGCCCTCGGCCAGCGAAGTCTTGCCCGATCCTTTCTCACCATTCAGCAGCAGAAGCGGAATGGCGTCGAAGGCGTTGTAGCAGTAGCTCATCATCACATAAGCGGCGATGATCTCGTAATCGGTATCGTTGGGTAGCCATGTTAGCTGACGCAAGAAAGCAACGATGTCAGCCATGATTTCTAATGTTAGACGATGGGCGGGTATGCCGGCCTGAACCTTCTCGACGAACGAGTTAATGCTAGGCCAAGACCAAGTCGAAAACTCGCGCGGCTTGGGCATTGAAAGCACCTCAGTGCCGTCATCGAGGACGATCACCTTATCTTCGTCTTCGACATCGTAAGGGGCCGGGGCAGTGCTCATGCCCATCATGACCCCATCTGAACGCACGACTTTGGTTTCGTAGTAGCTGGCTTTCACATCGCTCATGAATGTACTGCCGTCCGGTGCTTGGCGCTTCCGCTTCACCGTCTCGACCCGCCTAACCTGGAACGGATAATACATCTTGCCACCGTGAAAGGCGCCATTGATGTTAATCCGGCGATCTTCGTAAATCCCGTCTTTCTGTAAATCGAGCGGCTTAGCCGGATCCTCGGCAGGCATTGCTAAGCCAATGGCCTTGGCTTGATCGAGGAGTCTTTCAAACTCAGCCACACCGGTTAATTGATCACGTGCTTGAAAGAACTCGGTCCAGTCCTTGCCAACATTACGAGGGGGCTCAACACGGAAAAACTCTCGGTTAGCAAGCTGGCGCACGCGCTTGGCCATTTCTTCCCCAGCGGGGTCATTGTCCTGCCCTAAGAAGACCTTCTCCCATCCGGCCCAAAATTCAGGGTTCCTCCACTCCTCCGGCACCCCGGAGCCGTGCGTAGAACTAATGATCACCATCCTTCCGACCAGGGACGTCTCCCGGATCGCTTCGTAGATGCGCCAAAGGTCTTTCACGCCCTCTGCAACAAAAAGCCAGCGCTTGCCCTCAGATGGCCCAGACCAAGTCGTGATAGGGCTGCCGACGCACCAACCGTTGGTATCGACAGGGCTCACGGAAAAACCCGGAACCGTGATCTTCATCATGCGCTTCAATAGTGCGCCGTCTTGACCCATAACCGGTGCAGTAAGCCAGTTTCCACGGGCCTCCGCGTCCTCTGTGGGCTTCGGCTGATAGAGGCCTGCAAGGCCGACCCCGAAGCGGTCTATCAAGATTTCCAAGGACAGCCCGCGAACTTCTAGGTATTTCAGCGCCTGAGGTGCCTTGGTAAGGCGCGCTCGATGCTTTCGAAGCGTGTCTTTCGAGATTGGCGCCAGGTCATCAGCTAGTCTAGCCGGGGGTTTCGGCTTAGCCTCAACCACCGATAGCCTCGGTTCTGCGCCGAGCAGATCGCCGAGAAACTGGATAGCATCTGCCGTCGAGCATCCACGAGCGAACTGCACTGCGTCGATGAGGTCGCCGTGAGACTTTGACCCTGCCGGATTGAAATCTTTAAAGCGTCCTGCGAACTGGCCAACCGTTTCAAAACGACAACTGCGCCCTATGCCGCCAGCAACATCGCCAACCAGATAAGCGCCCTTATCCCGAACCGCGTCAGCTCCGTAGAGGTCCTGGATAACACGCTCGATATTTCTCGGCTGAATTAGGAGGTCTCGGATTACCCTAATGTCGTAGCGACGGCTCATGCGTCGCCTCCTTCATTAAATATGGAGCTCCAAAGCACATTTCTGGCTAACGAATGGCGCTGGCCGGGCAGGAAACGTGCATAAGCCTCCCTAACCATTTTCTCGCTATCAAGTAGAAGCGCTGCGGCGTCTGAAAATCCTCGGGTTTTTTTAACCGAAGCCGTCGCGAGAACATGTCTAACCGAATGGGGTCCGTGTGGACGCAGTCCCCGGATCGCACCTCGATCTGTATAAGGGTTGTGGATTCCGTAGGTGGTGATCACCGCTCGAAATGCTTCATAGTAGGTGTTGATATTGTATTCTGGTGTCTTTGATCTCTTGGATATCCTCTTCACAAAAAAGGTTCCAGGATCTTCATTATTTCCCAAGAGCGAGCGGCGGGCCTCAAGATAGACTTCGATCTCTGAATAAAAGCCGTCCTGATCCATCAAAACAAAAGTATTTTCTTCATTCACGGCCTTTGATGAGGCATTCTTGAACGCGGTCCCAGGCATCCTCACCAGCCAGCTGGATCCATCGAATGATATCTCTCCTCGTTTCAAACGCGTTAACACTTTCCAAGTGCGAGGCACCCGATCGGAAGGACAGATCAAAAGTTCACGGTTGTTCTTCTGCCGGAACCCTAATTCCAAACCTAAGCGGAGCATCATAAGGCCACGCAGGGCTTCTGCTTTACGAACCGGATATGTGTCATCCGGCATCCGTCGGCGGATCTCATGCACGATTTTATAGTAATCGTTCAACGGTGCCTCCGCTTCGAGAACTGGCATAAGCGCCTCGAATGGATCCCGCCCCTTGGCGGCTACCGCCGCCACTTCCTTGATCCGCTGGGTGAGATGCGCCTTGGCATGAGTACATGCAGCGATCCAGTTCTCTTGAGCTAGGCGGGCGTCTGCTTCCGTAATCAAACCTCGAACTGGAGCTAACCGCTCACCAAACCCCGGCGACTGGACAATGTATCCAAACTCGCCATGAAGAAGTCCCTCCAATACCGAAAGCGCCTTACAAATCGCCCTAGTGTAGCCGCCTCTACGTTTTCGTCTCCATTCGATAAAGGTGTCGATAACCTGCGGGCAAAATGCTGCCGATAGCGACAGCATCTCTTCAGGCAAGCCTATTTGGTGCAACGCACCCATAAAGGCGAGAAGTTCGTCATCCGCCTTCATTGCGCTTACCGGTCCCCATACTTCGTTCCGCTTCATGCCAGATAGAACTAAGGGGCTGGTCTTAAACTTCTGGATTTCATCTAACTCTTCAAGCAGATGTGCAGGACCCATTTTAAGCCGTGATCTGGTATTCCGCGTAAGAGAATAAATCGAAAGATCAACGGAGCCCTCTTTCGATGTGGATTCGTCTTCTAGGATCTCCTTCGGGGTCGAAAGGATATTCGCCGAGACCCAAGCTAAGATTTCGTCTTGCTCATACAGTGATCGCTCATTGAAGTCAGTGGGGAGATGTTGAGTAATACGACGCTGGAGGCTCCTCGGCAGTCCAGTATCATGACTTTCAGACCTATAAGGCGACGAAGGGAGTAACTCTAAAAGTGCTCCTGGACTTATACCAAGAACTTTCTCAATATCTGAAATGTAACTTGAATTTCTCGCCCCAGGATTACTGTATCTCTTCTCCCAATTATTGATCGCTGTCGGGGCAGGTTTTCGACCATTGGATGCCAACGCATTGGCAAGGTCTGACTGGCTTAAGCCTGCTGCCTCACGGAACCGGTAGAGGCGCTCCCCGAAGCTCTCGCCGTCATACATTACATTAGAGGCACGGATCAGCTTTATCGCCCACGGACGAACGCGAACGTTCATCTCAGCTCTCCGGCGCTTAGCGGTCTTGTCTTGACCTAATGCTTTTAGCGCACTGTCCCAGTGCGTAGTGCCGACCAACTCATCGCCAACGTTTTCTGTATTAGAGAGGCCGTTGGCTTCCATGAAGGCGGTCAGTGACCTTGTCGTATTGGACAAGGCGTTAATGTTAGTGGCGCGGCCAGGATGTTCGTTTTCGAGATCTACTCGACGACGTTCCCGAACATGCAGAAGCAGGCTCTCGTAGGTAATCGCCGAGGTTTCATGTCTCTGATCGATATATTCAGCCTCTTGAGGCTGCACTTGCTTATGTTTCATCTGCGTCTCGTTCCTTGTTGAAACTGAGACGCCCTCCGGGTAGAATTATAGGGTAGCCGCAAAACTACACCTACTCAGAAGCCTCGGAGTGTTCCACCACTTCGGGGCTTCTCACCTTCAGGGCGTCATAGTAGGCTGGGCTGCCAGCCATGCCTAATCAACGTCTCTCCCTTCTCCGTTAAAGCTACATTGCGGCGGCCTTGATCTGGGATTTTCTTAGCGATCCCTTTCTTGATCAGCGCACCGAAGTACGGGCTCATGTTGGTGGTGTTAAGCCCCATCTGGACAGCAACTTCCCGCTGCGTTGGCCATTCGCCATGCGCATCGTGATATCGCAACATGGTCTCTGCGATATTTAGTTGTCGCTCCGTGGGTGGTTTCACCTGATTCCTCCAAACAATCTCTCCATCAAGGTTATTTTGCGTTATAGCGCAAAGTCAATCGCGTAATACGCAAAACCTAAATTTTTAGGCATGTTGGCGCCATTTTCTAGACTTGTAGGCCATTAAGAAAAAGAAGATCGGCACAAAGCCGGGATCCGGGACACCATTCCTTAGAGTATTGTTCTTGGGAGGTTTTTTCGCGTACCGGATGCCGTTCTGATCCTGCGTTGGCACTTTGTGCCGACACACCAAGTCCGGCACAATTTAAGGTAATCCGGTACATAGTCCGGCACAGCACTTGTTCTGCATGCCTGTCATCATTTTTATCTATTAAAAATAAATAGATAGGATGTTTAGAACAAGATTATCGACTAGAACTGACCGGCCGGAATCTTACATAGGAACACGGTCCAGAACAAAAAAATATCCTTTAAAAGGATGGGCTTGCATGAATATTGTGCCGGATCTAACATTTTTCTCCGTTTTTTTTAGTATGGCAAAAATTATGATCTTTTACCTTGAAAATATACCAACTTAACAATTCAGATGTTAATCTAAAGGGATATATTAACGCTAAACTTATATAAGTAGTTGATTTGTATTATTTTTTTATTTTTTAGGATCGACACCATCCTCTCCAACCACTGCGTTCAGAATCGTTAAACAACCTTATCAATTTCAATATATAGTAGAGATTTTTTGGTTTAACACAATATATAGATCATTGTTATCATATAAAAAGATCCGGATCATTTTCTAACGGTCCGGGAGTGTTAAACCAAAAGATCCGCTCGAATTGTGCCTAGACCTCCTCTTGTCCTTTGGGAGGACGAGGGCCTCATCAGAGGCTGTCCCGACGCTACTCTCAGTGGCAAGCGCCCGCATTGGACTGCATACATATGCGATCTAGATGATAGCTCCGCGACCGTCGCAGCTTGTGCATAGGCTGCGCACAGCGACCCAGTGTGGGGACCGATGAACGCCCTTAATCACATCCACGCAAAAACTTCACGATCCCCAACCTACGTTCCGTATACTGAAATCTTCCACGCCAACCATCGGCAGCGTTCAAAAAACCATCGTTTGCATTAGCAACATAAACGAAGCTTTGGCCGGCGAGAGTCAATTTTAAGTCCCTGGGGCTGTAATCTTGCGCTCAGTAGCTTCAGGCCCCAACCTGTCGCTATTGTCCCAGAATGGGGCTGATGTGAATTCGGAGCACAAAATGACATCCATGACGTTCAAGCAATTTTTGACCAGTCTAAGGCCTCGTAACGACGCCAAGGGTGATTTTTTGCGGCTTGCAAGAGCCGACCCCGATTTTCCAGATTCGGAGTCGTGGGAAGAGATCCACTCGTACATGGCAAAACGCCATGACAACTCAGTAATCACCGACGCGGCCGCGGACGTGTGGAACGAGTATCAAGTTTCAGTTCGCAAGTTGCGCAAGGCCAGGTAGTTGGATCTAGACGGTTGCGAGGGGGCTGGGTTGGTCGAGCCGGGCGGTTATCTGCCCCGCATCTTGATATTAATAGGCCCCGTATGCGGCGCTATCGCAGCCTTCACCGCATCTATCATACCATTCAGCTCTTGGACCTGTCGGCCCAGGCACACTGGATCTGTATCACCGACTTTATCAACGACCCGCTGGCGCTCTCCAATCAACAGATCCAAGAGGCGTCTCAGATTGGCATTGTAGGCACTGGCCTTATCATCGGTTGGCATCGGGGGTTCCTACGTTGTGAAGTAATACGGCGGGCTAGTGCTGGAACCCGCGCCGTAAAAGCTTTAGGAGGCAGCGCGGGGTTCTGCGGGTCGCTGTCAATCTTGCCTAAACGGGCGGGCGCTGTGAAAAAAACAGGATGCAGTGTTCAATACCATTTCGCCCCGCTCTTTTGGTTTGTGGTCACCTGCTAACAGGTTCCCGTTATCATGAAACGGGTTGCTCTTAATACCCGGCCCGCGCAAGCTTAACAGGGTGCCATCTATGCCGACGACCTCCCAAACCGCTTCACTATCTCCAAGACCTTCTTCGGCAGCGCCGATGGTGCAGAAATGATATTCTTTACCAACTTCAAACATGGGATGTTCCTTGGGTTGCTCGCTTCATGCCCTAGCATAGTTTTGCGACCCTATAGCAGACAACCGGGGCGTGACTGACGGCCCTCTTGCGGTGCATCACATAACACCCGTTAGCGGACTCAATGCGGCTTAGGGTTGAATCGCATCACAACACATGGGGTTCTGAAACGGTGGTTTTTGAGCGATCTGTGCGGGTGCGGCAAAAGTCCGCTGTGAGCCCTTTTTTCTGATTTTGACAAATTTGGATAAAGAAATCTATGCTACCTAAAATTTCTTAAGGGGTAATCTTCACCAATGCTTAGTCACATTGCATACGTGAGCCGATCTTGCTCCCCACTAGACGCCAAGTTTCTGTCAGACATACTCGAGGTCTCTGTCCGCAATAATGAGCGCGATGGCATCGGCGGGGTGCTGATGTATCATGACCAACTGTTTTTTCAGATTCTGGAAGGTGAGGGACGGCTTGTAGAGCAATGCTATGGGCGTATCTGTAGAGACCCGCGTCACTCAGGCATTTCAATAGCCTTGGATGAAACGGTAGAGGCTCGTTCGTTTCCAGACTGGTTGATGGGATACGTTGGTCCAGATGAGATTGGTGAGCACACTGGTGGAGCGATGCTATCCTTGGCTGGGTTGAACGCACCTGAGCTTTCTGACGGAGACAAGCGTGGACATGCTTTGGAACTTGCACGAATAATGTTTAAAAAGTTCTCAAAACGCTGATACTAACCTCCTCCACAGCAAACATCTGATCGCTGGTGACTGAGAAAGTAGGGAAATGTCCGCTAGGTATAGCTAAGCGGACCTTCAAGCCGGTTCCACAAACGCTCGTTTTTGAAACTGCCGTGTCCAGCGCAGTACACCTTCTGGAGCGTTCAAAATCGGTGGTTTTTGAACGACTGATGGCATCAGGACAACCCTCTCGAACTGGCGATGACGGGACCGAGGAGTTCAGACACTAAAACGCTCGCTCCATCGTCACTAGGTCAGCCCGCACCTGCGCGGCTCTACGAGCTGATCTTCCACTTTACGGACTGCCATGCAATTGTTCACGGATACTCCTTTTAGGAGCCCGTCACGAAAGATACCCCGATCCCATGACCAAAACCTCATCATCAGATAGCTCTGAGCGCGCTACCCCGCCGACGACCTCCGGACCGTCGGCGTTTCCAATTGTCGGGATCGGCGCGTCGGCGGGTGGGATCGAGGCGCTTGGCAAGTTTTTCGACGCGATGCCAGCAGACAGCGGGATGGCGTGCGTCATCGTTCTTCATCTGGACCCGACCAGGGAAAG
This sequence comes from Oceaniovalibus sp. ACAM 378, assembly GCF_008085915.1. GTDB lineage: Bacteria > Pseudomonadota > Alphaproteobacteria > Rhodobacterales > Rhodobacteraceae > Oceaniglobus. The sequence continues at coordinate 8,415 of NZ_VSJK01000036.1, read as the reverse complement.
CCAGCTCTCGACGATCCTGACCCACCACACCGAAATGCCGGTGCATGAGATCGAAGACGGAATGCCCGTTGAGGCGAACAATGTCTATGTGATCGCCCCCAACACCTACCTACGGGTAACCGGCAATACCTGCCATCTGTCCGAACCGCGAGAGCCGCGCGGGCATCGGTTTCCGGTCGATGAACTGTTCAGATCGCTTGCCGAAGACCAGCAGGAACGCGCGATCTGTGTCGTTCTGTCCGGCACTGGCCATAACGGCACCGAAGGCCTCAAAGAAATCCGGGCCTCGGGTGGCTTCGCGATCGCACAGGAGCCAGAGACCGCGAAATTCGACGGCATGCCCCGAAGTGCGATATCGGCCGGTCTGGTTGATCGCGTGCTTGCCCCGGACCTTATGCCCGAATTCCTGGTCCAGCACATCAAGCGGGGCTATCAGACCGATGTCCCGCCGCGCATCGCGGATGAGGGCAAGGATGCCACATCACTCGACCCCATCTTGGCCGTTCTGCGGGCGCAGTCAAACCACGATTTCCGAAACTACAAACCAAACACCCTGTCACGGCGCATCGACCGGCGCATGGGTCTGGTTGGTGCCGATTCGATGGACGACTATCTTGAGACGCTGCGGGACAATCCCGCAGAAATTGCGGCGCTGACCCGAGATCTGATGATCAGCGTGACCAGTTTCTTTCGTGACCACGATGCCTGGACGGCGCTCGACGAAATGGTGATCCGGCCGCTGGTGGCGGAACGCGACGACCGATCTACTATCCGGTTCTGGGTTCCGGCCTGTTCGACAGGTGAAGAGGCCTATTCGCTGGGCATGCTTGTGCTCGACGCGGCAGAGGCGGCCGGAAAACAGTTCGACCTGAAGATTTTCGCCACCGACAGCCAAGACATCAATCTCAAGATGGCGCGTGCCGGCATTTATCCGGCAGCAGCCTCGAAAGCGATATCCAGCGCGCGCATGGATCGATATTTCGACTTGCTGGACGGCACGATCGAAGTTCGCAAGGAACTGCGCGAACAGGTGATCTTTTCGCCCCACAACCTGTTGCGCGATCCGCCGTTCTCGCGCCTCGATCTGGTGACGTGCCGTAACCTGCTGATCTATCTTCAACCTGAGGCGCAAAAGCGCGTTCTTGCTCTTTGTCATTTCGCACTTTGCCCAGACGGGCATCTGTTTTTGGGCAATGCCGAAACGATCGGGCGGCGCAACGATCTGTTTTCAACGATCTCGGCCAAGGCCCGTATCTATCGCCGGGTCGGGCAGACGCGGCATGATATCGCCGATTTCCCCCAGTTCAATCTTCCGGCTGGTCAACAGGAAGGCGAAAATGACGCCGCGCTGTCAGCCCCGGTCCCGACGCGGGGCAGCTATGTCGATATCGCGCGCCGCGCTCTGCTGGAGCGGCATGGCCCGGCCTCGATCCTGGTCGATCAGAACGGGAGCGTGCTCTACTATTACGGCGTCACCAGTCCGTTTCTTGACAACCCGCCCGGCGAGCCGACGCGCGACGTACTGGCAATGGCCCGGAACGGAGTCCGCGCCAAGCTGCGCGTCGCGTTGCGTGAAACCAACAAAAGTGGCGAGGAAAGTGAATTCACCGCCCAGGTCATGCAGGACGGCAAGCGACGGCTTTTTACGGTGAGCGTGACACCTGTCAAGGCACCCGGAGATGCCGCACTCAGACTGATCAGCTTCGCCCCGCAGCGCGAAGAGGCAAGTGCGTCTGAACTTCCGTCAGACAAGGAGCCAAGCCACGGCGAGCAGATGCTGGAGGATGAATTACGCGCCGCCCGCGCCGAGCTGAATAGCACCGTCGAGCAGATGGAAAGCGTCAATGAAGAGTTGAAGGCCTATAACGAGGAAGCCACCTCGATGAACGAGGAGCTTCAGTCGACAAACGAGGAACTGGAAACGTCCAAGGAAGAGTTGCAGTCTTTCAATGAGGAAATGCATTCGGTCAACAACCAGCTTCAGCACAAGGTCCACCAATTGGACGAGGCGACCAACAACCTCGAGAACCTGCTGTTCGGAACCAATATCTCAACGCTGTTTCTTGATACCGACCTTTGTATCAAGTGGTTTTCCCCGGCAAGCCGCGCACTGCTGGATCTCGTCTCGACTGATGTGGGTCGGCCACTCGTTCATTTCGCGCTTAAGATCGCAGATGACAATCTGCTCCGCGACGCGGCAATAGTTCTGGAAAAACTGTCGACCATTGAAGTCGAAGTGCGGGACGACGCTGACAACTGGTACTTGAGGCGACTGCAACCCTACCGGACGCGCGACAACCGGATCGACGGCGTCGTCATCACATTCACCGACATCACGGAACGCAAGCGCGCCACCGATGACCTGGACGAGGCGCGTGCCTTTGCCGAATCCATTGTCGCCACGATCCGCCAGCCGCTGCTGGTCCTGACGCCGGAACTGGATGTGCTGACAGCAAACGAGATGTTTTGCGAAACCTTCGCAACCAAACATCAGGATACCGAAGGCAAGCGGATTTATGATCTTGGGGATGGCCAGTGGAATATACCGGAATTGCGCAGCCTGCTCGAAGATATCCTGCCCGAGAAAGAGGAGTTCAGTGATTTCAGGGTCGATCACGACTTCGAGACGCTGGGCCGCCGCACCATGTTGCTCAATGCCCGGAGTCTCAAGCGCATTGGTATTCCGCCCCAGCTCATTCTGCTGTCGATCGAGGACACGACCGCCCAGACCGAAGCCGATGCGCACCGTGATCTGCTGATTGACGAGTTAAGCCATCGGGTCAAAAACACGCTTGCGACCGTCCAGTCGCTGGCATCCCGCACCTTGCGGCAGGCTGATACGATGGAGGCGTTCAAGACCGCGTTCGAGGGTCGTCTACATGCCTTGGCGCGGGCGCATGACTTGCTGGTTGAGGAAAACTGGCAAGGTGCCGGTCTGAAGCGGTTGGCGCACCGTACTCTTGCGCCGTATTTTGAGGCAGACACTGATCGGATCACAATAGAGGGCCCCTCCCTGAGCCTTACGCCCCAAGCGGGAACCGCTCTGGTGCTGATCCTGCACGAACTGGCAACGAACGCCGCTAAATACGGTGCGTTGTCAGGGCCTGAAGGCAAACTGTCGTTATGCTGGCGTGTCGAAGATGACGAGGCGGAGGCATGCGTGTTCATTGATTGGACCGAGACTTGCAGTAACAAAATTGAACCGCCCACTCGCACGGGGTTTGGCAGCCGATTAATCCAGAGCAGCGCCGCACACGAACTTCAAGGTAGTGCCAAACTTGACTATCGTGCCACCGGATTGCATTGTCAGATGATGTTTCCATTGAATTCCCTTGCCAATGGCCATCGGCTCCAAGACCACGCTGATGACTGACATGAAAACCAGCCTTGCAGGATTGCGCATACTTGTCGTTGAGGACGAGGTCCTGGTCGCGATGGATATCGAGGACATGCTGCTCGATCTGAAATGCGAACCGATTGGACCAGCCTCGACAATCAAGGCTGCACTTGAAATCATCCGCAGCACTGACAAACTTGACGTTGCGTTGCTGGACATGAACCTTCACGGACAATCGGTGCTTCCGGTCGTCGAGGAACTGGTCAAGAAGGGGGTCCCATTTGTCTTGGTGACGGGCTACGCACGGCGTGATGACGATCCGTCTGCGATGCGTGATGCGCCACGATTGAACAAGCCGTTCCGCATGGCAACGCTGTCCGAAACCATATCGAAAGCGTTCACCCGATTAGAGTGAAAGATGGTGCAGACAGTAGCATACATCCGGAACCGAGTGGTCAAAAACGCTCCTTTTTGGAACAGGCGTCCCCTGCCTCGGTTTCTGCTACCAAAACCACCGTTCAAAACTGAACCGCTTGTTGAAGGTTTGTGGGTGGGGCATGCCAAGGACCACCTGTAACCACATTTAGCAACTAAAGCATTGGTCACGAGCCCTTATAGGTATACATGTAAACCAAAGGAGAAACGTCATGACCAAGCAAACTGCCGTGCGTCTACCGGAGGAAACTTACAACCGTCTGAAAACTCTTGCCGAGAGGACAGGCCGAACGGCCACCTTCTATATTCGTGAGGCTATCGAGGAACACCTCGAAGACCTGGAAGATTTGTATACCGCCGAGCAAGCATCCATTGCGTTTCGTCAATCTGGTGATCGTACCCTCTCCCTAAATGAACTGGATGCCGAACTTGGCTTGGAAGATTGAGGTCACCGAAAAAGCCGCAAAGCAGATAAAAAAGCTAGGGACAGCAGACTCCAGGCGAATACGGGATTACCTGCGGGATCGCATCGCACCACTTGATCATCCACGCCAACTAGGAAAGCCGCTGCAAGGCTCTGAACTTGGCTGCTATTGGCGTTATCGCGTTGGAGACTATCGCATTCTGTGTGAGCTGCATGACCATGAGATGATCGTTCTTGTCATCGAAGCCGGTCACCGCAGGAAAATCTATGGGTAGTCAGTGACCTACACGCCTCGGGTAAGCTTAACCCTATAAAGAACAGGTAACTTGACCACTATGAACACACTGATCTCTTGGAATAGTAAACTATGAAAATAGTTTCATAGTTTACTACAAAGGTACTTTAACGTTTTCGGGCTGGTCCGCTCGACCGTCGCAAGTAAGCCTCGATGGCTTCGACGATGATATCATTCATCGGCCTTTCCTCCTCGATGTTTTGAAGTTTTAAGCGTCTATGCGTCGCCTTCGGCAGACGGATGTGCATCGCTGTCAGATCGGCTTTGTCCATCTCTTTTATGGGCTTAACTGCACCTTGGGCCGTGCTGGTGGCTTCCTTTTCGGTAGACGCCGGAGCTTTTTTTTCCTCGATCACCACCGCAGGCTGAGCCGCGCCAACCTTCATTGTATTTGCCATGTCCAGAAGGGACCGCTTCTTAGTCATTTTAGGTTCCTCTTGATCTCGGCAAACAGTGCCGTTGCCTCCTGTGCGGCTTTCTCTCGGGGGCCCGCGAATTCGGTAATCGCCAGTCCGGCGTTCAATGCGCTCGAAAAGGGTTTTCGATACCCTAGTCTAGACTTGGCGACGGGGATCTGGGGCGCGAGCTGCGACAGGATCTCTTCGGTCTCGTCAGCCTCGGCGCCCCGCGATGGCACTTGGTTCAAGACGAAGATCCCTCGGGCGCCGTTGTCGTTGATTGCTTTTACGGTTGTCTCAATGGCCCAGATGTCGAGGGCGCCGGGGCGCACCGGAACAAGAACGAGATCAGATCGCGAAAGCACCAAGTCTGCTTGGGTCGCGGAGTGTGGTGGCATATCGACGACAACGAGGTCGAGACCTTCCTCAGCGGCTTGCTCGAGGTATCCGGTGAATGAGCCAGGGTCTGCTGGTAGTACCGGAGGCGTTTCAGCTTTCCGAGTTCGGGTCCAGTATGTCGAACTTTCCTGGACATCGTAGTCAAGCATGAGCACGCGGTTCTGTCGTTTCTGTTGCGAAGCAAGAACGGCCATGTGGATCGCCAGCGTGGACTTCCCGCTGCCGCCTTTGGATGTAAAGACGCTAAGAACCTTCATTCTCAAACCTAACTTTTGGTACAAAAATATTTTTGTAGGTTTCTACGATAATACCGGTGTTAGTATCAAGGCTTCGTGTAGAAGTGTCTTTAGACTACAACTTGGTCGGGCAGACGAGCATCACTGTCGTTCTAAAACTACGCGATGAAGACATCCCTATGGGCTGAAATAGCCCTATGTTCAGTCTGAACTCTTCAGCTTCCTCGACAGGCAGCTGAAGAGCCTGTGGCCGAGAGCATCACACGGATTGTCTCTGATCAACCCGAAGCCGATATCTGAAACTGGCGGTGGTGAATTCCCAGTCCGCCTCACCGCTCAACTGACTGGGCAGGATGTGCGTCAGGATCATTGTGCCAAATCCTGCTTTGGTCGGCTCCGATACCCCCGAGAGGCCGGTTTCGGTCCACTCAAACTCGAAGCCATCACCGACCACCTTCCATTTGATCGAAAGGCGACCGCCGTCCTGATGCAACGCTCCATGCTTGGCTGCATTGGTTGTGAGCTCGTGCAGCGCCAGCGAAATCGCTTGTGCCTCGGAGGCGTTCACGCGCATTTCCGGCCCTTCAACGAGGATCGTGCTGTCGATCCTGTCGCCATAAGCATCAAGCTGCTCGTAGATCAACCTGTCCATCGTCATGCTCTTCCTATTTCCTTTGGCAAACATGGAATGGGCCTTGGTTAGCGCTCGGATGCGGGCCTCGAAGACTGGCAAGAACCCGTCAAGTGAGGTCTGCATCCGGCCGGTCTGGCGCGCAACGGTTGCGACCGTCGCCATAAGGTTGCCGATCCGATGATGCATCTCGCCCGCAATCGCATCCTTCAATTCGCGATTTTTGACAAATTCGGTGATATCGTTGACCCGCAAAAGCACATGTTGCACCTCACCGTACGGGTCGGGGAGCGGCGTGAAATACACATTCCACCAAACATCTCGCATTCCGCCTTCGGCGTTTTTATCCGGTATCGCATAGAGAAGTTCTTTTAGCGCCGTCGCCGTCCCCGCCAGTGCCTCTTGAAACGCCACCATCAAGGTCTGTTGACGTTCATCGGTTTCAGGAAACGCCTCAAGCACATGCCTGCCCATCAAGCCTTCGCGCGAGGCGCTCAAAGTCACAAGATATGCTTTGTTCATGCCGGCAAACCGGAACGCGCCGTCGAGTATCGCACAAGGCGCCGAGAGGACTTTGAATATCTGTTCATAATCAGTCATCTACTCAATCTCCTTACTCGAGGTTGACCTTTAGTCTAGGCGGCAAATAGATCTCATCCATTTGCCGTGGTATCATGGTAGCAGATCGTTAATTTGGTTTTGTTTGTGGCCTGCAACGATGACTGAGAGGGTGTCGGCGAGATACGCATGAAGGATCAATACTATTCAATTTACAGGTCTAGATCAGGGACGCGATAACGCCCCGGTTTTTAGCTTCGGTATTGTTCCCAGTGAAGATCGCATTTTTGCGATTCAAAGCGAGGGGTTGGATTGTGCGCTCGACAGCGTCACTGTCCATCTCGATACGTCCATCTGTCAAGAACAAGCCAGCCCAAACCAATGGCGTGAGGTCAGGGGCCTCACCCAAGGACACCTTTCCATCCAGTGATTACCAATGCCCTTCCTTCACTGTATCTGGCCAACGTCCATCTGGCTCAACTCGATGAGAGGGTATCACTTAAGGTGCTACAAAGATATTTTTGTATTTTTGTAGCAAGATACTTTAGGCGTGAATGGAGCCAGTAGGCAGCGTCCGAGCATCTAAGCCTCTGGCAGGCACGTTTGTTAGCCGGGTTAGAATGTCGAGATCACGCCCACCTTGCCGGAATTCCGCGGTACAGAGGAGGGCTGCTTTTAAAGAGCATGCACCAACCTTCAACAACATTGCTGGTTTTGTAGGGGGTTTGTAGTAGCATAAAACTGGGCATTGAAAGTTGTTCAAGAACGAGCGCTTATGACGCTAGAATTCATTGAGACTAATAGAGGATAGGTTTTTTCGTGACAAGAATCGAATGGCTTAGGCCAGTTTTAACTCAGCCAGAATATGACTTCGGCAAATTGATGGCGACCCTTCTTTCACCGTCTAGTCCTCTACAGTCAGAAGAGTTTTTGAAGGGAAGAGAGAAACAACTTAGCCATATCAAAAGAGCCCTTCTACAATCCGGCCGTCACGCCTTAATCCATGGCTTGCGAGGGGTCGGAAAATCATCTCTTGCTCAAACAAGCGCCTATGCCCTCCCGGAAAGCGAAGATGCTATTTTGATTGGCTGTGATGAAAATAGTACTTTTGCGACTATTATTCGAGAAGTTTTCGACCAAATGAGTGGTCGCAGTCCTGTTTTCGAAAAAAGCATTACGGAACGAGGACTAAGTTTTTCTCGTTTTGGTCTCGGCGCTGAAGGAAAAAATTCTTTGCATGAGGGGCGTGCAAGCGACCCAAGTTCAGTAAATGAAGCCGTTCGCTTGGTTCGTTTCATTTCAGAAAACCTGACCAATAGAATTGTAGTTGTTGTCGATGAGTTTGATCTCATAACAAATCGAGGTGAACAGGTAATTTTTACAAACTTCTTAAAGCAAATATCAGACCAGCACGTTTCAGCTACCTTCATAATCTGTGGCATCGGAGAAAGCGTTGAGACGTTGATGGACGCTCATGCAAGTGCTGATCGATATTTTCATACTGAAGGTCTACAGCAGCTTCCTTGGGAAGCTCGGTTTGAAATTGTTGAAAGTGCTGCTGAATCCTTAGGTATAGAAATTGACCGCAACACCGTAATCAGGATCGCACGCATCAGTGACGGTTTCCCTCATTACATCCATTTGATTTCTGAGAAGCTATTCTGGCGAGTTTTCGAGGCCAAGAACGGAGGAGTAGTAACTC
>NZ_VSJK01000035.1 GCF_008085915.1 Oceaniovalibus sp. ACAM 378 | reverse complement strand
TCGTGCGGCGTCAGGCGGGCGAGAAATCGACCGAACTCGGCGGGATAGAAGCGGGGCATGGCGGGACTCCTGAGATGCCGGGAGCCTCAGAGCATACACACCTGACGAGAAAGAACAAAGCCGGAACTAACACGGTTTGCTGACACCGCCTGTGAGGGTCATACGCAGGCGGGCGCTGGTGAAAGGTTTAGCTTCTGCATAGCAACGGCAAAGCTAAAGTGAGCCAAAGGGCAGCGTAAAATATTTCCATTTTGGAAGCGGGGTAATGTCTGGATAGGCGTGCGCCAGCATCGGGCCCGCCGCGCTTGTCATATAGCTGGCGGTTGCCAGGATGCTTTAGGCAGCGCCTGCATTTAAGCGAAGCAAACCATTGCGCAAGCGAGTGCGACAAAGGGTCAGAAGGTTGAGACAGACTTCTCGCCCCTCAGCGCAATTCTACGAAACCGTTGGATCTTATTAAGAAACACTCGACGAAGTGGCGTTCCTTGTAGAGCATCCAGTCGATCGGTTGTGTGGTTGAGCGCGTCGGATTTTGCTTGATCCGCGGCTCTGCCACAAGATCATGGATAATGAAACGGCGCATGTGGTCAGCATCGTAGGCCGCGTCGGCCATCACATGGCTGATGCCTGAAAGCCCTTCGATCAGGCCACGCGCCTGCGGGCAATCACCACAGTGGCCGGGCGTGATGACAAAGCGGATCGGAAGACCAAGGGCATCGACCGCAGCGTTGATTTCGTGGTCAGACCGCCTTCGGAGCAGCCGATAGCGTGAGCTTCAGCCCCCCCCTTTTGACCGCTTGCATCGGCGTGCGCCTGGCTGATGGTCGCATCCACCAGAACATATTCAAAATCCGTTACCGCACTCAAAGCTTTGAAAAGGCTTTCCCAAACGCCTGCTATCGTCCAACATCGGAACCGCGAATGGGTCGTTTGCCAGTTGCCACGCTCTGGTGGCAAATCTTGCGACGGTGTTGCAGCTCTGGCCGGCCAGAGAATGGCGTCCACAAAGAGCCGGTTATCGGTTCCGGACCATCCCCAGTCTCCTTTCTTGCAAGGAAGAAGGGCTTCGATCCACGCCCAAGGTTCGTCTGTTCAAGAGCGCCTCTGTTTTCAATCTTAAATCAAAAATTACCCCATATAGGGGCCTTGTTGCATGGCTCCCCGCTCAGCTGATATCGGGTGCGGTCTTTTCCGTTCAGGATGCTGTAGATGCCGCACAAGTTCAACGCTGACCGCCGTGACAAGATCCCCAAGCAGAAGCATAGGGTGACGAATTGGGCTGAGTACAACGAAAGCTTGCGGCGGCGAGGGGATCTGACGGTTTGGATTAGCGAAGAGGCGCTGGCTTTGTGGTCGGCACCGCGCAGGACGAAGCCAGGTGGACAGCCTGTCTATTCAGATCTGGCGATTGAGACCTGCCTGACCCTGGGCATGGTGTTCCGGCAGCCGCTGCGCCAGACCCAAGGCTTGATGTGTTCGATTGCCAAGCTGCTGGGGGTCGAAATCGCGGTGCCCAGTTTTTCCACCTTGTCGCGCCGGGGCAACGGCCTGACATTGCGCGTTCAGCCGCAGGCCAATGGCCAAGCGGGAATCCAGTTGGTCGTGGATAGCACCGGGTTGAAGATCCACGATGCGGGCGAGTGGCTAGAGGAGAAGCATAAAACCAAGCGCAAACGGCGGTCCTGGCGCAAGCTGCACCTCGGTCTCGATCTTGTCAGCGGCGAGATCGTCTGCTCCGATTTGACCACCGATGGCGTCGGAGATTCCACCGCGCTGCCAGGTCTGTTGGATCAAAATGATGGCCCCGCCGACCTGTTTCTAGCGGATGGTGCCTACGACGGCGACCCAACGTGCGATCTTCTGCTCGAGCGCTTTGGCGAAGGAATTGAGATTGCGATCCCACCACCCAAAAACGCGATGCTGAGCTCGGACGCCGCCCGGAATCCGACGATCCGCGATCGCCAAATTACCGAAATTAAAGCGTACGGACGCATAGCTTGGCAGAAGACATCGGGCTACAATCAGCGCAGTCGAGGCGAAACTTTGATGGGTCGTTGGAAGGCCGTCATCGGGCCGAAGCTAAAGGCGCGCAGCTTAGAGAACCAGAAAACAGAGGCCAGGATTGGTGTCCGCGTGCTGAACCGGATGACCGGACTTGGTCGCCCCGGTTTCGAACGCACCGCCTGAATTCCATCTCGGGTAGGGCGCGTTCCGAATTGGGGTCGATCCGTGCAACACGACCCAGCATATGCAATAATTTCAGGTGGTAAACGGTGGTCTAAGAAGGCACCAGATTGCTTGGGTTTGGTCATAAGAAAACCTACCGCCACGTGCGTCCCCCGCAACTTGACGATGCCCTGACGGCCTGATTGCCGAGATCACCCAAAGGTTTGGGCGCGCGTCAACAACTTGACAAAGCCGCGACGGTTGCCATGCCAAGTCCGAAACGCATGGTAAATCAGACAGCAATGGCTGCGGCGGCAGTGGACCCGATCAACTTGCGACGGATCAGTCCTGATTTAGGGCGTTAGACATGGATTCAAAACAACCAGTTCGTCCATCTGACCTGGGTCTACCTTGGGGCAGATCATGTAATTTTGTGTTGGCTCCTCTCACCACTGTATACATAAAGGTTTCTTTCTCATCGCAAAATCCCACTGCGAAACAACGTCGCACTGGGAATATTCTGGATGCCAACACAAGCTTCAACCTACTGCGATGACACGGTCGATCCGACTTTTTACTTGCGCGGTACCGAGACCCAGGCGCATCGACCTAGTGTGACAAACGACGAGGAACAGCGATCCTTGGCAGGGAGCATCCAGCTCTTGTACTTTTTATAATACAAATTGACAAATAATATGATACATATATATTGATGAGGTATTCGTAGCTATGCAGCAATCAGCGCGCAGCTTATTTCTATGGCAAAGCGCTCGGTTCTGACAGATTTCAGCTCTAGGGATAGGAAACTTCGATGCCGCATCTGCTTGTCATCAATCCCAACACGACGGCGCAGGTTTCTGAACATGTGGATGCGCTGGTTCGTGATGAGGCTGGTTCCGCGATAGATGTTCGTACCGTTACCGCCAGCTTTGGATTTCGCTATATCTCGTCACGCGCTGCAGTAGCGATCGCGGCCCATGCCGTGCTCGATACTGCCGCGCAGGCGATTTCCGAGGGCGAGAAACCGGATGCAATCCTCATCGCCTGTTTCGGCGATCCGGGCCTCGCGGCGCTCAAGGAAATGACCGGCCTGCCTGTCGTGGGCTTTGCCGAAGCCGGAATTCTTGCTGCGGCCTCCGAAGAGGGATCGTTTTTGATCGCCACACGCGGTGAAGTCTGGTGCGAAATGCTCATCGAACTGGTGCGGCGACTGGATCTGACGTCGCGCGTTTCCGGCGTGTTTTCCATTGGGGATCCTGACGGGGAACCGTCGGTTATTGCAGAATCATTATCCGAACAGGCCAGAGCATCCGGGGCAAGCCGGGTCGTGCTGGGCGGAGCGGGGCTGATTCCGTCGCTACCGCGCATAATCGAGGCCTGCACCGTACCGATTCTCGATCCGCATCGCGCAGCCGTGCGCAAGGCGATTGGGCTTGCCCGGCTGGGCCAGCCGACCTTGCCCGACGACATGGGCGGCTATACAATCGGCCTCTCTCCATCCCTGAACAATGCCCTTTCTCGCCCGGTTTGATGGATCTCGACCTCACAACAAGCAGGCAGACTTAGCGAAAACTTTATCGTAGGAGTTCAATTATCGCATTCTGTTCTCTGCCATATTGGATTGACCTAAGACTGTTTCGGGCACAAAACCTGATCGAGTTGTACCAATTGACCGGACACCGCCAATGACGAACGCTGCCATTGACCAAGAAGACGAGAAAGGCGGCTCGCGCATTGACTCGATCTATAAGGCACTGTTTCAGGCCATCCTCGCGCAGGAATTGGCGCCAGGAACAAAGCTTCGCGAAGAAACCATCGGCTCGTTGTTTCAGGTCAGCCGCACGATCGTCCGGGCGGCTCTGAATCGGCTGCATACCGAGGCGCTTGTCGAATTCCGGCCCAATCGTGGCGCTTTTGTTGCTAGCACGACACCCGAAGAAGCCCGCCAGGTTTTCGAAGCAAGAAACGCTATCGAGCGCGAGGTGTTCTCAAAACTTGCTGCGCGGATAACTGACCGTCAGATCGTCACACTCGAAAAACATCTTGAGCTGGAGCATCGCGCGGATGGTGTGCGCAATCATGCCGAGGCGATTCTCCTATCGGGGAATTTCCACCTGATTGCGGCCGAGATGGCTGGCAATCAGGTGCTCGCCGGCTTCCTCAAAACGCTGATTTCGCGAACGTCACTAATCCTTGTGCAACACAGTACGGGACAGGAAACCGAATGCAGCGTCGATGAACATGCCTTGGTTCTCGCAGCCTTGCGCAAGCGCGATCCAGAAGCTGCTGCAATCGCGATCGTCGATCATATGCAGCATGTTTTTCAACGTGCCAGGATTGGTCAGAACCCGCGCATCGAGCGGGATCTGACAGATATTCTTTTGCCATACCTCTGAGGCGGGCTCTGGGATCGGGCTGATTTCACCAGCGGCACTGCAACTTGGTCTGATTTGAGGCGGCTCCTACTTCTGGATCTGCCTGGCAGTAGCACCGCCTGTATTTCGGCGGGATCAAGCCCGACGCTGAGGTCATGGAGGGAATTGAGAAGAATGCCCCCCAAATCGTGCGCCGCGGCTGCGCGACATCGGCTATCAGCAACCCGCGCCCGCAGCCGACGCTTATCCGGTTGCAACCAAGTCCGGGATGTTGACCGCACAAAGCTGGATGTGATCATATTCCTGTGCAGGCTAACCCACCTTCATCGGCCCTATGCGGGCATTTTACCGTTTCGCAACCACTATTTGAAGACCTGCCAAAGGTCCCGCGAACTTACATCGTTCTGGCTGAGATCCAACTCGTCCTCGATGTGCTTTAAATGCGTTTGCATACACTGAAGCGCGCCTTTTTTATCGCCGGATCGAATTATATCAATCAGTTCTCTGTGTTCATCCGGTCCACAATCATGCATTTCTTCCCGCCGATACATAACCGTAACAAGCGAACTGCGGACGACCAAAGCTTGTAAAATACCGTGAAGAAGTGTCGACTCTGCAAGAGTCGCGAGAAGCATGTGAAATTCACCTGACAACTTTACTGAAGCCAGTCTGTCGCCCTTGGCTTGTGCGGCCAGCTCTTTTTTCAAATGCCCTTCAAGACGATTGATATCCTGCTCGGAAATCCGTTCGACAAGACGTTCAACAACACGCTCTTCTATCTTTGTGCGAAGATAAAAAACATCGCGAGCCTCGTCCGCATCCGGCTCTGACACAAAAGCTCCGCGGTTTGGGATGATCGATACCAAACCATCTCTTTGCAAAACGGCCAGTACCTGCCGTACTCGCGCCCGACTGACCCCGAATACCTCTGAAAGTTGTTCTTCTTTCAACCGAGTGCCGGGCCGAAGCTTTTTCTCGACAATCGACTGCCAAATGGTCTGACAGATCTGAGCGACGTCAGGCTTGCGCTTTTCCATTTTGCACTCCTCTGCTGCTCTGGTCCGAGTTCGGCTGCATAAACGCGATACACACGCCTATCTTGACTACATAATTGTTGACATTCGTGTCAATACAAAGGGATAATTTAGTATTCTTATATCCTTCGGTCACTGCCTTATGCTGTTGATCACCCCGCAACATCAAGGAAAAACCATGCAATTCAACTTTGCCGAGCTCGAGGCACAGGATCGCTACAGGCTGCTGACAAACTTCATCGGCCCGCGTCCGATCGCTCTGGTTTCGACTTTGTCACCGGAGGGGCAGAACAACGCGGCTCCCATGAGCTTCTTTAATGTATTCTCGCACGATCCGGCCATCGTGATCCTTGGTATCCAGACCCGCCCGGACGGCGTGGAAAAGGACACCGTGTGCAACATCCGCAAGAGCGGGGAATTCGTCGTCAATATGGTCGATATGGCCTTGGCCGAAGGGATGCTTGTCTGTGGTCTGGGGGTCGGGCCGGAAGTGGACGAGATCGCATTGGCGGGCCTTACGAGCCTGCCCTCTTCGCAGATCGCACCGCGCCGCATTGCCGAGTCTCCCTGCGCAATGGAATGTCGGGTGGATCGGCTGGTTGATTATGATCGTCGCGTTATTGTCTTAGGCGAAGTTTTGCAAATGCATGTTCGGCGCGAATGCCTGGATTCGGCCGGCCGATATGTAAACCCCGAGACTTATCAGCCAATCGCCCGTCTCCATGCCGACAATTACGTCACCTCGGATCGGCAGTTTGAAATGTCCTCTCCCGGCCTTGCATCTGTGTACGAACGTCTTGCCAAAAGCGGCACCTGAATATTGCGGCTTCTGATGCCAGTTTCCAATTTAACCGCTTAGGCGACAAAGCTCTTTGGCTGATGCGCCTGGAGACAGTGCATTCTCGCCTAGGAGGAGGGAAGCCGCACCGGGACGGATGAGCGGGGCCAAAGCCACCACCCAATCTGCCGCATGACGCCTTGGTCAGGCCGGCTCTGCCATCGCCTCGGCGACGCGGTGACAGGCGACGCGTCCTCCGTCGGGCTGTCGTAACATCGCAGGACGTTCCAACTTGCACCGCTCATCGGCCAAAGGGCAGCGGGGATGAAAGGTGCAGCCCGAGGGCGGGTTCATCGGACTTGGCACTTCGCCCGCCTGAACCGTACGCCGCCTCTGCGGGTCACGAACGTTCGGAATGGTCTCCAGCAACATGCGGGTATAGGGGTGTTTCGGTTCAGCAAACAACGTCTCTGTCGCCGCCTGTTCGACGATCCTACCCAGATACATCACCGCAATCTGGTCCGACATATGGCGCACGACGCTCATGTCGTGGCTGATGAAAAGATACGTCAGCCCCATTTCATCCTGCAGCCGCCGCATCAGGTTCAAGATCTGCGCCTGCACCGACACATCCAGCGCCGAGGTCGGCTCATCACAAACCAGAAATTCCGGCTCTCCGGCAAGTGCGCGTGCAATGGAAATGCGCTGCCGCTGTCCGCCGGAAAATTCATGCGGGAACTTGCGTCCATCGGTTGCTGAAAGGCCAACGGTTGTCAGCAGTTCTGCCACGCGATCTGCAATCTCCGCCATACCCTTGCGGAGCGAGAATTCCCGCAAGGGTTCCGCAATGATGTCAAACACCCGCCAGCGCGGGTTCAGGCTGGCATAGGGATCCTGAAAGATCATTTGGGCGGACAGACGCTCGCCGGTTTTTCCATTGGAAAATGCGATCTCGCCCTTGGTCGGCTCGTAAAGCCCGGTGACCAGACGCGCGACCGTGGATTTACCGCAACCGGATTCCCCCACAAGGCTGAGGCATGCCCCCAAAGGCACCTCGAAGGTGATATCATCGACTGCTCGCAGCATAGAGCGTGGCTTGCGTTCAATCACCCGGTTCAACCAAGGAGGCGATACGTCGAATTCTCGGGTCAGGTCGGTGACAGTCAGGGCGATCATGCGGCATCCTCCGTGGCGTTAAGCCAGCAGGCACTGGCGCCTGTCCCTCTGGCGATCATTTCGGGACGATCGGTCCGGCATCGCGCCATCACATGCGGGCACCGCGGATTAAAGGCGCAGCCGGACGGAATGGCATCAAGTCTCGGCATGGAGCCGTCAATCTGCGCCAACATCGGCACGCGCGCCCCGAGTTCGGGGATCGAGCCCATCAGCCCAACCGTATAAGGATGCTGCGGACGCGCGATCACATCGGCCACCAGCCCGATCTCGACCAGCCGCCCGGCATACATCACCGCCACCCGGTCGGCCGTTTCTGCAATAACGCCCATGTCATGTGTGACGAGCATCACGGCGGTTCCATGGTCGTCGCAAAGACTCCGGAGCAGTGCCGTGATCTGGGCCTGAATGGAGACATCGAGCGCAGTCGTCGGCTCATCAGCGATGATCAGTTTCGGCTGCCCCGCCAGGGCCAGCGCAATAACAACCCGTTGGCGCATACCGCCAGAAAATTGGTGCGGGAAGTGGTCGACCCGCACTTCGGGCGCAGGAATTCCGACTTCCTTCAACAATTCTATTGCGCGCCGGCGCGCGTCTGCCCGACCCATGTCCAAATGCAGCCGGATCGTTTCCGTCAACTGTTGGCCCACGGAAAACAACGGGTTAAGCGAGGTCAGCGGGTCCTGAAAGATCGCGCCGATCTCTGCGCCCCGCACCTTTTCCATCTCCCGATCCGAAAGCTGATCAATGCGCCGCCCGGCAAGCCAGACCTCGCCGCCCGCGACATATCCCGGCGGCTCCAACAAGCCTTGCACGGCCAATCCGGTCATGCTTTTCCCGGCACCGGATTCACCGACGACACCCAGTATCTCTCCGGGTTCAATCGACAGGGATATGTCGTCCAGCGCGGTCACGGTCCCATGCCGCCCCGGAAACTCGACCCGCAGTGATCTTACATCCAGGATGGCGGATTCGCTCATGTCACAGTGTCCTTCAGCAGTGGATAGCTCGGCGGAAACAGATCGCTCAGCGGCGGATGATCCCAGCTGCGTTCGGGATATTTCGCAACGAGTCCGTCGAATTGTGTCTGAGCCTGGGCCTGAGCCGCAACCATGTCCATTCCAGCCACCTGACCGTCCCGCATCGAAAGCCGGCCATCGACGAACACCGCCCGCGTGACCTTGCCCGACCCGCCCGCAACCAGCGTCGTGATCGGATCAATGGCGGGTGTCATGATCGGATCATCCAAACCGAACACCGCGATATCGGCGGGCAGCCCAGCCGCCAGTCGCCCCAGATCGCTGCGTCCTAGAGCCTTTGCCCCGCCCAACGTCGCCGCGTCCCACATATCGGCAGAGGTGGCGCCTTCCGGCCCATCCTCGGCCATTCGCGCGGCAATCAGCCCGACCAACAGGTTCAGCAGCATATCCGGCGGTGTCGTATCGGTGCCCATGGCAATATTGATGCCCATTTCGCGGACCGACCGGAAAGAGCGCAGCACAGACCCCCTGCCCCGCGCCGGAACCAGCGGGCAATGAATAATGCTGACATCGTTTTCGACGTATAGCTTCAGATCATCGGCAGTCGCCACCGTTGCATGTGGGGCGATAACCCTGTCACTGAGCAATCCCATTCCGGCAAGCCAGCCCGGAGCGGTCTTGCCATGCAGGTGTTGAACCACATCAAGCTCCATCGTGCCCTGCGCCATATGCAGGCGGAACTTGCATCCCAGATCGCGGGCCGCATCGTCGGTGCGGCGCAAAAGGGTTTCTGTGCAGGTCTCGACCCGGTCCGGTGCCAGCATCCCGCGAACCAGCCCGTCAAAGCGGCCATCCTGCGCTTCGATAAAGGCCACCGCATCGGCCAGTCCCTGCAACCCGCGCTCCTCGTCAAAGACCGGCACCATCCTGTCGGGAGCCTCGAGGACCATGCCGCCCGAACGATAGGCGGGCGAAAGGAATACCCGCAGACCCAATTCTCCTGCCGCATCGGCGGCTGCGGTGAACTCGGCCGCTGTCTCACCCCATTCACGATAGAAAAGCGATGCAATGGGCGCGGCGGTGGTGATCCCGTTCAACAGAAGCTGCGCGAAGGCATAGCGTTTCTGGAACGCCAACTCTTCGGGCGTATACATCTCATAAGGACCACGTTCGACGTAAGAGCGCGGCCAGACCCGCCCCTTGGCCCAGGCCGGGTGATGGTCGACACCAAGGATCGTCGTGTCCAGATCGGAAAGCGCGTCTAAGTCGATCAGACCCGGTGAAATCAGCGAGGGCCCCATATCGATCCGGCGGGCAACCTCGCCGTCGAACCTTTGGCCGACGAACAGGATTTTACCGCCCTCCATCACCACTTCACCCTTGCGGATAAGCCGGTGGCCGCCATCGGCATGACCCAGCACCCAATCCGCGGTCAGCGCCGTGCGCCCGTTGGGACGCTCGCCAAGTTTCAGTTCTGAAAGTCCAGTCATGGCGCCACCACCCCTTCAACGCAAAGCTTGCCAGCGCGGGCGACTACCTTGCCGCCCTTGATGACCATTGGACGTGGCGCTTCCTCGACAACTGCATGTGCCAGTGTTTCCCCCGCCACCAGCGTCAGATCCGCCATTGCACCGATTTCCAGCGCATGACCGTCCACGCCAATCGCCGCCGCACCGCCGCTTGATGCCGTGTCGAGCAGCAGCTCCAATTCGTCGTCGCGGCGCATGCTGTTTTTCATCCCGACAATCCGCGCGCGGTGCAGCATGTCGGGCTGACCCCAGGGCCCCCAGGTATCGCGGATACCATCGCACCCGATCCCGACCTTCACGCCCGCGGCCCGCAGCGCCTGCAATGACGGGCAGGTGGCTTTCGGCGATCCATTGGAGAATATGCGAATGTCCAGCTCTGCAACCTGATCGATCAATGACGCGACTCGCGCCTGATCTGGCATTCCCAGACAGAACCCATGTGACACGCCGACCATGCCCTGAAGTCCCTCAGCCCGCGTCCGCTCCATGATCATCTCAAGCGTGAAAGCACCCAATTCGCCCGGTTCATGCAGATGAATGTCGATGGGCTTGCCGTGTTTGACCGCCAGCGCGAAGGTCGCATCCAGCGAGGCCTTGGGGTCGCGATCAATGGACGACGGGTCCAGCCCGCCGACAATATCGGCACCGGCCGAAAGCGCCTCGTCCATGAGTTCATATGTTCCGGGCCGTACCATTAGCCCGGACTGCGGGAAGGCGACGATCTGGATGTCGACCAACCCCGCCAGAGCCTCTCGCGTGCGGAGTTTCCCTTCCAGCAGGATCAATCCGTGGTCTGTGTCGATATCGACATGGCTGCGAATATGGCTGGTGCCGTTTTCGATCAGTCGCAGGGCGTGGCGCATGGACTGGCGATGTACGTCCAGCCCCAAAGGAATACGCTCGTTCCGCTCGTTGTCGATGAGATCTTGCAGCACGCCGCCCTTGCGCCCTGCGTACCAGGGCATCCCCCACAGGGTCTTGTCGAGATGGGTATGCGCCTCGATCAGACCGGGAATAGCGATAGCGCCGCCGGCATCTTCCACAGCCGTCCCGCTGGCGTCCAGACCCTTGCCGATGCGGGCAATCCGTCCGTCCTCTATCAAAAGGTCACATGCCTCGCCTGCCATGGGGCGCAGATTGCGGATCAACAGCTTAGACATTTAATTACCTCAGTTTGGGATTCAGCGCATCGCGCAGCCAGTCGCCCAGTACGTTTACGGATACGACCAGCAGACAAAGCTGCACCACCGGGAAGACCACCACCCACCAAACTCCTGAAAACAGGAATTGATTTCCAAAGCGGATCAACGTGCCAAGGCTCGGCTGGCTCGGCGGCATTCCAATGCCCAGAAAGGAAAGTGTCGCCTCGGTCAGGATGGCCATTCCAAAGTTCAGTGTGGCGGCCACCATGATCGGTGTCAGAGTGTTCGGGAGAATGTGGTTCACCATGATGCGGCGGGCCGGCACCTTCAACAATCGGGCGGCCTGCACATACTCTTTCCGGCGCTCTACGATGGTCTGGGCGCGCACGATCCGGGCATATTGCACCCAGCCCGACAGGGTAATCGCCAGCACCAATACCGCCCCGGCCCCGACCTCGCGCAACTCTGGCGGCAAGGCCTGCATTGCCACCGCGCTGACTAGAATAGCGATCAGAATGGTCGGGATTGACAGGAGGACATCGCCAAAGCGCATCAGGATATTGTCGACGAACCCGCCGAAATACCCAGCAGTCAAACCCAGACTGAGCCCGATCCCGAGGGACAGGATAACCGAAGCGATCCCGATCACGATAGACACTCGCGAGCCATATAGGATCGCAGACAGCATATCGCGTCCCTGCGTATCCGTGCCCAGTAGAAAGGGCATCTGACCACCGTCTTCCCAGATCGGCGGAATTTCCGAATTCAAGAGAGTTAGTTGCGACGGATCATAGGTGTTCTGGGGCGCGATCAGAGGGGCCGAAAATGCGGTCACGATCAGGAAGATCAGCGCAAAGGCAGCGAACATCGCCGAGCGTTTGCGTGTGAACGAATACCACAGATCACTAGAGCGAAACCGCGCCAGACGCCCCGGCAGCGGCACAGGTGAAACGGGTTCGGCAACAGCAATACTATCGTGGGAGACGGGAGATGGCATGTGTCTTCCTCAGCGGGTTGCGTGGCGCAGACGCGGATCAATCACCGCATAGGTGATGTCAACAATCGTGTTCAGCGCGACGAAAATGAAGGAAATGATGCACAGATAGGCCGCCATTACGGGAATATCGATGAAGGTTACTGCCTGGATGAACAACATGCCCATGCCCGGCCATTGAAACACCGTCTCGGTGATCAGCGCGAAGGCAATCAAGGCCCCCATGTTCATCGCCGTCATCGTGATCACCGGCATCAGACAGTTTTTCAGCGCGTGAATATACTGGATACGCCAGCGCGGAACGCCTCTTGCCCGCGCGAACTTGACAAAATCCGAGCGCATCACCTCCATCATCTCGGCCCGGACCAGACGCATGATCAACGTGATCTGGTAAAGCGACAACGAAATCGCAGGCAACACGAGGGCCAGCCGACCCGACGGCGTTAACAGGCCTGTCGACCACCAGCCCAACTGGACGACCTCGCCCCTTCCGAAGGCCGGCATAATCCCCAAAATCACCGAAAAAACCAGGATCAGCAAAATACCAACAACGAAAGATGGCAGCGAAACGCCGATAATCGATGTGAATTGCAAGGCCTCTGAAAACCAGCGCCCGCGATGGATGGCAGTCAGCACACCCAGCGGAATCCCAATCAGAAGCGACAGTGCGGTGGCGACCAGAACGAGTTCCATTGTCGCAGGAAAACGCGCTGCGATCAGACCCAGAACCTCTTGCCCGTTGCGGTATGAGATACCGAAATTACCCTGAGCTGCATTCACGACGAAGCGCAGATATTGCGTGACGAAACCGTCGTTAAGCCCCAGTCTTTCGCGCAGCGCATCGCGGTCAGCCTGTGACATCTGTTCATTGGCAAGCTGTGCAACCGGATCTCCTGCAAACTGGAAGATCAGAAAGGCCAACAAAGCCACGGCCAACATGACCATTACGGCATTGAGCACTCGCTGCAAAATAAAGACCAGCATTCGTCAACCTTTCAAAAGTGGCCTCAACCCGAAAGCACGGGTTGAGGCCGGTCGCGGTGAGGTTACTCGGCCATCCGGGTCAGCCAATGGCGCGCCTTGTTGTCAGCGCCAATCGAAACTTCGGTGACCTTGTCGCTCATCGCCCAAGCCATCGGGATCTGAAACAGCGGCATCATGATGATTTCATCACGCGCCAGTTTCAGCGCCTTGTTTTCGATTGCCAATCGCGTTTCGCGATCCTGCTCGAGCGCAGCTTCTGCGACCATTGCATCCAGTTCCGGGTAGGACCATCCGCCCCGGTTGGCGACGCCAGCCTCGCCTTCTTTCGTATGAAGCACCTGAATGAGTAGTGAATAGGCATCAAGCGTCGGCTCGTTGGCCCATCCCATCAGATACATGTCGGTCTTGCCCGAATTGCGCTTTGGCGCCTGAATCGAGCTTGGACCGCTATCAAGTGTTGGCTTCAGCCCAATTCTGGAAAACATCGAGATCAGTGCAGAACAAACCTCTTCGCTGTTCACATATTCATTGTTGCTGCAAACCAAAGTAAACTCTGCGCCCATCGCTCCGGCCTCGGTGAGCAACGCTTTTGCCTTGTCCACATCGACGGGCGTTAGTTCGTTGATCTCCTCACTGAAACCGGGGATCTCAGGTGCAACCAAAGTTCCGGCAGGCCGTGCTAGGCCCCGCATCACCCGCTCGGCGATCAACTCGCGGTCGATTGACATATCGATGGCCTGCCGCACACGCAGATCGTTGAAGAAATTATCCCGGCCGTCGTCCAGTTTTTCCTCACGATGCATTCCAAGCATGATCGTGCGCAACTGGGTTCTCTTCACGACTTTCAGGTTAGGCTGTGCGCTCAACCGCTCCAGATCCTGCAAAGGTGCATCGCTGCTCAGGTCAATCTCGCCCGAGAGCAGTGCAGATGTTCGCGTCGAGGCGGAGGTGATCGGCGTGAATTCGATCCGATCGATATTGTGCTGCTTTTCGTCCCACCAGTCGTCATTCACCACCAGAACCGTCTTGCTGTCCGGCACCCGGCTTTCGAGGATGAAGGCGCCGGTCCCATTGGTGTTGTAGGTCGCAAAACCTTCGATCTGCGCACTTACATCGGTTGGTTCGAGCGCATCATTGTCTTCCAGCCAGCCAGCGTCGAACATGAAGATATTGGTCATATCGTTCAGGAACAGCGTACTGGGCGATTTTACCGCGACATCCACAGTAAAATCGTCGACCTTGGTAACACCTGCGAACAACGGAATATTGCCCCGCAACGGGGATTTCGGATGGCTTGCCCGATTCAGAGAAGCCACCACATCATCGGCGTTGAACTCCGCTCCGTTCTGGAACTTCACGCCCTGACGCAGATGAAAACGCCAAGCCTTGTTGTCGATCAGCTCCCACTTCGTCGCCAACGCCGGCACGACTTCGAATTCCGGCGTATAGCGCACCAATCCATCATAGATGTGATTCAGAAACGCCAGGTTCGAAGTGCTGCCGTAGGAGTATGGGTCCAGCGAGTAGATATCGAGCGGATCGGCCCATCGAAGCGTCGTCTCGGCACTCGCTAACGTCCCAAGAAAAGCAGTAGCCAAACCAAAACAGACTCCGGTCCTTAGAGTGGATCTCATAACAAATTCCTCCCGATTATCGTTACGACGGCCGTTCATTAAGCACTCTCCGGATTGCCGCCCAACTTGTCAATCATTTTGTAGACATTTTTAGAGCAATGTGTTTTTTTTGGAGTGCACAGACCGGCGCAGGCCGCGCTGGACGCATCGCCCGTATGGTTGATGCTCCCTCGCGAACCCCCATGTATGCACCACGGTACTTGCGCGACGGCTTCCTGCCGGAAAGCATGCTCGACCGTGCCGGGCGCCGCTATATCGACGACGGCCTCCCTGCAATCGTCGCCGCAATTAAGGGTGCGGACCCGGACATCACGCTGCAGGCCATTTGCGACCGGCTGGAAGCCATACGCGAACGCACACCGCGCGGACGATCCAGTTGGCAACCGTCTTCAGTCAAGATGCTGCTGGAGCGCGCCGAACGTCTAGGCTTACTCTCTAAGTAACGGGATAAGGCATACAGCAGTCACCAGATCGTTCACACTTTGGGCTGCATAGAGGAATCATCAGGGCTGCGCTCAAGAACCTATAAGTGGTCAGAGGGGCATGAATTGCGTTACTGAAGCTGGTCGTGACGCTTCATCTGCTCACGCTCGCCGGGGTGAAATCTTGTCCGGAGGACAAATCTTGTAAAAGAGAAACAAGTAAAATCAGTGAGTTAACATGAAGTCGTGATGCGTTGTCTTAACATCAGCGCTTCATATGGTGGTTACCTCCTCTGTCGGCACAAGACGGTCGCAAACATTTTTTCTTGAGTTTCCCCATTTCTCGCGTCATAGCTGTAACGTGAAAAGAAGAAGAAATACGTTCTTCGCGTTTCCAGGTGCTCCCAAGGGTAGCCTATATCGAGTAACGCAGATGGGACGATGTGAGGCGGACGAACAAAATGCATCCAGTGCTGCATGATAAACTAAGAGCAGACGCAGACCGGCTTTCCGAAGCCCTTGAACACATGTCCAAGCTCTTCCTAGCGCCAAAAGAGGAAAAGACGCTTCGGAGCTTTACTACCGCTGAAGTGGCAGAGTTGTTGCGCGTAAGCGATGGCTATCTGCGAAAAGCTCACTTCGACGATCGCATCCCCGATGTCGAACAAGGCTCTAACAACAAACGCCTCTACACCGCCGAGAAGATTCTCGAGATCCGAAATATTCTGTCACAGAACGCTAAGGACCCTTACCAGTTCCTTCCTGGCCGACGTCAGGGCGACAAATTGCAAATATGGTCCACAGTTAACTTCAAAGGCGGCTCGAGCAAAACGACAACGACCGTAACGCTTGGCATGAGGCTAGCGTTACGCGGCTATCGTGTGTGTCTGATCGACGCAGATCCGCAAGCTTCGCTCACAACCTTTTTCGGATATCAGCCAGAGATCGATTTTCGTAAGGGCGGAACGCTCTATGATGCAATCCGCTACAACGACGGCGAAATATCCCGAGTCCCGATCACCGACGTTCTACGTAAGACCTACTTCCCCAACCTGGACCTAGTTCCTGGAGGGATCATGCTCTCGGAGTTTGAAACCGAGACCCCTATGGCATTGAGCCGTGGTGAGCAGCCGGTGTTTTTCAATCGGATTCGAGATCCGATACGCCAAGTTGAGGACGAGTACGATGTCATCCTGATCGACTGCCCTCCTCAGCTTGGCTATCTCACGATGTCGGCAGTATGCGCATCGACCTCGCTGCTCATGACCATTATCCCTGAGCGCGTGGACCTCGCTTCAGCCAGCCAGTTTCTAACAATGGCATCTGGTGTCTTGGAAGTGCTTCATTCCAACGGAGGGATCGGCACCTACGACAACTTCGCGTATCTTCTGACCCGGTTCGACACAGCCATAAGTACGCAGCAAGATTTGGCCGAATGGATCAGGCAGTTGCTTGGTGACAGTGTCATCAAGTCCCCATTCGTTAAGTCATCCGCCGTAAGCGAAGCTGGCTTATCTCAGAAGACAATTTTCGAGGTCGATCTTGCCGGTTCGAAGAACCGAAAGACTTATGACCGCGCCTTGGAATCCGTGATCAGCTTCTCAAACGATATTGAAATGATGATCCAGTCCGCATGGGGTCGAGGAGCCAGCAATGAAGCGTGATCTACTTGCCAAAAGCCTAGCGCAAATGGGTTCCAAATCTTCTACGGCTGTGGAGGAGAATGACCAGAAGCCCGGCGAGGGAGCCCCTCGTTCGCTGAAAAGCATGTCAGACGTGCTCTCGCAAGTTTCGGCCCAAGCTGCCCAAGAAGTGGATGTCAGCGAAATCTCGGATTCCGAAATTGCAGACAGATTTGACGTGGCAGAGGGACTTGACGACCTGATTGAGTCGATCCGGACTTCTGGACAACAGCTCCCTGCCCTGCTTCGGTATCGGCGTGGAGTCGGCCCCCGCTACGAAGTCGTCTATGGCCGCCGAAGAATCGCAGCCTGTCGGGCGCTCGGGATCAAGGTCAAAGCCTACATCAAGGAAATGGACCAACGTGAGGCACTTGTCTCTCAAGCCTTAGAAAACTCCGCTCGCCTCGAGCGAAGTTTCATTGAACAAGCTATCTTCGCAATCAAGCTCGAAGAACAGGGTTTCACCAGGGCTGAAATCGGAGATGTCCTCGCAGTCGACAAGGGAACCCTCAGCAAACTGATAAGTGTAGCGCGCGATCTTCCGGATGTGCTGATCTATGCGATTGGCGCCGCTCATGAGGCAGGGCGGCGACCGTGGCTCGAACTCAGGCGACTCATCAAGATCGAGACTGCTGTGACGGACGCTGAAATGCTCTCGTTGGTTCCTGACAATGGTACGCCCACTGAAAAGCTGAGCGCCCTCATCGAGTCGCTTCAGGCCGCTGAAGGCAAGAGCAAAAAGGCTGTAGGTCTGGCGGCAGAAGCTGCCTCGCCTAATCCACTGTCCAGATTGAAGGACAGGCCGGTCTCGTTCAAGGCAAAGGGCAAGCGCCTAATGATCGAGGTATCGGAACAGAAGGAACGAGGTTTCATCGGTTTCGTCGAGGCTAACTTAGAGAGACTCTACGACGAGTGGAAAAAGATGCCGTGAAGCTGGCGCAGCTCCACGAACGATAAGCCGTTGATTTCGTTAAGGTTGGCCACGGCCAACCTACGGAAGAAGATAGAAACAAACAACAAGGAGGCAGACAAGCGCGCAAAAAGAAACCCCCCGAAGGCGGTGAAGCTCTCCAGAGGGTCCCGATTTACTAGCACTATATTGGTACTCCCAAAAACGAATCACTGCAACACCGATTTCGGTGCCCGGTCGCATTTTGCCGTCTGAAATCATATGAAACAGGAACAGGTCGCGACTTTAGCAGTCGAGGCGCAGGAGAACTGTGCCTTGCAGGCGCCCATTGCCTTTGCAGGAATGGGCAGCATCGAGCAACAACCCTCTTTCAGGCCGATCACGAGGCGAGATTTGATGGCCGCGGTCAACACTGTCTCCAAAGGCCTGGGACTGCGCGCAGCCTCAGTTATGGTGATTGACGCTCTGCTGAGTTGCCTGCCTTGCAAGGACTCCAAATCAGGTCTCGATAGACCCATTTCGCCACTAACTTTGCTTACCGTCTACGCGTCCAATAATACGCTTTGCTTTCGAGCAAAGGGGATCACGGAGCGACAGCTCAGGCGTCACTTAGAACGCCTAGAACAAGTTGGGCTTATCCAACGCAAGGACAGTGCTAACGGAAAACGGTTCCCAATTCATCGCGGCGGGAAGGTTATTGGCGCATTCGGCATTGATCTTTCCCCTCTCTTGACACGGGCAGAAGAACTTGTTGCCCTCGCCCAAGAGCGTCGTCAGGAAGCCGATGAGCTGCGCGGTCTTTGCTCGTATATCCAGAAGCTGCGTATGGAATGTCTAAACCTACCCTTAGGCGAAGACGTAAGTACATTCTTGGAAGGGACCCGCAACATCATGCGCCGCGCCAGTACTACGCTAATGCAAGCCCGCGCAATCGTTGATAAGCTTACAGACGTTCTCATGGGCGTAGATCAGGCTAATGTTGAAGGGATCCAATCGCCTGTTGCCACGATTGAACCTAAAACCACCACCACATACCAGCCGCAACAGAACCTTGATCATACAGCCAAAATGCCCGCCACCGACGGTCAAAATGTCCGGCACAAAGAACCACAAAAATCATATACAAAAAAAACTACGCCAGAATCAAACACAGAGTTTTGGAACAGTCTGACAATCCTGACGGAGTTCTATCCCAATACGCCCCGAACAGAGCGCGCTATGGTGCAAATAATCTTCGAGTTTGGAAAGGTACTTAGAATAGCACAGGTAACGCTGAGGAAGGCTATCTCAACAATAGGTTACGCGAAAACACTAATAGCCCAGAACCAAATTGCAGCCAGTGCAGAGCAAATCTCCAACCCTGACGCATACCTAACTCGAATCATTTCGGCTACCAAACATGTCTTAGTTGGCCATGGCCAACTTTCTAAATCAGCCTAGAGGAAGACTGTGGTTGTGAAAGATTTGACGGAAAGTGAGATCGGGAGAGTGGCTTCCGACGCTCGTCATGGAGAAGAACTGATGGCGAAAGCAGCTCAGAAAATCACTCTGTTCTCTTACCGGGACATTCCCTTCGACAAGCTCGTCCTGAGCCCGTCCAATGTACGGCGCATCAAGGCTCGTGTTTCCGTTGACGAGCTGACCAAGGACATCGCCCGCCGTGGGTTCCTGCAGAGCCTGAGCGTGCGATCGGTGCTCGCCAATTACGGTACCGAAACTGGCAGGTTCGAGATCCCTGTCGGCGGGCGACGCTTCCAGGCACTGTCGCTGTTGGTGAAGCAGAAGCGTTTGAACAAGACCACGCATATTCCCTGCATCGTCCGGGACGTCGTCCTCGGCGAGAATGTCGAGGACGACTCTCTTGCCGAGAACATGCAGCATGTTGCCCTCCACCCGCTGGACCAGTTCCGTGCCTTGGTAATCCTCCCGTTTTTAACGGGACGTGGTCGTAGAACTTACGCAGCCATTTTCAGTTTCATTGCAGGGGTAATGCCGCCGATGCCCATATTCGGGCGGTCGTTGTTGTATGTCCATAACCACTGT
>NZ_VSJK01000034.1 GCF_008085915.1 Oceaniovalibus sp. ACAM 378 | reverse complement strand
CGCGCGCCTTGTGCCGGATCGCTGCAGGGCCTTTGGTCTGGAAATCCTTCAACAGCCGATGCACTTGCCGTCGGCTCAGTCCCAACACGTTCGCAGCTGTCACAGCCTTCATCCGGCCTTGCGTCACCTGGCTCAATACCTCAATGCGGTTCAGCTCGCGTTCGCTCATAACAACCAATCCCACCGCCACACTCCAATCCTGCCAAAACAGGGAAGTGTGACACTTCTACTTTGCAGATGTGGGGCATTCTAACTTTGCGCGTACAACCAAATTTCGCATAAGGTCTATTATGTAAATAGGGTTCTCCGAAAAATCGGATATCACCGTCGTGGGTCGGCTCAAACCTCTCAGTCTGGCATGTTCACGACAGCCACTCCATCGATACAGTCGCGTGCCAATTCGACCAGATGGGCATGATGCGTGAAGAGGATTGCCTGCCCGTTCACACCGATCTCAGCGCAAAGCTGCAGAGCCGCCTTAGCCCGTGTGTCGTCGAAGGTTTCCATGATATCGTCAAGGATCATCGGCAGAGGCCCTGGATCACGAGCAAAGCTGCGATATCCAGCGAGGCGCAGGGCAAAATAGAGCTGACCCGTCGTGCCTGTCGACATCTGTTCAACAGGCTTTGTCAGCTTGTTCTATCGCCACGTGACAAACACCGGCGTCACCATCATGCGGTCATTTCAGCAGCATAGTCGTTCCACAGGCTGAACGCATCAGTCCGGGAGTGGCGATAGGATATTGCGGAAAGGCGATGGCGTTTCGGACGGAACAAGGTTGCGGTCTGATCGTGAACGGAAAGAAATCGCTGCGCTTGGCGCGAAGATTTGAAGCGGCCCATGATCTTTTCTCGTCGTCTTGTGTGTCGATGCGACGCTACTGACCGGTTGTTCAACCCCTTATGTGAGCGGTGTTCGACGCTTGGGCAAAGGTCACGGACGGCGACGCCATAGCTGCGCAGCTTGTCGGTCACGATGACCCGCGGCGCGCCCCACCGCTGCACCAGTTTTCGAAGAAATCGCTTGGCAGCATGGGCATTCCTGCGAGCTTGGACCAGGATCTCCAGCACGTCGCCGTTCGCGTCGACTGCCCGCCAAAGCCAGTGCTTCTGGCCTCGGATTGAGATCACGACCTCGTCGAGGTGCCATTTGTCGGTCGGGGCCGGACGGTCGCGACGGATACTTGCGGCGACCTGCGCTCCGAACCGTTGGCACCAAACGCGGATGCTTTCGTAGGAGACGATCACACCTCGCTCGGCCAAGAAATCTTCGACATCGCGCAGGCTCAGCGCAAAGCGGTGATACGCCCAGACGGCGTAAGAGATGACGAAACGGGGAAAGCGAAAGCCCTTCAGGCGAGGCTGTGAAACTTTGCTGATCATGACAGAGGGCTAGGCGCGCAGCCAGGGCGCGTCAATAACCTGAAGCGCCGGGCGCCGCATGTCCTGAACGCGGGGCAAGGGGCGACCGGCCTTTGGCGTTTCAGATATTTTCGAGAAGCGTCAGTAAAGCCCGCCGATTTCCAGAGGCAGTTTCCTGACCTTTTCCTCGCGCAGAAGGGTACGCGGCTGGGGCGTGATCTCGGCATTCTGGGCCCGGCGGTATTTCGTCTGTGCTGCGCGTTCCAGATCGTCGCGGCTGAGCATGATCGTCGGGCGCAGAAACACGAACAGGGTACGTTTGCTGCGGCTGTTGTTGCGGCTTTTGAACAGGTTACCGAGGATCGGTACATCGCCCAACCCTGGCACCTTCTGATTGCTCAGCAACTGGTCATCGGTGATCAGCCCGCCCAGAACCACGGTACCACCATTCTCGGCCAGCACGGTGGTATTGATGACGCGGCGGTTGGTCACCAGATCGGCGGCGCCGGTGATCGCCTGATTGCTCAGAGACGACACCTCCTGTTCGATTTCCAGTTCGACGACGCCGCCCGCCGTGATGCGCGGCTTGACGTTCATGGTGATGCCGACATCCTGACGTTCGATCACCTCGGCGACATTGCCGCCGTCGGTGGTCAGGCGTCCGGTGCGGAACGGCACGTTCTGGCCAACCACAATGGTTGCCGCCTGATTGTCCATGGTCGTGACCGAGGGCGTGGATAGCAGATTGGCGCTGCTTGACGTGTTCAGCGCCTGGATCAGTGCCCCGAAACTGTCGGTGGCCAGCCCGACCGACAGTCCGGTGGACAGCGCGCTGCCGCTGGTCTGGCCCAGGGCCACCAAAATGTTCTGCAGCGACCCACCGCCATTGCCAAAGGATGTTGCGGCAACACTCCCGGACGGAATGTTCGGGCCAAGACCCAACTGAACGCCCAGACGCTCGGCCACCTCGCCCGACACCTCGACGATGGCGGCCTCGATCATCACCTGGGGGCGTCGGACATCCAGCGCCTTGATCAACTGGCCGACTTCGGACAACTGCCGCTGTGTGCCGCGCACGATTACGGCATTCGTCTCGATCGACGCCTGCACCGAGACATCGGCGATCGGGGCCGCGTCTTCGCTGAAGCCGGGTTGTGGTTCGGTGCCGTTCTCGCCTTCGCCAAGGCTGACCGCCACGGGATTTACCAGCCCTGACGAGCCGGTCAGCGTATTGCGCACCAATTCGGCGATGACGGCCGCCTCGCCATACTGCAGCCGGAAAATCGCGGTGCTGACCGTTTCGCTGGGTGCGACGCGCGGCGATACATCCATGGACCGTGCCAGGTTGCGGATCTGCGACATGTCGCGCTGGGTGCCCCGCACCAGCAATACGTTGGACCCGGCATCGACCGACAGCCGGGCGCCGGTCCCGGCGGCACCCAAAACCTCGGTGATGGCGTTGGCGACCGTGGCTGCATTTGCATATGTAAAGCGGATCACCTCGGCCTCCATCTCGGCCTCGCCGTCAAAGGTCGTGGCGATGGAGATGATGCGGTCTACGTTGTCCTGAGTGTCGGTGACCACGATGGCATTGGGGTCTTCGATGGCCTCAATATAGCCAGAGGCGTCAATCAGGGGCCGCAACACGCGCACGGCCTCGGATGCGGGCAGGCGTTTCAGGCGCAAAAGCCGCGTCACCACGTCCTGACTGCCGGTGTCGGCCGAGTCGGCACCGCCTCTGGTGCGGGCCCGATCCTCGGGGATCACCTGCCAGACCGAGCCTGTTTCGACAGCGGTAAAGCCGCGCACCCGCAGGATCGACTGGAACAGCGCCCAGACGCCCTCGCGGTCCAGCTTTTCTTTCGACACCACGGTGACGGTCCCGCCCAGCGTCGGGTCAAGCACAAGGGTGCGCGACATGATGTCGGACACCTGTTCGGCCAGCAGATTTATTTCGGCATCGCGCAGGTTGATGACGAATGTCTCGGTCGACTGGGCTTGCACGGGCGAATGCATCGTCAGCACGGCGGCGCAGATCAGAAAACCATGGCGGATTGCGGAAAATAGACCGATCATCGCAGCGGAAACGACATGACGAAGGCGGTGCCTTCTCTGACGACTTCTAGGCGCGCGACACCGGATGCGGCAACCTCGTCAAAGAACTTCCTGTCCTGCTCCACGTTACCCACTGCCTGTCCATTTACTTTTGCTACACGGTCGCCCGCCCGAAGGCCGGCGAGTTTAACACCCGGGTCGGGATTCTCACCGACGATATACCCTTTCTCGGTAGCGATCAGACCGATCTCTCCCAGCACCTGATTGGGGTTTCGGATGATGCGGGTACGCCACATGTCAATATACTCTTCCGTGGTCTCTGGCGGCGGCGGGTCCTTCAACTCGGTCGAGCCGGATCCGACGCCAAGGGCCGCGCGCAGCCGATCCATGTTGGACAACGGCGTTGGTACCGGTTCTGCAGTGGCCTCCCCCGCAACCGGCAACGCGCTGTTGGGAAAGCTGAGGGTTTGCCGCGCCCCGTCGACGTTCAGCACGACATGGCGCTCAGCCACCTCAAGCAGGACTGCGCGCCCGGCAATGGTATCGCCGGGGGAATAACTGGCGGTTTTGCCGCCATCCGCGATTAGAGCATAGGATTGCGCCGGTTCGGCTTGCAGGACGACGCCGCGCAACGACAGGTTCAGCGTCGTGGCGGTTGTTGACGCATCGGCGGCCTGGGGCGGCGCTGCCGACCCAAAAGGCCGCAGGGCGATCACTGCCGTCAGGTCGACGGGGTCCGGGGCCGTGTCGGGGCGGGCGGTGACGGCCCGGTCGGCGGGCATCGCGGCGCTTTCCCCTGCCACATGCCAGAACGTCCGCCCGGCGGCGATGGCGACGAACCCGACGACAAAGAGGGTAACGACGGCGAACAGGATACGGGCCAGGTGTTTCATTCCGGCGCCTCCGCCGCGGCGACGCTGTCGACGAAGCCTGTCAACAGAAACACCTCGCGCCCGTCCAGCGCCGCCGCCACTGCAATGTCGACGCGCGCAAGATCGGGGTCTGGTGTGGGGGTGCGGCGGATGGTCGTGACCCAGTCCTGGCCCATGGCGGCCCCCCGTTCGGGCACGTCCAGCCCCAAACGCAGGGCGCTTAGCCCGTTCTCGGCAACCCAGCGCGCGACGATGCGCGCCTCGACCTGCGAAATCCGCATGACATGGGTTTGCGTGGCGGCCAGCAGGGAAACCGCGCCGACAGCCATCACCGCAAGGGCAACCAGCACCTCAAGCAGGGTGAATCCGGCATCGGCGGATCGGGTGAGGTGTGCGTTCATCTCTCTGGGCCTGTCACGGCTCGGGGGTGTGCGGCGTGACCGTCGAACACCACCTCCCAATCCCCCCCGAACGACTGGAACGCAATGTCCAGTGTTACCGGCGCGCCGGTTTCGACCGACACCGCCGAGGGCAGCAGATCGGCTCGGATCAGATAGGCGCCCTGACGCTGGCCTTGCACCGACATGTCGATCTGCGTCGCAACCTTGTGGGGGGCTGCCAGAACACCATCGGGATGGGGCGCCCATGCGCCGTTTCTGAGGCTTGCGAAGGTATACCCCTCGTCGTCCCAGACAAACGCGGCGGGCAGTCCCTGTGCCATGGCGCCGTTGGCGGCACGTTCCAGCCGGACGGCCAGCAGTGTCGCCTCGCGCTCGGGGGCGTCGGGCGACCGGCTGCCGCCCGAAACGCTCAGCCCGATCACCGATGCCATCACCCCGACGATCACCAGCACCACCAGAACTTCGATCAGCGTGAAACCGGCCTCATGGTGTCGCCGCACTGGAACGGCAACTGGGACGGTAACGGTGGTCATCCCCCGGCCCGTGCGGCATTGGCAGAAATGTCGCCATCCACGCCATCGCCTCCGGCGGCGCCATCTGCCCCCAGCGAGATCAGATCGAAATTCCCGGCTTCGCCAGGCGAGCGATAGATGTACGGGTTGCCCCAAGGATCGACCGGCATTTCAACCAGGTATCCGCCGTCGACCCATTTCACCGGCTCTGGCGACGTTACGGGTTTACGCACCAGCGCGTCTAGCCCCTGCGCCGTCGTCGGATAGGTTCGGTTGTCCAGCCGGTAAAGCTCCAGCGCACTGGAGATCGCGCGGATGTCGGTTTGGGCCACTGTGACCCGCGCTTCGTTCGGGCGGCCGATCACGTTGGGAACGATCATCGCCGCAACCAGCGCGATGATGACCAGCACCACCATCATCTCGATCAGCGTCACACCACTGTCGCGGCGGCGCGCAGGCTTGGCGACCAGGGCGGTATGCACCGGTGCAGCGACCCACCGTTCGTCGGAGGCTGAAACTATTTCCATCTTCGGACCGTACCTTATACAATCGTCAACAACGAAATTAGTCTATTGAAGATAACGGGCCCGCACAATGAGCCATGCTCTGCTGATACCCCGAAAAATGCCAATGAAACAAAGAAAATCGCCCCTTCTCATGCGGGCTCAGAAGACGTGTCTCGGCGGCCGTTGAAGGACGCTGAAACCACTCAGGTTTTTGCTGAAAGGCTGGCCCGTTCCGTGTCTGAATCGGGGCGGGAATCGCCTTGGATCGTGCCCGCCGAGGCCGTCAGCCTGCTGACGGCAGATGTGCCAGTGCGCGGTACCCGCGCCAAGCGTGCGGCGCTGGCCTTTGCCCTGGAAGATCGTATCGGCGCGCCGCTGGACGAGGTGCATGTGGCGTTGTGCCGACCCTCTGGGCAGGGAGAAGGCGTGCTGGCAGCCATCGTCGACCGGGCTTGGATGGCCGCGCCCGAACGGCCCGCCGATGCACCGGTGCTGCCCGAGACATTCGCACTGCCTTCGCCCGTCGCGACTGGGGATGCCCAGGTGTGGGCCGTCTGGTGCGCGGCGGGGAGGGCGTTGGTGCGGGTGTCAGACGGCACCGGGTTCTGTGTGGCCGCGCCGCTTTTGCCGCTGGTCTGGCGCCAGGCGGGGCAACCTGCCTGCGACAGCTATGGCGAGGGTCTGCCCCCTGATGTCGTTGCCCATCGGCGTGGCGACACGCCGCCGCCGCCCGATGCTGCCGATCTGGCTATCGATCTGCGGCAAGGGGCGTTCGCGCCTGCCGCGACAGGCTGGGTGCCCCGGCTGATCCGGCTGGCCGCCGTGGTGGCGCTGGGTCTGATGGTGCATCTGGCGATTGCGCTGGCCGATGCGGTTGCGCTGGCGAGGATCGCCGAACAGGACCGCGCCATTGCCCAGGCGGCGGTGGCGCAGATCCTTCCAGGCATTGACGTTGGCGCCGATGTCACTCCGATCCTCCGCCGCCTAGCGCCGCCGCCCCCGGCACCGCCGGGCAGTGCCTTTCTGCCGTTGCTGGCCCGGGTATCCGAAACGTTGCTGGCCGCCGATCTGCCCGCCGGATTTCGCCGCATGACCTTTGCCAGCGATCCCGTGCGCCTGTCGCTTCTGGTGGAAATGCCGGGTCTTGAGGATCTGCAAAGGGCCGAACGGGTGCTGCGCGACGGCGGGCTTGACGTGACCACGGGCGCTGCAAGCGCGACGGCGGGCATCGCCGAGGCCGAATTCGTGATCACGGGGGCGCCGCGATGAAGATCGCGAACAACCTTACCCGACGCGAAAGGGTTCTGGTTCTGGGCGCCCTGCCGCTGATCGCGCTTTTTGGGGTTTATCGGTTCGGCTGGCTGCCGCTGGTCGATCTGCGGGCGCAGGCGAGGAACGAAATAGCGGGGTATCGCACCCTGGTTGCGGCAGCGCAGGATCGGGGCGACGCGCCGCCAGTGCAGGCGTCGGTCATTGCGCCGAGCGATCCGCTGGCCAACCGCGTGACGCGCAGCGCCGAGGCCGCCGGCGTGCTGGTGCGGCGGCTGGAACCTGACGGCGACCAGGTGCGCATATCACTGGACGATGCCACCTTCGACACCGTGATCCTGTGGATCGCCGCGATGGAGGCCGACGAGGGCATCGCCTTGGTCGCAGCCGAGATCGACCGCCGCACCGCCCCCGGCACGGTATCGGCCCGCCTGACAGTGGAGACTGCACGATGACCCCGGACACCGCCCCCCACCCCCGCCTTTCCTATGGCTTTGCCAAGGCGAACGGCGTGATCCTGATGCCTGCGGCGGGGTCAGGCGAGTTGTGCTGTCATTTCCTGCCCACGGCCTCGGTCGAGGTTCTGATCGAGGCGCAGCGGCGCGTGGGCCGGCCCATCGGCTTCGCCCCGATCACTCCCGCCGATCACGAGGCCGCCCTCGGTCGTGTTTACCGCGACAGCGCGTCCGAAGCCGCCGAGGCAGCGGCGGGTGACGATCTGAACGCCTTGGCCGATACCGCCGCCGCCGTCGACGACCTGCTGGATCAGAACGACGATGCCCCAGTCGTGCGGCTGATCAACGCGCTGCTGCTTGAGGCGGTCAAGGAAGGCGCGTCGGACGTTCATATCGAAACCGAGGAACGCCGCCTGATCGTGCGGTTCCGTATCGACGGCGTGCTGCGCGAGGTGATCGAGCCGAAGCGCGCGCTGGCCGGCCTTCTGGTCAGCCGGATCAAGATCATGGGCAAGCTGGACATCGCCGAAAAGCGCCAGCCCCAGGATGGCCGCGTCAGCCTGCGGGTGGGCGGGTATGATCTGGACGTGCGGGTGTCGACCATTCCGTCGCAGTTTGGCGAACGTGTGGTGTTGCGCCTGCTGGACCGCAGCCAGACCCAGCGCGGGATCGAGGAGTTGGGCATGTCGGACCGCGACCGCGACGCGTTCCTGCGCATTCTGGCGCGGCCCGACGGATTGCTGCTGGTCACCGGGCCGACAGGTTCGGGCAAGACGACATCGCTGTATGCGGCACTGGGGCGGCTGAACGACAGGTCGCGCAACATCATGACGGTCGAGGATCCGATCGAGTATTCGATGGATGGCGTGGGGCAGATGCAGGTGAACGCCAAGACCGGCCTGACCTTTGCGCGCGGGTTGCGGGCGATCTTGCGCCAGGATCCCGATGTCATCATGGTCGGCGAAATCCGTGACCGCGAAACGGCGCAGACAGCGGTGGAAAGCGCGATGACCGGGCATCTGGTGCTGTCGACCCTGCACACCAACACGGCCATCGGCGCGGTGTCGCGGCTGGTCGAGATGGGGGTCGAACGGTTCTTGCTGGCGCCGATGCTGCGCGGGTTGGTGGCCCAGCGGCTGGTGCGCCGGGTCTGCCCTGACTGCGCTCGGCCCCATACCGTGACCGCCAGCGAAAGCGCGCTGTTGTCGGGCGAGATCGCGACGGGTGAAACGGTGCGCCGGGGCGCGGGGTGCGATGCCTGCCACGACCAGGGGTTCCGGGGCCGTCTGCCGCTGTACGAGGTGGTCGAGGCCGACCGCGAATTCGAACGCCTGGTGCACGAGGGCGCGTCGGAATCGGTGTTGCAGGACCACGCGCGCCGTATCGGCCCCGGCATCCTGGCCGATGGTGTGGCCAAGCTGCGCAACGGGCAGACCACGGTGGAAGAGGTGGCGCGCGCCGTGCGCGGCGATGCCATCGCGCCCGAGCCTGTGTAAGCCATGGCCGCGTTTTCCTACAAGGCCGTGGACAAGGCCGGGGCAGCCACCAGCGGATTGATCGAGGCGTCCAGCGCCCCGGCGGCGCGGGCCGAACTGCGCGCCCGGTCGCTGTTGCCGCTTTCGGTCCAGCCGACAAAGTCCAAATCGGGGGCGCTGTTTGGTGGCAACAGGGTGCGCGGCATCGGCGGGCGCGCCCTGACGGTGGTGACCCGGCAATTGGCAACCCTGATCGGTGCCGGGCTGCGGATTGAGGATGCGCTGAAAACCGTGGCCGATCAGGCCGGAAACCCGCGAGTTGCATCGCTGATGCTGACGCTCAGGGCCGATGTGCTGGACGGGCAGGGGCTGGCCCCCACCTTGGACGGGCATCCGCACATCTTTGGTGCCTTCTATCGTGCCTCGGTACGGGCGGGCGAGGCGTCGGGCAAGCTGGGCGAGGTGATGGACCATCTGGCCGATTTCGTCGAAACCCGGTCGCGCAACCGGCAGACGGTTCAATTGGCGTTGCTGTATCCGGCCATTCTGGCAGTGGTATCACTGGGCGTGATCGTGGCGCTTCTGGTCTATGTGGTGCCCGATATCGTGCGGGTGTTCACCGCGCGGGGTGCCGAACTGCCGCTGCTGACCCGCAGCCTGATCGCCACCAGCGATTTCGTGGCGACTTGGGGTCTTGTGGTGCTGGGCGTCGTGTTGGGCGCCGGGGGTCTGGCCGCATGGGCCCTGTCCAAACCCCGGCCGCGCCTGTGGTTTGACAGCTGGATGGCGCGGGCTTGGCCGATGCGGCATTTCGTGCTGAAATCGGCGGCGGTGCAGTTTGCCGGCACCCTGGCCACCCTGACCGTCAGCCGCGTTCCGCTGACCGAGGCGCTGGAGGCCGCTAGTGACACCATCGGCAACCGGTACATCCGCGCCCGCACGCAGGAGGCGGGCGCGCGGGTGCGCGAGGGAACGGCGCTGTCGCAGGCTATGCATCGGGCGGGGGTGTTTCCGCCCCTGCTGGTCGCCATGGTATCCAGTGGCGAGGCAGGCGGCACCCTTGGCCCCAGCCTGACCCGGGCGGCATCCGATCAGTCGCGGGATCTGGACGCGCTGGTGTCGGCGCTGGTGGCGCTGGTCGAACCGGCAGTTCTGCTGATCATGGGTGGGGTGGTGATGCTGCTGGTGTTGTCGATCCTGCTGCCCATCGTCAATTTGAACAACCTGGTCATATGACCGCCCCGGCGCGGAGGGGGGCAATCAATCCAGCTGGAACTCCAGCTCGGTCGGACCGCTTGACGGCAGGCCGGGGACGATGCGCGCGCCCGCCGGTTCAATCCGCAGCCTGATGCGGCCCCGGGAGGTCAGCCGGGCAGTGGCCATCACCGTGCGGCTGGCATCGTCCGTGGTCAGGGTCGCCACCGCCTCGGGCGGCTCGGTCGTCAGGTCGAGGTTCAGCGCCGGCGCCTGAAACGCCCGGCCACCCACAGGCTGACAGCGGCTTTCGCCGATCCGAATGCGGCCAAGGCCGATCACCCCGTCGCGCGACCACGACGCCTGGGTTACATCGACCACCGCCTGCCCATTGCAGGGTGCAGCGCCGGGCAACAGCGCCAGAACTTCGGCGCCTGCCCTGCCACTCAGATCGCGCAGACCGGTCTGCCCAAATCCGGCAAAGGCGGTGCCGGTCAGCAGGGTGCCGGGGCCGGTCACGCTCAGCCCGGATTCAAGGCGAAGTCGTGCGGGAATGCTGCGCCAGTTGCCTTGCCAGGCCAGGGACAGGCCGCCGTCCAGCCGTGCCTGGCCCGACCACAGCGTGCCAGACAGGCCAAGCACCTGTGGCGGAACCTGCCCCATCCGTGCGATAACCGACGCGGGGGCGGTCAGCAGAACGGTTCCGGCAAACACCAGGAGGGCGAAGCATGACAGAACCAGAATCGCAAGGAACCGCCGCAGCGCGCCCGAACCGGCGTTTCGTTCTGTCGGGGCTTGCGGCATCGGCGACGGTTCTTTCCGGGTGTTCAGGGCTCGGCGCGGC
Organism: Oceaniovalibus sp. ACAM 378; assembly: GCF_008085915.1. GTDB lineage: Bacteria > Pseudomonadota > Alphaproteobacteria > Rhodobacterales > Rhodobacteraceae > Oceaniglobus. Next base: position 9,804 of record NZ_VSJK01000034.1, on the reverse strand, counting down.
CGCTGGATTGGGGAGCGCGGCCGCCAGAAGCGAGGGGCCGGGGCGGGCGGCGCTTCTGGCGCCGGTTTCGGGACGCACGCCGCAGTTAGGCCAGATCATGCGAAACGCCGCAACCCTTGGCGGCAACGTCCTGGCACCATCCGGTGAAATGGCATTGTTCGACACCGGCGATACACCTGAATCGGCCGCGCTGGCCGCACAGGCCGCGGTGGCGGCGGGCGCGCGGATGATCGTCGGGCCGCTATTCGGCGCACAGGTTGCGGCGGTGGCGGGCGTGGTCGGGTCGAAGGTGCCGATCCTGACCCTGTCGAACGACACCAGCGTGGCCGGCAACGGGGTGTTCGTGCTGGGGGTGACACCCGAACAATCGGCGCAGTCGATTCTGGCCTTTGCGGCACGCCGGGGGCTGGATACCGTGGGCATGGTCGTGGCACCCGGCGATTTCGGCGTTCGGGCGGCGGGTGCGGCAGTGGCCGCCGGGCGTGTGTTGGGCCAGACGGTTCTGCCACCGATCACCGAGACCGATCCAGCCGCCGCCGTCGCAAAACTGCGCGCTGCCAACGGTGGCGCCCTGCCCAAGGCGGTGTATTTGCCCGGCGCAGGTGAAGAACTGGAGCCGTTGGCGGCGGCGCTGACCGGGCAAACCCAGATCCTGGGGTCTTCGCAATGGTCGGCGCGCGATCCCGCGCGCATGGCCGCCTTGCGCGGCGCCTGGTATGCCGCGCCCGACCCGCTGGCCTTTGAACCTTTTGCGCTGGCCTATCAGGAAACCCATGGCGAAAGCGCCGGAATTCTGGCGGGTGTGGCTTTTGACGGTGTCGAGACCGCCCGGTTGCTGGGGCGGATCCAGGAACAGACGGTGGGCGGGCTGTTGCGCGAGAAGGGATTCACCGGCGTTGTCGGCCCATTCCGGTTCGACCGATCGGGGCTTTGTCAGCGGGGTCTTGCCGTGCTGAATGTCGAGGCTGGGGCGATCACGCTGATTGGTGCCGCAACATCATGAACCGACCCGGGCGCGCGACCGACGCCGGTTTGACGCTGGTCGAGGTTCTGGTGGCGCTGGCGTTGTTTTCACTGATCGGGCTGTCGGGGTTTGCGATGCTGGACAACATCCTGCGCGTCCGCGCCGGAACCGAGGCCCGGCTGGAGCGTCTGGCCGAGATCGACACCGCGCTGACGCTGTTTTCGCGCGATTTGCACCAGTCCGATCCGCAGACGCTGATCAAGGATCAGCAACGGCTTGCGATGGTCCGGTTCGGCACCGGGCCACTGGCCTGGCTGCCGGTGGATGGTGCGCTGGTGCGGCGACAGGTGGCGTCGGGGTTCGATCAGCAAATCGTCGCCGATGTGTCGACCATGGCGGTGCGTGTCCTGGATTCGGCCGGCACCTGGCACGACACATGGCCGCAGCCCCGCACCGGGGCCATCGGTCTGCCGCTGTCGCTGCGCGCGGTCGAACTGCGGCTGGAGTTGCCCGAGGGTGCCATCACCCGTCTGATCGACATGCCCACGGGGCCGGGGCGATGAACGGGCCGGCGCGCCACGGCGAGGCGGGGGTTGTTCTGCTAAACGTGCTGGTGATCCTGTCGATCGCGGCGGTGGTGGTGTTCATCATGCTGTCGTCGCAGGAGGATGCCCTTGGCCGTGCCCGCATCCAATCGGCCTCGGCGGCGGCCGAAGCGCTGGCACGGGGCGCGGAAAGCAGCGCGATCACCGCGCTGCGCCGTGACATGGCGACCGCCCCGGATACCGATCACTATGGTGAACCCTGGGCGCAGGTGGGCCAGACTCAGGCCGATCTGGCCCTTGGCCGCTTGTCGGTAGGGATCCGGGATGCCCAATCGCGGCTGAATCTGGCCCGGCTGCGCACGCGGGCGGTTTCCGACGTGCAAAGCTTTCTGCGGATCATCGCGGAACTTGGGATAGATCCGGCGCTGGGGGCGCGGATTGCGGCAGAGATAGCCGCGCGCCCGGGGTTGAGCAGCCTGAGCGATCTGCGCGGCGTTTCGCCCGCCACCTTGGCACAAATCGCGCCCTATATGGATTTCCTGCCCGACGATGCGCCCGTGAACCTGAACACGGTCGATCCTGTGGTGTTGCGGGCGGTGCTGAACAACCGCTCGGCCGCGCTGCGGCTGGAGCAGCGCAGAGCCGGTGCCGGTTTTCTGACCATCGACGATCTGACCCGGGTCGGTGCGGTCCGGCCCGCAGGGGCCGGGTTTACGTCGCAAGTGTTCGATGTCGAGATTGTTGCCGAGGTCGACGATGTCGTCGTTCGCCTGCTCAGCCGGATCGAGCGGCGGCAGTCATTTGCCGGTAGCCGCGTGGTGGTGACGCGGCGCAGCTTCGGTATTCCGTTGAACGCCGTGCCGGACATCCCCGCAGGCTTCTAGGGTGGCGGATACGAGAAGGGGCGCAACCCATGCAGGTTGCGCCCCATTTCCTGGTCACAGATGGACGGTTCGTCGTTCAGGGATTGAACGGGTCGATCGTCGGGTCCACGACCAGATTGGCGTTTGCCGGATCGGCCAGCGCCGTACCGTTTGCCGGTGTCTGGAATGCGGTCTGAAACGGCACCCCGAGCGAGTTGATCCCGGCGGCTATCCCACTGCTGCAGGCAGCGACAAGCAGCAACAGCGCGATACCCGTCAACAGCTTCTGTCTGGGGGGGCGATTGTGGAGTTCGCTAATGGTCATCACATCCTCCGATCAGTTGGGCGAGCCGGCAAGCGGCGTGTTCAGATAAGGGAACGAGGCGCGCAGCTCGGTTGGATTGATCGGTGCGCCGTCCGTGAAGGCGGCGGTTCCGACAGGTGCATCTTCGGGATCGCACAGCATCAGGTTGACGTTGTCTTCAGCCTCGGGATCGCCGCTGAGTTCCTGACCCAGGGGAACGGGATGGCACAGCGCGCCCATCACGACACGCAGTGCGATATCGACGGTATCATCGGCGGGGCGACGCCCGTTCGGGAAACCGGCGAGATCTTCGGCAACAAGACCGAACACGTTCTGGTTGGCCAGTGCCGTTGGCGGCACGCCGGTGTTCAGGCGCATCATTTCCGACCCGGTGACCGTGGCCTGTTGGTTGAACCCTTCAAAGCCGGTCAGAAAAGCCGCGACCAGATCGGCGCGTGGAAAGTTGTTCGGCGCCAATTCAGCCGGCAGACCGGCAACGCCACCAAACAGCAGTTCGACCAGTTCAGGCAGGGCGGGGTTTGTCACATAGGTGGCAAGCGCGCCATCCTGCGTCGGTTCCGCAGCGTTGAACAGATCCTTGTCGGGCAGGCCGATGACCACTTCGTTGACCAGCGGGGCCGACAGACGCGCGACCTGAACATAGGCTCCGCCCATGCGGTCGGTGTCTTCATAGGTCGGGCTGGGATCCAACAGGCGGGCCTGGGGCAGGCTGGCCGTGGTCCAGGCGCCGATCACGCCGTTGCCGGCACCGACGACGCAGGCGATCGGCACTTCGATGGCGATCGAGGTGACGTTGAAGCGGCCAATCAAGTCGTCGTTGGCACGGTCTTGGGTAATGCCGCCCGCGAACGGCGTGGCTGCATCGTACTGAGGATAGGCGGGGTTCGGTGCGCCCTGGATCGGGACGAGGTTGATAAGGTCGAATATCTCGCCGAGGTTGACGGCGAATGCCTCTGCGCGCTGACCGACGAACACGCGGCCACCGGTGTCGCAGCCCGGGATGTCGGTTTCAAACACGAATCCGTTGGCGTATGCGTCGTAATCGCCGATCGTCTTGTTGCCGATGTTGTCGATCGGCTTGGCGAAGGTGGTGCCCCCGCCGACTTTTGCCAGCATGGCACCGCCGGCATATTCTGAACGACGGTCGCCCTGGATCATGCGGACGGTATAGCTTTCGAATTCGTTCTGCGCGCTGCTGTCGCCCGCCGAGATCATACCGGCCTGGCGCAGCGGAATTGCCACCATTTCGCCGCCAACGTTCAGGGCAATGCCGTTGCCTTCGTTGGCAAGGGTGTTCGAGAACTGAAACTGGAAAGTCACGTCTTCGATCGCATCGCCATCGTTGTCGACGTGAATTTCATAGACGGCATCGCTGTCCATGGTGAAATAGTTCGGGCCGCCGTAGGGCGCCTGCAGGGGCTGATAGTTTGCGATGAGCGTGACCATGTCTTGGCGGCCGGGTTCATAACTGCGGAACATATAGAAATCGGTGGCATCCACTTTCGGCATTTTGGTGATCCCGGGGGCTTCGCGGTGCGACGACGCCCAAGCCGTGCTGGCGCATACGGCGGCAATTATCGCGCCGGCACTTACCAGAGCTTTCCTTCTTTCAGACAACATGGAAATTCCTCCTGATGGACTAAAATACAACACGGAAGACAAAGGCAGCCCACAACCCCGTCGTCAGCCTACAAAGTGGAAGCCACCTGTACCCTGACAGGAGGCACGTTCTGTGTCGATTAAAGTTTCAAACCCTTGAAAAATAAATTGCTGGCGGCGCGGCTGGCCTTAGAACAACGGAATGACACTTTCCGATCTTCTGCATCTGCCACAGGGGCCCGTCACCGCGCCGGACGTTTGGGCTAGCCCGGTTCTGGCCGCCGCCCTGATCTGGCTTGGCTTCACCGACTGGCGATTGCACCGCCTGCCCGACCGTGCAACCTTGCCGCTGATCGTTGCCGGGCTGGCGCTGGCCGCCTGGCGGGATCAGTCGGTGCCCTGGGCGGCGCTGATCGGTGCCGGGGTGGCCTTTGCGCTGTTCGCCGCGATCGGCGCGGTTTACTTCAGATCCCGGGGTGTGGATGGTCTGGGCCTTGGCGATGCCAAGCTGTTGGCAGGTGCCGGCGCCTGGCTGGGCTGGCAATCGTTGCCAGGGGTCGTGCTGATTGCTGCCTTGACAGGCCTTGCCACCGCGCTAGTCCTGGGCCGACGGGGAACGACCGGGCTGCCCTTTGGGCCAGCCATCGCCGTTGCATTCTTTTTGCACTGGCTTGTGTTTGTGGGTGCCGCATCTTAGCTGGCTGTGAAAGTTGGTGCGTTTATCGAGGTGTGAAATGTTTCGACTGAGAACCATGGTCGCGTGTCTGATTGCTATGGCAAGCCCGGCTATTAGCCATGAATTCTGGATTCAGCCCAAGGCATACACCCTTGAACCCGGATCACCGCTTGAGGCCGATATTCGGATCGGGGCTAACTTTGTAGGGCCAGATTATATCTTTATTCCAAACGGTTATGATCTGGCTGTGTTCGCTTCGGCGTCTGAGGTCCAGACTTTGGAATTCACCGGGCGCGACAAGCCATCATTCACCCTTTTGCCGATCGGAACGGGGCTTCACACGATCGCCTTGATTTCGAATGGCAATATGCTGACACACACCGATGTCGCGGCTTTCAGAAAGTTCGCCGAAGAGGTGGGCAGACTGGATGAAACGGCAACGGCGCGTGCGGACGGCCCGATCAAGGAGGCATATTTCCGCTTTGCCAAGACTTTGGTCAATGTCGGGGATGCCGCGGGCGCAGACCGCGCGTTCGGGGCCATCTATGAATGGGTCGCGCTTGACGACCCCTATGGCATATCGCCGGGGCCGATCCGGTTTCAGCTTTTTTACAACCAGGAACCCGCGCCGGATCAGCCGGTGCAGATGTTTAATCGCGATGTCGGATCGCCGTCCGAGGCGCCGCCGGTTCACCTGACAACGGATGCGGACGGCGTTCTGACCCTGCCAAAGGACACTGTGGGCGAAATCATGCTGAACAGTGTCAAGTTGTTGCCAGCCGACCGGGCGGATCTGGACTGGGTCAGCTACTGGGCCTCCGTCACTTTCGCGCGCTGACCACGGCTCTTCCAATCGTGCAGACGGGCCTACAATGGCTGACGCGAGGCGCGCGATTGTCATGTCCACATCCGGACCGGCGCGCGACACTGCCGCGTGTGCCCGCGACAACTCTCGAGGCACTATCGCCATGATGAACGACATTCGGAAAGTTTGTATGCCCGGGGTCAGTCGCCCGTTGCTCCGTACCTGATCAAACGGCGTGGAACTCGGCGCAGCACCGGCAGGTTGTAAAAGGACCGCCATCCACATCGTGAGGAGGCCGACTGTGACGGGAACCACCGCAATCCTCAGACTGACCCTCGCTGCCATCTGCGCCGTCGCCATACCGGTCGCCGCACAGGAGACCGGCGATCTGGACCGGCTTCGCCAGCATGCGCTCGAACTGGTGAACGACGCCCGCAGCGAGGCGGGCCTGTCCACGCTGAGCCTTGGACCGGTCCTGAACGAAGCGGCCCAGGGCCACGCGGCCGACATGGCTGACCGGGACTATTATGCCCACGACACGCCCGACGGACGGACGCCGCGCGATCGGTTCAACGCGGCGGGGGGCAGCCGCTGGGCGCTCAGCGGCGAGAACATCGCCAAATGCACCGGCTGCACGACCCCGCCCGACAGCGCGCGTGTCGAGGCGTTTCACGAGGGCTGGATGCAGAGCCCCGGGCATCGCGAGAACATCCTGTCCGACGGCTTCGACCGTTTCGGCTTTGGCATTGTGGGCGCGGCGGACGAGGTCTATGCCGTCCAGACCTTCGCCGGTTCAGGACAGGTAGCCGACACACCGGCCCTCGGTGCCGAGGAGGCCGGTGCGGTGGCGCTGGATGCGATCAACGTGCGTCGGCAGAACGACGGTCTCGCCCCGCTCGAGGCGAGCGAAGCGCTCGCCGTGGCGGCCGAACGGGTGCTCGAGGCGCGTCTGGCCGGGGAGGATCTGCCCGAGAACATTCTCAGCATCCTGCCCGAGGGGGTAACCGGCTGGACCAGCATTGCCATCCGCACAGGCAGCCGCGGCGGAGCGGGCGGGGCGCTTGCGAAAGGCGCCATTGTGTCCTTCGTCGAAGACTGGGCCTCGGGCGACACCGAAGCCACACTCGGCGGAGAACGCGCCGCATATCTGGGTTTCGCCGCCGCGGCACTTGGCGACGGGCGCGCCACCGCGGTCGCTGTGTTCGGCGGGCGTGACTGAGCATAGTTTCCTTTTTGCCGGAGGCCGGCACCTAGGGGTCGAGTCCGGCTGGGGGCGGAATCGTAACATAAGGCATTCCCGACCTTCGCTGCATCATGCACGAACTAGAAAGGTGCGGACAAAGTGAGCTTTCGCTGCGGATGCGCCAAAGGCCGCTTTCGGCAGCCTTCAACAAACGGTCCATTTTGGGTCCATTAGAGCCCGAACCCCAGTAGCTCCAGCTTGTAATCCGCGCCGGCCCGACCCTTTGATATCTCACACAGCAGGACCAGGAGAATAAACGCGCACAAGCCATAGCAGGGGAAGGCGGCTAAGCGGCCTTAGAAAACGCAAATCAGGAATCTGACGACGGCGCAGACCCTGATAAATCCGAAAAAGCATTTGCTGAGGTATCAGGCCAAATGGCCCAAACGGTATGCGTCCCCGCACGGGGTGCACATGTGTCACAGGAACACCCGTTCGATCACCCAATAGACTGCGATTAGCGCGATCAATACCGATGCGGGCATAGCCACCATGTTGGTGTAGGTATCAGGCTGAGCCACATTCACCGCCGCCGCCGACAGGCCCAGCATCACGCCGATGATAGCCAGTATCGGGAAAACGTCGGACAACACCTCTGGCGCCCAGATTGACAGCGGCACGGCAATTGCGATCATCAGCGTGGCCGCAACAAGGTAAAGTGCTGCCGCCGTGACACTGCGTTCCCCACGCTCACTATATTCCCGGGCTTGGTAGACGCACAGAAACGCCACCGCGATCACGCAGATCTGGCCGATCTCGACACCGATATTGAACCCGATCAACGCGGGCACAAAGTTCGCCTCTGGCAGGCCGAATTGCGCCAAGACGCTGGCAAACCCCAGCCCATGGAGCAGCCCGAAGCCAAAAATGACGAAAGGTCGCCACGGTGACAGGGTGCGCAGAAAGATATTTTCGACCGCGACATAGGCGATGGACAGCGCGATCAGTGGCTCGACGATGCTGGCGGGCACGGTGACATATCCCAAGGCGGCCAACGCCAGCGTGATGGTATGCGCCAACGTGAACGCCGAGACCTGCCACAGCAAAGGCCGGAGGTGGGTGGACAGAAAAAACAGCCCCAGCACGAACAGGATATGGTCGACGCCCAGCGGCACGATATGGTCGAACCCCGTCGGCACATAAGAGAAGAACGTGGCCACAGCCCCCATCGCATTGCCGCCAGTCAACGTGATAGGGTCCGACAGCTGCCCAGCCTCCAGAAAGCCACTGTAGGGGTCCTCCACATCCATCTGGCGCACGACCAGCGTACCATAGGGCCGGATCCAGCCGACCTGCACCGCATCGGCGCCATCGGGTAGCGGCGCGGTGAACTGCACGTCGGACAGGCGGGCGACACTCTCGTCGCTAACCTCGGCGGCCTGCACGCCGGTCAGGGTCAGCGGCATCGTCTGGTCGCCCACCCGCACGGTGATGTTTTCGGCCATGCGCGGCCAGAAATCGCTGAACCGGGCGTCAAGTTCGGCAGCTGACAAAGCCCGCAACTGGTCATAAGTCGCCGCCTGCGCGGACTCGGCGGTATCGGCAACCTCGGCCTGATTGATGCCCGCCAGAAAACTTTCGATATTCAGCCGCATGTCGAAGACCAGCGTCGATCCGTCCTGCGTCATATCAGTGATCGAGGGCAGCACCTCGTGCGCACGGGCCGGTGACGCCAGCGTGAGCAGGACCACCGCCATACTCGACAAGACCTGTACAACCCGCGCCCTGCATCCAAACCAAAAGGAACTCATCATGCGTCGCTTTACCCTTATACTCGTCTTGTTGGTTCCCCGTCAGCGCCCATGAATTTCAGCGATGGCCATTAGTCGGCGAAGTTCCGGCGGAACGCTACGGTGATGGCCGATATTGTCAATGGATTAGGACTTAGCCCGGCAGAATCCATGGACCGCTTGTATCCATCCTACAACCGTTGAAGGTCATGTTCGCAAAGAGCTCCGGAGTGTTCTAAAACCCTGGTTTGTGAACGGGCTGTACAGACGTGGCCGATCTAAGTTGGAACCATACTTTCCGTGAACCGTTTTATCTTCAGGCAAACAAAGGAGACGTACCATGGCAAACGAAGATCAAGCCGAAGGCAAAGCAAAAGACATCGGCGGCAAAGTCAAAGAAGAAGTTGGCGATGCGACCGGTAACGACGACATGAAGCGCGACGGCCAAAAAGATCAGGTCGAAGGCAAAGTTCAAAAGGGCGTCGGTGACGCCAAGGACAAAATGTCCGACTGATACGAGATTGAGGGGTTGGCGCAGCCAGCCCCTTTCTTCTACAGCGCCTAAAAAGTCAGCATAATGTTTTTTGACAACTCAGTTCTGGATGCTCTCGCGACGGGCTCTCTTTTGAGCGTTTTGGGTGTCTCTTGGATAATCTTATTGGTTCGCATTGTGGGCCTCAGGTCCTTCTCGAAAATGACAAACTTTGACTTTGTCGTGACCGTAGCCATGGGATCCCTGTTGGCGGGTGCTTCGCAAACGAACAGTTGGCCGAACGGCTTTGTCAGGTTATTGACGCGCCCTGGATGCGCGCCTAGCCCTCTGTCATGATCAGCAAAGTTTCACAGCCTCGCCTGAAGGGCTTTCGCTGTGGATCGGCGTGCAAAAAGGACCCCTTTAGCGGGGTGATCGGCGTCCAAATGGGACCTCTCATTTCGATGGTTTAAACGTTCGGCTGGATTACCAGTTGGCGAGATCGGGATGTTGGTTGTGGAGACAGTGGTTCGTATTCGGCGCGAGTATGCCGGAGGCAAGGCGATCAAGGCGATCGCACGG
>NZ_VSJK01000033.1 GCF_008085915.1 Oceaniovalibus sp. ACAM 378 | reverse complement strand
CGCCCTGGCGCAGGATCGCAAGGATCTGTGGTTCGCTAAATCTCGTCATCTTCATCAGAATCTCCTCAGTCATCTTGCTGAGAAAATTCTACTTCCGCATCCCCTTAGTTTTGGGGAGGATTACCCCTTCGTGGCGCTGCGCGAGAAGGGGCAAGGCGATGAGGAGATCGTGGATGCCTTCTTCGTTACACAGCAAGTGGTCAAGCAGCGCCTGAAACTTGCCTCCGTCGCCCCTGCCCTGCTCGACGTCTATGCCGAGGATGGCATAACACTGGAGCAGCTCATGGCGTTCACCGTAGACTAGGATCAAGATCGCCAGGCTCAGGTTTGGGATGTGATCAATTCGTCCTTGAAAAAGGAACCCAATTAGATCCGACGCATGCTCACCGACACCTCGGTCCGGGCGTCGGACCGTCGTGCGGTGTTTGTCGGTGTCGACGCCTATCAAGCTGCGAGAGGCTCAATGCTGCACAATATGTTCCAAGGCGATGACGGCGGAAGGCTCGAGGACCCTGCTTTGCTTGATCGCTTGGTGACGGAAAGGCTACAGGCTGAGGCAATTGCTGTCGACGGAGGGAAGTGGATCGAGGTATCGCGCCGATGAAGGATGACGAGGGGGCGGCCCATGCCGAGCTGCTAATCGAGTATCGGGCGCTGGAAGAGAAATACGCTGGCCAGGATCAATTCCCCGAAGAGATCGACACTCACCTCGGCAAATTGAAACAGGCGATGGAGAAATTTGAGATCCGTCCGCTGATCTTCGAGCAGGCTGAAATCGCGCGGGCAGGGGCTTTCGTCACGCTCGACCGCTACGGCGAACTCGCTTTCTATCGGGGCTACGTGCGTCCGGAGGATGAGCCGCACGAAGGGACCGCGGTCCAGGATGGTATCAATCCAGCCGCAGCGGGGCAGGGGGATGATCTGGCTGCCTCGGATGGCAATGGCGGTGATGCTCATGGAAATGTCGGGACCATCATCACTTCGGGTGGTCAGCCCTTTGGGGTTGGTCTGGCAGATGACGAGGGTGATGGGATGTTGCAGGCATTGCCCGAGCGGCTGGTCACAGAAGTGACAGCGCACCGGACCCTGGCGCTGCGGGTCGGGGGGGCTCTCCCGATGCCGCGTTGACGCTGCTCCTAATGAAGCTGGTCACCGATCCTCTCCAATCGCCGGGTGCGTCCGGGGGCTGCTTGGAGGCTTCGGTGCGCCAAGTCTACATGTCCGCGCAAGGCTGCCGATTTGAAGGACAGCCCGGTGGCGCAGGCTGTGGAGGTGCGTCACGTCGTCTGACCTATCTCAAGACGCATTTCTCGTCCGAGCGGTAGGGTTCCCGCCGGAAGGTGGTGAAGTTCACCGAACGACCGCAGTTTGCGACAGAGTTCGGTGTTTCGGCGGCTCTCAACCAGATTACGCGCCGAGTTCTTACTGCTCGGAAGTTGTTGAAGTCGCATGGCCGTCCAGCACAAACCTCGGACCGAGACGCCTATAACCCTGCGGCCTTGGTCAGGTTCACGCGGAATCTGTCGCGACGGCGTTGATAGCGGCGGGTCATTTCGGCGCTGGCGTGGCCGAGGTGCTTTTGGATGTAGCGTTCGTCGGCTTCGGCGGAACTGGCCAGTCCGGCGCGCAACGAGTGGCCCGAGAACAGGGCGACGCGGTCCTTTTCGGGCAGGTCGGCGCGGAGTCCGGCGGCCAGAACCGTCCGCTTGACCAGCCGGGCGATGTGTTTGTCCGACAGGCGGGCGGGCAGGGCGTCTCTGCCGTCGGGCGAGACGCGGATAAACACCGGGCCGAAATCGATCTTTGCGAATTTCAACCAGCGTTCCAGTGCATGCACCGGGCAGCTCTGTGCCGCAGTTCCGCGGCCGATCTCGACTTCGCGCCAGCCGGTCTTGCCGTTCAGGGTCAGCAAAGCGCCAGCGTCGAGGATCTCGATCCAGCCGCGACTGTCCGGCGTGTCGTCCTTGCCAAAGTCGAGGCCGGTGATCTCAGAGCGGCGCAATCCACCGGCAAAGCCCAGCAGCAGGATCGCCCGGTCACGCAGTCCGCGCAGGTCATGGGGCAGGCTGGCGACCATGGCCTTGATGTCCTCGGCCAGGATCGCCTCTTTACCAACCGGGGGGCGGGCGTGACGGCGCCGGATGCCGGCCAGTACCGAAGTGATATGGCGATCGGAGCGGTCCAGCGGTGTGCCACGTTGACGGAAATGCCAGGACAGGCCGGCCAGGCGGCGCTCGATCGTTGCAACCGAAAGGGCAGGGGTGCCGTCATCGGGCGCCGCGCAATCGGCAATATACAGACCGATCATCTGCGGCGCAGGCGGCAGCGGTTCGGCACCGCGCTTGCGGCACCAGCGTGTGAAATGCGCCCAGTCGGCGCGATAGGCGCCTGTGGTTGCCTTGGCCGTGGCGTCGGCTGCATAGGCGCGGGCGCTGTCGACCAGCCGGTCGAGATTGCCCGATCCGGCAACATGGGCAGGCAGGGCGATCGGGGCGCTGTCGGAGGGTGTCGGATTGCCGGGGTTTTTGAGACTGGGTTCCATTTGTTTTCAATAGCTTGACCATGTCGCATTTCTGTGACCGATTCAGGGTATGTGAGACTGGAGGCGATTTGAGTCGCCATTTCTGAGACTATCCAGCATCCGCGCGTTGAACACGTTATGTCCGATAATTTTGTAGCTGACAAGGATTGGAACGCGGCAGAGCGCCGTGCGCAAATTCTTGCGGAATTGCCTGAGCAACTCAACCCAGCCGACGTTGAGCAAGCGATGTGCGAACTCGATGTCAGCCGCGCGACCTTGTTTCGCTGGCTCAAGAAGTTCCGTGATGACGGCCGCACCTCAGCCTTGTTGCCCGGTCCAAGAGGGCCGAAGCGCGGTATGCTGCCGCTGGACCCGGATGTGGAGGCGATCGTCGCGTGCCTGTTCAAAAGCTTCTACGCCACCCGGCGCAAACCGACCAAGACGCGGTTCTGGCGAGAGGTCGCAGCCGATTGCAGAGTTCAAGGGCTCGCCCCGCCGTCAATCCGGCGTCTGGGACGCTGGTTGGAGCGACACGATCAGGCCAAGCTTATGGCCAAGAGGGAGGGCAAGGGCAAAGCCGAACGCCGCCATCTGGCCACCCCCGGCACCCTCACTGTGGATCACCCGCTGGATATCGTCCAGATTGATCACACCAAGGCTGATGTCACCGTGGTCGATCCCGTGAGCCGTCGCCCCTTAGGGAGGCCTACCCTGACGGTTGCGATCGACGTGCATACCCGCATGGTTCTGGGGTTTCATCTGTCGTTGGAGCCGCCGTCACTTTTGGCCGTGGCGCTCTGCCTGACCCATGCGGTAATGGACAAATCCCACTGGCTCGCAGCGCGTGGGGTCGGCACGGAGTGGCCCGCGCGGGGCATTCCCAAGATGATTCATGTGGACAATGGCGCGGAATTTCATGCCCGCGCCTTCAAGATCGCCTGTTCCGAGTACCAGATCGATCTGCAGCATCGCCCACCCGGAACGCCGCGCTATGGCAGCCATATCGAACGGCTGATCGGCACGATGATGGGGACGGTGCATTTGCTGCCTGGGTCGCATTTCTCGAACATCTTCGAGCGCGGCGATCTCGACGCCGAAGCCGAGGCGGTGATGACGCTCAGGGAGCTCGAGACCTGGCTGGCGCTGGAAATCACCGGCTCCTATCACGCGCGAGCACACCGGGCGCTCGACACAACCCCGATCGCGGTATGGGCGGCTGGGGTGGATGAGGCTGGGCTGCGCATGCCCGCCGATCCGAGGCAGTTTTTGGTCGATTTCCTGCCGTCTGAGCAACGCGTGCTGCAGCGCGACGGGCTGCACCTTTTCCATATCCGATACTGGTCAGACGAGCTGCGCTGGCTGATGGGCAACGAAAGCCGCAAGTTCACGTTGAAATACGACCCTCGTGACCTCTCGCGGATCTTCGTGCTGACCGAGGATGGGATCATCGAGGCCCGGCCTGCCGATCTGACACGGCCAGCGATTACGCTCTGGGAACACCGGGCAGCGCGGCGGGCTTTGCGCGAAGCCGGACGCCGAGCGGTGGATGAAGAGCTTATTTTCTCTACCATTTTGGCACAGCGTGATCTTGTGGACAGCGCTGAACGCCAGACCAAGGCGATGCGACGCCATCAAGCGCGGCGTTCACATCTGGCACAAGCTCCGATGATTGATGTGACGCCGGTTTCAGAAGCGGCAAAAACCCTACCCGCACCGGAAAAGAAAGGAAATGCGCTACTGGATCATCCAGGTTTCGCTGTCGAGGAGTGGTATGATGACTGAGTTTCCTCACCTGTATCCTGCGGCCCGCCAACTGGCTGCTCTCAGCGCCGAAGAGCGTATTCACCGCATCCGCGCCGATCGCTGGATATCCTATCCACGGGCAGAGGCGGCTCTGGTGAAACTCGAAACGCTGATGTCGTTCCCAGAACGGGCCAGAATGCCAAACCTGCTCATTGTCGGTGAAAGCGGCATGGGCAAGACGATGATCATCGAAAAATTCACTCGCGATCACCCCGCCAACTTTGATGAGACCACCGGGCGGCTCTATATGCCGGTCGTCGTGGTGCAGATGGTCTCGGGGCCGGACGAGAGCCGCTTCTACCGTCGTATTCTTGCGGCCATTGGTGCCCCTGAGCCGCCACGCGCCACGCTCGCTGTGCTCGAAAGCCTGGCCCTGCGGCTTCTGTCCGAGCTGCGCCCTGGGCTACTGGTGATCGATGAGATCCACAGCCTGCAGGCCGGTACGATCCGCGAACAGGCTCGGTTCCTGAACTTGTTGCGCTTTCTGGGCAATGAGCTGCGTGTTTCACTGGTCTGTGTAGGCACCGCACAGGCCCGCAACGCGCTGCGTACCGATGATCAGCTGTTACGCCGTTTTGAGGCTTTCGCTCTGCCGCCTTGGCGAGAAGGGGAGGATGTCACCGGGTTGATTAGCACGCTTCAACGGACTCTACCGCTCCGGCGCGAAAGCCAGATTGATGAGAAAACACTGACGCGTATCCTGAGCGTCACCGGCGGCATTACCTCCGGTATCTTTTCGGTGATGTCGCAGTTGGCGATCGCCGCCATTGAAAGCGGTGAGGAACGGCTCATGCCAGGCGATTTCTCCAGCACCGGCAAGCTGCAGATGGTTCTCGGAGAACCTGTGTGACGGGGCGGGTCTGCCTGCCAGTCGTTTTGCTACCTGAAGCAGACGAGCGGCTGTCGTCGTGGCTGGCACGAATGGCCACTTTCTATGCCATGACGGTACCGGAGTTTCTTGGCGAACTCGGTCTTCCTCAGCGGGATGTGTTTGATTTGGAATGGCGCCTTTCGGAAGGGGAGGGGGCTTTGATTGCGGCCAGAACCGGGGTCTCAGAGGTGGCGTTGCAGGCGATGGCCTACAATGAATTTGTGCCGGACGCGCGAATTATGATCGCGCGGAAAAACCGGCATTGTTGCCGGGATTGCCCAGCTGATGTTCACCGCAAGGCCGCGGCTCTTCCGTGGGCGTTTTGCTGTGCCATAGACGGCACGGATTTACACGACTTTGGCGGTGCCACCCTAGCCGACCTCTTGGGGTCAGCGCGGTTCGACGCGCTGCACTTACATGCCAAAACTGGCGCTGATCTTTTGAACTCTTGGGCCCGAGGAGAAGGGCAGGGGGCCTTTGCGCCGATCGAATGTTGCTCTTTCTAACGACGCGGCATCGCCGGGCGTCGCCACCAAACGTTTCAGAGCAACCCCGGATGTCATTGGGAGATCGGCGTGACTACCAAGCGTTTCTGTCCACGCCGATTATTCGGCAGGCCTTGGCCGTCGTTGTACCTGAATACGGTCAAATCGCACCCGTCTTAACCAAGCCGGTGCGCCCAGGCCTGCACGCCTTGGCACAGGGATCGCTGCTGCAGAGTTTTGCGTTGGCCGCTGGCATCGGCCGCATTGATGAAGATCCTGTCGCTCCGACGATCGAGGTTTTGTTCGCCAGCGACGCAGATGGGCAGGACAGGCTGAGGGATGTGCTAAAGGCATGGCCTCTGTCGCTATGGCGACGTATCTCAGCCCGGCTCTGGCGTGCTGAAACGTGACGAGAGAGAACGTGTCATCGCCGAAAAAACCAACAGACGTCGCCAGTCTCATAAACTCTGGTACGTCCAGTCTCACAAACACAGGTGGTGGATCTCATGAACCCCGGCCAATTCTTCAAGGATGTGTTTGAATCTCAGTTATTCCGGCGTTCCGACACCTTTGAAACTAAACCGACAGTTCATGCACGCAAGCAACCGCCCGCTATGTCCGATAAGGCAAGATTATAGGACATGGAATAGGCGCGCAAGGCAGGGCGGTTTAATCAATAAATTGTGAACGAAAGCGCCGTGAGTGATTAGTGTCGTGGCATATCAGCCACCTGCTCTCTCTGACGACCTTGGGAACCTGTCCAAGCTACCGGGCTGGGTCACCTCCGGACGTGTAGAAACGCCTGAAACTGTGGCTTTTCGGTCTGGGCCGCCCTGATGGATCATGGGTAATGTCGCTGGAAATCTGGCGCATCGACGCCATCAGCGCCTCGGCAATCCGGTTCACGTCACGACCGATACCGGAAAGGGCATCCCCGCCGACGCCGCCGCCCTGATCTCAGGTGTCGCGCAGAGCCGGTAAGCGGCGGTAACCGGCCCTGCGATCGAAAGAAGCTGGCGGCAGTTCCTGGTAACGGCGAGGGAGCTCCTTTTGTCGAGCGACTCCGGTTTATCCCGGACCGCGATCGTCAGGCCGCAAACCAGATCCCCAGCATCCACAAGCCCATGCCCGCCATGATGAGGTTTTCTGACAGCGAAATCACGCCCAGCGGGACGTTTGATCCGCCGCCGATGCAGGCACACTTCAGATCACGCTTGTCGATGTAAACGGCCTTGATGACGCTAACCGCGCCGATGGTGCCGATGAAGATGCCGACGGGGGCAACAAGCCAGATCAGCGCGCTGCCGGTGCCGATCAGGGCCATCATCCCGACGCCCGCGTAGAGTTCGAGGAACGGATAGGCATAGCCGTAGGGCACATAGCGCCGGGCCAGCAGATCATAGCCGAGAAAGCCGTTCACGAAGCTTTCGACGTCCTGAAGCTTCTGAATTGCCAGCACGACCATCGAGATGGCGAAGAACCACTTGAGAAACGTCAGGACGGGAAAACCGTTGTAGAGGTTCAGGATCACCGCCAGCGCCATCAGCCCGGTTGCTCCGAAGATCGCGATGATCGGGGTATAGGTCGTGTCGTCCTCGCCCAGAACAGGGTAGCCGAAGTGCTTTTTCAGATCGGTGTAGCCGCCGATCTGCTCGCCACCAATGAACGCGATCGGGGTCGTCTCGACGCGATGCGCATTCTTGAATGCCTCAACCTCATCGCGGGTGGTCAGCAGGTTGTCGTCGACGATGTAGCCCTTGCGTTCCAGCATGGATTTGGACTTGAGGCCGAAGGGGCAAAGATGCCCCGGCATCGCCATGCGATAGAGCGAGGCGCGCTTTTCAGCGCCTTGGCTCTTGGCGCGGGCAGTGTCCGGGCCGTCGATGGTTTCAGTTGCATTCATGGCGGTTTATCCCTTCATCGAATGTCGGTCAGTATTGTTCGTCGCGCTCGGTGCTCGCCGGCGCATCGCCATTGGCTTCGATGTCCACGATGTAAATCTTCATTTCCGCGATCTCGGCGCGTTGGGCGTCGATGATTGCATCGGCCAGCGCGCGCACCCGCGGGTCCGAAATGTTGGCCCGTTCGCTGGTGAGGATCGCGATGGAATGGTGCGGGATCATCGCCTTCATCCACGCCACGTCGCCCACCGTGGCCTGTGTGCGAACCTGTCAGACCCCTATCGCGAACGCCAGAGCCGCACCCGCAAAGATCGCAAGGTTGGCTTTGCGGTTCGAATACATGCCCAGCATGAAGGCGAGCATGATGATCGCCATGACCCCGCCCATGTAGAGTGCCATCCACATCCGTGTCGGCGAGAAGAATACATGATCAAGGGCATAGGTGTTCAGATACATTAATCTGAACATCACAACGGTCGAGGTCATGATCATCGCGAGGAACCGGCCATACCCCATATCGCCACCGTTTGCGTGATTGTTCGTTTTTACGGCCATAATGGGTGAACCTTTCCTTTCAAAGCCGCATATACCCCCTATAGGTATAATAAACGCAGCTGAGGCGAATGGGTTCCAAGGAGACGACATGAAGCAGGACAAGCAGCGCACTCTTGATCGGCTCGCCCGACTGGAAGGTCAGGTGCGTGGCATCGCTCGCATGGTTGAGGAAGATCGCTATTGCGTGGACATTCTGCCCCAGACTGCCGCCGTCCGGTCCGCCCTGAAGGGGGTGGATCGCATGGTGCTGGAGAACCACGTCCATCACTGCGTCGAGGACGCTATCAGCAGCGGCGATCCTAAAGAGCAGCGTGAAAAGTGTCCGTCGTCAGGGTTTTTGGGACCAATGGCGGCCTAAACTAAGAGAGAGTTTGGCTCATCTGGTTGGTTTGATTATGCGGCGTGCAGTCGGTGATGCAAGCGTCGCGCTTCGAGTGTCTTTCGTTTGATCCTTTCCCTTTGCTGTAGAATGGCTTTGTCACGGCCGAAGTAGACGTCGGCGGGTGTGACGTTGTTCAGGCCCTCGTGGTAACGCTGATGATTGTAATGATCGACGAAGGCTTCGATTTGCGCTTCGAGGTCACCCGGCAGGAAGTAGTTTTCCAGCAAGATGCGGTTCTTCAATGTCTGGTGCCACCGCTCAATCTTGCCCTGCGTTTGGGGATGATACGGCGCACCGCGCGAGTGCTTCATGCCCTTGTCTTTCAACCATTCTGCCAAGTCGCCTGAGACATAGCTGGATCCATTATCACTGAGCAGACGTGGCTTATGGACGACATGGACCTGATCGCAGCCAGACGCCTGTAATGCGAGGTCCAATGTGTCTGTTACATCCTGGGCCCGCATGTTGGTGCAGAGCTTCCAAGAGACGATGTAGCGGCTGTAGTCGTCGAGAACCGTGCTGAGGTAAAACCAGCCCCAGCCGAGGACCTTGATGTATGTGAAGTCAGTTTGCCAAAGCTGGTTGATGGCTGTCGTCTTGTCTTTGAATTCACTCGCGGCCTTGAGCACGATGAACGCCGGGCTGGTAATCAGGTCATGCGCCTTGAGCACGCGATACACAGTAGATTCAGAGACAAAATAGCGCTCTTGATCTGTAAACGTCACTGCCAGCTCGCGGGGCGACAGCTCTGTCTCTGTCAAGGCGAAGTCGACGACTTTGCGCTTCACGTCATCGGGCACGCGGTTCCAAACGTGTTTTGGCTTGGGAGATTGATCCTGCAATCCGGCCTCACCGCGCTGCAGGTACCGATCGTACCAACGATAGAACGTGGTGCGGGGGATGCCCAATTTGGCCAGCGTCAGGCGCGCTGACAGGTGACTTTCCTCGACCAGCCGAATGATCTCTAACTTTTCAGATGCCGGATACCTCATTCGTGGTCGCCCCCATCTCCCAGCATGCTTTTTTTAAGCAAGCGAAGTTCCAGCGTTTGTTCCGCCACAACTTCCTTCAGGTCACGGGCTTCGCGGCGAAGGTCCTTCACCTCGTCAGTGTTTGCGGCACGAGCCGTATCGCCTGCCAGACGCCGCTTGCCGGCCTCCATGAAGTCCTTTGACCATTTGTAATAGATGCCCTGTGATATCCCCTCACGGCGGCACAGCTCAGCAATGCTGTCTTCGCCACGCAGGCCATCCAACACGATCCTGATCTTCTCTTCCGATGAATAATGCTTGCGCGTCGCGCGCTTGATATCCTTGACGATCTTCTCGCCAGGGCTTTTCGTTGTCTTTCTCATCGTCCACTCCTCGGTGGCTACGATGAGCAACAAACCCTCTCTTAGCAAATGACCCTATTTGGACCCATTGGCGCTGACGTCAGACACTAGGATAGTGGCTTCCTTTGAAATCAACCGCCACTGACAACACCCCACTGCTTTGTCATCGTGTCGCAAAACCAGCAGCGAAGGGGAAGGGGCTAAAAGTTTGCGACAGAACCCTCTGAAGACCTTGGGAACCTACCCAAGCTACCGGGCTGGGTCACCTCCGGACGTGTAGAAACGCCTGAAACTGTGGCTTTTCGGTCTGGGCCGCCCTGATGGATCAGGGTGAGAGCATAGTTCTGCCGGTGTCAAACCGCGACGAATATAGCTTGAAAAAGCTTCATCTACTGTCCAAAGGATGGGAGCACCTCAGTATCAACGTAAGTACTGTCCATTGCCGTCGCCGTCATGCGAAAGAGATGGCCGTTGGCTCAAGCGGCTTGAAGTGCGCGTTAAACCACGTCGAACAGCAGTTTGACCGCCAGCGCGGTTAGAAAAACTAAAATAGCTATGTCGAATAACTGCGCGCTGAACTTTTTGCCGATCCATTCTCCAACTGGTAGTGCGATGGTAAGCGGTAACAGTGCGAATAGCCCCAGCAGCGCTGTGTTCGCCGTCATGATGTTGTAGCCAATTTGCAGCGGCAGTTGAACGACGCACATCGCGGCAAAGAACGCCGAGACGGTGAAGATAAAAGTTGCTCGTTCTAATCGAATTGCGTTTAAGAAGGTGACTGCCGCAGGTGCCGAGATCCCGACGGCACCCTGCAACATGCCGCCGATCAACCCTACCGGACCAACCATGCGGCGGGCAAGGGTCATAGGGACCAGCATTTTAAGCCGGGCAAGGCGCAGGGCGATGTAGACTGTGATGATTACGATCATCACCAGCTGCACATAGATTGGATGCAACCACGCCAGCGCCACGGTGCCGACACCTGCGCCGATGGCGCCGGTCACCGCAATGGTACGAACAAAGACTGGATCGTGCGGCGCTTTGCGGAATTTCCAGACCTGTCGTAGGTTAGATATCAGGTTGGGCAGCACCATGACCGCGACAGCGACGCGGACGTCATAGATTGTCGCCAATACGGGTACTGCGATTACAGGCAAGCCTGCGCCGGTCGCACCTTTCAGGATACCGCCCAGCGTCATGGCAATGGCGACGGCGGCAATAGCGTAGGGATCCGTCAGGGAAATTGCACTACTCAATTGGCGATAGGCCCGGTTTTGCGGGCGGCAATGCCTGCGCGCAGCAGCAGGACAAGGCCCGCAAAGATCGCGATGCCGACAGCGTCGGACAGCCAGGACTGATACATCATTACGAGGCCAGTTAGCGCAAAGACGGCGCGCATGCCGATTTTCAGCTTGCGCATGAAATACCCCACGACGGCGACCGAAAAGCAGAACACACTTAGCAAGCCTGTCACGACGGCGACCACGATTTCAGGCGCGGTGCCTTGCATCAATAGGGCGGGGCCAAAGAAGAACATGAACGGCAAGATGTAGCTGGTGATGCCGTAAGCAAAAGCGGTCCAGCTGGTCTTATTGATGTCGGACCCCGCGATGCCCGCCGCGACATAGGATGCTAAGGCCACAGGCGGCGTGATGGTGGAAATGCAGCCGTAGAAGAAGACGAATAGATGTGCGGTCAGAACTGGCACACCCATTTCGACCAACGCGGGAGCGACGACGGTTGCAAGGATTAGATAGGCCGCCGTCGTTGGCAATCCCATGCCCAGAACGATCGACACGAACATCGTCAGGATCAGCGCAATCAGCGGCACGCCAGCCGATGCGGTGATGATCAAGCCAGAAACTTTGGACCCCAGCCCGGTCATCGCCAAAATGCCCGCGATCAACCCTGCCCCGGCGCAGGCGACCGCAATGGACATGACGGATTTGGTGCCGGATTCTAGCGCATCACAGCATTTGCCCCAGAACCCGCGCAGGTTTTTCAGCTCGAACAGGACGCAGCCTGACAGCAAGACACCCAGCGCAGTAAAAGACGATTTGAACGGCGAGTAGCCCGTGACCATCATCCCGACCAGCAAGAAAAATGGCACCATGAAACGCAATCCGGGCAGCAGGATCGATATCAGAGGCGCCTCTGCCTCGGTCCTCGGGGCGGGGTCGATGCCAAGGCTTTCACCCTGCAGATGCACCATGAAAAAGATCGAGGTGAAAAACAAGATCGCCGGAATCAGCGCGGCCAGCATGATGCTGGAATAGGGCACGCCGATGATCTCTGCCATGATAAAGGCCGCCGCCCCCATGACGGGCGGCATGATCTGACCGCCGGTGGATACGACGGCTTCGATCGCGGCGGCTTGGTGCGGCTGGTAGCCTTCGCGCTTCATCATCGTGATCGTCATGGTTCCAGTGACGGCGACGTTTCCGGCGGCAGAGCCAGAGATCATGCCCAGCAGGGTCGAAAAAATGACGGCGGTTTTCGCCGATGCGGCCTTGGTGCCTTTGGTCAAGCGGCTGGAGATCTGGAAAAAGAAATCGCCCGCGCCGAACACATTCAGAAACGACCCAAAGATAGAAAACATGATGATGAACGTCGCCGACACGCCCAATGGGATGCCATAGATCCCTTCGGACGAGGTAGTCATGAACTCTGCAATCCGCGTCGCCGAATAGCCGCGCGATGTAAACACGCCGGGCAACCAAGGAGAGATCAGCGGATAGGCCAGAAAGACGATGATGATTCCGGCCAGAAACCAGCCGATGCGGCGCACAACCGCGATCATCACAAGCGCGATGACCAGCATGCCCACTGTCGCATCGGTCGATGTGGTTATCCCGCCGGACATCGCAATATCGAGCCAGCGTGAGAACAGATAGTAACCGCTGCCTGCCGCGAGGGCGGCAAAGCACAGGTCGAACATGAAGCGCAAGCGGCTGGGCTGCGTATCGGCTTCTAGCGCATCTTCCAGCCGGCGCTGCGCGAGGACGGCAAAGATCAGCACCAGCATCACGGTAAGGTGGGTGATCCGGACTTCCAGCGTCGAATAGGACGCGAAACCGGACACGACATAGAGGTGCCAAAGACCCAGTCCAATCGCCATCCAGCGGGTCGTGAGTTTGAGGGCCGGCAAAGCGTTCTTCATGGCGAACGGTCCTATTGAAAGATTGGGGCATGCCCCGCCGCACAGATGGGCAGGCGGGGCAGGGCGGCGAGGTTAACGCTCGTCGAAGTAGCGCTTTGCGCCGGGGTGGAGCGGCACCGCGATGCCGTAGGCGTCTTCTGGGACGATCTGCAAAGCGTTGGCATTTTCAGCAGCGAACTCTTCCAGATGGTCATAGATCGCCTTGGTGACCTGATAGACCTTCTCTTCATCCGCGTCGGCTTGCGTAATCAGGATGTTCTTGGTGCCCAGCAACGTCAGCGACGCGTCGGTGCTATAGGCGTCTGCTGGGACTTCAACGATGGAATAGTAAGGGTGCTCTTTGACAATCTCAGCCAGCCCCTCGGACCCGATGTCGACAAAGGCGATATCGGCAGTTGTGCTGGTCTGAATGACAGCACCAGCCGGATAGCCAGACAATGCGACGGCCACATCGACTGCGCCATCGGACAGCTGGCTGAAGCCATCGGAATAAGACACAAAGCTGGGTGTGATATCGCCAAAGCTGACACCGCTTAGCGCCATCACGTCGCCCAGCAGGTTCAGCGTACCACCGCCGGCAGGGCCGACAGCGACGCGCTTGCCCTTCAGGTCAGCGATCGACATGATGTCCGATCCAGCAAGGGTGACTATGTGCAGAACAGAGTTGTGCAAGGTGCCAATGGACGCGATGGCGATGGGATCGGCGTAAGGCGCTTGGCCTTCATGCGCAAAGAACGACGTATTGGCATTGCCGATGGCGAAATCGACCTCTCCATTGCCAATCAGGCGCGGATTTTCCGTGCCGCCAGCGGTGACGACGGGGACCATAGTGTAGCCTTCGGCGTATTTGTTGACTAGGTTTGCTGCAGCCTGACCGACCGGATAGAATGCACCGCCAAGACTGGCCGTGCCCATACGCAGTTCTTCTTGTGCAGCAAGCGGGGACGCCGCCAGCACAAGGCTTAGCGCCGCGCCGCGCGCGAAAGTTGTGAAGTCAATCATAGAACCCTCCCAGATTATATTTTGATCTTGGGTCAGCCTATGCTCCAGCGGTGTGCTCGGTCAAATAAAAATATCGATTTTAAGATCACAATAAATAATCATCGACATTTAGTGGATCGGTTTGTACCGTCCCGACAAAGTTCATGCAGCCAAGGGAGGATCAAAGTGACCAAAGGAATCAGGCGCATCGTCACCGGACATGATGCAAATGGCAAAGCGATCGTCGTCTCGGACGACATCGCGACCAACTCGCTTAGCCGACCGAACCGGCCCGGCGTTACGCTAACAAATTTCTGGAAGACCGAAGGCCAGCCGCGCTTTGACGGCCCGGACGAAACGCTAGACGGCCCGCTTGTCCTGAAGCCGCCAAAAAGCGGCACTGTCTTTCGGTTTGTGGAATTCGAGCCAGAGGACCCCGAGGTCATCAAGACCCTTGATGGGCGCGCCGCCTTTGCCGAAATGGGCGCGGCAGATCGCATCAAAGACAACCAGCGCCACCCCTTCATGCACCGTACCGACAGCATCGACTACGCCGTCGTCGTAAAGGGCAAGATCGTGATGATGATGGACGAGGAAGAAGACGACCTCGTGCTGGAAGCGGGGGATGTATTGGTCCAACGCGGCAATAACCACGCTTGGTCCAATAAGTTCGATGAAACCTGTATTATCGCCTTCGTCCTGATGGACGCGGACGGCGATATCGACCGCTGGTAGGAGGCACCTATGCTAAAACTGTATCACGCCCACCATTCAACTTGCAGTCAAAAGGTGCGCCTCGCGCTGGCGGAAAAAGGATTGGAATATGAAAGCGTTATCGTCGATCTGGCGAACAAGGCGCATCTGACGCCGGAATACCTTGCGATCAATCCGAACGGCGTCGTGCCGACGCTGGTGCACGACGATGCGTCGATCACCGACAGCAGCGTTATTGTGGAATACATCGACGAAGTCTTCGCGGATCATCCTTTGGTGCCCAAAGATCCCGTCGCCCGTGCCCGTGTGCGCGCTTGGATGCGGTTTTTAGAAGAGGTGCCAACCTACGCCGTGCGAGTGCCATCCTTCAACAAGGCGTTTCTAAACCGCTTTGATGGGCTGACCAACGAAGAGTTTGCCGATCAGCAAGCTGGCCCGCGCCCGCTGCGCAAGCATTTCTACCTCAAGATGTCTAAGGACGGCTTCGGCTCTGACGCGGTGCAGGAAAGCATCGACCAGATGAAGCTGACCTGCGGACGTATGCAGCGCGCACTGGAAAACGGGCCGTGGCTGGCGGGGCAGGACTTTAGCCTTGCCGATGTCGTGGCCGCGCCACTGATCGACCGGATTGATGATTTGGGCATGAGCGATATTTGGGCCGAAGAATTCCCGCTGGTCGGGGTTTGGTTTGCACAGCTCAAGGCGCGGCCCAGCTACGATGTGGCGATGTATAAAGGTGCTCGCCTTTCGGAAACTCATGCGATCAGCGACCTGATCAAGAATTAAATTAACAGACCTGCGCCTTACAAGGAGTAGGCTATTCGCGGAGAACGGTTCGGTTGGACTCTATTGATGGCTTTGGTGCCCCCTGATCTGCCCCCCGTGAAATCCCTCATTCTGAAGTAGAGACTGTCCCAATCGCGAAGGAGCAGACGAATGAGGAAACGCCGTTTAACGGAGGCGCGGATAATCGGGACGATCAAGGAGCAGGAGGCCGGGATACCGACGGCTGAGTGGTGTCGCCGGCATGGGCGCAGCTCTAAGCCACGTGCATCTGAAGGCGGACGATGTCGTCATGCAGGGGAGAACCAACCACGCTTAGTCGAACAAGGGGACGGAGCCTTGTGTGATCATGTTCGTGCTGGTGGACGGCATCACCCGGCGCGATACCGATCCGGACAAACAGAAATGGTATTCACGTACCGCCCTAATGCCTTTTGCGAGGCTTGCGATTTGATCTTTACCAGAAAGTCGATATTTACGACCTATGCTAATAAATAATATCCCAGATGCAGCTTCCCAATCCACCCCGACGCCAGCCACGTCGGCGACGCAGGGGGCGTATAATGCGATCCGCCGGATGATCCTAGTTGGGGACTTGCGGCCGGGTGAAAAACTGAAGATCGATGTGCTGAAAGCGCGCCTGAACACGGGCGCGTCACCGGTCCGCGAGGCGCTGAGCCTACTGACCTCGGACCAGCTGGTCGAACGGATCGACCAGCGCGGGTTTCGCGCTGCCCCCGCCAGCCAGCGCAATTTCGACGAAATTCTGAAACTGCGCTGCGCTCTGGAAGACATGGCCCTGCGTCAAAGCATCACGAATGCCACCGACAGCTGGGAAGAACAGCTGGTCCTGAGCCTGCACCGGATGTCGCGCGAAAACTCGAAAACATCCGAAACCTATGAGGATCTGCACAAGGCGTTCCACATGGCGTTGCTGGCGAATTGCGATTCACCGATCCTGCAAAAATTCTGCAGCCAGCTTTACGATCTCAACGTGCGGTATCGTTACCTGGCCGGACGATCACTAAATTACAAAAGACGGCACGTCGGTGATGAACATGCGGGAATTCTGGCGGCGGCGATCAAGCGGGACGTGAATACCGCGTCCGAATGCCTGCTGCACCATTACCAGAAGACCGGCGCATTCCTGCGCCAGTCCGGTCTGGTGTCAGAAAGCTGACGGTCAGCCGCGCACCAGCGTGAAATCGAAATCGACGCGGGCATAGGGGCCATCGACCTTGTCCGACAGCGCGAATCCGTCCGGAAAGCTGCACGCAGGCTGTGGCCGATAGGTCATGATCAGATCAGGGCGCACGCCAAAGACGGTATCCTGATCCAGATAGGGATCATCGGCGGGAAAGACCTCGGTCACCAGATCGCGAAAGTCGGGTGCCTTGATGATGAAATGCAGGTGCGACGGGCGCCTGCGTCACTGGGCGGCCGTCTGGGTTGCGACGTCGGCTTCGTCCACGATGGGACTGGCGCAAATGCCGATGCGTTCGATCTCGATCTCGACCGTCTCACCAGGCTTGAGCCAGCGCGGGTTCGGCTTTTTCGCATGGCCCACGCCCGGTGGTGTGCCCATGGCGATCAGGTCGCCGGGTTCCAGTGTGGTGAATTCTGACATAATCGCGATGGTTTGCGCGACCGACCAGATCATGTTCGCGGTGTTGGAACTTTGTAGGAGTTCATCGCCGACGCGGCTTTCGATCTTGAGGCCGGCAGCGCCGACAGGCAGGTCGTCGGGGGTGATGACAACCGGCCCGATGGCACCGGTGTTGTCAAAGTTTTTGCCCGGGGTCCATTGGTGCGTCTTGCGCTGATAATCACGCAGCGAACCATCGTTGAACACGGTGTAGCCGAAAACGTGGGTAAGCGCGTCGGCCTCGGTAATATAGCGGCCACCCTTGCCGATTACGATCATCAGCTCGGCCTCGTAATCCAACTTTTCCGAACAACGCGGGCGCACCATTGGTTCGCCTGCCGCCATGATAGAATTGCGTGTGCGCATGAAGATCGCGGGATAGTCGCCAAGGTCATAGCCGCCTTCCTTGACGTGTTCGACATAGTTCAGTCCAAGGCACATGACCTTGCCGGGATTGGCGACGGGCAGGGCGGGCGTGATGCTGTCGACGTCCACGGTCGGCCCCGTAACTTCGCCCTTGCGCAGCCGGTCGGCCAAGGCAGGATTGGCGATCAGCCCCATCAGATCGGTGCCGACCTCTGGCATCGCGGCGGTCAGGTTCAGCGCTTTGGCGTCGTTGACCAAATACACAGCAGTACTGCCGGAGAATGTGCCGACCATGAGTTTCATAACAATGTCCTTCGCAGTGTTTTCCATATCCTTGTCGATAATGTTATCAGTTGTCAATTAATATCGATTTTATTTTTATGAAAGAAGCATCCGATGCCCAAGTGGGCAGATTACAGAGCTGAAGCGCGGGGCCGGGGCGCACTGGCGCTGGAACTGTTTGTTGTTATCACAACGCGGGTTGGTACGCCCGAAACCGTCCTCGCACCTTGCCTGTCAACGCGAGTTGGAGCTGTCCGGGCAGCTGGTTCTGGCAGGCCCGGTGTCGAACACACAGGCGACAATATGCAGGGGACCCGGATGATCATCTAACACGCCAAGAACATGGGAGTGGCGCGCGCCTTGGCCGAGGCTGTCCCGAAGCACAGCGCGCAGGCCCGCAAACGAAGGAAGTATTAATGTTTCCATTGGTTTGTCGACGGGTCGGGCATCGCTGGCGTGACCTCTCGGTCAGCTTGATCTGTCACATATTATCGATTTTTTATTGTTAAGTTATTTTTAATCGATATAGCTTGATCGGAATCAGGCCCACGTGTGGTGGGCTGACACCCTGACCCCAAGGGATGATCCCCATGCTGCAATCCAGTTTTCTGACCGATCTTCTGGCGACGATCACTAACCGGACGCAGCAGACCGCAGCGACGCGGGATGCGCGCCCGATCGAAGAGCTATGCAAGGTGCTGCTGTCGAATATCGGCGACGTGTCTGCCAACACCATGGTGCGATCGATCCTGCACAAGTACCGGCATCTGGACACGGATGCACGGATGCAGTTCTTTCGTTGTCTAGCGAATGATTTCGACATCGACCCGGATGCCGTCGCGACGCTGGCGCAACGCTATGCCAACACCCGCTCTGCCCGCGATCTGGCCGCGTTGACCGTACAGGCCGAACCGCGGCGGCAGGAAATCTTGCGGCGCCTGAACCGCTTGCCCGGTGCGACGGCCGATTTGGTCGCCATGCGTTGCGATCTGTTCGACGCGATCCGTGAGGACGCCGCGCTGGCGCGCATCGATCTCGATTTTGCGCATTTGTTCGCATCCTGGTTCAATCCCGGCTTTCTGGTGCTGCGACGGATCAACTGGAACAGTCCGGCGAATATCCTGGAAAAGATCATCGCCTACGAAGCGGTTCATGCCATCGACAGCTGGGACGCGCTGCGCCTTCGCCTCCTGCCCGAGGATCGTCAGTGCTTTGCCTATTTCCATCCCAGCATGCCGGAGGAACCGTTGATTTTTGTCGAGGTCGCGCTGACCAGCGGCATTCCCGGCGATATCCAGTCCGTGCTGGCCGATGACCGCGACGCGACGCCGACGGATCGGATGGATACGGCTGTGTTCTACTCGATCTCGAACTGCCAGGCGGGGCTGCGCGGCATTTCGTTCGGAAACGCTCTGATCAAACATGTGGTCGATGATCTGTCCGCCAGCCTGCCACAACTGAAGACCTTCGTCACGTTGTCACCGATCCCCGGCTTTCGTGACTGGATCGACGGGGTGCTGGCGGACCAGTCGACCCCCGAGGCCGACAGTCTGTGCGCGGCGCTGAACAAGACAGGGCAGGGGGATGACAAGGCGAGCGAACCCTTGCGGCGCTATATCGCGCATTACCTTGTCCATGAACGCCGCGCCAAGGGCGATCCGATGAATGCCGTGGCGCGGTTTCATCTGGGTAATGGGGCCATCGTTCACAACGTGCATGCCTGCGGCGACCGGTCGGCCAACGGGCAGCGCGCGTCTTATGGGGTGATGGTCAACTATCTGTACGACCCGGCTCGAATCGACCGCAACATCGAAGACTTCACCACGACCGGCACCGTCGCCACTTCGCGGATGATTTCCACGCTACTGAAAACCCCGCGCACCCTGACACACAAGGCCACCCGATGAGCAACGTTCTGTTTGATCCCCTGTTTGGCCGTCACGCAGACAGCAATGCCCCGTTCCTGATGCCCGACGGGGCCGCGACGCTGAGCTATGGCACGTTCGTGTCCCTGTCCGCCCGGCTGGCGCAAGTCTTTGCAGGGTTGGGCCTGATCAAGGGCGACCGGGTGGCGTTGCAGGTCGCCAAGTCGCCCGTCGCGCTGGCGGTCTATGCCGCCTGCCTGCGCAGCGGTCTGGTCCTGTTGCCGCTGAACACGGCCTATACCACCAGCGAACTGTCGTATTTCATCGGCGATGCGGATCCGGGTCTGGTGATCTGCGATGAACGTCAGGCCACGGCGATGGCGGATATCCTGAACGGGGCCGCCCTGCACACGCTGAACGCCGACGGCAGCGGCAGCCTGACCGATGCCGCCGCCGGGATGCAGGGCACCCACACTGTCATGGACTGCGCCGCCGATGATCTGGCGGCGATCCTTTATACCTCTGGCACGACGGGGCGGTCCAAGGGCGCGATGCTGACCCACGCGAACCTGTTAAGCAATGCACAGGCGCTGGCCGATCTGTGGCAGTTCAACGCCGATGACGTGCTGCTGCATGCCCTGCCGATCTTTCACACGCATGGGCTGTTCGTGGCGGTCAACGTGTTGGCGCTGTCCGGCGCCGCCATGCTGTTTCATACGGGTTTCAATGTTGAAAACCTGTTGCGGGACCTGCCCTGCGCGACGGTGCTGATGGGGGTGCCGACATTCTATACCCGGCTGTTAGCCAAACCCGGCTTTAACCGCGACGCCACTTCGCACATGCGGCTATTCGTGTCCGGCAGCGCACCGCTGCTGGCCGACACCCATACGCAATTCGAGGACCGCACCGGCCACCGTATCCTGGAACGCTACGGCATGACCGAAACTAACATGAACGCATCCAACCCCTGTGACGGCGAACGTCGGCCCGGCACGGTTGGCTTTGCTTTGCCAGGGACCGAATTGCGCATCACCGATTCCGACACCGGTGCAGAGTTGCCGCAGGGCCAGACGGGGATGATCGAGGTGCGCGGCCCCAATGTGTTTCACGGCTATTGGCGAATGCCGGAAAAGACCGCAGCAGAGCTGCGGGCCAACGGGTTTTTCATCACCGGTGATCTGGGGCAGATCGATCCGGACGGGTATCTGATGATCGTCGGGCGTCAGAAGGATCTGATCATTTCGGGTGGCTACAACATCTATCCCAAGGAAATAGAGGTGCTGCTGGACGCGCTTCCGGGGGTCGCGGAATCCGCGGTCTTTGGTGTGGCAGATGCCGACTTTGGCGAGGCGACGATCGGTGTGGTGGTGCCGGAACCGGGCTGCCCCCTTGACCCAGCCGCCTTGCTGGCGGGCATCACGCCGCATCTGGCCCGGTTCAAACATCCACGCCGGATTGTGGTCGTGGACGATCTGCCGCGCAACGCGATGGGCAAGGTGCAAAAAAACATCCTGCGCCAGACCTATGCGGCGCCGGGAGAACCACCGGGTTGAAAGGTCCGCCGCTGACACACACCAATCTTTTGAGGAGGAAAAGATGAACAAGACCCTGAAACCGCTGACCGTGGCCGCGCTGGCCTGTCTGACCCTGCAACCCCCGGCGCAGGCCGCCACGATCGACGGCCCGCCGGTGTTCTGAAAAATCTCGATGTATGGCAACTTCCGAGCGCTGACTTCGGGGACAGAGAGGCGGGGGAGCCCATGCCCGACCCTTTCATCTTGCCGGTCGGATTTGCCTGAACCCAAGTCCAGCACCCGACAACAGCCGCAAATGCTGATCATCCAACCCTCGGCATATGCACTCCTTCTACGGAAGCTGCGGCGCCATGCTGCGACAGGATATCGATACCGGAACACTCAGGACACGAGGCTCCGCTTGGCTGATTACGATCACGAGGCGCTGTCGCTCAACGCACTGAAGAAATGCAGAAGGACGTTTGCAAGGCGATTGCCACATGACGCAGGCTCGGTAAAAGGCGGAAGCCAGCCCGGAAGGTGTAGAGCGCAACACCCTAAACCGGTGCCGTGCCCTCGCTCAGAATGTCCGGGTAGCTCTGGTAGCTGAACACCCGGTTCCGGCGTTTGCGTGTTACTTCGGTCACAATACCCAACCATTGGTTCGAGGTAACGAAAGGGTTGGACTGCAGCCACTCGTGGACTCGCTGGGAGGATCCCGCGCGATCACTGTCGGCGGTAATCCGGTCCCGATCTGCCTTGAACAGCGCGACAATCTGCGTTGCGGCCTCAAAGGCCTGGCTGGCCGTCTGGAGCACGTCATCCAGAAAAAACGCCAACCATTCTTCCCAGGTTGTGTCGCAAACTTTCTGTGATGCCGAAAGGAGATTTGCTTCGGACACAGTTATGCCGCAAGCGCCGCAAACTGCTGTGCGCCGGTTAGCCCCTTGCCACAGAACTGTCCTTTCCGGATCATGTGTGCGGTCTCGATCCCGGCGACCGTGGCAGCAGCGGAATGGAAGGCTTTGAACTGACCTGCCCCCCGGTCGTCCCTCGGTCATAACGAGAGTCCTTGGTTTTGATGCTGTGCTACCCAAAGTGTCCCCGCCTGAGGCTAGATTTTCCGCACTATGATCACACAGACGGGCCGGATGCGTCTGGTAATTTCATCAGCGCTGCCGGGACTTTGTTCCCGATTGCGCTGTGCGGTCGTTCTTCGTTGTAGTCTCTACGCCAAGCCTCCAACTTTTTAGCCGTATCTTCAAGCCCCATGAACCAATGGGTGTTCAGACACTCGGCCCGGAGCTTGCCATTGAAGGGTAATCCCCCCCAAAAGTAAGGGGCTGCAAAAGTAGAATTTTCTCGACAAGATGAACGAGGAGATTTTGAATGAAGATGACCAGATATAGCGAACCCCAGATCCTTGCGATCCTGCGCCAAGCCG
>NZ_VSJK01000032.1 GCF_008085915.1 Oceaniovalibus sp. ACAM 378 | reverse complement strand
GCGGCAAACTGGGAGCCGAACCGGTTCACCCAATCTCGGATCGTCTCGTACGAAACTGTTACACCGCGTTCGGCCAATAGATCCTCGACGTCACGCAGGCTCAGGGCGAAACGATGGTAGGCCCATACGGTGTAGCCAATGACGCTCCGCAGAAACCGGAAGCCTTTGATCCGGGACAAATCTTCAATATTCAGCATGGCCGGAGAGTACCCGGGCGTACAAGCTTCAACAACCTGACAATGCCTCTTCGCCATGTCCTATGCTTGTCATGCGTGGATTGTCACACGCGTATGCGTTCAGGCCCTGTGGTAAAGACGGCGGCTGATCAAACTTCTCAACGGTCCGTAACGACCAAGCTGCTTACGATCCAACCGCCGCCACTGCCCACCATAAATGGTATGGTGGGCAGTGGCTCCTTTATACCTCAGGAGCCTCGATCAGCATAAGACAAGCTGATAGTCGGGATTATCTTTGAGTAACGCGACGGCTCGGTCTTCTATCTCGTTGCGCTGCGCAATCAGGCCACGCCCTTCCGCAAGAACCAGGCGGAACATCGTGATGGCATCGGACCCTGGGTCGACCGGCAACCCCACCGATGTTTTGGCAGTCTGGTAAATGTCTGTCAGTAAACGCTCTTTCGACACGCGGCGACCGATCGTCGCCCAAGCATCGGCAATGAAAGCCTCCTTGTCCATTGCCGCGATGATGTGCGGCGACGGATAGCGTTCGAGGAAGGCAAAGAACCAATCACTGCGCGAGCTACGGTGGAAGCGATCGGCTTCGGGAAAATACAGCGGCAGATAATGCGTCAGCACCCGGTGCCAGAGCTCGGTCTTTGATCGCGAGACCATGTCGTGGGTTTTTGACAGCTCCTGAAGGTCATTTGTGCCAGACAGGAGTGGGTCATGATAAAACTGCTCGTTCCCGATCTCCATCATGTGCAGGATCACCTGCGCGTCCTTAGGATCGTTCTTGTCCCAGCTGTTGTTCAAGGCCTCCCGGGTTCTGGCGAGGGCCACGGAGGACACCAGCTTTACGTCGAAGCCGGCGCAGCCGAGGTGATACGCCAAGGCCCGGTGGTAATTACCCGTTGCTTCAAAAGCCACGCGGACTGGGCGCCCATATTCCGCGACTGTCGCAACAAGTCGGTTGAAGTCGTCCAACTGGTTCAGCACCGTCAAACGACGTCGGCGCTTCTTGCCGGGCAAGGCAATCAATACTTCGTGACGCGCCTTCGAGATATCGATGGCCACCAAAACAGGCTCGGACTGTGCAATAGTTGTATCGGTCATAGTCAGTCTCCTCTGCGGTGTGGTTTGTTGCAAAACCACTGTAGGGACCTGAGACCCGGCTATGACCACCTGCTGCGCAATTTGACGGCTACGCAGATGGTCATAACCTATAGATCAACGTCATTCCGAAGGTTTTATGGCCCAGAATACATCAGAGAGAAGTTGATGAAATGGGCTGAGGAACAAGGGATTAACATCCTACATATCCAACCCGGAAAGCCTCAACAGAACGCCTACATTGAGCGTTACAGCCGGACGGTCCGGCATGAATGGTTGGATCAATACATCATCGACAGCATCGAGGAGGCTCAAGATCACGCCACACAATAGCTATGGACATACAACAATGACCGCCCGAACATGGGCATCGGCGGCATCACACCCGCACAAAAACTGAAAATGGCCGCGTAAGTTCTACAATTGCACCCCGTTAAAAATGGGGGGATTACCCCGGTGACGTCTGGCATCTGGACGAAGTCGTCGTGAAAATCGCAGGCAGGTCATACTGGCTGTGGCGCGCCGTCGATCAGAATGGTGTCGTGCTGGAAGAAATCCTTCAATCTAGACGGCGTAAGCGCGCGGCAACGCGGTTGCTGGTCAGGCTGATCAAGCGGCATGGCTTCGTCCCCAAACAGATCGTCACAGACAAACTGCGTTCTTATGCAGCGGCCAAACGAGAGGTCGCGCCCGGCCTCGATCACTGGTCGCATAAGGGCCTCAACAATCGTGCCTAAAACCGCCACCTGCCGTTCCGAAAGCGTCAGAGAATAATGCAGGGGTTCCGGTCACCGGGCGGGTTACAGCGTTTTGTGTCACTCCACTCCGCAACCCGAAATTGCTTCTTTGTCCCATTCCGTCGCCGTGCAGCCCTAACAATCCGCTATCATCGACTGGAAGCATTCGACGCTTGGGGCGCGGCGGCTAATATCGCCTGAGCAACCTCGAAATTGCTCGCTTCGGCGCTCGCGAAGTTAAGGTGACAACACCGATCGGGCCAATGCCTGGCATCCGCATCAAACGACGGGCATTGGCGTCAAGCCACGCATGTCGCTCAATCAACTTGCACAGACCGTCGACCCGGGCATTGAGCCCCAAAAGTTGGTGCCACATAACGCCCAAGATCGCGCATGAGATCCGGCGCACGGTCGGTAGACTGGCTCTCGGTCAGATAGAACACCAGCGCCGACAGGTCCGCCTGAAAATGCCCGTCGTCGAAATACCGGCCGGGACCGTGCGATGGCACCGGCTCGGCAGGCCTGGGAAAGGTCAGTCATCGGTGACGTTCTCCCATCTGCTCTGCCTGACCGTCCTGGGGATGGTCGGTGATACCCTACTCGGTATCTTCATCCAGCTGACGGGTCGCGGAATTCAGCATCATCTGAATGTAACTGCGGATCTCGATCTCGGCGTTATCCGCGTCGCGCGTCGCGATCTTCTGGCGGATGAGGTCAAGCTGGGCATACCCGGCGTCGGCCTGCCCGGGCCACGAAATCGCGAGGGCGCGCACCAGTTCGATCCGTGCGTTCAGATGCGCCAGTATCTCGCCGACGATCTGGTTGTCGGCCACGTCGTTCATATAGCTGATGAATTCGGTGGAATGTTCGATGATCTTTTCGGGATCGTTTACATGGATCGCCTTTTTCAGACGCTTCAGGATCACGCCCAGATGATTGATCTGGCGTTTGGTGGCCCTGGCGATGAACGCCCTAATGATGCGAACTTCCAGATCGGCGCGCAATTCGTAAATCTCGCGCACCATCTTTCCGGTCAGCCGCACAATGCGCAGACCCTGGTGCGGCAGCGCCTCTCCCAGGTGCTCGGCATCAAGCTGGCGGATGACTTCCCGCGCCGCGGTACGGCTGATATGATGGGTTTCGCACAGCTCTCGTTCCGTCAGACGTGACCCCGGTCTGAGTTCCCCGGTCGCGATCAGGCGGCGCACCTTCTTCAGAACGTTCAGACGCACCAAACCGGCACTGGACGTGCCGTCAGCGCCTTTGTCCTGCCGCCCGACCCCCGCCATATGCATCGCTCCCCGTCACCGCGCCCCCCTGTGGCGCCCCGGCAGGCAGAAAGCAACAGCCTGCCTGCCGGGTGCAAGATTCTTTATTTGGCTGCGACGGGCGGGCGGGTGTCGGCCGGAATGGGACAGGTATAGGGGAATTCGGCCAAGTACTCTGCGTGCACCTTTCTGGCGTTTGAGCGAAGAACGTCATTTGCAATGACCGCCCGCGCGGTTGCCGCCATCACCTTGGCCGCATGCACCATCCCCTTGTGGGCAAAGGGCTGTTTGCCCTGCGCGGTCAGCTGCCAGGTGTGAAACGGCGTTCCCATGGCGCAGGTGGCGACGCGCGCCTGAACCGTCGGCACCGCCCAGCTGACATCCCCCACATCGGTCGAGCCCATGCCTCCGGCAAATGGCCGGTCGAGCGGGGCGACGAAATCACAGACCGACATGTCGAAGTCCGGCTTCATGCTGAGCCGCTGAAAGGTATCCGCGATATCAGCCCGGGTCAGCGTTTCACGGATCTGGCGGGCGAATTCAACGTCGGTGTCATCGAACGGCACCGGGCCAAGCGCATCGAATTCGGCCTGCATCGCTTCTTCAAGCGGGCGATTGCCGATAAGGTTGGACACAGCCGTATACACTTTTGAATCGACCTTCGTACCCGACATCAGCGCCGCACCATCGGCGATGGCGCGCACCCGCGTGACCAGTTCGGCCAGCCCCTGCAGATCGCGGCTTCGGATCAGTTGACGGACGGTTGCTTTGGCCTGCACCACGTTTGGTGCAGGTCCGCCAGCATCAAGATAGGCATAATGCACCCGCGCATCGTCGGGCATATGTTCGCGCATATAGTTCACGCCGATATTCATCAGTTCCACCGCGTCGAGCGCACTGCGCCCCAGTTCCGGCGCGCCCGCAGCATGGGCCGCCTTGCCGGTGAAGAAGAAATCGATCCGCGTGTTGGCTAGCGAACGGGCGTCGTCGACCCCGTTAAAGCTGGCCGGGTGCCAGGTGATGGCGATATCGACATCATCGAACAGCCCCTCGCGCACCATATAGGTTTTCGCGGCGCCGCCCTCTTCCGCCGGACAGCCGTAATAGCGCACGCGCCCCGCGATCCCTTCGGCCTCCAGCCAATCTTTCACCGCCGTCGCCGCCAGCATAGCCGCAGAGCCCAGCAGATTGTGGCCGCAGCCGTGGCCATAGCCGTTGTCGCTGATGCTGGTATGCTCGGCGACGCCCGGCGCCTGGCTGAGCCCCGGCAAGGCATCGTATTCGCCAAGAATGGCGATCACCGGCCCGCCCTCGCCCGCCTCTCCGATCACCGCTGTGGGAATGCCCGCCACAGCCTCGCGCACACGAAACCCCTCGGATTTCAGCATCGCGGTGTGTTCGGCGCAAGAGCGCACCTCGGTATAGGCGATCTCCGGAGTGTCGAACACCCGGTCGGACAGGCCGATAAACCTTTCCCGCTTTGCCTCGATATAGGGCCAGATCGGATTTTCGTTGGATTTCATCTCAACCTCCTTGCAGGGGATTTCATCAATCTGCAGTGACCGCTGCACGGCTCGCGGCAATCAATGTGCGGGTGTATGGCTGGGTCGCACGCTGGGCGCGCAAATCCTCGACCGTCAGTTCCTCGACGATGCGGCCCTGGGTCATCACTGCGATCCGGCTGCACATATGCGCGACAACCCGCAGATCGTGGCTGACCATGACATAGCTCAGCCCACGGGCGCGGCGCAGCGCGTTCAGCACGTTCAGCACGCCGGCCTGTACCGACACGTCAAGCGCCGATGTCGGTTCGTCCAGCAGGAGGATTTCCGGCTCGAGCAACAGCGCCCGGGCCACCGCGACCCGCTGTCGCTGCCCACCCGAAAGCTGATGCGGGTAGCGATAGGCGAATTCGGGCGCCAGCCCCACATCCAGCAGCACCTGCGCGATTCGCGCTTCGCGCCGGTCGAGACGGTAGATCTCCAGCGGTTCCATCAGCGTGGCACGGATCATCCGGCGCGGATGCAGCGAACTGTAGGGGTCTTGAAACACCATCTGGACCGTCTTGAAAAAATCCCGGTTGCGCGGCCGCGGCGCGGGATTACCATTTATCAGGACATCTCCGTCATATCCGTCATGCAGCCCGGTAATGGCGCGCAATATCGTCGATTTGCCACTTCCCGACTCGCCGATGATACCGAAAGCCTCGCCCCGGGCGACACGGAAACTGGCCTTGTCCACCGCCTGCACGCTGGCGCGGCCGTGCCCGAAAGCGACGGAAAGACTCACGATTTCAAGGCTAGGAGTGGTCATTCGGTTGCCTCGGTCAGCCAGGTGGGATCGTATTCGGGCACGATCAGTTCATCCACGGCATGATCAAGCGGCGGCAGGCTTGCGTTCAGGGCAATGGTATAGGGGTGGCTGGCCTGCGACAGATCATGCGCCGCCAGTTCCTCCATGATCTGCCCGCCATACATGACCAGAACCCGGTCGCAGAAGTCGCTGACCAGGGGCAGGTCGTGACTGATGAGGATCAGCCCGGCCCCCTGCGCCTCGACGCGTTCGTTCAGCACATCCAGGATCTGGCCGCGCACCGTCACATCCAGCGCCGAGGTCGGCTCATCCGCGATCACCAATTTCGGCGAGGGGATCAGCATCATCGCGATCATCACCCGCTGGCCCATGCCCCCCGACAACTCATGCGGGTAAAGCCCGGTCACCCTCTGCGGATCGCGGATGCGGACATCCTCGAGCATCGCCAGCATGCGGTCGCGGGCCTCGGCCCGGCTTCCCTTGATGTGGATGCGGTAGGATTCCATGATCTGCGCACCGACCGTCTTGAGAGGGTTCAGCGCATAGCGCGGGTCCTGAAGGATCATTGCAATTCGGCCACCGCGAATATCGCGCATCTGTCGTTCACTGGCGCCCAGCAAATCGAAGCCTGACAGACGCAGCGCATCGGCAGTAACCCGCGCTTTCGGTGGCAGCAGCCGCATGATCGCCCGTCCGGCGGTGGATTTGCCCGAGCCGGATTCGCCGACGATCCCCAGTTTCTCGCGCCCGAGGGTGAAGGAAATCCCCCGCAACGCATCGCTGTAGCCATGGGCCGAAGGATAGGCCACGCGCAGATTTCGCACTTCAAGCAGTGGATCAGTCATTGCGTGGGTCCAGCACATCGCGCAGGCCGTCACCCAGCAGGTTGAAAGAAAGGCTGACCAGCATGATCGCGGCGCCCGGCGTCGCGGCAAGCCACCAGCTGGTCAGCATGAATTGACGCCCCGAGGCCAGCATCGCCCCCCATTCCGGGCTGGGCGGTTGCGCTCCCAAGCCAAGAAAACCAAGGCCCGCCGCCGTCAGGATGATGCCCGCCATGTTCAGAGTCACCCGGACCACCACAGAGGGCAGGCAGATCGGCATAACGTGTTTCATGATCAACCGCATCGGGCTGGCACCTTGCAGGCGTGCCGCAGCGATATAGTCGGATTTTCGAACCGTCAGTGCCTCGGCCCGCGCAAGCCGCGCAATCGGCGGCCAGGCCGAAAGCGATATTGCAATCACTGCATTCTCGATGCCCGGTCCCAATGCCGCAACAAAAGCCAGCGCCAGGATGAGCGAGGGGAACGACAGGAACACATCGACCAGCCGCATGGCGACGATATCAAACCAGCCCCCTAGATATCCCGCTGTGGCCCCCACGGCCAGGCCGATCGGCCCGGCAATCACCGCCACCAGAGCAGCCATCATCAGCGTGATCCGCGCGCCGTAAAGGATGCGGGTCAGGATATCGCGGCCCAGATCGTCGGTGCCCAGCAGATGCTGTGCCGAGGGAGGCTGAAGCCGCACACTCAGATCCTGCCCCATTACCGAATAGGGGGTCAGCCAGGGCCCGACCACCGCCAGGGTCACAAGGATCAGCAGCACGATCAGCCCGGCAAAGGCGGCGCGATTGGTGATCAGCCGTTGCCACCCGCGCCAGACCGCCTGAGCCCGGGCCTGACGAGGCGAGCTTGCCGTCGGTGCCCGCAGCCATTCGCGCAGGCTGCCGCGCGGCTGCATCACGGGGGTATCTGTCATCGGGTCCTCGGATCGAAAATGCGATAAAAAACATCACTGAGCAGATTCAAGGTGATGAAGATAAGGCCGACGATCAGGGTGCACCCCAGAACCGCGTTCATGTCGGCGCGCAGCAATGCTGTGGTTAGATAACGCCCGAAGCCTGGCCAGGCAAATACGGTTTCGGTCAGCACCGCACCCTCCAGCAGAAACGCATAGGACAGCGCAACCACTGTGACGAGTTGTACCGCAATGTTGGGAAATGCATGGCCCCAGACAACACTCAGGCGCGAGGCCCCCTTGGCTTGTGCGGCGATGATGTATTCCTGGCTGAGCTGCTCGAGCATGAAACTGCGGGTCATGCGGCTGATGTATGCCATTGCGCCATAGGCCAAGATCGCCGCGGGCATCACAATGCGCCCGAACACATCGGCAAAAATGTCCAACCGCCCCGCCAGCAACGAGTCGATCAGATAAAGGCCCGTCCTGGTCTCAAGATCGTATTGATAGACGATGTCGATCCGCCCCGGCGCACCGACCCAGCCAAGGCCGGCGTAAAACACCACCAACCCGAGAAGGCCAAGCCAGAAGATCGGCGCGGAATATCCGATGAGGGAAATCACCCGTACCACCTGATCAATCCAGGTGTCACGGTTGGCCGCTGCCAGGACGCCCAGCGGGATGCCAAGACCAGTTCCCAGGATCATCGCCACCGTCGCCAGTTCAAGTGTCGCCGGGAACACCCGCAAGATGTCTTCGGTGACCGGCTTGCCACTGGTCAGCGACATTCCGAAATCAAAGTGCAGGCTATTCCATAGATAGGTGATGAACTGTTCCCACATTGGCTTGTCGAGGCCCAGCTTGATCACCATCCGCTCATAGGCTTCCTGACTGGCATCGTCGCCCAGGATGGCCAGTACCGGATCTAGTGGCAGCAAGCGCCCGATGAAGAAGGTCAACGCCAGCAGGCCAAGTATCGTTACCGATACCGAGGCGGCGGTCTTCAGAAACTCTCGGGCCGCCCTGCCCCATCGCATTGATGAGGCAGAACGATTGGAAGAGACCGAGTTGGCAAGATCGCCTGCCGACATGTTCAGCCTTTCTCGATATCGGCGTAATATACCCGGAAGGCGTTCCACTTCCACGTCGACACCGTTTTGTGCAGTGCGGCCGTATCAAGAAGCTGGAACTGGTATGCGAAAGGGCCCGTCTGCATGTGATCCCTCTGGATCTGCTTGTACAACTCGATCTGTTTTGCCTCGTCCTTTTCGAACAGCGCTTCATCGACGCGCTTGTTGAAGTCCTCGCTGAACCAGGCTCCACGCCAGCTTGGGAACATCGTCAGCGCCGCCTCGAGCGAGTTGTCGGGGTTCACCGCATGCCGTGACAGCATCCCATGCGCATGCGGTACGGCCGTCTGCCAAGACAACATGACAGTGTCGAATTCGCGCCCGCGGAAGGCCGAGAAAAGCTGCGCATTGGCCATCTGCTCGATCTTCAGGTCGATGCCGACCTTGGCCGCATTCGCCTGCAAGTGCTGGGCAATCGCCGACGTATAGGGCAGCGTACCGATAAACAGACGAGCCGAGAACCCGTCGCCGTACCCCGCCTCGGTCAGCAGCGCCTTGGCCTTTTCCAAATCAAGCGAGAACGGCTGCCCCTCGTCCTTGTCGAGCGCTCCTAGAGCACCCAATGGCACGACACTGGCGCGCGGTATTCCGAGAAACGCCATGACGGTGTCCGCCAGAGCATCGTAGTCCATGAGGTACTTGAAGGCCAGCCTTACGCGGTCATCGGCGAACCTGGGGTCGCCATTGTTGAAGGCCGTATAGTAAATTTGGTGCTTCGGCGTCGAGACAACCTGAATATCCGGGTTTGCATTCAGATCGCGCAGGTCTTCGGCACCCAGATCGCGCGCCACGTCGATATCGCCCTGTTCGAGGAGCAGGCGTTGTGCCTGGGCTTCGGCCACATGGCGGATGATGATGCGCTTCATCTGGGGCGCAGGACCGTCATAGTTGGCGTTTGCCTCAAGAACGACGACTTCGCCGGCATTCCATTGACGCAGCGCATAGGGCCCGACGCAGGCACTGTTGGTGGTGAGGTACTTGTTGCCCAGATCCCCGTCGACCTCTTCACCGATCAAGGTTTCACTGTCGAGCACGGCGGCCACGCGGTTCGCCGCAATGGCCTGAAGGATCAACGCAATCGGATAGGGCCGCGACAGGTTCATCTCGAATGTCCGGTCGTCGACGGCAACAAGATCAGCCTCGGCGGTGTCGGCGCTGAACCCGTATTCGGTCATTGTGGCCGCATTTCCGAATCCCAGCGTCAGCACGCGTTGCAGAGACCACGCCACATCCTTGGCGGTGACTGGTTTGCCAGAGGGAAAAACCGCATCCTCGACCAGGTTGAAGGTGATTTTCATGCCATCTTCGGAAACCGTCCAGTCCTTTGCGATCGAGGGGACGACACCGGCCTCGTCTTCGGGATCAATGCCGACAAGGCTGTCGCAGATGTTCAGGATCAGTTCGTCAGTGACCACCTCGCCGATCTGGGCGGGATCAAACGTACTGATCGCGTCGATATTGCGCGCCATGACCAATGTGTCGGCCGGCGTACCGGCATACGCAGGGATCGCGCCGAGTAAAGCAGTGATCGCAACGCACTTGAGCAAACTTGCATGTTTTTTCATCGTTGTTTTTCTCCCTGTGTGAGGATTTCGCTTTTTGATCTGTCCTTACCGACGATTCTTGCGATGTAATCCTTGCGTCTCCCGGATTGTATGACAATCATGCGTCACAAAAGCGATCATGGCTAGATAAAAATCTCGCTCCTGTCAGGCAAATTCTCGCATCCGTCTGTGTGGCAATCCAACTCAAAGGTAGAATGATGAACAACGAGGCCCTTTATCCCCCGACCAAGCCCTTTGCGGCGCATATGCTCCCGGTCGAGCCGCCTCATGTGCTCTATGTCGAGGAATCGGGCAATCCCGACGGAATTCCGGTGGTTTTTCTGCATGGCGGGCCGGGGGGTGGCGTCAAGCCCGCCCAACGGCGCACCTTTGATCCGGCCCGGTATCGCATCATTCTGTTTGACCAGCGCGGCTGCGGACGCTCGACGCCTTCGGCCCTTCTGGAGGGCAACGAAACCCCGGCACTGATCTCGGACATCGAACGGATACGGGAACACCTGAAGATCGAAAGCTGGCTGGTCGCCGGCGGGTCCTGGGGCAGTCTGCTGGCGCTGGCCTATGCCATCGCGCAGCCGGACCGCTGCCGGGGGCTGCGGGTGCATGGCGTATTTCTGGGCCGTCCGCACGAGGTGCGGTTCTGGTTCCACGGCATCGGAACGCTGTTTCCCGACGCCTTCGAAGATTTCGCGGGCCATATCGACAAGGACGAACGCGATGACCTGCTTAAGGCCTATTATACCCGGCTGGTCGATCCCGATCCGCGCGTGCACATGGCCGCCGCTCAGGCGCTGCGCGGGTTTTCGGCCCGCACGCAGACACTTTTGCTCAGCCCGGCCCATGTGAACAACCTGACGCAACCACAGGCGGCGCTGGAAATCTCGCGCATCTTTACCCATTATTGCAGCAACGCGTTCTTCATGCCCGCGAACCACATCCTGAACAACATCAGCCGCATTCGCCATCTGCCCTGCGAAATCGTCCAGGGCCGCTATGATGTTGTCACCCCGCCGCAAAGCGCATGGGATCTGCACCGCGCCTGGCCCGAGGCGCGGTTTACGCTGGTCGAGCTGTCCAACCACGTGGCAACGCCCGAAGCGCCCGATCTCAGCACCGCCCTGCGCTCGGCCGATGACCGGCTGGCCGATGGGCCCGACCTGCCGCCGATCGAAACCTATCTCGCACCTCGTGCTCATCATTCCCCGGCCATTTCCGAGGATGGCACCCTGCTTGCGTGGCTGTCAGACCAAACCGGGTTCGATCAGCTCTGGTCGCGCGATCTTCGAAACGTCGGCTCGCCTGCCGTTCAGCTGACATCGCTGAATGAAAAGGTCGGCAGCTTCGCCTTCCGACCCGGCAGCCGCGACATTCTGTTCACCACCGACAGCGGCGGCGACGAGCATCACCAGCTCAACCTCTTGCGCGACGGCGTGGCCACTCCGGAACCGCTGACCGAAGCGCCGGGAGTCGTGCACAACTGGGGCTGTTTCGATGCCACCGGCAAACGCATCGCCTATGCCAGCAACAGCGTTGATGCCACGGCAATGCAGATCCATCTTCGCGATCTCGACACCGGCGAAGATCGCGTGATTC
This sequence comes from Oceaniovalibus sp. ACAM 378, assembly GCF_008085915.1. Lineage (GTDB taxonomy): Bacteria > Pseudomonadota > Alphaproteobacteria > Rhodobacterales > Rhodobacteraceae > Oceaniglobus. Next base: position 11,866 of record NZ_VSJK01000032.1, on the reverse strand, counting down.
TGACCGGACCCGGCTATCGCACACCGCGCAACTTCACCCCGGATGGCAGCGCCCTGCTGATCGAGGACAACCGCGACGGCATGTATGATGCCGAGCTGCATCTGCTGCCGATCGAGGGCGGTACCCCGCGCGTACTGTTTCCCGGCGGTCAAGGTCAGGGCAAGGGCGCCCATATCTACGCCGCACGCTGGATCGCCAAAGGCGCCGCGCTGCTTTTGGCCACCGACAAGGGCCAGGCATTCCACGGGATCGCCCAGATGGACACGCAAAGCGCCGCCCTTGCCTGGCTTGCCCAACCCGCAGGCGATGTCGAGGCGATGGCCGTCAGCAAGGACGAGACCACCATTGCCTATGCGTGGAACGATCAGGGCTATAGCCGGATCATGCTACTCGACGGCGCGACGGGATCGGAATCCGAGCTTGCCCTGCCAACCCCCGGCCGGATCACGACACTGACCTTCGCACCCGACCAGATGGCGCTGATCGTCGCGCTTGCCGGATTCCGCGCGCCGTCCCGCGTGCTGCGCATCGCGCTGGACGGGCAGGCAAGCACCATCCTGTGCCAAGGCGCGCCGGTATTGGCGTGCGAGGATACCGTCGAGCCGACGATCCAGTATTTCACCAGCTTTGACAGCGCCGAAGTGCCCGCCTTCGTGTTCACGCCCCGCACACCGGCCCCGCCCGGCGGTTATCCGACGTTCTTCATCGTCCATGGCGGACCCGAGTCGCAATATGCGGCGCATTGGCGCTCGGATGCGCAATATCTGGTGCGGCGCGGCTGGCTGGTTGTTGCACCGAATGTCCGCGGCTCGACCGGCTATGGGCGCGACTGGCAGGCCGCCGATGATCTGGACCTCAGGATGGACCCGGTGCGCGATCTCAAGGCGATACGCGATGCGATTGCCGCCCGCGACGATGTGAATGCCCGACGCATGGTGGTTTCCGGCCAGAGCTATGGGGGTTTCATGGTCCTGGCCTCGATCACCGAATACCCAGACGACTGGTGCGCGGCGGCAGATTTCTATGGCATCGCGGATTTCAACACGCTGCTGGCCGCAACCGGCCCGTGGCGGCGCAAGCTGCGGGCGGTCGAATACGGCGACCCCGACACCGACGCGGGCCGGGCCATGCTGGCGGCACTTTCGCCCTATCGCAAGGTGGGCGACATCCGCACACCGCTTTTCCTGGCCCATGGTGGCGACGATCCGCGCGTCACCCCGGCGGAAAGCGAGCTGGTCTACGCATCGCTGTTCGGACGGGGCCATGATTGCCAATTGATCCGCATCGACCACGAAGGCCATGGTTTTGCGCGGTTGAAAAACCGCGAAAAAGTCTATGGGGCGATGGTGCGCTTTGTCGAAACCCGGGCACGGGCCTCGTGATGGAACAGCCAGAGATCAAGGCGGAAACCATTGCCGCTGCCGAGCGGATGGCAGATTTGGACTATACGGCGTCCGAACGTGAGCAGATCGCCGCACTTCTTCCAGATCAGATGGCCGCGACCCGCGCGGTGCGGGCACTTGGCATTGGCAATGGAGTGCCCATGGCCTGCATTTTCGATCCGCGACTACCAGGGTTCGAGATGCCCGCCCTGACCGACATACAAACCTACCGAACGGCCGATCCTGGGCCGCTGCCCATAGATGAGGCCGACATTGCCTTCGCCCCGGTCACGCGGCTTGCCGCTTGGCTGGCCAAAGGCGAGATTTGCAGCGTCCGGCTGACCGAGATATACCTCGGGCGGATCGATAGACTGGCCCCTGCGCTGAGGTGTTTTGCGACCGTCACCGCCGACCTAGCGAGGGCGCAGGCGGTTGAGTCCGACGCGCGGCGTGCCAGCGGCGATATCCCCGGCCCCCTTCTGGGCATTCCCTTTGTGGTGAAAGACCTGTTCGACTCCAAAGGCATCACCACCGGATGGGGTGCCGAGCCCTATCGTGACCGGATGCCCGACGATGATGCCGAACTGGTCAAACGGCTGCGAACTGCGGGTGCTGTGCTGTTGGGCAAGACGTCGCTCGGCGCGCTGGCACGCAACGACGTGTGGTATGGCGGACGCACCAACAACCCGTGGAACCTGAACGAGGGCTCCAGCGGTTCCAGCGCGGGCTCGGCCTCGGCGACGGCGGCGGGCTTGTGCGGGTTCTCCATCGGAACCGAAACACTCGGGTCGATCATTTCGCCATCGCAGCGCTGCGGCACCACCGGTCTGCGCCCGACTTTCGGGCGGGTATCGCGCCGCGGCGGCATGGTGCTCGCTGCGACGCTCGACAAGCCTGGGCCGATCTGCCGCGCTGTCGAGGACACGGCCATGGTCCTGGCCGCCCTGAATGGTGCCGATATCAACGACCGCGGCTCGATCGGCGCCCCGTTCCATTTCGACGCGTCCCGGGGCGTCGGTGGGTTGTGCCTTGGCTATCTGGCCGAAACCTTTGGTGAGAATGCAACTGCCACAGACCGGCACGCGCTGGAAACGGCACGCAGGCTGGGTTGCAAGGTGGTAGAGACTACCCTGCCCGTCCTGCCCTATGATGCGTTGCGCAACGTGCTAATGGCCGAATCCGCCGCGAATTTCGAAGAGCTTACCTTCAGTGGCCGCGATGGACTTTTGACCGTGCAGACCAACGAGGCCTGGCCCAACACCTTTCGCCGAGCGCGGTTCCTGTCGGCACCCGATCATGTGCAGCTCGACAAGCTCCGTTATCTGACGATGCAGGCCCTTGATGGGTTGTTCCGCGAAGTTGATGTGCTGATCGGCTCGTTTTCCGAGGGCCCGATGATGGTTGCCTCGAATTTTACCGGCCATCCCTGCCTGCACCTTCGCGCCGGATTCGAAGAACGCCCCAGTCGCCCCGCGTTCGGACCCGACCGCGCCGCCCGGCCCGGCGAGCCGCTGTTCATGGTTCCGATGGGTATTTCGCTTTGGTCCGGCCTGTTTCGCGAAGATAAGCTCTTGCGCGTCGGTCTTGCGCTTGAAGAGGCGTTTGGCGTGACTGACCGGCGACCGTCGGCCGCTGTCTAGGGTCGGCCACCGTTCGATATTCCAGATTTCCGACTTCGGCTGGATTGTGGCAGTTCGCTTTGTCCGGCCCTCCGCGAGCACACTCCGGCTCGACTTCGCGATGCGGAATAGTGATGGCAACTGCGCAGCCGTCTCCCGCGAAATCAGGCTTTGCCCACCAGCATTGCCTCGATCAGCCATTGCACACACAGCGCCTCGCGAAGGATGGCAAGCGGGTGCGGCATGCACTTCAGGCATAGTTCCAGTGCATCCAGTTGCGCATTTAGACCCACTGCCTGCGTGTCGGCTGGCACATGGGCCAGCGGTCCGAAAGCCCCTGCGGTGGAAAGCGACAGTTTGCTGAAATCTCCGATGCGGTAACTGGCCCGGCTGCCCTCGACGGCGACCTCTTGGCGGTCAGCCTCAGCGCTTCCAACGCTTGCCATGACCGTACCCGGTTTTCCGTCCACCGTTTCAAGTCGGGCCTGCATATGGGTTTCGCATCGTTCGGAATCGATCGGATATGCCGGCTTCGCGGCTCTGATGATGTAACCGCCCTCCGGCGACATTGATGTGCAAAGGTGGGTCTGCAATGATCAATAAAAAGGAGAGCGGTCATGTCGGATATTATCACAGCCGGACTCGATTTGGCGAAGAATGTATACCAAGTGCATGGATCTGACTGCGCAGGCCGAGCGGTTCTGCGCAAGAACTTGCGGCGGACGGGCCTTGTTGCACAGATCAACGGAAGAATCGCGCTTGTAAACGATTGGTTGCGGTCCGAATTCTCGCAGGACGAAAGCGACTGACACCCCCCTGATCCACAAGGTTTCATTGACAGGACCCCTTCCCCCAGTATTACTTTTGATCAAACAGGGACTGAGGGCAGAGCGTGACGCAACCAGAACAAACCGTTTTCATCACTTCACCGCTGGAGGTCGAACACGTTGTACGGATGCGCGACTCGGCCCCGCCCGGTGTTCGTTTCGTGTACGAACCCGATCTCTTGCCCCCCACACGGTATACTGCGGATCATAAGGGGCAAGACGGCTGGACCCGGACAGCCGAACAACAGATTCGGTGGGTCAATGCATTAAATCAAGCGACAATTCTTTGGGATTTTCCAGCCGGCGATCCTGTCGACGGAGGCGGGCTGGAGCTAGCACCAAATGTTAAATGGGTACAAACCACAAGCTCCGGCGTCGGCCAATTGATTTCGAAATTGGGACTTGCAGAACGGAATATGACGGTTACGACCGCGCGGGGCATTCACGCAATTCCCCTAGCCGAATTTGTGATGATGTCACTGCTTGTACATCGTCGTGGTCTATTCCACTTACAATCCGAGCAGCGCGCTCATCGGTGGACGCGATATTGCGGCTGCGATCTGCGCGGACAGGTCATGGCAATCGTCGGGGCAGGCAAGGTCGGGACCGAGATCGGGCGCCTTGCGCGAGCCTTCGGAATGGAAGTCATAGCAGTTGTCCGCGATGCCGATCCCGCGCGGGCGGACGCTTTGAACGCCGACGAGGTCTGCGGACCGGACGTACTTGCCGACGTCGTTGCGCGCGCCGACTGCGTGACGCTTTGCGCGCCGCATACTCCGGAAACCGAGGGGATGATCAACGCAGAGATATTGGCGCGGATGAAGCCAGACGTTACACTTGTCAACATAGGGCGCGGCGCGATCGTGGACGAACCCGCGCTGATCGAGGCGTTGAGGTCCGGTCACGTGGGGTTTGCGGCGCTGGATGTCGCCGCGACCGAGCCTCTTCCCGCCGAATCCCCGCTCTGGGATATGCCCAATGTGCTGATCAGTCCCCACTCCGCCTCCACCGTGACGCGAGAGAACGAAAGACTTACCGACATTTTCCTCCACAATCTGCGGGCGTGGATGGCGGGCGATACCCAAGCGATGATGAACGTGCTGGACAAAAAGCGAATGTACTGAAGCCGGCGCGTCGCAAACTATATGCCAACAGCGAGAGGATCGGAAATGACAACGCACAAGAAACGAGTGGCGCGAGGGGTCGCCTACATGGCGGCTGCCGCCACGATCAATGCCGCACCCCTATTCGCACAGGATATGGAGCCGCAATATGGCGGTGAACTGATCTATGCGCAATCAGGCGAGAAATTTTCGCTGTTTCCGGGGCGCAACACCGACAACGGCGCGCAGGATATCTGGCTGAACGCTTGCGAAAACCTGTTTGAGATTAACGAAGACAGCGAACTCGTCCCCGTTCTGGCCGAAAGCTGGGAAGTGAGTGACGATGAAAAGACCGTCACCATCAAACTGCGCGAAGGGGTCGCCTTCCACGACGGAACCCCGTTCAACGGCGAAGCGGTCGCGTTCGTCTTCAATGAGGCGAAGGAGAAGGAATTCATTTACATGAGCCTTCTCGAAGGCTTCGATTATGCCGACGCGCCCAGCGAGAACGAGGTCGCCTTCCATCTGGCGGCACCGTTCGCGGCGCTGTTGCCCAATCTGGCCTACAAGCCGCTATGTATTTTCAGCCCCACCGCCTATCAGGAAATGGGCGAAGAAGGCATGGCGACCAAGATTGTCGGCACCGGTCCATTCACGCACGAGGAATATGTTAAGGGCGAGTACAACCTTTTCGTTAAGAACGAGAACTACTGGCAGGACGAACTGCCATATCTCGACTCTATTCGCATGCTGGTCGTGCCCGACCCCGCCACCCGCACCGCGATGTTGGAAAGTGGCGAGATCGACCGCACGGTGCAAATTTCTGACTTTGATTTGCCCCGTCTCGAAGCTAACCCCGAACTCACCGTGCGCACGATGGCATCAACCCGGCAATTTTATGTCGTGCTGAACCACATGAAGGCGCCGTTCGACAATCAGGATGTACGCCTCGCGCTGAACTATGCGATCGACAAGGCTGGCATCGTCCAGTCCGTGTTCGCCGGCACTGGTGCAACGGTTCCGATGGCGCCGACCCTTTCACCCGGCGTCTATGGCTATACAGATATGCGCAAGGACGGCGAGGATTCCATCTTCCAGTACGACGCGGACAAGGCCCGTTCGATGCTGACGGATGCCGGGTTCGAGGACCGTAACGGTGATGGCACGATCGAGGGTGAAGACGGAACTGAACTGTCCTTCAAACTGTGGACGCGGCGCGGGGGCACCAAGGGTGACTATCAGGTCGCGCAGCTTCTTCAGGCGTTCCTGGGTGAAATCGGCATCGGCATCGATCTTGAGGTGATGGAAGGGGCCGCGTTCAGCGCCGCTGTTTCGCAGCCACCGGAAGACGCGAAATACGAGATGGCGCTGCTGTCCTGGGGTATTCCCACCGCCGATCCGGACGAGCCGATGATGTATTTCACCCATACCAAGGCGTGGAAGCCTAAAGGCGCGAACCGGATGTTCTTTTCTTCGTCCGAAATCGACCGTCTGGCCGACCTTGCACACACCACTACCGACCAAGAAAAGCGCAAGGAATATGTCGTTGCTTGGATGGCCCAGCTGCTTGAGGAAGCGCCGGTAATCTATCTGCCGACGATCCACCTGACGCTGGGTAGCCGCAGCTATGTCCACGGCGATCGGATACTAGCGACTGACAACTATCCTGCCGTAAGCGCCTGGATCGACCAGGAGGAAAAGGCGCGCCAAGGCATCAAACGCTAACATGTACCTTCCGGGCGCTTGTTGCGCCCGGCACCTCTCCCCTTGCCATTTTTATCCCTTTAGGTGCCCCACCAAGTGGCACCGCCAGAAGGCTCTGACCAATGCTTCGGCTGATCGTATCTAGACTGATCTTCATGGTGCTGGCCGCGTTCCTGCTGCTGAGCTTCCTGTTCGCCCTGTTCCACCTGATCCCAGGTGATCCGGCACAACTGATGGCGGGCGACAACGCGCCAGAACACTTGGTGCAGTCGATCCGTGCCGCGTATGGCTTTGATCAACCACTTACCACCCAGTATTTCAATTATATGGGCAAGGTGCTGCAAGGTGATTTTGGTTTGTCGAATTATTCCCGCCAGCCGGTTCTGGATATCGTGTTTCCGCGTATCGTGAACACCGCCGCGCTGGCAGGCTGCGCGATGCTGCTGGCGATGACGACCAGCCTGATCCTCGGCTCGTTCTCGGCTATGTTCTGGAACCGTCCGCTGGATAAGGGGGTGACGGTCGTCTCTCTGATCGGGATCTGCACGCCGGTGTTCGTGACCGGAATCATCGGGATCTATGTCTTCGCGGTCTGGCTGCGCTGGCTGCCAATCGGCGGCATGTCGACCTGGAAACACTTTGTGCTGCCAGTGGCCACACTTGGCGCATATCAGGCGGCAATTTTCACTCGGATGGTGCGCTCTTGTATGGTCGACGCACTCAGCCGTGATTTCATTACCACGGCCCGGGCAAAGGGCGCGCCCGAGCGTACTGTGGTGTTCCATCACGCCCTACGCAACGCGCTGCTGCCGATTATAACTCTGTTCGGGCTTGGCCTTGGGCACACCCTAGGCGGATCCGTAGTGACCGAGACGATCTTTAATTGGCCGGGACTCGGGCGGCTGATGGTCGATGCCATCCTGTCGCGCGATCTGCCGGTGCTTCAGGGCTCGATCTTTTTCTTCGCGATTATCTTCATTCTTGTGAACCTGATCGTCGATATCCTCTACACTTGGGCTGATCCGAGGATTTCTTATGACTGACGACACCTTGGCCGAGGCGGTGTAATGCGCAACTTCCTGAGACAGTTTTCGCGCGACCGGGTCGGCGTCGTCTTTGGGCTGATCCTGATCGCAATCTATATCGTGGCCATCACCGCGCAGTGGATCGTTCCATCGGATCCTTACAAGACGCAACTGAGCCAAGGCATGCGACCGCCATCGTGGGAGCATTGGTTCGGCACCGACCAGTTCGGCCGTGACATGCTTTCGCGGGTGATCCTCGCCACGCAGGTGACCGCCAAGATCACGACGTCCGCGCTGCTGTTTGCGGTGCTTCTGGGTGTCCCTATCGGGATGATCGTCGGTTATCACGGCGGTTGGCTGGACGAAATCATCATGCGGATCACCGACATCATGCTAATTTTTCCGATCATCATGCTGGCCATCGTCATCGTCGTAATCGCCGGGCCATCCGAGCGGGGCGTAGTGATCGCCTTGGGAATGAGCCAGTTACCACAATTCATCCGCATCGCCCGTGGCGTCACCCTGTCGGTCAAGCAAGAGCTTTACGTAGAGGCCGCCATTGCAGCCGGGGCCGGCTGGCCTTTCATCCTGCGCCGCCACATCTGGCCCAATATCTCTACCCCGGTGATTGTGCAGGCGACGCTGACCCTTCCAGTCTTCGTGCTAAACGCTTCGGCACTCAGCTATCTCGGGCTTGGGGTGCAGCCGCCGACTCCGGAATGGGGGCAGATGCTGAACGAGGCGAAGGAACTGCTTATTGCAGCGCCCTACCTGATCATCGGTCCCTCGGTCGCGTTGTTCCTGTTTGTGATCTCGGCCAACCTGTTGGGCGACTCGCTTCAGGAAACCCTTAACCCCAAGACCAAGGGGCAGCGCATGAAGCGCGAGTTTCAGAAGTTTTCCCGCCGCGGATTGAAGCCCGGCAAGATGCGAGTCGAACGGGCAGCACGCGCGGAAATTCAGCGATGAGCGTTCTGCTGGATGTCCGGGATCTGCGGGTTAACTTTATGACTGAACAGGGTATCGCGAGGGCTGTCGATGGGGTGAGTTTCCAGATCGTTCAGGGGCGCACCTTGGGCGTCGTGGGTGAATCGGGCTGCGGAAAATCCGTGACCTCGCGCGCGATCATGGGTCTAGTCAATGCCCCCGGTTGGGTCGCTGGCGGCGAAATCGAATTTGCCAGTCGTGACGGCGTCGTGGACTTGGCCGCCCTGCCCCAGAACGGCGATAGAATGCGTCATATCCGTGGCAGTGAGATCGCGATGATCTTTCAAGAGCCGATGACGGCGTTGAATCCGGTGTTCACCATCGGCGACCAGATCGTCGAAGGGTTGCGCCTGCACGAAGACGTGTCCGAAACAGAGGCGCAGCGCCGCGCCATCGCCGCGCTCGCCGCGGTGGGCATCCCGGCGCCCGAACAACGGTTTCGCGAATATCCCCACCAGCTTTCAGGAGGAATGCGACAGCGGGCGATGATCGCAATGGCGATGATCTGCAATCCCACGCTGCTGATCGCGGATGAACCGACCACGGCGCTGGACGTGACAATCCAGGCGCAGGTTCTAGACCTGATGAATGACATGCGCCGAGAGTTCGCCGGGGCGATCATGTTCATTACGCACGATCTTGGCGTGATCGCCAGCATGGCCGACGACGTCATTGTGATGTATCGCGGCAAAGTCGTGGAATCCGCGGCCGTGCGGGATTTGTTCAAGACGCCGAAACATCCCTATACACGCGGGCTTTTGCGTTCGGTCCCGTCCCTGACCGGCGATACAACACGGCTTGAAACGATCGATGGCACCGTCCCTTCGCCCAGCGAGGTGATTCTAGGCTGCGCCTTCGCCTCGCGCTGTCCCAATGTGATGGACAAGTGCCGCGAAGTGGTTCCGGCGCTGGCCGGTCCGGACGGTCACACTGTCGCCTGTTTCCTGCACCACGACAAGATCGAGGAGCCTCACGATGACTGAAGACGTGCTTCTTGAGGTCCGGGGGCTGCGGAAAAGCTTTCCCATCCGCAAGGGCCTGCTGCGCCGTGTTACGGCCGAGGTCAAGGCGGTCGACGGGGTCGACCTGACTATTGCGCGCGGTGAAACAGTGGGGTTGGTCGGTGAATCCGGCTGCGGCAAAACGACGGCCGGCCGCTCGATCCTGCACCTGACACCACCGACCGGCGGCAGCGTGAAACTTCGCACCGCGATTCACGCCAATGGTGGCCCAGCCGAGATGTTCGACGTGACCACGGCCAGCCCGAAAGAGTTGAAACTGCTGCGCCGGGACATGCAGATCATCTTTCAGGATCCCTATTCTTCGCTCGACCCGCGCATGACGGTTGGCGAACTGATCGCTGAACCGCTGATCGTTCAGGGGATTGGCAACCGGTCGGAACGGCTGGACCGGGTGCGCGAACTTTTGAAGGCTGTCGGCCTTGGCCCGGATCACATCGGGCGACATCCTCATGAATTCTCGGGCGGACAGCGCCAGCGGATCGGAATTGCCCGGGCGCTGACCTTCAACCCCAACCTGATTATTGCCGACGAGCCCGTCTCGGCGTTGGATGTGTCCGTTCAGGCGCAGGTGATCAATCTAATGCAGGATCTTCAGTCTGAATTCGGGCTGACCTATCTTTTCATAGCCCATGACTTGTCTGTCGTGCGGCACATCAGCCGACGCGTGGCAGTGATGTATCTGGGTCGGATTGTCGAATTTGCCGACACCGCAACACTTTTCGCCAATCCTCGCCACCCCTATACCGAGGCGCTGATGTCTGCCGTGCCCGTGGCGGATCCCGATTTCCAACGAGCCCGGATCCGGCTTCAAGGCGATGTTCCCAGTCCGATCTCGCCGCCCCCGGGATGCCCGTTTCACCCGCGCTGCCCCTATGCCACTGCGGTTTGCAAAGCCGAGGTTCCGGTCCTGCGCGACTTTGGCAATTCTCACCAGGCCAGTTGTCACCGCACCGAGGAACTTTCTCTGCGCGGCGTCGGAGCCGACTAATCGCCGCGGGATCGCCGCGGGATCGTCAAGTTATCGGCGATCTTGGCAGCGAAAGTCGGGACGTCGGATCTCAAACAGCGTTAAGCTCACGAGTGGTGGCGTCCCAGATCCAATGGGCGTCGGTTTTGGATTGTCTGTAAGAAGTATCCGTCTTGATCAAGCGGTTTTTGGGGTCCACGCGCGATCAGCTTTGACCAGTGCATTTGCCGTTTCGATGAGCTTGCGCATGACGGCGACTATGGCAACCTTTGCGGGTTTTCCAGCAGCGCGTAGGTCTTCGTATTTGGCCTTGAGGTTTGGGTTGAACCGCATGGCGACCAGTGCGGGCATGTATAGGGCGTCGCGCAGGGGTTTGCGCCCTCTTCCGATGAATGACTTTCCCTGCCATTGACCGGATTGTCGGGTGATGGGTGCAAGGCCGGTCAGGCTGGCCACCTGTTTGCGCTCCAACGTACCGATCTCGGGCAACAGGGTCAGCATGGCGGCGGCCGTGACGGCGCCGATCCCGGGCATGGAGCAGAGAATATCGCGGCTGCGCGCGGTGGTCTCCCGCGCCGAGATCAGTTCTACGATTTCGGCGTCCAGTTCGGCAATTTGACGGTCTATTTGGGCGAGCCGTGCTTTGGTCTGACGTTTCAGGATCGCGATATCCTGGGTCTGGGCGCGGTTGCGCAATCGCGTGCGGTCCTTGATCAGCCCCGTTCGCGCGACATGCAAGTCACTGAGAACGCGCGTTTCTCTGGAACTTTGGGCTTGGGGCACAAGCTCGAAAGCCACGCCCATGCGCGCCAGCATCCGGGCATCCACCGCGTCGGTCTTGGCCCTGGTACCATGCGCCTCGGCGAACCAGCGCGCTTGCAGCGGATTCACCTTGACCAGAAGAAAAACCTCGCCAAGCGCTGCTTCGAACGCCTTGTGATAGGGCCCCGTCGGCTCAAATACGATCCGCGCCACTGGCACCTTTCCCAGCCATTTTCGCAAAGCGCGAAAGCCGGCGCTTGAGTTTTCAAAACGCTGCGCTGCTTGGTCCTCCAGCCGGAATACATCCAAATGGGCTTTGGAAATGTCCACGCGGCATTGTCAGGTTGTTGAAGCTTGAACGCCCGGGTACTCTCCGGCCATGCTGAGTATTGAAGATTTGTCCCGGATCAAATGCTTCCGGTTTCCGCGGAGCGTCATTGGCTACACCGTTTGGGCCTACCATCGTTT
>NZ_VSJK01000031.1 GCF_008085915.1 Oceaniovalibus sp. ACAM 378 | reverse complement strand
AAGTGTTCGCCAGTCGGATCGGCCAATCGTCGATCGAAAGCGGATGGGCGCCTGAACTGATGGGGTGGGTCACCACCGAATGGAAGTGGCCCGGCGACTATGTGGTCAGCAAGATCTCCGAAGGTGCGCGGGCTGCGGTGCGAGAGCATGAGCGGCTACTTTCTGCGGACAAGGCGGGCGTGGATCTGACGGCGGCCGATCGCGCGCTTTTGGAGCGTCGTCGCGCCGCCATAGCGCGCTGCGAGAATGCCCGCGCCCTGGGCCGTGGTGAGCGCGCAACGCCGGGGGTGCGGACATGAGTAGGATGGGAGGGTTACAGATCGGTGATGTTATCCCGGTTACCGCTCCGGCGGCCGTTCTGCCGAAAAGGGCGAGAATGGAAAAGGTGGGCAATCAGCGGGGCATGATGCGGCGCGAGATGAGCGTGAAGGGTGCATTGGAGTGGGCCTTCGGTGTCGAGCATGCGCAATTGGAGTTTGATGAGGTTGCAGCGGTGGGCGGCCTTGGACTGCCTGGTCGCGGGGCTGAGGCGCGGCTGATGGAACAGGGTGCGCTGGGGTGCAACATCGACACGTTCCGTGGTCGCTCACATCCCCATGACGACGCTGATCTGATCGCATCGGTTGTCCGCAATAGCCTGCTGTGGTTCCAGTCGGTGCGGGTGGCTGAACTGGCCCGCGCCGGGTGCGTGCCCGATTGGATGCCTGAGGCCCGGCTGCAGTGCGTTCCGGTCGCCTGGCGCAAGAGCAACCAGCACGGCGCAACGGCCCGAACCGAAGAGGTGGGCAGGATAACCTATCGCACGCGGCGCGGTACGATCACGAAACCATTACTGGTCTGTCCGGTCACCTATTCTCCCACAGGCGCACAGATCGCTGCTGCGCGTCGGTCCTATCTGGAATGGTGGGGGTGGCTGCTGGACGTGCGGGTAGGGCTGGCTGCGGTCGATTTGGGGCGTATCCATGTGACAGATGTGATGCCTCCTTTGCGGCCATGGCAAAATAAAGGTTGACTACTCGCGCTAGCTCGTATTGACATTGAGCCAGCACTACAGCCGCGCCCGGAAGGAAACCCCTTCCGGGCGCTTTGCGTTTGTGATGGGGGCTGCAATGCAATCGCGGGTAATTCCCGCAACAGGTCATTGAGGCTTAGGGGGATCGATCATGCTGTTCATGCCGATGGATACCTCGGACTTCACGAAAGGTCTCAGCGACGTCGAAAAGCGGCAGGTGCCATTCGCGACTGTCAACGCGCTGAACGATACGGCCAAGGATGTGCACGATCACATGCAGACGCGAATGGATAGCGTCTTTGACCGGCCCACCCGGTTCGCGCGCAATGCCTTCATGGTATGGCGTGCGAACAAGTCGACGCTGACTGCCGAGGTGAAGGAGCGGCCATCGGTCGGTGCCCGTCACTTCCTGAAAGTTCAGGAGCAAGGCGGGGCCCGCTCGAATACAGGACTGGAAAAGCTGATGCAATCTCGTGTCAGCTTTGGTGGCCACATCCAGGCTGTGGTTCCTGCAAGCGGAGCCAAGCTGAACGCCTTTGGCAACTGGTCACCGGGGGAACGCAACCGGGTTCTTTCCGCAATCCAGTCGCAAAGGGAAACGGCGACGAACACGACAAAGGACTCGCGCAAGCGTCAGTCCAAGCGGGCGGGATACTTCGTGCCGCGTGCGGGATCTAAGCTGTCGCCGGGCGTGTGGAAGCGGCAAGGCAAGAAGAGCCTGACGAAGGTTCTGCACTTCACCACGTCGATGCCGACATATCGAAAGCGGCTCGGCTTCTATGATGGCGCTGAGGAAGTGTTCGAGGCGAAGTTCCCGATCCACTTCGAGCGGACATTGGCGCGGGCTCTGGCAACCGCCAGATAAACCGGCGGGTCCTTCCCGGCCTTCCTTCGCACAGGGGTAATTCGCACCCCGGTAGTTGCGCGTCTCTTAACCAACGAAAAAGCCTTAACTTAACTTCGGGGTGATATGTCGGGTTTAAACGCAACGGAACTGGCAATCAGACTGGGTGTGTCCAAACCCCGGATCAGCCAGTATCTCGCGTCCGGCAAGTTGGATGGCTGTTATGTCGGCGAAGGAAGATCGCGGCGGTTTGATGCGGCAAAGGTTGTCGCGGCGCTGGGGCGGCGGCTTGACCTTGGTCAGATGACCGGAAACGGTCTGGCCACGCGCAAGGCGATGAAAGAGATCGCCGAGGATGATGCCAGGACCACAGGCAGCAACAGGGCAGGGGAAATTCTGCCGCCAAATGATCCTGATCGCCTTGAGCTGGCGACCATCCAGATCAAGGAAGAAGACGCCCGCCGCCGGAGACGCGAGAACGCCAGGGAAGAGGGTCTCTGGGTGCTGGCCGAAGAGGTTCAGCGTCATTCGGCCCGGGCCATGTCGCATGAAGTCGGCCAGTTCGACACAGTGTTGCGGGATGGATCGCGGGCGGTGGCCGATGCCTTTGGGATCGATGCGCGGCAAGTGCGAAAGGTATTGGTCGACCATTGGCGCGCACATCGTGCCCGCCGCGCTGAGCAGCTGGCCAACCAAGCGACCGGCGCGCCGATGAGCGACACTGAAAAGTCCGAGTCCGACTGAATGGGTTTCCTGTCTTCGGCAGAGGGCGCCGTGATGGCGGGGATGGCGCTTGCCATGACGCCGCCAGCGCCGCCTGATATCACCCGGTGGTGCCGGGACAACATCGTGTTTGACGAACGGTCACCGTTTCCCGGCGCTTTCGATATCAACCGGTTTCCGTTCCTGCGCGAGATCCACGAGGTTCTGAGCCCGGAACATCCGTCGCGCGAAGTCACGCTGCGCGGCTCGGCCCAATGGGGCAAGACGGTGTCGGTTCTGATCCCGACGTTGGCGGCGTGGCACGAGTATGGACCGCTCGACAGCCTGGTGGTGCATCCGACCAGTTCGGCAGCAACGGAATGGGTGCGCACCAAGTGGATGCCGATCCGGCGACAGGCGCCCGCCTTGATCGAAATATTCGGCGAGGGGCGCGGCGAGCAGACTGACACGCTGCACAATCAGGAAACCATTCGTCGCGACGGCACGCTGAAAGTGGTCAGCGCCGGATCTCCCGATGACCTGGCCGGCACAACCCGCCGGTTGGTGCTGATGGACGATGTCGCGAAGTTCGAGATGACGCCGAAAGGTGATCCCGAAAAGATGGCGGAAAGCCGGGCATCGGGGTTTGATGAGGCAAAGATCGGACGGATCTCCACGCCGCAGATCGCGGGCACCTGTCGGATCACGCGGGCGTTCAATCGTTCGGATCAGCGGTTCTATCACGTGCCGTGCCCGCATTGCGCCAACATGGCGCCGCTGACCTGGGAGAACTTCAAGAAGAACCTCAATCCGGAACGGTTGGGCAATGCGTGTTTCAGCTGTGACGCCTGCGGTGCAGTGATCACCCACGCACACAAGCGTGAAATGGTCGCGGCAGGCCGGTGGGTGGCGCAGAATCTGCGCGGCGATCACCCCGGGTTTCATCTGTGGCGGGCGTATGTGCCGCAGCGCGACTGGGCATCGATCGCCATCGAATACGCGCAGGTCATGGGATGGACCGGTGTCCATGCCTCGGCCAAGACCGAGGATGAGGCAAAGGAGACGGTTGAAGCCGAGACCGAACAGACCTTCTGGAACGATGTTCTGGGTCTGCCGTTCGAACAGGCGACGAAAGGCCCGGACTGGGAAAAGTTGCGCGACCGGGTCGAGAATGCGGAAGCGGGCAGCGTTCTGGCGCGCGGTATCGTCCCGGCTTGTGGGGTGTTGCTGGCCGCCGGTGTCGATAATCAGGCCGACCGGATCGAAGTCAGCATCGTGGCCTTCGGGCGCAACTATCGCCGCTGGGTCGTCGATCACATCGTGATCCCGCATTACATCGGCGATGACGACGGGCGCGCGGCACTTGATGCGCTGCTGAAGACCACCTGGCGCACCGAACTGGGTCTGCGACTGCCGATCGACATGATGGCCGTTGATGAAGGCGGATTTACGGAAGACGTGCGCGACTGGGCCAAGCGCCACCCGTTCACCCGGGTGATCCTGATCAAGGGCGCATCGACCGCCAATGGCCCGATCCTGCGGCCACAACAGGACCGCAAGGCGAACGGGCGGGTGATCCGGCGGCAGAAGCGTGGCTGGATGCTGAACGTCAGCCAGCTCAAGGCGGATTTTTACGGCTGGCTGGCGAAGGAAGACGCGGTCGAACGCGGGTTCGTCGCCTTTGCCCGGGGTCTCGGCGATGAATATTACCGCCAGATCACGTCAGAGGTGCGGATCCTGAAACGCGCGCCCTCGGGCGTGATGGTGTCGCGGTGGGAATTGGTTGAACCGGCGCGCCGGAACGAATGCCTGGACACGATGAACTATGCCGAGGCCGCCGCGCGCAAACGCGGCTGGACGGCGATGACCGATGGCCAGTGGGACATTCTTGAAAACGAACGCGGCATTACGCCGCCCGAAGCGCAGCCCGATCTGTTTGATGCCGCTGTGTCCGTGGTGCCGCTGTCTGAGCAGGCCACGCCGAAAGCCCCGCCGGAAGCGCCGGGCACAGACGATGTCGAAAAACCGGACCTGGGCGACACGCAGGGCTGGATCGCACCGAAAGGAAACTGGCTGTGAGCTACACGCAAGACGATATCGACAGCCTGCGCAAGGCCATCGCCAAGGGCGTCAGTCAGGCAAAAATGGGCGAGGAACAGGTGACGTTTCGGTCCCTGGCCGAAATGCGGTCGACCCTGGCTGAAATGGAGCAATCCGTGAACGGTTCGGTCAGTCGCCAGCATTACCCGACCTTCGTGGGGCGCCCGGAATGAACTGGTTGGACCGCGCCATTGCCAGCGTCTCGCCCCGCGCGGGGCTGCGCCGCGCAACGGCGCGCGGGGCATTGCAAGCACTGGCGCATTACAACGCGGCCAGCGTGTCGCGGCGCAGTTCCGGGGTCAGGGCGGTGTCGGGCGATGCCGATGCGGTTGCTCAAGGCGTGCGCCGCCGGATCATGCTGTCGGTGCGCGACGTGGTGCGCAACAATCCGACCGCCAAACGCGCGGTGCAGGTGTTGGTCAACAACATCATCGGCACCGGGATCGAACCGAAACTGGTCAGCGATGATGAGCGCCTGAAAGAGGCGTGGAAAAGCCGCGCGGCAGAGCTCGACAGCGTGGCGTTCGATGTGCTGGGCGCCAGCACACTGGCGGGGATCCAACGTCTGGCGGTGGAGACGATGGTCACCGATGGCGAGGCGCTGATCCTGTGGCCCGACGATGCGCGCAGCGGTGGTCAGTGTCAGGTGAGGGTGCTGGAATCCGAGTATCTGAACGACAGCCTGCAGGGGCGTGCCGATATCGACGGTCACGTTGTCTATGACGGGATCGAATACGATCAGGCCGGACGCGTTGTCGCCTATTACCTTTATGACGAACATCCGGACAGCGCCGTCTGGCTGGGTCCGCTGCGTGGGGTGGAATACACGCGCGTTGATGCCTCGAGGGTGATCCACCTTTATCGTATGGACCGGCCCGATCAGCGGCGCGGTGTCAGCTGGTTCGCGCCGGTGCTGGACGATCTGGTGGCGCTGGCGGACAACGATGAAGCGCAGCTGATGCGCCAGAAGATCGCCGCCTGTTTCGCCGCCTTCTGGCGCTCAGAGAAGGCGCCGGAGAACGCCGGGGTGCCGAAGACCCTGTCGCCGGGTCTGATTCAGCAAATCGGCGCTGATGATGAGGTGACATTCGCGTCACCGCCCGATGTGACCGGCTATGATGATTTCGCCCGCATTCACCTGCGCCGGATCGCGGCGGGTCTGGGGATCACCTATGAGGCGCTGACCGGCGATCTGAGCAATGTCAATTATTCCTCAGCGCGGATCGGTCGCATCGAGATGAGCCAAGGCGTCGAATCAATTCAGTGGACGCTGGTAATGCCGCGGCTGTGCGCGCCTCTGGCAAAATGGATCCTGCAGGGTTGGGCCCATGCGGAGCCCGCTCTGGTCAGTGCGCTGTGTCTGGCCCGGCTGGACTGGACGCCACCGCCGCCGGTTATCGCAGATCCAAAGACCGAGACACAGGTTTCCGTGCAGCGGATCGAGGCCGGACTTTCCAGCCGTCACGGCGAAATCCGCCGGATGGGATATGAGCCCGGCGCCATCGATGCCGAGATCACGGCCGACACGGAAATGCGGCGCAGCCTGACAGAGCTCAAGTCTGCACCCAAGGCGGGACCAACCGTTGAGCAGGCCGCCGAAACACTGATCGAGGAAAGGAACCTGGATGCCGCGTAATATCTATCTTGAGGGATCGGTGGGCAAGGCGTTCGGCCCCGAAGACCCGCATTTCACCCCCGCCCAGCTGCGCGCGCAACTGGAAGGTCAGGGCGATGTGACGGTGCACGTCAACTCGGGCGGGGGTGTAGCGGCAGATGGCTTGGTTATCTATCACATGCTGCGCGACCATCCGGGTTTCGTGACCGTGATCGTAACGGGAGCCGCAGTCAGCGCCGCAAGCCTGTTTGTCATGGCCGCTGACAAGCTCATCATGCGCGACGGTTCGATCCTCATGATACACGACCCCGCCGCTGATTTTTTCGGCACTGAGGATGATCACCGGGCCGTGGCAGAAATGCTCGGAAAATTGTCTGCCGGATACGCGGGTATCTATGCCGCCCGCGCCGGAATCACCCCCGAGGCCGCGCGCGAAATCATGCGATCGGAAACCTGGTACGGCCCCGAAGATGCCGTCGCCGCCGGGTTCGCCGATGAGGTCGAGACGGATGACGCCGAAGCGCCAGCGGACTTTGCCTATGCCGCCTATGACCACGCCCCCCGGCATTTGCTGGCGGCAACCCGAGCCAGCAATCCCGGCCGCCGCGCCGTCCTGGCCATGATGTGCGGGCAACCCGCCAAACCCCTGAAGGAGACTAAAATGAGCAAGGTACCCGCCGCCCTGGCCACGGCCAGCGAAGACGAAGATCAGGCCGCCGCTCTGGCGCTGGAAGCGGAAGACGATACCACCGATGCCGAGGCCGAAGGCGGCGATGGCGAAGACATCCTTGAGGATGTCGCCACCGCTGAAGGCGGCGACGCCGATGAAGATCCGGATGATGACGAAACGCCGGAGGATGAAGCCGTCGCCATCATCGATCTGGTCCTGATGCACGGCGGATCTCTGAATGTGGCGCGCAAATTCATCGCCGACAAAACACCTCTGATGGGCGTGGTTGCCCACTATCGCACGAAAGGACCGAGCGTGAACAAACAAAAACCCGGCGGGGCGACCGCCCGGATCACCCGTGACGAACGCGACACCCGCCGCGCCGGGATCGAAGGCGCCATCGTCGCGCGGATGTCGCGCACGAATGAGGTGCGCGGCCCGGCGCGTGATTACATGGCGCTGACCCTGCCCGAAATGGCAGCGGCCAGCATCGGCCACCGTGGTCGCGTGACGCGCGGTGGCGGCGAAGCGGACGTGATCCGCATGGCCATGGGGTCGCACTCGACCAGCGATTTCCCGGCGATCTTTGAGAACGCCCTGAACAAGCGGATGATGTCGGCCTATCAGTCGGCAGCGCCAGCCTATCGCGCCATCGCCGAGCGCATGGATTTCGCTGATTTCCGTCCGCACCCGATCGCGCAGGTTGGCGATTTTCCCACCCTCTTGCCGGTGACTGAAACCGGTGAGATCAAGTTCGGCACCGTCAGCGACAAGAAGGAAAGTGTCGTTCTGGTGCCCTATGCCCGGGCAATGCGGATCAGTCGCCAGATGATGGTGAACGATGATCTGCAGGCGATCGACCGGCTGCTGAGCAGCCGTGGCCAGGCGGTCGCCGCATTTGAAGACAGCGCATTCTTTGCCATGATGCTGTCGGGGGCCAATGGTGATGGTCCGACCCTGCTGGAAACCACACGCCAGGTGTTCAACACCACCGACAAGACCAAGGCGGGCACGGCGGCCGCAATCACCCCAACGAGTGTTTCCAAGGGTATCGCAGATATGCGTTCGCGCAAGGGCGTCAGCGGCGAAACCTATCTTGCCGTCGAGCCGCGTATCCTGCTGACCGGCCCGGCCAAGGAATTCGAGGCAATGCAGTTGCTTGCGCCGATTCAGGCCGCACAGGCGTCGAACGTCAATCCTTACGTTGGCAAACTGACGCCTGTCGCCACGCCGTATATCACCGACAATGCCTGGCATCTGTTTGCCGATCCGGCAGCGGTGCCGAGCTTCATGTATGGCTATCTGCAGGGCGAAAGCGGGCCCCGCATGCGGATGGACGAACCGTTCGGTCAGCAGGGCATCGCCTATTCTGTCGAACTCGATTTCGGCGTGGGCGCGATCGATTATCGCGGCGGCTTCAAGAACGCCGGCGCGTAACGCGCGCCCCGGCTGAACCACCCTGACAAGCGGCGCCCTTTGGGCGTCGTTTTGTCTTTCCCCTCATTTTGGAGTTGATCCGATGAAGACATACATCCAACCGGGCGAAAGCCTGACCATCCCCGCACCTGCCGACACGCTCAGCGGTGCAGGCGTCAAGGCCGGTGTGCTGTTCGGCGTTGCCCAGCATGACGCGCTGAGCAGCGACGATCTGTCCATCGCAACCGTCGGTGTTTTCGAGATGGCGAAGACCTCGGCGCAGGCATGGACCGTTGGCGCTGCGATCTATTTTATCCCCGCCAGCGGGCTGTGCACAACGGCGACCACCACCGGCAACCTGCTGATTGGCGTTGCGGCTGCGGTGGCGGCCAATCCTTCGGCCACCGGCATCGTCCGCCTGAACGGTGCCGCCCCGGCTGCCGTGACCTGATGAGCCTGTTCGACGGAATGGCGGGCGTCCTGACCGGTGTGTTCGGGGCGCCCACCATTTATCAGCCCAAAGGCGACGTATCGCGCACAGTGGATGCGGTCTGTCGCAATGGACCGATCGAGGTGACGGATGCCGAGGGGCACACAGTGATGATCCTGTCACCCACCCTGCGTGTGCGCCGCGATCTGGCGCCCGAATTGGCCAGGGGCGACATTATTTTGCCCTCGGCTCCGGTCACGATGGCCGGTCGCACGTTCGAGGTGATCAACATGCTGCCCAGCGGATCACCTGCGCAGGACAGTTTCCTGATCGCTGAGCTGGAAGAGGTGGATCCGTGAGCCACTATCGCAGCGACTATCGCACGGCCGTGCGCACAGCTCTCAAGGCATCAAGTGAGTTCGCCGGATTCACGATCATGTCGGCTTGGGCGCAGAAGATCGATGCCGAGACCCTGCCGGTTATGGGCGTTGCCACCCCGCGCGAGGGCAAGCAGCGCGACAGCCTTGAGAGTTCGGCGCGCGAAACATCCGTGATTGTCGCGCTCAAGCGGCAGGGCGGTGAGGATATCGAAGACGTTCTCGACGATGACAGTGCTGTCATCGAACGGCTTGTTCTGTCCGCGTTGGAAGCTGACGGGCAGGACTGCCAGCTGGTCGATACGGAAATCGATCTGGATGGTGGCGGTGCCAGACGCGTCGGCACGCTGATCATGAGATTCACGGTCACGGCCTGGCTGGCCGAACCGCTGGCCGGGGTCTGACCCCGAGAACCCGCGCCCCACGGCGCAAACATCACATCGAAAGGATCTGACCAATGGCTGCAAGCAGCGGAGCGGTGCGGGGATATGGCTCGACTGTCCGGGTGGGCGTCGGAGAAACGCCAGTCTGGACGAAACTTGTCGGCGTCGAGGAATACGAGTTTCCCGACCAGACGCCGGACAACGAAGAGGTGACCCACCTTGAAAGTCCAAACGACACGGAAGAGTTCATCCGGGGCATGAAGAAGGCGCCGACCTGGGCGCTGAACATGCATTACGCGCCCGGCAGCGAGTCCGATATCGCGCTGACGGCACTTGAGGCCAGTGGCGCAGATTACCTGCTGGAGCTGACCGCCGTCGGTGCAGATCCGGTGGAGTATGCCGCCTATCTGAACAGCTGGCGGCCGATCGGGATCAACGCCAAGGGCAAGATGATGGCGGTTGCGACGATGACCGTCAAAGCCAAAGTGGTGGCATAAGTCATGGCGAACGCACTCAAGGGCGAAGTCGCCGTCACCGTCGCGGGCAAGGTGTGGATCCTGTTGATGGATTTCAACGCCATGTGCGCCTTCGAGGAAGAGACGAAACTGAAGGTCACCGAGTTCATGGATCAGATGGAGAATGGTGGTGACCTGTCCGCCATTCATATCCGAGCATTTATCTGGTGCATGTTGCTGGAACGTCAGCCGGACGCGACCAAAAAGGACGCTGGTCGGGTGCTGTCAGAAGATCCCGACGCCCTGACGCGTGCCCTTGGCGCTGCTTTCCCGGATGCGGAGGCGGATACGGAAGAAGCGCCGGGGGAAGCGAAGGCAGCGCAGGGTTAGATTACCTTGCGCTGCTGTCAGACTATATCGCCGCCGGGTTCGATCCGGCGGCGTTCTGGCGTCTGACCCCGCGCCTTTACCTGGCGCATATGAAGGGCGCAGGCACCCGCGCGGCCCATAGGCGCGCTGATATGGCCGAGGCGGTCTATGTCGGGGCGCAGTCCGGGTCGCAGCGCGATCTTGAACGATACATCGATGCGCAACGCGGCGGGGCGGTGACCTTGCCGCCAGAAGCAATGGCTGGCGTTCTGCGTTCGGCCAGTTCCGGAATGGCGACAATCAGCCGTGCCGATTTTTTAAGACAGCAAGGGGGCTGAAATGGCGGCAGGAAATGTCGGTGTATTGCGCGCGCGTCTCGGCCTCGATGCGGGGCCGTTCAACCGTGGCCTGAAAGGTGCACAGGGAACTGCTGGTCGGTTCTCGGCGCAGATGAAGAAGATGATGGCCGGTGTCGGTGTCGCCATCGCCGGGGCGTTTTCGGTCAATGCGATCAAGAATTCGATGGCGACGATCGATGCGCAAGCCAAACTTGCAAAGTCGCTTGGTACCACCACGACCTCGATGCAGGTGCTGGCGCGCGCGGGCGATCTGGCCGGTGTGAGCATGCAGAGCATCGAGCAGGGCACAAAGGACTTGTATCGCCGTCTCAGTGAAGCGGCGACGGGCGGGGGGCCAGCTGCAGACGCGCTCAAGCGGCTTGGCCTGTCGGCGCGCGACCTGTTGAAGCTGCCGCTGGATCAGCGATTGGGCACCATCAACCAGGCTTTGAAGGACTTCATCCCCGAAGCGCAGCGCGCGTCTGTGGCGGGCAAGCTGTTTGGTGAGGAGGGATCGATCGCACTGGCGCGTCTCGACCCTGCGACCATCGCCCAGGCGACAGAAGAGCTGAAGTCCTTCGGCTTTGCGATTTCGGAAACCGATGCAAGCAAGATCGAGGCAGCGAATGATTCAATCTCGAAGCTGGGCCTGATTGCGCAGGGATTGATCAGTCAGATCACCGTCGCGATCGCGCCCGCGCTCAATGCGATGGCGCAGGGTTTCGCGAACGTCATGCGCGAAGGTGGAACCCTGCGCACGGTGATCCAGACGCTGGGCGAAAACATCGGCCGCATCGCTGCCTATGCCTCATCCTTCGTCGCGTTCATGGCCGGTCAGTGGGTGGTGGCAAGGGGGGCGGCTGTTCTTGCGACGGGTGGGCTGTCCCGCGCGCTGTTGGTTCTGCGCGGTGCGATCATGCGCACCGGTATCGGCCTTCTGATCGTTGGAGCGGGGGAGCTGGTGTTTTGGTTCTCTAAAGTGGTGGCCGGGGTCGGCAGCATTGGTGGCGCGCTTTCCGCGCTTGGCAACGTGGGAAAGGCCATTTTGGAAGGGATGGGTCGGGCTGCTACTGGCCTTGGCAATATGATGGCGGGCGCTGCGCAGAGCATCGCGGGGCATTTCGTATCTGCATTTGCAGTAATTGGCAGCAAATGGGACTTCTTAATCAACGGAATGCTGAAGCCTTTTAATATGATCATGTTCGTGCTTGGAGAGCGCGCCAGAATTGGTGCTTCTAACGTCGGCGGAGCACTTGGGAAAATTGGCGAGGATTGGAAAGGCAAAGCCGCGAGGAACTTTAAAGAGGGTTCTGGGCTTATTGCGAATTCGATGAACATTGTTTCGCCCGCGTTTGAACTCCTGCGCCGCGCCGTCACTGATGCCGGGGACGATGGCGCAGCGGCACTTGATGGCGCAGCGGCATCCGTCGCCAATCTCAATGACGAACTGGCAAATAGCGCAGGTGGTGGCGGCGGGGGAGGCGGAGCGAAAAAAGAAGCTGACAAAGCGGCTGATGCACTAAAAGCGTTGCGGACAGAATACGCTAACCTTCGCGCCACCATCGGAATGACCGAGCAGCAGCAGAGCGTCTATAATGCGATTCAGTCCCTTGGAGCAAATGCCACTGCCGGGCAGCGCGCCGAGGTGCAGCGACTGACGCTCGCAATAGATGGGCTTAAAACAAGGTCCGAGCGGCTGAAGGAAACCTTTGGTGAAGTTCGAGATTCGATGAAGTCTGCTTTCACTGGGCTTGTGACTGGCGCTAAAACTCTCAAGTCCGCGATTGGTGACCTGCTTGGCAAGTTCGCCGACATGCTGGCAAGCCGCGCCTTCGATGCGCTCTGGGGCACCTTGGGTGGCGGAAAGGGCGGCGGCGGTGGCGGTTGGCTGGGCAAGGTCATGGACAGTGTGTTTGGCAGCATCGGCAAGAACGCAAATGGTACGAACAACTGGCGCGGCGGTCTAACGCAGATCAATGAGCGCGGCGGCGAAATCATGAACCTGCCGCGCGGAACGCAGATCATCCCGAATGACATCAGCAAACGCATGGCCGACCGTAACAGCGCAACGCCCGGAACGATGAATATCAACGTCAGTGTCGACGGCGCGAACGGCGATCAACACATTATTCAATTGGTGCGGCAGGGCGTGTCTGCGGGACTGCAGCAGGTGCCGAGTATCATGGCGAACCATACCAAGCGGATGGCCTGATGTTTGTCACTTTCCCTTTGAATCTTCGATTTCAGACATCCGGTTTCCAAGTCGTTGGCGCGTCCAGTGAGCCGAAGCAGTCGGTCGGCGGCGCGTTTTCGGTCCAACCGCGACTTGGAGCGCATTGGGTTGGGGCAGTCACAGCTATCACAACGAATGAGGAAACCATCCTGGCCCTGCAATCCTTTGTTGCGGGGATGGAGGGGATGCTTGGCACCACCTCGGTTCCGGTGTTCCAGCGCTACAGTCCGCGCGATGGGCAGGGTCGCCTGGCCCCCCGTCGGTCCACCTCTGCGCTCGGTAATGGATTGATGAATGAGGGTGCCGGGTCTGAAACTTCAGAGTTCTGGGGCTTTGACGGTGGTCCGGCGATCTCTGGCAATCTGGCAGAAGCAGCAGCGCTGCGCGCGGCTGAAATCACCATTGCGCGCACCAACTACTCCGAGTTCCGCCCTGGTCATGATTTCAGCATCGCAGGGCGGATGCACAGGGCAATTCAGATCTGGCCGGATGGTGAGAATGACCGGGTGCGGATCACCCCACCGCTGCGAACGGCGGCGGATGCTGGTGAGATGGTGATCATGGATACCCCGCATTGCCTGATGCGCTTCGCCAGCGAGGGCGAGGGGCAGCTGGTCTATGAGACGGCGCATGTGCACCGCGTCACGATGAATTTTGTCGAGGCGATCTGATGGGCGCGCGTGATGATCTGCTGGCCATCCCGGACGAACAGCTGCGCAGCGGAAAGATTGCCGAGGCCGTGCTGTGCTGGATGGACTTCACCACCGGGGCGAAACGCTGGTGGGCGGGTTTCGGCGATCTGGATCACGTTGGCCACATTTGGCAGGGCACGGGCGAGGCGATCGATATCAGCGATCTGTCGTCGGACTATCAGATGAGCGCCGATCCATTGACGATCTCACTGGCCGCGACAACCGAAATGATCCTGCTGGCAAAGGACTCCCGCGCCGCGGTGACCGGTCGCCAGATCGTCGTCTACTCGCAACTGTTCACGACCGAACGTATCGGCGCTGTCGGGCCATGGCAGGCGATTGGAAGCCCGATGGCGCTGTTTACCGGCACGATGGCCGCGATGACCTATTCGGCGCAGGGTCCAAAGGACAAGATGATCAGCCTGCAGTGCGAGGGCTTGTGGGTGCGCCGCAATGCGCCGCCGCGTGGGTTGCTGACCGATCGGGATCAACAGGCGCGCCACCCCGGCGACAAGGGCCTGGAGCGGGTGGCGGTTTATACCAACCACTCGACACGCTGGATATGAGATTCGCGCGGGGGTCCGACCTGCCGTTGCTGGTTGAACTGGTCGGGCGGCTGGTGGCGGCGTCTGGCATCCCGCTGGCGATGGATCCGGATCACACGCGGTCCGTCTTGCGGCGGTTGATCATCAGCGACAACGCGGCGGTCTGGGTTACGGCGCGGGGTTTCTTGGCGGCATCGATCGAGCAGACGGTCATCAGCCCGGCGCCGGTTGCAGCGGAACACGGCTGGTATGCCGAGGATGGCAAGGGCCTGCGCCTCTTGCGGGCGTTTGAGGCATGGGCGGCGGAGCGTGGAGCAATGGTGCGGCTCTCCACCGGCATCGGTGGGCCCGATCTGTCGCGGCTTGGCTATCGGTCTGTTGAAACGGCCTGGGTGAAATAAATGGCAATCTTTACAGCTATCATCGCCTTCACCGGCTTTGTCGTTGGCACCGGGACGATCCTCGGGTTGTCGGCGGGCCTGTCTGCGGCGCTGATTGGCATTGGCAAGGCCATCCTGTGGAGCGTTGCGTCAGCGGTTTTCGGGCCGAAGCCGCCAAAGGCATCGCCGCAGGAAGTGCAGGCCATGCTGGCGCAGGCCACCGGGCCGCGTATCCGGGGTTACGGCGAGTTTCTGTTGGCCGGAACGCGGGCGCTGTGGGAGGCGCAGGACGGCAAGCTTTATCAGATCATCGCCACTCATCACGGCGATGTATCAGAGATCGTCGGCTGGTATGTCGACGGTGAGCTGGTCACGTTTGACGTTGACGGCGAAGCGACGACCGGCAGCGCAGTCGGGTATCTCAATGTGCAATCGATCCTGTCGGGCGACGGTGGCGATTATCCAGATGTGCGGGCCGCGCTGCCGACGATCTGGACCGAAGACCACAAGCTGACCGGGCTGGCGACTTACAGCGTGATCATGACCGCACCCGCGATTGACCAGATGTCGAATAAATTCCCGCGCAGCGACCAGACCAGTGTGCAGATGGCGGCAAAGCTGTCCGAGGTTATGGACCCGCGCACGATGGTGGTGGGCTATACCGACCTGACCGGGCCTTGTGTGCTGGATTACCTGACACACCCGGACGGGTATCGCATCCCATTGCCTGCGATTGATCTGGACAGTTTCGACCAGTTTACCAATCTCTGTGACCAGGACGTTGATCTGAAAGATGGCGGCACCGAAAAGCGTTATCGCGTCGGCGGATATTACACGCTGGAGGATCAGCCGAAGGAAGTCACCGCCCGGCTACTCGCCACGGCAGATGCGCAGATCTACATGACCCCTGAGGGCAAGGTGGCGATCCTCGGCGGCGAATGGCTGGAACCAGATGTCACCATCACGCCGTTGGATATCTTGAGCTTTGAGATGTCAGACGGTGTTGATGTGTTCACCGACTTTAACGTGCTCAAGGGCATCTTCATGTCGCCCGCACACCGTTATCAGCAGACCGACGCGCAGGAAATGCGGGACGATACCGCGCTGCTGACCCAGCCGGAGCGGGTCGATACGTTTGGCGTCGATATGTGCCCCGCGTTCGGCCAGATGCGCCGCCTGATGAAATGTCATTGGAATGCCCGGCACCGGGACTGGACCGGCACCATCAAGACGAACCTGGTTGGCATGAAGGCGCGTTTCCCGCGCGGGCAGGGCAAGCACGTCATCCGGCTGGTAATTGAAGATCTGGGCATCGATCAAGCGTTCGAAGTGCTGGGCCACAGCTATTCCGTGGCGGATCGGACCTGCGACATCACCGTTGCCAGCATCGAAAACCCGTATCCTTGGGATGCCGAAACCGAAGAAGGCGACCCGCCGCCGCCGCTCGCCGACCTGGTCATGACCAACGCCTATGTTGACCCGCCGACCGGCTTGACGCTCGGGCAGGAGGTTGTCGGGCTTGGCGAGGGGCTGAACGCCGTCCGCCTCACTGCGACGGTCGATGATCCGGAACGCGATGATCTGCAACTGACGGCCGAGTACCGGGAGATTTCGGATTTCTTATGGCGTCCGATGATTGTCGGGGTCGGGGATCTTCGCGCGCATTCCGAAACCGTGCAGGACCGGCAGACATATAACGTCAGGGCGCGGTGGCAGGGATACACAGACTATTCGATCAGTGAGGAAATATCGGTGATGTCGAACCCTGTGGCACCGGACACGGTGACGGCGCTCACGTCATCCGAGGCGGGCGGCACGATCACGCTATCATGGATCAACGGCGGCTCAGGCTATTATCGCACCCGGATCTATCGCAGTGACAGTGCCACCTTTGGCAGTGCGGCCGTCTGGGTGACGCTGGCGGGCCTTGCCGGGACGGAACAGACCTATGACGACATGCCCGGCACCGGGACTTGGTATTACTGGGCCGTGACCATCAACCCATCGCTGATCGAGGCCACACCGACCGGGCCTGTCAGCGAGACGATCTAACCACAATCAATCGACCCATCGCGCGCGGGATTCCCCGCGGGCTTTGGTGTGCCATATTAAGAAGGGTTCGCCATGCCGACCGAAGCAGACAAGATCTTCCGCGAATTCAACCGCTATACCGGCGACGGCAAGCAGGGGGAGCCGGTGGGCGCACCCCTGCCGATAGGAGATCCGGCGTCGGGGGTCGCACATATCAAGAAGCGGGAAATCCGCGATTGGGCGAATAACTTTGTTTTCGATCAGACCAGCGTCAGCGATCTTGAGGCGGCAGATGCGGCCGCAGATGGCAGGATCACTGCCCTGGAGGGCATCGCAGTATCGGGGGCTATCCCTCGCGAGGCGGTCGCGCTGGCCACCACGGGCAATATCACGCTGACCGGCGAGAAAACCATCGACGGCACCCTGACCAGCGCCAGCGCGGTGTTCGTTTGGAAGCAGGACCGGGCCAAGACGTTTACCGATCCCGATACCGGAGCGACGGACTCCCCGGACAACGGCGTTTACATCACGGCGGGAGGTGCTTGGACGCGGCGCGGCGATATGGACGTGGCAGGCGAGGTCCAGCGGTCATCGGTCTATGTTAACGGCGGCACGGTCAACGGCGGGTCTACGTTTTACACCGGGTCCGAGGTCACAACGCTCGGGACTGATCCGATTGTCTGGCAGTGGATCGCGGATCAGAGTGATCTTGCCTCCCAGATTTCCGAAAACCGGAGCGCGATTGAAGAAAGTGACATTATACTTAGGGGAGTTGAGGTCTATACTGACCTGCAAGGCCGATTGGTCACCGTATTTGATGCGGACGGTGTGCGTCGGGTCCTGGAAGTACAAACAGACGACATCCCGACCACATCATTCGCGCTGTCGGCCTACGGTTACGATCAGACTGGCATCCAATCAGTCGAGACCATACCGGACTACCCGAGCTACCCCACCTTCATGCGCGTGGTGCTTGACGAAAACGGAAATCGACGTGTGATCGAGGCGTATGGGCCGTTGCTGGACTATGTTGCGGGCGGCGGTAGGCTCACGGGCGGTTCGGGTGAAGCTGGTGTCTCCTATGTTTCCGCTCGAATGTCTCCGCTCAAGAGCGGGTTTTTTAGCCGAACAGCAATCACGATGGTCCTATGGTACGGCCAATCCCTTTCGGTCGGTGCTGACGCGCAACCCGCGCTGTCCCTGACACAACCATGGTCAAACGTCACTTTCGGCGGCGGGCCGAAGGCCACAGTCACAGGAACCACCGCGCTCAAGCCGCTGGTCGAGGATGACCTGACCGGCGATGGAACAACGGGACGCGGCGAAACTCCAGTCTCATCCAGCGTGAACATGGTTTCTGAATTGATTGCGCTGGAGGATGGCGATGATCCAAATGATACCGTTCTACTTGGGTCAACCGCTGGGCACGGCGGCTACACCATTGCCCAACTCAGCGAGGGTGGGACATGGTTTCAACGGCTGAAAGATCATGTGACCGGCGCGAAGGCCCGTGCGGACGAGCTGGGGGTTACGATCAGTATGCCGGTCGTCTGCTGGTTGCAAGGCACGTCTGACGGCCAAACCACCAGCGTGTCTGAATACGCCGCATCGCTGGTAGCCTTGCAAGAGTCTGTCGAAACTTTCGTGCAGACGACTTTGGGGCAGACCGATCCTGTGATCTTCCTGTTGTTCAACGATCCCGGGTATACCTTGCCTGATGGCATTGTTGCCCGCGCGATGAATGACGTCATCGACGCAGGGTCGGGGAAGTTCTTCTGGGGAATGCCACACTATCGTTTCTTCGGGTCAATGACTGGCGGGCTGCACCCGACTTTGCGTGGATACCAGATCGCTGGGAAGTACGCAGGTGTGGCTGTAAAGCGGATCATCATCGATGGAGTAGAACCGCCGTCGCTGCGGGTCAAATCGGTGACGGCGCGGGGGACGCGGGTATCTGTTGCGCTCCATGTGCCGCAACGCCCGGTTGTCTTCGACCCGCTGGCCCTTCCGGCTGCGGTCAACAACGGTTTCTCGGCATCCGATGGGGCCGGGGAGTTAACTCTTTCCGAGATGGAAATCGTTGACGGCGATAAGATAGAGTTCACCGTCAATCGCGCCCTCGGGGCCAACCCGATTGTTGACTACGCCATAACCAAAGCTGGCGCGGGTTTCCCTGCCGTGAGCTCTGCAGCGGGATGCGTCCGTGACAGCACACAAACAAAATCGCAGGTAAGCTCCGGTGACGTGCCTCTGTGGCATGCTTTGGTGCCATTCCGTAAACCCATCATCATCCTGCCATAAGAGGCCAAACAAAATGCGTATTATCACACAAGAAGGCACTGTACCTGCCGACAGCGTTCTGCCCACATTCATCGGACTGTTCCCCGGCCTGATCGACCCGCTGGACATCAAGGTGCGGGATAGTTTCTTCACGCCATCCCAAGCGAGCGTTATTGGTAGAGTTCCGGAAGTCGTTGTTGCGGGCGTTGGCGCGTGGGCCGCAACGTCAGTGACACTTGTCCAGCCCGGAGACGGTGGGTTTCTGGAAGGCCGCAGCACCGGCAGAAGTCATGCCTATCTCGACCTCGGGCAGACCACGTACGATGTCCTAGGGGTTTTCAGGACCGAGGCTGGCTTTAACTCAACGCGCGCTATTGTCAGTCGTTATCAAGACGAAAACAACAACTACGAGATCCGATTGTCTGACACGACTGGCGGCGCCGTGTTCAACAGAGTTGTTGGTAATGTCAGAACAGTCATTGGTGCAGGATCCATTGGCCCAGCCGGTGAGATCGTGCGTGCCAAGCTGGAAGTGACCCCGACCAGCGTGCGGGCCTATGTCGATGATGTCCTGATCGGAGAGGATGTCAGCACGACATTCGCGGATGCCACGTCAGCAGCAATTTTTATCGAAGGGATCAGGGGCCGGTGCCTCGATTTCATAGCGGGTTGGTAGGATGGACCAGTCGCCACAGGGCAGGGACGGCGAACCCCACCCCGTGGCTGACCAAACCGACGGATAGGAAAAATCGGCATGGCTAGAGTAAATCAAAGCGGGGGCGGGGCGATTCTGCAATGATTGCTTTGCGGGTCTATCGCGAGATCACTGAACACTTCCCCATGCGCGTGTCGTCGTGCGTGGCCTGCCCGGCCCGTTAGCTTTGCGGCAGGACGGTCCTGTAATCCGTTCTCACCCATGCCCACACCCCCAGCACAAGGACTCCTCATGTCCGATGAACACAAGCCACTGCGCCAGATGATCTGGGAGCGGTTCATTTCGAAATCTGTCGACTGGCTTGTGGTTGCGGCGATTGGCGGCCTCGTGATCATGGTCTTCGATCCGGTCAAAGAGCGCGCGATGGCGATCTGGAACACGCCGGACGCGCTGCACCAGCTGGTGGTCAGGGTCGAGAGCTTGCTGGGCCAAATGGCCGATGTGCGCGATGACATCGAGTCCCTGCGCCGCCCGTCCGAGGTGTTTGAGGTTTCGCTCACCAACACCCGGCCGCTCGATGGCCACTGTGTCGAGCGCGAACCCTGTGACATCCAGATCAAGGTGCGCCGGATGGCCGAGGGTGTGCGCTGCCGGATCGTGCCAGGATCAACCCAGTGGGGCTTCATCAATCCTCGATCGGATCTGTTCGCCCCGGCACAACGGATCATTCCGGGCGTGGCGCGCAACATCGGCATGACCTGGACGACGATCGACGTGCAAGTGATGACGCCGGTTGGTCTCGAGCCGACGGCCGACTTCGTGTTCGAGGCGTCCTACACCAGTTGCCCGGGGATGACGCCGCGGGATGAGCCGCTGACGTTCCAGTCGTCGCGCATCCCGTTCCCGATCCGCACCCGCGCCCGCTGACCCACCAACAATTGCAACCTTCATGCCCCGCCAGCGGGGTCTTTTGCCATGGGAGATGAATATGGACGTGAGACAGATCCAGATGCTCTACGCATCCGCAGGATATTATCGCGGCGCGATCGATGGAGATCCCGGCCCGCTGACCCGCGATGCGGCGGCGGTCATCGAGCGCAATGCCAATGCCATCCGCAGCCACTGGCCTTGGTCGCGCCGCCTGATTGCTGCAGCACAGACCGTGCTGGACGCCCAGGGGCACGAGCCGGGCGTGATCGACGGGTATGCCGGGCACAACACCGCCGAGGCGCTGACCAGCTGGCTGAGCGAGCAGGCGGGCGTCCCAGCCGATGTGAGCCGTGCGCCGCTGCCGTCGCGCCCCACGCGGACGCGTCTGCCACGTCAGGCCGAAGTCGCGACCGCCTATGGCACGCCGGGACCGGGGGGCACGGTAGAGCAGCGCTTGGGCTGGGCCGAGACACCCGCGCCCATGCGGCTGGACTGGGATCTGGACACCACCGTCACACGGCTGCGGGTGCATGCCATTTGCGCAGCGCCCCTGACGGCCGCTCTGGCCGCGGTGCTCGAGCATTATGGCGAGGCGGAATGGCGCAGGCTGGGTCTCGATCGATATGCCGGCGGATACAACCCGCGCCGGATGCGGGGCGGCACCAGCTGGTCGATGCATGCCTATGGCTGTGCCGTTGACATCTTCGCCGCGCCGAACGGCCTGCGAACCCCATGCCCGGCCGCGCGGTTCTGCGGATCCGAGTATCAACCATTTCTCGACATCATGGAGCGCCACGGCTGGCTGTCTGCAATCCGCCTCTGGGGTGCGGATGCGATGCACTTCCAGATGGCGCGTCTCTGAAGTTCACACACCCTGAAAGGACATCCCATGAAGACAATCGCGACCTGGACTCCGTTCGTCCGCTATGCGCTGATCGCGCTCTCCGCCACTCTCGTTAATCGGGGCTTGCTGACGCCCGGAGATGCGCGGGCTTTTGCCACCGATCCCGCCATCATTGAGCTGGCGGTGGGTGCGATTACCGCCGCAGGAACGCTGATCTGGTATCTGACCAGCCGATCGCGCGCAGCAATCAAGCAGGCGATGGATCGGTGACGAAATTCGCTCTGATCGCCGCGTTGTTGCTGTCCCTCAGCCTCGGGGCAGCAGCATGGTGGCAGTCGGGCAGGGCGGACAGCGCCGAAAGCCGTGCCGCGACTCTGGCCCGCTCGGTGGCCGCGTTGGAAGCCTCACTGACACAGCGGGCGGCCGCCGCGAAGATCGCCGTCGAACGTGCCGCCCGTTGGCAGCTCCGCGCCGGGGAACTGGACGCGACGATTCAATCCATCCTGACAGCCGATCTTGGGGAGTGTGCCGATGCGCAGCTTGATCCTGACCTTGCCGATCTTCTTGGCCGCCTGCGATCCGCGGACTGAGTATGTGCCTGTGGCCCCGTTTGTGCCGGCCGAGCTGCTGACACCGTGTCTGATCAGCGATCGAGTGGCGCAGACCTATCGGGATCTGGCCGTGCTGGCGACAGAGCACCTGCGCAGCGCGGAATGTGCGAACGGGAAGGTCGAGGCGATTGGGGGAATATTGATGTCGAAATGAGTATGCGCGGGCCGGACTTCGAGCCAAATGCGGTGTGTGGCGGCAAGAACCGCTCCGGCTTTTGGTGCGGTATTTGCGAAATCTTAACGCCGACGGTACAATGCTTGGAGAGGTGTTTACTGGCTATCGTTGCATCGGTCGAATGGGGTGAGCGCGTGCGCTAGGAGCGGTGGTCCGCCTGATCAACTTTTCTAACACAGGCTTGGAATGTTGGTAATTTCGTCTATGTGGATACTCAGATGGAGTCTTGCAAGATGAATGACGCAGCCCCGAGGATTGTCACAATGAAGCCGAATGTGCCTCGCATTCTGGCTTCCCTTTACCATGTGATGACCGAGGCCGTTGCGCGGAAGCGTAAAGTCTCGCAGTACGATCTTGTGAAAACTCTGTTTCTGGCTGATCGCGCTCATCTTAACGAGTGGGGGCGTCCCATCACATACGACAACTATACCGCGATGCTTCACGGGCCGGTGCCTTCACTGGCCTACGACCTCTTGAAGGCCAACATGAAGTCTCTGCATGATTGCGGTATCGAGGCGCTCCCTTGGAGGGTTGTCGACCAAACAAGAACTGTAAAACACTATTTTCCACTGAATGGTGCTTTCGATGTCGACCAGTATTTGTCCGAGAGCGATATCGAAGCTCTGAATGATGCGCTGGGGATGGTCCTCCGTCTGGGGTTCGGCCAAATTCGAAAGCTCACTCACGAAGATCAGGCCTATGTGGACGCTTGGCGAGAAGATGGCGGCAGCGCAGCCTATGACATGAAGCTTGGGCTCCTCTTCGATGAGCCGAACTTCGATCAGGCCGCGATGCTGGCCGAATACTCGCCGTATGTTTAAGACTGGAGATGTGGTTCGTTTCTTCAGTCCTACGGCGGGTAAGGAAAAGTTTCATCTCTGCCTAGGCCATGGAGATAGCGGCCCACTCTTCGCGTTTTTATATCTTAATTCAGGCTCCGGCTACCGGGGCGATTGCGTTCTTGAGGATGGCCAGATCCCCGGACTGCCGAAATCGCCAACTGGAGAAAGTGTCGTCTCGTTTTCGCTGATTATTCGGATGGGGGAAGACCGTCTTAAGAAGTTTGGAGCCGAGAAGACGGGTGAAGTTGACGCTCATCTTGCCGGTGAATTGGCCGCGTTTGCCGAATCCACCGCCGTTCTCACCAGGGCGGAGAAAGCGTTCGTCGTTGGGGCGCTCCGGTCGCTGTTCTCCTGACTAAACTCTGACTTTATTGGCTTCGGTGCCGCTCTGATCCAAGGCAAATCGTGTTTCGACTGAGATCAGCGCTCAGGGCGTATACCCTCAGGCCTTGCCGGTCAGATTTTGCAGTTTTAAGGAGCCGTCATGACCTGGCCGAACACAATCCCCTCGGATCTCCGCAAGGCGCTTGATAACACATTGGGGGCCCGCAGCGTCGGGGCAGCCGAGGTGTGGGGTGCGGTGAAGGAATGGCTCGAGTTGCACGGCGCGGAGGCGCCCGAGTTGCCAGTTGAGCCATCACCACCAGACCCGTGGGACTGGATGGATCAGTAGCGCGCAGTTGTTGGATTGGCTGCCAAAATGTTTTGCATTTTATTCGTAACCCATTGATATGGTTGACGCCCGGTGCGGGGCGATTTGCACCATAACGCTATAAAATCGTTTGATTATACCGGCCCTCCCCAGCGCGCGCATCTAGTGTTCTGCACCAAACACAAGATGCCCGTATGAAATCAAGCGTGAGTCTAGGAGGCAAGTATGCCTGGCGAAAACCTTGGATGACCGCTCCCAGCCCAATCTGGACATTCGTTCAGCACTTGGAGCGGGTGGCGCCACCTGCAGGTCTGGCGGAAACCGGACTTTCGCTGCGGGTGCCCATTTAGCAAGTCTCCCGTCACTAACTGACATTCAGAGAGGTTATCTTCGTTCCAAATCAAATCCCACGATTGATCGCAGAAGTTCACACAGTTCAACTCGGTTGGAGCTGGCAGAAGCAGAATGCAGCAGCGTGTCGAAGTTTATGAGAAGTGCAGAGTTTCTCCGTGGGTTCAAGAGGAGGCAATCCGACCATATATCAACCTCATGCTCAATTGCCTCAGCATACTTCAAAATCCAGTACATCAGCACCTGCCTAAAGTCCCCCGCACCAAAGTTTCGGCCTGTATGCTTCACCTCAATCAGAAATTTTCCAAGCGAAAAGTCTCCAGCCCCCGAAGCAATCCATCCCATCCCCGGTATCACAGGACTAGCCTCAAGCTGAGAACCGGAATGTTGTTCCTGCACGCTTCGTAGCATTGCAACTAGGTTTTGTGCTGCATGTTCTGCGACTGACTTGTCGCTATCTGCTATCCCGTCGGGAATTTTCGCATCGAAATGCCTACTCTGACGTTTTGCCGCGACTTGGATACACCCTTCCCATTGTGGATCTAGTTTTCCAGCCAAAATTTGCTCGGCCCGAGTTACTGCAAGCTCAAACAGCATAGCCTTTTGAAGCTGACTTTGATCAACCATTTCGTTCGATACAGGCTCTATACCTTCAAATGAGAACGCTTTCCGATTCAGCGAAGCAACGAGCCCTCCACTAAGCCGGGGGAAAAGCATATCCAAGACGCCGGGGATGTCCCTCGCAACAGTCCTTGGATCTCGAAATGGGAGCCTCTTAAGCGCCATTTTTGGTCCATTCTAAAAAGGTTGCTGCAAAAGTTTGTCCCCTGTTCGGCTCAAATCCGAGACGCCAAGCTTGCGAAAGTGACCGTCTTAGCTGATTTCTCGACTTTTCACCTTCATCACCAAAATCTCCGGCGGCCATCCAGAGCATCCTTTGTTCGTCAGGGCTTAGAGTTTCCCATTGGTTCCTCAAGCGAGTAAAGCTTGCCCGATCACGCCAGTGCCGCCAACAGTCGATGCAGGCTCGCCTAACTGTCGAAGATGAACTCGTGTCAAAGACACTCCTGACGTAAGTTCCTCTTGAATCGGTCCGTGTAAAGCGTATTGCTCGCAGGAAATGAAGGTTATTAGCCTCTGGCATCAGAAGGCAGGGGAATCGCGTTTGGAACTGAAGGCGTGAACGGTCGCTCTTGCCTGTGAGGGCGAGATGGATTCTGAATTGGGGATTGCGTTCACGGAGTCCTCATCCTCATGCAGATTTTTCTATCCGCCTTC
>NZ_VSJK01000030.1 GCF_008085915.1 Oceaniovalibus sp. ACAM 378 | reverse complement strand
GAAGGCGGATAGAAAAATCTGCATGAGGATGAGGACTCCGTGAACGCAATCCCCAATTCAGAATCCATCTCGCCCTCACAGGCAAGAGCGACCGTTCACGCCTTCAGTTCCAAACGCGATTCCCCTGCTGAACGCCGTCAAGGAACGAAGAGTTGAAGTAAAAAATGGCGATGTCATGGTCGCCATTGATGAATTTATAGCAGACAATGAGGTGACGTTTGTGGATGCATACCGCGTTGCCACACGCAGCAACCAAGCGAATTTCTTTAAAGAGTCACTGCTGGCGTGTGCACTCGCAGCCTCCAAGGGCGACGATGGGTTTTTCACGGCCAATGATGTTCTGGAACCTTACACAGCGATAACCCAGTCCAAAAAGACCATTTCGAGCTACGATGATCACCTTAGACGCTTCGCAACCGATAAAGGCGGAAATATTTTAAAGCGGAGGGGCGGTGACAGACAGGTTCAGTATCGCTTTACGGACCCCATGATGCAGCCATATGTAATAATAAAAGGGATCCAAAACCAAATGATCGACGAAGAATCTAAGAACTCTCTTCTTCGTCAGGAAGAGCCTTTTTTCCCCACCTTGTAGCAGCAGCCTTCTTTGCTATCTCCACACGTTCTTGCTTTGAAAGGTTGGCAGCTCTAGTCTGCCCTCCCTTTGATCCAGTTGATACCGCATTGCGCCGTTTCTTAACCTCGTTGACCTCACCAGTCGCGATCCCAACAATTATGTGTGCAAGCTGGTTGGCGTCACGGGGTCTCTTGGGGGGATGAGTCGTTTGGCTTCTCTATCAAGCGGTATGTGGGGATGCGTGAAGCATTCCATTGGTCAAGTCTCACACCGCAGACGACGCAG
This sequence comes from Oceaniovalibus sp. ACAM 378, assembly GCF_008085915.1. Lineage (GTDB taxonomy): Bacteria > Pseudomonadota > Alphaproteobacteria > Rhodobacterales > Rhodobacteraceae > Oceaniglobus. The sequence goes on along the minus strand of NZ_VSJK01000030.1, from coordinate 27,299 downwards.
TCAAAGTGGTCGCTGTCGCGCACCATCAGCTTTCGGCTACCAACCTCGTAGACCGCGCCGCATTCACATGTTGTTCGATGTTTCATACTGTGAAGATAGTGCTGATCTCTACATCGTGCAAACCCGGACTCGCGCGAGGCCTTACTTTGTGATTACAAACTGACCCACTACCGGGCGTGGTATATTGCGTGCCATGACTGGCCCTTCTGCAGGAAACTGCACGGGTCAGCCTTCCGTCTTTCCGGTGGTTTGTCATTTGCAGGGGAAAATTGCGATGATGCCGCAAGAACACCTGGAGTGTAGGCTTCGGCCCTACCCCGCATGGGCATACGGTCCGAGACGCTGCGGCCCCTAAAGGTAGCAGCGATACCGGCGCCGGGTCTTAATGGCGCAACACCGCGGGCCTCATGCTCCCGCCTCGATCAGCGTCACGCCAATCGCCTCAACCTTACCGTTCGCACACTCCGCGCTGCGCAGGTGCTCTGTCGCCAGCACGGCCAAATCCCGATAGGTCTGCGCCGCTCGATCGCTGATCGGGCACGGCACCAGCAGTTCGGCCGGCACAAAGGGAGCCACGGTCACATATTCAGTCCGTGGATCGCAGGCGGCCAAGAAGATCGGCAAGGTCAGGATCAAGCTGCGCATCGGCACACTCCCCAAGATCGGCTGTCAGGATGGATTGAATCGTCGCGTCCAGTTCCCCGGCGCGGAGCTGCCAGCGGGCGGCACGTTCGGCGGCGATCTTCGCTGCCGTCGCCCGCTGTGTCAGTGACACTTCCAATGTGGCCACCGAGCGGGTCAGAGTCGCGGCACGGCTTTCGGCCCTATCCGCCCTGCCCGACTGCCACCATGCTGCCGCCCCGAGGCCGAGGGACAGCAACAAGGCGGCGATCAAAGCGTATTTCGTCACCGCTCCATCGCCTGTTTGATTGCCGCGCGTGATCGGCTGGTCAGATACCAGATCAGCGTTCCTGCGGCGGTGATGGCACCCACCGTCAGCTCAATAATGGCGGGGTCGGTCGCAAAAGCCCGCGCATCTCCGGGCATCAGCAAGCCCCGGTTAACGAGAGTGGCGGAAAGCGCGATCAGCGCATAACGCACGAACGGCGTCCAGGTCGCGATATTCTTCATCGGATGTCCTTTCAGGGTGTGTGAACTTCAGAGCCGGGCCATCTGGAAGTGCATTGCATCCGCACCCCAGAGGCGGATTGCAGGCAGCCAGCCGTGGCGCTCCATGATGTCGAGGAATGGCTGATATTCGGATCCGCAGAACCCGGCGGCCGGGCAACGGGTTCGCAGGCCGTTCGGCGCGGCGAAGATGTCGATGGCACAGCCATAGGCGTGCATCGACCAGCTGGTGCCGCCCCTCATCCGGCGCGGGTTGTATCCGCCGGCATATCGATCGAGACCGAGCCTGCGCCATTCCGCCTCGCCATAATGGTCGAGCACAGCGGCCAGTGCGGCCGTCAGGGGTTCTGCGCAAAGGCCATGCACCCGCAGGCGCGTCACTGTGGTGTCCAGATCCCAGTCCAGCCGCATGGGCGCAGGTGTCTCGGCCCAACCCAGGCGCTGCTCAACCGTGCCGCCAGGTCCCGGCGTGCCATAGGCAGTTGCGACCTCGGCCTGACGCGGCAGGCGCGTCGGAGTGGCGCGCGACGGCAGCGGCGCACGGCGCACATCTGCGGGCACGCCCGCTTGCTCGCTCAGCCAGCTGGTCAGCGCTTCGGACGTGTTGTGCCCGGCATATCCATCGATTACGCCGGGCTCGTGCCCCTGGGCGTCCAGCACGGTCTGCGCTGCAGCAATCAGGCGGCGCGGCCACGGCCAGTGGCTGCGGATGGCATTGGCGTTGCGCTCGATGACCACCGCCGCATCGCGGGTCAGCGGCCCGGGATCTCCATCGATCGCACCGCGATAATATCCTGCGGATGCGTAGAGCATCTGGATCTGTCTCACGTCCATATTCATCTCCCATGGCAAAAGACCCCGCTGGCGGGGCGTGAAGGTTGCAACTGTTGGTGGATCAGCGCGCGCGGGTGCGGATCGGGAACGGGATGCGCGACGACTGGAACGTCAGTGGCTCATCCCGGGGCGTCATGCCGGGGCAGCTCGTGTAGGACGCCTCGAACACGAAGTCGGCCGTCGGCTCGAGACCGACTGGCGTCATCACTTGCACGTCGATCGTCGTCCAGCTCATCCCGATGTTACGCGCCACGCCCGGAATGATCCGTTGTGCCGGGGCGAACAGATCCGATCGAGGATTGATGAAGCCCCACTGGGTTGATCCTGGCACGATCCGGCAGCGGACGCCCTCGGCCACCCGCCGCAGCTTGATCTGGATGTCGCAGGGTTCGCGCTCGACACAGTGGCCATCGAGCGGCCGGGTATTCGTGATCGAAACCTCGAACACCTCGGACGGACGTCGAAGGGACTCGATGTCATCGCGCACATCGGCCATCTGGCCCAGCAGGCTCTCGACCCTGACCACCAGCTGGTGCAGCGCGTCCGGCGTGTTCCAGATCGCCATCGCGCGCTCTTTGACCGGATCGAAGACCATGATCACGAGGCCGCCAATGGCCGCAACCACAAGCCAGTCGACAGATTTCGATATGAACCGCTCCCAGATCATCTGGCGCAGCGGTTTGTGCTCTTCGGACATGGAGCGTCCTTGTGTTGGAGGTGCGGTCAATGCGTGACGGGGGTATTCACGGCCAGTGGATGTCATCTGCAAATTCAGCAGGGACTGCCTCGGCGTCTTTCAGCGCCCAGCTTGCCGAATAGATAGCCGCTGCGGCTTCCTTGCCCTTGCGGGCCATCTCGAGCACCTGAGACGGGGTCAGTCCGTGGACAACATTGTCGCCGTCGCGGAACGGGATGGCAACCGTCGTGTAGCCAGCGGCGATAAGTTCGCGCGCCGTGTCGGCCACGGCAATCAGGTTGATCTGGTCGCCTGTTCGCCCCTGTACCGGAACGTCTCCATAGCCGGCGATGGTCACGGTCGCGCCATCGGCCAGCCTGCGGTCGCGCTCGCCGTTGACGCCCGCGCGCCGTTTTTCCTGCACCTGTGCGGCCTTGTCTTCGACGTTGATAAGCTGCGTGAGGTCAATATTCATCGGTCGGCTCCACATCATAGGTTGGAAGGGAAACCGGCCCGTCGCCGGTCAGCGTGAACGGCGCGGGGTGCCGGGTTTCCTGCGGCGCGTTGGCCCCGTGCGGCAGGATCAGGGTGACATTCAGAACGCCGCCGATACGCTCAACCGGCCCCCCGAACCACGCGCTGTTGATGGCCTCTGCGGGGAGTGTCGCGCCTTCTGGTACAACGGACAGATCAAACCCCTCCCCGTTGATCGTCAAAGTGTCGCCTGAACGTGTGACGTTAAGTCGGTCGTCCTGGCGCATGGGTGAGAATGTCAGTTTCATTTTAGAACCACTTTCCTATTGCGACGTATCCAGCGGAACAAGCCACGGTCGCCGCAACCGGTCGCCAGTACCGCAGTTGAAAATTCGATACCGAGGCGGTGTCGCCTATCACCAGAGCATCCGAAGTGGTGAGGTCATCCACTTGGGCTACAATCTTTGGGTTTGCGATAAAGGCCGCTGCGAAGTTAACGCTGGTCCCGCTCCCCGACCGGAAGCCTCCGGCATAGGCCACGCCGCACACGATGCCAGTTGCTACAACCTGCCCCCAGCAAATCTGCGTCCCATCAGCGAAGCGAACATATTGGCCGTTGGCGTTTCCGCCCTTCTCGATCAACCCCCCGGTCGGGATGCCCGCCACTTGGGAGACCGTGCGAAGAATGTTGTCCTGTGCGTAAAGCATGGTCCAAGGGCTGAACCCGTAGCCTGCGGCAGACCGGTAACGCCGAACGTACACATCGTTGTTCGAGATATTCCGAACAAGCTGGTGCATGTTCCCGTTGTCGTATCGGATGTTGAGGAGCGTCCCAAAGAAGGCCCCCCCGCCGGGGAAAGTTCCTGTGGAAGTCCCGATAGTCCGCCAAGCCCCGGACGCAAGCGTAGTGTCGTCGAGGTCCATTGCGGTTTCCGGGTTGCTCAATTCGCCCCAGCCAAAGGCCCCCGTCCTGAGCAGCTTTCCCATTGTGGCGTCAACCTTGCTCGATTGAACGGCCCCGCCAGTAGCGATGTTAGCCCTCAAGATCAGTTGGTCCAAGCCCCCGGCCACAAGGGCCAGCTCGTTCGCGCTTACTCGGCGCATCCCGGTGTCGCTATCGGCGGCGAAGGCAATCCCCGGCGCTGCCTCAGTCCCATAGCCGAACTTTCCCGCACCGGGGCCGTCAACCACGGCCTGAAAGTCACTGATCAGGGCGTTGATCCGGGTCGCCAGATCGATCGTCAAAGACATCGTGGGATATGCAGAATACTGCTGCGCCGCCGCGGTCGAACCCTGATAGTTCTGCTTGAGAGTGATCGACGTCGCGCTGTTCACCGTGTCGATCTCATAAGACCGCCCATCAGGACCGACGAACCCCCAACCATTCTGTAACGCACCGTACCAACCTGTCCCGCTGCCGGTGACGGCTTTGCTGCCATTGGTCACGCTTACCGTGCCCGTGCTGTACCAAGCCATTGAATAGCCCCTTATGTGACCTGAAAAACTGCCCACTCAATCGTGGGATCTTGGAGATAAAGCGGACCTTGCAGATCCAACCCGATGCGCAAGAAAACCCGGCCCGAAATGCCTGTGGCCCAGACTGGATCGACGGTCACAGCGGGGGTTTTCTGCCACGCGATTGTCGGTTGGGGCTGTGCGCCGACAAAGCCGTTCCATCGCGCGCCGGACATGATCTCCGTTTCCAACGACCAGAAGGAATTGTTCGGATCCATCGGTTCATCCGCGAAAACGCCCGTCGTGATCTTCGCCTCGGCAACCAGCGCGACCCGATTGGTGCTCCAAACATCGTCCTGCCCGATGCGAATGCCAGTGTTGACGTATCGCCACCTGGCGCCGTCTTCGATCCGGCCCGCCGGGACGAATGATCCTCGCGCCAGAATGAGCGGACGGGAAATAACCAGACCAGCGGCTTTGACTTCGCCGGTTTTGAAATTCAGCCGCATCCCCTGAGTAGGTTGCCCTTTTGCATCCTGAGAATAATTGTCGCTCTGCAATGAATCGCTGATCTTGGCGCGGCCGATGGCCCCGTTTCGGATCGTGGCGTCTTTCATATAAACGCCTGCGGGAATACTCACGCCACCTATTACCTGCGGCGTCGTATAAACAATGAACGGGGTGGATATCTGCTGATTACTGCTCGGCGCGGAAGTGATTGCGAATTTATCCGCGACGAAACCGACCTGTGACGCAGGCTTGCCCATATCATCAATATCGGATCGCAGGGTCATCCCCGACACGATGCCATTGTTGTCGATCCGAAGTGTGTATTCGGCTTTGATCCCGCCGATGCTGGATAAGGCTGTGCCGATTTCGGTCGAGTGTTCCCCGACCGTGGTGCTCAGGTCCAATGTGGCCGCAGATATTACCGCGCCCAGCCCCGCAGTGGTGGTGTATTTTGACGACAAGTCAGCGGAGACTTTATCTGCCGCCCCCTGGGCCCCGGCTGCGGCTGCTGCCGCGTCCGATGCAATGCTGTCGGTCGCGGCAACCCAGTTGGAACCGTTCCAGCGATGCGGTTGGTTCTTCCCCCCACTCGTATCGATCCAGAGGTTGGCCGAGTTGCGATTATCCCCCGTCGGCGCGGTGTTGGTGAAAAACACGCGGCCTTTGCCGCCAGCAAAATCAGACGCCGCCTGCGCCGCCTGCTGCGCCGCATTCACCGACCCGCCAGCGCCTTCCATTGTGGCTTGCAAGGTGGTGGTCGCCTGCGAAATGGCATAGTCGGCCGCAGTTATCGTGTAGTACTCATTGGTCAGCGTGGCTGTCAGGCTAGTGACGTCCTGCGCAACCGCCGCCGCCGCCGCTGCTGCCTCGGTCGCAATCTTGTCGGTCGCGGGAACCCATTCGGTCCCGCTCCAGCGGTTCGGCTGGTTCTTGTTCTGACTCGTGTCGATCCAGAGATTGGCAGCGTTTCGGTCTGCCCCAGTCGGCGCGTTGTTGGCAAAGAACACCCGTCCCTTGCCGCCCGCGAGATCAGACGCCGCCTGCGCCGCCTGTTGTGCCGCCATCACCGACCCGCCAGCGCCTTCCATCGTGGATTTCATGTCCAACGTGGCCTGTGCCATCGCCAAATCAGCGTTGGTGATCGTATAATAATCATTGGTCAGCGTGGCTGTCAGAGTATTGAGATCGCCCTTGACTGCTGCCGCCGCCGCTGCTGCCTCGGTAGCTACCTTGTCGGTCGCGGGAACCCATGCGGTCCCGTTCCAGCGGTTCGGCTGGTTCTTGTTCTGGCTCGTGTCAATCCAGAGATTGGCAGCGTTTCGGTCAGCCCCTGTCGGCGCGTTGTTGGCAAAGAACACCCGCCCCTTGCCGCCCGCGAGATCAGACGCAGCCTGCGCGGCGTCTTGGGCTGCTGTCACCGACCCGCCAGCGCCCTCCATTGTGGACTTCAGGTCCAAAGTGGCCTGCGACATTGCCAAATCGACATCAGCAATCGAGTAGTAGTTGTTTTTCAATGAGGTTTCGATCAGGCTGGCACCATCTTCGGCCGCTCCCACACGCCCTTCCAGCAACAGGAAACTTTCGGAATATGCTGCAAGGTCATCTTCGGTGGCGCCAACGCGGACGATCAGGCCGGATGTCGCCTTGGCTTGCCCGACAAGACCACTTTCGGCGTCTTCAACTCGCCCGTCCAGCGCCACGATATCTTGCGCCATGGCCTCCGTTTCGGAAGATCTAACGCTGGTTTCCCGCTCGACAAGCGCCACGCTGTCATCGATCCGCACCCCGAGTTGCTGCACGAAAGATGCCGTCGCCACACGCTCATCGTCGACATAGGCTCGCATGTCCTGCGTGGCATATGCCAAATCAACCTTCAGCAACTCGCGGCCTTCATAAGCATCCAGCAGGGCGGCGAGATCGTGGACTGACAAAGCATCGAAACTATCGAATAGGGACCTTGTGTCGCTGACCGTTTGCTTGATGCTCGCCCCGTCAATGGAAGACAGTTCAATCTCGGCGTCAGATATCCGTGTCTCTGCGGCGTCGAAATCCACCTGATTGACCTTGAGGGCGATTTCCCCGTCCAGCCCGTCAATATCGACCTCGGCCTGTGTCAGCCTGACCCCGATCCCGTCCACGACTGTTTCGTCGGCCTTGAGGTTGATGGCGGTATCAACGGCGTCCAGATCTATCTCGACGTTGCTGACCCGCAAATCCAACTCGCCCAGCAAGGGGATTTGCGACGGATCCAGGATCGCATCTGACACCACCTGGTTGACGTAGGATTGTGTCGCCCGCAGATTGATATTCGCTTCGGCGGCGTTCAGACGGATTTCGGTTTCGCTGATCTTTTCGGCGGTTCGCTCCACCGCAGCAATCCGCACCGTGCCGTCCTCGGGGTCCACATAAATTCCCGCGTCACGGATCGTGGTTGTCGTGTCGCTCGCATTTGCCAGCAGCCAGATGACCCGTTCGTTAATCGTGCCCACCGCCTCATAAACGCTGGCCCGCGCAATATCCTGCAATTCAATGTCGCGGATAATCGGCGGAAATCGGTCGCGGACGTCGGCGATCAATTGCTCGACATCGGCAATGTCATCATTGATCCGGTCCCAGTTCGGGACAATTATGTCGAGATTGAATCCATCGATCAAACTCTGAGCGATGCCCGTCGCGTCGGCCTCGATGACGGTCCAGATGTCATCCCCAACATCGGCCGGTGTCAGGCGGGTATCGTCGGTTATGACGCTTTTCCAAGCGGTCCAATTGGTCGGGCGCGCAGAAGCCGGAATGAATTTCGCCCGAACTTCGTATTCAGTCGCGGGCAGAACTCCTGTGGAGATATAGATTTCACTTTCGGCCACATCGTTGGTTTGCACCGGATCGATATGCACCCCGGTGGCCTTGACGCGGATCTGGAACTTGATGGCCCGCACATCGGCCACGTCGCCATCCCAATAGGCCCAGATCGCCGGGCGGCGCGACGTACCATCGGCACCCGCGAGGGAAACCGCCACCACCGCGAAATGTCCGACATCCTGCGCGGGCAAAGGCTGCGGCAGAATGCCGGGGATCGCGGGCGGCGTGAAATCGACAGCCGTATCGAAATCGTAATCACTTGGATCGATCTCGGTCAGGTCAAGCATGATGTCTGCGTTGGCCAGGTCGATCATTCCATCGACGCGGAACTGTTTGGTCACATAGCCATTGCGTTCGCTGGTCCATTCGACCACATCGCCCGGCTCCAACGGCCAGAACCTCGGCGGCAGCGTGAAGGTATGCCGCCGGGCGCGCCGGGCCTCGTTGAGCGCAGCGAGCATCAAGCGTTGCACCTGCTCGGGATAAGGCACCCAATCCAGAGAAACATCTACCAGCAGACGGCGTCCACCATCCTCGGCCTCGTAATCAGGACTGTAGAGCGGCGGTGCGGTTTCCGCCTGCCAACCGGCATCTGGTGACGGATATTTCGCGGCCACGCCATTGACGGTATCAGCCAGTCCGAGGAACGGCGTGAATGTCTGATCGCTGGTGCTGATAATGTCGTCATCACCGAAGGACATGACCGGCGCATCGGGCGCACCGGCGAAAAGCTTGTAAACGCCGCCCGCGTCGGACAGCCTGCCGTTACAGGCATCAAGCAACCCTTCGATCACGGTCACAATCGCTGCGGAAACCGGGACTTCGCCTGACGAACGGAAGCGCGGCTCAGGCCCATCAGTACCCGAAACCGTTCCGCGACACTTGCTGATCTGCTGTATCCAGTGATCGACGGGAAGCTGCGCCTCTGTCACGCCTTGCAAGCCGTACAACCACCTTATTTCGGTCACGGAAAGCCCGGTCTCAAAGATCGCACCGCCAGCACCCGCACTGCGCCCGCCAGTGCCCAGATTGAACGTCAGCGTGGGGTCAGTCAGGTCGGAAATATCATAGCCGACAATCTCAATGTACTGACCTGCGGTGCCGCCGTGCCTGCTTCTATAGCTGAACTCCGGGAGGCTGGATGTCCCGAAAATTGGAGGTGCACCATCACCAAGCGGCGACATGGGCGTTTGCGACGGATCCGTACCTGCCGCCGCGGCCACGCCACCCTGCGCGGTCCATACCTTGATGACCGTGGCACCATCCCGCAGAATAACCGTGGTCTCGGTTCCGTCTATGCCCAGATCGTCACGCGGGTCTTTCGCAAGGTCGTCAGCTTCACTGCCACCGCCACCGACCACCCGCAGCGACAGAGTGTTCGCTCCATCAAGACTGACCGTCTGCGCATCGACCCCAATGCCGCCGGTTCTGTCGATCCGGTACGACATCCCTCGCAGGATGTTGTAGATTTGGACCGCTACATTCTCGCTCGTTTCCCATGTTGCTGGATCCGACCAGCGGTGCGCGCCAGTGCCGCCAACGGTCGTGTCCTTCGACGGGTCGTAAAGCCGCGCGCCATCGATCTCGAACAGGAAGCGGGGGAAGCCGTTGCGCCAGAACTCCTGATCAATCCGTGCGCGCACCACGGCATAGGCTTTGCCGAACCCCACTGCATCGGCATCCCAGGGGCGCTCCTCGGTCGAAACGTCGTTGACAAGAAAGGGATCGGCCGTCGCCTGTGTCCCGTCATAGAAACGCACTTGCAGGTAGTTCTTGCCGCCACGCACATACTCGGGCGCGTTCAGCCAACCTGCGCTACTTTCAAGCACCACCCGCGCCCCGTTCACCCAAAGCCCGGTCAGCCCCGAGACAGGCAGGTCGGACAGCGTGATGACCCAGACCATCCAAGCGTTCGGCGTACCGCCTTCCGCAGCCGTGTTGCCATAGGTCAGGGATCCTGCCGTCGCGTATGCCCCGAGGATGAACGCCTGCGGAACATCTGCGCCGCGCTCAAGCTGCCCCTTAACCCCGAAAGACGGCCCCTTGTCCTTACCTGCCAGCTTTTGCGCCAACATCGACAGCCCCATGCTGGCAACAGTGCGCAGCAGGAACGTCCCGACCGAAGCCCATGTGAGACCGGCGAAAAAGCTGGAAACAGCCGCACCGATTGCCGTGAAAACCGCCATTTACAGCACCTTGGAGTAAGTCATTTCAGCAGGAAGGAACCCCGCCGCGCCATAGAGGCGTTCAAGCGAGCGTCCCGGCAGGGCCATCATCGATGCATGGGAACAGCCGAGGTCGCGCGCCCAGGCTATGTACTGATGCAGCAGTTCTAGCGCGGCGCGCCCCCGGCAATCCGGGTCGATCCAAAACGCCAATTCGGTTGCGACTGCCACGGGTGCCAGCGGCGACCTGCTGGCCGCCGCGCACAGCATCCCGCGCGCCGCGCCATTCCTGTCCAGAACCAACGCAAGGCGGTCAGTCGCCGCCAGATGGGCGCGCAGCGATGCCGTGAGGTAGTCCGGATCGAACGGGATCGCGAGATCGGCTGACGCAATGAAATCCCCCGCCATCCGCACCATGGCCAGAATATCGCCCGCAACTGCGCGGCGGATCACGGATCGGCGCCCCACTGCATTTCCCAGGTTCCGACCGCCGCTGCATGGCGGGAAAAGGTATCGCCATTCCTGCGGATTTGCTGGTCGGCATCAGAGCGAGTTGCAGGATTCGACCGGCTCATTTCCTGAGAATGGCTGACGCAAGTCAACTCTATGCCGCCGTCTCCGCCCTCTGCGGGGGTTTTGATCTCGATGCTGTCCACGAAGCCGACAAAGCGCGGGAAGGCCGGGGCCAACTGGATCAGCGTGGCAGGCGCGAACAATCCACGGAACACCTCGATCCGCGCCTGCTTTACATTGTAGGCGCGAACCAGATCGCTGGCGTTTGAAATCTGGCTCATCGTCACGTTAACGGACTGCACCGAAAGACTGGACGTCATCGTCACCTGCGAAATCTCGATCAGCCCGCCTGCCCCTTGAAAGCTGCGAAGCGTGACCCCGCCAGTGTGCGGATCGATAACCTGCGCCGATACCGTTGAAAGGTCTGACCAGAACCCGACCGGGATCGCAACGCCGGTCGTGCGCTCCCTGGCCTCGATCCAGAGGAAATCGCGGATCGTGACATTGCGGCCTTTCAGAGCGGCGATTGCCGCCGGGGCAAGCTGTCTCATGTGATCACCTGTGAATTGGGATGGGTAGCGAAAACAACTTTGCACCGGGACTCGACTCAAGCCCCGGTGCGTGCCCATCATCAGGTCACCACAACCGAAAAATGATGGAGATTCTTAATGACTACAGACTATCTAATTATGAATACCAATATTGATCAGGAAAAAGTTCAAACATTCATCACCTGGACGACAACAAAAATTCAAGAGGGGTCTTCTGGGTTCTATATTGCCTTTTCAACCAGCGGCGGAAACGTTTCAGCTGGCATTTTGATGGCTAACTACATTCAGGCACTCCCTGTGCCAGTAACTATGCACAACGTCTCAAGCGTGGCTTCGATTGGCATACCTATCTACTCCGCGGCAACAGAGCGCTTCAGCAACCCACTTTCCACATTTGTTTTTCACGGCTCCGGCATGACAACAGCGGATCGCCTAGACGAAGAACGACTGAAAAACATGCTGGACTCTGTGAAGGGACAGAATGACCTAATCGCAAAATCCATCGCAGAAACAGGTGGCCTTGATTATCAAGAGTGCCGAAAACTACTTTCTGGTGAAGTTTCCCGAAGCGCAAAATGGGCCGTAGAAAATGGCATCTGCAGCAAATTAATTGACTTCAAAATTCCGGAAGGAACTCAACTTATGAACCTGTTCTGAGCCAAAAGTATTTCATAGCTCAGTTCGGCTGCTAAGCGTCGATCATGCCCTAAGTCGTGCCTGAGATACTTAAGGCATTCTCTTGCTTGCGAAATATCCTCAAGCGTCGCGCCATGACCGTCAGACGGCAGCGAAGGAGGGTCACCGATATCAATTTTGGGTTTGAAGTCTGCATTCCTGATCATGTAATCACCTGTGTTGCCGTCCAGGAAATCGTGTCGTGCAAGCCGCTGTTCGGGCTGCGCTGGACTGACCCCGGATCCACCATGAACCGGGCAGGCGCATAGCGCAGCGCCACCGGGTTACCGACCGCGATAGCCGGTCGGATGCTTGGGCGAACCTCAAACCATGCCGAAAGCCCCGTGCCCGCCGCAGTGGTCGTTTCCACCGCGCGCAGCAGGTGTAGGTTTGTCCCGTCATTGATGGACAGCCAGTCGCCTTTCGTCAGCACAAAAGACGCAGGCAGGCCGGTGATGCGCAGCGCCAGCCGATCCGTTCTAATGCTGTGAATCGTGATGCCGGTGAGCGGCGACGTTTTGTCAGACGCTGGGAATGGCCGTGCGGGGTCATAGCCCTCGAATAGTTGCCCGCCGTTCTCCAGCGTCAGCAGATCAGCCTCGACCTCTCCCGCCCGGTCGCGCCGCATTGGCACTGTGAGATAGGACGCCTGCCACAACAGTGGCCCCATGTTTTTAACCAGCGTGACGCCACCGGCAGTGCGGCTTGTCTCCTGCCGCCACAGCGGCGCAATGCGTGGCGTTGATGTCTTGAATTGCAGGCCCGCCAGAATGTCAGTGCGGGGGAATGTAAGGCTCATGCAATCGTCCTCCGCTTGCGCCCGACATTTACGGTGTTGATGACACGGCTTTCAAACTCAGCCTGAGCGCGGGCCAGGGCGGCCTCCAGACGCTGGACCGCGCCAACATCCGCGCCGCGCGCGTCGATCTTCGGCGCGTAGGTGATGTTTTGGCCACCGTCTGCCATGCGCTTGCTTATGTCGTGCGGGATGATCTGCGTTCCGCGCGGCAAGTTCATGATTTCGCCGCCGCGTTCGTGGATCTGCGTCAGACCGCCGCGCCAGTTGTTCGTGCCGTTTGCGTTCTTGCCGATGCTGCCAAACATACTGTCCATGACATTGCCAAGCCAACCGCCGCCACCGCCGCCGCCCAAGCCGCCCCAGAGCGCATCGAACGCGGTACTCGCCAGCATTTCCGCGAACTTGCCAAGCAGCTCCCCAACGGCGTCTTTCAGGCTCTTCGCCCCTGTCACCAATCCGACAAAAGCCGACTTCATAGAATCCCGAACCTCGGACATCTTGTCCTTCAGCGCGCCAGCCTTGTCCTTCAGGGTGTCGAGCGACGCGCCAGCCGCTCCGCCGCCCCCTCCGCCGCCCCCGCTGCCGCCCGCACCACTCTCCAATTCGTCGTTCAGGCCCTTGGCCGAATTCGCTGCAGCATCGAGAGCAGTGGCGCCATCTTCACCCGCAGAAGTCACGGCGCGGCGCAGGAGTTCAGCAGCCGGAGAGACGATATTCATAGAATTGGCGATCAACGAAGTACCTTCGCCGATCCTCTTTGCCGCCTGCCCCAGCCAGGCATCAGCAACTCCCGCAAGTTCACCACCGATATTCGATGCCCCAATTCTGGCGCTCGCCCCCAGTGCACCCATCAAGGCATTGAAGGGCGCGGCCATTAGGTTGATCATCCCGTCCCACCTGCTGGCTATGATGGAGAACGCACCTACAAAGGCGGCGCCAATTCCCTGTGCGACACCAGCCATAATCTCGCCAAGCCCCAATGCTGCACGGCCCAGCCCGTCAAGTATGGAGCTTACGAACGACCCCAGCGCGCTCATCGCGTTGCCGAAGCCCCCGGCGCCTTTGACCAGCCGAGAAAACCAATAAACCAGCTCACCGGCACCGACGATCAGAATGCCGATGCCTGAACGGATCAAAGCGCCGCGCAACACGAGCAGCGCTCGGGACAGCCCACCTGTCGCAAGAACAGCCGCCCCCATAGCAACCACCCACTGACCAGCCAGATAGGCCGCGAAGGTGGCGGCGTAGGCGGCGAGACGGCCGATGTTTTCGCCCAGCGTCTGGATGACTGTGCGCAGGGTTCCGCCCTCGCGCATGACGTTCGCGAAACCCTGTGCCATCGCATTGAGCGCGGGCGCGATCGCCACGGTGATCTGGCTGATTAATCCCTGCGCAATCAGGCCCAGTTTCGAGATTGAATCGTTCGCTGCCTCGATCTTGCTCGCATCGGTTTCTGAAATAGCAAAGCCGAAAGACTTCAACTCTTCCGTCGCCTGGGCGATGGTCGCCGGGTCGAGACGCGCCAGCGCGATCGATCCCTCCTCACCGAACAGCTTGCCCGCCACAGACGCGCGCTGCGCTTCGGGGATGAAGTCCTTCAAAGCCTGGTTGATGGTGCCCAATCGCTGATCCAACGGCAGCTTCAACAGGTCGCGCGCCGACAGGCCAAGACGCTTGAGCGCGTCGGCAGCTGGGCCCCCGCCCGTCGCCGCTTGACTGAGACGGCGATACAAGTCCTTTGTGCCTTGCTCGATGCTCTGCATGCTCACACCGGCCAGATCACCCGCGCGCGCCAGCACCTGCATCGAGGTCGTGGTGGTGCCCAGCGACTTCGCAAGTTTCGCCTGCGCATCGATCGTCGCCATCGAATTCTTGATCGCATTGACCGAAAACGCCCCGGCGATGGCGACACCGACACCGGCCATCATCTTCTTCATCTGCGCCGAGAACCGACCCGCAGTTCCCTGAGCCCCTTTCAGGCCACGGTTGAACGGACCTGCATCAAGGCCGAGACGCGCGCGCAATAAACCGACATTTCCTGCCGCCATTTCAGCCCCCTTGCTGTCTTAAAAAATCGGCTCGGCTGATCGTCGCCATGCCAGAACTGGCCGAACGCAGAACGCCGGCCATTGCTTCTGGCGGCAAGGTCACCGCCCCGCCGCGTTGCGCATCGATGTATCGTTCAATATCGTGCTGCGACCCGCACTGGGCCCCGACATAGACTGCTTCGGCCATATCAGCGCGCCTATGGGCCGCGCGGGTACCTGCGCCCTTCATATGCGCCAGGTAAAGACGCGGGGTCAGGCGCCAGAACGCCGCCGGATCGAACCCGGCGGCGATATAGTCCGACAGCAGCGCAAGGTAATCTAACCCTGCGCTGCCTTCGCTTCCCCCGGCGTGTCTTCCGTATCCGCCTCCGCATCCGGGAAAGCAGCGCCAAGTGCACGCGTCAGAGCATCGGGATCCTCAGACAGCAACCGCCCGGCGTCCTTTTTGGTCGCACCCGGCTGACGTTCCAGCAACATGCACCAGATAAAGTCACGGATATGAATGGCAGACATCTCGCCATCATTCTCCATCTTATCCATGAACTCAGTGACCTTCAGTTTCGTCTCTTCTTCGAAGGCACACATGGCGTTGAAATCCATTAACAGGATCCACACCTTGCCCGCGACGGTGACGGCGACTTCGCCCTTGATTGCGTTCGCCATGCCTTATGCCACCACGCGAGCTTTAACCGTAAAGGTCGCAACCGACATCATCTTGCCCTTGGCGTTGATCCCGATCGGGCGCCAGCTGTTGAGATAGGCCGCATACTCCACCGGATCGGCACCGACGGCGGTCAGCTCCAAAAGAAAGTCCTCGCCACTTGCATCCAGCGCCACCAGTGCGACATCGGACTCACTCCCGGGCGCGTAATGCATGTTCAGCGCCCAGGTCGGCGCTTTCTTCATGCCCCGAATGAACTCTTCCGTGTCATTCGGACTTTCAAGGTGAGTCACCTCTTCGTTGTCCGGTGTCTGGTCGGGAAATTCGAATTCCTCGACGCCAACAAGTTTCGTCCAGGTTGGTATTTCTCCGACGCCCACCCGGACAGTCGAGCCATATCCCCGCACCGCTCCGCTGCTTGCAGCCATTGGTCAAATCCTTTCGATGTGATGTTTGCGCCATGGGGCGCGGGTTCTCGGGGTCAGACCCCGGCCAGCGGTTCGGCCAGCCAGGCCGCGACCGTGAATCTCATGATCAGCGTGCCGACGCGTCTGGCCCCGCCACCATCCAGATCGATTTCCGTATCGACCAGTTGACAGTCCTGCCCGTCAGCCTCCAACGCGGACAGAACAAGCCGCTCGATGACAGCACTGTCATCATCAAGAACGTCCTCGATATCCTCGCCGCCCTGCCGCTTGAGCGCGACAATCACGGTTGTTTCGCGCGCCGAACTCTCAAGGCTGTCGCGCTGCTTGCCCTCGCGCGGGGTGGCAACGCCCATAACCGGCAGGGTCTCGGCATCGATCTTCTGCGCCCAGGCCGACATGATCGTGAATTCGGCGAACTCACTGGATGCCTTGAGGGCTGTCCGCACGGCCGTGCGATATTCGCTGCGATAGTGGCTCACGGGTCCACCTCTTCCAGTTCGGCGATCAGGAAACTGTCCTGCGCAGGTGATCCGCTGGGCAGCATGTTGATCACCACAAACGTGCGACCGGCCATCGTGACCGGAGCCGAGGGCAGAACAATGTCGCCCCTGGCCAATTCGGGTGCCAGATCGCGGCGCACCCGCAGGGTGGGCGAGAGGATTATGACCGTGTGCCCCTCGGCGTCGGCCACCTCGATCGGCCCATTGCGACAGACCGCTTCCACCGTGCGCGACACGTCGCCTTTAGGCCGATAGGTGGTGGGCGACCCGAACACACCGGTCAGGACGCCCGCCATTCCGTCGAACAAGCTCATCAGCTAGTGACAGCAGCCGGTGCTGCACCGTTCAAACGAACAAGACCGGTGGCCGACGGGTTCGCGGCAACCGCCGCTGCCGTGCCGATCAGCAGGTTACCGGCGGTCAAGGCTGTGGTTGCTGCTGTGCCGGTCCAATAGATCGCAGCACCAACGGTCCAGGCCTGCGCCGAAGTCTTTGGCAGGGTGAATACGCCAGTGGTCTGGATCGAAAGGGCCGCACCGTTGGCGGCGTCATGCTGCGCCACGCCGAAAAGCACGCCGACTTTGACACCGGCACCGCTGACCGTAGCGCTGGGAGCAGGAACGGTCAGGCTGTCGCCCGGTTGGATGAAGGTCTTCATTGGGTTCTCCTGAGATGAAGGGATGGATCATCGAAGGCCGCGCGTGGTTAAGCGCCCTTCGACAGATCGGGGTTTACGCGCCCGGGTTCTTCCAGCCACCGCGATGATCGATGGCGCCCAGACCGAAGTCATGCTCCACCGACATTGCGACACCTTGCTGCCCGAACGGCTCGTCCATGCGGATGCGCGGGGCGGCGGCACCATCAAGGAAGCCGTGCACCCAAAGCGCGCCACCGGGGCGATCCGCACCGGCCAGAAGATACCAGGCATTACCGGTGATCTGGGCAGTGACGACTGGCTCAAGGCGCCCGGCGAAGGGGTTCACCTTGCCTTGTTCCTGCGGCTGGATCGATGCGACCAGCTGTTCGGCTTCGGTTTCCTTGTCTGGACCGACCAGAATGATTGACGGGCTCATGTTCATGGCCTTCCCGTCAATGCTCTTCTGCTTGCGGATCGCCGCGCGGCCGGCGGAGACTGTTGCAACCGAGATTGCAGCCCCAGCCGCAGCCAGGTTGTTGTGATCCGCATGGAACACCGCCTTGGTGTCGGAAAGTGTCGCCGACAGAGCGAAGGCATAGAACGTCTGCTCTTCGAAATCGGCGACCATCTGGCCATAGTCGGACAGCACATCGTCGATCGCGCCCAGCTCGTCGTTGACCATCATCTGCCGACTGATCCGCAACGCCACGGCATACGAACTGAGAATCGCGGTTTCACGGCTTTCCCCGAAGGTGCCGTATTTGATTTCACCGTTCTCACCCACGGGCTGCAGGGTCGGAAAATCACCTGCCCGCACCTGCGGATGTGCTCTGAAATCGGTAAAATCGCGACGGCGTGAAATCTGGCGATAGGTGGGCTCGGCCAGCTGATAGCGCTCCAGAAGCACCTTGTTCAGCGCGTTCTCGAAAATCGCGGGAAAGTCGGAAGTCGAATGCGACGCCGCCATGAAAGCTTCCATGCGCTGCCCGGAATTGCGCAGCGGACCGGTGTGTCCCGCACAGCTGGCGGCCATTTCGGCCAGCGTCAGGTTCATGAAGGGACGCGTCTGCGCATCGACCTGATCGGCGCGCATGATCTGGGCGCTGATCGCCGCTGTCATGCCGATCCGGCGGGTGGCGCGCTCATCGCGCAGAATACGGGCGGTGGGACCGCCCCGGCGGTTTGCGTTCACGGGGTTCTCCTTGCGTCGGCTGGCAGTGATTTCGGCAACCGCCTGGTTCAGGGTCAGGCCTCGGGCGATCATGTCGCGTGCCTCGGCAGTGGGTCGATTGGTGGCCTCGCACAGATCCATGATCTGCACAGCAACCGGAGCGGCGGCGGTCGTTTCGTCGCCTTCCTCTTCTTCCTCTTCACCATCGCCATCGGCGTCGGTGATTTGATCTTCCTCTTCTTCACCATCGGCGGCTGTCGAGGTCTGATCCTCTTCTTCCTCTTCCATTTCCTCGCGCTGGTCCTGAGCAATGGGCGGCATAGTTCTTCCTTTCGGTTTCGGCGCGGCACTGCCCGCCATCATGGCCAGGATGGCCGGTTTTGATTTTGGAGTTGCGGCCTTCGTGCTGGCACTGCGCAGCGCGGCAGACGCATTGGCGTAGATGCGATAATCGAACGCGGCGACTGCGGTGGAGTCCGTGCCTTCGTCCACTGCCGTGGCGAACCCGGCAGTAATCGCGCCGTCACCGTCGTAATGAGTTTCAGCCCGCATGATCGCCCGCGCCGCGTCGCGGCTGATTCCAGCCCGCTTGGCATAGACAGCGGCGAAGGCACCCGACATCACGCTCAGTCCGGCAGCGGCACTCAGGTGATCATCCTCGGTCCCCCGTCCATCAACCCAAGGGTTCGCCGGATCGTGAATCATCATGGTCGCGCCCAGGCGCATGGTGATCGTGTCGCCTGCCATGGCGATCAAGCTGGCCGCGCTGGCGGCAATCCCATCGATGACCACATCGACCCGGTCGGGATAGTCGCGCAGCATGGTATAAATCGCCTGCCCGTCGCTGGCGAAGCCGCCACCCGAGTTGATCCGCACGGAAAGAGGACCGGTGCGGCCCGCCAATTCGTCGCGCACCGTATTGGGTGTAAAGAATTCTTCATCCCAGAATGACCCGCCCACGCTGCCGTAGAGGTGAATTTCATTTTCCATTGCCAGAACCCTTTTGCGTCGTCGTTTTATCCTCGGGCGGCGGCGCTTGTGTCACCCCGGCCGCGGACACGGCTGCGGCGTCGGAGTCAAACACCAGCCCTTTGGCCTTTGCCTCGGCTGCATCCTTGGTTATCTCTTCCATCAGGCGTTCCGGGTCGGCGCCCAACTGGCGCACCACGCCGGAACGGGATGCGAACCCGGCCCGCACGGCATCGCGCAGCGCCGGTATTTCGCGTGTCGGATCGACAAGAATGCGGTGCGGCGGCACCCAGTCAAACCGCGATGCCATGATGGTACGCGCGTTCGCGGCATCAGTTCGCGCCCAGTCCTCGATCAGCCAGCGACCAATCGGCTCCATCATTTGCGGGATCAACATCAGCCACTGCCACGAGGACACGTTGCGATCCATCTCCATCCGCCCCATGCGACCGGAAGAGAAATTCACCCCCGACAGATCGCCGGTCAGCGCCTCGTAAGTGACACCCAGACCCGACGCGACAGCATGCAATCCGGTGCTCATGAACATGTCATAACCGCCAACGTCTGGCGGATCAGAGAAGGTCATTTCTTCATCCGGGCCGATGTCCTGAATCAGACCCGGGCTGAGAGACACCAGCTCCCGATCTTCTTCGGTCGCCTCGGCCCCCAAACGCCGAAATCCGGCGAAACAGGCCGCAATCTTCTGGCGCATGATCTGCGCGTCCTGATAATCGGCCAAGTCTTGCAGGGTCATGGCAATCGGTGCAAACCACGAAACACCGCGCATCTGCCCGGGCCGATCCTGTCGATAGATATGCAGAACATGATCTGCGGGCACGCGGGTCGATTTGCTGCTCCAACCCACACCGCGAAACGAGGCTGCCCCCGGATGCTGGGCGAACAAATGATAGGCAACACGCTTGCCGTCAGCGTCGTATTCGATGCCCTCTTCGATCGAATGTCCGTTGGACAGCAAACCGTCGTGGAGCGGATCGAGATAGTCGGGCTCCATCACCCGCAGCTTCAGTTCAGGGACAAATCGCCCTGTCGGCCCCTGAGGACTCGGATGAAACTCGCGCTGGATCAGCACCTCGCCGCTGTCCACGATGGTATTGGCAGCCAGACGTTGCAGGCCATAAAGGTTCTGGCGCCCGAAAACGTCAATCCGGGTCGTATCCAGCAGGCTTTCGATCATTCGAAACCCGGTCTTTCGCAGCTCCTCATCCGCACAATCGATGATCTTCGGAATGATGCCGTCGCCAACCATGTTGTTCGTGATCACCTGCTGGCCGCGCAGGGCGAACGGGTTGTTGCGCACCAAGTCGCGCGACACGAAAGCCAGCCGGTCGCGCTTGCGCGATGCCGCGTCGGCATCCGCGCCCGAAACCTTCCACGACTGGCCACGGCGCGTGCTGGTTGCAGCGTCGTAATGGGCGGTCGCTGCCCGGGCCCGAGCACGTCGAAGGCCCCGCTCGGGAGAGAACCCGGCGATCATGCGATCAAGAATGTTCATGTCTTCAGGTTCCACGCCGGAAAGTTGGAAAGTGCTGGCGAACCGTTGCAGTGGGCGCCAGCGAACGCTCGATCACCGCGATCAGTCGAAACATGTCGGCCAAAGATCGGAACTCGACGGACTCGCCCCCCATTGATCCCTTTGTGATGCCCTTGGCCGTCATAGAGCGCAGATCGTCGAGCTGCTGTTGGGTGTATCCGCTCAAAGCCAGTTCTCCCGGGGTTTGATCCAGTCATTGCCGCGCGCGGTCCGCCGGGCGGTGGAATGCACCGGCGCGGGCGTCGGCGTTGTTTCGGACTCGATCTGCGGTGCGGGCGCCGGGCCAATGTGCACCGCAAACGTGTTGTCCTCTTCCAGGCGCGCCCAGTCGTGCGGGCGCTCCCAAACGATCTTTTCGCCGCCGATCTGGATGTGCAGCGCCCGTGCCATGACAAGGTGGTCGAGGCTTTCGTTGCGCACCATGCCGGGACGTTTCTCCCAGCCCTTCGCGCCGCGCCGCTCGGCTGTGAACTCGATCAACTCGCCTTCGGACATCCATTCTGGCACGCCGCAGTGGTTTTGGCCCTCCTCGATCAGACGCAGTGACGTCGTCACCGCGTCCTTCAGGCGGTCCGTCGCCATGTTCAGCGTCTTGATGTCCTTAGCAACCCGCCGCCGTCCGCTGGCGCTTTCGGGCGCTTTCAACCAGATCCGATCGGTGTGGTTGAGCCCACCGCGACCACGGCTGAGAAACCACCGCCGGCCGTCGCCTGCACGACGTCGCGCACGGTAAAAGGCATAGGCGTTGTCCGTCGTTGCGCCGCCGCCCTGCTGATCGACGCAGAGCGCCACCGGGCGCAATTCCCACTCCCCGCCCTCGACAGGCCAGGTCCGCAAGCCCAGCGGTTCCAGCACGGCCCAGTCTTCGGCGATGCTGAAGGGGTTCAACGCCCGGTCCTGCGCGCCCGGCGCATCAGGCGGCGGTGACACGATATCGAACCGGTCAATCGGCTGATGCCGCCCATCCTCCCCCCAGGCCGTGACCCCCACGGCGAACCGGGTGCCCTGCACGTCGACAGAAACCGTGATGTAACGGGTCCATGCCGGTGCGGTGCCTTTCGCCGTCGAATTACCCTCGGCCTTGTCCTTCAGGCCTTGCAGGGTCAATTCCAGCTCCGATGTCATGCCGCGCGGTTGATAGGGCTGTGCCTGTCCAGTGTTAAACGTCGTTTTCAGCGCCTCTTCGTCGCCGGTCAATTCAAACTGGCGAAGGGCATTGCGATACTGTGTCACCAGTTCGGCCCAGCTAGAAAAAGATGCCGCTGCCCCGTCCAACCAGTAGGACAACAGATCCGCACGGCGCACCCGACCACTGTCGAGCGTTGCGACATCGCCGGTTTCAGTTTCGTGATACCACTGACCAGCGGTGTTCAGATCACGTTTCATCGCGTGGTCAATCCGCGCCGGGCAGTGCGGGCATTTCATCACTGCAGCTTCTCCCGCCTCAACCGGATCGGCGCTGTCGGGATAGTCCAACCTCCGAAACGTCGGCACAAACATCGCGCCGCAGTCAGGGCACGGCCAATACCACCGCCCGCGCGTGCCCTGCGGATAGAGCGCGAGAACTCCGGTGCGCACCGGTGGGCAATCATGCGGCGATGCCGCGCGCCAGTTCTCATCCACCAGCGGCGCTGCGGGGCTGCTCTCGACCACCACCATGCCGCGCGAGAGGAACGATCGCGCGCGCGCATCAGCGAATAGGCATCGCCCTCGCCGTCGACACTTTCCGGAAAGTGGTCGTAATCGGTGCCCAGAACGAGCCGGATCGTGGTGGAGCTGAGCTTGGTGATCGTAGGCCAGTCCAGTGTCAGCTGTGTGCCGCCTGTGAACAACTTTTGATACATGTTGTCGGCGCCCCTGCCCCGCGCCTGACGGTTGCGGATCTCGGGACTGTTGCGGATCATCGGCGCCAGCTTGTTGCGTTCGAACTCACCTGCCGCGTCGCGGGTCATCTGGAACAGCGCCACCCGGCCCGGATCGCTCATGATCGCATGCGCGATCGCTGATTGCAGCATCTGAGTCTTACCCGACTGGGATGGCCCACAAAACACCAGGCCGCGATAGGCGCGCGAGGCGATCATGTCGGTGGGCTCAACCATGTAAGGCGTCACGTCACGCCGGAACGGCTGCCACTGGCCGGACACGTTAACCCGCATATATCGTTCGGCGGATTCCGTGACGCTGATCTGTTCCGCCGGGCGCAAGGCTGGCAGGGCGATCTTCAGCGCCGAACGCGGATCGGTGTAAGGCGGCAGCGGCTCATAATCGCGGTGGACCTGCATTGTAACGGCCCCCCTCAGATCAGCCATTGTTTCTGTACCTCGACATCCGGCACATTCCGTTCGCGCAGCTCGGCCTCTTCGATCCTCTCGACCAGGGCGCTCAGAAGATCGGACCCGATCCGCTGAACCTGTCCAACCGCTTCCGGCTTTAACGACAACTCGCGCTCCAGAACGTCGGGCATCGCCTCGATCTTGTCGCGCACGATCGCGAATACCGATTCCATCAGATCCACCACATCATCCAGCTGCACCAACTGGCGGCGCAGCTGCATCGCGCGACTGTGCTGGATGTCGGCAGCGGCCAGCGCCGCCCGTTCCTTGGCCGACAGCGCGGCCAGCGGGTTCTCCCGGTCCAGCCCAAGGAACTGCGCCTGCAGCATGCTGATCTGGTTGGCGTTGTGGTCACGCCTCTGGCGTTCGCCAACATCGCGCGCCTGCTTCCAAGCCCAGCAGTGCGACAGCCGCAGGATATAGGCCTTCCCCAAACCCCCGGCCTGTGCGACCGGCATGTCGTCCTTGATCCACTTGCCCAGGGTGTTGACCGTCGTGTTCAGCGCGGCAGCCATTTCCTCTTGGTTCATGTCGGCATCGCGAACGCCGATCGGCAACGGATGCAGCCGCAGGAGTTCTGCAAGGTCCGGGCTGATCGAACGCTCATCTACGATCAGGCCCGGCTCTGGCCGAAGACCCTCAAGCCACGCAACCAGAACCGCATCGGCGCCGTCGTACCTACGCTCCAACTTGGACCCTAACGCCCGATCGAAGCTCAAGATGCTTACGCACCTCGCGCTCTATCGTTTTTCGTATAGCATCCACATCTCCTCCGAATTCCTTGGAGATGACATCGCTGCATCCTATCGCAAATTCCTCGAATGCAGCGCGCTCTTCACGCGCCATTCGGGTCACATGTGCCTCGACCTCCTTCCGATCGACCAGCTCGCCCTTCAGCTTCCGGACCCGTATCTGCGCCTCTTGCGCCTTGAAGGATTCGGTCGCGGCTTTGGCGCGCTCCAGCGTTTGCGCGCTGGTCGGTGCCCTATCTCCCCCCTCCACGATCAGGCCTCCTCAAGGCAAAGCTTTCGATCCGCGGCCACTTCCGAAAACGCCTGCCCCGTTGCCATCAGCGTGGCTTGGTTACCGGTCGCAACCTCCCACCGCTTGACGATCACGTCGACAAACCGAGGATCCAGCTCAACCATTCTGGCCTTACGACCCAGGACCTCGCACGCCATGAGCGTCGAGCCCGACCCACCAAACATATCCAGCACGCAAGCGCCTTTCTTAGAGCTTCGACGCAGCATGCCCACGATCAGATCGACGGGCTTCATAGTCGGATGCACATCATTCCGGCGCGGCTTATCAGCTCGGATGACACTGCCCTCGACCACCTCCAGCGACAGGCCCTTTCCTTTGATTTCAACAATCCGATCGCCGACATCGATCTGGATCGTTTCGTCGTCTAAGATCCGGAGCGGCGAACCTTCGACCTCAAGAACGGTCGTATTTGACCGACCGCCGAACCAAGTGTGGGCGGCGCCGGGCTTCCATCCGTACAGGATCGGCTCGTGGCGCCACTGATAGTCCGAGCGGCCCAACACAAGACTCGGCTTCACCCAGACCAGACAGCCTGAAAGCTTCAAGCCCGCATCCGCAAACGCCCCCCTGAAAGCCCGCCCTTCGGTGTCAGCATGCGCAACATAAATAGGGGCGCCCGATCGCATCACAGCAATCGCCGATCGATATGCGGCCAACAGAAACCCACGGAAATCAGCCGCCGCCATGTTGTCGTTCTGGATCTTGCCCGCCGCGCCCTCGTAATTCACGTTGTAGGGAGGATCCGTCCAAACGCAATCGATCGTGGACTCGCCGCCCGAGACTTTAATCACGTCGGCGGCGTTGGTTGCACTACCGCAAATTACCCGATGATCGCCCAAAAGCCAGAGGTCACCCGCTCGGCTGACGGGATCGACCACCGGATCAGGAATGTGGTCAGGATCCCCAAGCAGCTCTTTGCCGGGGTCCTCACCTGCCAGCCCCTCGAGGATCGCGGCCAAGTCTTCATCACCATAGCCGATCGACTGAAAATCGAATTCGATAGATTGCAACGCCGCAAGCTCGGCTCGCAGCAGCTCATCGTCCCAAGTCGAATTCTCGGCGATCTTGTTGTCAGCGATCACCAGCGCGCGCTGCTGATCCTCGGTCAAATGGGCCAGCCGGATGGCCGGCACCTTTTGCATGCCCAGCTTTATGGCAGCCTCGAGACGGCCATGACCGGCGATCAAGCCGCCGCTACCATTAATCAGCAATGGATTAGTGAAACCGAACTGCTGGATCGAAGCCGCAATTTGATCGATTTGGGACTCCGAATGGATTCGTGGGTTATTCTCGAACCGCTGAATCGCTTCGACTTTAATTGTCTCTATTTTCAATCGAACATCCCTTACTGAAAAGGCCGTAACAACAACCACAACCGCTTCTGCAACCAGCAACAACCCACCAGCCCCGCACGAAACGGGGTGCGAATTACCCCTGTGCGGGACCCGCCGGGAAGGACCCACGGGTTTATCTGGCGGTTGCCAGAGCCCGCGCCAATGTCCGCTCGAAGTGGATCGGGAACTTCGCCTCGAACACTTCCTCAGCGCCATCATAGAAGCCGAGCCGCTTTCGATATGTCGGCATCGCCGTGGTGAAGTGCAGAACCTTCGTCAGGCTCTTCTTGCCTTGCCGCTTCCACACGCCCGGCGACAGCTTCGATCCCGCACGTGGCACGAAGTATCCCGCCCGCTTGGAGTGACGCTTGCCCGAGTCCTTTGTCGTGTTCGTCGCCGTTTCCCTTTGCGACTGGATCGCGGAAAGAACGCGGTTGCGTTCCCCCGGGGACCAGTTGCCAAAGGCGTTCAGCTTGGCTCCGCTTGCCGGAATCACAGCCTGGATGTCGCCTCCGAAACTGACTCGAGACTGCATCAGCTTTTCCAGCCCCGTATTCGAGCGGGCCCCACCTTGCTCCTGAACTTTCAGGAAGTGACGGGCACCAACCGATGGCCGCTCTTTCACCTCGGCAGTCAGCGTCGACTTGTTCGCACGCCAGACCATGAAGGCATTGCGCGCGAACCGTGTGGGCCGGTCAAAGACGCTATCCATTCGCGTCTGCATGTGATCGAGAACATCGGTCGCTGCATCGTTAAGCGCCCAGACCGTCGCCTGCGGTACCTGACGTCGCTGTACGTCACTCAGGCCTTTCGTAAAATCCGAGGTATCCATCGGCATGAACAGCATGATCGATCCCCTCAAACGCAAAGCGCCCGGGCGGTGGGTACCGTCCGGGCGCAGGTCTGTTAATGGCGCTATGTCTAGCCCCCTTTATATTCGCGCGTCAACTACCTTTACGCCAGGGCGTCATCGGAGGCATCGCGTCAGTCACCTCGATTCGCTCCAATCCTGCCGACTGCAGCGCCACCATCACGCTCAGCAGATGGCCCCACCAATCGATATAGCGACGGCGTGCGCCAGCAATCTGCGATTGTGTCGGTGACCAGGTGCATGGCGTAAAGCTGACCTCATCATAGACCACCGCGCCCTTGCGGTTGCGCCGCTCCACCGGTGGCCAGCCTTCAGCCCCAAGCGGGCGGCTATCAGCGCGCCTTCCTACACGGCCGCCACGACCAAACGCCCAGTCCTCAGGACGCAGGCGAGGCACCTCGCCCGCCATGCAGTCCGGAACGCAGCGTGTACGGGCCAGATCCGCCAACCAACTGGCATCGTGCCAAAGGAGGGTTGCCCGCAACACGCTGGCCACGACTTCGGCATCGTCCGCAGGACTTGATCGACCTGGCGAAGTGTCGATCGCCACACCGCCCAACATGAACCGCTGATACAGGATGTACTCCATGCTGACGCCCGCGCGTTGTCCGCCGCTGCTGGCGCCCACCTCATCGCGCTCCATCTGAGCCATTTCAGTGGCGAAAGCCCATTCCAGTGCCGCCTGCACACCCATCTGTCGCCGCATCACGCCCCGCTGATTGCCCACCTTTCCCATTCTTCCCCTTTCCGGCAGAACGGCTGCAGGAGCGGTAGCCGGGATAACATCACCGATCTGTAACCGGCCCATCCAGCTCATGCCTGCACCCCCGGCGTTGCGCGCTCACCACGGCCTAGGGCGCGAGCATTCTCGCAACGGGCGATGGCGGCGCGACGACGCTCCAAAAGCGCGCGATCCGCCGACGTCAGATCCACGCCCGCCCGGTCAGCAGAAAGCAGGCGCTCATGCTCACGCACCGCAGCCCGTGCACCTTCGGAGATCTTGCTGACCACATAGTCGCCGGGCCACTTCCATTCGGTGGTGACCCAGCTCATCAGTTCAGGCGCCCATCCGCTTTCGATCGAAGATTGGCCGATCCGGCTGGCGAACACTT